>JAWKRB010000016.1:0-196965 GCA_041389885.1 Polyangiales bacterium | reverse complement strand
AGCGGGTACGGCGCGTGGTGCACCCGCCCCAGTCGCATCGATCCATCGCGCCGCGCGGCGTAGAGGATGTACCTCTCCGCGAGGAAGTGCTCGAGCGTGCCGGGCGCCGCCGCGGCGGGGGAGCCGCGCGGGGTGTAGCGCACCTCGCACCGCGCGCTCGGGTCGGCGCGACGAGACGTGCGATACGAGATCCCCTCGGCCTCGCGCGCGAGGGACATCGTCGCGTGGTGGTAGGGCAGGTGCCAGAACGTGCGCGCCACCCACACCGCGAGGGCGTTGGCGGCGTCGAGGGAGAAGAACCACACACCAGGGTCGCGCCCCTCGCGGTGCACGTAGGTGCGCACGTTGGTCTCGTGAAAGTGCGACACCCCCGGGACCGAGAACGCCCACGTCGGGCGCACGTCGCGCATGGTGAACGGGACGAGGCCGACGAAGGCGTCTCCCTCGAAGGTGTCGAGCTCGAGCGACGAGGGGACGAGCGGGCGCAGCACCGAGGCCGGCACGCGCCAGTGGAGAAAGAGCAGGTCGAGCCACCGCTGGTGCTGGGCGGCGCGACCCGCGGGGCGACGCGTGGGGGCGATGCGGTCGAGGTCCATCGCGGGCGACCTTACGTCGCCCGAGGCGCAGGCACTACGCGCGAACGCGTCGCACGGCCTCGGAGACGTCCTTGCCCTCGACCAGCGCGCCCGAGCCCTTCAGGTGCTTCATCGCGAGGCCCGTGGCCTTGCCGTCGTTCGCCTCGGCGCGGAGCGCGTCGCGCACGCTCGCGAGCGCCTCGACGATCGCGTCGACGCTCAGCGACTGCGGCAGCAGCGCGCGCAGGATCTCGGTCTCGCGTTCGAGCACCGCGCGCTGCGCCTCGTCTTCGGTGTGCCCGAGCGTCTCCTCGTTGCTCTTCACGAGCTTGCGCACGATCGCGCGGCAGTCGTCGTCGGTCTTCACCGTGCCGCGCGCCTCGTTCGTCGTGATCTCACCCACCACGACGCGAAGGATCTCCTTCTGCACCGTGTCGCCGGCCTTCATCGCGGCCATCATTCGCCGCTTGATGTCACTGAGAAATTCCATCGCCGATCGCGCCGTCTCTCCCCATGAGGGGCGCCGACCATGCCACGGCGCGAGGCGCGCCGCCAGCGATGACCCCTTCCACCCCGGGCCGCGCGGTGCTACGTCGCGCGCCGTTGGAACGATGACGCGAGACCCACGACAGCCCAGCGCGCGCAGGCCGCTGCTGCGCGACCCGCACGCGCGACGCGCGCTCGTGCAGGTGGGCGGCGAGGTGCAGCTCGTCGGCGACGCGAGGCTGGGCGCGCGGCTCGCCGACGCGCTGCGGGTGCTGCGCGGCGAAGACGACGCGACCCTCACGCACCCGTTTCACGCGTACCCCGCGCGCCTCCACCCCGCGACGGCGCGGGCGCTGGTCGGCGCGCTCGAGCTGCGCCCAGGCGCGACGCTGCTCGACCCGTTCTGCGGCTCGGGCACCGTGCTCGTCGAGGCGATGGCGCAGGGCCTCCGCGCCGAGGGGCGAGACCTCTCGCCGCTCGCGGTCGCCCTCGCCGAGGTGAAGACCTGGCGCGCCGACGCCGCGGCGCGGCGAGAGCTCGTGCGGCGCGCGTACATCGTCGCCGATGACGCGCGCGACGCGCTGCGCGCGGGGCGACGCTTCGAGGCCCCGCGCGGCGAGGCCGAGTGGTACGCGCCGCACACCCTCGAGGAGCTCGCCGCGCTGCGGGCGCGCCTCGGCGAGGAGCGCGGCGAGGTGGGCGACGCGCTGCGCATGCTGCTCTCGTCGGTGCTGGTGAAGCTCTCGCTGCAGCGCGCCGACTCGTCGGCCGATCGAGTCGAGAAGCACGTGCCGCCCGGCGCCGCGCTGCACCGCTTCGCGTACAAGTCGAAGGAGCTCGAGAGGGGCCTCGCGGCCCTCGAGGCCGCGACGACCCGCGACGCGTCGAGGCACGTCGCGGAGGACGACGCGACGTCGCTCGAGACCGTCGCCGCCGCGAGCGTCGACGGCGTGGTCACCTCGCCGCCCTACGCGAACACCTACGACTACGCCGACCACCACGCGCGCCGCTACGCGTGGCTCGACCTCGACGACCGCGCGATGCGCGAGGGTGAGCTCGGCGCGGCGCGCTCGTTTCGCGAGCCCGCCGAGGGCGCCCGACGATTCGCCGTCGGCCTCGCCGCGCACTGCGTCGCGCTCGCGCGCGTGCTGAGGCCGGGCGCCGTCGCGCTCGTCGTCCTCGGCGACGGCGCGGCGGGGCGAGACGCGATGCGCGCCGACGAAGACCTCTCCCGCGCGGCGCGAGCCGCCGGGCTCGACGTGCTCGCCGCGGCGTCTCAGCCGCGAAGCGCGTACGACGAGACGAGCAGGAGGGCCTTCGCGCGCTCGCCGCGACGCGAGCACGTGATCGCCCTCACCCGAGGCTCCGCCTCTTAACCCACAAGGAGAAACCCGATGAAGCAGAAGGACCTGATCGACCTCGCCGCCGCCACCATGAACACCACCAAGGATCAGGCGGCGAAGAGCCTGGAGGGCGTGTTCACCACCCTCGCCAAGGCCCTCGAGACCGGCGACGGCAAGGTCCCGGTCGCGGGCGTGGGCACCTTTCACGTGAAGACCACGAAGGCGCGCACCGGCCGCAACCCCTCCACCGGCGCCCCCATCGAGATCGCCGCCAAGAAGAAGGTGACCTTCAAGGCCTCCGGCGAGCTCGACGCCACCCTCAACGGCACCAAGTGAACCCCTCGCGGAGGAGGCCCCGCTAGACAGCGCCGCGCCGCTTCGGCATGACCGCTTCGCAACGTGCGGCCCTCCCTCGCGATCGCGCTCCTCGCCCCCGCGCTCCTCGCGCCGAGCACCTCGGCGGCGTGGTGCCGCACCACCACGATCACCCAGAGCGACCCCGCGCGCTGCGTCGAAGCCGGCGCGACGCTGTACTGGCCCGTGGGCTGCCTCTCGATGTCCCTCGACACCTCCGACGCGCCGCCGGGCATGAGCGCGGCGACCCTCCGAGGCATGCTCTCGGGCGCGCTGAACGCTTGGGGCGCAACGCGATGCGATGGACAGCCCCTGGGGATCCGCCTCTCGACGGGGCCCGACACGACCCGCGGCGCCGAGTACGTCGAGGCCGGCGAGAACGTGAACGCCCTGGTCTTCGTGCGCGACTGGCGCGCGACCGGGCTCGCCTCGTCGGCGCTCGCGGTCACCACGGTCACCTTCGGCGCGAGCACGGGGGTGATCCGCGACGCCGACCTGCGGGTGAACCTCTCGTTCCCGCTCACGAGCTCCGACGCCGTGGCGGGCAACGACCTGCCTACGATCCTCCTGCACGAGGTCGGGCACGTGCTGGGCCTCGACCACTCCGGCGAGCGCTCCGCGGTGATGTGGTTCTCCGCCGGACGCGGCGAGCGGCGGAGGGTGCTCCAGCCCGACGACCTAGCCGGCGCCTGCGCGGCGCACCCCCCGACGCTTCAGCGCCCCTGCGCCGTCGAGCCCGCCGGGGGAGGCTGCGAGTGCGCGACGCGCGGAGGGGCGGGCGAGGGGGGCGGGGGGCTCTGGGGAGCGGCGGTCCTCTCGTGGGTCGCGCTGCGCCGACGCAGGCGGGGCGCCGGCGGTGCTGCTAGCGTGTAGGGCGTGAAGACGCCGCGACGCACCGTCCTCGCGCTGGGGCTGATCGCCCTCGCTCCGGCGGTCGCCGCGCAGACCGACATGAGCGCGATGGTGCGGGAGAGCGCGTCGCGCCTGGTGGAGCGCGGCGAGGTCGAAGAGCGGGCGGGGCACGCGCTGCGCGCCGAGGGCTTCTACCTCCGCGCGCTGTCGGTGGATCGGGCGCTGGTGTCGGCCTCGCTGGGCGCCGCGCGGCTCCTCGACGCGAGGGGGCGGCGCGAGGAGGCGAGGCGGCTCCTGCGGGAGATTCCCCGGCGAGCGTTCGAGGGCGACGCGGCGCGGGTGGCGGTCTCGCGGGCGCTGCACGCGGTGGGCGACGACGACGCCGCGCTCGCGCTGCTGCGCTCCGAGGTCGACTCGGGCCCGGCGCTCCGCGAGCGCGTGTCGCTGTGCGCGGGGCTCGGGCGCTTTCCCGAGGCGCTCGCGGCGGCGCGGCGCTGGTCGCTGCTGCCGAACCTCGGCGACGGAGAGCGGCGCGAGGCGCGGGTGACCGTGCGCGCCCTGGAGCGCCTCGTGGCCGAGCTCGACGCCGTGCGCTACGCGCCGGGCGCCTCGACCCTGCGACGGCTCCTCCCCGGCCGATGACTTGCGAGGCACCCTCGAGTCAGGCATCACCCCGGTCCATGGGAAGGACGCGCCTTCGATACCTGGTCCCGATCCTCGCGCTCTTTGGCTGCACGGCGCGGAGCGGAGGGGGTGGCTTCTTCCCCGACGACGCGGCCGAGGGCGACGACGCGGCCGCCGTGGCCGACTCGCCCGCGGCCGACCCGGACGCGCCCGCTCAGGCCGACGTCGCGGCGGGCGACGACGTCCCTCAGGGCGCGTGCGTCCCGAGCGCGGTGACCTGCGCCGACGAGTCGACGCTGAGCGTGTGCAGCGCCGATGGCCGCTCGTCGAACAACGTCCCGTGCGGCCCCGGCACCCGGTGCGCCGACGGACAGTGCGTGGCGAACCTCTGCGCGCCCAACAGCTACTCGTGCGGCCCCGGCGGCCGCCGCGCGTGCAACGCCGAGGGCACCGCGTACGTCGACGCCCCGTGCCCCTCGGTGGCCAACGCGACCGCGCGCTGCGAGGGCCAGGGCGTCTGCGCCCAGGTCTGCAACGCCGGCTTCGGCGACTGCGACGGCGGCGCGGGCAACGGCTGCGAGACCTACCTTCAGGGCAGCGCGTCGCACTGCGGCGCCTGCGGCGTGCGCTGCGAAACGGGGACCATGTGCCAAGACGGCAGGTGCCAGTCGAGCTGCGCCCAGACGATGTGCGGTGAGCTCTGCGTCGACACGAGCCGGAGCGTCATGCACTGCGGCCGCTGCGACGCGCCGTGCGGGGCGACCCCCAACGCGACGCCGAGCTGCGTCGCCGGGCGATGCGTGGCCGAGTGCGTCGAGGGCTTCATCGACTGCGACGGGAGCGCGACCACCGGCTGCGAGGTCAACCCCCAGAGCGACCCCGCGAACTGCGGCGCGTGCCGCCGGGCGTGCGCCTCGACGCAGAGCTGCGTCGACGGGAGCTGCGTCACCGCCGCGCCGCCGCGCTCGTGCCGCGAGCTGCTGGCGATGCGCCCCGGCACGCCCAGCGGCGTGCAGACGATCGACCCCGACGGGAGCGGCTCGGCCGCGCCCTTCGAGGTCTACTGCGACATGAGCACCGCCGGCGGGGGCTGGACGCTCGTCGCGGTCATCACCAACAGCGGCACGCAGAGCTGGACGCCGCGCTCGACGAACTGGGTCACCGCGACGCCCTTCGGCGTGGCCACCACGCCCAACACGAACGCCGACGCCAAGAGCCGGGCCTACGGGAGCGTCGCCGGAGACGAGCTGCTCGTCACGCGCGGAGGAACGACCGCGACCGTCGAGCTCCAGAGCGGGACGGGGTGCCTTCGCAACCAGACCCTGCTCCAGGTGATGTCGACCAACTCGCTCTACACCACGAGCTGCGCCCGGAGCTGCACGGCCGTCACGCAGACGGGGATCTTCAGCGCGGGCGCGACGTGCCACGGGCCGGGGGTGCGCTTTCGCTGCCGAGACGACCTCTCGACCCTCACCGTAGGCGGCTACCTGATCTCGTCCGACGACAACAGCATGATCACGTCGATGACGAACACCACCTCGTGCACCGCGTACCAGTCGGGCTTGGGCGGGATGAGCACCACCACCATGGCCGACGTCGACGCGTCGCTCACGAGCTCGGTCACCTCGACGGACCTCACGCAGCGCCTGCTCTACGTGCGCTGATCAGCCGAGCGCGGCGACCAGCCCGCGGAGGTGCTCGCCGCGCTCGATGAAGTCTCGGTACCGACCGTAGCTCGGGGAGGCCGGAGAGAACACGCAGGTGCGCCCCGGCGGAGTGCGCGCCGCGATCCATCGCACGGCCTCGTCCAGGTCGGCCGCGAGGGTCGTCTCGACGTCAGACCCCTCCAAGAGCTCCAGCAGGCGCGGCCCGCTCGGCGCGAGGGCGGCCAGCGCCGCGAGGCCCGAGGCGCGCACGGCGTGGGCGAGGGGGGTGAAGTCGTAGCCCCGGTCGAAGCCCCCCATGATCAGCGACGCGACCTCGCCCGAGTACGCCTCGAGCGCGGCCACCGCCGCCTCCGGGGCGGTGCTGATCGAGTCGTTCACCCAGCGCACGCCCCCGTGCGCGCCGAGGTCCTCGAGCCGGTGGGGGAGCCCCGCGAAGCCCCGCAGCGCCTCGACGCCGTGGCGCGCGTCGACCCCGAGGAGCTCGAGCGCCGTGAGCACCCCGCAGGCGTTCTCGCGGTTGTGCGCGCCGCGCAGGAGCATCCCGTCGCTCGAGAGCGCCCGCCCCGGCCGCGCGAAGCCTCCCTCCGCGACGCGCCACCCGCCCTCGACGTTGAACCCGCGCGCCTCAGAACGGACCTGGCCCACCCGCGCGCGGAGCTGCGCGTTGGCGGCGTTCCACACCAGGCGGTCGCCCGCGCGCTGCGTGGTCGCGATGCGGAGCTTGTCGGCGTAGTAGGTCTCAACGTCGCCGTGCCAGTCGAGGTGCTCGGGGAACAGGTTGGTCACCAGCGCGAGCTCGGGCCCCTCGACCAGCGTGCTGCACTGGTAGCTCGACATCTCGAACACCGTGACCGCGCGTCGCTCGAGGACGTCGTCGAGGGCGTCGAGCGCCGGGTGGCCGATGTTGCCCACGAGCGCCGCGCCGCGTCCCGCGGCGAGCAAGGCGCGGTGCAGCAGCGAGGCGCTCGTGCTCTTGCCCTTGGAGCCCGTCACGCCCACCACGGTGAGACCGGCCTCTCTCGCCTTCGCGAGGTAGAGGTTGGTCGCGGTGGTGAAGGGCAGGCCGAGGGCGAGGCAGCGCTGCCACGCCGGGTGCGACGGCTTGATGCCGGGCGTCTTGATCAGCAGGTCGACGTCGGCGAGGGACGCGTCTCGCGCGGGCTCCCAGGTGACCTCGGGGTCGAGCCCCTCAGGGCGCGCGCCGTCGTCGAGCACCGAGACGCGCCCCGCGAAGCCCCAGCGACGCAGCGCGCGGAGCGTCGCCGCGCCCTCGACGCCGAATCCCAGCAGCGCGACGCGATCAGCCCGCGGCGGCGAGATACTCACGGAGCACCGCCTCCCAGCGGGGGTCGAGGGCGTGGTCGTCGCTCAGGGTCATCGCCTCGCGGACCCTCTCGGCGCCCTCCTCGTCCGAGAGCGCCACGACGTCGCGAAACCAACGGCTGACGGCCGCGTCGCGCTCGCGCGGTCGCCGCGACGCGAGCCACAGCGCCGCGCGCGACTCGTCGGGGGTGCCGACGCACTCGAAGGGCTTGTGACCCTCGACGCCGCAGAGCGCCGCGGCCATGGGGACGTTCTCGGCGTCGGCGAGAAAGCTCCGGCCGAAGAGGCGCGCGACGCCCTCGTCGTCGAGGAAGGGTGAGGTGATCGCGTAGACGAAGACGCACTTGGGGCAGCGGCCGCACCAGCGCTCAGGGGCCGCGCGTCCGTCGAGGCGAAAGTTCGCGTTGCACGAGGTCACGTCGTCGAACCACCGCGGGTGAGCCGCGAAGCGCGACGCGATGTGGAGCTCGCTCATGGGGCGCAGCAGCGAGAGCCAGCGCGGACCCGCGGGGAGGTTGCGCGCGCACCAATCGCGAAGGATGCGCTCGAAGCGCAGCCCCTTGCTCCACTGGTGGTTCACCTCGGCGCCCTGGTAGACCACGTTGCCGAACGACGCGCTGCGCTCGTTCGACGCCACCACCGACCCGACGCCCGTGACCGTCGCCAGCAGCAGCGTCGCGTGCGCGAGGATCGCCGAGATGGGCACGTGACCGTTCACCGCCCCGCGCGCGTTGAGCGCGGCCAGCGCGGGGTCGACCCGCCGCGCGATCACCGCGTGCGAGAGCCCCGAGACGCGCGCGGCGCGGGCGATCCACGTCGACGCGCCCACCGACAGCGCCGTCGCGGGGACCTTCGCGCGGCGCAGCGCCTCGACCGACACCGCCGAGTCCTTGCCGCCGCCGAGGAGCACGTACGCCTCGTCGGGGCGCGCGCCGCGGGTCTCTCCGTGCGCGACGCTCGCCGCGTCGGGGGTGAAGCGCGGGCGCCGCGCGAGGTCGATCTCGTTGCGGCAGAAGAGCTCGCCGAGCCCCTCCGACCAGACCTCGGTGAAATACTCCGCGTCCTCCTCGGTGAGGCCGCCGCCTTCGACGGTGAGCTCGGGCGCGAGGGTGGCCTTCCAGTAGCTCACCCCCGCCATGAGGTGCAGGCCGCGCAGCGCGCGCTGCACGTCGCCCTGCGCGGCGAGCTCGGGAGACACGCTCTGCGGGAGCGTGAAGCGCTCTTCAAACTCGACGACCTCGCCCTCGCCCTCGAGGCGATAGCCCAGGCGCGCGGTGTCACCGACGAGCGCGCGGTGCGTGAACGTGAAGCGCGTGGAGGGGAGCGCCATCGCGGGGGTCGCTCAGACGAACTTGAGCTTCGTGGCCGCGACCGCGGACATCTGCAGCAGCATGAACCCGTGGCGAAAGCGCGAGATGTTCGTCTCGCCGTAGGTGCGGTCGCGGTAGCGAATCGGGATCTCGAGGATCTTCAGGTTCAGCTTCGTCGCCCCGAAGATCAGGTCGAAGTCTCCGAAGGGGTCGAAATCACCGAAGAAGTGACGGTTCGCCGCGAGCCGCGCGTAGTCGTGCGCCCAGAGCACCTTGGTGCCGCAGAGGGTGTCTTTGATGGGCTGGTTCAGCATGAACGAGAAGATCTTGCTGAAGCCGATGTTCCCGAGCTTGTTCAAGAAGCGCATGGCCTCCGACTCCATCGGGTACACCAGCCGGGTGCCCTGCACGTAGTCGGCCTTGCCCTGCACCATCACGTCGTAGAACTTCGGCAGCTCCTCGGGGGGCACCGTGAGGTCGGCGTCGAGGATCATCAGGATGTCCCCGGTGGCCTCTCTGAAGCCCACGCGCACCGCGTCGCCCTTGCCCTTGCCCGTCTGCTGAAAGAGCGAGATCGCGAGGGGGCCCTTGTACTCCGCGATGGCGCGCTCGATGGCGCCCTTCGTGTCGTCCTTGCTGCCGCCCTCGACGAAGATCAGCTCGGTGCCCGAGCCCATCACCGGCGTGCGCGCGATGATGTTGGGCACGTTGCCCTCCTCGTTGCGCGCGGGGACCACCACGGTGACCTTCGGCGCGGCGGGGCGCGGGCTCTGCCGCTTGCGCAGCACGTAGAGCCGGTAGAGCGTGAGCCGCGAGGCGACGGGGAGCTTGGCCGCGTAGCGGTTGAGCGCCGTCGAGACCACGGGCACCGGGAGCGGGAGCAGGAGGCGGTCTTCGAACTTCACGACCTCGAGGTCGGCGAGGGCGAAGAGGTTCTCGAGGTCGCTCTCGGAGAGCCAGTTGCCCTCGGGGGTGGGGAGCTTGAAGCCCAGGCTCTCACCAGCGCGGAGGAAGAGCTCCCAGAGGTAGTTGTAGCAGGTGAGGTAGATGCGCCCGTCGTCTTCGAGGTGCGCCGCGGCGTTCTCGAGCAGGCGCTGGATGTCGGGCACGTAGTGCACGAGGCGGTCGCACACCACGGCGTCGTAGCGGCGGTCGTGGTGGAACGTGAGCGCGTCGCCGAGCTCGACGCCGAGGCCGGGGTGCCGCGCCCGCGCCGCGCTGATCGCTGCGGGGGCGCCGTCGACGCCGTCGCGCACGGGGTTGGGGAGCGAGGCGAGGGTGTCGCCGCGGCCGCAGCCCAGCTCGAGCACGCTCGCGTCGCTCGGGATCACCCTGCGCATCGTCTCGGACACGTCTCTCCGGAGGAACTGCACCCCCCAGGGGAATCGCGGCTCCTCGCGGGCGGCGCGGTCGAAGTAGTCCTTCCAACGGCCGTCCCAGGGCGTCGCCGGGGCGAGGGGGCGGGTGGAGGGGTGCGTGGCGTGGGTAGAGAGCGGCTCGGTAGTCATCGTGGCAACGGGCAGAGCCCTTACACCGCCGACGCGAACTCGTCGACCATGCGCGTCACCACATCGAGCCCGCCGCGCCAGAAGCCCGGGTCGGTGAGGTCGATCCCCAGGGGGCGCAGCAGGGCCTCGGGCGTGTCTCCGCCGCCGCCCGAGAGCAGGTCGAGGTAGCGCGGCGCGAACTCGTCGCCCTGACGCTCCCAGCGGTCGTAGAGGGCGAACACCAGCAGCTGCCCGAAGGCGTACGAGTAGCAGTAGAAGCGGTAATGGATCAGGTGGGGGATGCCCGCCCACCCCCAGACATCGAGGGGCGAGCGCTCGACCGTGTCGCCGTACAGCCTCGTGAGCTCGGCCGACCACAGCGAGCAGAGCGCGTCGACGGTGACCACCCCGTGCGCCCGCTGCGCGTGCGCGTTGCGCTCATAGCGGGTGAAGGCGACCTGGCGGTGAATGGTCCCGAGGGCCTCTTCGATGCGCGCCGCGAGGAGCTGTCGGCGCGCGCGGTCGTCGGTCGCCGCGCCGAGGAGCCGACGGGTCAGGAGCATCTCGCCGAAGACGCTGGCGGTCTCGGCCATGGGGGAGGTCGGCCAGTAGTTGAGCAGCGACTGCCGCTCGGCGGCGAGGGCGAAGTGAACCCCGTGGCCGAGCTCGTGGGCGAGGGTGAACACGTCGCGGAGACGCCCGTGAAAATTCACCAGCACCCGCGGGGCCACGCCCGGGACCATGCCCGCGCAGAACGCGCCGTCGCGCTTGCCGGGTCGCGGCGCCGCGTCGACGCGCCCCTCGGTGAAGAACGCCTCGGCGAGCCCGCGGGCGCGCGGCGAGAGCGCCTCGAAGGACGCGAGCACCTCGTCGCGGGCCTCGTCGAAGCGCACCGCGCGCTCCCCGTCAGGGTAGGGCGCGAGCACGTCGTGGGTCGCGAGGCGGGGCAGACCGAGCGCCTTCGCCTTGAGCGTGAAGTAGCGCTGGGCGACGGGGTAGTGGTCCTCGACGGCGGTCATCAGCGCGTCGAGGGTCTCGCGGGGCAGCTCGTCGTCGAGGAGCGTCGGGGCGACCGGGCTCTCGTGGCGGCGCAGGGCGTTCTCCAGGCGGTGGTCCTGGTAGAGCGCGTTGATGATGTAGGCGATGAGCGAAGACTCCGACGAGAGTCGACCGAGCACCGCCGCGTGCGCCGCCGCGCGCGTCTCGCGCTCGGGCGCCTCGCGCAGCGATCGCACCTCGGCGAGGTTGAGCGAGCCCTCGCGCCCCGGCAGCTCGAAGCGCCAGGCCGCGCAGCGCTCGTCGTAGAGCTGCGACCAGGCGGCGCGGCCGGTGAGGTCCTTGGTCGCGAGGGCGGCCTCGACCTCGACCGGGAGCGTGTGCGGCGCGGCGGCGCGGGCGCGGCATAC
The DNA here is from genome assembly GCA_041389885.1 of Polyangiales bacterium. Taxonomy (GTDB): domain Bacteria; phylum Myxococcota_A; class Polyangia; order Polyangiales; genus JAWKRB01. Next base: position 185,538 of record JAWKRB010000016.1, on the reverse strand, counting down.
GTGGTGACCGTAGGGGGTCAGGGTCTCAGACGCCGCCCAGCGCGACTGCGACTCAGGGGGCGCGCGGCCGATCTCCACGTCGACGAAGCGCACGCGGTTGAGCGACGCCGTGGTGCGCTCCCCGATGTGCGCGGCGGCGGCGCGGACCGCCTCGTCGAGCGTCGCGGTCGCGCTCACCAGTTGCGCGTAGAGCTGCGGGCGGTACACCCGCGCGAGCGCCGCCTCGTACTCGACCAGCATCGCCGCGAGGTCGGCGCCGTCGAGCGCCGCCACGCGCCCCTCGTAGCGCGCCGCGAGGGCCTCCGCGGCGGCCGCGGCGCGGTCCAGGTCGGCCTCGATCGCCGGGTCTTCGGGGGAGTCGTAGAGGCCGCGGAGGTCCCACTGCGGGAGCGAGGTCATCACCGTGGCGGACAGTAGTCCCTCGCCGCGGGAGAAGTGAAGGGTCGAGGTGAACCCCGGCCCGTAGACCCTGGGGCAGCGACCGCGACCGAGCGACGTTCGCGATGGTTATTGAACGCCTCGACGGGGTTGTGGCAACGGTGCCTCCGCGTGTCTTCGCCCAAGCTCACCGAGCGCCTGCTGCGCGTCCTCGCGCCCGCGAGCTTTCGCCAGGGCACGCTGCGCCTGAACGTCGTGTTCACCCTGGCGGGCAACACGGTGCAGCTCGGCGCGCAGTGGGCGAGCGTCATGCTCCTCGCCAAGGTCGGCGACCCGCTGATGGTGGGCGAGTACTCCCTCGCGCTGGGGCTCTGCGCGCCGGTGATCACCGTGTGCTCCCTCGGGCTGCGCACCGTGCTGGTCACCGACGCGACGCGCTCCCTCGCGTACTCCGACCTGCTGGGCGCGCGGGCGCTGGGCGTCGGCGTGGCCGTGGTCGTGGTGGCCGCCGAGTCGGCCTGGGTCGCGCGCTCGTGGCACGCCTTCGCCGTCTTCGTGCTCGTGGCGCTGGCGCGCAGCGTCGACAGCCTGAGCGACATCCACTGGGGGCAGCTCCAGCGCGCCGAGCGCATGGACCTCATCGCCGGCTCGCAGATGCTCCGCGGCGTGCTCGGCATCGCGGTCATGGGGGGCATCCTCCTCATCACGCGCTCGCTGGCCTGGGGCGCTGTCGGGCTCCTGGCCTCGTCGCTCGCGGTGTGGGGCCTCTTCGACGTGAACGCCGTGCGGGCGGCGTCGCCCGGCGAGGTGACGCGCCCGACCTTTCGCGGCCCGGAGCTTCGGCGCATCCTCGCGATGACCGCGCCGCTGGTGTTCTCGATCGCGCTCAACGCCTTCGCGGGCCCCATGCCTCGGTACTTCCTGGAGCACTTTCGAGGCACGCGCGAGGTCGGGTACCTCGCGGTGGCGTCGTCGCCCATCGCCCTCGTGGGCTTTCTCCCCACCGCGATCTTTCAGGCCACCGCCGCCCGCGCGGCCTCGCACCTGCAGCGCGGCGAGCACGACGCCTTCGTCTCGCTCGGCTGGAAGGTGATGGCCGCGAACATCGCGGTGTCAGGGGCCTTCTACGCCGCCTCGGTGCTCTTCGGGGACCGCTTTCTGCGCGTGATGTTCGCGCCCGAGTACACGCAGCTCTGGCCGGTGATGAACCTCTTCTGCCTCACGCAGCTCCTGGTCACCGTCGCGGTCTTCGGCTCGCAGGTGGTCAACGCGGGGCGGATGTTCCGCGTGAGCGCGCTCATCGCGCTGATCTCGGTGGGCGTGCACGTCGCGGCGTCGGCGCTGCTGGTGCCCCGCTACGGCCTCCAGGGGAGCGTCTACGCCGACATGGTCTTCAAGTGCAGCAGCTCGCTGATCCTGTTCGGCGTCGGCGTGTGGTGGCTGCTGCGCAGGCGGCAGCGCGGCTGAACGCTCAGCGCGGCATGGGCCTGGTGAAGAGGTCGCGCCGGGTGCCCTCGCTCGCGCCGACGTAGTACAGCGCGCCTCCCACGACCCTCGGCAACGACGCCACGACGTCCGCGGCGAGGCGCACCTCGGGGCCCGCGGGGAGGCGCCAGCCGTACACCTCCGCGCGCATCCAGGCGCCGGGCTGTCGGTCGGGCACCGGGTCGTTGCGCGTGTCGACCCACACCAGCCACTCGTCGGAGAGCGACGGCTGCCCGCGCCACCCGACGCGGGCCCCCGCGCTCGCGCGCACCGCGCGCCCGCCCGCGACGGGCAGGAGGTAGACCTGCGGGTTGCGCGGCGCGCGGGACGTGCCGCGGGGCTCGTCGCGCTGATCCATCCACGCGACGAAGCGGCCGTGGGCCACGGGGGACCACTGGTCGCCCACCGCGGGCGAGAGCGCCCCGGGGGACGGGTAGGAGGGAGACCACCGCTCGATGCGCGTGCCCGAGTGAAAGAACAGGCCCCCGCTCCACGCGGCGGGCGGCGTGGTGGCGTGCACGTCGGCGCGCACCGAGACGGGCGCGGCCCGACCGCGCTGCGCCCAGAGCGTGGGCACGGTGAAATCCCACGACCAGGCCACGAGCTCGCCCGAGACCGCCGGCCAGAGCGGCGCGGGCTGCTCGCTCCGCAGCGCGGCGTCGCGCCACACGACCTCGGCGCGGTCGCCGCCGTCGCGGAATCGCGCGACGAGGTCGACGCGCTCGGCGTCGCGCTCGCGGGTCGAGGCGGTGAACACCACGTCGTCGCCGTCGCACGCGACGCCCGTGGGGTCGACGGCGTGCTCGCCGCGGAAGGAGCCCAGCACCGACGTGACCTCGCCGCCAGGGAGCCCGGCGCGCAGGAGGTGCGAGTCTGCGACCCACCAGAACGCGCGGCGGGTGACGCAGGAGAGAGCAGGGTCGGGGGAGATGGTCCCGACGCGGGTGACCTGGCGGCAGCCTGGGCCGCAGCCGAGGTCGAGCGTGAGCGTCGGCACCGGGCAGCGCGAGAGGGGGATGCCGCGGGCGCTGATCCTCGCGGTCTCGCAGCGGTTTGACGCCGCGCCCGAGGGGCGGCAACCCACCACGGCGCCCAGGAGCAGCCCGGCGAGGAGCGCTCGACCGCCCACCCGAGACCCCCACGCCACGACACTTGAAGACACGACGGCGGGACCATACACGCCTCCCGCCCCGATCGGACGTCGGCAATGCGGCTCCCCGAGCTCCGGGCCGCGCGCGTGGTTCGCAATCCTTCGAAAATAGACGTGAATCGAACGATCGTAGACGCGGCGAGCCGCGGCGTCTCCCCCGTCGCGGCCCGCGCCGCTTGCGGTGGGCGCGCGCTCGTGGCGTGCTTCGACCGTGCGCGCTCCCCATTGCCTCGCCGTGATCGTCGCCCTCGCGGCGTGCTCCTCGAAGGGTCCTCCGGGCGTGCCGCTGCCCGCGAGCCACTGGGACGACCCCGCGTGGCGCCTCGACGCGGGCGCGCCGGGCTTCGACCTCGGCGCGTCTCCGAACGACGCCCCCGCGGGCGACGGCGCCGCCTCGAGCGACGCCGCGGGCGACGCGACGGCGGACCTCGGCCCGCCCTCGGACGCCTCCCCCCGCGACGTCGCGGCCTCGGACGCGGCGCTCACCTGCGGGCCTGGGCTGACGGCCTGCGGAGACGCCTGCTACGACACCCAGCGCTCGTCGCTGCACTGCGGCTCGTGCACCAACGCCTGCGCGTTGCAGTCCGCCAGGGCGACCTGCGCGATGGGGCGCTGCGCGGTGGACCTGTGCTTCGAGGGCTTCGCCGACTGCGACGGACGCTCCGACAACGGCTGCGAGGTGCAGACCGAGAGCGACCCCGCGAATTGCGGCGCGTGCGGGCGCGCGTGCCCCGCGCCGCAGGTGTGCGCCAACGGCGCGTGCGCGAGCGCCTGCCCGACCGGCGTGACCCAGTGCGGGCGGGCCTGCGTCACCACGTCGATGAACGCCTCGCACTGCGGCGCCTGCGGCCGGGCCTGCGAGCCCGCGGCGGGCGGCGTGGTGAGCTGTCGGAGCGGCGCCTGCGCGATCACCTGCGCCGGCGCCCGCGGCGACTGCGACGGCCTCGTCGAGAGCGGCTGCGAGGTCGACACGTCGTCCGACCCCCTGCACTGCGGGCGCTGCGGCGCGGCGTGCCCCGTGGGCGGCAACACCGATCCCCTCTGCGTGAACGGCGCGTGCCGCTTTCGCTGCCGCGCGGGCTTCGACGACTGCGACGGCAACCCCGCCAACGGGTGCGAGGCCGAGCTCTCGTCCGACCTCCACTGCGGCCGCTGCGGCCGTGCGTGCGGGGCGGGGCTGCTCTGCGCGGACGGCGAGTGCGTGAGCGGCTGCGCCGCGGGCCGCGAGCGCTGCGGCGGAGCCTGCGTCGACCTCGCGACGAGCCCCACGAACTGCGGAGCCTGCGGCACCGTGTGCCGCCTGGGCGAGCGATGCCTCGAGGGCGCCTGCGCGAGCGGCGCGCCGCCCCGGAGCTGCGGCGCCACGGACCTCGACACCTGCGCGCAGGTCGAGGTCCCTGGGGGCACCCTGCGCATGGGTAGCGAGACGCGAGACCTCACCCTCCGGCGCTTCGCCATCGACGCGTACGAGGTCACGGTCGGGCGCTTTCGACGCTTCTGGGCGAACCGCGCGGCGGCGCTGCCCTCGATTCGGGCGACGCCGGTGACCTTCCCCGGCGGGCAGACCGTGCCCTGGACGCTCACCGCGTCGCCCCCCGCGACGACGGCGGGCTGCAACTGGACCGCCACGGCGACGACCCCCGAGCGCGAGCGCCACCCGATCAACTGCGTCGACTGGACCCTCGCGATGGAGTTCTGCGTCTGGGACGGAGGGCGACTCCCCACCGAGGCCGAGTGGGAGTTCGTCGCGCGAGCCTGGCGCACCGCGGGGCTCGCCGCGGGCAGGACCTTTCCCTGGGGCTCCCACGACCCTACCGCGGAGGACATCGCGTCGATGATGATGCCCGACCCCGACGGCGGACAGCGCTGCCCCTACGCGCACTGGGGCCCGTGCCCGGGGCAGGACGGCCGCCGCACCCGCCGCGTGGGCCTCGGGGTCCTCGGCGCGCCCGCGGGGATCTTCGACCTCGCGGGCAACGTCGGCGAGTGGACCGCGAGCTCCGTCGCGAGCTACGGCGACGCGTGCTGGACCCAGCGCGCCGACAACCCGCTGTGCGTCGGCACCTCGAGCCTGCGCGTGTGGCGCGGGGGCGCGTACGACGCCGTGCAGGCCTTCGAGCTCCGCGGCGCCGAGCGGCCGGGGCACTTCGCCGATCAGTCGCTCGCCACCGTGGGCTTTCGCTGCGCGCGCACGCGCTGAGCGTCAGGCCTTGCGCGTCTTGACCATCCGCAGCCGCACGGTCTCGAACCCGAGCTCCTCGTAGAGCTTTCGCGCGACGACGTTGTCGGCGTCGACGGAGAGCCCGAGGCCCTGAAGGCCCCGCGCCTCGGCCTGCTTCTCGCCGTGGTCCATCAACATGCGCGCCCAGCCCCGGGAGCGGTAGGGCGCGGCGATGGCCATGGTGGTGATCCAGAGCCTGCGAACGCCCGTGAGCACGTCGACCTGCTCGCTGAGCCAGAGGTGCCCGGCGTAGTCGCCCTCTTCATCGAGCACCCACAGCTCGGCGTGGTCGGCGGTCGGACCCTCGTCGGTCCACCCGTAGCGGTCTCGCAGCACCTCGGGCCAGCGCGCGCGAAAGGTCTCTCGCTCGGCCTCCGAGGCGTACCGCAGGGTGTTGTTGCCCGTCTCGATGTCCAGGGCGAGGAACGCGTCCCAGTCCGAGGCGCGATATCGTCGCAGGGTCGGCATCGGCTGGGATGGTGCGATTCTACGCGCGGCGACGTCAAGCGTCGGATTCGCCCACGCCCCGCGGCTCATACCGCTCGAGGATCACCGCCACGCTCATGTCTGCCAGCACGTTCGTGCAGGCCCGCGCGCGCCCGAGGATCCAGTCCACCGGCAGAATCAGCGGGATCACCGCGGCGCTCACGGCGTCGGGGATCCCCCCGGCGTGCAGCACGAGCGGCAGCGTGATCAGCCCCGCCTCGGGCACCCCCGCGATGCCCACCCCCGCCATCACCGACGCGAGGGCCACCGTCACCTGCTGCCCGAGCGTGAGCTGCACCCCGATGGCCTGCGCCACGAAGATCACCGCCGCGGCCTCGTAGAGGATGATCCCGTCGTGGTTCAGGTTGGTGCCCACGCAGGCCGCGAGCCGCGCGGAGGCGGGGGAGACCTTGTGGTGCTCGCTGAGGCATCGGAGCGTCACCGGCAGCGTCGCGAGCGAACTCCCCGCCGAGAGGGCGGTCACCGCGGCGTCGAGGGACCCTCGAAAGAACGCCAGCGGCGAGCGCCGCCCCAGCGCCGCGACCATCACCCCGTACCAGACCACGGCCTGCAGCGTGAGCCCGAGCAGCACCGTGCCCAGGAAGGGCAGGAGCATGCGAAAGACCTCGACGCCCGTGCGCGACACCACCTTCGCGACGACGCCGAGCACCGCGAAGGGCACGAGCTGCACGACGAGGTGCAGCGCCCGCGCGAAGAGGGTGAGGCCCGCGTGCGCCGCGTCGGCGACGGTCTCGCCCGCGCGCCGGGTCTCCGGGTCGTCGGACGCCAGCACCTGCCGCAGCGCGAGCCCGAGGAGCACCGAGAGGAGCACGATCGAGATCACGTTGTTCGTCGCGAAGGGCGTCACGACGCTCTCGGGGACGTAGCGGGCGAGGTTCTCGAAGGGGTTCAGGCTGGGCGCCTCACCGTGCGCGACGCGCTGCGGCGCAAGGGATTCGTGCGAGACCGCGGCGCGCAGGGCCGGGGCGAGGGAGGCGCCGGCGCGCAGCGCGTGACCCACGCCGAGGCCCAGGGCGATGGCGACGACGGCGTTCACCGACGAGATCGCGACGAGGCGCAGGGCCTGCGCGCCCTGCACCCGCGTGCGCGCGAAGGCGTCGAGGATGGCGAAGAAGATCAGCGGCGACGCGAGGGTCTTGAGGAGTCGGATGACCAGCATCCCCGCGTCGCCCAGGGGCCGCGCGCGCTCGCCCAGGACCGTCGCGAGGGCCACCCCCGCGGCCACGCCCAGGAGGATGCGCGCGTAGAGCGGCATCGTCGCGCGCGAGGCGCCCGCGGACACCCTCAGCGCCCCTTGAGCTTCGCGAGCTCGAGGCGCGCGATGGCGTCGCGGTGCACCTCGTCGGGGCCGTCGGCGATGCGCAGGAGCCTCGCCTGGGCGTAGGCGTAGGCGAGGCCGTGGTCGTCGCAGAGCCCCGCGGCGCCGAAGGACTGCATCGCGTCGTCGAGGACGGCGCAGGCCATCGAGGGGACGACGACCTTGATCGCCGCGATGTCACCGCGGGCCAGCTTGTTCCCGGCGACGTCCATGCGGTGGGCGCAGTGCATGACGAGGAGTCGCGCCTGGTCGATCGACACCCGGGCGGTCGCGATGCGCGCGCGCCACACGGCGTTGTCGGCGAGGCGCTGGCCGAAGGCGACGCGCTCGCTGAGCCTCCGGCACATGGCCTCGAGGGCGCGCTCGGCGAGGCCGATGAGCCGCATGCAGTGGTGCACCCGGCCGGGGCCCAGGCGCCCCTGCGCGATCTCAAATCCGCGCCCCTCCCCGAGGAGCAGGTTCTCGGCGGGCACGCGCACGTCGGTGAAGGTGATCTCGGCGTGTCCGTGGGGCGCGTCGTCGTAGCCGAAGACGGGGAGCATGCGCTCGACCTTGAGTCCCTCGGCGCTCATCGGCACGAGGATCATCGACTGCTGGCGGTGGCGCTCGGCGTCGTCGCGGGTGCGCCCCATCACGATGAGCACGGCGCAGCGGGGGTCGCCGGCGCCGCTGGTCCACCACTTGCGCGCGTTGATCACGTAGTCGTCGCCGTCGCGGTCGATGCGCCCGCGGATGTTGGTGGCGTCGCTTGACGCCACGTCGGGCTCGGTCATCGCGAAGCCCGAGCGGATCTCTCCGCGCAGCAGCGGCTCGAGCCACCGCGCGCGCTGCGCCTCGCTGCCGTACCGCGCGAGGACCTCCATGTTGCCCGTGTCGGGGGCGTTGCAGTTGAAGACCTCGGGCGCGAAGACCACCCGTCCCATGCGCTCGGCTATGGGCGCGTACTCGACGTTGGTGAGCCCGGCGCCCAGCTCCGACTCGGGGAGAAAGAGGTTCCACAGCCCGGCGGCGCGGGCCTCGGATTTCAGGGACTCGACCACGGGGGGAGGGCGCCAGCGGTCCTCGTCGCGCTGCGCGAAGAAGGTCGCCTCGGCGGGCTCGACCCGGTCGCGCATGAAGGCATCGAGGCGCTCGGCGAGCTCCGTCGCGCGGGGAGAGAGGGGGAATGGGTCCATGTTCCGCGCACGATACCGTTGATTTCAGCGCGCGCTGAACCCTTCGGCGCGGTCGCGCGACGTATAGCTTCACCCATGCGCCGCGCCCTGCTCACCCTCTGCCTCTCCGCGTGCACGCCCGTCACCGTGTCGACCACCTTCGACGGCGGCGCCGACGCGCCGTCGATCCCGCAGGACGCGGTCGAGGGAGGCTCGAGCAACCAGGTCGACGTCGCGGCCGGAGCCGACGTGCCGCTCCCCCCGGGCGAGCCCCCCTGGGTCGAGGTCGACGTGCGCACGGGCGGGCCTTGTGACCCGGTGACCGCGTGCGGCGGCGAGGTCGAGGCGACCTGGGACGTCGCGGGCGCGTGCATCGAGGTGCCCCTCGACGAGACCCTGATGCGTTGCCCGGGCGCCTCGGTCACGCGCCGCGGGGGCCGCGCGCGGGGGAGGGTGACCTTCGGGTCGCGCGTCGCCCGTCGCAGCGCCGAGTGGAGCGCCGAGGTCGAGACGATGATCCCCGCGGTGTGCGCGTCGTTCGTGGGCGGCTGCGAGGCGATTCAGAGCGCCGCGCGCCTCGCCGTGCCCGACACCACCTGCGAGACCCTCGCCAGCGGCGCGTGCCGCTGCCTCGCGCGGCAGTCAGGGCGCATCGACGACGGCGACGGGTACGTCACCGAGCGCGGGCAGATCGTGTCGTCGTCCCTCGGGCGGCGCTGGGACTACTGCGTCCAGGGCGATCTCCTGCGCTACCGCGACGTGAGCGCGACGGGCCCGCGCGAGCCTGGGACCATCACCCTGCGGCGCCGCTGAGGGACCCGCTCAGCCCATGCCTTCGAGCACGTAGGTGGGGCGTATCTCACTGCGCTGCAGCGCTTCTCGCGACGTGATCCCCGTGAGCAGCAGCGCGCTCGCGAGGCCGGCGCGGCTGGCCCCGGCGATGTCGGTGTGGATCTGGTCGCCGAGCATCACCGCGTCGCGGGTGCCGAGGGCCGAGAGCGCGGCCTCGAAGATCCGCGCCGAGGGCTTGCCGAGCGGCGTAAAGCGCGGCGCAGCGCCGGGGAACACCAGCTCCAGCGCGCGCTCGAGCATCGCCGCCATGGTCCCCGCGGTGAAGCCGTAGGCGCCGCCGCGGGCGGGGTAGATCAGGTCGGGGTTGGGCAGCAGCAGCCTCGGCGCCCGGCCGCGCTCGATCGCGCGCACCAGCCCCGTGAGCACGCGCTCCATCGTCGCGAGGAACTCGAAGCCCGCGTCGTCGGCCACCACCAGCACGTCGCAGCCCTCGGTCTCCGCCGCGTCGACCAGCGCGCCGCCGGCCCGCCGCACGTACTCGCGCGAGTCGGGTGAGCCCAGCACCACGCACGCCGCGCCCTCGAGGCCCTCGGCGGCGAAGTAGGGCGCGAGGAGCATGCCCGACGAGAGGATCCGCTCGGCGCGCACCGGGATGCCCAGGCCGCGGAGTCGCTCGGCGTTGCGCTCGGGGAGCCGGGAGGCGTCGTTGGTGACCAGGAGCCAGGGCGTGCCCTCGCGCTCGAGGGAGGCCACGGCCTCGGCCGCGCCGGGGAGGGCGCCGCCGCCGTCGACCAGCACGCCGTAGGCGTCGATGAGCAGCGCGGCGTGCCGCGCGCGGAGCTCGCGCAGGGTCAGGTTCTCCATCGCCGGGCCGTTAGCACGCAAACGGTTCTCTCTCCTCGCAAAGGAGACTATCTGTCAGGGCATGCGCCTCGCCCTCGCCCTCATGGTGCCGCTGGCGGCGTGCGACCGCGCGACGCCGTCGCCGGGGCGCGACGCGGGCGAGGACGGCGGGGCGTGGGTGGTCGTCCCCGGGCGGCGCATCGGTCCGCTGCAGGTGGGGATGGACCGCCGCGCGCTGAGCCGCCAGGGCCTCCCGATCACCCTCTTCGACGGCAGCGCGCGGCACGTGATGGCAGGGCCCTTCGAGCTCCGCTTCAACGGCGTGGGTCGCGTGGAGCGAATCTCCCTCGACCTGAGCCGAGCCGCCGAGGGCGTGCGCATCGACGCCGCGGGCGTTCGCGCGAGCGACGGCCCCGAGCGGATCATCGCCGTCGCCCCAGGCTGCACGCCGCCCGTCCCCGTCGACGGCGTGGCGACCTGGCGCTGCGCGGGCGGCGGGCTCCTCGTGCACCGCGGGCCGGGGAGCGTCGTGCTGTCGGTGGTGCAACCCCTCGACGCGGGGCGGTAAACATGGCCGCGCGCGCGAGGCTTCGACGTTGACCCGGCGCCCGCCCTCGACGAATGCTGCTGGGGTGCGCCTCGCCCCATGGATCCTCCTCGCGTCGCTGGCCTCGGCCTGCGCGCTCGGGGCCGATCCGGTGTTCGACGGCGGACCGATCAGCGGCGAGACCGACCTCGGCGACCTCGACGTGACCACGGGCTTCCTCGATCCCCCTGACGTGGTGGTCGAGCTCGACGCGGGCGACGACGCGGGCGACGACGCCCTCGATGCGCCCGACGAAGACGGCCTCGTGGCCGAAGACCGCGTCGACGCGCCGGTCGTGATCGACCTCGGTCGGTGCATGGGCGAGTGCGCCCCCGGGGCCACCCGCGCCTGCGGCAACTGCGGCCGGCAGACCTGCGCCGACGACTGCACCTGGGGCGCCTGCGGGGGCGAAGGGAGCTGCGCGCCGGGCGCGACGCGAGGGTGCGGCAACTGCGGCCGACAGACCTGCACGAGCGCCTGCGCGTGGGGCGCCTGCGGCGGCGCCGGGGCCTGCGCGCCGGGGCAGCGACGCGCGGGATCGTGTGACCCGTGCTCCGAGCAGGTGTGCTCCAGCGCGTGCCAGTGGGGCGGCTGCGCGCTCCGCGCGGGCTCGGCCTGCGAGTACCGCAGCGGACGCAATTCGCGCGCGTGCTCGGCCTGCCGGTGCGGCCTCCAGTGGTGCCTCCCGGCGTGCCAGTGGAGCACCAGCTGCGTGTCGTGCTGCACCACCTGCGGAGGCTGTCAGTGATGCGCTGACGCCCGTTGGGGCATCGTGCCTCGACGCCGCGGCAAAGATGCCGCATTGTGGGCGAATGTCTGGATTTCGAGCGGTTCCTGGTTTCTTGTTGGCGCTGGGTGCGGTCGTCGGGTGCGGTGGAGACCCCGCGCCCGGAGAGGACGTGACGCCCGTCGACGCGGCGCTGGAGGTCGATGTGGTCGAGGCCGGGCTGTCCTTCGACGCCCCGCTCTTCAGCGATCGCCCGGACGTGCCTCGCCTGGACGTGGTCTCTCTCGATCGCCCCGAGGTCACCCTCGACGCGGCAGACGCCGGGCGCGACGCGGGCGGGGTCGATCGCCCTGACGTCGCGCGCGCCGACGCGCTCGACGCGCCTTCGGTCGACGCCGTCGATGTCGTGGCGGTCGATCGCCCGCCGCCCCTCGACGTCCCAGTGGTCCTTGACGGCGGCCCGGTCGGGATGACCGTGGCCGAGATCGACCTCGGCGGCGACCACGGGTGCCTCCGCACCGGCGACGGTCGGGTCTTCTGCTGGGGGCGAAACACGAGCGGGCAGGTGGGCGACGGCACGACGGTCAACCGCGGCGCGGCGCGCTTCGTGGCGGGGCTCCCGCCCGCGCTCTCGGTGAGCGCAGGCGACGACAACAGCTGCGCCGCGACCCAGCCTGGCCGGGTGTTCTGCTGGGGTGAGAACGGCAGCGGCCAGCTCGGGAACAACAGCACCGTCGACGCGAGCCGCCCCGTGGAGGTGATGAACCTCGACGGGGCGGTGCAGGTCTCTGCAGGCCCCACCCACGCCTGCGCCCGACGCATGAACGGCACCGTCGCGTGCTGGGGCGTCGGCACCAGCGGCCAGCTCGGGGGCGGCGCCAGCGTCTCCAGCCGCGTGCCCGTCGCGGTCGTGGGGATCAGCACCGCCGTGCAGGTGGTCGCGGGCACGTCGTTCACCTGCGCGCGCCTCGCCGACCGCACCGTGCGCTGCTGGGGCTCGAACTCGTCCGGCCGCCTCGGCGACGGCACCACGACCACCCGCAACACCCCGTCGCAGGTCACCGGGCTCACCGACGCCGTCGACCTCGCGCTCGGCGCCAGCCACGCGTGCGCGGTGCGGGCCGCGGGCCCCGTCGTCTGCTGGGGGTCGAATTCCCTCGGTCAGCTCGGCGGCGCCGGCGGATCGACCTCGACCACCCCCGTCGAGGTCATCGGCCTCGGCGGCGTCGACGCCATCTCCGCGAGCGGCAACAGCACCTGCGCGCGCGTGGGCACCGCGGTGCGCTGCTGGGGCGCGAACACCGCCGGGCAGCTCGGCGACGGCAGCCTCGACAACCGCAGCGACCCGGTGAGTCCCCGCCTCGAGGCCGGGGCCACCGGCGTCGCCGTGGGCGACAGCCACGCCTGCGCGTCCCTCGTCGGAGGCGGCGTCGCGTGCTGGGGCCTCGGCGAGTACGGGCAGCTCGGCCTCGACACGCCCGCGCAGGTCGAGGCGGCCGCTCCCGTCGTCGGGCTCACCGACGCCCGGCAGATCGCCCTCGGCACCGACGTGCGCGCGCACTCCTGCGCGGTCCGCGCGGGAGGGACGGTCGTCTGCTGGGGCAGCAACGGCAGCGGTCAGCTCGGCATCGCCGTGAGCGGAGACCGCGCCGCGCCGACCCCCGTCGTCGGCCTCACCGACGTCGCCGAGGTCGCCCTCGGAGACCTCTTCTCGTGCGCCCGGAGCAACGCCGGCGCGGTGTCTTGCTGGGGCGAGAACGGCGAGCGGCAGCTCGGCGACGGGAACACCGTCGACCTCCGCAGCCCCGTCGCCGTGGCCGGCCTCGCGGGCGTCGAGGTCGCGCAGGTCGCCGCGGGAGACGCCTTCGCGTGCGCCAGGGCGCGCGACGGACGCGTGCTGTGCTGGGGCGACGCCGACAACCGCCAGCTCGGCACCACCTCGACCGTCGACAACGCCACGCCGCAGGCGATCGCGGGCGTTCCCCGCGACGTGACGTCCATCGCCCTCGGGGGCGATCACGGCTGCGCCCTCAGCGCGGCGGGGACGGTGTTCTGCTGGGGCGACAACGACAACGGTCAGCTCGGCACCGGCTCCCCCGGCGTCGACAGCGCGACGGCGGTGCAGGTCGCGGGCCTCGCCTCGGTGCGGCAGATCACCGCGGGCGAGAACCACGCGTGCGCGCTGCGTATGGACGGCACTGTCGCGTGCTGGGGCGACAACCTCCGTCGACAGCTCGGCGACGGCGGCACCGCCGACCGCGCCACCCCCGGCGCCGTCGTCGGACTCTCCAGCGTCGTCGCCATCGCCACCCGCGGAAACACCAACTGCGCCGCCCGCATGGACGGCACCGTCGCGTGCTGGGGCAACCAGCAGAACTCCGTCGTGTCGGGCACCTTCGTCGACTACATGACCCCCACCGCGATCGCCGGCGTCACCGGCGCGGTCGAGGTCGCCACGGGCCTCACCCACGCGTGCGCGCGCGCCATGAGCGGCGCGGTCTCGTGCTGGGGCTTCGTGGGCTACGGGCAGCTCGGCAGCGGCGCCTCGCTCCGGCACACCCTCCCGCAGCGCTGGCCCTGAGCGCGCTCAGGGCTCGGGCGCGACGAGCGCCGTGAACGCGTCGAACTCCTTGCGGCGCAAGCGCATCACCGCGCGGTTCACCACCACCACGGCGGAGACGGTGCAGACCTCGTCGCGCACCTCGAGGCCGTTCTGCCGCAGGGTCTCGCCGGTCTCGACGAGGTCGACGATGCAGTCCGAGAGCCCCACGAGCGGCGCGGTCTCGACCGAGCCCTGCACGTAGATCACCTCGACCTCGACGCCCCGACGCGCGAACCAGTGCGTGGTCACCCGCGGGTACTTCGTCGCGACGCGGAGGGCCCGCCCGGGGTCTCGCGGGGGCGCGCCCACGGGCGCGGCGACCACCAGGCGGCAGCGTCCCAGGCCCGTGTCGAAGGGCGCGTAGAGGTCGGCGCCGCGCTCCATCGCGACGTCGCGGCCCACCACGCCGGCGTCGGTGGCGCCGTGCTCGGTGTACGTGGGCACGTCGTCGGGCTTGAGCAGCAGTACCCGGAGGCGCAACTCGCCCACGACGGCCTCGCGCAGCAGCGCCCGGTCGCGCTCGTCGAAGACCGCAGCCGGCACGCCCCGGGGGATCATCCGCGCCGCGAGCTGCTTCGCGAGCCTCCCCTTGGGGATCGCGACGGTGAAGGACCCGTCACCCACCTCAGGCGTCGCCCCGCACGCGGCGGATCTTCGCGCCGAGCGGCGCGAGCTTCTTCTCGATGGCCTCGTAGCCCCGGTCGAGGTGGTACACCCTGCGCACCTCGGTCTCCCCCGCGGCGGCCATGCCGGCGATGACCAGGCTGGCGCTCGCGCGGAGGTCGGTCGCCATCACGCTCGCGCCGCTCAGCCCCTCGACGCCGTTCACGATGGCGGTGCGCCCGCGCACCTCGATGTTCGCGCCCATGCGAATGAGCTCGGGCACGTGCATGAAGCGGTTCTCGAAGACCGACTCGGTGATCACCGAGGTGCCGCGGGCGAGGGTCATCAGCGCCATGAACTGGGCCTGGATGTCCGTGGGAAACCCCGGGTGCGGCGAGGTCGAGATGTCGACCGCGCGGAGCGTCTTCGCGCCGCCGGAGCGCACGCGCAGCCCGCCCTCCTCGCGGAGGATCTCGCAGCCCGTCATGCGCAGGCGCGCGGAGATGGGGTCGAGGTGCTCGGGCACCACCTGCTCGACGAGCACGTCGCCGCCCACCGCGGCCGCGGCGATGAGAAAGGTCCCCGCCTCGATGCGGTCGGGGATGATCGCGTGGTCGACGCCGTGGAGCGCGTCGACCCCCTCGATGTGGATCACGTCGGTGCCCGCGCCGTCGACGCGCGCGCCCATCTTGTTCAGCACCCGCGCGAGCTCCTCGACCTCGGGCTCGCGCGCCGCGCCCACGAGCTGCGTGCGGCCCTTCGCCAGCGTCGCGGCCATCATCAGGTTCTCGGTGCCGGTGACCGTCGCCATGTCGAGGTGAATCGTCGCGCCCTTGAGCCGACCGCACTCGGCGAGCACGTACCCGTGCTCCAGACGAATCGTCGCGCCCATGCGCTCGAGGCCCATGAGGTGCTGGTCGATGGGGCGCGCGCCGATGGCGCAGCCGCCGGGGAGCGAGACCTTCGCGCGCCCGAAGCGGGCCACGAGGGGGCCGAGCACCAGCACCGACGCGCGCATCTGCTTCACGAGCTCGTAGGGCGCCTCGGGGCGCTGCAGCGTCGACCCGTCGAGGTGCACGATCGGGGGCTCGGCCTCGACGCCGGTGCCCATGAAGCGCAGCAGCGCGGCCATGGTCTCGACGTCCCTCAGCCGGGGGACGTTGCGAAACGTGCACGCGCCCTCGGTGAGCAGCGCCGCGCAGAGGATCGGGAGCGCCGCGTTCTTCGCGCCCGAGACCGCGATGCTTCCGTGCAGGGGCCTCGAGCCCTCGATGACGAGTCTATCCATCGGTGCGCTCCGCCTACCACAGTTGCGCCGGGAGCGGCGAAACGCGACGCCGTCGTGCACACTCCCACTTGCCATGGCGGCCTCCCCGTCGACCCCCTGGAGCCCGACGCGGTGGATCGCGGCGTCGACGCTCGCTCACGCCGGGGCCGCGCTGCTCCTCGCGGCGCTCCCGCCGCCTCCGCCGCCCGCGCCGCCGCCGATCGCCTTGCGCGCCATCGAGATCCGCGTCGAAGAGGCCCCCCCGCCGCCGCCCGCGGCGCCCCCAGAGGCGTCGCCGCCTCCGGCCCCTGAGCCCCGCGCCGAGCCCTCGCCCGCCGCCTCTCGGCGCCCGCGGGAGGCCCCGCCAGCCCGCGCGGCGCCGTCGCGGGCCGAGGCCCCGCCACCGCCGTCCGCGCCGCCCGCGCCTTCGCCTCCCGCGCCTCCGCCTCCCGCGCCCCCGCCTCCCCCTCCGGTGCTCCGCGCCACCGAGCTCTTGCGCGCGGGCGGAGACCTCGCGCTGCGCGCGGCCTCGACCTCGTCGCCCCTCGCGGCCGCGCCGGTCCGCGACCGAACGCTCTTCGCGGGCACCGGCGCCGACCCGCTGGGACACGCCCGCGCCGCCCTCGCGGAGGACGTGCGAGAGGGGCTCCGCTCGACGATGGCCCGCGACGCGCCTGGCGTGCGCACCTACCTCTGGGGCGTTCGACGCCGGATGACCGAGGCGTGGCGTCCGGGCGTCGCGAGGGTGCCCAACCTGGCCGAGACCCTCGCCGCGAGCTTCGGCGTGAACAGCCGACAGGTCGAGGCGATGGGCAACTGGTGGCGCGAGCGTCAGCGCACCATGACCCGGGAGCGCGACCGGGGCGGCGCCATCGACGCGATCGAGTCGATCGGCGGCACCAACGGGCGCGGCTCCGAGGGGCTCTCGCGCACGCCCAACGACAGCCTGCGCGAGGCGTTTCGACGCAACACCCGCATCACCCGGGCCGAGGTGCGGGTCGATCAAGACCCCAACGGCAGGGTGATCGACGTGCGGCTCGTGCGCTCGTCGGGCAGCTCGGCCTTCGACCGCGCGGCGCAAGAGGCCGTGCGCGCGGGGCTCGACGCCGAAGACCCGATCCCCCTGCCGGGCGGGCGACGCTCTCGCTGGAGCTTCACGGTGGTCGCCACGCGGCGGCTCATCGCGCTGAACGTCGGCGGGAGCTTCGACGAGAGCCGCGGGTGGTTCGAGGTGTCGCTCCCCGGATCGGTGAGCATGCGCTCGCGGGTGTTCATGGAGTCGAGCGAGGTCTTGCCGACCCCCTGATCGAATTGCCCCGCGCTCAGGCCGCGAGCACCAGGCAGGCGTCGCCGAACTCGTGCCCGAGGTACCCCCGCGCGTCGCCCTCGCGCACGGCGTCGAGGAGCAGCGACGGCGGCGCGAAGGCCGAGAGCAGCTCGAAGTGGCTCGTGCCCGGCTCGTGCATCCCCGAGAGCACGGCGTCGGTCACGCGGAGGGGCGTCGACGCGCCCACGCGCAGGTCGGTGAATCCCGAGGAGGCCCGGAGCTCGCCGTGCTCCCGCGCGCAGCCCTCCAGCGCGCGCACGGCGCTCGTGCCCACGGCGATCACCCGCCCGCCCTCGCGCCGCGCCGCGGCGACGCCGCGCGCGGTCGCCTCGGGGACCTCGTAGCGCTCGGGCAGCGGCAGCGCGGCGTCGAGGCGCTCGTCGCCCGTCGCCGACAACCCCGCGCCGTGGGTGACCGACAGCACGGTCACGCCCGCCGCTCGCGCCGCGTCGAGGTGCTTCCAGCGCAGGGGGTGCCCCGCCGAGGGGAGCTCCACGGCCCAGGGCCTCCCCGCGTACGCCGTCTGCGCGTGCCAGAGCGGGAGCTCGCCCCGCAGGTGCGCGTACTGCACGGGACGCCCCGCGGCGTACACCGCGCGCCAGAACGCCTCGGGCGGCCCCTCGAAGCGCAGGGTGAGCAGGCGCGAACTCCGCGGCGAGACCGCGAGCACCGTGGCGTCGAGGGCGTCGGCGACCCGAATCGAGGCCCCGACCGGGAGCGCCGGAGGAGGCGGACGGAGCTCCGTGCGCGTGCGCCAGTCGCCGGCGCCGAAGAGCACGGCGTCCCACACCGCGGGATCCGACGACGACGACGCGAGGCGGAGCTCGAGGGAGGGGTGCGCCTCGACGCGGGCCGGGAGCGAGGCGGGGATCGTCGCCGCGTCGTTCACCACGAGCACGTCGCGCGGCCCGAGGAGCGCGCCCAGGTCGGCGACGCGGGCGTGGGCGAGCGATCGCCGCGCGGCGTCGAGCACCATCATCCGGACCTCGTCGCGGGGCCAGGTCGCGGGCCTCACGACGCCCCCTCCAGCGAGGCCAGGGTGACCCGCGCGCCGCTCGCCAGGCGGTCTTCGGCGAGGGCGCGCACGAGCGCCCGGGCGACGTCTTCAGGCGCGGCGAGGCCCGCGGGGTCGGCGTCGGGGACGGCGTCGGCGTGCATCCGGGTGTTCATCTCCCCGGGGTCGACCGCCGCCCCCACCCCCGACGCCGCGAGCTCGGCGGACCACACCCGCGCGAGCTGGTCGGTGCGGCCTTCGACGCGCCGTAGGCGCCCACTCGGGGTACGCCTCCACCGCCGCGTCGGAGCTGATGAAGAGCATGAACCCGTTGCCTCGCAACGACATCGATCCCGCGACGACCCGGGTCAGGCGCTGCGGACCGACGACGTTCACCGCGAGGGCGCGCTCGAGGTCCTCGCAGTCGGTGTCGAGCAGGGGCGCAGGGGCACCGGCCCCGAGGTCGCTGGCGTTGATGCACCAGCAGGTCGATCGGTCCGAGCAGCGCGGCGGCGGCGCCCGCGATGCGCGGCGCGTCGTCCTTCGCGCCCACGTCGCCGGGGACGGCGTAGGCGACGGCGCCGCCTCGCACGGGCCTGTAGCCGCGCGATCGAGCCTGGCGGCGCCGCGGGCCACGAGGGCGACGCGGGCGCCCGCGCGGGCGAGCTCGGCGGCGAGGGCGAGCCCGAGCCCGCGAGAGGCGCCGGTGACCAGCGCGTTGAGGTTCTGAAGCTTCATGGCAGTGGGCCTTTCGCGCGGAGGGTGTCTCGGCTCCGCGTGACGCAGCTCTACGGCCGCACCGCCACGAGAATGGCGCGCGCTCCAATACGCTGGCAGGCTGCCCTGTCATGAGCACGAACGAGGGCGACATCGCCGCGCGGCTGGCGACGAACGTGCGGGGGTTGCGCCTCGCGCGGGGGCTCACGCAGTCGCAGCTCGCGTCGCGGGCGGGGGTGCCCCGGCAGACCTGGGCGAACCTGGAGTCGGGGGCGTCGAACCCGACCCTCGCGGTGCTCCACCGGGTCTCGGTGGCGCTGCAGGTGAGCCTCGAGGAGCTCATCGCGTCGCCGCGCACCGGCACGAGGCACTACCCCCGCGAGAGCCTCCCCACGCGGCGCCGGGGCGACGCGACGGTGCGCAAGCTCCTGCCCGAGCCCATCCCCGGCGCGGAGATCGACCGCATCGAGCTCCCCCCCGGCGGTCGCATGGTGGGCGTGCCGCACACGCCGGGCACCCGCGAGTTTCTCGCGTGCGAGCGCGGCTCCCTGGTGCTCACCGCCTCGGGCGAGACCCACGCGCTCGAGGCCGGGCGACCTGGTGGTGTTCCGCGGCGACCAGCGGCACGCCTACGCGAACCCCGGCCGCTCGGTGGCGGTGGGCTGGTCGGTGGTCCTGCTGGAGCCGGTGGTGTGAGGGTCAGGCTGGGTCGACGCGGGGGCGCAGCGAGGGCGGCGCGCCAGGGCATCGCGGCGAGGCAGCACGCGCCTGCAGGGTGAGGGCGACGTGCAGCCCCAGGCGCGGGCGACGTCGGCGGGCCCTCCGTGGCGGCTCGCGAGCAGGTCGCCAGGGCGCCCACGGCGACGCCGCCGAGGGACCAGAGCGCGAAGTCCATCCCCAGCACCGAGACCACCCGACCCCGCAGGCGGTCGGGCACCTCGATCTGAAACACCGTCATCACGGCGCTGCGAAAGGCCATCTGCGCGCCGCCGAAGACCGCGAGCGCCGCGAAGGCCCAGGAGAGCCGGTCGGACCACGCGAAGGCCAGCGCCGCCAGCGAGAGCGTGAGCCCCGAGACGAAGATGTTGCGCGGCAGCACCCGGGCGCTCGCGCGGGCGGTCACCGCGAGGCTGGCCACGACGGCGCCGAGGCCCGCCGCGGCGGCGAGGAGCCCGAAGGTCGACTCGCGCACCAGCAGCACCGCCCGCGCGTACAGGGGCAGCAGCCGCACCACGGGCATCGCCAGGAGGCCCATCGCGTAGGCCAGCAGCAGGGGCACATAGAGCCCGGGGCGCGCGCGGAGGTACCGCACGCCCTCCATGAGGTCCTCGGTCCAGCGGCGGCCGAGGACCGGCGCGGGGGAGGGGATGCGCGCCGCGAACAGGCTGCCCAGGAGCACGGTGAAGGTGACCACGTTGAACACCAGGCACGCGCGCACCCCCGCCGCGGCGAGCAGCACGCCGCCCAGCGAGGGCCCGAGGATCTGCGTGAAGTTCACCCCGAGGGCCTGCAGCGCGATCGCCCGCGGGAGCATCCCGCGGGGCACCAGCGAGGGCATCACCGCCTGCCGCGCGGTGAGGTTCAGCGCGTCGAGAAAGCCCAGGGCGAAGGCGAGGGCGAGCACCCGGCCGTAGGTGATCCTCCCGGTCACCACGAGCGCCAGAAAGACCGCGCTCTGCACCGCGGCGAGGCACTGGGTCAGCAGCAGCAGGCGGCGCCGGTCGACCCGATCGACCACCACCCCCGCCAGGAGCGTGACGAAGAAGCGGGGCACGGCCTGGGCGAAGGCCACCGCCGCGACCTTCGCCGCTGAGCGGGTGAGGTCCACCACGAGCCAGCTCTGCGCGAGCACCTGCACGAAATCGCCGATGTGCGACACCACGAAGCCGCCCCACAGGATCGCGAAGTCCCTGTGCCGCAAGGGGCTCCAGAGGCCTTCGGGCCGGCTGTCGGTCATCCCAACTCGTGGGGCATCAGGTCGCGGGGCGATCGGTAGTGCTGCAGCGTCGAGTACGCGAGCAGGTTCGAGACGCGCGACGTGTAGAGGCACGCGTAGCCCTCGACCTGGTCGCCGAACGACGAGAGCTCCACCCCCTGCTTGAACAGCGAGCCCCAGTAGGGGTGAAAGGCGTCGTCGACGCTGCGCTCCAGCGCGCGGTACTCGACGTCGAGGGCCCGCAGGGTGGCGCGAATCCCCTCCATGCTCCGGGTGATCTCCCCCTGCGCCGCGGGGTCCCCGTCGCGCCCGGCCCTGGCGGCGCGGAGCAGCGCGCGGAGGCGCGACTGGCTGTACCGTAGCTCGTCCTCGAGGCTCTCCCGGCGCTGCGCGAGGTCGTCGAGGCGGGCGACGTCGTCCTCGGTGCGGGCCATGGCGTCGAACTCCGCGGTCATCTCCTGCACGATGAGCGCGGTGCGCCAGGCGCTGTCCTTCTTGCTCCGCAGGATGTCGCCGTAGATGTGGTCGCCGACGTACAGGATCCGGTCGCCGAAGGCGTTGAGCAGCCGCTCGAAGTCCTTGAGGTTGCCGCCCTCGTAGACCTTCCCGCGCTCGAGGGAGTACGCCGGGCGGGTGCCGCTGCGGCCCTCGTCGAGGACGCGCTCGAGGATGGGGCGCTTCTCGGTGAAGAACGCCGGCTTCGCCGCCGCCACGCTCACGACGTCGAAGTACTGCCGCCACGAGGTGTACTCCGGCAGGGCGCCCCCGAGCAGGAAGGTCATCATCTTCTCGGTGTACTCCCAGCGGGAATTCGTGAGGACGAAGAGCTTCTTGCCCGCGCTGCGGAGCTTGTGCAGGGTCGGCGCGAGGGCGGGGTCGCGGGCGACGAAGCGCGGGAGGTCGTCGGCGATGACGTCCACGATCGAGCCGTCGCGGTGCGCCTCGTCGATGCACTCGCGGATGTCTTCAAAGAGCTGGCCGTACTCGACGTGCAGGCCGTAGCGGTCGAGCAGGTCGACGGCGCCCGCGTAGAGCGCCGCCTCGGGGAGCGCGTAGAGCGTGTCGATCCAGTGGTAGCGCTGCGCGGTCACGCGGATCTTGCGCTGGTGATACAGCGCGTGGCGCTCATCGCGCGAGAGCTCCCGCGTCCCGTGCCAGGCGCGCCCGACGTATTTGTACCGGTCCATCTTGAGGATGTGACCGAGCTTCTTGTCGATGAGCACGCCGCGGATCGCGTAGCTCGTGTCGAAGCGGGCCTCTTGCAGCACCGGCGGATAGCCCCGCTCGACGAGCTTCTTGACCGTGGCCTCCATGGAGAGGCGGTCGATCTCGTCCTGCTTGTAGATCGCGAGGGTGTAGTCCATGTCGAAGCCCACCCACTCGACGCGGTCCATGCGCAGCGAGCGGTTGACGTAGACCTTGCGGTCGCGGGGCAGCGTCGAGACGCGGGCGGCGCCTTCGGGCGCGTCTCGGTCGACGTTCGGGAGGGGCAGCTGCGGACGATCCGAGGGACTCATTCGAGCGCACGGTACCACCCCGCGCGCGGCGAGACTCCGCGCTCGGAGAAATCCAGGGGTCGGCACTTGACCAGGGCGCGAGAATCGTGTCTCTCTACGCCCCCCCGAAGGGCGCCCGTCGATCGTCGGCGGCCTCCCCAGGACTTTACCCGCTCACCGAGGCAGCCATGCGAGATATGGTGCGTCTGTTCTGCTCGAACTGCCAGCGGAACAACTACTACACTGACAAGAACAAGCGGACCACGACGGAGAAGCTTGAATTCCGGAAGTACTGCAAATGGTGCCACTCGGCCCAGGTGCACAAGGAAGGCAAGCTCCCCAATCCCAAGAAGAACTGAGCAGTCGTCATGGCGAAGAGCGTAATTACTGGCCTCCGTCGCAAGGTTGCGAACAAGGTCTCGCACTCCAACATCAAGACGAAGCGTTGGCAGCTCCCGAACCTTCAGGAGCGCAAGCTCTTCGTGCCGGAGTTGGGGCGTTTCGTGCGCATCGTGCTGTCGACGCGCGACCTCCGCACGGTCGACCGCGTGGGCCTCGTCGCCTACGCGTCGCAGCACGGAATCGACATCTCCCGCATGTGAGCCTCGGCGGGTCCGGGGTTCACTCCGGGCCCGAAGTGGGCTACTGCCCTGAGGGTGGTATCCTCGCTTGCTCGCCTCGCCCTCCTCTCGGTCCTGACCTTCGCCCTGGGGTGCACCGACGCCTCGATCGGCGAGCTCAACCGCACCGTCGACGCCTCGCCGCTCGAGGACCAGGCGACGGCCTCGGACGCTGAATCGACCGACGCGCCCGAGCCCCTCGACGCCACCACCC
Organism: Polyangiales bacterium; assembly: GCA_041389885.1. Classification (GTDB taxonomy): domain Bacteria; phylum Myxococcota_A; class Polyangia; order Polyangiales; genus JAWKRB01. Next base: position 162,601 of record JAWKRB010000016.1, on the reverse strand, counting down.
CTCCGCCAGACGCATCGGAGCCAGGCGCGGACGTCGGCCCCGTCTCCCCCGACGTGGTCGCGCCACCGCTCGACGTGGTCGCGCCTCGCCCCGACGTGGTCGCGCCTCGCCCCGACGTGGTCACGCCCCGCCCCGACGTGGTCACGCCCCGCCCCGACGTGGTCGTCGGCGAGGACCGACCCACGACCTGCGCGGCCTGCACGCCCTTCAGCGAGGTGGCCTTCTGCCCTGGCACCGGGAGCGGCGCGTGCCTGGCGTACGCGGGCTGCGCCGACAACTGCGCGGTGTGCGCGCCGGCGACGGTGGCGGGAGACACCTGCACCAACGCGCCGACCATCACGACCCGCGGGAGGAGCCGCTCGGTGTTCACCACCTGCGGCGTGAGCGACAACCTCAACGCCGGGTGCGGTCGCAGCGGGCCCGACATCGCCGTCATCCTCCGGGTGTCGAGGAGCGGCCCGGTCTCGGCGAGGCTCACGGTGCCCCCCGGCGTGGGCGTGGTCTTCGGGTACGACCGCATCGGCGGCGGCTGCCGCACCGACAGCGTCACCCGAACGTGCAACAACTCCACGCCGCAGCGGGTCCAGGGCTTCGACCTGACCCTCGGCGCGGGCGACTACACGCTCTACATCGTGACCACGGCGCCGTCGACGGTGGTCATCGAGACGAACCTGCCCTGAACGGCCCCGCGCGCGCCGGCGCCGCCCGTGGCCCAGGCGCGGTTGTGATAGAACACCGCCGGTGGCGGCGGAGCCCCTCGAACCCCCAAATCCCCTCCAGTGATCTCAACGTGCCCGCGTGAAGCGCGCCGCGCCGCGGGCACAGCAAAACCCATGAGCTTGATCGATAACCCTTCAGACACGTCGGAGCTTCGCGCCCGCGTCGTCCCGTTTCAGGTCTCCGTGCATCGCATCGACGCCGACGCCGCCAAGGTGGTGAAGCGACTCGTGCGTGCGGGACACACCGCGTACCTGGTCGGCGGCTGCGTGCGCGACCTGCTGCTCAACCGCACCCCGAAGGACTTTGACGTCGCCACCAGCGCGCGGCCCAACGAGGTTCGCGGCCTCTTTCGCAACTGCAGGATCATCGGGCGGCGGTTTCGCCTCGCCCACGTGCTCTTCGGCCGCGACAAGGTCGTCGAGGTCGCCACCTTTCGCAAGGACCCGGCCCTCACCGTCGAGGCCCCCGACGCGTGGGAGGAGGGCGAGCCCGACCCCGAGTCCGCGCCTCGCATCACCTCGAAGAAAGACCGCGACGACGAGGACCTGTTGATTCGACACGACAACGTCTTCGGCACGCCCTCTGAAGACGCCGTGCGCCGCGACTTCACCATGAACGCGCTCTTTCTCGACCTCGAGCGCCGCGAGGTGATCGACTACGTCGGCGGGCTCAACGACCTGGAGCGCAGGGTCATTCGCACCATCGGCGACGCCGACGTGCGCTTTCGAGAGGACCCGGTTCGCATCCTCAGGGCGGTGAAGTTCGCCGCCCGCCTCGACCTCGCCATCGAGCCTGACGTCTACGACGCCATCGTGGTGCACCGCGACGACCTCATGCGCGCGGCGCGCCCGCGGCTCCTCGAGGAGGTGCTGCGGCTCTGCCGGGGCGGAGCGTCTCGCCGCTCGCTCTGGCTCGCGCACGACATGGGCGTGCTCGCGGTGGTGCTCCCCGAGCTCGCGGCGTGGATCGACGACGACCCCCACGGCGCGCCGCGGTTCTGGCGGCGCCTCGCGGCCCTCGACGAGCACGTGCTGCGCGACCGCGCTCCCGGCGACGCCGTGCTGCTCTCGACGCTGCTCTACGACCCCGCCCTCGAGGCGATGGACGGCACGCGCGACGTCGTGGGGGCGGTGACGGAGTTCCTGGAGGGGCTGCTGGCGCGGCTGGCGATCCCCCGCAGGCTCTTCGACCGGGTGCGCACGCTCCTGGCGGTGCAGCGCAGGGTGCGCATGGGGCGCATCGGCACGATGAACAAGCGCGAGTGGTGGCCCGAGGCCCTGCAGGTGTCGCACTTCGAGGCCCTGGCCCGCGGCGAGGTCGAGCCCGAGCCCCGGCTGCCGCCGTCGCCCCGCTACGCCGAAGACCGCCTCGACGCCGAGCGCCTCGCTTAGCTCAGCAGCTCGAGGCGCTGTTGCTGCGGGTCTGCACCGTGAGCGTCCACGGCGCGCACGACCCGCCGCTCACGTACCGCACCTCGACCCACCAGTTGAAGCTGTCGCTCCCGAAGTCGCCGCTGCGGTTGATGTTCACCCGGTCGGTCTGCCCCTGGAGCAGCAGCGAGCGGCCGATGGGCGCGCCGCCGCAGGACTCGTACACATAGAGGTCGTAGTCGACCCCCGCGGGCACCGTCAGGGTGAAGGTCACGTCGAGGCGGGCGGGGCAGTTGCTGCACTCGTTGGTGCGCCCGCGAAACCACGCGCTCGCTCGCCCGGTTCGCGTCGCCACGACCCTCGACGAATTCGAGGGACAGAGAAAGCCGCAGGCCACGTCGCCGCACCAGCTCCCGAGGTTCGGCGCAGACGCGCAGACCTCAGAGCTCCGGTGGGAGAGCTCGCAGCCGTTGGCGGTGTTCGAGTCGCAGTCCGACGCCCCGGCGCCGCAAGAAGGGGCGGCGCATCGCCCCGCGGCGCACATCGGCGTCGCGCCCGAGCAGGCCGCGCCGCACGACCCGCAGTTCGCCGGGTCGCTGCTGACGTCGACGCATCGACCGCCGCAGGAGAGTCGCGGCGCGGCGCAGCTCACGCCGACGTCCGCGGCGGGCGCGTCGACGCGGGGCGAGTCAGGGGTCACGACGTCGGCGGCGGGCGCGTCGAGGGTGACCGCGTCGAGCGTCGGGCTCACGAGGTCTTCGAAGGGCGCAGACGCGTCGGGGGTCGCGCCGACGTCGAGCTCCGACCACCCCGCGTCGAAGGGCGCCGGGGTGTCTTCGACGGGGATCACGAAGGCGTCGTCGCCGGCCGCAGGGAGGTCTTCGGGCGTGGCGTCGGGCTCGGCGGGGGTGCCCGTAATCGCCGCGTCGCCCTCGAGGCCGTCGAGGGTGCCCTCGGCGCATCCGGCGAGGATCATCGAACAAAGCAGGGCCGCGCGCGCTCGGGTCACAGCCCGCAACCTATCACCTCAGACCCGCTCGCGGCAGCGCCTCCTCGGGGGATCACCAGCGCCACGAGGGCGCGATGTCGACCTGCACGAACCACACGCCCAGGCCCTCGCCCCGCGCGGCGGAGCGCACCGCGTCGAGGGGCGTGACGCCTGGGAGGCCCGGGTCGACGGCGTCGACGAGCGCGAGCTGCTGCGCGGGCACGAGGTTGAACCCCGAGGTGTTCAGCATCCAGCTGCGCCCGACGCTCACGCGGATCATCATCGACGACGAGGGGCGAAGCTCGTTCACCACCGCGAGCGAGGCCCAGTCGGAGTGACCGGGGAGCGAGCGCCCCGAGGGCGCCTGAAGGCCCGCGTACGAGGTGGTCCACATGATTTGCCGCGAGAGCGAGGTCGAGGCGCCCAGGACCCAGCCCGCGGTGCCCACCGGAGTCAGCGTGATGGTCGCGTCAAAGCCCGGGCCGAAGGCGCCGCCCAGACCCGCGCCGACGCTCACCGCGAGGGCGCGCCAGGGCCGCAGCTCGATGAAGGTCCCCGCGACCCCGCGGGGGCCGCCCACGCCCAGGCTCGCGCCGACGCTGAAGGCCCGGGCGAAGCGATCGGGCCGCGGCGGCGACTCGGCGCGCGCGTTGAGCGAGGCGACGGTCAGCGATCCAATGAGGGCGAGGACGCGCATCGTGACCTCCGCGGCGCCGTCGTTCTGGGCGCCGGAGGTTCTGTTGCGCGACGGCCCGTCGCATTCACGGCGCGAGGCGCGTGACCCTCGCGAGGCCGTTGTGCGGTAGGCTCCGCGCACGGTGAGCGACGCCGCGCCCTGGGCGCTCCGCACCTTTGTGATCCTCGGCGGAGCGCTGCTGTTCTCGCTCGAGCCCCTCTGCGGCCGGCTCCTGCTCGCGCGCTTCGGCGGCGCCTTCTACGTGTGGACCAGCGCGCTGATGTTCTTTCAGGCGGCCCTCGTCGGCGGCTACCTCTACGCGCACAAGCTCGCGCCGCGCCTCGGTCGCTGGCACGCCGCGCTGGTGCTGGGCAGCCTCGCGCTGCTCCCCCCCGCCGTCGCCGCGCCCCCGTCGCGCGCGGGCGCCCTGGAGGTCATGCTGGCCCTCGGCGCCCCGGTCGCCGTGCTCGCCGCGCTGCTCTCGGCGACCAGCGTGACCGCGCAGCGCGCCGCGCGCGACGGGGTGTCGCCGCGGGGGGTCTTCGCGCTCTACGCGCTGTCGAACGCGGGCTCCCTCGCGGCCCTCGGCCTCGACGCGCTGGTGGTCTCGCCCGCGCTCGGCCTGCGGGCGCAGACGCGGCTGTGGTGCGGGCTCTACGTCGCCTTCGCCGCCGCCGCGACCTACGCCCTGAGGGGGCTGCGCGGGGTCGAGGGCGAGGCGATCGTCGCGCCGCGCGGCCCCGCGCTGCTGTCGTGGACCGCCCTCTCGGCCCTCACCGCGGCGGCGCTCTCGGGCGTGACCAACCAGCTCACCCTCGACGCCGGTCAGGTGCCGCTGCTCTGGACCGTGCCCCTGGCGATGTACCTCGGCACCTTCATCCTCGCCTTCTCCCGGCGCCCGCTGGTGCCCGTCTCGGTGCGGGTGCTCGCGCCGCAGGTCGCCGCCGCGGGGGTCTGGCTGTGTCTCGGGGGAGACACCGGAGTGCCTGCGCTGCAAGCGATTCTGCACCTCGTGGCCTTCGGGTGGGTGACCCTCGCGGCGCACGCCGAGCTCTACGCCGCCCGCCCCGAGCCCGAGGGCCTCGGCGGGTACTACCTCGCCATCGCGGTGGGGGGCGCGGCGGGGGGCGCGGCGGTCGCGGTGCTCGCGCCGAGGGTGTTCACGAGCCTCGCGGAGCTGCCGCTCGCCCTCGTCGGGATCGTCGCGGTGATGGGCGCGACGCGTCGAAGCGAGATCGCCGCGTGGCTCCGCGCGGCCCCTCGTGGCGACGTCGCCGCGCGGCTGGCGCTGCCGCTGTTCGTGCTGGCGCGGGTCGCGACGGGCGCCTCGGGGCCCGACGACGCGCGGGTGCTCGAGGCGGTGCGGAGGCCCCTACGGTGTCTATCACGTGGTCGAGCGCGCCACGCCGACCGGGCCGGTGCGCGAGCTCGTCTCGGGCACGACGCGCCACGGACGTCAGCGCCTCGGCGACCCCCAGCCGCTGAGCTACTACCACCGCGCCGGCAGCCTCGGCGACGCGGTCTCGTCGCTGCGCGCGCCCGCGGGCGCGCGACGCTTCGGCTTCGTCGGACTCGGGGTCGGCGCCGCGGCGGCGCACCTCGCGCCGGGGGACCGAGGGGTGTTCCTCGAGATCGACCCGGCGGTGGTGCGCCTCGCGCGCGCGCGGTTCGGGTACCTCCAGAGCGCGCGGGGAGAGGTCGAGGTGCTCGAGGGCGACGCGCGCGCGCTGCTCCGAACGCGCGCCGAGCGCTTCGACCTGCTGCTGGTCGACGCCTTCGCGGGGGACGCGATCCCCACGCACCTGCTCACCCGCGAGGCCGTGCGCCTCGCGATGCAACGGGTCGCGCCTCAGGGCGTGCTGCTCTTTCACGTCTCGAACCGCTTCTTCGACCTCCGCCCGCTGCTGGCGGCGGCGGCGCGCGACCTGGGCTACGAGCTGGCGTGGCGCGAGCGCCTGCGCGACCTCGCGTCGGGAGAAGACCCGTCGCGCTACGTCGCCCTCGCGCGCGGCGCCGACGCGCTCGCGCCCCTGCGGGCCCGGGGGTGGCGAGGTCCGCGCGGGCTGCCGGCGATGGACGCGTGGACCGACGACCACGCCGACCCGCTCAGCCTCTGGCTCCGCGCGCGTTGAGGGGGGAGTGGGCGCCGCGGCTCAGGACGGGCAGTTCGCGCGCACCTGCTCCCAGTCGGTGACACCGAGGAGCATCTTCTGGATGCCGTCCTGGAGCATGGTGGTCATGCCGTCGGCCGCGGCCGCCGCGCGAAACTCGGGGAGCGGCGCGCGGGCGCGCACCAGCGACTTCACGTGCTCGGTGCCCGGCAGCACCTCCTGCAGCGCCACGCGGCCGCGGTAGCCGCTCTGGTAGCAGTCGTCGCAGCCCTTGGCGCGCCAGATCTGGGGCGTCTGGTCGAGCCAGTTGAGCCAGGAGTTGAAGGCGTCGGGGCCGTAGGCGGTGGCGATCGCGTCCCACTCTCCGGGGGTGGGCGGGGTGGCCTCGCGGCAGGTGAGGCAGAGGCGGCGCACGAGCCGCTGGGCGATGATCCCCCGGAGCGCGTCGGAGATGAGGAAGGCGTCGAGGTCCATCGCCAGGAGCCGCGGGATGCTCTCGGCCGCGCTGTTCGACTGGAGCGTCGAGAGCACGAGGTGCCCCGTGAGCGAGGCCTCGATGGCGATCGACGCGGTGATCCGGTCGCGCATCTCGCCCACGAGGATCACGTCGGGGTCGCTCCGTAGAAAGGCCCGCAGCGCCTCCGCGAAGCCCATGTTGATCCGCGGGTTGACCTGCACCTGCCGCAGCCCTGGCTGCACGATCTCCACGGGGTCCTCGACGGTGAGGCACTTGCGGTCGACGTGGTTGAGCGCGGCGACGGCGGTGTGCAGGGTCGAGGTCTTTCCCGAGCCCGTGGGGCCCACCACCAGCACGATGCCGTAGGGCGCGGCGATCATCTCGCGCACCCGCGCCAGGTGCGGCGGCGAGAGGTCGAGGTCCTCGAGGGGGCGGACCTTGAACGAAGAGAGCAGCCGCAGGGTGATGTCCTCGTTGTCTCCCACCGTGGGCAGCGTCGCCACGCGCACCTCGATGGCGCCCTGCGGGCCGCGCACGCGGAGGCGACCGTCCTGGGGACGCCTTCGCTCCGAGATGTCGAGGTCGGCGAGGACCTTGATGCGCTGCACGAGCGCCGTGCGCATGGAGGGCGGCAGCGACGCGTAGCTCAGGCAGTCGCCGTCGACGCGAAAGCGCACCCGGCAGGGCTCCCTGGGGCCGTTGGGCTCGATGTGAACGTCCGAGGCGCCCCGCGCCGCCGCGTCGAGCACGATCTGCCGGAGCAGCCGGGAGGTCAGCGCCTCGGGCTCCCGCGCCTGGTCGCCGGGGTCGTCGAGCACGTCGTCGTCCGCGGGCTCCGACGCGGGCTGCGCGCTGTTGAACAGCGAGAGAATGCGCTGGATCTCGCCGCCCTCGCGCCCCCGCTTCGAGGGCGCCTCGTGCACCGGCGGGATCACCTTCGGGTCGAGCACCGGCGCCTCGCCCCGCGGGATCTCGTTCGGGGCCATGGGCCCGGCGTCGATGTACGCCAGAATCTCCGACGGCAGCCCGACGACGAACTCGGCGCTGCGCGCCAGGCGGCGGAGGCGCAGGGCGTCGATGAGCTCCAGGTTCGAGGGGTCTTCCATCACCAACCGGAGGGTCCCGTCGCTGCGGAGCTCCAGCGGTGCGATCATCTGGCTCCGCATGAAGCCGGGCTGGAGCAGGTCGCGGAGCTCGTTCGGGATCCGCCAGGCCCCGTCGTAGTTGAAGAACCGAACGCCGAAGAACTCCGCGAGGCAGAGCCCCAAGGCCTCGCGGCTCAGCCCGGCCTCGAGGAGCACCGCCGCGAGGTCTCGCCCTGAAGCGCGCGCGATGTTCTCCGCCTGCTCGAGCGCCTGCGCGCTGATCGCGCCCTGATTCACCAGCGCGCCGTAGCGGGCCGCGGTGATCCTCGGCGGGGGCGCGTGGCCCTCCAGGCGCACCATCGCGGCGCCGAGGATGCGCGCGGCCTCCTCGGCCAGGCGCACGTCGTCGGCTTGAAAGTCCTTGCCGTCGAGGGAATTGATGAACTCGATGACCCCCACGGGGCCGCGCGAGCCCGGGATGGCCGCCGCGAGCACCTGCCGGGTGCGGCTCCCTGTGGCGCGGTCGACCCCGGCGTCGTGCGCGAGCTCGGGGTGGATCGCCCTCCGCTCCTCGACGCTGTACGCGTCACGGAGCGCCACGCTGCGCCCCGTCACGCACACGAAGCCCGGGATCGAGTGCATCGTGCGGGGGAGCGTGAGCGTGCTCTGCTGCGTGCCCGTGCGGGCGATGGAGGTGAGCTCGTGCGTGCGGTCGTCACGCGCCCAGATGGTGATCCGCTCGGCGTCGAGCAGGGCGTGGAGCAGGTCGCCCGCGTTGCTGATCAGCATGCGGAGCGAGGTCGCGCGGTCGATCACGTCGCGCAGCGCGCCGAGGATGCGGCGGTACTGCGGGCGGACCTCCCACGCGTCCTCAGACGCCGCGACGCGAGAAGACGGGCGAGGGGGCTGCGTCGTCATGAAGACGACTGTACCGTGATCGGCGGAGCTTTTTCCGCGAACGCCGTGCTCGCGGGGACACTACTGTGTGCGCTGCCAGTGGCCGGGCACGTAGTGCCAGCGCTCGTTCACGTGCTCCCACCGAACGGGCACCCACGCGTAGCCCTCGCGGCGTTGCTCATAGTGCCCCGGCACCCACTGGTACTGCACCCGCTGCGGGTTCCAGTTCCAGTGGCCCGCGATCCAGAGGTGCAGCGCCGAGGGCGCGGCGGGGGGGGTCTCGGGCTGGGGCGCCGGAGGGGCCGCCGAGACCCAGATGCCGCTCGACACGTCGCGGTCCTGATCGCGCGCCCAGCGGCCGCGCACGAAGATGTACTCGTTGCCACGAGACACCCACTGCGCGGGCACCCAGCGGAAGTTCGGGCGCTCGCGCTCCCAGTGCCCCGGCACCCAGCTGTACTGCCGCTGGCGCGGGCGCCAGCTCCAATTGCCCCCCACCCAGAAGTAGCCGGGGCCCGGCTGCGCCGGCGGCGACTCCTGGCGCATCGCGGGCGGCGCGACGCGCACGCGCAGCGCGGCGTTGAGCGAATTCTGCAGCTGCCCCGGCAGGCCGCTCGGGATCTCGATCGGGAGCTGGGCGTACGCGAAGGGCGTGGCGCTGAGAACGATGGCGACGAGCAGCGAGCGTGAGGCGGGCTTCATGGCAGGTGCTTCCCTCTCTGTTGAGATGAAGGGCGTTGGACGCTTGTGGGCGGTGAAAGAGTCACCCGACCGCCCAGACGGGTCCATTGTACGCCCATCAGCGCCCGTTCTCTTCACCGCCGATGTCTTCGAGGCGATCGAGCCGCAGGAGCGTGGGGAAGAGCCGCGCCCACGCGAGCACCACCGCGAGGGTGCCGAGCCCCCCGAGGATCACCGCGCGCTCCGGACCCAGCAGCTGCGCGGTCAGCCCCGACTCGAACTCTCCGAGCTCGTTCGACGCGCCGACGAACACCTGGTTCACCGCGCTCACCCGGCCGCGCATCGCGTCGGGGGTCGCGACCTGAACCGCGTGCTGCCGAATCACCACGCTCACCATGTCGCTCGCGCCCACGAGGGCCAGCGCCGACACCGAGAGGGCGACGTTCGTCGACAGCCCGAAGGCCACCGTGGCCGCGCCGAAGACGGCGACGCTCACGAACATCCAGCGCCCCGCGCGGCGGCGGATGGGGTTGTGCGCCAGCCAGAAGGCCATGAAGGCCGCCCCCAGGGCGGGGGCGCTGCGCAGGGCGCCGAGCGCCCACGGGCCCGCGCGGAGGATGTCCCTCGCGAAGATCGGCAGCAGGGCCACGGCGCCGCCGAGGAGCACCGCGAAGAGGTCGAGGGAGATCGACCCGAGCACCAGGGGCGTGCGCCAGACGTAGCGGATTCCAGCGAGGAGCCGCTCGATCGGCGGCTCGCGGGCGGGCGCCGTGACGGGCCTCGGCGCGACCCGGAGGGTCGAGAGCATCGCGAGGAGCGCGCTGCCCGCGCCGAGGAGGTACACCGAGCCGGGCGACATCGCGCCGAGGCAGAGCCCGCCGAGGGAGGGGCCGGCGATGGTGGCCACCTGCCACGTGGTCGAGGCCCAGGCGACGGCGCTCGAGAGCAGCTTCGGGGGCACGAGGTTGGGCACGAGCGCCGAGGCCGCGGGGCCTTGAAACGCCCTCGCGGTGCCGAGGAGCACGAGCACCGTGAAGACCGCCGGGAGGTCGAGGCGCGCGCGCCAGGAGAGCAGGGCGAGGGCGCCCCAGCCGAGGGCGATGACGGCGTGGCAGAGCGCGACGACGAGGCGGCGGTCGTAGCGGTCCGCGACGGCGCCCGTGAAGAGCGAGAGCAGCGCCGCGGGGAGGAACTGCGCGAGCCCGACGTACCCGAGGTCCATGGGGCGCCGGGTGAGCTCGTAGACGTGCCAGGCGACGGCCACCGAGGCCATCTGGGTGCCGAGCACCGCGGCGAAGCGACCGAGCTGATAGCGCCGAAAATCGGGGTGCGAGAAGGCCGCGTAGGCGTCGGTCGACATCGTGGGTGAAGGCCGATGAGGGAGCGCGCCCGCCGTGTCAATCTCAGCCGCTCCCTGGAGGGCCGCCCGCGGACATTTCTCGACACCCGAACGCGCGATGAAAATGGCGATTTCGTGGGGGTTCTGGTAGGGTCCGCGGCACCGCAGACGCGCCCGACGGGGGCGCCGCGACGCACCCTCTCCGACGCCGCCGAAACGGTGACGCGGCGGGCGCGACGCGCGCCTCGACGCCCGCCGCCGTCGCCCGCAGAAGGAACCTCAGCACCCCCATGACCCAGGACCCGAACCTTCCGCCCCCCGAACACTCGAACCTCGTCCCGGTGCTCATCGATGACGAGATGCAGAAGAGCTACCTCGACTACGCGATGAGCGTGATCGTGGGGCGCGCGATCCCCGACGCGCGAGACGGGCTGAAGCCCGTGCACCGCAGGATCTTGTACGCGATGCACGACATGCGGCTGGTGTGGAACCAGTCGTACAAGAAGTCGGCCCGCGTCGTCGGCGAGGTGCTCGGCAAGTACCACCCGCACGGCGACCTCAGCGTCTACGACGCCCTCGTGCGCATGGCCCAAGACTTCGCGATGCGCATGATGCTCGTCGACGGCCAGGGGAACTTCGGCAGCGTCGACGGCGACCCCGCGGCCGCCATGCGCTACACCGAGGTGCGCCTCGCGCGCCTGGCCGACGAGCTGCTCACCGACATCGAGAAGGAGACCGTCGATTTCATCGACAACTTCGACGCGTCTGAGCGCGAGCCCGCGGTGCTCCCCGCGCGCTACCCCAACCTCCTGGTCAACGGCTCCGGCGGCATCGCCGTGGGCATGGCGACCAACATGCCCCCGCACAACCTCGGCGAGGTCATCGACGCCACCGTCCGGCTCATCGACGAGCCGGCCACCACCCTCGACGAGCTGCTCACCCTCGTGACCGGCCCCGACTTCCCCACGGGGGGATACATCGTAGGGCGCAACGGCATCCGCCAGGCCTACGCCACCGGCCGCGGCTCGGTGGTCATGCGCGCGCGCGCCACCGTCGAGCCCATGGGCCGCGGCGACCGCGAGCACATCGTGGTCACGGAGATCCCGTATCAGGTCAACAAGGCCTCGATGCTCAAGAAGATGGCCGAGCTCGTGCGCGAGAAGCGCATCGAGGGCATCTCCGACCTCCGCGACGAGAGCTCCCGCGAGGGCATGCGGGTGGTCATCGAGCTCAAGCGTGACGCCGTCGGACAGACGGTGCTCAACAACCTCTACAAGAGCACCCAGCTCCAGGAGAGCTTCGGGATCATCAACCTCGCCATCGTGGGCGGGCAGCCCAAGGTGCTCTCGCTCCCCGAGATGCTCCGGGTGTTCATCGACCACCGGCGCGACGTGGTCACCCGGCGCACGCGCTACGAGCTCCGGCAGGCCGAGGCGCAGCGAGAGATCGTCCTCGGCCTGGGCATGGCCACGACGGAGATCGACCTGATCATCCGCACGATCCGCGAGGCGTCGGACGTCGACAGCGCCCGCGAGGCCCTGATGCGCCTGCCGCTGCGCGGCCTCGAGGAGTTCGTGCGCCGCGCCGGCCGCCCCGAGGAGGAGATCGCCGAGGCCGCGAAGGTCAGCGACTACCGGCTCTCGGAGCGGCAGGCGAAGGCCATCCTCGACATGCGCCTCGCGCGGCTCACGGGCCTCGAGCGCGAGAAGCTCGCGGGCGAGTACGGCGAGCTGTCGAACACCATCGCGCGGCTGCGGGGGATCCTCGGCGACGAGCGGGTGCTGATGTCGGTGATCCGCGCCGAGCTCCTCGAGGTGCGGGCGCGCTACGCCGACGCGCGGCGCACGGAGATCCTCCCCGACGAGGCGGAGTTCTCGATCGAGGACCTCATCCCCCAGCACGACGTGGTGGTGACCTGCTCGCGCAACGGGTTCATCAAGCGCACGGCCCTCGCGGAGTACCGCGAGCAGCGGCGGGGCGGCCGCGGCAAGATCGGGATGGAGGCCCGCGAGGACGACTTCATCAACAAGTTCTTCATCGCGAGCTCGCACGACCACGTGCTGTTCTTCACGAACCGGGGGCGGGTGTACCTGAAGAAGGTCCACGAGGTGCCCGAGGGCTCGCGCACCAGCAAGGGCAAGCACGTCGCGAACTTCGTGGGCCTCGACCCGAAGGAGCCCGGCGCCGAGCGCGAGACCATCGCCGCCATCGTGCCCGTGAGCGAGTGGAAGGACAGCGCGCAGCTGGTCACCATCACCGTGAACGGGCTGGTGAAGCGCACCGCGCTCAAGGCCTACAGCAACATCCGTCAGACCGGGATCATCGGCGTGGCCATCGAGGAGGGCGACGCCCTGCTCCGCGCGGTGGTCACCGAGGACGAGCAGGAGGTGATGATCGGCACCCGCAAGGGGATGTCGATCCGCTTCGCGGTGAAGGAGATCCGCGAGGTGGGGAGAGACTCCCGGGGCGTGCGCGGCATCGACCTGCGCGAGGGCGACGCGGTGGTGTCGATGGACGTCATTCGCGACAAGGACGCGCAGCAGGTGCTGGCGATCTGCGAGAACGGCTACGGCAAGCGCACCCCGGTCGAGGAGTTTCGCTGCCAGGGCCGCGGCGGTAAGGGGATCATCGCCATCGACGCCAGCGAGCGGAATGGGGATGTGGTGGACCTCGACCTCGTCGAAGAGTCGGACTCCATCGTGGTGATCACCGACCGCGGTCAGATCATTCGCACCCGCGTCGGGGAGGTCCGCGTCGCGGGGCGCAACACCCAGGGCGTGCGGATCATCAAGCTCGAGGACGGCGAGAAGGTCGTCGGCGTCGAGCCCCTCGCCGAGCCCGACGCCGACGAGCCGGCCGAAGACGCACCGGTTGACGAGCTCGCGGTCGCGGCTCCCGAGGGAGACTCCGCCGCCGACGCGCCCGAGCCCGCGGGCGACGACGCGCCGCCGTTCTGAGCGCGCGCTTGCCGCACCCCGCGGCGCCGTGACAACACCCCCAGGGTATGACGCGCATCCCGGTCCTCGTAGGCGCGCTCGGCGCGAGCCTCGCCGCGGCCCCTTCGGCGCACGCGCAGCGCCCGCCCTGGGGCGAGCGCGAAACGGCGGGCCCGCGTCCCGCCGTCGCCCAGGAGCCGCCCCGCGCGACGCGCTGGCCCGCGCCCCGCCGCGCGCGCCCGGTCCGCCGCGCCGCCGTGATCCCGCCGCCGCGATCGATCGATCGCGACCCCGACCCCGGCGCGGGGGCGTACTTTCAGACGCCCACCGCGAGGGTGCTGCGCTACGGCGACTTCGCGGCGACCTACGTCAGCGCCCTGGGCTGGGTCGGCGTGCGCTACGGCGTCACCCGACACGTCGACGTCGGCGTCGGCGTGCCCTTCTACTTCGCCGGACTCAGCGTCGACGCGCGCGTCGCCTTCGCGCAGGGTAGAGGGGTCTCGGCGGCCTGGTGGGCGTACGCGACGGTGCCCTCTCGGCGAGGGCGAGCGCGCCTCGAGCAGCCTGGGATTCACCTGGTCCTACGCGGGCCTGGGCTGGGCGACTGGCCCCGTCGTGACGCTCTGGGGCGTAGGGTCACCGCGAACCTCGGCCTGCACGTCGCGCAGCGCACGGGGCTCGGCGGCCTGTGGGTGCTCTCGCACGCGACGCTCGCCGTGCGGATCATCGACGGCGTCAAGGCCCTCGCGCAGGCCGTGACGCTGTACGAGGTCGCCGAAGAGCGCGCGCCGCGGGCCGAGGCGCTGCTCGGCAATGGGAGCCCCCGGTTCATCCCCTACGCCCTCGCCGGCGCGCGGCTGTACACCCGCCGCTTCTCCGCCGACCTCGGGGCCCTCGTGCCCCTCAGCGCCGCGGCGCCGCTGTACTCCGAGCAGATCCCGGTGATCCCGTGGATCGCGCTGCAGCACACGTTCTGAGCGAACGAGCTACAGCCGCACGGCGAGGCCGAAGGTGCCGCCGAGGTAGCGGTCCTCCGCGGAGCGCTCGGCCTCGGCGGCGCCGGCAGGCCGGCCGAGGCTGTGCGACCAGAGCCGCATCTCGAACGCGGCCCGGAGCTCGAGGCGCCACACCACACGCAGCGCGAGCCCCGCGCTCACCTGAACCCCCGCGGTGCTGGTGCCGGGGTAGCGCGCGCCGAGGTCGCCCTGATCGAGCCCGTGGAGGTACGCGGCGTCGAGGGTGAGCGCGAGCGGCGCGGCCAGCGGGACCCTCGCGGCGACGCCCAGGTGCAGCGCCTGGAGGTCGGTGTCGGGCACCGAATTCGGCGTCGCGCCCGCGTCGCTGCGCACCTGAAACGACTGGATCCTCCAGCCCACGAGCAGGGCCACGTCGAGCCCCTCGACCTCGATGGGGAAGCGCACCCGGAGCGCCGCCAGGGCGCTCCACGCCGAGGTGTCGTAGCGCACGCCCGCGCTGTCGGTGCTCTGCAGACCGAAGGCCAGCTCGTACTGCGCCGCGACGCCGAACCACGTCGCCGGACCGCGGGTGAAATGCGCCGCCGGGTGCCAGGCCAGGTCGATGCGCGCCGAGGGCGCCGCGTCGAGGGAGTACGGGCGCGTGGGGCTCACCGGACCCGAGAGCGAGAGCTCCCGCGCGAACACCCGGCCCGAGAGCGCGACGTCGAGCGCGTTGGGGCGACGGGGAGGCGGGGGCGGCGGCGGGGGCGGCGGCGGAGGAGGCGGGGGCGGCGGTGGCGGCGGCGGCGGTGCGGTGACGACCGGAGGGAGGTCGGGCAGCGGCGGCGGTGGAGGGGGCGGCGGCGTGCGCCTCCGGGGGGCGCGACGAGGAGCGCGGCGCGGCGCGTGTCGCGTCGGAGCGCGACGCGGCTGCGCCAGGGCGGGCGTCGCGGCGAGGGAGAGGGCGAGGAGGACGAGCAGTGAACGACGCACGGGGTCGGGCAGTCTGCCCCAAGCTGCTCCGCGACGCGAGCCGCGGCGCCCGGGGTGGTACCCTGGCGGAGGTGTACGAGCCCCACTCCCACTGCTCCTGGTGCGGCCAGCGGTACGAAGACCCCGCGTGGCCTCGCGCCTGCTCGCGCTGCGGCAACACCACCTGGCTCAACCCGACCCCCGTGGGCGTGCTCATCGTGCCGGTCGACGACGGCGCGCTGCTCGTTCGACGCGGCATCGAGCCGCGGCGGGGCGAGCTCGCGCTCCCCGGTGGGTACATCGCCTTCGGCGAGAGCTGGCAGCAGGGCGCCGCGCGGGAGCTGTTCGAAGAGACCGGCGTGGCGGTCGACCCCGCAGACGTGCGCGAGCTGATGGTGGCCTCGCCGCCGCGGGGCAACGTCGTGCTGATCTTCGGGGTGAGCCCCCCCTTGGCCGAGCGCGACCTCCCGCCCTTCGCGCCCAACGACGAGACCCTCGAGAGGGTGATCACGCGCGTCGCGATCGAGCTGGCATTTCCGCTGCACACCCTCGCGCTGGCGCGCTTCTTCGGGGGGCGCTGACCCGCGCTCAGCCCTTCGCGGCCTCGCGCCATCGACCGGGGGTCTCGCCGCTCCAGCGCACGAACGCGCGGTGAAACGACGCCTGCTCGCTGAAGCCCACCTCGGCGGCGACGCGCTTCACGCAGGCGTCGGGCGCGCGCAGGAGCTCGCACGCGCGGGCGTACCGCGCCCGGTCGAGGAGGGCCTGAAAGGTGGTGCCCTCGTCGCGGAGACGGCGCTGCAGCGTGCGCGGGGAGCAGCGCAGCGCCCGCGCGACCGCCGTGAGGGGCGCGGGACTCGACAGCGCGTCGCGCAGCGCCCGCTGCACCCGGTCGGGGAGGCCGTCGCTCGGCGCCAGGGTCCTGAGCTGCGTGCGGCCGTGCGCCTCGAGGTGCTCGAGCAGGGAGGGGTTGGCGGTGCGCACCGGGAGCGCGAGGCTCTCGGCGAACATATGGATCTCGTCGCGCGCCTGCCCGTAGCTCAGGGCGCAGCGAAAGAGCGCCTCGTGCTCCCGCGGCGCGCGCGGCGGCGGGTGGCGAAACCGGAGCTCCGCGGGCGCGAGGTCGTCGCGCACGACCCGACGCGTCACGAGCACCATCAGCGCGATGCCGAACTCGAGCGCGTGCCGGGGCGCCGCCGCCACCGGGTCGGCGAACTCGTAGACCCACACCGCGCGGCCCGGTCGGTCGCCCGCGCGTCGCCAGGAGCTCCCCTCGGCGAGGGCGCGCTGAAACTCCATGCCGCGGTCGATGCCCTCTCCGAGCGTCGAGGCGCTGGCGAGCAGGAGCACTGGCAGCAGCGCGCCCTGGGGCGCGAGGTGCTGCGCGAGGTGAATCCCGAGGTCGTCGTCGTCGAGGAGCCGCGGGAGCTCGGCCCAGAGACGCTGCGCGGTCTCCACGGGGATCCTCGCGTCGAGGTCGCGCAGCGAGTCGGGCTCGAGCTCGAAGCCGCGGGCGAGGGCGGCGGCGTCGTGGCCGCGGGCGGCGGCGAAGTCAAAGAGGGCGCGGGCGACGTTCGCGGTCACCGTCGCGGCGCTGGGCTGGCGTAGGCGTTGGGCGTCTGGCACGAGCGCGGCTCCCCGGGGCGGCGACGCATCCCGCTGCGGCGCCGACGCCAGGATTCAAGGGACCCGCGCGCCGCGCGTCAAGCCGAGGCCCCTTCGTCAGGGGCGTAGCAGCGGCACTCGGCGCAGCGCGCGGGCGCGAAGGCCGCCTCGGCCAACGGCGCCTGGATGACCGCGCACACCGCGATGGCGAGGGGCCCCAGCGCCGTCACCCCGAGGCCCATCAGCACGGCGCCGAAGATCATCAGGACGAAGGCGACGTAGAGCGCCGCGAGCAGGAGCTTCAGCCCGACGTGAGGGCGGTCGAGAGGTCCGGCGTGTCCGCAGCGAACGCAGGCGTGATTCGTGGGAGAAGGTGACATGACGCGCTCCTGGGGCGCCGCACCCCTGCGCCGCCTCGGAGGCATCGATAGCTGCGCCGACGCGCCGAGGCATTGACCGCGGGCGACGCGCGCGTTGATCCCCGGCGACAGCGTCGGAGATGCCTGCCATCTATTTGATTTTACTGAGGATTGTAGATCGAGACGGGCCCGTTGGGCGTGCGCTCGAACATCTGCAGCGCGCGAAAGCGGTACAGCGTGATCTCCGGGCGCAGGTGGCCGGGGGGCGGCACGCCGCGCTCGCGGGTGAGCGCGCGGAGGGTGGCCACCGGGTCTTCGGCGGGAGCGCCGGGGAGCTGAGGCAGGCTGTACTCCCACGAGGTCACGCGCTCATAGCCGACGCTCCAGACCCTGGGGTCGGCCACGCGACGGAGGAACGCGCCGTCGCGCGCGCCGAGCACGCCGCGGTCGTAGAAGATCGCGACGGTGACGGTCTTGGTGAGCAGGGCGTCGCGCATGCGGCCGTACTGCTCTTGCTGTCGGGTGGTCCAGCGGTCGAGCACGGCGAAGGAGACGTCGATGATGCCCCGCGCCACGGAGCCCGAGCGGGTCGAGCGCCAGAGGATGGGCGTGCCGCCGTCGCGGAGGATCAGCGCGACCTCGGCCGGGCGCGCGCGTCGGAGGTTCTCGGGGAAGAGCCGCTCGGGGGGCGCGGTGGCGCCGCTCAGGATCAGCCGCGCCACGGTCACCAGCCGCTGGGCGTCTTCGACGGAGAGGTCGAAGACCTCGGCGGGGTCGACCACCGAGGCGACCTCGTCGAGGTACACCGACGCGAGGCCCGCGACCGGGCGGTAGCTCGCGAGGCGACCGTGCACCGAGGTCGCGTCGGCGGCGCGGCGCACGCCCGCGCGGAGCACCAGCCCGTCGAGGTGCTGCGCGCGAAGGGCGGAGGCCACCGCGGCGCCGTCGCGCCCGTCGAGGGCGGCGGCGAGCCGGGGCGCGCGGTCGAGGGGAACCACGCCCACGTCGCGGAGCACCATGCCCGCGGGGATCGACCCGCTCACCGCGACGCTCCCCCGGTCGCGGAGCTGCGCGAGGAGCTCGTCGTAGCGGGCGGACCACGGCGCCCGGATCCAGCCCTCCCTCCAGGCGGCGAAGAGCGCGACGGCCACGAGGGATGCCACGACGAAGACGAACCAGAGCGAGCGGCGCACGGGGCGCGGACCCTATCACACCGGCCGCCCGTGACCCGACGCCCTCGCCGGGGCGCGAACCCCCGCGGGGCCGTTCCCCAACCCCCGATCGAGGGGGTATAAGCGCCGCGTTCGAAAGGAGCATCCCCCCACCGTGATTATTGGCGTTCCCAAAGAGATCAAGACCCGCGAGTACCGCATCGGCATGACCCCCGCGGGCGTGCAGCAGCTCGTGGCTCGCGGCCACAAGGTCCTCATCGAGTCGCGCGCGGGGGAGGGGTCGGGGCTCGCCGACGAGGACTTCACCGCCGTCGGCGCCGAGATCGTCTCGAGCGCGGGCGACGTGTGGCGCCGCGCCGACATGGTGATGAAGGTGAAGGAGCCGCTCCCCGCGGAGTTCGAGCACTTTCGCGAGGGCCTCGTGCTCTACACCTACCTGCACCTCGCCGCGGAGCCCGCGCTCACCCGCAAGCTCATGGAGAAGAAGGTGCGCGCGGTGGCCTACGAGACCATCCAGCTCGCCGACGGCTCCCTGCCGCTGCTGCGCCCCATGAGCGAGGTCGCCGGTCGCATGGCCGTGCAGGCCGGCGCCACCAGCCTCGAGAAGTGGCGCGGGGGCAAGGGCGTGCTCCTCGGCGGCGTCCCGGGCACCCGCCGGGGACGCGTGGTCATCCTCGGCGGCGGCGTCGTCGGTCGCAACGCCGCGCACATCGCCGTGGGCATGGGCGCGCAGGTCACCGTGCTCGACGTGAACGCCAAGACCATGGACTACCTCGAGGACATCTTTCGCGGCGCCATCGAGACCCTCTACTCGAACCCCGCGAACATCGAAGAGGCCGTGTGCCGCGCCGACCTGGTCATCGGCGCCGCCCTCGTCGCGGGCGCGAAGGCGCCGACCCTCGTGAGCCGCGAGCTCGTGTCGAAGATGTCGAAGGGCTCGGTCATCGTCGACGTCGCCGTCGACCAGGGCGGCTGCATCGAGACGGTGCGACCCACCAGCCACGACCACCCCACCTACGAGGTCGACGGCGTGGTGCACTACTGCGTGCCGAACATGCCCGGCGCGGTGTCGCACACCTCGACCTTCGCGCTCACGAACACCACGATGAAGTACGCCCTCGCCCTCGCGAACAAGGGCGTCGCCGAGGCCGCCAAGGCCGACCCCGCCCTCGCCCTCGGGATCAACTGCTACGACGGCGCCTGCACCTACGAGGCCGTCGCCGAGGCCCTGGAGCTCCCGTACACCCCCCTGGCCGACGTCCTCTGAGCGTCTCCCTCGACGAGCTCGCGCGCGAGGCCGGAGTCTCGCCGACGCACCCGACCCTCGCGCGCGAGCGTGCGTTTCTGGAGCGCTGGTGCGCGCGGCTCCTCGACCCCGCCGACCCCCAGCGCGCGCGCTGGCTCCGCCTCGAGCTCGAGCAGATCGCCCGCAACGGCGACATCGCCGCGGAGCTCGCGCGCTTCGCGCCCCTTGAGGGCGCCGAGGTGCTCGACGTCGGCTGCCAGCTCGGCGCGCTGCCCATCGCCCTCGCGGCGCGCGGCGCGCGGGTCACCGGGGTCGACGTCGACGACGAGGTGCTCGACGCCGCGCGGCTGCGCGCGGCCTGCCACGGCGCCGACGCGCGCTTCGAGCGCGCGGTGGGCGAGGCGCTCCCCTTCGCCGACGCGCGCTTCGACGTGGTGACCTTCATCGACGTCATCGAGCACGTCGAGGATCCGCGCCGCGCGGTGCGCGAGCTCTCGAGGGTGCTGCGCCCGGGGGGCGTGCTCTACCTCTTCGGGCCCAACCGCTTGTCCCTCGCGAACCTGCGCGCCGACCCGCACTACCAGCTCGCCCTCGTGAGCGCGATGCCGCAGCGCCTCGGGCGTTGGTACGTCACGAAGGTGCGGGGCTTTCCTCGCTACGACGTCGGCGTGCTGCCCATCGGCGGGTCGGTGGCGCGGTGGCTCGAAGACGACGGCCTGCGCGTGGTGCACAGCGCCGAGGACGACGCATCGACCTGGTGGCGGGCGCGCGCGCCGAGGGCCCTCGCCCGCGGGGAGCGCCTCGCGCGGCGGTGGGGGCGCCTGCGGGTCAGCCTCGCGCCGTTGTTTCGCCTGGTGGCCGTGAAGCGCTGATCACCGCGCGCTGAAGTCGCAGCTGCCGGGGGGAGTGTTCTCGACGCAGGCGGCGGGCACCGTGGCCTCGGGCGCGCCGGCCTGCACGCTGAGCGCGAAGGCCCGGAGCTGGGCCTGCGCGGCGAGGCCCGCGGGGCTGTCGCCCGCCGCGAAGCCGTGAATCGCCAGCGCGTCGCGCAGGCTCGACGGGACCCGGTACTGCGTGAGCGCGGCGCCCTCGGTGACCCGGCTCACGGTCTCGGCGCCGAACACCGGCGAGAGCGGAGCGCCCAGGTGCCTCGCGCCCATCGCCGCGGCCAGGAACTCGGTGCCGGGGTTGGGGAGGACCGGGTCGCCCATGCTCTGCTGAATCAGGATCGGCACCCGGTGCTCGGTGGCGTCGGCCCAGGTGGCGCCGTCGGCGAGGTCCCAGAGCGTCTGAGACATCGCGAGAAAGACCCAGAGGTCGGTCTCGGAGCCGTAGTTGACCCGCAGCGACGGGCGCAGCACCGCGAAGAGGTTGGCGAAGGGCGTGAAGTGCGTCCACGCCGCGCCGCCGACGTTGAGCACGGCGCCCTGCACCAGGGGCTCGGTGCGCGCGATGACCGCGCCCATGGTGCCGCCGAGGGAGCCGCCGGTGTAGATCATCCCGGCTCGCCTCGGCCGACGTCCCGCCGCGGGGTTGGGCTGACCTCCGAGGGTCGGCGCCGCGAGCGCGTCGCCGAGCAGCGCGCCCCGCCCCGAGGCGTCACCAAAGAGCGCGCGGGTCACCGCGGCCGCGCCGCCGAGGGCGCGCACGAGCCGCGACGACGACACGCCGGAGCCGTTGAGCACCCGGGTGAACGCGGCGAAGGTCGCGATCACGCCGTCGCCCGTCCAGCCGTCGAACTCGATGTTCACCTTCGCGGTGCCGCTGCTCGCGATGAGACCGTCGAAGCTCGTGTCGCGCACGTCGCCGCCCGTGCCGTGGCCCCAGAGCGCGACGGGCCAGTCGCCGTCGCCGCGCGGGATCATGACGCGGAAGGGCGCGCGAAACCCGTCGCCCTCGAGCGCGACCGCGCCGTCGGCGCCGAAGCGCAGGAGGTCGTCGCTGCCCATGGGGTCGGGCAACCCCTCGATGAAGCCCTCGACGATGAGCGCGACGGGCCCGCCGTCGACGGGGCGCACCGAGGCGAGGCGGAGGCGGGCGCGCCCTGCATCCACCGCGCGGACCATCGCCTCGCGCACCGTCTGCAGCGGCGCCCGCGGCTGCGCGGCGGAGCGCGTGGTGAAGGTCCAGACCCGCGCCACCCGCGCGAGGTCGATCCCCGCGGCGAGCAGCGCGCGGCGCGAGGGGGCGAAGTAGGCCACCGCGGCGCGCTCCTCGTCGGTGGCCGGCGGCTGACGGGCGAGGGCCACGAGGGTGCGGCGGTCGGCGACGGGCGACGCGCCCGAGGCGCTCCGCACCGAGTCGACCAGCGCCGCGACGTGCTCGCTCGCGGCGCGCAGCGGGCGGCGAGGGAAGGCCAGCAGCAGCGACCCCGGGACCTCGGCCTCGGGGTCGGGCACGACGTTCATACGCACCGGCACCGCCGCGCCGAAGTCGTCCCCGGGTTCGGCGACCACGAGGCGAACGGCCGCGGTGAGGTTGTCTCCGAGGGTGCCGCGGTCGACCTCGAAGGGCACGCTCGTGAGCACCGGCGTCGCCCGCGAGAAGCCGTCCGCGCGCGAGAGCACGGTCACGTCGTCGCGGTTGAGCGTGCGCGCCGTCGAGACGCGCAGCCGCAGCCCGGTGGCGCTCCCCGGCGCCGCCTCGGCGAAGGCGTCGGAGGGCCAGGGGAGCAGGCAGCGGGCGGGGTCGGCGTCGTCGCACTCCGCGGTGCGCGGCGCCCTCGCGCCGGCGGCGCGCTCCGGCAGCGGCGGCGCGTCGACCGCGGCCGCGTCGGCGCGCGCGGCGGCGTCGTCTGGGGAGGGCGCGCTGGAGCCGCAGCCCAGCGCGAGCGCGGCGAGGAGCGTGAAGCGTTGCATCGCTGCGGAACAAGGCTGCATCGCGGGCGCCGCGTCAACCGCCAAGGGGTGCGGAGCGCGAGGGCTCAGCGCGCGTAGTCGACGGCGCGGGTCTCGCGCACCACCGTGACGCGAATCTGCCCGGGGTAGGCGAGCTCGTCTTCGATCTTGCGGGCGATCTCGCGCGAGAGGGCCAGCGCGCCGAGGTCGTCGATCTCGCCGGGCTCCACCAGCACGCGCACCTCGCGTCCGGCCTGAATCGCGAAGCTCCGCTCGACGCCCTTGAAGCCCGCGCAGATCTTCTCGAGGTCCTCGAGGCGCCGCACGTAGCTCTCCAGCATCTCGCGGCGGGCGCCGGGCCTCGCCCCCGAGATCGCGTCGGCCGCGGCGGTGAGGTGCGCGAGCACGCTCTTCGGCGGCTCGTCGTCGTGGTGAGACGCGATGGCGTTGACCACCAGCTCGTCCTCGCCGCCCTTGCGCGCGAACTGCGCGCCGATCACGGCGTGGCCGCCCTCCATCTCGTGCGTCGCGGCCTTGCCGATGTCGTGCAGGAGCCCCGCGCGCCGGGCCTGCCGCACGTTCAACCCCATCTCCCCCGCGAGGAGCCCGCACAGGTGCCCCACCTCGGCCGAGTGCCGCAGGATGTTCTGCGCGTACGAGTAGCGGTACCGGAGCTGCCCGAGGGTCTTCACGAGGTCGGGGTGCATGCGGCCCACGCCCAGCTCCTGAATCACGGCGTCGCCCGACTCGCGGATGGTGCGCTCGACCTCGTCCTTCGCCTTCGAGAAGAGCTCCTCGATCTTCGTGGGGTGAATGCGCCCGTCTTGCACCAGGCGCTCGAGGGTGATCCTCGCCATCTCGCGGCGCACGGGGTCGAAGCTCGACACCACGATGGTCTCGGGGGTGTCGTCGATCACCAGGTCGCAGCCCGTGACCTCTTGAAACGCGCGGATGTTTCGCCCCTCGCGGCCGATGATCCGCCCCTTGAGCTCGTCGCTCGGCAGCGCCACCGAGGTCACCGCGCGCTCGCCGGCGTACTCCCCGGCGTACCGCTGCACGGCGATGCCGATGACCCGCTTGGCCCGCCGCTCGGCCTCCTCCCGGGCGAGGTCCTCGATCTGCTTCGCCTCCCGCGCCGCCGAGCGCCTCGCGTCGTCGAGCACGCGCTCGAGGACCTGCGCCTTCGCGTCTTCCGCGGTGAGCCCCGCGGCCCGCTCGACCACCCGCTCGCCCTCGGCCCTCGCCTCGTCGAGCGCCCTCGAGCTCGCCTTCACGAGCGCCTCGGCCTCGGCCTCGCGCTGGGCCGCGGCCCGCTCGCGCTCCGCGACGGCCCGCTCCCGCGCCGAGAGCTCGCCGTCTCGCTGGGTGAGCAGCACGTCCTTCTGCGCGGCGGCCGCCTCGCGCTTCGACGCGCTCGCGTCCCGCGCGTCGAGCTCCGAGGCGCGCTGCCTGCTCGCGGCCAGGGCCTCGTGCGCGGCGTCGCGGGCGTCGTCGACGATCTGTCGGGCCCGCGCGCGCGCGTCGGCCTCGAGCGCCTCGACCCGGCCTCGGAGCTCGGCCTCGACGGCCTCGCGGAGCTCGACGCGGGCGCCCCGCTGGGCCTCGGCGAGGGTCTGCGCCGCGGCCTTGCGCAGCGCCTCGGCCTCGTCTCGCAGCGCGGCGAGGGACGCGTCGAGCTCGGCGACCCGCGCGCGCAGGCCGTCGCGCTCGCGCTCTGCGTCCTGCGCCCGGCGCGACGAGGCCTCAGAGTCCTTCGCGCGGTCATCGCCGCGCAGACGGGTGACGGCGGCGCCCGCGGCGGCGCCGATGAGAAACGCGAGGGGCGTCATGGGACCTCCGGCGCGGCGCCCGCGCCGACGACGTGGGTGCGCGCGTCGGTGATCACCACCTGCGCGGCCACGTCGTGCGGCTCGGCGGGCACCTCCGCGGCGAGCTGAAAATCAAAGGCGACGACGACGCGGAGCGCCCGCGTCGCCCGCGGGAGGGTGTTGTCGTAGTGCGCGCGCCCGTAGCCCAGCCGGTGCCCCGACTCGGCCACCACCAGCGCGGGGATGACCATCACGTCGACCTCGGCGGGGTCGACCTCGGGCGCGTCGGGCGCGGGCTCCATCACGCCGAAGTCACTGCACTGCAAGGGGAACTCGTGACCACCGCCCAGGTGCACCCGCAGCGTCATGGCCCGCTCGCCCTCCCGCACCGCGGGGATCGCCACGGTGATCCCCCGGCGGCGCGCGTCGGCGAACAGCGCGTCGAGGTGCACCTCGTGCTCCGTCGCGACGAAGAGGGCGACGCAGCGCGCCTTCGACCACTCGGGCAGCGCCATCACCCGCGCGCAGATCGCCTCGGAGCGCCTGCGCACGGCCTCCGCCGGGAGGGCGGCGCGGGTGGCGCGCATCCGCTTTCGCAGCAGGGCCTTGGCGCGCGGCCGCAGGGAGGCGAGGGCCTCGTCGTCGTAGGGGCTTCGATCGGGCATCGGGGCAGCGCCGGGAGTCATATCACGTCCCGGCCTGCGTCCCCTCGCGGGAGGGGGGCGGTCGGTGATCCCGGTCGCCTCCTCGGGTCGAGCTTGCAGACCGGGCGGGGGACGGGCTACACGCGCAGCGCATGGCCGCAGCGCGGAGGTCCGCGAGGCCGAGGAGAGAGACCGCGATGCGCACTGAATGGCTCGCCCGCCGCGCGAACGACCGCGTCCCGACGCAGATGTACTACGCCCGCCAGGGCGCGATCACCGAGGAGATGCGCTTCGTCGCGGAGCGGGAGAGGGTCTCGCCCGAGCTCGTTCGCGACGAGGTCGCCCGGGGCCGCCTGGTGATCCCGGCCAACGTCAACCACGCGAACCTCGAGCCCATGGGCATCGGCGTCGCGCTGTCGTGCAAGGTCAACGCGAACATCGGCAACTCGCAGGTCACGGGCCGCATCGAGACCGAGCTCGACAAGCTGGCGATCTGCCTGAAGTACGGCGCCGACACGGTGATGGACCTCTCGACCGGGGGCAACATCGACGGCATTCGCGCGGCGATGATCGCGGCCTCGCCCGTGCCCATCGGCACGGTGCCGATGTACCAGGCCATTCAGGCCGTGAAGGACATCGCGACGCTCACCGCCGACGACCTCCTGCACAACATCGAGCACCAGGCGAAGCAGGGGGTCGACTACATGACCCTGCACGCCGGCGTGCTCCGCGCGTTTCTCCCCCTCGTGCAGCACCGCATCACGGGCATCGTCTCGCGGGGCGGCTCGCTGCTGGCGCAGTGGATGATCGAGCACGGCAAGGAGAACCCCCTCTACGACCGCTGGGACGACGTCCTCGACATCTGCGCGCGCTACGACGTGACGATCTCCGCGGGCGACGGGCTGCGCCCCGGCTGCCTGGCCGACGCGAGCGACGAGGCGCAGTTCGCCGAGCTCAAGGTCCTCGGCGACCTCACGAAGCGCGCCTGGGAGAAGAACGTGCAGGTGATGATCGAGGGGCCCGGACACGTGC
Source organism: Polyangiales bacterium (assembly GCA_041389885.1). GTDB lineage: Bacteria > Myxococcota_A > Polyangia > Polyangiales > JAWKRB01. The sequence continues at coordinate 136,710 of JAWKRB010000016.1, read as the reverse complement.
CCTTCGACCAGATCGCGATGAACGTCGAGAAGGAGCGCGTGCTCTGCCACGAGGCGCCGTTCTACGTGCTCGGCCCGCTGGTGACCGACATCGCGCCGGGCTACGACCACATCACGAGCGCCATCGGCGCGACGATGGCGGGCACGGCGGGCGCGGCGATGCTCTGCTACGTCACCCCGAAGGAGCACCTCGGCCTGCCCGACGCCGAGGACGTGCGCCAGGGGATCATCGCCTACAAGATCGCCGCGCACGCGGCCGACATCGCGCGGCACCGCCCCGGCGCCCGCGACCGCGACGACGCGCTCTCCCGCGCGCGCTACGCCTTCGACTGGAACGAGCAGTTTCGCCTCTCGCTCGACCCCGACCGGGCGCGCGAGTACCACGACGAGACGCTCCCCGACGCGTACTTCAAGAGCGCCGAGTTCTGCGCGATGTGCGGGCCCAAGTTCTGCTCGATGCACATCAACCGCACGGTCGAGGAGTTCAACAACGCCCAGTCGGCGAAGCTCCGGCTGCCGATGGCCAAGACCGCGCCGACCCCCGGCTCCGCCCCTTGACCGTCGCCGTGCCCGCCCGCTCCGCCGTCGCGCTCCCCTGGGCGCTCTGCCTCGCCGCGCTGTCGTCGTGCGACGCCCCCCGCGCCGGCCTCCGAGACTGGCGCCCCGAGGACCACGACAGCGGCGCCCGCTCCGGCGCCCTCGCCGCGCCCCGCGCCGCCACGCCCCCCGGCGCCGACGACCTCGCCGCGATTCGCGCGCTGTTCAACACCCAGTGCGCCAGCTGCCACGGCGAGCAGGGCCACGGCGACGGCCCCATGGCCGCGATGTTTCGCCCGGCCGACCTCGCCTCCCAGCCGGTGCAGGCCAAGAGCGACGCCGAGCTGACGCGGGTCATCGCCGCGGGGCGCAACCGCATGCCCGCCTTCGGCGACCGGCTCCCGCCCGACGCGTACCCCCTGCTGATTCGGCTCATCCGTAGCTTCAGGTGACGCGCCCGCTTCGCACCGCCACCGCTGCGTCGCGCACTTGACAGATCCCCGCGAACGCGGAGTGATTCCCTCGCCATGCGCATGTTCGACCGCTTTCCCCTCCGCTACGTCGTGCCCAACGCCGTGACCTGCACGAGCGTGGTGTTCGGTCTGGCGTCGATTCGTATGTCGTTCATGGCGACGGGGGCGCAGGAGTTTCGGCTGGCGGCGTGGTTCATTCTCTACGCCGTGCTCCTCGACAAGGTCGACGGCGCCGTGGCCCGCAAGCTCCGCGCCTCGAGCGAGTTCGGCGTGCAGCTCGACTCGTTCAGCGACTTCGTGACCTTCGGTCTCGCGCCCGCGGCGCTGATCACCTCGCTGGTCCCGTGGGCGCTGCCCGACCCGTGGGCGCGCGGACCGCACCAGTCGCTGCTCCTCGGCCTCGGCGCGCTCTACGCCGTCTCGGCCGCGCTGCGCCTCGCGAAGTTCAACATCACGACGAGCACCAACGACCCGCGGTTCTTCCTGGGCCTCCCGTCGACGAGCAGCGGGGGGATCCTCGCGTCGGCCTTCCTCGCGCACCAGGAGCTGGGCCTCGCGCGGGAGCTGCTCGCGGGCATGGCGGTGCTCATGGCGCTCAACGCCGTGCTGATGATCTCGAACCTCCCGCAGCCCAAGCTCGCCCTCTCGAAGAACAAGGCCGTCTTCGCGTTCCAGGCGGCGGTGGTGGCGAGCGTGTACGTGCTGATCCCGATGCACCGCGCGCCGGCGTACCTGTTCACCCTCGCGGCGACGTACACCATCGGCGGGTTCGTCTACGGCGTGCTCAGCGCCCGTCAGGGCGGCGACGTCGACGAAGACGACGAAGGCGACGAGGACGACGACGAGCTCGCCCACGGCCACGGCCTGCGCTGAGCGCTCACCCCTCGAGCAGCGCGCGGAGGTCGTCGGGCACCGGCACGGGGCGCAGCGTGCTCAGCGTCGTGGTCACCACCACCTGACGGACCACGGCGCACTCCACGGAGTCTGCGAGGCGCCGCAGCGTGTGCACGAAGACGATGCTCGTGCGGCCCACGCGCTCGACCCGGGTCTCGACGCGCGCGGTGTCGCCGTAGCGCAGCGGGGCGCGGTAGTCGACCTCGACCCGCACGCTCGGTACGCCCAGGTCGCGGCGGTTGATCATCGCCGCGTAGCCGCCCTCCAGGGGCGCGAAGAGGGCCTCGAGGGCGTCGTGGCAGTACTCGAGAAAGCGGGCGAAGAACACGATCCGCGCGGCGTCGACGTCGGCGAAGCGTACCGGGCGATCGAAGACGAACATGGCGAACCTCCTGCCACGCGGGGGAGCGCTCCGCGAAGCGCAATCGCGAGGCGCGGGGAATAATCCCCGAGGGCCCTGGTTTGACACGCGCGCGGAGCCATAGCGCGGCCGGGGCGTTGACACCCAGGGGGCGGTGAATAGGATGCGCCGCCGCCCAGGCGGCCCCTGCGGTCCTCTGACCGCTCTCGGGGCGACGCGGAACCACTACCACCCATCGGCAGACGAAGAGTCCAATGACCATCAGCGACGTCATGATCGAGACGCGCGACCTCACGAAGATCTACGGGTCGCAGCGCGCGGTCGACCGGATCAGCTTCAGCATCCGGAAGGGGGAAGTCGTGGGCTTTCTCGGTCCCAACGGGGCCGGCAAGTCCACGACGATGAAGATCCTGACCTGCTTCATCTCGCCGACCGAGGGTACGGCGGAGGTGGGGGGCTGGGACGTGTTTGACAACCCCCTCGAGGTCCGCTCGGTGCTGGGGTACCTCCCGCAGCGCGCGTCGCTCTACCCCGACATGGGCGTGGTCGAGTACCTCGAATTCGCCGCCGACCTGCGGAACATCAACCGCGAGAAGCGCCGGGGAAAGATCAAGGAGGTCGTCGAAATCTGCGGCCTCCAAGACGCGCTCCACAAGGAGATCGGCCAGCTCTCGTATGGGTACCGTCAGCGCGTGGGGCTCGCCCAGGCGCTGATCCACGACCCGCCCATCCTGATCCTCGACGAGCCCACCGCCGACCTCGACCCGAACGAGAGCGCCGAGGTCATCGAGTACATCAAGGAGATCGGCAAGACCCGCACGGTGATGCTCTCGACCCACGACCTCGCCGAGGTCAAGGCGAGCTGCCAGCGGGTGCTGATCGTGAACCGCGGCAAGATCGTGGCCGACGGCTCGCCCGACGACCTCGCGACGCGCTCAGGCAAGGTGCGCTACGTGATGTCGTTCAGCGCGGGGGACGCGAAGTCGCCCAAGGACGTCGCCGAGGTCCTCGAGGCCGCGAAGCGGGTCTCCGCCGGCGCCGCCGCGAAGGCCCTGACGTCCGACGAGAAGGAGTTCTCCGTGGAGGTGCTCGCGCCCGGCGGCGGCGACGCGCGCGCGGAGTTCTTCAAGCTGGCCGTGGACAAGGGCTGGGTGCTCCTGGAGCTGCGCCGCGAGACGATGCAGCTCGAGGAGGTGTTCCGACAGCTCACGGTGGGCGAAGACGTCCCCCGCCGCAACGAAGCTTCCAAGAAGGACTGAGGTGCATCGTGGCTGAGAGCGAGACGGCGCCGGTCGCGGCCCAGGGGCGACTGAAGCCCGGGTCGACCGGGACGACCCTTCACAACATCCGAACGATCGCGAAGAGAGAGTTCATCTCGTACTTCGCGACCCCGCTCGGCTACATCGTCATCGGGATGTTCCTGCTCCTCGTGGGCTTCCTGATGTTCTTCGCCTTCGGGTTCTTCACGAGCAACCGCGCGTCCCTGCAGCCGATGTTCACGAGCATCTCGTGGCTCCTGCCGCTGATCTCGCCGGCCATCGCGATGCGCACCTTCGCCGAAGAGAGCCGCACCGGCACCCTCGAGATGCTCATCACCCAGCCCGTGCGGGACTGGGAGGTGATCCTCGGCAAGTACCTCGGCGCGCTGGGCCTCCTGGGCGTGCTGATCGTGTCGACCTTCAGCTACCCCGTGTTCATCTCGCGCATGGGCGAGCTCGACTGGGGCCCCGTCGCCGGCGGATATCTCGGCCTGCTCCTGGGCGGCGCGAGCTACGTCGCCTTCGGCGTCATGGTGAGCTCGTACACCAAGGACCAGATCACCGCGTTCTTCGTGTCGTTCATCATCGGCTCGCTGTTCTTCTTGCTGAACAAGGCGCTGATCTTCTTCGGCTCGGCGGCGTCGTGGCTCGAGTACCTCTGCCCCGACTACCACTTCACGAACATCTCCCGCGGCATCGTCGACGCGCGAGACCTCGTCTACTTCTTCAGCGTGATCTTCGTGAGCCTGCTCGCGACCGAGCGCTCGCTCTCCAGCCGCAGGTGGAGCTGACCATGGAACGACGACAGCAAGCACGCGTGCAGTCCGGCGCCTTCGTCGCGATCATGATCGCGTCGATGGTCCTGGTGAACCTCCTCGCGGCCAAGGTGCTCCGCGCGCATTGGTTCCGTAAGGACCTCACCGCGCGGCAGCTCTACACGCTCTCCCAGGGCACCACCCGCGTGCTGGGGAGCCTCACCGACTCGCTCTCGGTCACCGTCTACTGGACCCCAGACCAGCCGGCGCCCGCCAACGACGACGAGCGCCTCGTGCGCGAGCAGCTCGACCAGTACGTCGCCTTCGGCACCGCGCGTCGAGGTGCGCTACGTGCGCACCGACAACGACGACCGCAACGGCGAGGCGGGCCGCGCCAACTGCGCGAAGCGCGCGCTGCAGACGATCGACTCGCGCGCGGGCAACGCGCGGGTCCAAGAGGTCTACCGCTGCATCACCTTCTCCTACGGGACGAAGACCGAGCGCATGGACTTCGTGCCCCCCGGCATCGAGGGCCTCGAGTACTCCGTCACGTCGATCATCAAGAAGATGCGCGACCCGGAGCGCACCATCGGCTTCCTCACGGGCCACGACGAGGTCACGCCCGAGAACGGGATGCCGTACCTCTCGCGGTTCATCACCGAGGAGCACCTCGGGTACACCACGCGCACCGTCGACCTGCGCGCGGGCGCCGAGGACGTGCCGAGCGACATCAAGGGCCTGATCATCATGCAGCCCACCCGGCAGATCACGGAGCCCGAGCTCCGTCGCATCAACGGGTACCTCATGCGCGGCGGCGCCGTGGCCATCTTCGCCTCGGGCATCACCAACAGCGGGCGGGACATCAACCCCACCGTGGTGCGCGCCGAGCACAACCTCAACGCCCTCCTCGAGGGCTACGGCGTGACCCTCAACGCCGACGTGGTGCTCGACGCGCAGGCGTCGCCCTCGCTGCAGGAGATCGAGGGTCAGCGGCTGCAGCTCCCCATGCCGATCTACCCGATGGTGGGCGCGCGGCGGGACGACGACGGCCCCGGCATCGACACCGCGCACGCGGCGTTCTTCCGCCTGCCCTTCGTGAACCTGCCCTTCGTCTCGACCCTCACGCTCAACACCTCGCGGGCGCGCGAGAACGGCACGCGCTTCTCGATCCTCGCGCGCACCTCGCCGCGGTCGGTGGTGCAGAGCGGCACCTTCGAGCTCGACCTCGAGCAGATCCTCCCCCGCGCGCGGACCATGTTCGCCAACGAGCGCACCCCCGCCGTGGTGGGCGTGGCCTGGGAGGGCCAGCTGCGCTCGGCGTTCAGCGGCGCGGCCCCGGCGGCGCAGGGCGACGCGGGCGCGCAGGCGCCTGCGGCCGACAACACCCCGGCGCACGCCTCGAACGACCGCCCCGCGCGGCTCCTCCTGGTGAGCTCGGGTCGCCTCTTTCACATCGAGCAGCTCGGCGCCGTGGCGCGGGTGCAGCCGGGCGGGCCGCCGAACCTCCGCCTGATCCAGAACACCTTCGACTGGCTGTCGCAGGACGCCGACCTGCTCGCGGTGCGCGCGAAGAACGTCGCGGAGCCGAACCTCCGCGAGGTCACCGACATGAAGAAGAACCTCTTCAAGTGGGGACACATCATCGGGCTCCCGCTCCTCGCGGGGCTCCTCGGCGTCGCGATCACCCGCTCTCGTGCCTCGGCCCGCAAGGCGCTCAAGCTCTGAGAACGAATCCATTGCCCTCCATCGCAGAGAATCGATGAACTCCAAGAGCATCTCCTTCGCCCTCGCGGTCCTCGTCGGGCTCTCCGGCGCGACCTACTTCGCGTACCGTGACCCGCCCCCCTCCAGCAGCGCGGCCCCCGCCGCGCCGTGGACAGCCTGGGACAAGGCGCGCGTCGACGACGTGACCATCAACCGCCCCGGCGCCGAAGCCGCCGCCCGTGAGCTGCGCTTCTCCAAGAGCGGAGGCTCGTGGAACATGACGGCCCCCGGCCGAGGCCCCACCGCGGAGAACTCGGTGCAGGACCTCCTGAACCGACTCTCGGACATGCACGTGGTCAGCCGGCGCGCGACGCAGCCGTCGAGCCACACGCAGTTCAACATCGACGACGCGCACGGCACGCGGGTCACCCTCAAGGCAGGCTCCACGGTGCTCCTCGACCTCGTGGTGGGCGACGCCGTGGGGAGCGGCACCTCCGTGCGACGCCCCGGCGCCAACGAGGTCTTCGAGGTCGACCAGTCCCTCGCCACGATGCTCTCGCAGGCGCCCCGCGACTGGCGCAACCGCGAGATCACCCGCGGCGAGCGCGCCCGCGTGACCTCCGTCGAGTGGGTCAACCCCAACGGGACCTTCTCGTTCACCCGCAGCGGCGAGACCTGGACCCCGAGCACCCCCATCGAGCGCCTCGACACCGCGCGCGTCGGCTCGCTGGTCGACACGCTGCTCAACCTCAGGGCCTCTGACTTCGCGGAGTCCGACGCCAACACCGGCTTCACCGACGCCTCGCCCAGGGTCGCGATCACCCTCGGCGGCGGCGACGCGGCGAGCGAGACCATCACCCTCCGCGTGGGCGGCTCGGGCGGCAGCAACGAGACCTACCTGCGCCGCGAGGGCAACGACCAGACCTTCCTCGTCAGCCACGCCAGCGGCGAGGCCGTCAACCCCGCCCTGTCGGCCTTTCAGCAGCCGCTCCCGCAGGACGGCGGCGCGGCGACCGACGCCTCCGCCGCGCCCGCGGCGGCCCCCGCGGCGGCCCCCCCTGGGGGCTCTCCGCAGATCCCGCCCGAGGTCATGGAGCAGCTCCGTCGGCAGCTCCAGAACGCCGGCGGGGGCGCGCCCCACTGAGCCCCTCTCCCCTCCGCCGCTTCGGGGCTGCAATGTTCCACGCCCCGTGGCAGTTCTCTCCCGCATGAACCCCAAAGACCCGGCCGGCTTCACCCGGCGACAGGTCGTGACCGCCGCCGTGACCGCCGCCGCGGCGGGCGCGCTGCCTGGATGTGAGGCCCCGGTGATTCAAGCCAATTCTCGCGCCCAGCGGGCGACCGCCGCGGGGCCGCGCGTGCCCACGGTGTTTCTGCCGCACGGCGGCGGCCCCTGGCCCTTCGTCGAGCTCGGCTTCGGCAGCCGCGCCGAGAGCGACGCCCTCGCGACCTACCTCCGCTCGGTGCGCTCGCTCACGCCCTCGCGCCCCCGGGCGCTGCTGGTGGTGAGCGCGCATTGGGAGGAGCCCGCGCCGACCCTGATGACCGCCGCGCGACCGCCGATGCTCTACGACTACTACGGCTTTCCCGAGGAGTCGTACCGCATCACCTGGCCCGCGCCCGGCGCCCCCGAGCTCGCCCCGAGGGTGCGCGCGCTGCTCGCCGCTGGCGGCTTCACCCCGCGAGAAGACCCCCACCGAGGGTACGACCACGGGACCTTCGTGCCGCTCAAGCTCACCTTCCCCGACGCCGACGTGCCGACGCTCCAGCTCTCGCTCAAGGCCGGCCTCGACCCCGCGGAGCACCTGGCGATGGGCCGCTGCCTGGCGCCGCTGCGCGACGAGGGCGTGCTCATCGTCGGGAGCGGCATGAGCTACCACAACATGCGCGGCTTCGGCGGCCGGGGCAGGGAGGCCTCGGAGCGCTTCGACGCGTGGCTGCGAGAGAGCGTCGCGCTCGAGGCCCAGGCGCGCGACGAGCGACTGCGGCGGTGGACCGAGGCGCCCTCGGCCCGCGAGGTGCACCCCCGCGAGGAGCACCTTTTGCCCCTCATGGTGATCGCGGGCGCCGGGGGCCCAGACGCGGGGCGCGTCGTCTACAACGGCACCTACGCGGGGGTGCGCCTGTCGGCGGTGCAGTTCGGTTGAGGGCGTGCGGTTGAACTTGACCCGGCGCGCCGCGCTCGTGCTGAATCAACGGCGCGTGGCAGCCGTCATCAAGCGCTGCGTGGCGACGCCGACGGTCCACGCCCAACGAGGAGCTTCTAGGATGGTCCAAACTGAACGCGCACGCTGGGGCCTTTGCTTCGCGGGCCTGGGCGCGATGATCGCGGTTGGCGCCGCGGTGGCGCTCAAGCCCGCCCCGGCTCAGGCCCAGACCCGCACCCCGGTGCAGATCTTCGACCGCTCCTGCGGCCGATGCCACGGCCCCGAGGGCAACGATCCCGAAGAGGACACGCCGCGGATCAAGAACAAGCGCCTCACCGTCGCGAAGATGACGGGGGTGATCCGCCGCGGGCGAGGGGACATGAAGGCCATTCCCCCGACGAAGCTCTCCGACCCCGACCTCGCCACGCTGATGACGTACCTCCGCGAGATTCGCGCCGTACGCTGACCCCGCGAGCTCCCCCCGCCCCTCCCTCCTCCGCGGGGCCGACGTCTCACCTGCTGGTACGAGCCTCTCCGCGCCGCTCCGCGCCTCGCCGCGGTGAATGCCGGGAAGGAACCTCGCGACTCATCCGTTGTCTCTGCACGAGACCCGTGCGCGCGTCACGCCGCGCCGGCAACGCTGAACCCCGAGGTGCTCTCATGGTGCTCACCCTCTCGACGCTCTCCCTGGTGGCCGCGGTCGTAGGCGCCAACATCGTGTGGCTCGACCGAGCCCTCGTGCTCCGAACCGCCCGCCGCTCGTAGGCAACGCCTCGCTACTCGCGCAGCACCGACGCGACCACCGCGGCGGCGCGGTCGCGCGGGAGGCGGTCGGCGAGGAGCACCCGTCGGCCCCGCTGAGCCACCAGCGAGACACGCCCCGGAGCGCTCTCTCGCGCGAAGCTCGCACCGCGCACAGACGCCTGCGGCGCAGCGACATAGCGACGATTCAACACCGCCCCCGCCGCGCGCGCGAGGGCCGTCGCCTCGGCGTCTGCGGGACCCTCCGCGGCGCGGTCCATCTCGACGATCCACACCGAGAGGTCGCGACCGAGCGCGTCGCGATCGACCGCCGCGCCACCATCCACCGCCGGCGCGCGCCCGGGCACCAGCACCATCGCGCGGTCTCCGCCCCAGCCCGCGGCGGCCTCGGCCGCGGCGTCGTCGCCGAGCACCGTCTGCAGGTGCAGGCGCAGCCCGAGCTCTCCCATGACGTCCTGGTACGCGATGCGGTAGTCCCTCGCGAGGGGCGCGGGGACGGCGGCGTCGATGACCACCGGCGCCTCGCGCGCGGCGAGCTTGTCGGCGTGCAGCACCTGCTCGGTCGAGTCTGGGGGGCGGGCGAGGAGCGCGTCGACCGCCGGGTACCCGCCCCCGTCGCGCATCGCGCGCACGCACATGCCGAAGCCCGCGATGTACGGAAAGAGCAGGCTCTCGCGCATCGCGCGGGGCGCCGCCGCGAGCCGCGCCTGGTCGTTCGACTGCAGCTGCGCCGCGATGATCCCCTCGACGTTCGGGATCGCCGTCACCCGCTGCCCCATCGGCGCGAGGGTGTAGTCCATCATCGCCGCGGTCGCGTCGCCCTCGATCACCGCCATCGCCGCCGTCTGCCGGTCGCTCTCGCCCTGCCGGTGGTGCACGTAGCGGCCGATGTCAAAGTGCTGGTCCTGCAGCGCGTGGGTGATCTCGTGGGCCATGGTCACCGGCTGCATCGCCGCGGGGACCCAGTCGGCGATGTACAGCCGCCGCGCGTCGGGGTCGTAGAACCCGAGCACCTGCTCCTCGAGCAGCTCGTAGATCGTGCGCTCGTAGTCCATGCCCTCGGGGATCATCCCCAGGCGCTTCAGCAGCTCGCCCTCGAGCTCGACCTCCCCCGGGGGATACTCCTGGCGCGTGCGCTCGCGGATGCGCGCGACCACCGCGTCGCGGGTCATCACCCCGCGCGCGATCGGGCGGCGAACGGCGAGTCCGCGAATGCCGCTCATGCGCTCGGCCAGCTCGTCGGCGAGGCGAGAGAGCCGCGACTCCGTCGAGGGCGCGGGGACGTCGGCGGCGCCCGCGTCGCGGGGCGACTCGGCCCTCGGCGCGGGGGGCGTGTCGACGGTGACCCCCGCGGGGGGCGTGGCGCCGTGGCGGCAGGCGAGGCCGAGGCTCAATGCGACGACGAGGCGCTTCACCCAGGGAGAATACCGAAACACGCCGATGGTGTAGATAGAGCTTTGATGACTGCTCCCGTGCGCAAACACCGGCCGCTCGCCCCCACGACGGCCCTCGACTACGCCCTCCAAGAGCTCGCGGAGAACCGCGCCGAAGACTGCCTCCGCCGGGCCGTGCCCGTGCTCGAAGACGTCGGCGCGGGCGCGCCCGCCCTCGACATCGTCGGCCGCGCGGCGGTCTCTCTCGGCGCGATGCACATCGCCCGGTCGGCCTTCGAGTGCGCCGCCCGCGCCCTCGCGAACCAGGGCATGGCGAGCCACGCCATCGCCGCGGCCCTCGCGGTGCATCACCTCACGGGCAGCGAGGGGCTGATCCCCGAGCTGGCGGCGGTGCTCAGCGCCGAGGCGCCGCACGGCCCGCAGAATTCCGTGCGCCCGCCGCCGCTCGCCAGCGACGAGGTGCAGCCCCTCAAGCTCCCCCGGGAGGACCTCCTCCAGCTCGCCGAGCGCCGCATCGCCGACCTCCGCGCGCGCCTGCCAGAGAGGCTCTCGGCGCGCGCGCGGCACCCGTTCTGGGGCTCGCTCCCGGCGTCGGCCTTCGAGCGCCTCGCGCGCTCGATGCAGGTGCGGCTCTACCGCACGAGCGAGCGGATCATCACCGAGGGCGAGGCCGGCGGCAGCGTGTACGTCATCGCGCGGGGCGAGGTGCGCGTCGCCCGCAAGATCCCTGACACCGGTCCTGACACGCCGTTCGCGCTCGGTGAGGGGCGACCGACCTTCCCTTCGCCGGTCCCGGCGGGGATGGAGGAGCTCGCGGTGCTCGGCGCCGAGATGGTGTTCGGCGAGATGGCCCTGCTGACCGCCGCGCCTCGGGCCGCGAGCGCGCTCACCACCCGCGCCTCGCTGATCCTCGAGGCTCCAGGGGCGGCGCTGGACGAGGCCTCGGAGGAGAGCCCCGGCCTCGGAGACGCGCTCCGTCGCTTCGGTCGGCGACGTCTCGTGCAGAACCTCCTGCGCACGGCCCCGCTGCTGCGCAACGTGCCAGGCTCCGAGCACGAGCCCCTCGCCAACGCCTTCGAGACGAGGACCTACCGGCCAGGCGAGGCGCTCTTCGTGCAGGGCTCCGAGTCGCCGGGGCTCCACCTCATCGCCTCGGGCAAGGTGAGCGTGCGGCGCTCAGACCCCGCCCTCGGCGAGGTGCAGGTCGCCACCGTCGGCGCCGGGGGCTGCGTCGGTGAGATCTCCCTGGTGCTCCGCCGCCCGACCTCGGCGACGATCACGGCGATGGAGCCCACCGTCGCGCTCGTGCTGCGCCCCAATCACTTCATGGCGGTCGTGAAGCACCACCCCACGCTCCTCGCGTCGCTCTACGAGCTCGCGGTGAACCGCGAAGAGGAGCTGCACAGCGTCGTGGGTCAGGTCTCTGAGAGCGCCGACGACCTGATGATGTGACGGGGCTCCCTCACTCGACGGCGCGGTGCACGAAGGCGCCGGCGATGCCCACGGTCTGAATCGCCTCGCCCGCCACGACCGCGCGCTGCGCGAAGCGCCCGAGGGTCACGCTGCCTCCCGGCGCCGCGGCCACGGCGGTGGCGACGTCGGGGCCCTCCCCGCCGTACTGCGCCACGCCGCGCACCGCGCCGGCCTCGTCGAAGCTCGCGCGCCACGCGTCGGCGGCGCCTCGCGAGGTGAAGCTGGCGTCGCCCAGCGCCACCGCGCGGTCGAAGCGCCCCACGGCCATGCCGCCGCGATCGCCCGCGAAGAGCGACAAGACGCGGTCTTCGCCGTCGCCTCCGACGCGGCGCGACCACCGCGGCGCGCCGTCGGCGCCGGCGCGGGCGATCCAGCCGTCGCTCGAGCCGACGACGTCGAACTCGTCGGCGCCGAAGGCGAAGCGGCCGAGGCCGCTAGAGCCCGCGAGGGTCACCTCTCCGCCCGGGGAGACCGCGAGGTCGTGGAGCCGGTCGTCGCCCCCGCCGCCGTACCGGCTCGCCCACGCGGTCTGCCCGTCAGGCGCGATGCGGATCACGAAGACGTCCTGCGCGCGGGTCGCGCCGAGCACCGGGCCGCCGGTGGTGAGCGAGCCCGAGAACTGCCCGCCGAGGGTGACCGCGCCGTCGTTCGACACCCGCAGCGCGGTGGTCTGGGCGTCGAAGCCCGCGGTGAACGCGCGGCCTCGCAGCGGCGTGAGGCTCGCGTCGAGCTCGAGGAGCCAGGCCACGGCGCGGCCCTCGTTGCGCAGGGCGACGGAGCCTGCGCGAAGGTCCTGGTCGGAGGTGCCCGCGACGTAGACGTGGCCCCGCCCGTCGACGGCGAGGGCGCTGGGCTGGTCGCTGCCGGCGCCGCCGAAGCTCACGGCGCGGGTCACGCGGCCCGCGCGGTCGAAGCGGGCGACGACGGCGTCGACGCCCCCGGCGCTGCCCAGCGCGAAGGACCCGAGGGTCGCAGGGCCGGGGAGGTGACCGGCCACCAGCAGCTCGTCGCCGTCCGCCGCGGCGGCGGTGAAGGCGTCGTCGCCGGGCGCCGCCGACGCCGAGAGAAACCGCAGGGCGCCCGAGGGGTCGAAGCACGCGGTGAAGCCATCCGAGGCGCCGGAGCTGGTGATGCTCCGCCCCATCACCCGGAGGTCGCCCTGAAAGTCACCCACGACGCAGGTCGAGCCGTCGGGGCTCACGGCGAGCGCGGCGGGGGTCACGAGAAAGCTCGCGTCGAGCACGCGGACCCACGCGGAGGGGCGGGGCAGGGGCGCGTCGGCGACGGGGACGTCGGACGCGGGCACGTCGGCGACGGAGACGTCGCGCGCGTCGGGGACCACTGCGTCGGGGACCACTGCGTCGGAGAGCAGAACGTCGGGGACGGGACTGTCTTCGCTCGCGCGGTCGGCGACGGCGGCGTCGGTGAGGGCCGGGGTCTCGGCGTCGCAGCCCAGGGCTGCGGTGAGGGCGAAGGTCGCGGCGAGTCTCGGGGTCATCGTCGGCACTCCAGGGGCGATGGGTCGCCGCAGTGTCCCACCCTTCACGCCGTCGGGCGCGCGCGAAGAGCGCCCCGCGACGGGCCGTGAGCGTTCTCCGCGCGCTCGGGGCGCGCGCCGCGCCGAGGAACAGGGTTGCGACCGGGGCGAGCGTTCTGGTATCCACCTTCGGCGCGCAGAGCGCGAGCGGCGACGCAGACAGAGGTCGAGCACGGTGACCCCCGCGACCCGGTCGCGCGCCACCGCGGCGCCTCCTCCCGCCGGGAGACGACGACGATGAACGTGGTGATGTACGAGGAGGAGCTGCACCAGATCCAAGGGGTCGTGGACAAGCTCGTGCGCGACTCGAACGCGCGTGTGGTGTGCATCGTCGACAAGAATGGACAGCTGATCTCAGCGAGCGGCGAGACCGACAACCTCGACACGACCTCGCTGGCCTCCCTCATCGCGGGCACCATCGCCGCGATGGGCGGCATGGCGAAGCTGCTGAAGGAGAACGAGTTCCCCACGCAGTTTCACGAGGGCGTGAAGGCCAACATCCACATCCAGCTCGTGGGCAACCGGGTCATCCTCGCGGTGATCTTCGACTCCAGGGCGACCCTGGGTCTCGTGCGGCTGCGCGTGAAGCGGGCCACGGAGGAGCTCAACGCGATCTTCGACGCGCTCCTCAAGCGGCTCCCCCCCGAAGGGCACGGGCCGTTCAACGAGATCACCGACGAAGACATCGACAACCTCTTCAACGATTGACCGCCGAGGGAATCGATGTCGTTCATCAACTACCTGTCTCGCGAGATCAACTGCAAGATCGTCTACTACGGCCCCGGGCTGTGCGGAAAGACCACGAACCTCCAGTGGATCTTTCAGCGCACCGCCCCCGAAGCCAAAGGGAAGATGATCTCCCTGGCGACGGAGCAGGACCGAACGCTCTTCTTCGACTTCTTGCCCCTCTCGCTCGGTGAAATTCGGGGATTCAAGACCCGCTTCCACCTCTACACGGTGCCCGGCCAGGTGTTCTACGACGCCTCGCGCAAGCTGATCCTCAAGGGGGTCGACGGCGTGGTCTTCGTGGGCGACTCGCAGATCGACCGCATGGAGGCGAACATGGAGAGCGCCGACAACCTCCAGCTGAATCTGGCCGAGCAGGGCTACGAGCTCGAGAAGCTCCCGTACGTGATCCAGTACAACAAGCGCGACCTGCCCAACATCGCCTCGGTCGAGGAGCTGCGCGAGGCGCTCAACCCGCTCAAGGCCCCGGAGTTCGAGGCCATCGCGAGCAAGGGCATCGGCGTGTTTGACACGCTCAAGGCCGTGGCGAAGCTCGTGCTCACCGAGCTCAAGCGCGGATCCGGGCAGTGACCTTCGAGGCGCTGTGATGGCCGAGGTCACGATCTACGTCACGGGCTACTGCCCGTACTGCTACCGGGCGAAGGCCCTGCTCGACCGCAAGGGCGTGCGGTACACGTCCATCGACGTCGGCGGCGACCGCGCGAAGCGCGCGTGGCTCTCGGAGGTCACGGGGCAGCACACCGTGCCGCAGACCTTCATCGACGGGCGTCCCGTCGGCGGCTGCGACGACCTGCACGACCTCGATCGCCGCGGTGAGCTCGACCGGCTCCTCGGCCTGGCGTGAGCGTTGCGCCGCGCCTCGCTGACCCTCTGCCTGCTCCTCGCCGCGGGGGCGTCTTCGGCCCAGCGCCGCGCGCCCCGCGACGAGCCCCTCATCGGCTACGGCGCTGACGCCTGGCGCCGCCACGGCCTCGGGGCGGTGCGCGGCGCGACGCTGGGACCCATCGAGAGCAGCCAGCACCCCGGCGTTGGGTACGGCACGCCCGCGAGCGCCGAGGCCCTCGACGAGCTCGCGGCGCTCGGGTGCAACTGGGTGAGCGTCACGCCCTTCGGGCGCATGTGGTCCAACCGCGACCCGGCCGTGCGAATGGACTTCGAGGCGCCCTTCGCGGAGAACCGCGAGGCGGTCAAGCGGGTCATCGCGCAGGCGCACGCGAGGGGGATGCGGGTGCTCCTCGTGCCGCACATCTGGACCGACACCGGAGGGTGGCGCGGCGAGATCGCCTTCGACGACCCGCGCGACTGGGCGCGGTGGTTCGCGGCGTACGCGCGCTTCGTCGCGCAGTGGGCGAGGGTCGCCGAGGAGGCCCACGCCGACATGCTCTCGGTCGCCGTGGAGATGTGCTCGTCGAGCGGACGCCCCGAGTGGGGCGGCGTCATCGACGCGATCCGCCGGGAGTACTCGGGGCTCCTCACCTACTCCGCGAATTGGGACGAGGCCGACCGCGTCACCTTCTGGGACCGCCTCGATGTCATCGGCGTGCAGGCCTTCTATCCCCTGGCGCAGCACCCCGGCGCGAGCCTCGACGAGCTGCGCCGCGCGGCGCTCGAGCGCGCCGACCTCGTCGAGCGTTGGGCCCTGCGCGAGCAGCGCCCGGTGATGTTCACGGAGTTCGGGTACACCGCCCGCACCGACCCCACGCTGCGCCCCTGGGAGTGGCCCGACGGCATGACCGACGTGCGCGTCGACGCCCGCGCGCAGGCCGAGGGCTACCGCGCGCTGCTGGAGGCCTTCGTGCCCCGCCCGTGGTTCGTCGGAGGCTTCGTGTGGCGCTACTACGCCAACCCCATGGACAGCTCGCAAGAGGCGCCGTGGGGCTTCTCCCCGCGAGGGCGCGAGGGCGAGCAGGTGCTGCGCGAGCTGTATGATTGGCGGGTCACCTGGGGGAGCGATCCGGGCGACCCGCTGTGGGGGACGCAGATCGGGCGGCGCGAGGGAGGCTTCGGTCGACGCGGCCTCCACGACCTCTGGATCAGCGAGGGCCCCGCGCTGCCCCGCTGAGCGCGCGGCTCAGTGAAAGCGCGACGCGTACACGAAGAAGAACAGCACCGCCCCGACGCCCGCGAGCATCAGCAGCGCGCACAGCACGCAGGTGAGAATTCCCACGAGGCGCAGGGCGCCCACGTTGCTGGGCACCGGCGCGCGCAGGCTCTCATACTTCAGCGTGAGGTCACTCGCCTTCCACCACGCCGCCGGGCCCACGACGAAGAGCAGCCCCGAGAGCCACCCCACGGCGCAGAGGATCAGCCAGGTCTGCAGCTCGTCGTCGAGCTTGCGGCGCTGGTACTCCAAGCCCGCGTCCGCGGGGATCCATCCGGGCGCGAAGCCCTGCTGCGGCGGCTGTCCCCACGCGCTCGGCTGCTGTGGGGGCGGCCCCCAAGGTCCCTGTGGCTGCATCGCCGAATGGTCGCGGAGCCGTCGCCCGCCGTCAATGCGCCTCGCGCCTCGACGGCGCGCCGGGGAGTGGGCTATGGCGATCGTCGCCATGCAGAACCTCGTCTTGATCGGTCACCCCCTCGTTCAACACAAGCTCTCGCACATGCGAAAGAGAGACACCTCCACCAGCCATTTTCGCGCGCTGCTGGAGGAGATCTCGATGCTCCTGGCCTACGAGGCCACGCGCGACCTCCCGCTCACCCTCGCGCCCATCGAGACCCCCCTCGAGACCATGGACGCGCCCTTCCTCGACGGCAAGAAGGTCGTGCTCGTGTCGATCCTCCGCGCGGGCAACGGCATCCTCGACGGGATGCTCAAGGTGCTCCCCTCGGCCCGCGTCGGGCACGTCGGGCTCTACCGCGACCACGAGACGCTCCAACCCGTCGAGTACTATTTTCGCGTTCCGCAAGAGATGCAGGAGCGCGACGTGATCATGTGCGACCCGATGCTCGCCACGGGCAACTCGGCCTCGGCCGCCATCGCCCGCATCAAGCAGACCCACCCCCGCTCGATCAAGTACGTCTGCCTCCTGGCCGCCCCAGAGGGCGTCAAGGTGCTGCAAGAGGCACACCCCGACGTGAAGGTCTACACCGCGGCCCTCGACCGACAGCTCAACGAGAAGGGCTACATCCTCCCCGGCCTCGGCGACGCGGGCGACCGACTCTTCGGCACGAAGTAGGCGCTCACCAGGCGCTCACCCGCCCCAGGTCGCGCACCGTGTAGCCGGCCCGCGCGAGCATCGAGGCGGCCTGACGGCTGCGCCCGCCCGAGAGGCAGTAGACCACCACGGTCTTGTCGCGTGGGAGCTCCGACATGCGCGCCTCGAGCTCGTCGACGGGGATGTTTCGCGCGGGCGATGGGTGCCCGCCCTGAAACTCGCCGGGCGTGCGCACGTCGAGGAGCACCGCGCCCGCCGCGACCAGCCTGCGGGCCTCGGCCGACTCGACGCTCGCGGCCTGCGCATGCCCCTGCGCGGGCGGGTCTTCGGTGCAAGCCGGCATCGACGCGGCCAGGATCAACGGGAGCAGGAGGCGACGGAGGTTCAACATCGTCGGGTGAGAGCCGACGAGCGAGGGACGGGGTTCAACCCGCGCTGCGAACCCCATCGGTGGGCGCCTTGGTCGGTGGGCGGCCGCTGGAGAAGAGAGAAGCAGCGGAGGCGGTAGGATTCGAACCTACGGTACGGTTGCCCGTACAACGGCTTAGCAAGCCGGCGCCTTAGGCCACTCGGCCACGCCTCCGTCGCTCGACCCGGTAGATCGAACGGAGCGCAGGAACTACCACGCGCCCCGCGTCGCAAGCAAGAAGAACCTCACGGCAGAGGTTGACCTCGCGGCGAGAAGCGCGATTCCCTGCGCGGGATGCGCGCGCGAATTCTGGCCCTCCCTCTGGTGCTGGCGGCTTGTGGCGGCACGGTGGTGTCGCCGACCGCGGCGCCCGCCGATGGATCCTCCGAGGCGTCGATCGACGACGCTTCTGGCGTCGTGGCGCTCGACGCGGCGAGCGACGACGATGTCCCGACGCTCGGCCTCGACGCGGTCGCACCGATCGAGGCGGGCGTCGACGCCGTGAGCACGGCCCGCGACGCCGTCGCGGTCGACGCGCTCGAGGCGCGGGACGCGCCCGCGGACGTCGTGGCCGACGCGGGGCCGCGGTGCGAGGTCACGGAGCTCGGGAGCGCGCTGGGCGAGGGCGTCGCGAGCGGCTCCACGGCGTCGTCGCGCAACCTGTTTCGGGGCGGCTGCGGCGGAGAGGCCGGCCCCGAGGTCGCGCTCCGCTGGACCGCGCCCCGCGCGGGCACCTTCACGTTCACCACCGCGGGCTCAGATTTCGACACGCTGCTGTACCTACGGAGCGAGTGCGGGGGCCGAGACCGGGCGTGCAACGACGACGTGGTCTCGGGGGTCGTGCGCTCCTCGACGGCGACCCTCGAGCTCGCCGCCGGAGAGCCGCTGCTGATCTTCATCGACGGCTGGGAAGACAGCGCCGGAAACTACGTGCTGAACATCGCGGAGGGCGGCCCCGTGCGCTGCGCGCCCCGCAGCACGCGGAGCTGCTACGGCGGGCCCACCGGCACGGTGAACGTCGGGCGCTGCGCGGCGGTCACGCAGACCTGCCTCTCGCAGGGCGTGTGGCCCGACCTCTGCCGCGGAGACGTTCGACCCAGCGACGCGGAGGTGTGCGCGAACAACGTCGACGACGACTGCGACGGGATGATCGACGAGGGCTGCGGCGGCGTGGGCACGCGCGCCCTCGCGGGCACCGTGGTCTACCAGCGGCGCGTGCCGAACGCCCAGCGGAGCGACTGGGTGAACGGCGACGACGCGCCCGCGCCGGGCTTCGCGGTGTACAGCTTTCGCGGCGACCAGATGATCGACGCGACGGTGACCTCGGTCGAGGCCATGCGCGAGGGCACGTACTCGCTGCGCGTGGCCGCCGCGCCCACGCCGCAGGATCGGGTCGTGGTCGCCGCGCTGCAGCGGGACGCGCGGGGCGTGATCACCTACGCGCTCGCCAACCCCGCGCTGCCCTCGGGCACCTACGCGCCGCACAGCGGCGCCGACGCGTCGAGGGTGTGGTCGTGGACGTGGCCGGTCGACGCGATCCCCAGCGACGGCACGCTGCGCATTCGTCAGGCCCAGAGCTCCGGCGCGGCGGTGACCTTCGAGCACCTGGGACGCGCGGTGCGCGCGGCGGAGGCGCGCTACGGCCGCCGGGGGTACAGCCTGCTCGCGTGGCAGGGCGACGACGTGTCGTGGACCTGCGGCGCGTGCTTCTCGGTGACCCCGACGCAGCGCTTCGGTCAGGGCTTCTCGTCGCAGATCTCGATGTTCGGTGACAACGCCGACGGGGGCTACTGGTCGCCGAGCACCATCAGCCACGAGGCGGGGCACTGGGTCATGGCCTCGTACGGCGTGTCGCCCCGCGAGGGCGGCACGCACTACCTCAACACCCCTGAGTCGCCAGGGCTCGCGTGGTCCGAGGGGTGGGCGACGTGGCACGGCGCGGCGCTGCAGAACGACCCGCTGATCCTCAGCCGGCGCAACGGGTTCATGTTCTGGTTCGACCTCGCCGCTCGCCGGCTCTCGAGCAACCGCGCCTGGGCCCGCCCGAGCGCGACAGGGCCGCTGACCCAGCCCATCGCCGAGAACGAGGTGAGCGCCATCCTCTGGGCCCTCGCGCCCGCGCCGAGGACCGCGGTGCACGCCGCGCTCAGCTCCCCGCGCATGACCCGCTCACCCTTCTTGCGCGGCTACCGCAACCCCCAGGGGACCAACGTGCCCTACCTCGCCGACTTCCTCGACGCGCTCCGCTGCGGCGGCCTCCCGGCGAGCGCGATCACCCCCGCGGTGGGCCCCTACCCCTACGACCCCGCGCGGCCCCTCTGCCAGACCGCGATGGACGAGGCGCCGCCCCTCACCGTCGACTGGCGCGACGAGCCCGCCCTCGACGCGTCACGAACCGTTGGCGCGCAAGGCGTTCTGCGACGCGTCACCGCCGCGGTGACCGCGGGCATCACCCTCGACGCGCCCGCGCGGCTCCGCTTCGTCGCGCCGCCCGGCGCGAGGGTGGTCGCGGGCGACGTGGACTTCGTGATCCCGCGGATGCGCCCCGGCGATCGCAGCGAGCACGCGGTGACCGTGGCGTACGCCTCGCCCCCGACCGAGGACCTGCGGCTCGAGGCCGAGGTGAGCCTCGACGACTTCGGCCTCCGCGGCGCGGCGACGTGGCGCTTCGGTCGCCCCGCGCCCGCGACCCCGCCGCTGCCGCTCGGGGCGCCCCTGAGGGTGAACGGCGTCGACCTCGGCCCCAGCGTGCGGGCGCAGTGATCGCGCGTCTCTCGCGGCTCGCGGCCCTCGTCGCGACGTTGAGCTGCACCGCCGCCTCGGCGCAGACGCGGGGGCGTGCCACGGTTCGTTCGATCGCGAACGATCCCGGCGCCGACCCCGTGGCCTTCACCGGATCGCTCCCCTCGTCTCCGGGCCGCCACCGCGCGCGGATCTCCCTCGGCGGCAGCGCCCGTGAGGTGCTGGTGTACGTCCCGCGGCGGAGGGCCTCGTCGCCGGCGCTGGTGGTCGCGCTCCACGGGTCGAACACCGAGCCCCAGGACATGCTCGACGAGGCCGGGGCCTTCGCCGAGGCCGACGCGCGCGGCTTCGTGCTCGTGGCGCCCCGCGCGCGAGAGAACCGCCCGAGCGACTGGGATCACCCCGACAACGAGGGCCTGTGGTGGTCCACCCACCCCGACCTCGACGCCGACCGCAACGAGGACCTGAGGCTCCTCCGCGCCGTGCTGGTCGCCGCGCGCCGTGACCTCGGCACCGACCCCGCGCGGGTCTACCTCATGGGGCACAGCAACGGCGCCTTCTTCGCGCTCCTCGCCGCCACCGCGCTGCGCGACCGCGTCGCCGCGTGGGTGAGCTCGTCGGGTGGCCTGTGCGCCTGCCGTGACCGCACCGGATGCAGCTTTCAAGGGCGGGGCGCCACCTGCGAGGCGCTCCGCGCGCAGCCCGGGTGGTGCCGCTGCGATGGCCCCGCCCTCGCGGCGCCGATCGCGACCTCGGGGCGCCGCCCGCCCGCGCTGCTCACCCACGGCACCGGCGACGACATGGTCAGCGTGTATTACACCTGCGCCCTCGGAGACCGCCTGCGCGCCGCAGGGCACGAGGTCACCGTCGAGCTCCGCGAAGGCGCGCCGCACGTCATGCCCGAAGACTTCGCGCGCTACGCGTGGCGCTTTCTCTCACGGCACCGGCTGCGCTGAGCTCAGCCCGCGGGGTCGATCAGCACCTTGAGCACGCCGGGGCGCTGCGCGTGCTCGAAGGCCGCGAGGGCCTCGCGCAGGGGGTAGGTCGCGTCGACCAGGGCGAGGGGGTCGACCCGGCCCTCGGCCAGGGCGCGGGCGGCGGGCGCGAAGGGGCCGCAGCGAGAGCCCAGCACGCACACCTCGTCGATCACGATGCGCGAGGTGGCCACGGTGGGCGCGCCGGTGAAGCGTGCTCTTGAGCACCACCGCTGGCGGGGCGCACGAGCGCGAGCGCGGTCGAGCCCTCGCGGGGGAACCCGTGGCCTCGATCACCACGTCGGCGTCGCCCGCGAGGGGCGCGTCGAGCGATACGGCGTCGACGCCGCGCGCGCGGGCGAGCTCGAGCTTGCGCGGGTGCTTGCCCACGAGGGTGAGCGCAGCCCGTGCCGCGGAGCACCTGCGCGAGCATCTGCCTGAGCTGCCGTCGCCGAGGATGAGCACCTCGCGCGTCGGGCTCGACCTTGAGCTGCTCGAGCACCTCGAAGCAGGCCGCGACGGGCTCGATGAACGCCGCGCGGTCGTCGTCGAGGCCTCTCGGGCACGAGGTGGAGGTTGCGCAGCGGCAGGGTGACCCGCTCGGCGAGGGGCGCCGTCGCGCCCGAGGATCCCCAGCACGGTCCGCGTCGCGCAGTGCCTCGCGAGGTCCCTGGCGGCAGCGCGCATCGCTCCGGTACCCGAGGCGATCTCCGCCACGCCACCGACCGACTCCACGCCTGGTTCGCGTCGTCGGCGACCTCGAGCACCACCCCGACGAACTCGTGCCCGAGCACGCCGTGAAAGCCCATGTAGCCGCGCGCGCGATCTCAATGTCGGTGCTGCAGATCCCCGCGCGTGTCACGCGGATCAGCGCCTGCCCGGCGCGGGCCTGGGGTCGGGGCCGCTCGCTGACCCGCAGTACCCCGTCGAAGACCAACGCGCGCATCAGGGCTGCTCGAAGAGGGCGGCGATGCCCGGCCCACGCCGATGCAGGCGAGGCCACGCCGCGGCGGGAGTTGCTTCGCGCTTCATCCGGTGCACGAGCGTCGCGACGATGCGCGCGCCGGAGCAGCCGATGGGGTGCCCGAGGGCGATGGCGCCGCCGTCGGGGTCACCCGCGCGGGGTCGATCTTGGAGCGGCCTGACGGTGGCGACGGCCTGCGCGGCGAAGGCCTCGTTGAGCTCCCCGCGACTCGACCGTCACCCACGCTCAACCCGCCGCGCTGCAAGAGCTTCGCGCTGCGGGGATGGGGCCTGTGCCCATGAGCTCGGGCTCGACGCCGGCGACGGCGTTGGCGCGCACGCGGGCGAGGGGGTGAGCCCGAGGCGCTGACCACGGCGCCCGACGCGAGGAGCACGGCGGCGGCGCTGTCGTTGAGCGGGGACGAGCTGCCTCGCGGTGGACGGTGCCCCCGCGGCGAAAGGCCGGCGAGCTTCGCGAGGGCCTCGGCGGTGGTCTCTCCGCGCACCGACTCGTCGCGGTCGAAGAGCACGGCGGGGCCCTTGCGCTGCGGCACCTCGACGGGCGCGAGCTCGGCGTCGAAGGCGCGCCGCGCCCAGGCCGCGGCGGGCGCGGCGCTGGCCTCGAGGGTGAAGCGGTCTTGCGCCTCGCGGAGACGCCGTACTCTGCGGCGACGTTCTCGGCGGTGTCGCCCATCGACTCGAGGGGAAGCGCTCGGCGAGCCTCGGGTTGGTGAAGCGCCACCCGAGGGAGGTGTCGAAGATCGCGGGCGGAGCGCGCTCGAAGGCCTCTTGCGACTTCGCCATCACGAAGGGCGCGCGGGTCATGCTCTCGACGCCGCCGGCGATGACCACGTCGTGCTCGCCGAGGGCGATGCCGCGGTAGGCGCCCTGCACGGCCTCGAGGCCGCTGCCGCAGAGGCGGTTCACGGTGACGCCGGTGGTCTCGTAGGGCAGGCCCACGAGCAGCGCGGCCATGCGCGCGACGTTGCGGTTGTCTTCGCCGGCCTGGTTGGTCGCGCCGAGGATCACCTCGTCGACGCGCTCTCCCGCGGCGGTTTCTCGCGATGAGCGCGCGAGCACGTGCGCCGCGAGGTCGTCGGCGCGCACCGTGGCGAGGCCGCCGCGGGAGCTTACCGATGGGGGTTCGAACGGCATCGATGACGACGGCCTGGGACATGGCGCGGAGCCTATCGCAACCCGGCGCGCGCTACCTCCCGCGGCGAAACGACGCCGACAGCATCCGGGCCTGCTCGTTGGTGGGGGTCACGCTCTGCCGGTCGGGCGACACGGCCCAGACCGCGCTGAAGCTCCGCCGCCCCTCGCGCCAGGAGAAGGTCACAGGCAGCCGGGCTCGGGCCGGCGTCGGAGTCTGCGCCCTGCGCGGTCCACCCGACGCTCGCGAAGCGCCGCGGCGCCGCGAGGCGTAGGCGAAAGACCGCCTCGCCCACGGTCTGCCGCAGGGGCGTTGCGGTGCTCCTGCACCAGCGCGACGTCGCTCACGCGGCAGCCGGGGCCGATGGAGCCTCGCTGCGACGGTGTCACCGCCAGCATCGGGAGCGCCCCGGTGCCCGTGAGCGCCTCGCTGTTCATCTGCGAGGTCCCTCGGGAGCCCTGAGGGACGCGGAAGGTTGTTCGGCAGGAACGACATGATCACCAGCACGCCCGCGGTGAGCGCGCCGAGGCCCATGATCGCGCAACAGGCCCGCGCGCGCTGCTTCTGCTCCTCGCGCTCGTACTGGTCCTGCATGGCGTCAGCAGTCGCAGCCGAGGCTGGGGTAGCGCACGCTCGACCAGCCTGAACGTGTCGCCCTGCCTCTGCACGACGCCCTCGCGGGTGATGGAACTCGGGCGTGCCGTCGCGGTCCATGTCGGTGGCCGCGAGGGGCCTGAAGTAGCCGGGCCGACAAACGCGGGTCTGCGGGCGCAGCGTGGCGGCGCCGGTGAGCCTGCACACGGCCCAGAGCTGCCTCGGAGAACGACGCGCAGCCCCCACCTGCGCTCGCGCCCACGACCACCCAGCGCCGCGGCGAGCCTGGCGTGGACCACACGCCCACCATGGGACGCGCCGTGGCGTGCTCGTCCCACTTGCCCGCGCGGCTGGCCTCGGGGTCTTCGAGGTAGGCGGTCTGGAGCTGAGTCCACGAGCTCGTCGCGCGAAAGCGGGCGAGGGCGGCGGCGGTCACCTCGGGGTCTGCCGGACGGCGGGTGTAGACCGGCAGCGCCGGCAGGTCGGCGACGCGCCCCCAGCGCGAGGCGTTGCACCCCTCGGGCGGAGGCTCGATCCGCGCCGCGAGCAGGGCGCCCTCTTCGCCCAGCTCCCAGGCCTGCTGCGCGATGGCCGTGGGGTCGCCGCGCAGCCCCCCGTCCCCGTCGGACCAGGCCTGCTCGGTGCCGAAATGCACGTCGACCCGGCGGATCACCGCGAGCTCGCGGATGGTCCCGCGGCACCCCAGGCCCGTCGCGGTGTAGAGCTGCACCGCGCGGCCGTCGAGGGCGCGCACGGCCTCGGGCACGTTGCTCGCGTCGATGGACTTGCGGGTCACCACCACCGGGCCGCGGTCGACGATCGAGGGCAGCCCCGAGGCCATCTCAGGCCGCGGCGACGCGTCGAGCACGACCCACGGCGAGCCTCCATGGAGCAGCACGGGCATCAGCCGCCCCACCGCCAGCGACGGCACCCCCGCGTCGGTGGGGACCATCACCGACGCGAGCATCTCCTCGCGCGCGATGCGAATCGAAGCGCCCTGCGCCACGAGCACGAGGTGCTTCTCGCCGATGTCGTGAAAGTCCCCCGCGGTGTACTCCTGGGTGAAGCGCACGAGCGCGGTGTTCGCGCCGAGGTCGATCGACACGTCGCGCGCCGCGACGCGCTGCGTCCCCGCGAACATGCGCCGACGGTCGGCGAGCCACCCCGCCCGGTCGAAGGCCCGCGCCCTCGGACCCGCGCGCTTGAGCCCCGAGAAGCGGGTGGCGTAGAGCCCGCCGTAGCGCGTGAAATCACCCTCGTTCTGCGCGCGCAGCCACGCGTCGAAGACCACGCGCACCGCGCCCTCGTCGAGGCGCGCGGGGCCGGCGTCTCGCGCGCCCGCGTCTCGCGCCGCGGCGGGCGCGGGGCGACCCGCGTCGCGCGCGCGGGCGCCGCGGCAGCCGTCGGAGCAGCCAGAGGTCGTGAGCAGCAGCGCGAGCGGGGCGATCCATCGATTCATCACGGGACCGTCAGCATGGTCGCGAGCGGGTGCGAGGCGCAAGGGAGCCGAGCTACCCCGACTCGACGCGGTCGAGGAGCTCGTTGAGGATCCCGTGGGTGAGCCCCCAGATCGTGAGCGACTCGAAGCGCCAGCGCGGCAGCAACATCGGGAGCGCGAGGGGCACGCGGGGCCACGGGCGGTACCACCACAGCATCCGGCTGTGCGTGGCGCGGAGACGCGACAGGGTGACCCAGCGCGCCTCGGAGACCTCCTTCGGCGCGAGGGTGAGCGAGGGGTCGCCCTCGATGGCCACCACGATCGGGGTGACCGCGAAGGTCGCCCAGCGGGGACCCCGCCGAGGGTGATCGGAGAGGTGACCGAGCACCCTGGCCCCCGCGGCGCGGAGGTCGACCCCGACCTCCTCCATCACCTCGCGCATCGCGGTGTGCTCGATCGACGCGTCGTCGGGATCGACCCTCCCCCCCGGCAGCGCGGCGTGCCCCGACCAGGGGTCCCCCTCGCGCACCGCGCGCCGGATCATCAGCACCTCGGCGTCGCCCTCGCGCTCGCGCAGCAGGATCGCCACCGCCGCGCGCCACTGGATCGCGTCGTCGCGGGTGTCGGGCCCCGGGCCCTCCCGCAGGGCGCGCGCCACCTTCGAGATGGGGATGGTCATCGCACCGTGAACGGGTCGCGGTCGCGCGTGGACCGGGTGAAGCGCACGGCCGGGAGCTCCGAGGAGAGCCGCGCGGCGAGGCGCGTCAGCGCGACCCGCTCGCTGTTCGAGTGCAGCGCGCACACCACGGTCATCCCCTCCGACGCGGCGCGGAGCGCGTCGTGGTGCCGCATCTCGCCCGTGAGGTACAGCCCGGCGCCCGCGCGGAGCGCGTCGCGGTAGAGGTCGCCGCAGGCCCCGGCGCCCACGGCGGCGCGGGTGACCACGCCGGCCTCAGGGCCCGCCACCAGCAGCCGCTCGACGCCGAGCCCCTCGCGGATCACCTCCAACAGCGCGCCCCGCTCGATCGCGTCGAGGTCGCCCACGCGCCCCAGCCCCCGCCCGAGCTCCGGGCGCGTGACCCGCAGCGGCCGAGGCGCGGCGATGCCCACGACCTCCGCGAGCACGTCGTTGGTGCCGCCCTCGGCGACGTCGAGGGCGGTGTGCGGGGAGTACACGGCGATGCCGCGTCGCACGAGCTCCCACGCCGGCGAGCCGGCGGTGACGCGCTTGAGGCCGTCGAAGATCACCGGGTGATACGCGAGGATCAGCTCGCACCCCGCGGCGCACGCCTCGTCGATGACCTCGCGCGTCGCGTCGATGGCGAGCATCGCGGCGCGCACCTCCTGCGAGGGGTCGCCGACCAGGAGGCCGACGTTGTCCCACGGCTCGGCGAGGGCGACGGGCGCGAGGCGCTCCAGCGTGTCGGTGATCTCTCGCAGCAGCATCGCGGGGAGGGTAGCACCGCGGCGCGTCCCCGCGGCTCCAGCGGCGCGTCCTGGCGCACACGGCGCCGCGCGCGCCCGCGCGACGAACCCGCGGCTTTCGCGCGGGCACGATCGTCGCTAAGACTCCCGCGTCGCCCGAAGGGAGAAGAACCGCCATGAAGCACCTCGCCGCCGTCCACCTCGCGCTCTGCGTCGCCCTCGCCGCCTCCACCTCCTTCGCCGACGGCGTGACCGTGCGACGCGGACAGTTCACCGACCGCGTGGAGCGCGGCGCGCCAGTGGGGTCCCCCGCGGAGGTGCCCCGCGTGGGCCGGGTGCTGTACTGGGTCGAGGCGTCGAACCCTGGGGCGCCCGCGCAGATCACCCTGGTGTGGCGCGTGGGCGGGCGCGAGGTCACCCGGCAGGAGCTCGAGGTGGGCCACGCGCCGCGTTGGCGCACCTGGGGCGCGCTCCCGCGGCGGGGGAGCGGCACGGTCGAGGTGAGGGTGCTCGACGCGTCGGGCGCGGAGATCCACCGCGACCGCCTCGGGGGTTCTTGATCATTCCGGCGACGGCGCGTCTACTCCTCGACGCATGATGAAGACCCACGCCGACGAGGCGCGCCTCACGCAAGAAGACCTGGTCGTCTCACGCCTCGGGCGGTGCAACCACCGATCCCCGCTCAAGCTCTCGACGCGAAGCGGTGACTTCGTGCCGGACTACAAGCCCGACGAGGCGCGGGTCCTGGTGGACGTCGACCTGATCGGTGAGGAGTCGCCGAGCGACCTCGCCTTCGCCGCGGCCGGCGCGCGCGAGATGAACTACTTCGACCCCGACCTCGTGCACGCGGGCATCGTGACCTGCGGCGGGCTGTGCCCGGGGATCAACAACGTCGTCCGCTCGATGGTGCTGCAGCTCTGGTTCAAATACGGGGTGCGCGCGATCACGGGGTTTCGCTTCGGCTTCGAGGGGCTCGTCCCCGGCGTCGGCCTCGAGCCCCGCCGCCTAGACCCCGACGCGGTCCGCGACATTCACAAGGCCGGCGGCTCGGTGCTGGGGCTCTCGCGGGGCGCGCAGTCCCCCGACGCGATGGTCGACGCGCTGGCCGCGCGGGGGGTCAACGTGCTCTTCGCCATCGGCGGCGACGGGACGCAGCGCGGGGCGCACGCCATCGCCCAGGCCGCGCAGCGCAAGGGCCTCGAGCTCGCGGTGGTGGGCGTGCCCAAGACCGTCGACAACGACGTCGCCTTCGTCGACAAGACCTTCGGCTTCGACACCGCCGTCGAGCTCGCGCGCGACGCCATCGACTGCGCGCACACCGAGGCGCGCGGCGCGAGGAGCGGCATCGGCATCGTGAAGCTCATGGGGCGCGACGCGGGCTTCATCGCCGCCGCGGCGTCGATGGCCTCGCACGACGTGAACTACTGCCTCGTGCCCGAGGTCCCCTTCTGCATGGAGGGCGAGCACGGGCTGCTGGCCTCGATCGAGTCTCGCCTCGCGCTGCGCGACCACGCGGTGATCGTCGTCGCCGAGGGCTGCGCGTCGAGCGTCGTGAACCCGCGCGGCGCCGAGCGCGACGCCAGCGGCAACGTGCGCTACGCCGCGGGCGGCTCCGACGTCGGCCCCTGGCTCCGAGACCAGATCGTCTCGTACCTGAAGTCTCGCGGCGTCTCGCCGACGGTGAAGTACATCGACCCGAGCTACATGATCCGCAGCGTGCGCGCGAACGCCAGCGACGCGATCTTCTGCGACAGCCTGGCGCGCCACGCCGTGCACGCGGCGATGGCGGGCTACACCGACGTGCTCGTGGGGCGGTGGCACCGGCACTTCACCATGGTCCCGCTGCGGGTGGCCACCGGGCGCAGCCGGCGGATCGACCCCGACGGCGCCATGTGGCTCCAGGTGCTCGAGACCACCGGGCAGCCCCTGCTCCTGCCCCCCCGCGAGGCGCCAGTAACCGCCGCGCGCTCCGCGTGGTAGAGCCTCGGGGTGATGCCGCCTGTTCTGTCGTACACCCTGGTCTCCCTCTGCGTCGGCCTCTTCGCCCTGTCGTGGTGGATCGACACGCGGCAGGAGGGCTCGAGGCTCTACCCCCTTCGGCGCTTCACCCTCGTGATGCAGCTCGTCGCCCTCGCGGGCGCGATCAGCGTGCTGCGGCCGGGGCGCGGCACCCACGACGACCCCAGCGCGTTCGCGGCCACCATTGGGAACGGCACCCCCGCGCTCATCGACGCGTACTCGAACTGGTGCGGCCCCTGCCTCGCCGCGAAGCCCGCGGTCGACGCCCTCGAGCGTGACCTCCGGGGCCGGGTGAACGTGGTGCGGGTGGACGTCGAGGCGCCCGCGGCGGCCCTCGTGCAGCGGCGCTACGGGCTGCGAGGCACGCCGACCTACGTGCTGGTCGACGGCGCGGGCAACGAGCGGTGGCGTCAGGTCGGGGGCTCCCCCGACCGCGCGGGCCTCGAGCGCGCCCTCGCGCAGCTCTCAAGGTAGGCGTGGCCCCCCGCGCGTTGCGAGCGCGGGCGGGTCGCAGTAGAGAGGCGCACCCATGCCGCCCGCACCGCACGAGCTCCGACGCGACCCGGTGGGCTCACTCCCCGAGGAGTGGACCGAGGCCTTCGAGGCCATCCACGAGCGGGCGTTTCGCGCGCGGCAGGTCTTTCGCTGGATTCACACGCGCTCGGTCGCCGACCCCGAGCGCATGACCGACATCGCCCGCACCCTGCGCGAGAAGCTCGCCGGCTGGAACCTCCAGATGCCCGCGCGCATCGACCGCGTGCACCGCGCCGCCGACGACACGCGCAAGTTCCTCGTCTCCTTCGTCGACCGCCCGGAGGCGGGCACCGTCGAGTCGGTGCTCATCCCCCCGATGCCCGACGACGAGGACGAGGACGAAGACGACGATCCCCCTGCGCCGCAGGGGCTTCGGGCGCCGGCTCGGCGCGTGACGCAGTGCATCTCCAGCCAGGTCGGCTGCGCGATGGGCTGCGTGTTCTGCGCCTCGGGCGTGGCGGGGCTGAAGCGCCACCTCACCGCGGGCGAGATCGTGGCGCAGGTGCTCCTGGGCCGCACGTTGCTCGACCCCGGCGAGGCGATCCGCAACGTGGTGCTCATGGGCATGGGCGAGCCGCTGCACAATTACGACGCGGTGGCGCGCGCGCTGCGGCTGCTCACGCACCACGACGGCCTCGACCTCTCGACCCGCCGGGTGACGGTGAGCACCTCGGGGCTGGTGCCCGAGATCGAGCGGCTCGGCGCTGATTTCGGCGGAGAGATCGCCCTCGCGGTCTCGCTCCACGCGCCCGACGACGAGACCCGCACGCGGATCATGCCGGTCAACAAGCGGCACCCCCTCGGCGAGCTCATCCCGGCGCTGCGGCGCTACCCCCTCGCGCGGCGTCGACGCATCACCATCGAGTACACGCTCCTCGATGGCGTCAACGCCTCGATCGAGCACGCGAAGGCCCTCGCGAAGTTTGCTTCCGGGCGATCCCCGTCAAGGTGGTCCTCATCCCGGTCAACCCCATCGAGCAGGGGCCGTGGCGACTTGCCGCCCGAGGCCAGGTGCTGGCGTTTCGGTCGGTGCTCCGCCGCGAGGAGCTACGCGGTGTTCATTCGCAAGACCCGAGGAGACGAGATCGACGCGGCCTGCGGACAGCTCGCGTTGCAGGGCGCGGCGCCGAAGCGACGTCTGCGCCTCGCCTCCCGCGAGGGTGAGCGCGGGCCTTCTGGGATGCCTCGCGGCGCGTGCGTGCGCGCTCCCCATGCGATGGATCCCCTGGATCGCCGTGCTCCTCGCCTGCACGCGTTCTTCGGCTGCGGCGGCGGGGAGCCGCGGCGGCGCTAACTCGGGCCCCGAGAGCGGCCCCGATCCCTCGGAGGGATGGCTCTCGCCCACTTCACGGGGCAGGAGCGAGCGATCGACCAGGCGCTCGGCGTGGGCGCGCCGCTGCCAGACGGCTGCGCGGTATCGCGCGCAGGCCCTCAGCACCAAGGCTCGCGCGACTACCGCTGCGGCTCGATCACCGCGGCCTTTGCCATCGAGCTGCGGCACGCGTCGACAGAATTTTCTGAACGTCGTGCGCGGCAAGCTCCGTGGCCATCGCGCGCGTCGACCCGATGGGGGGCCCCGACGTGCTCGTGGCCGACCTCGCGCGCCGCGTTCAGGCGCTCGAGGGTGGCCTGAGGTGGACCCGCGCCGCGGTCCCGGCGGCGCGCCTCGACGCAGGGACCGCCACGCGCTCGGCGGACGTTCTGACCGTCGACGCGCCGGACGTCCAGGCGCAAGACGCGCCGCGACCCGTGCAGGACGACGTCGCCCGCGCGTCGGCGGGGGCGACCGACGCGCCGCCCGCGCCGACGGGGGGAGGCCCCGACGCGTCGCGCGAGCGGTCGGAGGAGACCCGCGACGCCTCGCCCGCGCCGACGGCGGCGCCCCGCGACCCGCCCCCTGCGGCCCCGGCGCCGAGCGGAGGCGCGGCGAACTCCGTGCTCGAGCGCCAGGGCGCGGCGCAGGGGACCGGCGCCGCGGGTTGGCTGTATCAGCCCGCCCCCTTCGCCCAGCCAGGGGGCTACGGCAGCCTCGCGCCGGATCAGTTCCTGGACAGGCTCCTCGCGTGGCTCACCGACGGCGTGCTGTTCATCGGGCTCCTCGCGCTGGGGATCCTCTTCGTGCTGCGCCGTCGGCTCCGCGAGAGCCCTCGATGGGTGGCGCGTGCCTCGGCGCGATCTTCGTCGCCGGGCTCGCGCTGCGCCTGCTCATCTCCCGAGACGCGCCGATGAACGCCTTCGCGTTTCAGCGGGTGCTGCCGCTGGCGTCGCAGGTGATGCACAGCCCGGTACTCTCGCGGGCCTCGATCGCGGAGCGGGCCCTTCTTCCTCACGGAGTGATCTCCTGGACCAACTTCGCCCTCGCGTGCGCCGCCGCTCCCGCGCTCTTCGCCCACGCGCGCTACCTGCTCCGCGACGACCGGAGCGCCTCGCGGCGAGCACGCGCTGGTCGCGTTCCTGCCGATGCACATCCGCTTCTCGCGCAGCGACGTGCAGTTCATCACCTCGCTGCTCAGCTCGTCGCTCACCTTCGTCGTGCTGTACGGCGCGCTGACCGAGCGCCACCGCCGCTACGCCGCGGCGCTGTTCGCGCTGCTGCCCGTGCTCTCGCTCGCGACCTACCTCTCGCGGCCGGAGAACATCATCTTCGCCGCGCTCGACACCGGCGCGATCCTGCTCTACGCGAACCGCGAGGTCCCCCGGCGGCGGCGCTACCTCGCGCTCGCGCTCATCGGTCTCACCGCGGCGTGGTCGGTGTTCTCGAACCTCCTCGCGCACTTCGCGAACAACGTTCAGGACGGGCTGTCGGTTCGCACGCTGATGTTCGCCGCGCGGGTGCTCGTCGACCGCCAGCGCAGCTTTCTCCGGCGAGCGCGGCCCCGTGGGCGCGATGGGCCTGCTGGCGGTCGTGGGCTTCGCGCAGCTCTGGCGCGCGGGCGAGCGCCGACGCGCGGTGTTCCTCACGACGTGGCTCGGCGCGTTCTTCGTCGTGCACTCGTACGTGTACGCCGAGCCGATATTGATGGCGCGCTACCACCTCCACTGGTGTCGCCGCTCATCCTGCTGGCCGCCGCGGCCACGCCGGCGCTCCTGCGGCTCAACGCCTGGGTGCGCGTCGCGCTCCTCGTCTACGTCGCGGCGTGGCCGTGGATCCACCTCCGCTTCGAGCGCGACGTCGACTTCTCCGAGATGCACGAGCTCGCGTTCCTGCGCGAGCAGCGCCTGCGCGTCCCGGCAGACTGCACGGTCCTCGAGTTCGTCCCCTCGACCTCGCCGTACGTCCCCGAGAGGCGCGAGGCGTCGAGGGTGGGGCGCGCGGCGACCGCGATGCGCGGAGGGGTGTTCGCGCCCGCGATGCGCTCGGTGTCCCTCGCGGAGTTCCCGCCGGGGAGGCGCTACACCGCGAGCGACGCCAGCCCCCTCACGGCGCAGGCGCAGGGCTCCTGGCGCGCCCGCCCTCGTGCCTCATGATCTACGAAGGGCTCACCTGCCGAACCCACGTCCCCCGGGGCGCCCGCGTCGCCCCCGCCTGCGCGGAGGCGCTGCGCAGGGTGCGCGCCCAGGCCGTGGGCCAGGCTCGCTTTCGGGCTCGTCGCTACGACGATCCGAACGTGGGCCGCTTGAACGAGCGCCCCGAGGGCGGAAGGCCTACAGAGCGAGCCCGCCATCGACGACGGCGAGCCCATCACCCTGACGATGTGGCGGGTGACCGGGGTGCGATGACGCACCCCGGCGGAGTCGCGCGTCGGCGGGAGTGTGTGCAAAGATCCCACCATGAAGCGTCTGGCGTGCTTTCTCTTCGTCGCGGCCTCCCTGATCGGCTGCGGGTGCCTCCAGCTCGAAACCTTCGACGACGGCGGCGCACCCTCCGCGGACCTGCCCCGGCTCAACGGCGCTGCCGACGTCGACGACGCGGGGGCCGAGCTGCGGCGGGAGACCATACTGCGCGTCAGGGAGCCTCTGCTGCGGCGACCGGTGCGTCGACCCGCTCAAGCGACCCGCAGCACACTGCGGCGCCTGCGGCCGACTACGGGGGCCAGCAGGCAGTGCGTCGCGGGCGTGTGCCCGGCCGTCGATGGGCTGCGCCGCGGGCTGCACGCCGTCGCAGGGCGTGCTGCGGCGACGGTGCGTCGAGGTGCTGAGCAGCACGTCGGATTGCGGAGCCTGCGGCGGCGCTGTCGGCACGAACAGAGGTCTGCGCCGGGGGCATGTGCCAGGGCGTCACCTGCGCGTGCTCGGGAGGGCTGACGTGCTGCACTGAGCAACCCAGTGCCGCGACCTCCGGAGCGATCCCTCCAACTGCGGGGCCTGCAGCAGCGCGCAGACCAGGCAGGTCTGCGCCGGGGGCGCCTGCGTGGGCGGCGGCTGCGCCGACGGCTCGCCGTGCGCCGACGGGCTCGCGTGCTGCGCCGACGCCTGCGTCGACGTGCGCGGCGACCGAGCGAACTGCGGCGCCTGCGGGAGGGCCTGCGCGCCAGGAGATTCTGCAACGACGGGCGCTGCGCGTTCATCCGACCTGCGGCGCGGGACCGGCCTGCGTTCAGGCTCGACCTGCTGCGGCGGGAGCTGCGTCAGCAGCCAGACCGGCCGCCAACTGCGGCGCGTGCGGCGTCCGCTGCGCCGACGCGCAGCAGTGCGTGGCAGGGCGCTGCATCGAGACCATGGGCTGCGGCGGTATGCCGTCCTGCAGGCGTCCGGCGGTCTGCTGCGGCGTCGCTGCGTCACGACGCAGACCGACCCCTTCAACTGCAGCGGCTGCGGCGTGGCCTGCCGAACCGAACGAACGATGCTCCAGCGGACAGATGTGCGTCACCGCCAGGGCACCGGGCAGGGCCCGCGCGTGCGGCGCGGGCGTGCTGCGACGGAGCCTGCGTCGACGCACCGCCAACGACGCCCGCAACTGCGGCGAGGCTGCGCCGTCAGGTGCCTCGCTGGGCGCGTCTGTCGATCCAGGCCAGTGCGTGACCGACAGCGGCTACGGCATCGGTACGGCGTGCTCGCCGGGGTCGACCTGCTGCGGCGCCACGTGCTCGAACCTCGCGGTCGACACACGCGCAGCACGGCGGCTGCGGCGTGACCTGCGCCGCGAGACAGACCTGCGCGATACGGGCGGTGCCAGTCGCTCATGGGCTGCGGCGGTGGCCCGGCGTGTGACGCGGGCTGAGCTGCTGCGGGCTCGCGTGCCGCGATACCGACCCGCAGGGCACTGCGGCGCGTGCGGCGTGGTGTGCCGCGCGGGGCAGACCTGCTCCCGCGGCGTGTGCATCGGCGAGCCGGGCTGCGGCGGCGGCCCGGCCTGCGCGCCAGGCTCGCTGTGCTGCGGGTCGCGCTGCGTCGACGCCGCCGCCGGCGGCCAGCAACTGCGGCTGGCTTCCCGGCGTGGGTCTCGCCAGGGCACCCAGTGCAGCGCGGGTCGCTGCGTCTCCACCGCGGGCTGCGCGGGAGGACCCGCCTGCGCGGCGGGGCAGACCTGCTGCGCCACGGGCACCGTCGACCTCCGGGCCGGCAGCTCAACTACGGCGCCTGCGAGCGCGCCTGCGCGTCTCCCCCCAACACCACCGTCGCGTGCGCCTCAGGCGTGTGCGGCGCGCCGGTCTGCGACGCGCGCTTCGCGGACTGCAACCTGCGCAACCTCGCCGACGGCTGTGAGTCCAACCTCGCCACCGGCAAGCGCAGACTGCGGCGCCTGCGGGCGCGCCTGCGGCGCTGGATCCGCGTGTCAGGCGGGCGTGTGCGGGCAGTAGGAGCACCGGCGCCGAGGGCGCGTTCAACCCTCGGGTGAACCCGACCTTTCTCACCCCCGGCGTGCACAACTTCACCACGATCAACGTGCCCGCGAACGTCGTCGTCTACGTGGCGGGGGCGGCGCCGACGCCGTCCTCGACCTCCGCGCGACCGGCGCGGTGGTGGTCGACGGCACCATCGACGTGTCTGGCGGCCCCGGCTCGCAGTCGACGATCGTCGCGCAGCACCCGCCGAGGCGGGCGGGCGCCGGTTCACCGGCGACCCCCGCACCGCCACCCCCGGCCCGGCGTGCGAGTGGGTGAGCCGGGGTGTCAGGCGGCAACAGGCGAGGCTTTCCAGGGCGCGACCGGCACCTACGCCGTCAGGCTCGAGCGACGTCGCCTGCATCCCCACCGACATGCAGACCCAGCTGATATTCGCCTCACCCGCTGCGCAGTTCGGCGGCGGCGGCGGGGTGTTCACGGGATATCGGGCCTACGGCGCGGGCGGCGGCGGCTTCGGCGGCGGCGGCGAACGCCTCGGCCCGGCCTACCAGCCAGGGCGGCTGTCGGCGTCACCGGCGGCGGAGGCACCGCGGCAGGGCAGGGCGGTTCGTCTGGGTCGCGACCTACAACGGTCGCCGGACCCTCAGGCGGACCCAGTGTCCGGGCGTGCGCCCGCAGGTGCCCGCGGCCTACGTCGGCGGCAGCGGCGGCGGCTCCATCGGCGCGGCAGCGGCGGCGGATCTCGCCGCGAACACCACCTTTCAGCCCGGCAGCGGCGGCGGCAGCGGCAGCGCCGACTACCTCAGCCGCCCGGCCTTCGGCGGCACCTCCGTGAGGGCGGCGGCGGCGGCGCGCTGCGCATCTGGTCGCAGTCCACGATCAACGTGAACGGTCGCCTCCTCGCGAACGGCGGCATCGGCGGTGACGCGTACATCGGCACCAGCGGCATGGCCGGCTGCGACCCGCAGCCCGGCGCCGCGGGCGGCGGCGGATCGGGCGGCGTGATCTTCCTCCGCGCCCCCTCGCTCAACGTCAGCGCGCGCGCGCTGGTCTCGGCGGCGGGCGGCGAGGGCGGCGTCGGCAGCCTCTATGCCACCGGCGGCGCGGGCGGCGCGGGCGGACTCGGTCGCATTCGCATCTCCGCGCCGAGCTCGGCCTGCACGCTCCAGGGGCGCTTCACGCCGCCGCTGGTCTCGGGCTGCAACCCCACCGCGGGCGCGGGCGTGCCCGGCCGCGTCTACGTCGCGACCTACCCGAACTGAACGCCTCCGCGAGGGGCGTCACCGCCAGCGTGGCGCCTCCAGGTCCCCTCAGAAGTCTCGGCACATGTCGTCGATCATGCCGTTGCAGTCGTCGTCGATGCCGTTGCAGGTCTCGGCGCGGCGCATGTCGAGGTCGGGCATGCAGGTGATCGTCCCGCCGTCGACGCAGGTGTTCACCACGCGCCGGCAGGGGCCGAGGCCGCAGCTCACCACGATGTCGTCGACGAGCCCGTTGCAGTTGTCGTCGACACCGTTGCAGGTCTCGGGCGCGGGCTCGACCTGGCCGATGCACGCGCCCCAGCAGGTCGCGCCCTCGCAGCGCTGGATGCCGCGTCGGCAGCGGCCGTTCGTGTAGGTGGCCTCGACCTGCCCCGGCGGGAGCGGGCAGAACCGCATCGTGCCCTCTTCGCAGACGCACACGTCAGGGCGGTCGGGGGTGACGTCCCGCGCGGGCGCGTCGACCACGTCGGCGGCGGCGTCGGTCTCGGACGACGCGTCGACGCCCTCGACGGCGTCGCCGGGCTCGCCGCCGTCGAGGGGCGCCGTGGGGCAATTGCAGCCCGTGAAGACGCCGTCTTCGCCGCAGAACTGAATGCCGGCGACGCCGTCTCCGCAGTCGCAGCCCTGCACCGCGCCGGTGAAGCACGGGACCCGCGCGTCGACGCAGAGGCACGGGGTGTAGGTCTCATCGTCCTGGCAGACGCGGATGCCGCGCGCGCCGCCGGGGCAGCCGCACACCGACATCAATCCAGGCGTGCAGGCGATGAAGCCGTTGGTGTCGCCCACCGTCGCGTCGATCATGAGCGGCAGCGGGTTCGCCTGGGAGCACCCGAGCAGCAGCGTGAGAAAGACGGGACGAATCGACGCGGACATCACGAAGGATGCCCAGGGTTCTACCACGCGCATCGTGCGCGAGGACACCTTGACGCGGGGGCGATCCCGACGGAAGGAATGGATCGTGCGCACCTTCGTCTCCGTGATCCTCGGCGTCGTCCTCCTCGGATGCTCTGGCCGCGAGCCCCCGGTCGTGAGCCGCTTCGACGCGGCGGGGTACTTCCCCGACAACGGGATCCCTCCGTACGACGCCGTGCTCGACCCGAACGACGTGCCCCAGGACGTCGCGATGATCCCCGAGGGCGTGGTGGTCCCCGACTGGTCGCTCCCCGACCAGAACCCCGCGTCGCGCACGCACAACCAGGAGATCTCGCCGAGCGGCCTCCGGCCCAAGGTCACCGCGTACTACTTCTCCAACGCCATATGAGGCTTCTGCGGGACCCAGGTTGGCGTCCTCCAGACCATGCAGCAGCGCTTCGACGCGCTGACACCGCCCGCGCCGATTCAGCTCGTGGTGGTGAACGAGTACGGCGCCGAGGCCGGCACCGCCGCCGTGCTCCGCGACCGCACCCTGCCCTTCGTGCAAGACAACCCCACGGCGCGGGTGCATGAGCTCTGGGGCGCCACCCGCTACCAGCTCTGGCTCGTCGACGGCGCCGGGCGCCGCCTCGAGGTGATCAACCTCTCGCAGCGGCCGCTGACCGACCCCAGCAACGCCACGCAGGTGCAGAACCGCCTGCTCGCCCTCGCCGGGCTGTGAAGCCCCCGACGCCTCCCGCCGTCCGAGCTCCCGTGCGAACGCTGCGCTGCCTTACGCTCCTGCTCACCCTGCCCGCGCCCCTCGCGGCGCAGCCCCGACCGCCCGCGGCGGCGCCCGCGTCGACCCTCACCCTCGACGAGCTCCTTCGACGCTTCCGCGCGCTCCCCGGGCTCTCGTGCCGCTTTCGAGAGGAGAAGCGCATGGCGCTCCTCGCCGCGCCCCTGGTGTCGCGCGGCACCCTCGAGTACGCCGCGCCGGGGCGCATGGTGCGCCGAACCCAGAGCCCGGCGCCCTCGGTCGCGCTCATCGAGGGCGCGCGGCTGCGGTTCCTCGACGAGGGCGGCGAGCAGAGCCTCGACCTCGACGCGATGCCCGTGGTGCGGCAGTTCCTCGAGAGCTTCATGGCCCTCGTCGCCGGAGACCGCGCCGCCCTCGAGCGCCACTACGCGCCCGTGTTTCACGCAGAAGCGCCGACGCGCTGGAGCCTCACGCTCCGACCGCGCAGCCCCGCGCTCGCGAGGGTGTTTCGAGAGATCTCCCTCGCGGGCGACGGGGTGACCCTCTCGACGCTCACCGTGCGCGAGGCGAGCGGCGACGAGTCGGT
This sequence comes from Polyangiales bacterium, assembly GCA_041389885.1. Classification (GTDB taxonomy): domain Bacteria; phylum Myxococcota_A; class Polyangia; order Polyangiales; genus JAWKRB01. The sequence goes on along the minus strand of JAWKRB010000016.1, from coordinate 98,076 downwards.
GACCACCTTCTCCGAGGTCGATGTCGCGCGGCGGTACTCGCCCGCCGAGGCGGCGAGGGTGTTTCGCCTGGCGCCGTAGCGCGGTAGAGGTCACGCCCCACGCCATGAACCGCGACGAGATCCTCGCACGCGTCGCCGACGCGATGACCGACCTCTTCGACCTCGAGCGCGAGCTCGTGCGCGCCGACGCGCGGCTCCGCGAGGACCTCGACCTCGACAGCCTCGACGCGGTCGACCTCGCCGCCGAGCTCCAGCGCATCACCGGCCGCCGCCTCGAGGACAAGGACCTGCGGCGCATCCGCACCGTGGGCGACATCGTCGACGTCGTCGCCCGCGACCTCGCCGCCACGCGATGACCCCGCCGCGCCGAGAGGGCGTCGCCTTCGCCGTCCTCGTCGCGGTGGCCGCGGGCTACAGCGCGACCCGCTTCAAGGTCGGCGGAGACATCTCGCACTTCTTGCCCGCCGACGGGGACGCGCGCCTCGCCGCGGTCTCGCGCGCCCTCGCGTCGAGCGAGCTGCCGCGCACCCTCGCGCTCCTCCTCGAGGGCGCCGATCCCCCCGCGCTGCGCCAGGCCGCCCGCGCGCTCGCCCTCCGCCTCCGGGCGCACCCCGAGGTAGCGTGGCTCCGCGCGGGCGTCGACGCCGAGAGCGAGCGGAGCTACCGCGCGCTCTACCTCCCCAGACGCCACGCGATGCTCTCCGACGAGGGCGACGGCGCGCTCCGCGAGCGGCTCTCCGACCCCGCGCTCCGCGAGGCCGCGCGCGCCCTCAAGCGACGCCTCGCCTCCCCCGCCGGCGCGCTCTTCGCGAGGGGCGCGGGCGACGACCCGCTGCAGTCCTTCGCCGCCTCCCTCGACCGGCTGCGCGGCGCGCAGGGCGACGCGCTCCGCGTGGTCGACGGACAGCTGGTCACCGCCGACGGTCGGGGCGCGGTGATCGTGCTGGCGACCCGCGCCTCGCCCTTCGACGCCGCGAGGCAGCGACGCTTCCTCGCCGACCTCCAGCGCGAGTTCGTTCGGGTGCGTACGACCGCCCGCGCGCCGCTCACCCTGCGCCGCGCGGGCGCGCACCCGGTGGCCGTGGCCGCCGAGGCCGAGACCCGCGGCGACGCCCAGCGCGTCTCGGTCGTGGGATCGCTCGGCGTGGCGGCGATCTTCCTGCTGCTGCACCGCTCGCTGCGCTACCTGGCGCTGGCCTCGATCCCCCTCGCCGCGGGCACCGCCCTGGCCATCGCGGCCTGCCTCGCGGTCTTCGGCTCGCTGCACGGGCTCACCCTGGCCTTTGGCGCGTCGCTCATCGGGGTCTGCTTCGACTACCCGATCTACCTCATCCATCACCACACGCTCCGTCCCTCGCCCGAGGGGCCGCGCGGCACCCTCGCGAGGGTCTGGCCGGGCCTCAAGCTCGGCGCGATGACCACCGTCGGAGGGCTCCTCGGGCTCGGGCTCACGTCGGTGCCGGGCCTGCGCGAGCTCGCGCTGTTCTCCGCCGTCGGCGTGCTCGGCGCGCTCCTGGCGACCCGCGCGCTGGTCGCCCCCGCGCTCCCCGCAGCGCCCGACGAGGTCTCGCTCCAGCGGCGCGCGGCCGACGCCGTCAGCCGGGGCGCGGAGCGCCTGCGGGGCAGCAGGGTCCGCTGGCTCGCCCCCGCCCTCGCGTTGGGGCTGAGCGTCGCCGGTCTGCCCCGCCTGCGCTGGGAGGACGACGTGCGCGCGCTCACCCGCGTCGACCCCGCCCTGGCCGACGAGGAGCGCCGGGTCTCCGCCGCCCTCGACCGTGGCCGCGAGGGACGCTTCGTCGTCGCGATGGGGCGCACCGACGAAGAAGCCTTGCGGCGCAACGACATGGTCGCGTCGCGCCTGCGCGCGTCGGGGCTCGCGGGGGCCCGCAGCGCGCACGCGGCGCTCTGGTCGAGGTCGCTGCAGGCGCGCAACGAGGCCGCGCTCCGCGCCGACCCGACGCTCCCCGCGCGCCTCGACGCGGCCTTCGCCGCCGAGGGGTTTCGTGGGGGCGCCTTCGGGGGCTTCGCCCGCGCCCTCCGCGAGGCACCGCCGCCGCCCCTCACCTACGACGCCCTCGTCGCGTCGCCCCTCGCAGACCTCGTGCGTCCCTATCGCATTCGAGTCGGAGATCGCTACGCCTACCTCACCTACCTGCCCGACGACGCGAACCTCCCGGCGCTCCGACAGAGGCTCGCGGGGGTCGAGGGCGTCGAGGTCTTCGACCAGCGGAGCTTTCTCCGCGAGGCCTACGCCGGCTATCGGCTGCGCACGCTCGCGGTGCTGGCGGCGGGGCTCGGCGCGGTCTTCGCCACGCTCTTCGCGAGGTACCGGCGGGCGAGGGTGGCGCTCGCGGCCATGGCCCCGGCGGTGGCGGCGGCCAGCGCCTCCCTCGGGCTCCTCGGCGCGCTGGGCATCTCCGCGAACCTGATGCACCTTGTCGGCGTGATCCTCGTGCTGAGCGTCGGCGCCGACTACGGGATCTTCACCGCCGAGGTCGACGGGCACCCCGAGGCGGTCCCCGCGACCACCCTCAGCCTCGTGGTCGCCTGGAGCACCACCCTGCTCACCTTCGGGCTCCTGGGTCTCTCCTCGGCCGCGCCCCTGCGCGCCATCGGCCTGGTCACCGCGGTGGGGGTCACGCTCAGCCTCGCGCTCTCGCCCCTGACGCGCAGCCTCGGCGGGGGGCGTCGGTGAGGCTCGCCCTGCTCCTCGCCGCGGTCGCCTGCGCCTGCGCCACCACCGGCGCCCCGCGCGGACCGCGGCGCGTCGACCCCGGCGCGCTGCTCGACCCTGCGGGCTCGGACTTCGACGTGATGATGCGGCAGCGGGTGACCGTGACCCTCCCCGATCGGGAATTTCACTTTGACGCCGTGCTGCAGAAGCGCGGGCGCGAGCTCACGCTCCTGGGCCTCACGCCCTTCGGCACCCGCGCGTTCGTGATCCAGCAGGCGGGCCTCGAGGTCACCTTCACGCCCGCGCAGCGCATGGAGCTGCCCTTTCCCCCGCGGTACATGATGCTCGACGTGCAGCGGGCCTTCTTTCGCGAGGGCGGTCCCCCGCCCGCCGCCGACGGAGCCCGGGAGCTCACCCGCGACGGCGAGGTCCTGCGCGAGACCTGGCTCGGGGGGCGGGTGATGCGCAGGGTGTACCGCCGCGCGTCGGGCGAGCCGCCCGGCGAGGTCGAGGTCGAGTACGAGGGCGGCATGCGGGGCAGGGTCGCGCCCAGGGTCGTTCGATATCGAAACGGTTTCGTGGGCTACTCGCTGACCATCGTCACGCTCGAGCAGCAGCGGCTCGACGCGGCGGCTCAGGGCACGCGGTAGCGAAACAGCTTGCACGGGATGTCGCCGTTGCGCAGCGAGTGCTCCATGTCGTGCGTGAGGCCGAGGTTCTTGGGCAGCAGGTCGGTGCCGGTGATGAAGGCCGCGGTGGCGCCGTGCATCCCCCGCAGCACCTCGCCGAGCTGTCGAAAGAAGCCCATGAGCTGCAGGGGCTTCACCGCGGTGCGGTCGCCGTAGGGGGGGTCGCCGAAGACCCAGGTGCCGGGGTGGTCCTGCACGAGGGAGCGCGCGTCGGCGTGGAGCACGCGCACCGTGTCGAGAACGCCCGCCGCGCGCACGTTCTCGGTCGCCGCCGCCACCGCGGCCGCCACGCCGTCGCGGGCGTAGATGGGCGCCGGGGCCGCGGGGAGCGCCTGCGCGAGGGCCTCGCCGCGCACCTGCCGCCACGCGCGCCGCGCCGCCTCGTCCCACGCGGGAGATCGTTCGATGCCAAATGACCGCTTCGCGCCGGGCGGGATACGCCGGGCCATGAGCGCGGCCTCGATGGGCAGCGTGCCCGCGCCGCACATGGGGTCGACGAAGGGGTGCTCGGGGGTCCAACCCGCGAGGAGGATCACCGCCGCGGCGAGGTTCTCCTTCATCACGGCGTCGCGGGTGGCCGCGCGGTAGCCCCGGCGGTGCAGGGGCTCGCCGGCCAGGTCGAGGTACACCGAGGCCTGATCGTTCACCAGACGAACGATCACCGACACGTCGGGGCTCCGGGGGTCGACGTCGGGGCGCGCGCCGTGGCGATCGCGGAGCTGGTCGACGATGGCGTCCTTGGTCTTGAGGGCGATGAACTGCGAGTGCGTGAGCTTCGAGCTCTTGCAGGTCGCGCTCACCGCGAGGGTGTGGCGCGGGGTGATCCAGGGCGACCAGTCCATCGATCGTACGCCGTCGTACAACCCGTCTTCGCCCCGGGCCTCGAAGCGCGCGAGCTCGACCTGCACCCGCATCCCCACGCGCGACATGAGGCAGGCGCGGGCGCCCTCGACCAGGTCGCCCTCGAGGTGCACGCCCCCGCGGTCGGCCTTCACGCCGCGAAACCTCGCCGCGCGGAGCTCGTCTCGCAGCGCGCCCTCGGTGCCCGCCGCGGCGGTGACAAACAGCTTCATCTCAGGGTGTCTCCTCGGGCGGCCCACGACTCGTACGCGGGCACACCCAGCGCGTGTAGCCCGGGGAGGATCACCCCGTCCAGCCGCTCGTAGAACGCCCTCGCGAAGCTCGCGCGAGAGGCGAGCCCAAGGTTGTTCGTGCTCCAACGATCTCGCTCGGCGAGGGTCTCCTCGGGCATCGGCGCGCCGTCGGGGCGCATGCACGCGGCGTCGACCCGGTCGTAGTGCGCGAAGGCGAAGGCCAGGTCGGCGGCGAGCCACTCGCGCTCGTCGTCGGTGAGCCTCGGAATGACCTCCGCCGCGAGCGCCCAGCCGAAGCGGTCGTGGAGCACCTCGTCGCGCAGCAGGATGTCGAGCACGACCTTCACGCAGGGGTCGGTCGCCCGCGACGCCAGCACCTGGAGGAGCCCCACGCTCGCGGCCTCACCCACGCAGCACATCGAGGCGGTCCAACGGGCGACGAAGAGGTGCGCCGGGAGGTCGTCGACGAGGCGCAGCTCCGACGCGTCGAAGCGGGCCTCGGGGTGACCGCCCAGGGCCTCAGCGACGCGGGCGCAGAGCTCGGTGTGCCGCGCCTCGTCCTGCAGGAGCCTGGAGGCCGCGCAGCTCGCCTCCAGGGCGACGCCCGCCTCGGGGAGCCGCGCGATGAGCTCGCCGAAGACCACCATCGAGCGGTACTCGGCGTCGACCCGCGCGGACCACGCGCGGCGGGCGGTCTCTCGACCCTCGTCGTCAAGCACCGCGGGGTCCAGGCGGTCCCAGGGGATGGTCGGGCGGCGGTCGTCGAGAAAGCGCCGGTGCAGGGTCTCGAGCAGCCGCGACGAGGTGCCCCGGGGCAGCGACCAGGAGCTCATCCGTTGCCCGGAGGCAGCCTCGGCATGACCGGCGCCGGCGGGTTCGACGTGTGCCGCGGCATCTGGATGCCCTCCAGCCCCGGCGTCACGCGCACCGGCGCGATGCCCGAGTCGACCACCACGGGCCTCGGCGGCGCCGGCGGCTCGTTGACGCTGTGGCCCTCCTCGGGCTCGTAGGGGATCGCCCCGCTGTCCGCCGTCACGGGCGGAGCGGGCGCCCTGGGTGGCGCCGGGGGGTGCACCGTCACCGGTCGGTTGAGCGTGTGATCCGGCGTCCGGTCGCACCCCACCGCGGCGAGGCTCCCCGCGGCCAGGGTGACCAGCACGCGCCCGCGAATCCTCGCGAGGCGCTCTGGGTCCAGCGGCGGGGCGGTCGGGCTTCGCTTCATCCGTCGATGCTCGCACGCCGCCCGGCGCGCCGAAAGCCGCCCGCGGCCCCGCGATCCAAGAATGAGCCCCCGGCGCGATCGTATGCTGCCGACCCGAACCCGGCACATCCCCCCGAACGACCCTTCACGCAAGGAGCGCGCGATGCCCGCAGGCGACCCCGACACCCTCCGCCCGATCACCCTCACCGCCGACGGCGCGCACATCCCCTTGCGCCGCACGGAGTTCGAGCTCGTCGTCGACGGCCCCTTCGTGACCACCCGCGCCGTGGCGGTGTTTCACAACGGCACGGGCGCGGCCATCGAGGCCGACCTGGTGATCCCCCTGCCGCCCTTCGCGTCGGTGCAGGCGCTGCAGGCCCGCTGGGGGCAGCGCGCCCTCGACGGCGCGGTGCGCGGGAGGGAGGCCGCGCGCGGAGCCTACGAGGCGGCGGTGCGCCGGGGCCGCGCGGCGGTGCTGGGCGAGGGGAGGGCGAAGACTTCGCGCGGGTGCGCCTCGCGCCCATCGAGCCGGGCGACGACGTGCAGGTCTCGCTCACCCTGCTCCACAACGCCCTGCCGACGTCCGAAGGGCACCGGGTGGTCGTTCCGCTGACGTACATGCCGAGGTACGTCGAAGACCCCGCGGCGCTCAGCGCCACCGAGTCCGCCGCGCTGGCGCGGCCCCGCGCCGCCTCGGGCGCCCGCGCCGACGTGACGATCACCCTCCGGGGCGTCGGGCCCTCGCAGGTCCGCTGTGTCTCGCACGCCACGCAGGTCGCGGAGCAGGGGAGCGACGCGGTGCTGCGGGTCGAAGACGCCCCGCTGGACCGGGACCTCATCGTCGAGGTCCTTGATCGCGTCGAGGGCGACGCGCGGATCACGCTTCGAAGGTCCGAGGCCGCCGGCCCCGACGGGCTCGGGCCGTGCACCCTGGCGACGGTCACGCCGGGGCGCTTCGCCGACGAGGGTCCCACGACGCCGCGCACGGTGCTCTTTCTCGTCGACCGCTCGGGCTCGATGGAGGGCCGACCCATGGAGGCGGCGAAGCGCGCCGTGCGCGGCAGCCTCCGGGCGCTGGGCGCGCAGGACCGCTTCAACCTCATCGCCTTCGACGACCGCCTGGAGGCCCTCGCGTCGACCCCCGTGCCGTTCACCGACGAGTCCCTCGCGCAGGCAGACCGCTTCGCCACGGCGCTCACGGCGCGCGGCGGCACCGAGGCGTCGGCGGCGTTGACCTCGGTGCTCGGCGACGCCCTCAAGGGCGCGAAGATCGCGTGGAAGGAGCGCTTCGAGCCCGATCGCTCGGCGCGGCTGCGCATCGTGCTGTTCATGACCGACGGCGACGTCGCCAACGCCGCGGGGGTGCTCCGCGCGGCGCGTGAGGCGCTGGTGAACACCAGGGTGCACGTGCTGGGCATCGGCGATTCGGTTGACCACGCGCTCCTCGGCGAGCTCGCCGAGCTCGGGGGAGGGACCTACACCCCCGTCTCCAGCGACGAGGACCTCGAGCGCGCCATTCAGCGCCTGAAGAGCGCCTTCGACGCGCCGCTGTGGACCAGCGTCGAGGCCCGCGTGCTGCGAGGCGGCGAGCGCCTCCCGCCCCTCGAGCTCGAGCCCGCCCGCCGGTGGGACCTCTACGCCGGCGCGCCCTTCACCTTCGGCTGGCGCGGCGAAGCCCAGAAGGGCGACGCGCTCGAGCTCCAGGGGCGCGGACCCGACGGGGTCGTTCGAACCCATACGATCTCCCTCGACGCCGTCCCTGCCATGAACGAGGCGCACGCCCGCTGGGCGTCTCTCCGCGCGCGGAGGCTCACCTACCGCTTCGACCCGGCCGACGACGAGGCCCTCGAGGCCCTCGGCGCGGGGTACGGTCTGATCACCCGGCGCACCTCCCTCCTCGGGGTCGACCCCGCCGGCGGAGGGCGCGCGGTCGAGGCGCGGGTGCCGGTGTCGTACCCCATGCCCCGCGAGTTCGACGACTCGGGCCCTGATGCCCTCACCGCGGCTGCGATCGGGGGGGCGATGGCCTACGCTGCCGCGCCGATGGCGAGCCTCGGCGTGCCCCCGGGCGCGCCGCCCCCGTCGCCCAAGAAGTCGAAGGGCGGGCCGCTGCGTCGCGCCGCCAGGAGCATCGCCCAGCTCCTCGCCCCGCCCGAGCCCGAGGCCGAGCTCGCCGCCCCCTTCGAGGACCGGGAGGAGTTCGCGAAGATCGCCGACGCGACGCCCGCCCCCGCCCCCGCGGCGCCTCGAGCCGACTCGCCCGCCGACGACGCCTCGGCGCTCCGCGCGCTGCTCCTCGCGCAGGGGGCCGACGGGTTGTTCGGCGACCTCGGGGGCACCCTCGCCGCGGTGGCGGCGCTGGTCTCTCGCGGGCACACCCCCCGCGAGGGCGACTTTCGCGCGGAGCTCAAGCGCACGGCGGCCACGCTCCGGGCGCGCCTCCCGGGGCTCGCGGGCGACGAGGCGACGTGGGCGGCGGTGGCCCTCGCGCTGCTCACCGCCCCCCACGGCGGCGCGGTCGTCGGCCTCGCTGAAGACCTCGAGCGCCTGGCGCGCGCGGTTCGTCTGGGTGATCCCAACGCGTTGCGGCGCAGCGTGATCGCGCTGGTCGAGGCCGCGCCTCTCGGGTGGGATCGCTCGGCGCAGGCGGGCGCCGCGCGCCGACGCTTCCTGCGCTGATCGGGGTCCCGAGGGGCTCTGGGGGGATCGGAGCCCCCCAGAGGACCCGGGCGGAGGGGGAGGGCGGGGTCAGCGCACCGGGCGGGGCGTGGGCGCGTCGCTCCCCGTGGGGGGAGCGGCCTCGAAGGAGAGCTCGCGCAGGGCCTCGACGAGGCGCACGTTTCGCTCGCTCATCTGGGTGTCGAGCTCGACGATGCGACGGGTGGCCTGGTCGATCTCGGTCGCGACGCGGCTGAGCCGCGAGGTGAGCTGCGCGCGCAGGTCGGCCGCGGAGGGGTTGCGCTCGATCGCGCGGAGGTTGCCGCGGGTCTCTTCGGCGTTGCGCTGGAGGTCGTCGCGGCGCTGCACCGCGGCGTCGCGAGACGTTCGGAGCTCCTGGAGCTGCCGTCGCATGTCGAGGGCGGTGCGCAGGGTGGTGGCGACGGCGGCCGGCGCGTGGCCCTGGTTGAGGTAGGCCTCGATGGCGAGCACGGACTGCTCGTGGTCGAAGGGGAGGTTCTGGGTGAAGGCGGAGCGGGTGACGACGACCTGTTCGGCGTTCCCGTGGCCCGGCACCGTCACGGGGACCAGGGCGTTGCCGTTTGACTCCTCGGTGCCCTGCGGCGGCTCGAAGAGGCGCGCGCCGTCGAGGGACTGCCGCACGATCACCCGGGTCTCGGCCTCGAGGCCGTTGCGAACCCGCCAGGTCGTGCGGCGCACGTTGTAGCGCTCGATGCTCACCTGGGCGCGTTGGATGCGCACGAGGCGCTGGCCCTCGGTGTTCCAGTTCGACGACGACTCGACGGCGATGGCGCGCTCCAGCGAGAAGGGGACCGTCGCCGACGCCGCGTCGGGGAGGGTCTCGAGCATCCCCTGCCCGAGGAACGCCCCGTGCTCGAAGATCGCGATGGGGCCGCGCTCGAGCAGCGCGCCGGTGCGGTTCTCAAAGCGCGCGACGTGAAAGGGGTGGCTGCTCGACGCCGCGACGCCGGGGTCGGGGGCGAAGAGGTAGGTGCGCGAGCCAGGGATCTCACGCGCCACCAGCATCACCATCGTCGCGCTGTGATCGGGGACCGTCACCCGCTGCGGGAGGTCGTAGCGCGTCGCGCCGCCCTGCACCGCGAGCGCGGCGAGGGAGGCGAGGTTGCGCGGGGCCTGCGTCGCCGCCGACCGCGTCGAGGCTTCTCGGGTGTTCGCCGCGAACCTCGCGGTGTTGCTCGCCGGCATCGGCGCCGCGGAGGGCCTCGCCGAAGCCCTGCGGGCGCGCAGGCCCCCGGCTCCACGCCCGAGTCCCGGGGAGTTGCTGGCGCCCGCGTCGTCGAGCGAGTCGAGGACGCCTTCGGCGGCGGGGGTCGCCACGGGCGCAGGGGGCGGCGGCGGGGGCGCCTCGTCCTGGGCGAGGGTGGTCTCGCCCTGCGGCACGCTGTCGATCACCGCCCCGCGGTCGGTCACCACCGGGCGCGTGGGGATCACCGCGGTCGCCAGCTCAGAGCGAAACGACACCGGCGCGCCCGAGACCAGCGCGAGCTGCACGTCGTGCCAGTCCTCCCCCGAGACGTTCTGCACGATGCCCCAAGCCTGCACCTGCGCCTGCCCGCCCTCGCCGAAGATCAGCCGGTACGAGGGGCGCCAGATCGGCGTCTCGACGGTGTACCCGACCACCAGGTCGTGGTCCCTCCCATCGAGAGAGAGCGACACGGTGCGGCGGTCGGTGGGGCTCGGCGTGGGCCCTCCCTCGACGGCCTCGGCGGGCATCGGAAAGGCCGCGGCGCGCACGCTCGAGCCGCCGCGCTCCATCACCGCCAGCGTCGCGAGAAAGTCTCCGACGTCGCCCTGCTGCACCCGAAAGCCGATGCGGCTCCCCTCGACGTGCCCCTGGCGCTCGAAGTAGCCGACGCCGTTGCGATAGACCACCACCCTGCGAATCGGGAGCGTGGAGTCGGTGATCACCGCGGGGCCGCGGGCGCAGCCCTGCGCGGCGGCGAGCGCGGCGAGCGCGGCGAGCGCCGCGTGCATGTCACGAAGCTTGAATCTCATACGAACACCTCTCGGGTCGCTGACACCCGCCGCCGACGCTTCGTTGGCGGCGCGGCTCCCCGCGCCAGCGTTCTGCGGCGCTTCGCCCGCCCCTGTCAACGCGGCGTCGCTACGCGGCCCGACGGGCGCGCATCACCAGGGGCAGCGCGCGCTCGGCGCAGTACCGCTCGGCGCACAGCACCGCGAAGGCCGTGGCCTCGTCGTCGGGGCACCGTATCGAGAGCAGCGCGGCCCGCGTGCGCAGCGAGCGAACCCGCACCGTGGCGCCCCCGCGCGCCGCCCGCACCTCGACCTCCACCACCTCGTCGCCGTCGTCGTTCTCCGCTGGAAATCGTCGCATCTCCGACCCTCCCTTCATCTCCCCCTTCGTAGCACCCGACGAAGGGGAACGCGCGGCCAGTGTGACGTAGACTGTCACGAGAGGGTTGTGCTAGCACTCGGCGATGGATCGCATCGTCGTCGACGCAGACACGCGGGTCTTGGTGCTCACGGGCGCGGGGGTCTCGGCGGAGAGCGGGATCCCGACCTTTCGCGACGCGAACGGCCTCTGGGAGAACCACGCGGTCGAGCAGGTGGCCTCGTACGAGGGCTTCGTGGCCGACCCCGTGCTGGTGTGGCGCTTCTACTCGCAGCGGCGCGAGGGGGCGTCGCGCTGCCGCCCGAACCCCGGCCACGAGGCGCTCTCGGCGCTCGAGGCGAGGCTGGGCGACCGCTTTCTCCTGGCGACGCAGAACGTCGACGGGCTGCACCGCGACGCGGGCAGCGAGCGCGTGGTCGAGATGCACGGCAACCTCTTCATGAGCCGCGGCGCCCTCTGCGGCCACGGCCCCGTCGAGGACCGAACCGTGTACGCCGAGGGCGAGGTCCCGGGATGCGGCGAGTGCGACGCGCGGGGAGACTTCGGGCTGCTGCGCCCGCACATCGTGTGGTTCGGCGAGGCCCTCGAGCCCGCAGACCTCATGCGCATCGAGTCGTTCATGCGCCGCGCCTCGAGGGGCCGCTGGATCTTTCTCGCCGCGGGGACCTCCGGCGCGGTGTACCCCGCCGCGGGACTCGTCGAGCGCGCCCGCGCGATGGGGGCCGAGACGTGGCTGGTGAACCTCGATCCGCCCGAGAACGTGGGCGTCTTCGAGCACTTCGTTCGCGGACGCAGCGGCGAGGTGCTCCCGGGTCTCTTCGACCTTCGCTAGCGCCGCGGGACCTTCGCGAAGGGCCGGGTCATCACCGACAGGCAACCCTCGGCCAGCACGCCTAGCGCGCTCGGACCGCGGGCGTGCAGCGTCTCGTACGCAGCGAGGTCCGCCGCGCGCAGGTCGGCGTCGACGCGGTCGAGCAGCGCCGTGACCGCCTGCTCGTGGGCCTCGCGCAGGGCGACGGCGTCGTGCGTGGGGGCGATGGGCGCGCCCACGCGAACGAGCAGCATCGGACGCTCCTCGGCGCCGTGCTCGTAGCGCAGCGCGAAGGGCACCGCGGGGGCCTGGGACGCGCGCGAGACCTCGGCCGAGCCGCGACGAAAGCCCAAGGGGCGCAGCGAGATCGCTCGCTCATCGCCCTGGGCGAAGACCCACACCACGCGGCGGGGCGCGTCGAGGAGCCGCACCGCCTCGGCCGTCGCGAGGGCGCCGTCTCCGGGCGCTTCGCGGTCGACGCCGACGGCGCCTACGAGGCCGAAGAAGGGCAGGCGACGCAGGTTCGCGGCGTTCATCAGGGCGTAGAGGTCGGCGCCCAGGACGCGGTGGGTGAGCCAGAGGACCGTGAGCGGGTCCCACCACGAGGTGTGGTTCGAGACGGCCACGAAGGGGCCCGCGCGGAGCGCCTCGCGGGCGTGCTCGAGGCCGGCCACGCGAGCGCTCGAGAACGCGTCCTCGATGCGGCGCTGGGCGTGGCGAGAGAACCACCAGGAGAACGCCCGCGACTTCTGCGACGGGATCACCCGAGCAGGCCCCGCGCGATGCCCGCGCCCCAGCGTCCTACCCCGCGCGCGCCCAGCACCCGAAACACCTCGGGGTACACCGCGGGGACCTTCACCGAGGTCTGCGAGAGAAAGCGCACGATGTCGCGGGCGCTCATCTCGTCGCGGAGCAGCGCGGCGAAGGGCTCCTGGCCCATCTCGTGGAGCGTGCCGAAGGCCGCGTCGAGCAGCCGGTTGAGCGCGGCGGGGTCGCGGGGCGGCGAGGCGATCATGTGCGCGAGCGCGCCGGTCGCCGCGTGCACCGCCGCGTCGTCGACCGCGGCGTCGCGCCCGTCGGCGCCCTCGACGACCCTCACGATCGCGTCGCTCGCGGGGTCGAGGGAGCGCAGCGTCGCGCCGAACCCGCAGTAGGTCAGGGGGCTCTGCCGCGCGGCGGCGTCGCCCACGAGCACCACCCGCGGCGAGGGGGACCGCGGCGCGGGGGTCAGGCGCGACCACCCGGGGATCATCCCGAAGGTCGCCCGCTCCAGCCGCGCGTCGCCGCGCTTGTAGCGACCGAGGCGCGCGAAGAACCGCGCGTAGAGCCGCATCAGCGCCCCGTCGCCCACCCGCTCGGCGCGGTCGTAGAAGAACAGGTACACCGTGGTCTCTCCGGCCCTCCCGGGAAAGCCCTCCCAGATGTGCTGCCTCCCCTCCTCGACGTGCTCGGTCGTCACGAGGATATCACCCACCCTGGGGTTCATCTGCTCGGGCGCGTCACCCTCCTCGAGGCCGGTGAGCACGCCCCCGACGGTGGGGCACACGAGGTCGGCGGTCGCCGAGGGCGAGCTCGCGCCGCGCGCGTCGACCATCGCCCTCGCGACGAGGTCCAACACGCCCTCGGCGCCTTGAAAGCGCAGCGCCACGCGGCCTCCCCGCGCCGCGGTGGCCCACCAGCGCCTGGCCGTCGTAGAAGCGCACGCCCATGGCCTCGCCCGCTCCCGCGCGCGGGTGAGCAGCGTCGAGGCGTCGATCGCGTGGTCGAGCACGTCGCGCACGGGGTAGGTCCCGCCGCCGTGCCAGCGGCACACGCCGTGGTCGTAGCGCGAGACGATCATCTCCTCGAGGCCCGCGTCGTCGGTGATCCCCGCGCGCACGAGTCGTCGAAGCTCGGGCCCGCTGGCGTTCCACTCGCGGTGCGCCACGGCGGCGCGGGCGCGGTCGAAGACGGCGACCTTCAAGCCCCGCGCGGCGAGGGTGACGGCGTAGAGCGTCGAGAGCCCCGAGCCCACCAGCGCCACGTCGCAGTCGACGGCGGCGCGCGCGTCGGGCGCCGGGGGAGGGCGGTCGTCCCGCGGGCGCGAAGCGCGCGAGCGGTCGAGGTGCTCGAGGCGCTCGACGAGCTCGTCTCCAGCGGCGTCGCGCACCCTCGCGCGGGCCTCGTCGAGCGCCGTCACGGCGTCACCGGGTCGAGCAGGAACCTCACGGCGTCGAGGGGCGGCGGGTCGCTCGGCGCAGGCGCCGCGGAGGGGCTGAACGCCGCGAAGCTCGCGCGGCCCAGGAGCCAGAGCTTGCGCCCGATCGAGACCACCGCCCGAGAGGTCACGCCGTCGTCGCCGCGCCGCCGCACCACGGCTCCGATCTCGCTGTAGAGCAGCCGCGCCGCGCGGATCGCGACGCGGCAGTCGCGGGGGAGCATCGCGACGCCGAGGTCCGCGCGTCGGTAGAGCGCGTCGGCCTCGGCGAGGGCGCGGGCCACCACCGCGCCGAGGGCCTCGCTGTGCACGGGGCGCGCGACGAGGGCCTCGGGCTCGACGCCCACCTCTCGCAGCCAGGCGTGGGGGAGGTACACCCTGCCGTTGCGCGCGTCTTCACCGACGTCGCGGCAGATGTTGGTGAGCTGCATCGCCGCGCCGAGGTCGCACGCGCGGGCGATCACGCCGTGGTCGCGGCGGTCCATCAGCAGGGTCATCATCACGCCCACGGTCGACGCCACGCGCGCGCAGTACCCGAGCAGCTCGTCGAGGCTCTCGTACGAGCGGGCGTCGACGTCCCACTGAAAGCCCTCGAGCAGCGCCTCGGGCACCTCGCGAGGCAGCCGCGCGCGCTGCACGACGACGGAGAGCGCGCGATCGACCGGGTGGTCGTCGGGGCGGTCGGCGTACACGCGCTCGAGCCTCGCGCGCATGCGCTCCAGGGCCGCGGGCGCCTTCGCGGGAGACACCAGGTCCACGGCGTCGTCGGCGACGCGGCAGAAGGCGTAGATCACCGAGGCCGGACCGCGCACCCTCGACGGGAGAAACAGCGACGCGGCGTAGAAGCTCTTGGAGCCCGCGCGCAGGATCTCGCGGCACCGCGCCACGTCCTCGGCGTGACGCTCAGCCCCGTCGCGCATCGGGGACCACGCTGTCGAGCACGCGCGCCGACGAGAGCACGCCGGGCATCCCCGCGCCGGGGTGGGTGCTGGCGCCGACGAGGTACAGCCCCTCGACGTCTTCGCTCGCGTTGTGCGGGCGAAACCACGCGCTCTGGGTGAGCACGGGCTCGACGCCGAAGGCCGCGCCCTTGAACGACAGCAGCTCGTCTTGAAAGCCCTGCGGGGTGATCATGTGGCTCACGGTGAGGTTGTCCTCGAGGTCGGGGAGCACGGTCTCGGAGAGGTAGCGCGCGATGGCCTTGCGGTAGGGCTCGGCGCGCTTCGCCCAGTCGACCCCCGAGTCGAGGTGGGGCACCGGCGAGAGCACGTAGAACGCCTCGCAGCCGTCGGGCGCCATCGAGGGGTCGGTCGCCGTGGGGCGGTGCAGGTAGAGCGAGAAGTCGTCGGCCAGCACCTTGCGCTCGAAGATGTCCTCGAGCAGCTCCTTGTAGCGCGGCCCGAGCATGATCGTGTGGTGGGCCACGTCGGGGTACTTGCGCTTGGTGCCGAAGTACCAGACCACGAGCGACATCGAGTAGCGCATGCGCTCGATGCGCGCGTCGGTCCAGTGGCGACGGTGCTCGGGGGCGATGAGGTAGCGGTAGGTCCACGCGGTGTCGGCGTTGGAGACGACGACGTCGGCCTCGAGGCGCTCCCCCGACGCGAGCTCGACGCCCCGGGCGCGGCCGCCCTCGACGAGGATCTGCTTCACCTCCGCGTGGGTGCGCAGGGTGCCGCCCTGTCCCTCGATGAGCCGCGCGATGCCCTGCACCAGCTTGCCCGTGCCCCCCATGGGAAAGTGCACGCCCCACTTGCGCTCGAGGAACGCGATCAGCGTGTAGATCGACGTGGTGGAGAAGGGGTTGCCGCCCACGAGCAGCGGGTGAAAGCTCATCACCTGGCGCAGCCGGTCGTCGCGGAGGAACTTCGACACCAGGCCGTACACCGTGCGGTAGCTCTCGAGCTTCACCATGTCGGGCACGATGCGCAGCATCGACCCGAGGGTGGGGAAGGGCACGTGCGCCAGCTGCTCGAAGCCCACGCGAAAGATCTCCTCGGAGGCGCGCACGAAGCGGTCGTAGCCCTCGACGTCGCCGGGGCTGAAGCGCGCGACCTCGCGGCGCATCTGCTCGGGGTCGCCGTTGTAATTGAACACCGCGCCGTCGTGAAAGCGGATGCTGTAGAACGGGTCGACCGGCCGCATGTCGATGTCGTCGGACATCGTCTTGCCGCAGAGGGTCCAGAGCTCTTCGAAGAGAAAGGGCGCGGTGACCACCGTCGGGCCCGCGTCGAAGATGTACCCCTCGAGGTCGTGCACGCGCGCGCGCCCCCCGAGCTGGTCGTTGCGCTCGACCACGGTGACCTCGTAGCCCCGGGCGCCGAGGCGCACCGCCGCGGCGAGCCCGCCGAATCCGCTGCCGATGACCACCGCCTTCGCGCCCGCAGGCGTCGCCTTGTCGCTCATGAGAATGCGTCCCTCGTTGGGGTGTGTACCGCGGCCTCGCGAGCGTTGAGCTCGGAAATGCCGCATGGACTCAGTGAATCAGATGTGGTGCCATCACCGCTCTCACCGTGGACGACGAAAGCGGACGCTACCGCATCCAGAGGGTCGCCGAGCTCACCGGCGTGCCCGCCGCGACGCTCCGGGCGTGGGAGCGCCGGTACGGCATCCCGCAGCCCGCGCGCAGCGAGTCGGCGTACCGGCTCTACAGCGTTCGCGACGTGGAGATGGTGCGCAAGCTCCGCGACCTCAGCGCGAGCGGCGTCGCGATCAGCCAGGCGGCGCGCGAGGTTCGGAGCTCCGCGCAGGAGCCCGAGGAGCACGCGCCGGTCGACATCTATCAGGAGTCGATCACGCGGATCCTCGACGCGGTTCAGGCCTACGACGCCGCGGCGGTGCATGCCGAGGCCGCGCGCGCCGCGTACCTGGGCCCCGCGGCGGTGGTGCACGAGCGCGTGTTCGCGCCGCTGATGCGCACCATCGGCGAGCTCTGGGCCGAGGGCGAGCTCAGCGTCGCGCAGGAGCACCTCGCCTCGGCCGCCGTGGGGGCCGTCACCCGCGACGTCGCGAGGATGGTCCAACCCGACGGGAGCCTCCCGCTGGTGTTGCTCGCGTGCTTCGAAGACGAGGACCACGCGCTTGGGATGCACGGCGTCGCGATTCGTCTCGCGTCCTGGGGCATCCGGTCGGTGGATCTCGGCGCCAGGGTCCCGCCGACGGCGCTGGGCGACGCGGTGCGGAGCATGTCGCCGCGCGCGGTGGGGCTCTCGATCACCCTCGCGCCAGACGTGCAGCGCGTGCGCGCCCTCACCGACGCCTACGCCGACGAGTGCGAGGGCCTGCCGTGGTTCGTGGGCGGCGCGGCGGTGGCCGCGGTGGCGCCGCGGGTGCTGATGCGCGGGGGGATCGTCATCGAGGGCGACCTGGCGCTCTCGCGTACGGTCATCGAGCGCGCGCTGCGGGGGGAGTATTCGCCGACGGTGAAGCCACGGCCGCGCTAGAGTCATCCCAGACTCCGATGGCACGACCCTCCCCGCGAATCAGCCTGGCGCTCCTCTCGGCCTGCCTCTTCGCCTCGTCGGCGTGGGCAGACCCCGAGCCGAGCCCGTCCGACGCGGCGCCTCCCGCGGCCCCCGCGCCCGCGGCGACCCCTACGCCGCCCGCTCCGCCGCCCGCGCCGGCGCTGCCGATGGCGCCCGAGTTCACCTGCGAGGGCAGCAGCGGCGCGACCCGTCACCTGCGAAACTACCTCGGCCGCGCGGTGGTGATTGTCTACGAAGACCGCGACTCGAACCATCAGAACGACGTGCTCAAGCGCGAGCTCGAAGATCGGGTGCGGGCGCAGGGCCTGGCCAGCGCGGTGTCGGTGGTGCCCGTGGCGAACCTCTCGGGGTTCAACTTCTGGCCCGCGATGGGCTACGCCCGTGACGCGGTGGTCGACATCGCGCGCCAGCAGCGCACCGAGGTGCTCATCGACTGGTCGGGGAACATGGCGCGCGCCTACCGGTTTCGGCCTGGGGTGAGCTACGTGATGGTGCTCAGCCGCGAGGGGCGCGTGATGTTTCGCCACGCGGGCACCCTCCAGGCGAGCGCGCGGTCGAGGTTCTTCAACGCCCTGACCAACGCCATCGCGGCCCCCTGACGACCTTCTCCGTTACTTTCTCGTGAGTATTGTTCCCCTGCTCGGGCGTATATGATCCCGCCGACCTCGCGTGGTGAGGGCTGAGCAAGGAGTGAAGTTTCCATGGGGATGACGAAGAATCAGTCGCGAAGGCTCGCGATGCTCGCCGCGTGTTCGGCGATTCTGGGCGCCGTGGTGTCGGCGGGAGGCGCGGCCGAGGCGCAGGTCGTCGTGCAGGGGCAGGCGGGCATTTCGGTCGGCGCGACGGGTTACGCCCAGCCTCCCCCGGTGTATCAGCAGCCGCAGGTGGTCTACCAGCAGCAGCCGCAGGTGGTCTACCAGCAGCAGCCGGTGGTCTACCAGCAGCAGCAGCTGGTGCTGGCGCGCCCCTCGGCCCGCCGCGGCAACGTCGGTCGCTTTCGCTACGGCATCGACGGCGGCGCGGGCTGGCAGTTCATGGACTACACCTCGGGCTTCAACCTGAGCGCGTCGATGCGCCTCGGCTGGCAGCTCAACGACCAGATCGCGATCTACTACCAGACCGACCTGCCCATCGGCTTCGTCTCGGGGCGCAGCCCCGGCGGGACCGACGTCGCCGGAGCCTCGATCATCTGGGGCAACGCCGCGATGTTCGAGTACACCCTCAACGACATCGTCTCGTTCGGGATCGGTCCGTCGGCGGACATCGGCATTGGTTCGGTCTGCGGAGGGAGCAGCAGCTCGACCTGTGTCGGCGCTGCGGGCACGTTCTTTGGCATCCAGAGCCGCATCGCCTTCAACCTCATGCCCTCGGCCGAGCAGAGCCCCTACCGGCGCGCGGGCTTCCGCGTGGGCCTCGGCGGGCACACCACGTTCATGGGCGGCACCGTCGTGCAGTCCCTGACGATCCTCCTCGGCTGGGAGCTCATGTGAGCCTCACCCCGCGACGCTGACGCGGCGTCGCGGGGTCTCTTCCCTCAGCCGCCTCAGGACGAGGCGGGGTTCTCAGACAACGACTGCGGATCGATCCCCGCCGCGCGTAGCGCCTCGGTGACGGCCTCGCGCTGCGCGTTCAGGCTCTCGCGCTGCGCGTCGGTGCCGAGCGCGTCGGCGATCTCCGTCGCGATCACGTGCGCGTCGTCGATCAGCTTGCGGAGCTTCTTGAACTTCGACGCGACGGCCGCGTCGGCCGACACCGCCGACACCGCCGAGGTCGCCGTGGCGAGGTCGCCCGCGACCGTGAACAACGCGTCGCGCGACCGGTCGATGCCGCCGAAGGCGTGCGCCCGCTGGTTGAGCGCGATGAGGTCACGCGTGGCCTTCTCGCGAATCGCTTCTCGAATGAATTCAGACATTCCGTTCTTGCTCATGACCCGTCCTCCGAGTGGGGTGTGCGTTGGGTCGGTCACCCGTCTCTCAGGAGACGTGTAGCGGTGGCTGAACGGATGTGCAAGTAACTGGCGAGACAGGCAATGTCTCGAGGGCGGGTCAATGCGCGGCGGGCTGGGCGGCCGCCGCGGGCTGGGCGGCCGCCGCGGGCTGGGCGGCTCGCGCGGGGGTGGGCTCGCGGCGCACCACGATGGTCGGCAGGTGCTCGCGCTGCTCGAAGGCCGCGCGAAAGACCGACGCGTCGCGGTGCGAGGCGAAGGGGCCGATGCGTACGCGGTGCCAGACGTTGTTGTTCCGGTCGGTGGCCGGAGCGGCGACGAAGGCGCGGTGTCCCCGCTGCCGGAGCTGCTGGGCGAAGTTCTGCGCGTGCGGGAGGTTCCTGAAGGAGCTCACCTGCACCGAGTAGGCGCCTTCGCTGCCGGGCTGCGCGGGCGTGCCCACGGCGACGCCGGGGGTGTCGCCAGGGATGGTCCCGTCGCGCAGGCGAATGCCCAGGCCCGCCGCGGTCGCGGCCGGCGGCTGCGGGCCCAGCAGCACGGGGCGGTTCGACGGGTCGGCGAGGCTCGGCGCGGCGGGGGCTGCGCCGAGCACCGTCGACGGATTCACCGCCGCGGCGCCAGGGGCCGTCGCCGGCGCCGCCGTGCTCGGCGCGACCGCGGGACCGGTCAGCCGCTCGGGCCAGGTCATCGCCGCGGCGTTCTCGCTGCGCGAGGCGCGGTCGAGGCGGTCGAGGCTCTCCAGGGGATCCGCCTGACGCTGCGGCCGGGGGTCGCCCGATTCGCGTCCGACCATCACCCCGACCGCGAAGAGCACGCAGGCCAGGGCGAGGCCGCCGAGGGCGAGGGACATGAGTCGCGACGCGTTGCCCGCGTCGTCGCGCTCCTGGATCTGCTCGAGGTCTCGCATGGTGCCCATCGATTCCATCGCTTGAACGTTCCTCGCCGTGAGCGGCCCGCGGGCCGCGTTCAGAGTGGACGTCGGCGTCGCCGCCAGGGCCGCAGCGTCGCGGCCCGAGGCGGAGCTTCCGTCAGGAGGGAGCATTGCGCGTGGTGAGGGTGCCGTCAGCTTTTCAGCAAACCGCGATCAACCCCACGTCACTTCACGACGCGGAGGTACGGCGGGAGCGAGCGGCGTGAGGGCTTGGGCGCCTCGGGGACCTCGGGGGCCTCAGGGGACTCGGGCTCGGGCGGGAGCATGGTGACCGAGTCGTTGCCGCGGGCGGCGCGGTTCTCGGAGGGCGTGCCGAGGAGATCATCGGGCGCCGCGGGCGGAGGGGAAACGCTCACGCTCGGGTCCGCGGTCTCCATCGGCGGGACCATCGAGACCCGCGGCTTCGGCGGCACCGTCGCCTTCGGGCGCTGAGAGCGCGGGGAGGGAGGGCTCTTGCGCACGGGAGCCTCTGAAGGCACCAGCTCCGCGGGGAGCTCCGTGGGCCACACCGTGACCTGCCCGTCTTCGGCCACCAGCGCGTAGACCGCCGACCAGGGCAGCTCGCACAGAAAGGGCGCGCGGTTGAACGACAGGGTGCACCGCACGCCCACGTCGTCGACCTCGAGGTCGGGGATCGGGATCGCGAAGTTCAGCCCGAGCTGCAGCACGAGCTGCGGCTTGGTCGCGAGCCACGAGGGCACCACCACCCCGTCGCGGCGCGGGTCGAGGTGCACGAACACGCTCCCGTGCTTCAAGAGCCGTTGGAGCTGTTCTTTCTTCGAGGGGGGAGTTGCGCCGGACATCGCCTAATTCCTTCGCCCGTCGCCGAGCGCGAGGGCACTGGAGATCCGAGCGCGCGGAGCGCACACGCGCCGAACGCCCACCGATCAGGATCAGTATCGGACCCAGAGGGCGCCATCTTTAGCAAAATTCCGCCGTCGTGTTGACGCGCCACGTCAGGGTGGTGACACTTAGGCCCGTTCGAGGCGTCGATGGTCGCCGCCTTGAGCGCGTCGAGTCGACGGGCGGCGTCAGGTCGCCCCCCGCCGACACCCCGGGTTCTCCCAACGGGGGCGTAACGGTTTCGACGTGGGTTGTGACGTGTGTGATGGCGCGACCGCCGGGCCATAACGGCGTAAATACTGTGGAAACAAGAGTCGCGAACGATAACGCACTCGACTACGCTCTGGCGGCCTGATCCCCTGAGCGCGTCAATATGGGAGTCCGCGCGTAGTCCCATGTTGGCGTAATGAACGCGCTGGCTCCTCGTGGGACCACCCACGCGAGGAGTGAGAAAACTGGGTGGGGGCGCGCCCCGGTATGCCTGTCGATGAGCGGTACGGGGAGCAGAGAATCAATCATCGACTACGTCGCGTAGAGGTCCACGCCGAGCGCTTGCGGACCCGGGTTCGACTCCCGGCGCCTCCATTCAACATGTCTCCGAGCGGCGCGCGCGCCGTGTAGCGAGGGCGGGACGGAGCTGATCGGCTCCCCCCGCCCTCGTTGCATGTTCGGGCCTCGCGCGAGCCTCCGTCACGGCGCGAGCTCACCCCACGCGACGGTGACGAGCCGCGCGCCCCCTCATGAGCGAGGGGGTCGAGCGGCTGAGATCGATGCAACCATGGCCACTCGCCCGTGCGGCTGAGGGGCGCCCCGGAGCGCGCGGGACGTGGGGGGAGGTCGCGCTCAGCCTGAGCTCGTCTCGACCGGCGCGGCCTCGGTCGCCGTGCCCGCCGCGGCGGCGCGCAGCGCGTCGATGACCTGCGTCGCGGGCAGCGCCACGGGGTCGGCGGGCGCGGCGGCGGGGGCCGTGGGAACGCCCTGGAGGTACATCGCGGCGACCTGACGGAGCGGTCCCATGAGCACGTCGGCGAGCACGTCGCCCGCGCCGGCCATCGCGCGCACGCGGAGCTCGCGAGAAAGCCGCTGGGTCACGTCGGCGTTCGGGAGCGGCAGCGCCGAGAGCCCCACCGAGAGCAGCGACGAGAGGATCGCGGAGCCCATCTCGGTGTCGAGGAAGGCCGCGAGGCGCGCGCGAAACGACTCGTCATCCGGGGAGAGCTGGCGCGAGAGCATGGCGACCAGCGGCTCCTTGGCGAGCTTCACGAACTGCGAGCCCGCGAGGCGCCAGGCCGCGTCTCCCGCGTCGTTCTCGAGGGTCTTGAGCACAGGGGTCAGCTTGTTCGAGTCCATGGCACGCTCCGTCTTGGTGGCTTTCGGTTCCGTTGATTCACGAGAGGTCTCGCGCGGCTCGGGGGCGGGCGCGCGGGCGGGCAGCAGCGGCTCCGCCGGGGCGAGCGAGCGCGCGACATCTTCAGGGATGGTGGGGACCCAGTCGCTCACCCGCTCGACGCGAGCGGCGAGCTGGCACGCCGTGCGGGCGAACCAGAGCGCGGTGTCGCGCTGGCCGAGGTCCCGCGCGGCCAGGCTGGGGACGTACGCCGCCAGCGCCCACGAGGCCTCCAGAAGCCCATGCTGCGTCAGCGCCTGTCGGCGCGCCAGGGGCGCCGCGGTCCAGCTCGCGAGGTCCTCCCGACGCGCGGCCCGGTCGGTTCGCGCGACCGCGCCGCGCAGCAGGCTGTCGATGGAGTGCCCCCCGACCACGAGCAGCGAGGCCGTGTGTCGAAGCTGCTGCAACAGGATCGACAGCACCGCGTGCCCCGCCAGCTCCCGGTCGGCGCCGTCGCGGGCGAGCGAGAAGGCCTCCCGCGATGACTCGACGAGCGCCTCGAACGAGGCCGGCGCGGGGCCCTCGACCTGCGTCATGCGCGCGCCCGCCGCGGCGAGCTGCGCGGCCTGGTGAATCAGCGCTGCGCGGAGCGAGGCCTCGTGTGCTTCGTGCGCGGCCCGCGTCGTCTCTCGCACGCACCACACCAGGGTCACGCGACACCAGGCCTCGACCCAGGCCGCGCTCGTGGTGGGAGACTCCTCGCGGGCGTCGTCGACCGCGCGCCCCACCGCGACCATCGCGGGCGAACGCTCGAGCTCCCGAAGCAGCGTGCGAATCATCGCCCCGCCCACTCGGCGCCCCCGTGCGTCCCACGCGCCGTCAGACCAGGGGCCTCGGGAGAGCCGCCGCTCCATCACGCTCAGGGTCAAAAGGCGATCATGCGTGTTGTTCACTCGGACCTCGCTCACGCAGCAGAACCTAGGTCCGCACCGTGGTCCCGCGCAACGTCGTGAGTGACGGAGTATGTCCGTGAGTTACCTCTTGCGCGACGGCGGTGTTCGCTCGACGGTCCACGCATGATCGACGACGCGGTGCGCTGGCTACGGGGGCAGCAGGACGAGATGGTGCGCTCCCTCGCGGCGCTGGTCGACGCGTCATCGCACACCCGTGACAAGGCCGGGGTCGACGCCGCCGGGGCGCGCCTCGAGCGCATGGTCCCGCTGCGGTGCGCGCGGGTGCGCAGCGCCGAGTTCGGCGATCACCTGGTGTTCGGTGATCGGCAGGCCGGCGCGCCTGGGGTGATCCTCATCGGGCACCACGACACGGTCTTCCCCCGCGAGGTCTTCGCGGGGTGGCGCGAGGACGGTCGCCTCGGACGGGGACCCGGCGCCCTCGACATGAAGGGAGGCCTCGTGGTCGTCGCGTTCGCGCTGCAGGCCCTCTCGCGCGTCGGCGCACTGCGCGGCCTCGGGGTCTCCCTCGCGGTCGTCTCGGACGAGGAGGTCGGGTCGCCCGAGAGCGCGCCCATGCTCCGCGCGCTCGCGCAGGGCGCCGACGCCGCCCTCGTCTTCGAGGCCGGGCGCGAGGGCGACCGCGTCGTGACGCGGCGCAAGGGGACGGGCTCGGTGCGCGTCGTCGCGCACGGCCGCGCGGCGCACGCGGGCAACGCCCACCGTCAGGGCGCCAGCGCGGTGCGGGCGATGGCGCGCTTCATCGAGGCCGCCGAGGCGCTCACGGACTACGACGCCGGACGCACCCTCAACGTCGGCCGCGTCGAGGGAGGGATCGGCAAGAACACCGTCCCCGAGCGCTGCGAAGCCGACATCGACCTGCGCTTCGAGCGGGCCGACGACCTCCGCGAGCTCCATGAGCGGCTCGTCGCCATCGCGGGTGAGTCGGCGATGCTGGGGACGCGCATCGAGGTGTCGCTCGGGGTCGGACGTCCCCCGATGGCGCGCACCGAGGCGAGCGCGTCGCTGCTGGCGGAGTTCCTCGCGTGCCAAAGCGCGGCGGGACTCGGGGGCGGGGAGTGCGAGCTGCAGGGCGGCGGCAGCGACGCGTCCACCGTGGCGAGCGTCGGGGTGCCGGCGATCGACGGGCTCGGTCCGCGCGGCGTGGGGATGCACACCCTGGACGAGCGGGTCGAGCTCGACTCGCTCGTGCCCAAGGCCGAGGCGCTGCTTCGCTTTCTCGGCGGACGGCGGGATCTTCGGTCCTCTGCCGAAAGTGTGCTTGGATCGCCGCCGTGACCTCCCGCGAGGACCCCTCCACCGGCGTACGCGGCCATGACGCGCCCACGCGGCTGATCTCGGTCGCGGGCGCGCTGTCTGCGTTGCTCGTGCTGCTCCTCCACGCGTGGCTCGGCCCCCGGTACGAGTCCGTCAACCCCGCGGAGGACCTGTTCTCCTCGCAGCTCTCGACCATCGCGGGACTCACCGTCGCGTCGTTTCTCACCACGGCGCCCTCGTGGCGGCGCGCGGTGTACCTGGCGGCCTTTCCCGCCGCGCTCGTCGGCGTGCTCTTCCCGTGGCTGCACACCCTCGCGCCCTCGGGGACCACCTCATGGCGCCTGCTGAACGCGCTCACCCCCGTGGGCGACGCGCTGCTCTCCTTTGGCGTGACCTGGGCCCTGAGGGTCACCGCCGCGGAGGACGCCGCCCGCAGCGCGTCGACGCGCCGCTCGGTCGAGCCGTCAAAATAGCGAGGGCTGCCGAGGGGGGCGGCAGCGCACCGTCAGCGGCTCGCGCTGCGACGCGACCGAGAGCGCGGCGCCGTGCCCGCGCAGGGCGTCCTCGGCGAGGCGTCGGGCCAGCTCGGGGCGGTTGTTGGTGCGGGAGAGGTGCATCAGCACGACGTGCTCGACGTCGCGGTCGAGGCGGCGCAGCAGCGCGTGGGTCTGCACGTTGGAGAGGTGGCCACGGGGACCTCCGACGCGGCGCTTGAGCCCGCGCGAGTAAGGCCCCGAGGCGAGCATCTCGGGGTCGTGGTTCGACTCGATCATCGCGATCTTCGCGCCGGCGAGCAGCGACACGAGCGCGTCGGGGACCTCGCCCAGGTCCGTCGCGATCACCGCGCTGTCGCCGCGGTGCTCGAACCGCAGCGCGACCTGCGGCGCGTCGTGCGGGACGACGCACGCGCGCACCGCGATGTCTCCGAGCGCGAAGGGCTCCCTCGCGGAGAAGACCCGCGAGGCCTCGAGGCGCTCCGTGCGCACACAGCGTCGCACCGACTCGGTGAGGTACACCGGCGCGCGAAAGTGCGTCGCGCACTCTTCGACGTAGCCGTGGTGATCCGCGTGGGCGTGGGTGAGCACGACGTGACTCACCCGGTCGTCGCAGCCGCTGGCGGCCATCCGGCGTCGAAGCTCCGACACCGGGATCCCCGCGTCGACCAGCACCCGCGCGTCGCCCGCTTCGATCAGCGTCGCGTTGCCGCCAGAACCGCTCGCGAGCACCGTGACGCTCAGCGGGAGGGGGGACGTCACCGCCGGGGCTCAGCAGTGGTCGGGCGACACGCAGGTGCCGTTCTGCGCGCCGCAGTCCGACTCGGTGCGCCACGCGTACTGCCAGCCGTGGGACCAGGCCCGGCAGCAGCAGGTCGGCGCGGCGGGCTCCGCGGGGCGCGACGCGCCCGCGTCGGCGTCAGGGCTCGTCGAGGCGTCGACCGCGACCGCCGCGTCTCGGGTCGGCGCCGCGGGAGCGCGACGGCGCGGCTGCGCGAGCGCGATGGAGCTCATCACCAGGATCGACGCCAGGAGTGTGATCGTGCTTCGCATGCGAACCGTGACCCTTCTGCGCCCACTCTACCTTCGCCGCGGCGCGCCGTCGCGACGAGCGTGACACGCAGCCGAGCCCGCGATGATTCAACGCTCCGGCCGCGGCGCCGCGGGGAGTAACCTCCGCTCCGACGATGCGCGCAGACGGCGAGGACGAGCGGTGGATGGATCGGGCGCTGACCGAGGCCCGGGTCGCGGCGTGGCGCGGTGAGGTGCCGGTGGGCTGCGCGCTGGTGGAGCAGTCCACAGGGGAGCTCCTGAGCGTGGGGCACAACCTCCGCGAGCTGCTCCACGACCCGATCGCGCACGCCGAGGTCGAGGCGATGCGCCGCGCCGCGAGCGCGCGCGGCAGCTGGCGCCTCGACGGCGTGACCGCGTACGTGACCCTCGAGCCCTGCGCGATGTGCGCGGGCGCCTTCGTGAACGCCAGGATCTCGCGGGTGGTCTACGGCTGCGACGACCCGCGCGCGGGGGCGCTGCGCTCGCTGTACCGCCTGGGGGAGGACGCGAGGCTCAACCACCGCTTCGAGGTCACGGCCGGCGTGAGGGCCGAGGAGTGCGCCGAGGTGCTCCGCGCGTTCTTTCGTGCGCTTCGTGCACGTCGTGGTTGACAGGGTGGCGGGGGGCTCTGTAGCTTGCGCGGCGGAGAGCTGGCCGAGTGGTCGAAGGCGCTTGACTCGAAATCAAGTGTACCGGTGACGGTACCAAGGGTTCGAATCCCTTGCTCTCCGCTGATCGTGACCGCCGGACGCTGCGCGAATACCCCATGCGCTCCGGGAGAGGTGGCCGAGTGGTCGAAGGCGCCGCACTGGAAATGCGGTGTGCCCCTAAAGGGTACCGCGGGTTCGAATCCCGCCCTCTCCGCTAGAATCTTGCCGTGCGTCACCGGGGAGGGCTGGCGCGCCGCACACACCTGGGGTGAACGTACGCACGCGACCATGCGGCCCCGCTGTGATGGGATGGCGGAATGAAGCGAACCATGTCGCTCTCGCTCACGCTTGCCCTGACGACCCTCGGGTCGTCGGCCCGCGCGGGCAACGAGGAGGGCGTGCTCTTCGGCTCCGTCGCCGGGATGGCCGCCGGCGCGGTCACCGCCATCACCGAGGACGGCTGCGCCCTCTGGTACAACCCCGCGGGGCTCGTCGGGGCCGACACCCAGCAGCTCGACGTCTCGGGCACGGCCTACGTCTTTCGACGCTCCAGCGCGCCTGACCTCATTCGCATTCCCGGTCAGCCGAGCGTGGCCGGCGACGTCACAGAGCTCATGTCGGTCTCGGCGTCCCTGACCTACGCTCGACGCGTCAGCGACACGCTCACCCTGGGCGTTGGGATCTTCACCCCGCGGTCGTCCGACCAGACCCTCCGGGCCACCGCGCAGGTCCCGGGCGAGGTGCGGTGGCTGCTGACCTCGTCAGACCTCGAGAGCGAGATCCAGGCGGGCGTGGGCCTCGGGTGGAGCCCGACGCCACAACTCCGCGTCGGCGCCGCGCTCTTCTTCGCCTACGAGAGCGACTCAGGGGCGTTCGTGGGGCAGGTGACGCAGGGCGCTGGACCCGCGCCGGATCAGTTCGCCAACGCGGCCGCGCTCTACTCGTACAAGCGCGCGGGCCTCGAGCTCGCGCTGGGTCTCCAGTGGAGGCCGATCGACGCGCTGCGCGTCGGCGTCACGGTGCGGCCACCTGGCGCGAACGTGTACGCCTCCGAGACCTCGGACGTTTCCGCGTCTGCTGCGCTGCGTGACGCGATGGGCGCCCTGCAGAGCGAGGCGTCGAGCGTCGTGAACGACACCAGCAGCTTCGAGTTCACCCAGCGCACCCCCCTGCGCGTGCGCGTCGGCGTCGCGCTCGTGCGACCGCGCTTCACCGTCTCGCTCGACGGCGACCTCGCCACGCCGCTCACCCCCAGCGACCCCGACGACCGCGCCTGGTCGCTCCATTGGAACCTCCGCCTCGGCGGGATCGTGAAGCTCAACGACCGGCTGCAATTCGGCGCCGGCGTCTTCACCGACCGCGCGCCGTCGCGTGATCCTGCGCGGCACCCGACCGACTTCTATGGCGGCACCGTCGGCGTCGAGTGGGGCACGCTGCACCTCCTCCGCGACGCGCGGCGCGACCGGCTGACCTTCTCCACCTCGCTCAGCGCGCGCTACGCGTACGGCGCGGGCACGACGGCGGCGATTCAGACCGTGGCCGGTTCGGTCGACTCGACCGACGCGGTCGCGTCGCTCGACGTGCACGAGCTCGCGATCTACCTGGGCTCGTCGTTCAGGTTCTGATCACGACCGCTGCCCCTTGCGAAAACCTCCGCGGGGCCGCAAGCCACTCCCTCGCATGCGCGCGCTGTTCTTTCTGCTCTTCTTCTGCGTCGTGTCGTCGATCGTGGTCGGCGTGCACCGCTATCTCTGGACGCGCCTCGTGCGTGACCCTCGCTGGCCCGCCCGATGGACCGCCCTCGGCACGCGAACTCTCCAGGCGCTGGCGGTGCTGCTCCCCCTCAGGATGCTCTCCCAGCGCCGACTGCCGCGGACCCTCGGGATCCCCCTCGCGTGGGTGGTGTACCTCTGGATGGGCGCGGCCTTTCTGCTGTTCGTCTCCCTCGCGGTCACCGACCTCGTCCGCGCGATCTCCCCGGCCGCGCGCGAAGACCGCAGGACCTTCGTCGCTCGCCTGGTCGCCGGAGTCGCCGGCTCCCTCGGCGCCGGGCTCTCTGGCGCCGCCGTCACCATCGCCCTCGCCGAGTGGACGCTGCGCACCGTGCCCGTGACCCTGCGGCGACTCCCGCGCAGCCGCGACGGGTTCACCATCGTGCAGCTCACCGACGTGCACGTGGGGCCCACCATCGGCAAGGCCTTCATCGAAGCACTCGTCGCGAGGGTCAACGCGCTCTCGCCCGACCTCGTCGCCATCACCGGCGACCTCGTCGACGGCGACGTGGCCACGCTGGGTCCGCTCCTCGAGCCGCTGCGGGGGCTCCGCGCGCGCCACGGGGTGTTCTTCGTGACGGGCAACCACGAATTCATCTCGGGCGTCGAGCCGTGGGTGGCCTTTCTCCCGACCCTCGGGATTCGCGTGCTGCACAACGAGCGCGTGACCATCGGCGACGGCGACGACTCCTTCGAGCTCGCGGGCGTCGAAGACCGCTCCGCGGGTCGCTTCAGCTCCGCCCGCGCACCCGACCTCGCGCGCGCGCTCCGGGGGTGGGACCGCGCGAGGGAGCTCGTGCTCCTCGCGCACCAGCCCAAGCAGGCGCGCGAAGCCGCGAAGGAGGGCGTCGGGCTCGTGCTCTCGGGGCACACCCACGGGGGGCAGATCTGGCCCTTCTCGGTCCTCGTGAGGCTCGATCAGCCCTGGATCAGGGGCTTGCACCGCGCGGGCGAGACCCAGGTCTACGTGAGCGAGGGGACCGGCTACTGGGGTCCGCCGATGCGCCTCGGCACCCGCGGGGAGATCACCCGCGTGGTGCTCCGCAGCGCGTAGGGCTCAGAAATCGGCCTGCCGCGGCGCGCGAGGGAAGGGGATGACGTCTCGGATGTTCTCGACCCCGGTCGCGTACTGCACCGCGCGCTCGAAGCCCAGGCCGAAGCCCGCGTGGGGCACCGTGCCGTAGCGGCGGAGGTCGCGGTACCACCCGTAGTCGTCCTGCTTGAGACCCATCTCGGCGATGCGCGCGTCGAGCAGCTCGAGGCGCTCCTCGCGCTGGCTGCCGCCGATGATCTCGCCGATGCCCGGCGCGAGCACGTCCATCGCCGCGACGGTGCGCCCGTCGTCGTTCTGGCGCATGTAGAACGCCTTGATCGCCTTCGGGTAGTTCAGCACCGCGACGGGGCGCCCGACGAGCTCCTCGGCGAGGTAGCGCTCGTGCTCCGACTGCAGGTCCATGCCCCACCTCACCGGGAAGTCGAAGCGCTTGCCGCTGCGCTCGAGGCGCGCGACGGCCTCGGTGTAGTCCATGCGCTCGAAGGGCGCGTTCACGAAGGACTCCAGGCGCGTCACGCAGGTCTTGTCGACGCGGTCGGCGAAGAACGCGAGGTCGTCGGCGCGCTCGTCGAGGGCCGCGCGAAAGATGTGCTTGAGAAAGCGCTCGGCGAGGTCGGCGTCGGCCGCGAGGTCGGCGAAGGCCACCTCGGGCTCGATCATCCAGAACTCCGCGAGGTGCCTGCGCGTGTTGGAGTTCTCCGCGCGAAAGGTCGGGCCGAAGGTGTAGACCTTCGAGAGCGCCAGCGCGTAGCACTCGGCGTTGAGCTGCCCGCTCACCGTCAGGTGCGCCTCGCGGCCGAAGAAGTCTTGAGAGAAATCCACGGCGCCCTCAGGGGTGCGCGGAGGGTTCATCGCGTCGAGCGTCGACACGCGGAACATCTCGCCCGCGCCCTCGGCGTCGCTCGCCGTGATGATCGGCGTGTGCACCCAGAAGAAGCCCTCGGACTGAAAGAAGCGGTGCACCGCGTAGGCCAGGGTGTTGCGCACCCGCGTCACCGCCCCGGTGAGGTTGCTGCGCGGGCGCAGGTGGGCCACCTCGCGGAGGTACTCCATCGTGTGCTGCTTGGCCTGCATGGGGTAGGTCTCGGGGTCGTCGACCCACCCCGCGACCCTGACCTCGCTCGGCGAGAGCTCGACCGACTGCCCCTTGCCCTGCGAGGCCACCAGCGCGCCGCGCGCGACGATCGCGCAGCCCGTGGTCAGGCGCTTGACCTCGGTCTCGTAGTTGGAGAGCGAGGCGCCGGCGACGACCTGCAGCGGCGCGAAGCCGGTGCCGTCGGAGAGGTGAATGAACGAGAGCCCGGCCTTGGAGTCGCGGCGCGTGCGGACCCACCCGCGCACCTCGACCTCCTCGCCCACAGGGACCTGGCCCGACAGCACATCAACGATGCGAACGACCTTCATGGCGCCGCGGATTTAGCACCACCGCGGCGCCGCGGTCATTCGGAGACGCGCGCGATCGCCTCGACGGGATCGAGGTCGAAGGCCCAGACCCCCCGGCGGGTCTCCCGCTCGAGGGTCGACTCCAGCGCGTCGAGAAAGCGCCGACGCGGCCAGGGCACGGCGTTGAAGCGCTCCAGGTGTTCGGTCCGGGTCTGGCAGTCGACGAAGTTGAAGTTCCAGTGGATCAGGTTGCCCAGCAGCGTGGCGAACGCGACCTTCGAGGCGTCGGGCTCGAGCGCGAACATGCTCTCCCCGAAGTACCCGCCCCCGAGGGCGAGGCCGTACAGCCCTCCGACCAGCGCCCCGTCGCGCCACGCCTCGACGCTGTGCGCGTAGCCTTCGCGGTGGAGCTCCAGGTATCCCCGCCGGAGCTCGGGGGTGATCCAGGTGCCGCGCTGCCCGGGCCGCGCGGTCGACGCGCAGCCTCGGAGCACGCCGGCGAAGTCGGTGTCGACCTTGATCTCGAAGTCCCTGCGGCGCACGCGCTTTCGCAGCGAGCGGGGGATGTGCGCGTGGGGGAGGTCGATGACGTATCGCGGATCGGGGGAGAACCAGAACAGCGGGAGGTCGCGGGCCATGGGCCAGGGAAAGATCCCCTGGCGGTAGGCGAGGAGCAGCCGCTCGACGGAGCAGTCACCGCCCACCGCCACCACGCCCTCGTCGTCGGCGCTCTCCGCGGGAGGGAACTTCAGCGCGTGCGTGAGCCAGCGAATCGCCATGAGCGCGACCGTTCTATGCCACGTCGCCGCGGGGCTTTCACCCCCTCAGGTGTAGCGGGGCAGGGGGCGACCGTTCACGCGCGCCACGACGTTGTCGAACACGTCGAGGAGGTACTGCTCCAGGTCGCTCGCGCTCTGCATCGCCTTCACGTGACGCACCATCTGGATCTCGGTCACGCCCTGCTCGACGTGCTTCACGAGCACCGAGCCTCGCATCATCTCGATGTAGGTCGTGCCGTGGGTCTTCTGGTACACGCCGGCGTAGGCGCTCGGCGACTCGGGGGCGCCCGCGTAGGGGCCGAGCCGCCAGCTGATGTCGAACTCGACGGTGATCAGGTCGTTCACCACGTTGTGCACGCGGTAGGAGCTCGGGTACTCGGGCTCGACGTTCGGCGTCACGGTGTAGCTCGAGACCTTGCGGCGGTCGGTGGTGACGTCGGGGTCTTGCAGCGCCTCGTAGACCCGCGCGACGGGCGCGCGCACGAACCCGCGACCCACGCCCCAGAGGTAGTCGCCGTTGCCGCTCTCGACGCTGAGGTTCTCGGGGTGGGGGTTGCCCGGCGTCACGTTGCGCACCGGGATGTCGACCCGCGCGAGCGGCTCGATGAGGCCCGGCGCGAACGCGGACTCGACGTTGCCGCCGCAGCCCGTGGCGGCGGCGCTCGCCGCCGCGGCGAGGGCGAGGAACGCCCGGCGAGAGAGGATGAATTCGCGCACGAGTCCCTGGCTAGCACGCATGCGCGAGGCGACGAAAGTGCCGCTCAGAAAAGTGTCTCTGCGTCACGCGGCTCGCGGGTGCGTCGCGCGGGTGGCGGCGCGGGCACCGTGGCGGGCGGCGTCTCGCTGGCGCCGAGCGACTCGCAGGGCGTGTCGCGGGCGACCTCCACCGCGGAGCCGGCGGCGCCGTAGCACACGTGCGTCGAGGCGCGCGGCGCGGGCGCGTCGACGGCCGCGTCGCGCGCGGGCGAGGGCGCGGCGCGCGCGCAGCCGGAGGCGACGAGCGCGCAGGCGAGCGAGAGCGACAGGGCGCGCATCGATCAGCGGCGCATCGCGCCCGCGTTCGCGGTGGTCACGTACTCGCCGCGGGGCCAGTGTCGGTAGTACGAGGCCTGAATCACCGGCCCCCCGCTGGGGTCGTACTCGCCTTGAACGACGGTGCCGTAGACCCTCACGAGGGAGTTCACCTGCACGCGGTTCTCGCCGGAGAGGTCCTCGTCGCGGAGGGAGACCACGGCGCTGAAGGGGCCGCCGTTGGTGGCGTTCACCGTGACCCTGCACGAGCTCGAGGCCTCTTCGGCGCAGAGGTTTCGTGGCTGCAGCGTGCGGAGCTGCAGTGCCACCCTCGTCGGCATGTTCGAGCGCGCGCTGGGCGCCTCGGTGACCACCCCGAAGAAGTCGACGACGCGGTCGCGGTACGCGTCGGGGTTTCGCCGCACGTCGTCGTAGACCACCGGCTCGGTGCGCTCGGACCACGCGCGCTCGGCGTCGAGCGCGACGTACTCCCGCGCGTATCCATACCGGCCCGCGCCCGCGCAGCCGATCGCGACCAGGGCCATTCCGAGGAGCGCTCTCATGCGTCGTTGGGTATCCCGGTCGCGCGACCCGACGCAAGTGGCCGGCGACCTCGGGGCCTTGCGCCGGGGCGCCAAGGCTGCCAAGGGAGAGCGCAGCGTGCGGTCCCTGCGTGACACCATCCAGCTGCGGCTCGACCAGGAGCTCGGAACCCTCTACCGAGAGGCGGAGCACCGCGTCGCGCTGCTGTACCCGTCGCCCTACCGCGTCGGCATGTCGTCCCTGGGCTACCAGGTGATCTACCGCGCGCTCAACGAGCGCCCCGACACCGTCGCCGAGCGGGCCTTCGCGCCCGACGACCTCGCGCTCGCGGCTCGGCTCCGCGAGCCCGTGCTCACCTACGAGTCGCGGCGCCCCCTCGGCGACCACGCCCTCATCGGCGTCTCGGTCGCCTACGAGGGAGAGCTCGGCTCGCTGATCTCCACGCTCCAGCTCGCGGGCGTCCCGCCGCTGCGCGAGGAGCGACAGGCCGGGAGGCACCCGTTCATCCTCATGGGCGGGCCGCTCACCTTCTCGAACCCCGTGCCGCTGCACGACTTCGCCGACGCGGTGATCCTCGGCGAGGCCGAGGAGCTGATTCACACGGTCCTCGACGCGCTCCTCGCGCACGGCACGCTCGACGCGCGCCTCGACGCGCTCGCCGCGATCCCGCACGTGTGGGTCCCCGCGCGGCACGGCGAGGAGCTGCCCGAGGTCGCCCGCGCCGACAACGCGCTGCTGCCCGGCCGCGCGCAGATCATCGCGAAGGACACCGAGCTCTCGGAGATGTTCCTCATCGAGAGCGAGCGCGGGTGCTCCCGGGGGTGCACCTACTGCGTCATGCGCAGGGGCTCCAACGGCGGCATGCGGCTGGCGTCCCCAGAGGCGATCCTCGGCGCGGTGCCCTCCGGGGCGAAGAAGGTCGGCCTCGTCGGCGCCGCGGTGAGCGATCACCCCCGCGTCGTCGACATCGTGAACGCCCTCGCCGACCGCGGCCTCGGCGTCGGGCTCTCGTCGCTGCGCCCAGACCGGCTCACCGACCCCTTCGTGGCGGCCCTGCGGCGGGGAGGGTACAAGACCCTCACGACGGCGATGGACGGCCCGTCCGAGCGCCTGCGCGCCTCGCTCGAGCGCAAGGCGAAGGTCCATCACCTCGAGCGCGCCGCGGAGCTCGCGCGCGCCCACGGGATGATCACGCTGAAGCTCTACCTGATGGTGGGCTTGCCCGGCGAGACCGACGACGACATCGACGAGTGCGTCGAGTTCGTCTCGCGGCTCTCGAAGGTGAACCCCGTCGCGCTGGGCATCGCGCCCTTCGTCTCGAAGCGCCGCACGCCCCTCGACGGCCTGCCCTTCGCGGGCATCGAGGTCGTCGAGGGGCGCCTCGACCGGCTGCGCCGCGGCCTGCGGGGGCGCGCCGACGTGCGCCCGACGAGCGCGCGCTGGGCCTGGGTCGAGTGGGTCCTCGCGCAGGGAGATCGCCGGGCGGGCCGCGCGGTGCTCGACGCCGTCGCGGGCGGCGGTCGCTTCGCGGACTACAAGCGCGCCTTCGAGGCCGCGGGGGTGGTCCCTTCGAAGAAGCGCCGGCTGCTCACGCTGCCCTCAGACGCGTGAGCGACGAGGATCCCCGTTGCGGCGCGGCGCTGGGGTGCTCATGGTGCGCGGGTATGAGCCTGCAGCGGACGGAGGCGAGGGCGTGACCCCTCGCGCGATGAAGGCGAAGGTCGACGCGGCGGCGCGATACCTCTCGATGGACCTCGAGGCGCGGCGCGCGAAGCTGCTCGAGCTCGACCCCGGCCCGGTGCCGCCCCGACCCGACGCGAGCGGCTTCGCGCGCGACGCGGCCGCGGCGCTCGCCCTCGACCCCGCGTCGGCCCTGCTCCTCGCCGAGGCGTGGGTCTGCGCGGGGCTGCGGGCGCCTCGGGCGCGCTACGACCTCGCGCGGGAGGCCGCGCCGATTCGTCTCCAAGAGGAGCGAGAACCCATTGCGCTGCAATCGGTTCGCTCGATCGTGCAGACCGAGCGGAACCTCCCGAGGCGCGAGGCGATCCTCGCGGCCTACGCCGACTCCCTGGTCACGCTGCAGCGGCCCGCGCGGGCGGTGGTCGACGCGACGCGGGGCGCCTTCGAGGCGCTCGACCCCGCGCTGCGCGACGCGCTCGCGCCGCCCGTCGACGACGCGCGCGAATTTCTCACCGCGACCGACGAGCTCTGGCGTGAGCTCGACCGGCGCGTGCTCCGCGCCGCCGAGCTCGACCCGACGTCCCTGCGCTGGTCCGACCGCGCGCGGTCGCTGGTAGGGGCGTCGTTCGTGCGCGAGGTCCCGCCGGCGACGTGGGCGGCGCTGGGCACCGACTGGTGGGGGCGCGTGGGCCTGGGCGACGCCCTCCGCGGCGTGCGCGACGCCCTCGGCGCGTCGTCGCCCCACGGACGCGGGGTCTACACGCTGGTCGACCCCGAGGCGGGCGGGGCCACCCTCGTCGGGCACCCGGCACCCTCGGCGTGGGACGCCGCGGAGGTGATCGGCGCCGGATCCCTGGCCGCGTCGGTGGCGCGCGCGCGCGGCGCCTGGGCCTCGCACCGGCGAGGGGTCGACCGGGTGACCGACGCCGCGTTTCACGCCCTGGGGCGGAGGCTGTCGCATGAGCGCAGCTTTCTGCAGCGGGTGGCCCGGCTCGACTCGGAGACGCGGGTGCGGGTGCAGGTCGAGGCCCTCCACGCCGAGCTCGCGCGCCTGCGGTGGGACGCCGCGATGGCGCGCTTCTTTCGTGAGGCTCTCGAGCGGGCGCCGGCGATCAGCGCGCGCTTCTTCGAGGCCGTCACCTCGGCGCTGGGCGCCTCGCCGCCCATGAGCTGGGCCGCGCACCTCGTCGCCGACGCGATGGAGCCCGGCGCCCCCTGGGGCTCTCGATGGGGGCAACGCGTCGAGGGCGCCCGCGTCGAGGTGACCCTGCGCGACACGCTGCGCAATCAGTTCAATGAAGACTGGCATCGCAACCCGCGCGCGGGCGAGTGGCTGGCCGTGGCGATCGATCGCATGCGCGCGACCGGCGCGGCGTCGTGGGTCGAGCGCCCTGAGGACCTCTGCCCCGAGGCGCAGGCGAGGCGCCTCGCCGAGGACTACGCCGCGGCGAGGTGAGCCCTCACATCCCGGCGTCGGGCGTCGCTCCGCCCGTGCCCCCGCCGCCGCCCTGCACGCCGCGCAGGGTGATCCACGGGCCGCCGATGGAGAACGCCGAGGTGAAGCCGTCGTTGATGCGCGGGTCGTTCACGCAGTCGCTGCCGTTGATGCGGGTGCCGTCGCCGTCGAAGCAGGCGGTGATGCGCGGCGGGCTGCCGGTGCTGCCCATGGTCGCCTCGAAGCGCTCGAGGCCGTCGCCGTCGAGGTCGACGTCGGGCTGCTGCGGGCCGATGTTCAGGATGATGATCCGCTGGCCGCCCACGATGGCCTCGAGGAGCGTGCTGTTGCCCGCGCCGCCGCCGCCGCCGGGGATCATCCCCGCCGGGTTGCGAATGCGCCCGAGGTCGCGCGCGGGGATCGCGCCGCACAGCGTACCCCCGCGAAACTCAACGATCCTCGTGTCATCGGCGACCAGGGTGCCGCTGATGCGCGCGCGCTGCACCCTGAAGCCGAAGGCGCCCATCGCGGTGTTGCCGAAGTTCAGCTCGATGTCCTCGGGCCCACCCGAGATCACGCCGCCCATCGAGCTTGACTGAAACGACGCCTGGGGGAGCAGGGTCATCGGGTTGAGCGAGCCCCGCTGAACGAACTGCGCGTTGCCCGGCTGGCCGTTGTTCTGAACCATGCCGTCGGCGTCGGCGCCGAGGAGCCATCCGACCCGGGTGTCGGGCAGGTTCTGCCCGCGGCGGTCGGTGAGGTTCAAGAACGAGAGCTGGAGGAGGATCTGTCCGTTCGACACCGGCGAGGTGATGAAGGAGTTGAGGATCCCCACGGCGCTGCCGAGGGCCCGGCCGAAGGCGTTGTCGGGCGCGCCGTCGCCGCTGAAATCGCAGCCGACGCGGCCGTTGTCGGCGGCGATCTGCAGGCGGTTGAGCACGGTGGCCTGCTCGACGCGACAGTCTGGTCCGCAGCCGTCCCACCGGTTCTGGTTGCCGTCGTCGCACTGCTCTCCGGCCTCGACGCGGCCGTTGCCGCACGAGGTGATCGTGCGGCAGTTGGGCGCGCAGCCCGGCGTGCCGTCGCACACCTCGCCCGCGGCGATGTCGACGATGCCGTTGCCGCAGGTCTCGTTCGAGCGACAGTCCGACCGGCACCCGTCTCCCGAGCGGTTGTTACCGTCGTCGCAGACCTCGCCGGGGTTCACCATCCCGTCGCCGCAGCGCATTTCGAAGCGGCACGCCGACGAGCACCCGTCTCCCGAGCGGTTGTTTCCGTCGTCGCAGCTCTCGCCGGGGTCGAGGATGCTGTCGCCGCAGCGCGGAACGCGGGTGTCGACCGGCTCGCCGCGATCGACCGGCTCGGGGCGGTCGACGCCGGGGGGCGCGTCGAAGGTCGGGTCGGGGAGGTCACGCCCGACCGCCGCGTCGGAGCCGACGTTGGCGTCATCGAGGGCGATGACGTCGACGCCGGCGTCACCGGGGGCGCCGCTCGTCGGAGAGACGACCGTGCCGCCGCACGCGACGAGGGTGAGCGAGAGCGAGGCGAGCAGGCCGTGGCGAGGCGACATCGTGGAAAGCTCCGTAGGCGAAGGTTGGCCGGACTCTATGCCTACAGCCCCGCGCGTGCCAAGCGCACCCCCGTCACGGCCCTCGCGACCAACCGACGCTCGCCGCGACGGAGAGGTTGGTCACGCCCACCGAGGCGAAGTCTTGCGCGAGGGTCGCGTCGACCCGGAGCCACCGGAGCGGCGCCCACTGAAAGCCCGCCTCCGCGGAGTAGGTGCCGGTGATCGCGGTGTACTCCACGGCGCCGTTGCTCGACCGGAGCTCCATCACCGCGGCGCCGACCCGCGCGCCGAGGTAGACGGCGAACTGCCTCCACGAGTAGCGCGGGCCGACCGCCGCCCACGCGAGGCTCAGCACGTCGGCGCGAAACCGCGTCGGCTGCACGGTGATCTCAGGCGCGGGGAACAGGTCGGCGCCGATGCGCACGTAGAACCACCGCGCGTCGAGGGCCACGCCCAGCGAGGCGCCTCCCATCGCCGCGCGGGACCACCCGAGCTGCTTGCCCGAGAACGTGAGCGGCATGTCCAGGCGGCTGGCGGTGGAGCGGGAGTCGGCGGTGAAGGTCAGCGCCGCAGGGTCCATCACGCTGAGCACCCCCGCCGCTCGAAAATAGATCCCGGTGTGCTGGGACCACGTCTGCGCCGAGGCCTCACCCGAGACGGCGAGGGCGGCGGCGGCGAGGGCGGCGGCGAGGGGGCGATGCACTGCACTCACGCTATCAGCAACGGGCGTGCTCAGCCCCGCGCGAACCAGAATCAGCGACGTCTCGACGCCGCCCGGGTGGCCACCCCAGTGGCCAGGCGAACGCACCAGCCGCCGCGCGGGGTCAGAACGTGCCGACGCGCTCTCGAGGCGTCGGGTCGACGGGCGCCGGGGCGCGCTCCCGCGGCGGGGCGGGGTCGAGGTCAAGCGCGCCGAGGCCGGGCACCTGAATCGCCGGGGTGCTCGGACGACGGCGGGACCTCGAGGCGCTCGGACGCGGGGTCTCTGGCGGCGGCGCCGCGGCCGCGGGCGGAGCCGTGGGAGGCGGGGCAGACGGGCCCGCGTCGTGGACCACCGGGAGCGCAGGCTGCGCCGGGTGAATCACCTCGGGGTCCTGCGGGGCGCGCCTCGCGGGGCGCACCGGACGCGCCGGAGGGGGCGGCGGAGGCGGGGCCGCGCGCTGCCGCTCGAGCTCGGCCCGGCACGCCTCGAGGTCTCGCTGGATCGACGGGTCCGCCGACAGCCGCCGGGCTGACGTGAGGATCGGCAGGGCGACCTCGAAGGCGGAGGCGTTGCGGTGCGCCGTCGCCTCGTTCTGGAGCTGAATCGCCGCGCTCCGGCGCAGCGCGAGGGCGCGCGGGTTTCGGGGCTCCTCGGCGAGCACCGCGTCGGTCAGCGTCTCGACGTCGCTCCCGTCGGCGTTGGTCGTGAGCCGGCCGAGGTGAAACGCGTCGTTGGCGCGGCGCATGAGCTCGGCGATGCGGTCCTCTCGCTGCTGCGCGGGGTACCAGCGCAGGAGGTAGGCCCCGGCCGCCATCGCGCTGGCCGCGAACACCATCGAGGCGAGCACCAGGAGCACCGCCCTGCGGGTCGCCCCCGGGCGCTCGATGCCGCGCACGGGGTAGAGGTCTCCGCCCTCGTCGAAGTCTTCGGGGCGGGTCTCGGTCAGCAGCGCCTCGGGCGCGGGCACCTCCGCGTCTCGCGGGGACTCGAAGAAGCGGGCCTCGCGGCCGTGGTCTGGCGGGGGCGAGGTCGGCGTGATCGGCGCGACCGCGACGACGGGGATCTCGACCCGCTGCGGGAGGTCGGCGATGGGCGGCACGACCGCGCCGTTCGAGAGCGCGGCGAGGGGCGCGTGCGCGAGGTCGCCGGAGCCGCGCGAGGTCGTGCGAACGCGCGCCACGCCCCCCGACTCCGCGGTCGAGGCGCTGCTCAGCGCGACGACCTTTGCCCCCAGCGAGGACGGGCGGTCGAGGGTGGTGTCCGCGTCGTTCCTCCGCGCGGGCGGAACCGGCGTCGCCCGCAGCGCGCTGCCCGTGGGGTCGGTCAGCGTCATCGCCGTGGTGGGCACGATGGACACGAGGCTGCCAGGCCCGGAGAAGTCGGGCTCCGCGCGCATCCCGCTGCGCTGCAACGCGTCACGAAGCGCTCGGGCGAAGGCGCCGGCGTCGGGGTGCCGGGCGTCGGCGTTCTTCGCGAGGGCGCGCATGACCACGTCGGCGACGGCCTCGGGCACCCGCTGCCCCGCGGGCCAGCGCGACATGGGCGGCGCGGGCTCGTGGAGGTGCTTCATCAGCAGCTGGACGGGCTCCTCGGCGTCGAAGGGCGTGCGGCCGGTGAGGAGCTGGTACGCGATCACCGCGAGGGAGTACACGTCGCTGCGCTGGTCGACGGGGTCGCCGCTCGCGCCCTCGGGCGAGATGTAGCGCGCCGTGCCGAAGATCAACCCCGACTGGGTCACGAAGCTGTTCGCCGACACCAGCGTCTTCGCGATGCCAAAATCCAGGACCTTCGGGAACTCGGGGTCGCCCTCGCGCTTCGTGAGGATGATGTTCTCGGGCTTGAGGTCGCGGTGGATGATCCCTCGGGTGTGGGTGTAGCCCACGGCGTCGCCGACCTGCGCGACGATCTTCACGGCTCGAGCGACCTCGAAGGCGCCGCTCGCCTCGAGCGCCTCGAGCAGCGTCGGCCCCTCAAGGAACTCCAGCACCAGGTACAGGTTCTGGTCGGGCAGCTGCCCGAAGAGCACGACGCGCACGATGCCGGGGTGATCGAGCTGATGCGCGATCTGCGCCTCGCGGTGAAAGCGGGCGACGATGTCCTTGTTCGAGAGCAGGTCGCGGTGGAGGATCTTGATCGCCACCCTGCGGCCCAGCGCCTCGTCCTGCGCCTCGTAGACGATGCCCATCCCGCCGCTGCCGATGACCCTCGCGATGCGAAAGTGATCGAGGATGCGCGTGCCGATGTAGGGGTCGGTGGCCGGTCCGTCGATGCGCAGAGAGGTGCCGTCGACCTGGCAGAACTGCGCAGGCGGCTCGTACTGGCGTCCGCAGGACGGGCACGTTCGCATCGTCGGCTGGATCGTAGCCTGCAACGTGGCAACCCTCAGGATCAATTCTCACGCCTCCCGCGCCTGGCCGCCCACTCTGTGACGGCGAAGCGCGCGAAACGATCTAGGAATTGGGCGCTCGCGCCGCGATCACCGCCATCGCCCGCCCGCTCGCCGCGCCGTCTCGACGGTACGAGTGCCAGCGAGCGGGGTCGCAGCGCGTGCACCCCCCGACCACGTCCAGCTCGGCGACCCCCATCGCCCGGAGCTGCCACCGGAGCGCGAGCTCGAGGCTCGCGTGCGGCCTGCCGGCGCCCCGCGTCACCCGCGCGTCGGGCGATGAGGCGGCGACGAGCAGGTCGGCGACCTCGTCGCCCACCTCGAAGCAGCACGCGCCGATGCAGGGGCCCAGCGCGGCCAGGAGCTCGGCGGGACGAGCCGGCGCGAGGCACACGACGGCGGCGCGCAGCACCCCCGCCACGACCCCCCGCCACCCCGCGTGCACCGCCGCGACCGCGCCGCTGCGTGGGTCGGCCAGCAGGATCGGCGCGCAGTCGGCGACCCTGACCCCCGCCGCCGCGCCCGGCGCGCGCGCGACGATCGCGTCGGCCTCCGCCGCGGCGCACTCCGCGCGGGTCGGCGCGTCGAGCACCGCGGCGCCGTGGACCTGACGGCACACCCGAAGCGCGTCGAGGTCGTACCCGACGTCGTCGGCGAGGCGCTGGTGGTCGGCGCCCGCTGCGGGGAGCCCGAGGTTCAGCCCAGGGCGCGAGAACCCGTGACGAAAGCCCGCGGCGAGGAGCCGCGGCGAAGCGACGTGGAGGTCGGGGCGCACGACGTCGGTAGTACCCCGCGGGCGCCGGGTTGGGGTACCCTGCGACGCACACATGAGCAGCAGGATCGAAGCGGGTCTCACCATCGAAGGCAGCGTGCGCGGAGAGGGAGAGCTCGTCGTCGCGGGCCGCCTCCGTGGCGCCTTGACGCTCCAGGGCACCCTCGTGATCGAGGAGGGCGGCGCGGTCGAGGCCGAGGTCGAGGCCACCGCGGTGGTCGTCGCGGGGCTGCTCTCGGGCAGCGTCACGGCCCACGAGGAGCTGCGCATTCAGCCCGGCGGGTACGTCGACGCGCGGGTCCGCGCGGCGCGCCTCGCGGTGGCCGAGGGAGCCGTGTTTCGCGGGGAGCTCCAGGCCATGCACGAGGACCCCAGGGCGCTGCCCACCCAGGTCTCGCAGGCCCGCCCCGCGCCGCGCAT
The DNA here is from genome assembly GCA_041389885.1 of Polyangiales bacterium. GTDB lineage: Bacteria > Myxococcota_A > Polyangia > Polyangiales > JAWKRB01. Next base: position 55,893 of record JAWKRB010000016.1, on the reverse strand, counting down.
CTCCCCGGCGCCCGCGCCGCGCGCGCTCGAGTCTCGCGCGGGGGCGCGCCCGACGCCTGCCCCCGCGCCGGCCGCGCCCGCGGCCCCTGCTCCAGCGCCCCGGGCCAAGGTCTTCGCGGCGCCGCCTCGCGAAGCCGCCGCGAAGGCGCCCGAGGCACCCCGGCGGCCCGCGCCGCCGCCGCGCGAGACGTCACCCAGGATGCCCGCGCTCCCGAAGGGTCGGAGCTCGATGAGCGTTCGGGGGAGCGGCGCGTGAGCGCGGCGGGCGCCGCCCTCCTCGACGCGCTCCGTCGGGACGCGTGGCGCCGGGGACGCTTTCGACTCGCGTCAGGGCGCGAGAGCGATTTCTTCATCGACTGCAAGCAGGTGATCCTCACGGCGCCCGGCCATCGACTGGTGGGCGAGGCGTTGTTCGAGGCCATCGCGGCAGACCCCGTGGCGGAGGGGCTCGACGGCGTCGCGGGGGTCGCGCTCGGCGGGTGCTCGCTCGCGAGCGCGGTCTCTCTGGTCAGCGCGGCTCGCCTCGCCGACGACGCGAGCTGGGACGCCCTCTACGTGCGCAAGGAGGCCAAGGACCACGGCACGGCGAAGCGCGTCGAGGGGCGCCTCCGGCGTGGTCAGCGCGTGGTGCTCGTCGAAGACGTGCTGACCACCGGGGGCTCGTCGAGGACCGCGGTGGACGCGCTCCGCGCCGAGGGCTTCGAGGTCGATCGGGTGTTCGCGCTCGTCGACCGGGGCGAGGGCGGCGTCGAGGCCCTCGCGGCGTCGGGGGTACGAGCGACGGCGCTCTTTCGCCGCGGAGATTTCGTCGAGGTATGATGCGCGCGCGCCGGGCGCTGCTGCTCCTCGGGCTCGCGACCGTGGCGTCGTGCGCCACCCCGCGCGTCAACCTCGAACACGGGCCGCGCACCTACACCGCCGAGAGCTACGGCGACGTGTACGAGCGCTGGACCCGCGCGGGGCACGCCTACACCTTCGAGGGCATCGAGGACCACCTCGCGGTCACCGCGACCTACGAGAGCTGGGATTTTCGCTGGGCCTACGTCGTTCGCTACGCCCGAGACTTCATGCTCTCGACCGCCGAGCGCACGGCGCTGCTCGACCAGCAGCTCAGCAGCGCGTCGCGCGAGCACGCGTTCTACGTCACGCTCCAGAGCCCCAACCGTCGCTACGGCGAGCTCACCCGCCCCACCTCGGCCTGGCGCGTCTTGCTGATCAACGACCGGCGACAAGAGGTGGCGCCGATCGCGATCGAGCTCATTCGTCGGCCCGGCGCCCTCGAGCGCACCTACTTTCGTCACACGAACCCCTGGCGACAGGCCTATCGAATCCGCTTCCCCAAGAGCGTTCGGGTGCCGGGGCAGGGCGACGTCGAGGTGCTCGACGCGCGCACCCGCAGCTTCGTGCTCCGCTTCTCGGGGCCCCTCGGCCACGCCGACATGGTCTGGCAGGTCGAGGCGAGCTGAGCGGCCGCCGCGAGAATCTCGCGGGCAGGGCGCGCCGGAGCGGGCCCGATGGATCTATCCTCAGGGGTCGGCGGCCGTAGAACCTGTGGCGCGGTCGCGCGTCTGAGCGAAACCCCCCAACGATGGGCGCGCCTGGCGCCTCTCAGGGAGCGACGGTGAACCCATGCACGTGACCCTGGTCCTGACACACGAGTGCAACCTGGCCTGCTCGTATTGCTACGCGGGCGAGAAGTTTCGAAGGGACATGGACTGGGACACCGTCGTGCGCTCCATCGAGCTCGCCTTCGCCGCGCCTCCGCGGCGCTACCCCTGGCAGGACGAGGACGCGCCGGTGGACATCGGCTTCTTCGGCGGCGAGCCCCTGATCTGCTGGGACACGATGGTCCGCGCGTGCGAGTACGCGCGGGCGCGCTCGGCGGAGCTGGGTCGAAGGCTCCGCCTCGCCGTGACCACCAACGGCACGCTGATCACCCCCGAGCGCGCGGCGGTGCTCCGCGCGCTCGAGGTCGAGGTCACGCTCTCCCTCGACGGGGTGCGCGAGGCGCACGACGCCACGCGGCCGCAGCGCGGCGGGCGATCGAGCTTCGACGACGTCGTCCGGGGCGCGCGATGCCTGCTCGACGCGGGCGGCGCGCTCGACGTGATCGCCGTCGTCGCCCCGGCGAACGTCGAGCACCTGGGCGCGAGCGTCGGGTTCCTCGCCCAGCTCGGCGCGCGGCAGGTGATCCTCAACCCGTGCTTCGAAGAGGCGTGGTCCGACGCGCAGCTCGCGCTGTGGGAGAAGGGGATGGTCGACGCCGCGGCGGTCTACGCCGAGGCGATGCGCAGGGGACGTCCGCTGGCGATGCCCACCTTCGACAACAAGCTCCTCGCCGCGGCGAAGGGCGGCCTCGCGAGCTGCGACACCTGCGGCTCGGGCGACCGCGAGCTCGCCGTGGCGCCCTCGGGCAACCTCTACCCCTGCGCCCGCATGGTCGGCGAGGACCGCGACCACGCGCTGGTCATCGGCACCCTCGACGAAGGCGTGGTCGGGCCGAAGGTGCAGCGCCTCGCGAAGGGGCCGTCTGACCCGGCCTGCGAGACCTGCGCGGAGAAGTGGCGCTGCGGCGCCTCGTGCGCCTGCGCGAACCTCGCCGAGACCGGCACGACGAACCTGCCCGGCGGCACGCAGTGCTGGTACGAGCAGGCCTCCGCGCGCATCGCCGACGAGGTCGGCCTGCAGCTGCTCGCCGAGAAGAACCCGACCTTCATCGCGTGGATCTATGGCCGAGTGCACGACGCCGCCGAGGCGCTCAAGGCCCGAGAGGCCGAGCGCGCCCAGGCCGGCGCCGAGCCGCGCAGCGCGGTGCGACGGCAGCGTCGCCTGCCGGTGCTCCGCGCCGCGGAGGGCGTGTGAGCGCGCGGCGGCCCCAGCCTGCCCCGGAGAGCGCGCCGATCCCTTCCCTGGAAGAGGTGTTCGGGGCGACGCCCGAGCTCACGCCGCCCGGCAGCCACGCGCCCGCGGTGCTCGCCGCGACGGCGACCCTCGCGGCGATGGGCGCGGTGTACGCGCGGGTCGAAGCGCCCCGGTGCGGCGGCACGCGCATCGACGAGGTGCGCGCGCACGCGCCGGCGATTCGGCGGGCCCTTCAGCGCGGGAGCCTCGCGGTCGATGAGGTGCTCCTCGCGGCGGGGCTGATCCCCCACGCGCGCACGGAGATCACGTCGGGCGGCGCGATCGCGGAGGTGAGCGAGGCGCCCGTGCGCGCGCCGGAGCCGGAGGTCGAGTCGCCCCGTGCTCCGCCGGAGCTCACCCCGTCGGACGAGCCCCCCGCCTCGCCGCGCGCGACCCGAGGCGCCGTGCGGAGGGTCCAACCGACGCCCGCGCCGCGGCCCGGCGGACGCCGCGCGGTGCTCCCTCGATCGCACGAGTTCTGAGAATGTGAGCGGCCCCTGGGGGCGTGCGTGCTAGACTCTCCGGCCCCGAATTCTTCGGGGCAGACCCCTGGGAGGCTGCGCATGACCCTGACGAAGACCGAGCTCGACAACTTTCGCAGCGTGCTGCTCCAGCACCGGGCGCAGATCATCGCGAACGCGCAGGAGACCCTCGCCGAGGACATGACCCTCGACGCCAACGAGCTCTCCGACGAGATGGACCTCGCGTCGAGCGAGTACATCCAGTCGTTCACCTTTCGCCTCCGCGGGCGGGAGCGCATCTTTCTGTCGAAGATCGGCCGGGCGCTGGCGAAGATCGACGAGGGCGAGTTCGGCCTGTGCGAGGAGTGTGGCGAGGAGATCTCCCTGAAGCGCCTCGAGGCTCGCCCCGAGTCTCAGCTCTGCATCCGCTGCAAAGAGGACCAGGAGCGGGTCGAGAAAGATTTCGGCTGAGCGCGCGTGCCTTGCCCGCGCCGCGCTACCGCGTAACGATTTGACCGTGCGACGCGTCCCGCTCAGATTCCTCGTCGTCGCCGACGAGCCCGAGCCTTGCCCGTACATCTCGGGGCGACAGATGCGCCTGCCGCTGCGCATGCCCACCTCCCGCCCGCAGCCCGACGACCTCGACGCGCTGCTCGCCGACGGCGACCGGCGCTCGGGGCCGCTGCTGTACCGACCCGACTGCGAGGGGTGCGTCGCCTGCGAGGCGCTCCGCGTGCCCGTGCAGCGCTTCGTCCCGACGAGGTCGCAGCGCCGGGTGTGGCGCCGCAACGAGCGCGAGGTGCGCGTCGAGCGACACCGCCCCGACGCGACCCCGGAGCACCTGCGGCTCTACAACAGCCACTCCCGCGGTCGCGGGCTGTCGCTCCGCGCCGAGCCCTCGAGCGAGAGCGACTACCGCTTCTTTCTCGTCGACTCCTGCGTCGACACCTGGGAGCTGCGGTACTTCGTCGGCGAGGCGCTGGTGGCGGTGAGCGTCGTCGACCTCGGGCGAACGAGCGTGTCGAGCGTCTACCACTACTTCGACCCCGCGCACGCGTGGCGCTCGCTCGGCGTCTTCTCGATCCTCAAGGAGATCGAGCTGTGCGCCCAGGAGGGCAGGGAGTGGTACTACCTCGGCCTCTACGTCGAAGCCTGCGATCACCTCAACTACAAGGCCCAGTACTATCCCCACCAGCGCCGCATCGGGGGCGAGTGGGTCGAGTTCAGCTCGCCGCCGTCGAGGGCGTGACGAAGCCCTCGTAGCGCGCGAGGTCCTCGCCGAAGTACTCGACGAGCGAGGCGCGCACCGCCTCGACGCGGGCGGGGTCAGCTTCGGGCGAGCGCTGCGCCTGAAGCTCACGGAGCACGCCGAGCGCGGCGGTGCCCCGCTCCGCGGCGAGAAAGCCCAGCGCGAGGTCGGGCAGCAGCTCGGTCTTCGCGGGCTCGAGCGCGAGGGCGCGGCGAATCAGCCCGATGCTCTCGGCGCGTCGGTTGCGGGCGATGAGCACCCGGGCGAGGGCGCGGTAGAGCTCGGCGGCGGCGGCGCCGTCCTGCGCGTACTGCGACCCGAGGCGGAGCACCTCCTCGGCCTCTTCGGCGCGGTTGAGGTTTCGCAGCGCGTCGCCGAGGCAGCCCAGCGCGCGGGCGAGCTCGGCCCGGGTGCCAGGGTCGATACTCGCGCCCTCGGGGGTGCGGAGGTACATCATCAGCGGCGAGATCCAGCCCCCCAGCCGCCCGACCACCTCGTCGTAGCGCCCGCTCCGCAGGGCCGCGTGCGCCCGCTCGGCCTCCTCGAGGTCGATGGCGACCGAGCGGCTGCGCGGCGGCTGGAGCGCGTCGATGACCCGCGAGCGGAGGTAGCGACGGAGGTGCCGCAGGGGCACCATCTCCTCGCCGCGGTCGTGCGACACGAGCACCAGCGCCTCGCCCTGCGCGTCGACGGTGAGTCGCCGGAGCACGATGCCGAAGAGCGGCGCGAGCAGGATGTAGCGGAGACCGATCGCGCTCCGCAGGTCGGCCTGATCGGGCTGCTGCGGGATCACCAGCAGCTCGTCGGCGTCGCCCAGCAGCGCGGCCAGCACCGCGGCGCGCAGGGCCTCGGGCGGCCCCTGGTTGCCGGCCTCGGGGTTCTCCTCCCCCTCGCGGACCCACTGCACCGACGAGACCTTGTTGTCGAGCCGGTCGATGCTCGCGCTCACGATGCGAAACCCCGCGGCGAGCGAGAGCGCCACGAGGGCCTCGCCCAGTCCGTCGCAGAGCTTGCCCAGCGCCGGGACGTTGGCCGTCACGCGCTCGAACCATCCATCGGCGCGCACCGGCTCGAGGTCGTAGGTGCGCTCGTCGGTCACGTCGGCTCCGCGCCTGCGTCGGCCGCGGCCGCGTCGTCGCGCGCGAGCTTCTCGCGGTACCAGTCGAGGGTGCGCACCAGGCCGTCCTCGAGCTCGACCCGGGGTTGAAAGCCCAGGAGTTCTTGCGCCTTGCGCGTGTCAGGGATGCGCAGCTCGACGTCCGGGAAGTCCCACGGCACGAAGCGGATCTCCGAGCTCGACTCGGCGAGGCGCACGATGGTTCGCGCGAGCTGGTAGATGGTGACCGTCGCCCGGGGGTTGCCGATGTTGAAGCTCTGCCCGATGGCCTCGTCGCGCTCGAGCGTCAGGAGGATGCCGTCGACGATGTCGTCGATGTAGCACCACGAGCGGATCTGATCGCCCTGGTTGTGAATGGTGATGGGCTCGCCGCGCAGCGCGCGCACGACGAAGGCGTGCACGGCGCCCTCGCCGACCTGACCCGGGCCGAAGATGTTGAAGGGCCGAATGCTCACCGTCGGCACGCCGAACTGCTTCTGGTAGCAGTGCGCGAGGTGCTCGGTGGCCAGCTTGCTCACGGCGTAGGTCCACCGCGCCTCGCCCACGGCGCCGAGGGTGGTGACGTCGCCCTCGCCGACCCTGAACGCGTAGCGGCCGAAGACCTCGCTGGTGGAGAAGTCGACGAAGCGCTTGAGCTTCGACCCGACGCCGCGCGCGCAGCGCAGGGCGTTGATGGTCCCCTCGAGGGCGATCTCCATGGTGGGCACGGGGTTGGCGAGCACCGTGTCGACGCCGGCGATCGACGCGAGGTGCACGACGTGGTCGCAGCCCTCCATCGCCTTCGTGAGCCCAGACTCGTCGCGCACGTCGCCCTGGATCAGCGTCACGTTGGGGTGCCGGTCGAGCCCCGCGGGCTGCAACGCGTTGCGGCGCAAGGTGTCGTACACCACGCAGTGGTTCGACGCGCACAGCTGACGGACGAGCGCGGTGCCGATGAAGCCCGCGCCGCCGGTGAGGAGAACTCTCTGCCCTTCGATCATTGCCGCGTGAGAGCTACACCATTCCCGCCCGCGAAGGAACAGCGCCGCGGTGGCGCCGGGCGCGTCTCCCTTTACACTCCCGTCCGCCCGGTGCGACGATCCGCGCCGCAGACAGGAGCCGAAGACGCCATGGGAATCCTCGACCGCTTGGGACAGACGCTGAAGGCGAACATCAACTCGCTCATCGACAAGGCTGAAGACCCGCAGAAGCTCATCAGCCAGACCATCGAAGAGTTCGAAGACGAGCTGAAGAAGGCCCGCAAGGAGCAGGTCTCGGCCCTCGCCGAGGTCAAGCACATGCAGCGCAAGGCCAAGGACAAGATCGACGACGCCGCGGGCTGGGAGCGCAAGGCGATGCTCGCCCTGGAGCACGGCGACGAGGAGCTCGCCCGCGAGGCGCTCAAGCGCAAGAAGCAGAGCGAGTCTGACGCCCTCGATTTCGGCGAGCAGGAGGGGCAGCGCCAGGCCTACGTCGAGGAGCTCAAGGCGCAGATCGAGCAGTTCGAGCGCAAGCTCGTGGAGCTCAAGGCGAAGAAGAACTCGCTGTCGTCGCAGGTGGCTCGGGCGCGGTCGGCGTCGGGCAACACCGACCTCGGCGGGTCGAGCGCCGGCGCGGTGGGGCGGCTGCGGGAGATGCAGGAGAAGATCGACGCCATGGAGGCCGAGGTCGAGGCCGCCGACATCGTCGACGACCCCAAGAAGGCTGCCCTCGAGGAGCGCTTTCGCCGCCTCGAGCGGGGCGACACCAAGGACCAGCTCGACGACGAGCTCGCCGCGCTCAAGTCTCGCCTGAAGGACCGCTGACGACCCGCAGCGCCGCCGCTCCCCGCGCCCACGGCGACCGCGATCCCAGCCGATCGCGCGCCGTGGCCGCTCTTGGATCGACACCCGGGCGGCGCCCCAAGGGGCGGCGAGAGCGCCTCCCGTCGTCGTCTCTTGGCCCAGCTCGGTCCGACCTCGCGGTCGGCGCTCTACCGGCGGCGGAGCTGCGCGCGCTCGGCCTCGAGGAGGTCGCGCGCCAACGCCTGCACGGCAGGGTGCGTGCTGCGGCGGGTCACGAGGGTCAGAAAGGCCTTGGCGTTCTTCAGGTCGCCCTTGGCGAACGACTCCTTCGCGCGCTCGTAGAGGGGCTTCACGTCGGGCGGCAGGGGCGCTTCGACCGTGGTGCCCGCCTCGGCCACGACGGCCTTGCGCTCGGCCTCCTGGGTGAGCCGCACCTCTCCCCGACCCAGCGCGCTGTCGTAGCGAGCGCGGAGCGCGGCGTCGAGCAGCACGCGGTAGCCCTCGGCCCCGCGCTTGAAGATCCGCGCGGCGCGGGTCTGCGCGCCGTCGTCGCCGATGTGCTGGTCGGGGTGAAAGCGCATCGCGAAGCGGTGAAACGCGTCTCGAACGCTCCGCGCAGGGGCGTCTCTGGCGACTCCGAGCAACGTGTAATAGTCGAGCCGGTCAAGGTGCTCGTCGAGCACACGATCGGAGAGCATCGAGATCCTCCCTCAATCCAACAGCGCGGAGCGTAGCACAGCGTAGGTCACGGCGTCGTCACGAGTTCGGCAGCGGCGAGATCACCGAGGCGCCCCGGGCGCGGGCGGCGGCCTCGGCCTGCGCGCTCTCCGAGGGGATGGTCAAGAGGGTCACCTGGGTGCGGGTCTCCCTCCCCGATTCGTTGTCTCGGGCGCGCACCTGGAGCGTGCCGTCGGCCTCGAGCTCGAAGGTCACCGCCACCTGCACCTCGCCCCGGGCGGCGGGGCGAAGGCCCGAGAGCTCCAGCTGCCCGAGGTTCTGGTTGTCGACGAAGCGCCGCGACTCGCCCTGCGCGATGCGGATCACCACGGCGACCTGACCGTCGCTGGTCGTCGCGAAGATGCGCGTCTGCTCCACCGGGATCGTCGCGTTGCGGCGGATCACCGGCTCGCACTGTCCACCGGCCGTCTCGACGCCGAGGCTGAACGGGGTGACATCGAGGAGGAGCGGCGCGTTGGGCATCGAGCGAGACACGCTCTGCGAACCCGACGGCCCAGCCGAGGCGGGGAACACCGAATTGCCCAGCCCGCGCGGGGGCTCGGCGTGGAGCGTCGACGACGCGACCGCGGCGACCGCCGTGGAGGCCGGCGGCAGCATCGAGGGCGGGGGCGCCGAGCGGGGCGGCGGGGCCTGCGACGCCCCGCGCGCGCCGAGCGGCGGCGGCACCACGACGCCTGGCGGCGCGCTGGGGGCGGCGGGGGGCGGCGCGGTCTGGAACACCGTGGTCGCCTCCTCCACCGGCGCGGGTCTGGGCATCGGCACGCCGGGCATGGAGGGCTCCCGCGGCGTCGGGCGGTGGGTCACCGCCTCGCCGCTGTCAAAGCCCGGGATGTGCGGCACCTCGCCGATGAGGGTGGCCTCGGCCCCGGCACCGCCGAAGATGTCGTCGGTGTCGATCTTGAACGAGGGCGTCGAGTGATCCGTCGTCGGGGCGGCGGGCGCGGGGCCTCCCAGGAGCAGCGCGTCATCGAGCTGAAAGTTCGGCACCGAGTGCTCGGTGCTGCGAGGCGGCGGCGGGCTGATGGCGGCGGCGATGGAGGGCGGGAGCTTCGCGTACGACGCCTCGGTGAGCGCCGGAGGACTCCCGGGCTCCCGGGGACGCGGGTTCGAGGGCATGGGAGCCACGACCGACGGGTCGTCCAGGTTGAACGCCGGCACCGGCACCGCTCGGGTGTCGTCGGAGACCGGGGGGGCGGGGGGCGCGGCGCTGGGGCGACGGATGCGCCCCATGAACGAGGGCTCGTCGAGCTCCAGGGTGCGGCCGACGCCTCGGTGCGTCGGGGTCGGCGACGGCGCCGCGGGCGCGCCGCCAGGGACCGCGAAGGGGTCGTCGAGGTCGGGCGCCGCGAAGGGCTTGGTGATGTGCGAGGGCGGGGTAGGCCCCGAGGGCGGCATCAGGGGCGAGTCGGTGATCATCGTCGACTCACCCACCAGCGACGCGTCGGGGACCGAGTCGAGGCGCACGCCGGGCGTGGAGTGGTCGGCGTTGACCCCCGAGAGCGTCTGCCGCGCGCCCGTCGCCGCGGCGCCAGGAATTCCCGCGGCGCGCATGCTCGGCGTCTGCGGCGGCTGCTGCGGAGGAATCGACGCCGTGCGGTCGTTCATCGACTTCGTCGAGGGGGAGCGCCGCGAGCCCCCCGTGAGGGCCTCGGCGAGGATCGACGAGCCCATCGCGACCACCTCCTCGGGCGGCAGGTTGGTCATCGGGTCGCGCGAGAAGAACGACGCCACCCGCTGGCGCACCGACGGGATGCGCGTGCTGCCGCCCACGAGGATCACCGCGGTCAGGTCGGTGGGGCGCAGGCCCGCGAGCTTGAGCGCGTCGGAGCACACGTCGAAGGTGCGCGAGACGAAGGGCGAGGCCAGTCGCTCGAGGTCGGCGCGGGTGAGCTGCTGCTGAAACCGGAGCGCCGCCCCGCCAGGGGGCGTGTACTCGACGTTGATGCGGGTGTTGTCCTGCGTCGAGAGCTGGCACTTGGCCGTCTCGGCGGCGTCGCGCAGCACGTCGTAGACCACCCGGTCTTGAAGCGGGTCGATCTTCGTCGCGCGCTGAAACGGCACCACCAGCGAGTCGGTGATCGCGATGTCGATGTCGTCGCCGCCGAGGAAGGTGTCGCCGGCGGTCGCGAGCACCTCGAAGACGTTCCCCGAGAGCTCGAGGAGCGTCACGTCGAAGGTGCCGCCGCCGAAGTCGAAGATGCAGATCTTCTCGCGGGTCCCGCGGCCGTACCCGTAGGCGAGGGCCGCGGCGGTGGGCTCGTTGAGGATGCGCACCACGTCGAGCTCGGCGATGCGCCCCGCGACCTTCGTGCTCGAGCGCTGGAGCTCGTTGAAGTTCGCCGGCACCGTGATCACGCACTTCTCGACGCGCTCGCGCAGCGCGGCCTCGGCCACGCGGCGCACCTCGCCGAGCACGTAGGCCGAGAGCTCCGGGAGCGAGAGGTCACCCGCGCGGGTGCCGACCAGCACCGAGCTGTCGGGGCCCTCCTTGAGCTCGAAGGCCACCCGCGACCGGGCGCGACGGACCTCCTCGCTCTTGAAGGGACGGCCGAGCAGGCGCTTCACGGAATAGACGGTGTTCCTCGGGTCCTGGGAGCGCATCAGGCGCGCGGCGCGACCCACCACGCGATCGCCGCTCTCGGGAAAGCTCACCACCGACGGGATCAGCGTCGAGCCAGTGTTGCTGTCGATGAGCACCTGGGGTCGTCCGCCGATCGAGACGGCGACGACCGAGTTGGTGGTTCCCAGATCGATTCCAACGGCAGGGGCGGACATTCCTGGGATCGTAACAAAACCACGGGCGCGGAGGGGAGTTCTCGCCCGCACCCGCGCACTTCACCCTCGCCGCCCCGTCGCGGGCCCCGCGGCCGTCAGCAGCCGCTGTGGCACGCGTCGGCGTCGCCGGCGGCCCTCGCGCTGATCACGTAGCGCCCCGTCGCGGCGCACGCCCAGGAGGGCGCCTCGGGGGAGCTCCCCGGCGCGATCGCCCGGTGCACGGCGCACGCGCACGCGCCCTCGCGGCGCTCGTAGCAGATCACCACGTCGGCGGGCTGCGCGCAGTTGTTCTTGACGTGGACCTCGATCGAATCGCCTGCAGCGCATCGGGTTCCAAGCGCAGCCCAGGTGACCTCGACGCACGCGTCGAGGGAGGTGCACGCGGGTCGAACCGTCGGCGGCGCCTCGCAGCGGCGCGCGTCGGGGAGGCAGACCGGGAGACCGCCCTGAGCCGCGCAGCAGGTGGCGCCCACTCGCCCTCGGGGCCGCACCGCGGAGGCACCGCGGCGCCCCGTCCCAGCTCGCGCAGAGCGCGCCGGGGTCGCAGGGCGGGTCGCAGCTGCGGCCCGCGGGGGTGTCGGCCGCGCAGCGGTAGCCGGGGCCGGGCGCGCACACGCTGCCGAGGTCGGCGCCCCGGGCGTCGCGCAGCGCCGTGCAGCAGCCGCTGTCGCAGCCGCCGTTGGACTCGCACCGGGGCGCGCAGCCGACGGCGCCGTCGGCCCACTGCACGCACTGCGCGGTCGCCGCCTCGCAGGTCGACGCGCCGCAGGGCACCCGGCCACGAGGGAGCCCGGTGAGCCAGGCGATGTCGACGCACACCCCCCCGCCGTCACCCAGGGAGGCGCAGCCTTCGGGGCCCTCGGCGCCGTCGGGGCAGGCGGTGCCCGGGACGCAGGGCGCGCCGCAGCGGCAGTCGCCGTCGGCCCGGCACGCCTCGCGCTGGTCGGACGCGCAGTCGCCCCCGGCGGGTTCGAGGGTGCACGCGGAGAGCAGGGCGAGGGCGAGGGCGAGGCGCACGGCGAGGCATCATGGCGCCTGGCGCCCCGCGGCGCCATTCGACGGGCCCGTCGACGATTCCGCGCGGCGTCGGGACGTGCTACCCCTTCGCGGCCATCGTCGGCCTGAAGAGGGAGTGAGCGTGGGGCGCGAGATCGATCTGGTGGTGAACCCTGCGGCCGGCGGCGGGCGCGCGGGCAGGCTCGTGGGGGACATGTGCCGCGAGCTCATGGCTGCCGGGCTCTCGGCGAGGGTGCACCGAACGGGTGGCCGCGCGCACCTCGCGGAGGTGATCCGAGAGCTGGTCGCGAAGCGCGCGCCCATCGTCGGTGTGATGGGGGGCGACGGCACGTTTCACGACGCCTGCGACGCCCTGCTCACCGCCGACGGCGCCCTGACCCCGTGCGAGGAGACCGCCTTCGCGTTGCTCCCCGCTGGCACCGGCGGAGACTTCGCGGCGCGCACCCTGGGCATCCCCTCGGCGCCTCGCGACGTCGCGAGCTGGATCGCCCGCGCGAAGCCCTCCCTCGTCGACCTCGGCGTCGTCGAGGCGAGCCGCCCCGCCGGGGGCGAGCGCGCGCGCATGACCTTCACGAACATCACCTCGTGCGGTCTCTCGGGTCGCGTCGATTTCCTCATCGCCAACGGGCCGAAGTGGCTCACGGGCAAGTCGGCCTACCTCGTCGCGACGCTGCGCGGCCTCGCGGGCTGGCGGCACCAGGGCGTGCGGGTGAGGGTCGACGACGTCTGCGTGTACGAGGGCCCGGCGCTCACCGTCGCGGTCGCGAACGGGCGCGCCTTCGGGGGGGGCATGCTCGTGGCGCCGCAGGCCGACTGCGCCGACGGTCTCCTCGATGTCGTCATCGTCGGCGACCTGTCCCTGGCCGACATCGCGCGGAGCTTTCCGAAGCTCTACAAGGGCGAGCACCTCGAAGAGCGCGGGATCGTCGTCGCCAAGGGGAGCGTGGTCGAGATCGACGCGCTGACCGACGACGACGTGCTGCTCGACGTCGACGGCGAGGCCGCGGGGAGGCTGCCGGTGAAGCTCCGGGTGCTGCCTTCGGCGATCTCGATCCTGCGCGCGTGACCGCGAGGAGGGTGGGCCTGGGCGCGGCCGCGGGGCTCTCGCTCGCCCTGGCGATGCCGCCCTTCGGCGCGACGCCGCTGTGCTCGCTGACCTTCGGGCTCCTCGCCGCGTCGCTCCACCGCGCGACCCCGCGGCAGGCGCGGCGGGCCTGGCTCGCGGCGGGGGTGGTCGCCTTCGCGGTGACCGGCGCGTGGCTCGTCGAGACCGTCGCGCGCTTTACGGGCGCGCCCCTCGCGCTCGGCGCGCTGTGCCTCGGCGTCGCGTCGCTCTGGATGGGCGCCGCGATGGGCCTCGCCGGAGACCTCGCGGCGCGGGCGCGCCCCGCGCTCGGCGGGCCGCTGGCGGCGACCGCGGCGACCTGGGCGGCGCTGCGGTACGGACCGAGGGTCTTTCCGTACCCGCTGGCGCTCCCCCTCATCGACGCGCCTCGCCTCGCCCAGGCGGCGGACCTCGTGGGCGTCGAGGGCCTCGGCGCGGCGCTCGTCGGGCTCGCCGCGCTCGCCTTCGAGGGCGTCGCGGCCCGGAGACCGCGCGGACTTGTCGTCGCGCTGGCGTGCCTGCTCGCGCTCGTCGGGTACGGCGGCGCGCGCCTCGAGCAGGTCCGCGACGCGCGGTCGAGGGCGGCGTCGCTGGCGGTGGCGCTGGTGCAGCCCGTGGTGGGTGCCGCGGCGCGCTGGGACCCGAGCGCGCAGCGCGCGATTCACGCGAGGCTCGACGCGCTGACCCGCGAGGGCGCGCAGGGCGCGGCGCTCACCGTGTGGCACGAAGCGGCCTTTCCGTACGAGCTCTCGACGCGCGCGGCGATCGACGGCGAGGTCGCGCCCCAGGCGCTCCCAGGGTGGTCCGGCGCGCTGCTCTTTGGCGCGATGGCGCGTGGCCCGGCGCGTCGCTACAACGCGGTCTTCTTGAGAGACGCCGACGGCGCGTGGCCGGCGCCCGTCGCCAAGCGACGTCTGCTGCCCTTCGGCGAGTACGTCCCAGTGGCGGCGTGGCACGACGGGCTGCACGCGGCCGTGACCGGGGGAGGGGGCGTCTCTCCGGGCGAGCGTCCACAGCGTATCTCGTTGGGGCGCAATGAGATCGGCGTGATGAACTGCTTCGAAGACACGCTCCCCGACGCGGGCGCCGAGCTCGACGGGGTCGACCTCCTGGTGAACGTCACGAACGACGCCTGGTTCGACGCGGCGAACAACGACCAGCACCTGCTCGCGTCGCGGTGGCGCGCGATCGAGCTCCGGCGCGACCTCGTGCGCGCGTCGAACACGGGCCGCAGCGCGCACGTCGACGCGTCGGGGGCGATCGTCGCCGTCGCGCCGCAGGGGGTGATGACGGTGCTCCGCGCGACGCCGAAGGTCGCGCTCGGGCTTCACGCCGCGGCCCCAAGGGTGATCGTATGGGGGCCGCGCGGCGCGCTGGCGCTGCTGATCGTCGCGTGCTGGCTCGGGCGGCGCGCAGGGAGCGAGTCGAAATGAACGGTCCACCTCGCGACCGCGCGAAGCGGTTTCGCATCGGGATGCTGGAGTCGATGTCGGGGGTGACCCGCGACGCGATTCATCACTACCTCTCCCTGGGTCTGCTCCCTCCGCCCGAGAAGACGAGCGCGACGGTGGCCTGGTACGACCGACGTCACGTCGAGGCGCTCCGCAGGATCCGGGTGCTCCGCGCGGAGGGCGTGCCGCTCTCGCGGGTCGGGCGGGTGATGGAGCGGCTCGTCCCAGACTCGCCGTTGAGCGAGGTGGCGCGGGTGGGGCGCATGCTGAGCCCTCGGGAGCGGTCGCCGATGCCCGTGTCGAGAGAGAACCTCGACGAGCCCACCCGCGCGCTCGCGGCGGAGGTGGGCTTCGGCGACGCGCCCGAGCTCGACGGCGGCATGCGCGCGGCGCTGGGCGAGCTGCTCTCCCTCGACCCCGCCTCGAGGGACCTCGCGCTCCGACGGCTCTCCCGCGGCGTGGCCGCGCTGCGCGGGATGCAGGGCGAGATGGCCGGCGCGCTCTTCGGCGAGGTCGGCTCTACGGAGCGCATCGAGGACGCCCTCGGCCGCAGCGAGCGCGCCCGGCGCGCGGTGCGCGCGGTGCTGTCGGCGGCGTGGGACCAGCTCGAGCGGGAGTCCTGGGAGGCGACGCTCCGGGGGGTGGTGGACGAGACGTCGAGGGTCGGCCCCGCGTCGTTCCTCCCGGCCGCCCCGGCGTCCATCGAGGGCGCGACGCTGCGACTCGTGGTGCTTGAGTCGAGGTCTGAGCCCGAGGCATGGCGGGAGCGCCTGCGGCTCACCCTGGGCACGCAGTCGGCGCGCCGGCTGGGAGAGTGCGCCCGTCAGGCCCTCGCCGCCGACGTGCGCAACGCGTGGGTCGAGCTCGCGCTCGGCGTGGCGCACCTCGATGGCCGTCGCTACGCCGACGCGAGGGACAGCGTGGGGCGCGCGCTCGCGGCGCGGCCCCGGTGGAGCCTGGCGCTGGCGTTCTCCCTCGCCGCGGAGCTGCTCTACCACGTCGACCGCCGCACGCCGCTCGAGGCCGCGCACGTGCCGGCGCGCCTCGCGGCGCTGAGCTTCGACGACGGCGAGCCTCCGGAGCGCGCCCGGGCGATGCTCGTCGCGGCGCAGACGGCGGCGGCGATGCCCGAGGCGACGCGCCTGCGAGGCGTCGCGCGGCGGACCTGCGACGCGCTGATCGAACAGCTCGACGCGGTGCCCGAGGACGACAGGGCCAGGGCCACGGGAGAGCTCGGGCGCGTGGAGGGCAACGCCTGGCTCCTGCGGGCGCGGATGGCGCGGGAGGACGGCGAGGTCGAGGCGGAGCGGGCGTGGCTGGCGCGGGCCGCTGGCGTGCCCGGCGCGGTGGGGCGCGCGGCGAGGGGGGCGATGCGGGGGGGCGACGAGCCGAACGCCCTGCCCGAGCCCGCGGCGACGTGATACACGCGCCTCCCATGAGCGAGGTCTTGTTCGCGAGGGTCGCCGTCATCGGCGCAGGGACCATGGGTCACGGCATCGCGCAGGTGTGCGCGGTCACGGGCGCCTCGGTGGCGGTGACCGACGTCGACGACGCTGCGCTGAGCCGCGGCCGCGAGGGCGTGCGCGCGTCGCTGGAGCGCATGGTCTCGAAGGGGAGGCTCGACGCCGCCGCCCGCGACGCCGCGATCGCTCGCGTGCGGTGGACCACCGACCTCGACGCCGCCGTGTCCGACGCGCAGCTCGTGGTCGAGGCGGCGCCCGAGCGCATGGCGCTCAAGCGCGAGCTCTTCACGCGCGTCGACGCCGCGGCGCCCGCCGACGCGCTCCTCGGGAGCAACACGTCGTCGCTCTCGATCACCGAGATCGCCAGCGCGGTGCGCGACCCCTCGCGGGTGGTGGGCCTGCACTTCTTCAACCCCGTGCCGGTGATGGAGCTGCTCGAGGTCGTGCGCGGCGTGCGCACCCGCGACGAGGTGATCGACCGCGCGCTGGGCTTCGCGGCGCAGCTCGGCAAGACGCCCATCGTGGTGCGCGACGTGCCGGGGTTCGCGACGAGCCGACTCGGCGTCGCCCTCGGCGCGGAGGCGATTCGCATGCTCGAGGGCGGCGTGGCCTCGGCCGAAGACATCGACAAGGCGATGGAGCTCGGCTACCGCCACCCCATGGGTCCGCTGCGGCTCACCGACCTCGTGGGCCTCGACGTGCGCCTCGCGATCCTCGAGCACCTGCACCGCGAGGTGGGCGAGCAGTTTCGACCGCCGGCGCTGCTCCGTCAGATGGTGCGCGCGGGCAAGCTCGGTAAGAAATCGGGCGAGGGCTTCTACGTCTGGAGGTAGCGGTCGGCTTGACGCCCCTGGCGCTTCGTTGTTCGCTGGACGCATGAAGCGCGGTCTCGCAGCGGGCGCCCTGGGCGCGGTGGCCTTCGTGGCCTTTCTCCACGCCGTGCCCGCGCAGCCCCGGCGCATCGGGCCTACGCGCATTCGTTCGGGCCCCTCGGCGCCGCCGCCCGGCGCGCCGCCCCAGCGCGTCGACCCCAGCGGCAACCCGGTGAACGGGCCGTCGACGCCGCGGCAGATTCAGGAGTGCCTGCTCCACTGCGACGAGGCCTTCGAGCGCTGCTCCAACCGCTGCGCGGCGAACTCGTCGCGCTGCGTGCGGAGCTGCGTCACGGGGCAGTTCACGTGCCGCATGCGGTGCCCGCCGCAAGACGGCGGCGTCGCGGGATTCCCCACCTCGGGCCTCGAGCGGCACGCGCCGCGCTGAGCCGCGCTCAGGTGGTGTACTCGGCGTTGACCTCGACGTAGCGGTAGCCCAGGTCGCTGGTCATCAGCGAGGCGGCGCCGTCGCCCTCGCGCAGCTCGATCTCGAGGGAGACGTCCTCCGCGCGCATGGCGCGGGACGCGGCGTCGCGGTCGAAGCTCGCGGGGGCGCCTCGCTCGTAGACGGTGATCCCCTGGAGCACGCAGCGCAGGCCGTCGACGCTGCGCACCGCCCTGGAGTTTCCGACCTGGCTCACGAAGCGACCCCAGTTCGGGTCGTTGCCGAAGAGGGCGGTGCGCACCAGCGCGGAGCTCGCGATGAGCTCGGCCACCGACTTCGCGGCGGCGTCGTCGCGGGCGCCGCGCACGGTGACGGTGGTGACCTTCGTCGCGCCCTCGCCGTCGCGGGCGATGAGCCACGCGAGGCGCGCGGCCACGGCGTCGACCTCGGCCCGCACCTCGCTCAGCGCCGCGTCTCCGAGCCCGGTGGAGATCAGAAAGAAGGTGTCGTTGGTGCTCGGGTGCGTGTCGACGTGCACGGCGTTGAAGCTCCGCGCCGCGACGGGGCCGATGGCCTCGCGGAGCTCGCTCGCCGAGGCGCGCGCGTCGGTGGCGACGAAGGCCAGCATGGTCGCCATGTCGGGGTGGATCATCCCCGCGCCCTTGCACACCCCCGCGACGCTCGCGCCCTTCGCCGCGGCGCCGTGCTCCTTGGGGAACGCGTCGGTGGTCATGATCGCGGAGAGGAACCGCCGCCCCGCCTCGACCTCGCCCGAGAGCGCCGCGAAGGCGGCGTCGATTCCTTCGCGAACGCGGTGCATCGGCAGCGGCTGCCCGATGACGCCCGTGCTGCACACCAGCACCTCCCACGGCTCGCATCCCACCAGGCGCGCGACGCGCTCGCACATCTCGCGCGCGTCGGCGAGGCCCTGCTCGCCGGTGCACGCGTTGGCGTTGCCGCTGTTGACCACCCACGCGCGGATCATCCCGCCGCTGCGCGCGAGGTGCTCCTTCGACACGATCACCGGCGCGGCGGCGAGGAGGTTCTGCGTGAACACCCCCGCGCAGGCGGCGGGGGCGTCGCTGACCAGCAGGGCGACGTCGGGGTTCCCGCTCGCCTTGATGCCCGCGGCGACGCCCGCGGCGCGCAGCCCGCGCACCTGCGAGAGCGTGCGCGGCGACGGCGCCAGGTGCGGGAGCGGATGGGCGAGGCGCGCGTCGAACGTGCTGGTGGTCATCGCGCGGGAGGATCTCGCGACGGCCCGCGACGTCAAGCACCTCGTGCGTGCACGCGTTGCGCGCGCCGAATTCTACCGCGGCGCCCTTGTCAACATTTCGGGCGCTGGCTAAAGGAGTCCTCCGCCACCTGTTGCGTGGACTTAGCTTTCGGCGCGACGCGCCGCCCTAGCGCTGCCACCGTGAGACGCCCTTCACCGTGACAGCATTGGCCAGCCCACGTGATTCACGGAGGTCGAGGGCATGCAGAAGCCGACAGGGTCTCGCGCGACGAGCACGCTCCTCGCAGTCGGAGTCGTCGCGGCGGTCGTCACGCTGGGCGCGCGCCCGGCGCGGTCGCAGGTGCAGTGCCCGAGGGGCATGGCCTACGTGAACGGCTTCTGCATCGATCGCTTCGAGGCGTCGCTGGTGGAGATCCTCCCGAGCGGTGAGGAGCGGCCCTTCTCGCCGTACCTCAACCCCGGGACGGCTCAGGTCCGCGCGGTGAGCGCTCGGGGCGTGGTGCCGCAGGGGTACATCTCGCAGGTGCAGGCGACCCGAGCGTGCGCGCGGGCGGGCAAGCGTCTCTGCGGCGAGGCCGAGTGGTTTCGCGCGTGCCGGGGTCCTCGGCAGCGCAACTTCGGCTACGGCAACACGCGCGACCAGGGGCGCTGCAACGAGAACCACCGCTGGCACCCGGTGGTGCGGCTCTTCAGCGCGACGGCGCAGTACCTCTGGGGCATGTCGCAGATGAACGACCCTCAGATCAACCAGCTCCCGGGCACCCTCGCGCTGACCGGCGCGCACGGCGGCTGCACGAACGAGCACGGGGTCTTCGACATGGTCGGCAACCTCCACGAGTGGACCAGCGACCCCGCGGGCACCTTCCGCGGCGGGTACTACATGGACACCACGCAGAACGGCGACGGCTGCTGGTACCGCACCGGCGGGCACAACACGCAGTACCACGACTACTCGATCGGGTTCCGCTGCTGCGCGACCGCCGGCGAGTGATCAGCCCTCGACGGCGACCTCGACCTCGATGGCGCCGAGCATGCGCGTGAGCACCTCGGGCACGAGCCCGACGAGAAAGCCCCTGGAGCCGCCGTTGAGGTAGGCCCGCGGCAGCGAGAGGATGCTCTTCTCGACGTAGATGGGCATCTTCTTGCGTGTGCCGATGGGCGAGGTGCCGCCGACGAGGTAGCCCGAGTGCCGGTCGGCGTTCTCGGGGGAGCACGGCGCGATGCTCCGCGCGCCGAGGGTCCTGGCGAGGCGCTGGGTGCTCACCTCGCGGTCGCCGTGCATGAGCACGAGGAGGGGGCGCTTCGCGTCGTCTTCCATCACCAGGGTCTTGATGACGGCGTGCTCGTCGAGGCCCAGCTCCCTCGCCGAGACGCGGGTGCCGCCGCGCTCTTCGTAGCGGTAGAGGTGTTCGCTGTATTCGATCCCGGCTGCGCGCAGGGCTCGGGTGGCATTGGTGCTGGGGGCTCTGCTCATGGGTTCCTGTGTCAGCCGTGGAGGCGTGCGCGGAGGAGGGCGCAGCCCCAATCAAGCGCTTCGTTCGCCGCTGGGACCAACCCTCCCAGGTGCGCGTAGCCGTGGAGCAAGGTGTGTTCGCAGCGGTGCGACACCGGCACGCCCGCGTCGGCGAGCTTGCGCGCGTAGGCGTCGCCCTCGTCGCGCAGCGGGTCGAAGCCCGCGGTCTGCACGATGGCCGGCGCGACCCCGCGGAGGTCGTCGGCGAAGAGCGGCGAGGCCCGCGGGTCGAGGTGCGTCGCGGGGTCGGGCGTGTAGTCGAAGAGAAAGCGATCGATGGAGCGCTTCGGCAGCACCAGCGCGTCGGCGAAGGTCTGGTGCGAGGCGTGCGAGCGGGTGAAGTCGGTCGCGGGGTAGATGAGCCACTGCGCGATGGGGCTCTGCGGGCCCGCGAGGGCGTTGGCCGTGACCGCCGCGAGGTTGCCCCCCGCGCTGTCGCCGGCGACGGCGAAGCGACCGGGGTCGAGGTCCATCGACGGGGCGCGCGCGCGGAGCGCGTTGAAGGCCGCGAGGGCGTCTTCGACGGCGACCGGAAAGACGTGCTCCGGCGCGAGGCGGTAGTCCACCGACAGCACCACCGCGCGCGTGCGCTCGGCGATCAGCCGGCAGAGGTCGTTGTGCGAGTCGAGGGAGCCCAGCACGAAGCCCCCGCCGTGAAAGTACACGACCGCGGGCGAGGGCGAGACCCGGACGTGCGGGCGATACACCCGAACCCGCAGCGGCGCAGGGGTTTCTGTGAGGGTGAGGTCGCGCACCTCGAGGCCCCGACGGGGCGCGCGGTCGGTGAGGCGAAGCGAGCGCTCGAAGCCGATCCGCGCGTCGTCGAGGGGGAGCAGCGTCGCGTCGGCCACGCCCACGCGCTTGGCCGCGATGAGCAGGTTGAAGAGCGCGGCGTCGAGGACGTGGCCCTCGGGAGACCGCGGGCGCCGACCGAAGAGCCGCCGCGCGAGGCCCTCGGGCAGGCGCGTGAGGACGCGGCTCGTGCCGCGGAGCATGGCTTCGTCAAGGTTGAGCGGCATCGAAGGCAAGAGCGTACCCCGTGCGGGGCCCCGCCGCGTTGAGTTTCTGTCACGAGGGTGCTAACGGCGGCCCATGGTCCACCTTCGTCGCATCGGGATCGCGTGTGTCGCCGCCCTCGCCGCATCGGGATGCGCGGCGGACTCGGAGATCTACTCGGAGATGGGGGGCACCGACGAGGTGGGGCTCGGTGAGGTCATCGGCGAGGCCGGCTCGCGCGACCCCAGCCGGTGGACCGAGGCGTTGCGCTGCAAGCCGATCCCCGACCTCCCCGCGCTGCAGCAGCCCGAGATCGTGGTCTCGCTCGACGGGCTCACGCTCCACCTGCGCGACCGCGCGGGCGGCTACGACAAGGTCTTCGCGATCGGTCCGGGCGCGATGGAGAACGGCCGGAGCCTCACGCCCACGAGCGAGAGCGCGCCGCAGGGCGTGTTCTACACGGGCCGCGACACCGCCGAGGTGCCCGACGGACGCTGGGGCTACAACTACCCCTGCCGCATCTGGCACGAGGACCGGGGGGTACGCACTCCGGTCTTCGCGGGCCTGCCCTTCATTCGGCTCTCGGGTCCGCCGACGGCGGGGTACGGCATTCACGGCCCGATCGACAACTACACCCAGCCCAACGGCGGCACCCTGCGCCGCGGCTACGTCTCGCACGGCTGCATCCGCATGGGCGCCGACGACATCGTCGAGGTCTACGCGCGGCTCCGCGGCCGGCCCAAGGTGGCGGTGCGCGTGCAGCAGGCCGTGGAGCGCACCAACGAGGGACGCGCCGTCGACACCGAGAGCCGCTGGGTGGGCTCCGAGTGCACCGCCGACTCCGACTGCAACTTCACGAACGGCGTGTGCCGCGTGCCCTCGGGGCAGAGCGTGGGCACCTGCACGATGCCCTGCACGATGACCTGCCCCGACCGCGCGGGGCGCGCGACGACCTTCTGCGTGCGCGACCCCGCGGCGACGACGATGAGCGCGGGCATCTGCGTGCCCAGGGCCGACACGGTGTACAACAACAACTGCGCGAGCTACCGCGAGCGGCTGACCGCGGCCAACGCGCAGCGCCCCGACATGAGCCTCAGCGCGAACGTCTGCCGCCCGGCGAACTGACGCGCGCAGCCCGCGCGATGAGGTAGAACCCGCGCTCATGGGACGCAGGGTTCTGGTGACAGGTGCGGGCGGCTTCATCGGCAGCCACCTCGTCGAGGCGCTCGTGGCGCGCGGAGACGAGGTGCGCGCGATGGTGCGCTACAACGGACGCGGCGACCGGGGGATGCTCGAGCTGGTCCCCCGCGAGGTGCTCGCGGAGGTCGAGCTGGCGCAGGGAGACCTGACCGACCCCTTCTTCGTGTCGCGGGCGGTGCGCGGCTGCGAGGTGGTGTTTCACCTCGGCGCGCTCATCGCGATCCCGTACTCGTACCACGCGCCCTCGCACGTCTTTCAGACCAACGTGCTGGGCACGCTGCACGTCGCGCAGGCGTGCGCGGAGCACGGCGCGCGCCTGGTCCACACCTCGACCAGCGAGGTGTACGGCACCGCGCAGTTCGTGCCGATCACCGAGCTGCACCCCGTGGTGGGCCAGTCGCCGTACAGCGCGAGCAAGATCGGCGCGGACGCGTGCGTCGAGAGCTTTCACCGCGCCTTCGGGCTGCCGGCGGTGACCGTGCGTCCCTTCAATACCTACGGGCCGCGGCAGAGCGCGCGGGCGGTGCTCTCGTCGATGGTGGTGCAGGCGCTCACGCGCGAGGCGATTCACCTCGGCGCGCTCGCGCCCACGCGCGACCTGAATTTCGTCACCGACACGGTCGCGGGCTTCGTGCTCGCGGCCGAGCGCGACGAGGCCCTCGGGCAGGTGGTGAACCTCGCGAACGGCAAGGAGATCTCCGTGGGCGACCTCGCGCGCAAGGTCATGCGCGCCGTCGGCCGCGAGCTGCCCATCGTGACTGAGACGCAGCGGCTGCGACCCGGCGCGAGCGAGGTCGAGCGGCTCTGCGGCGACGCGTCGCGGGCGCGGGCGCTGCTCGGCTGGGCGCCGAAAGTCTCGCTCGACGAGGGCGTCGACGCGGTCGTGCGCTACGTGCGCGCGAACCTCGCGCGCTACAAGCCCGAGGAGTACGCGGTGTGAGAATCTCACCGAGAGCGCTTGACGCGGGGAGGGGCGACGGGTAGAAAGCCCCTCCCATTCGGGGCGTAGCGCAGCCTGGTAGCGCACCTGGTTCGGGACCAGGGAGTCGGAGGTTCAAATCCTCTCGCCCCGACAAGAAGACGAAGGCCCCGGAAGTCGAAGAGGTTTCCGGGGCTTTTTTCTGCGCGAGACCCCCAGGCACGGCTCGCGGGGGCGCCCTCGCTCAGTTCGGAGACATCGGCAGTCGGAGCGCGGGGAGACCAGGGTCGGTGCAGACCTCGTCCCGCCCGTTTCCGCGGACGCGCGTCGACCCGACCGACAGCACCGCGTCGACGGCGTCGCTGCGTGTCGCGGCGCATCCGGTGGCGCGGGTCACGACGCTGTCGGTGAGCTCGAGCGTGCCCTGCGACGCGACGCCGACCTCGGTCACGCCGTGCCCGTCGATGTACGCCTGGGCGAGCCGCAGGGTGCAGCCGAAGGACGCGAACGCGCCGAAGGCGCCCGTCGTCTCGGCGCGTAGCTCACGGGAGGCCGGATCCCACAGCACCGGCGATCTCCGTATCGGACCGACATACACCTCTCGTAGGTCGATCCGCGAGGGGCCGTCGAGGTTGGGAGGCAGCACCGCCGTGAGCAGCCCCCGCGCGCCCTCGCTGAGCATCGCCGTCCTCGAAAGGCCCTCGACGAATTCTCTGCGATCAAAGCCTGAGTCCGTCGCGAGGATGCCCGCGCCCTCTTGATTGAGCACGGTGACGCGACTGCCCGTCACCTCGGAATTGGACGCCGCCGCGATGCCGAAGGCGACCGAGTTGGGCGAGCGCCGTGAGTCGCGAATGACGGCGTCCGTCAAGGCGACCCTGGACGGCACTCGCTGGAGCTCGATGCCGTACTCGGGCAGGAGCGTCGCCAGCGGCAAGCGCCCCAATATGGTCGACTGGAGGTGAATCGAAGCGATCCCCGCCATCGTCGAGCGCTCAATTAGCGTGCGCCGCAGCGACACCGAACCACCGATGGCCGCGGCGGCCCCGACGCCCAGGCGGCCGTCGACGTTGGGCCGCGCGTCGTGGATCCAGGTGTCTTCGGCGACGGTCTCGCCGAGCAGGTAGGCGTAGATCCCCGCCTCCCAGCACGGACCGAGGCGCGCGCGGCGGAGGGTGGTCCGAGCGCCCCAGGCGGTCGACACGCAGTTGCTCGCGATGCGCGGCGTCTCTCCGTTGAAGCGCACGATCAGGTCGGTGAGCTCGACGGACGTGCCCTGATGGTTCGACGAGATCGAGCCGTCCTCGACGCGGACCCTGCGGCCGACGAAGGTCGCGCCGTCGCGAGCGTCGACGTTGCCTGAGATCGCGAGGTCCTCGGCGAGGAGCGATCCTCCTCTGATCCAGAGAGCGGTTCCTCCCGCTGGTCGCTCGAGGGAGAGCCGAGAGAAGCGCGCCTGAGTTCCTGAGAAGATCTCTGCGCCCCATTGCCGCACGACGCAGTCTTCGGCCGTGACTCTGCCGCTGGTTTGCGACAGCAGCGAAGCTCCTTCGTCGACGCTCGCACGTCGAATGACGACCTCCACGTCTCCTCCCGATTGCACGAGCCGGGCAGGCACGGACAACTGAGGACGGCCCAAGAAGAACACGTCCTCCACCGTCAGGCGACCGTGCTCGATCCAGAACTTCATTCCGCCGCCCTCGTAGGCGACGACGTGGTGAATGTGCGCCGCGCCGCCGTGGACCATCACGGCGAGGTCGTACGGGTTCACGAAGCTGACGCCCGACAGGGTCAGCGAGCCCGTGTTGGCGACCGCGATCAGCGTGAGCGGAACCGGCTCCCCAGGCGCTTCGATCGAGACTCGCCTGGCGCACACACCGTGTAGATGCACCGCGCGATCGATGCGGGTCAGAAGCCGATAGCGGCCGGCGGCGACGAGCACCGCGCCGTGGTCCTGCACCTGCTCGACGGCGGCGCCGAGTTCGCGAAAGGGTCGCTCCTGCGTGCCGTCGCCGTCTTCGGACGCGCTGGCGTCGACGTAGAGCGCTCGGGTCGGGTCGACGCCGTCGGGGACCTCAGGGAAGCGCGCGTCGGGGCACGCGACGGTGTCGGTGCAGGTCCCGTCGGGGAGAGGACCGCTCCCAGGGGGACAGTCCGCGCGCAGTGTCGGCAGGCACTCCCGCTCCCCGTCGCGCCGCCAACCGGTCGGGCACGCCCACGGCGCCATCGCGGCGTTGCGCAGGCCGTCTGCCGCGCAGGTGGGATCGGCCGCGCCCGCGTCGGGGTCACACGCGAGCGCCGGGGGGACGCAGCCGCCGCCGCGTAGCTGCGACCAGCCCAACGGGCAGGGGTCAAGCGGAGGTGGGGAATTCGCGCTCGTGTCGGTCGCGACCACGCTCGCCTCGACGCTCGCGTCGCGTGGCGTCGCCGCGGGCGTCGCCGAGCAGGCCACGCACATCAACGGAAGAAGGAGAACCCGCACCGACGCTATCGGTACCCCTGAACTCCCGATTCACACAAGTGATTGGACCGACTGAGGTACCTGGCAACGGGTTGCCAGCGCTGCGGTGGGTCTCGTGCCGAAGGACGCATCCTCCGATCTCTGCACGGAGGTGATCTTGATTCGATCCCTACGGGCGCCACGGTGGGCAGCGCTGCGTCGCGCGGGGCCGAGACGGCGACGCGGGGTTCTGGGGATGTCGGCTGATTGTGTTGCGGACGGCGAGCGCGGATCATCAGCCCATGAGACCAGTGACCCTTCGCGGAGCGATCGTGACCCTCGTGCTCGCGGCGCTCGTGGCAGGCTGCGAGGGCGCGACGGTGGTGGGCGGCGGCGCCGACGCGAGCTTCAACGACATCGCCACGGACGCGTCCTCGATGGACGCGAGCTGCGGCGAGGGGCAGGCCCTCTGCGGCGGCGCCTGCGTCTCGCTCGGCACCAGCTCTGACCACTGCGGCGCCTGCGGCCGTCGGTGCGAGACCGGCAGCGGCTGTCAGAATGGCCTCTGCGTGCCGGTCTGCGGCGCCGCCGAGACCCTCTGCGGCGACGCCGACGCCGGGCTGAGCTGCGCCAACCTCGGCACCGACTCGCGCAACTGCGGGGTCTGCGGGCGCGCGTGCGAAGGCGACCGGGTCTGCTCCGGCGGGGTGTGCACCTTCATGTGCCGCGCGGGTCTCACCGAGTGCTCCCGCGGCGCGGACGGCGGCGCCGAGCGCTTCTGCGCCGACACGCAGACCGAGCGGAGCCACTGCGGCGCCTGCGGCAACGCGTGCATCGACGGATACTCCTGCGAGGCAGGACGCTGTCGACGCAGCTGCCCTGAGCTCAGCACCCGGTGCCCGTCGCCCGGCGCCGACGCGGGCGCCGCGGGAGGCGGCGAGGTCTGCGTGAACGTCAGCACCGACGCGCAGAACTGCGGCGCCTGCGGCAACGCGTGCCCCTTCGGCCAGCTCTGCTCGGCGGGCACCTGCGCCACGATGTGCGGCGTGGGCCTCGCGATCTGCGACGGCCTCTGCCGCGACCTCTCCCGCGACCGGGAGCACTGCGGCGTCTGCGGCGCCGCCTGCGCGAGCGGACAGGTGTGCGCCGAGGGCCGCTGCGTGGTGTCGTGCAGCGCGGGCCTGATGGAGTGCGCGGGCGTCTGTCGCGACCTCTCGACCGAGAACAACAACTGCGGCGCGTGTGGAAACACCTGCCCCGCCGGGCAGGTGTGCTCCGGCGGGGCGTGTCGGGTCTCGTGCGGCGGCGGCACCACGGAGTGCGCGGGCGTCTGCCGCGACCTGCAGACCGACACCGCGAATTGCGGTGCGTGTGGGAGCGCCTGCCCCGCCGGTCAGATCTGCTCCGGCGGCATGTGCCGCGTGTCGTGCAGCGCCGGCACGGCCAACTGCGGCGGCGCCTGCCGAGACCTCGACACCGACCGGCTGAACTGCGGGGCCTGCGGCACGGTGTGCCCGGCCGGCCGAATCTGCTCGAGCGGGAGCTGCGAGGTCACCTGCGGCGTCGACACCACCAACTGCGACGGCACCTGCCGCGACCTGCAGACCGACAACAACCACTGCGGCGCCTGCGGCACGCGATGCCCCGCGGGGCAGCTCTGCTCGCGCGGGGCCTGCACCGTGACCTGCAGCGCGGGGCTCACCAACTGCGGCGGCGTGTGCCGCGACACCGACTCCGACCGGCAGAACTGCGGCGCCTGCGGAAGAGTCTGCGCCTCGGGGCAGATCTGCTCCATGGGCGCCTGCGCCGTGTCGTGCGTCGCGGGCCTCTCGCTCTGCGACGGAGTGTGCCGCGACCTGCAGACCGACCGCCAGCACTGCGGCGCGTGCGGCAACCTCTGCCCCAGCGGCCTGGTGTGCGCCGCGGGCGCCTGCACGGTGTCATGCGTGGCCGGGCTCACCAACTGCGCGGGCGTGTGCCGCGACCTCGACACCGACCGCGCGAACTGCGGGCGCTGCGGCGCGACCTGCGCGGCGGGCGAGATCTGCCTGCGCGGCGCGTGCGCCGTGAGCTGCGCGGCCGGGCTCTCGAACTGCGGCGGCGTGTGCCGCGACCTTCAGACCGACCGCGCGAACTGCGGCGCGTGCGCGAACGCGTGCCCCGCGGGGCAGGTCTGCGCGCAGGGCGCGTGCGCCGTGAGCTGCGCGGCCGGGAGCACGAACTGCGGCGGCGTGTGCCGCGACCTCGCCACCGACCGCGCGAACTGCGGCGCCTGCGGGGCGGCGTGCGCGTCGGGCCAGGTGTGCTCGGCGGGCGTGTGCCAGGTGAGCTGCGCGTCGGGCCTGGCGAACTGCTCAGGCGCCTGCCGCGACCTCGCCACCGACAACCGCAACTGCGGCGCCTGCGGCGCGCTCTGCGCGGCGGGCACCGCGTGCACCGCGGGCGCGTGCGTAACCTCTTGCGGCGCAGGGCTCTCGGACTGCTCCGGGGTGTGCCGCGACCTCTCGACCGACCGCCTCCACTGCGGCGCGTGCGGGAACGTCTGCGCGTCGGGCCAGGTGTGCTCCTCGGGGGCGTGCCGCGTGTCGTGCGGCGCCGGGCTCAACGACTGCTCTGGGGTGTGCCGCGACCTCACCAACGACCTCGCGAACTGCGGCGCGTGCCGAAACGCGTGCGGCGCAGGGCAGGTTTGCTCGTCGGGGGCCTGCGTGGTGTCGTGCGGCGCGGGGCTCAACAACTGCTCGGGCGTGTGCCGCGACCTCACCAACGACCTCGCGAATTGCGGCGCGTGCGGACGCGCCTGCGCGTCGGGGCAGGTGTGCTCCGGGGGGATGTGCGTGGTGAGCTGCGCCTCGGGGACGACGAACTGCTCTGGCGTGTGCCGTGACCTCCAGACCGACAACCGCAACTGCGGCGCCTGCGGGCGGGTGTGCGGCGCCGGGACGGCCTGCGCCGACGGCGCCTGCGCGGTCTCGTGCGGCACGGGGCAGACCGCGTGCGGCGGCGCCTGCCGCGACCTCGCGAGCGATCCGGCGAACTGCGGCGCGTGCGGCAACGCCTGCGCCAGCGGGCAGGTGTGCGCCGCGGGGTCCTGCGCGCTGCTCTGCGGGGCCGGTCAGACCGCGTGCGCGGGCGCGTGCGTCAACGTGCAGGTCGACACCGCGAACTGCGGCGCGTGCGGCACGCGTTGCCCGACCCCGACCGGCGGCGCGGCCACCTGCGCCGCGGGGCGCTGCGGGATCACCTGCACGCCCCCGCTGGTGCCCTCGGGCACGAGCTGCGTGCAGAGCGAGTACGGCGACGGCGCCGACGGCGCGGGCGACGTGAGCGGCACCCGCGACCTCTCCCGCGAGAGCGTGTCGGGGCGGCAGACGCCCGACGCGCCGTGGTTCCCGGTCACCGCGATCGGCACCGCGTCGGTCACCGTGATGAATGCGCCCACCGGGCTCAGCGCGGGCGACGAGGCCCTGCTGATCAACCTCCAGGGCGGTCCGGGCGCGGTGTCTCGCGTAGGCACCTACGAGTTCTTTCGGGTGTCTTCGGTGGTGGGGAGCACCGTGCAGCTCGCCAGCCCGGTGACCGGCACCTACGGCGCGACGAGCAACGCCGCGCTCACCGGACAGGTCGTCGCGCTGGTGCGCGTTCCTGCCTACGCCTCGCTCAACGTGCGCGCGGGCGCGGTGCTCACCACGGCCGCCTTCGACGGCAGCGTCGGCGGCGTGCTGGCCTTTCGCGTCGCGGGCGACCTCAACGTCGCCGCCACGGGGCGCATCGACATGGCCGCGCGGGGCTACCGCGGCGGTCCTCCCGGCGTGATCGGGGACCAGGACACCTACCAGGGTGAGAGCCGCCCCGGCCGCGGGTGCGGCGGGCAGGTCGGCAACTGCACCCAGGGCTACCTCAACAGCCCCTGCAACCTCTGCTGGCAGAGCAACGACGGCGGCGGCGGCGCCTCGGTGACCGGCGGCGGCGGCAACCACGGCGGCGGCGCCACCCCCGGGGTCTCATGGAACGGCGGCGCCGCGAACCCACCCTCCGCGGGAGGGACCTACGGCGTCGCGAACCTCTCGCTGCTCACCCTCGGGTCCGGCGGCGGCGGCACCTGGCGCGGGGGCAACGTCATGTCGCTGATGCCGGGCCCGGGCGGAAACGGCGGCGGCGCGGTCTTCTTCTCGGCCCTCCGCGCCAACCTCGGCGCCGGCGCCGTCACCGCGGCGGGCGAGACCTGCAACGCCGCGTCGTCCGGGAGCTTCGACTACGGCTGCGGCGGCGGCGCGGGCGGGAGCCTATATGCGCGGGTGCAGACCCTGGTCGTGACCGGCGTCGCGATCCGTGGGGGAGGGGGCAACGGGGTGATCCCGCCCTCTCCCGCCGGTCGCACGCCCCGGCCCGGCGGCAACGGCGGCAACGGTCGCATCCGCATCGACGCCCGCACGGTGAACGGCCTCGTCGGGGGCACCTCCGACGCCAACACCGCGGTGAACGCCGCGGTCGAGCCGGATCCAGGCTTCATCGCCACCGCGCCCTGAGCGCCCGGCGCGGTCGAAGGCGTAGACTCGCGAGCCGACCGATGCCCCAACTCCCTGAAGAGCCCGTGCCCCTCGAGCCCCTCGCGCGCTACCGCCGCGAGGGCGACGTGGTCTTCGTCGAGCTCGCGCTGCGAACCCCCCGGCAGCTCTTCGACGACCGCGACCCGGCGCCCTTTCGCGCGCGCGACCTCGACGACGACGCGGTGCAGTGGCTCCTCGACGCCGTCGACGAGATCCCCCGCGGCTCGGTGGTGACCTTTCTGCTGCACTTCGAAGAGCGCTCCGACGACGCCAGCTTCTCCGAGGACGCGATCCGCGACGCGATTCGCGCGCACTTTCGCTACCTCGTCTGGGTCAACCGCCGCGCGGCGCGCTCGCAGCTCCAGAGCGGGCTCTGGAGCCTGCTCTTCGCCCTCGGGGTCCTCGCGGCCTGCATGGGCGCCGAGTCGGCGCTGCGCCCTCTGGCGGCGACGACGCCCTGGGCGGCGGTGAGCAGGGAGGGGGTGGTGATCCTCGGGTGGGTGGCGCTCTGGCGGCCCTTCGAGACCCTGCTGTTCTCCTGGTGGCCCTTCACCGCGCGGGCGCGCCTGCTGCGCCGGGTCCTTCGGGCGGAGGTGCAGGTGCGACCGTTGAGACGCCCCGCGCGCGACTCGATCCCCGCGGGCGGGGATGCTACGAAGGGCGCGCGATGAAGCTCTGGGGACTCTGCGCTCTCGTTCTGCTGGCGTCGTGCCTGACCGAAGCCGACGCGCAGCCGATCCCTCGCCGGGTTGGGCCCGGCAGCCTCTCCGGGCGCGGCTCCGGCGTGTCGTACGGGATCGTACGAAGGGTCGACGCGGGCGCGCCTGGAACGCTTCCGCGCGAGGTGATTCGTGAGGTCGTTCGATCTCGAATGACCGAGGTCGACGGCTGCTACCGCGCGGGCCTCGCGCACGACCGAAACCTCGCGGGCCGGGTCTCGATCGCGTTCACCCTCGACGCCCGCGGCGCGGTCACCGAGGCCCTGGTCGCCGAAGACGGCCTCGACCGCCCGCAGGTCGCGCAGTGCATCGCCGAGCGCGCCGCGCGCTGGAGCTTTCCGCCGCCCGGGGGCGTCATGCGCTTTCGCTATCCCTTTCACCTGCGCTCGGAGTGAGCGACGCCCGGCCCGAGCGAGCTCCTGGCCGGGGCGGAGGATCAGACCGCGTAGTCGCTCATCGGGGGGCAGAGGCAGATCAGGTTGCGGTCGCCGAAGGGGTTGTCGACGCGCCCCACCGCGGGCCAGAACTTGTTGTCGCGCACCCAGGGGAGGGGAAAGGCCGCGGTCTCGCGGGAGTACCCGTGCGACCACTCGCTCGCCGAGACCACCGCGGCGGTGTGCGGGGCGTGCTTGAGGGGGTTGTCGGCGCGGTCAGCCCGACCCTCCTCGACGGCCCGGATCTCTTCGCGGATCTGAATCATCGCGTCGCAGAAGCGGTCGAGCTCGGGCTTTGACTCGCTCTCGGTGGGCTCGATCATCAGCGTGCCCGGCACGGGGAACGACATCGTCGGCGCGTGAAACCCGTAGTCCATCAGGCGCTTGGCGACGTCTTCGGCCTTGACCCCGGCGGTCTTCTCGAAGGGCCGCAGGTCGAGGATGAACTCGTGCGCGCAGAAGCCGTGCGCGCCCAGGTACAGGATCGGGTAGTGCGCGCTCAGCCGCTTCGCCATGTAGTTCGCGTTGAGGATCGCGACCTGCGTCGCCGCCTTGAGCCCCTCGGCGCCCATCATCGCGATGTACGCCCAGGGGATGGTCAGGATGCTCGGCGAGCCGTAGGGCGCCGCGGAGATCGCGCCGATCGCCTGCGGCCCCGACGAGGTCGGCGGGCGCACCGGGTGACCCGGGAGAAAGGGCGCGAGGTGCGCGGCCACCGCGATCGGCCCCATGCCCGGACCGCCGCCGCCGTGCGGGATGCAGAAGGTCTTGTGGAGGTTCAGGTGGCAGACGTCCGCGCCGATGTCGCCGGGGCGGCAGAGGCCGACCTGGGCGTTGAGGTTGGCGCCGTCCATGTAGACCAGTCCGCCGTGCGCGTGGATCACCTCGCACAGCGTCTTCACGCCCTCTTCGAAGACGCCGTGGGTGGAGGGGTAGGTGATCATCACCGCGGCGAGCGAGGCCGCGTGCTCCTTGGCGCGGGCGCGCAGGTCGTCGAGGTCGACGTTGCCCTGGGCGTCGCACTTCACCGCGACCACGCGCATGCCCGCGGTGACGGCGCTGGCGGGGTTGGTCCCGTGCGCGCTGTTGGGGATCAGGCACACGTCGCGCGCCGAGTCGCCCCGCGAGGCGTGGTAGGCCCGAATCGCCAGGAGCCCCGCGTACTCGCCCTGCGAGCCCGCGTTGGGCTGCAGCGACACGGCCGCGAAGCCCGTGATCTCCGCGAGCCAGGCCTCGAGGTCGGCGAAGATCCGCGCGTAGCCTTCGGTCTGTGAAGGCGGCGCGAAGGGGTGCAGCGCGCCGAACTCAGGCCACGTCACGGGGATCATCTCCGTCGTCGCGTTGAGCTTCATCGTGCACGACCCCAGCGGGATCATCGACTGCGCGAGGGAGAGGTCGCGGTTGCGCAGCTTGTTGATGTAGCGAAGCAGCTCGGTCTCGGAGCGGTAGCGGTGGAACACCTCGTGGGTGAGGTACGCGCTGACCCGGCGGTGCGCGCCGTCGAACTCTCCGTCGGCGCCGCCCAGCAGCGCGTCGATCTCGCTGTCTCCCAGGGTGTTCTGCGCGGGGTCGAGGGCCGCGAGCGCGTCGGCGAGGTGCGCGCGGGTCGTGGTCTCGTCGAAGGTCGCGCACACGGTCTCGCCGTCGACCTCGCGGAGGTTGATGCGGCGCGCGAGGGCCGCCTGCGTCGCGTCCTCGCCGCGCAGCCCCGAGAGGCGCACGCGCACGGTGTCGAAGAAGACCTCCGCCTCGACCGTGTGTCCCAGCCGCCGCGCGCCCTCGGCGAAGGCCAGCGCGTAGCCGCGCACGCGCTGGGCGATGCGGCGAATGCCCTCGGGGCCGTGCCAGACGGCGTACATCCCCGCCATGATCGCGAGGAGCGCCTGCGCCGTGCAGATGTTGCTCGTCGCGCGCTCGCGGCGGATGTGCTGCTCGCGGGTCTGCAGCGCCATGCGGTACGCCGTCGCCCCCTGGGCGTCGCGGCTCACCCCGATGATGCGGCCGGGGAGCCTGCGCGCCTGGTCGTGCGTGGTGGCGAGGTAGCCCGCGTGGGGGCCGCCGAAGCCCATGGGCACGCCCAGGCGCTGGGCGCTGCCGACGGCGATGTCGGCGCCGAGCTCCCCCGGCGGCGTGAGCAGCGCGAGGGCCAGCGGGTCGGCGGCCATCACCGCGAGCGCGCCCAGGCCGTGGAGCCGCTCGATCAGGCCGCGCCAGTCGCGCACCGCCCCGGTGCTCTGCGGGTACTGAATCAGCGCGCCGCAGAGGGTGAAGCCCTCGGGGATCGCCGCGGTCCAGCCGGGCTCGTGGAGGGCCGCGGAGCGCACGGCGACGCCGATGGCCTCGGCGCGGGTGCGGAGCACGTCGAGGGTCTGGGGGTGGCAGTCGAGGTCGCAGACGAAGAGCTTGCGGGGCGCGTCGATCGCGTGCGCGCACATCGCCATGGCCTCGGCGGCCGCGGTGGCCTCGTCGAGGAGCGAGGCGCCCGCGAGGGGGAGCGCCGTGAGGTCGGAGATCACCGTCTGAAAGTTCAGCAGCGCCTCCAGGCGGCCCTGCGAGATCTCGGCCTGGTAGGGCGTGTACTGGGTGTACCAGCCGGGGTTCTCGAGGATGTTCCGGAGGATCACCGGCGGGGTGATGGCGCCGTGGTAGCCCATGCCGAGGAGCGACGTGAAGGTCTGGTTCTTCGCGGCGATGGCCCGGAGCTCCTCGAGGAGCGCGGCCTCCGTCGCCGGCGCGCGGAGCGCCAGCGGCCGGCGCAGCGCGATGGACTCGGGCACCGTGCGGTCGGTGAGCGCGTCGAGGCTCTCGACGCCGAGGGTCTCGAGCATCGCGCGGAGGTCGGCCTCGCGGGGGCCCAGGTGCCGCCGCGGAAAGCTGTCCGACGCGTCGAGGAGGGTCGAAGAACGCTGCTCAGTGGTCATGGCGGTGGTCACGCGCTCCCTGTCGCGCGCCCAGGCCGTGACGTTCACGCGGCGCGCGCGGGGAGTCATAGTGGGCAGCCCGCGTCGGGGTCAACGACCTCGCCGCGTGTCGTGATACCCCGCGAACAAGATGCGCCCAACGCTCGCCACGCTCTGCCTCGCCGCCCTCGTCGGCTGCGACGATCGCCTCCCTCCCGCCGCGGTCGACGCGGGCGCCGACGGGGCGCTCGACGCCGCCGTGCCCTACGAGCCCGCGCCCTTCTCGCCGACCCCCGCGACCCGCGCCTACTGCCGCGACGCGGACGACGACGCCGTCGAGGCCCGCATCACCGACCTGCTCCGGGCGCTCACCGTCGACGAGAAGGTGGCGC
Organism: Polyangiales bacterium; assembly: GCA_041389885.1. Lineage (GTDB taxonomy): Bacteria > Myxococcota_A > Polyangia > Polyangiales > JAWKRB01. Next base: position 21,296 of record JAWKRB010000016.1, on the reverse strand, counting down.
TCATGGCGGGGAGCGGCGTGGTCGCGCGGGAGCGGAGCTGGAGGGTCCCCGGGCACGAGGGGCTGAGGGTGCCGGGGCTTCGCATGCTCGACGGTCCGCGCGGGCTGAGCGCGGTGACGCGCGCGCCGGCGACGGTCTTTCCCGTGGCGATGGCGCGGGGCGCGAGCTGGGACCCGTCGCTCGAGCGGCGCGTGGGCGAGGCCATCGCCGAGGAGCTCCGCTCGGTGGGCGCCGACGTGCTCCTCGCGCCGACGATGAACGTGCTGCGCCACCCCCGCTGGGGCCGCGCGCAGGAGACCTACGGCGAGGACCCCGCGCACCTCGGCGAGCTGGCCGCGGCCTTCATCGAGGGCGCGCAGTCGCGGGGCGTGCTCGCGAGCGCGAAGCACTACGCCGCCAACAGCATCGAGAACACCCGCCACCGCGTCGACGTGCGGATGAGCGAGCGCACGCTGCGTGAGGTGTACCTCCCGCATTTTCGCCGCGCGGTGGTCGACGCCCGCGTCGCGTCGGTGATGACCGCGTACAACCGGGTCAACGGCGCGTGGGCCGACCAGAGCGCGCACCTGCTGAGGGACATCCTCAAGGGGGAGTGGGGCTTCGCGGGCTTCGTCGAGAGCGACTGGATCCTCGGCACCCACGGCGCGGCGACCTCGGTGCTCGCCGGGCTCGACCTCGAGATGCCGTCGCCGCTGAACTTTCGTCGGTTGCCGGGGGAGCTCGAGGCGGGGGCGATCTCCGTGCGGGCGATCGACGACAGCGTGCGGAGGATCCTGCGCGCGCAGCTCTGTTACCGCCTCAACGAGCGCGCGTTCACCCCCGACGACCCCGCGCGCCGGGGCACCGCGGCGCACCGCGCGCTGGCGCGAGAGGCCGCGCGCGAGGGGATCGTGCTGCTGCGCAACGAGCGCGGCGCGCTGCCCTTCGGCGCGGGGCTGCGGCGGCTCGCGGTGCTCGGGCGCAACGCCGACGTCGAGAACCTCGGCGACCGGGGGAGCAGCAGCGTGGTCCCGACCGAGGTGGTGACGGCGCTGGAGGGGGTGCGCGCGAGGGCGGGCAGCGCCGTGGAGGTGTCGCACGTGGGGGCCCTCGACCCCGCCGGCGAGGCCGCGCTGCGCGACGCCGACGCGGTGCTGGTGGTGACGGGGCTCCAGGCCGACGACGAGGGAGAGGGCGAGATCGGCGCGGGCGACCGCGCGACGCTCGGGCTGCCCGAGGCCGAGGTGGCGCTCATTCGCCGCGCGGCGGCGCTGAACCCACGGGTGGTGGTGGTGCTCGAGGCCGGGGCCGCGGTGACCGTCGAGCCCTGGAACGACGAGGTCGAGGCCGTGCTCTTCACGGGATACCCCGGCTGCGAGGGGGGCGCCGCGCTGGCCGAGGTGCTCTTCGGCGACGCGTCCCCGTCGGGGCGGCTGCCCTTCGTGATCCCCGCGCGCGAAGAGGACCTCGGGGTCTTTGACAACACCTCCGAGGCGGTGACCTACGAGTACCTCCATGGCTACCGCGCGCTGGCGTCGCGGGGCGTGCGCGCCCGCTACGACTTCGGCTTCGGGCTCTCGTACGCGACGTTCGTGCACGAGGACGCGCGGGCCTCGGCGCCCGAGGTCTCGCTGGGCGGCGCCGTCGAGGTCTCGGTGCTCGTGCGCAACGCGGGCTCGGCGCGCGCGGCCGAGGTGGTGCAGGTGTACGCCTCGTCGCCGGGGTCTCCCGTGCCGCGAGCGCCGCGCGACCTGCGGGGCTTCGCGCGGGTCGAGCTCGACGCGGGCGAGGCGCGCCGGGTGAGCGTGCGCGTGCGCGGCGACGACCTCGCGCGCTGGGACGAGGACCGCCGCCGCTGGGTGCTCGACCCCCTGGCGTACACCCTCACCGTCGCGCGGAGCGCTGCGGCGCAAGGGCTTGAGGTGACGGTGCGCGGCGCGCCGTGATCAGTCGGCGAGGAGCGGCCCGAGGAGCACCACGCCGCCGCCGATGAAGATCAGGTCGAAGACGGCGAGCATACGCACCCAGTCCATGAGGTCAGCGAGGGGCGCGCCGCCGAAGAGGTCGCGCGTCGCGACCACGCCGCAGAGGATCGCCGGAGAGACCAGCGGATAGAGCACCACCGCGAGGAGCAGGTCCCGCGCGCGGGTGCGCGCGACGAGGGCGCCGAAGAGCGTGCCCGCGGCGACGAAGCCCACGGTGCCCAGCAGCACCAGCAGCGAGAAGGGCCCGAGGTGCTCCCCGAGCGGCGCGTGAAGGAGCAGCGCGACGAGCGGCGCGACCACGCACTCGGTCATCAGCACGAACACCAGCGCGCCGAGGGCCTTGCCGGCGAAGAGCGCCGCGGGGGAGACGGGCGAGAGCAGCACCGAGCGGAGGGCGCCCTCCTCGCGCTCGCGGCCCCAGGTGCGCGAGAGCCCGAGGGTGCCCGAGAAGGCGATGGCGATCCAGAGCACGCCGGGGGCGACCTTGCGGCCGCTCTCCTCGTCGACGAAGAGGGACATCGACGAGAGCACGGCCACCAGCGACGCGAAGAGCGTCATGGTGGGCACCAGCTCTCGCACGCGGAGCTCGATCAGCAGGTCTTTGCGCGCGATGGCGAGGGAGTGTCGGAGAAAGCTCATGCGCGGCGGCGACGACGGCGCGACGCCGAGAGCGCCGCGGCGAGGCCGAGGATCGCCAGCGAGCCGCTCGCGCGACCGCCCTGGCTCGGCACCGCGCAGCCGCAGCCGCCGCCCGCGGTGGCCGGCTGCGCGCCCGCTTCGGGGCCTACGTCGCGCGGGGTCGAGGCGTCGCCCGCGTCGGCGCTGGCGTCGGCGGGGGCGCCGGCGTCTTCGTCCTCGGGGGGCGGGCACACGATGGGACCCGCGTCGCCCACGTTACGCACGCCCTGGGTGAGGGGGGTGCCGAGGTTGCCGGTGTTCTGGCTGTCGTGGCGGTAGCCCTCCCACTGGATGTTCGCGGTGCGGTCGTCGCTCGTGCCCGCGCGCCACGCCCAGAGGAATCCGTCGCGCGTGCCGCTGACCACGTCGAGCTGGTGGTCGCCGTTGATGTCGCCCACGGCGGGCGCGGGGATCATCCACTGCCCGGTGAACTTCGGCCAGCCCGGCGCCTCGCGGCCGCAGGCGTTGAACGCGTGCATGTAGTACCCCGCGGTGGCGACGATGACCTCGGGGTAGGGGTCGCCGTCGACGCTCGCGATCGAGGGGTTGTGGAAGAAGGTGTAGTCCTCGATGACCTGCGGAAAGCCCGGGAGCACGCGGCCCGTGCGGCCGTTCCAGGCGCCGATGAGGTGCACGAAGTCGCGGCGACGTCCGCCGCCCGCGAGGCTGATGGCGAGGGCGAGCTCGGAGCCGGTGGTCACGAGGTCGGGGGCGCCGTCGCCGTCGATGTCGCCGAAGGTCGCGTAGCCGAAGACCGGCGCGAAGGAGACGATGGTGGACGAGTAGTTCGAGTTCGTCCCGCGGGCGCCGGCGCGGATGGTGGTGATCGAGTCGAGGTCGGCCATCATGGGTCGGCGGGGCGCGCGGGGCTGGGGGCCCTGGAGCACGGGCATGATCGGGATCGCGTTGCCCATGGGCACGAACTCGTCGCGGCCGTCGCCGTCGACGTCGGCGATGGGCGGAGACGAGCTCATGCCCTCGCCCACGAGGGGGAAGAAGTTGAACGACGGGAACACCAGGGGATAGTTCGGGTGCAGCGGCCCGCCGGGGTGGTTGTTGCCGTCGCCGTGGACGATGTAGACCGAGCCGGTGTTGTTGTCGCCCGGCGCGCGGGCGCTGCTCACCACGACGAGGTCGGGGGGGCCCTGGCCGTCCATGTTGCCGACGCCGATGGAGCCGAAGATGCGGTTCCGCTCCGCGCCCATCTCGGGGAAGTTCAGGGTGACCGGAAAGCCCGGCTTCGGCTGCCCCGTGGCGGTGTCGAGGGCGTAGACCTTGCCGTCCATGCCGCCGAAGATGATCTCGGGGCGGCGGTCGCCGTCGAGGTCGTAGAGCACCGGCGAGCTGAACACCCCGCGCTGCTGGATCACCGACGGCGACGTCTCGCTGCTCGGCACGTCGGGGAGGGCGAAGGGGAAGCCGTTGCCGTACGGCGTGCCGTCGTGATTGAAGACGTAGATGTTGCCGTGGTAGCCGGCGACGACGATCTCGGGGTTGGGGTCGGAGTCGATGTTCCCGATGGCCGGCGTGGCGACCACCGGGTCGCGCACGTTCGCCGGGTCGATGGTCGGTGAGGGGCCGCGGTACGCGGCGCTCCGCACGTAGTTCGTGCTGTGCGTCGGCGACATGCCCCACATGGGCGCCGTGCGCACCGGGAAGCCCGCGAGCGCGGTGCCGTCTCCGCGCAGCGCGTGGACCTCGCCGTCGGAGGTCGCGTAGATGATCTCGCGGGTGCCGTCGCCGTCGAGGTCGACGAGGTGCGCCGAGGCCTCGCCCGAGCCCCGCAGGTCGATGGGGAAGCCGGGCAGCACGGTCTCGTCGCGGTTCACCGCGAAGACCCTGCGCTGCACGCCCTGCACGTCGCCGGCGGCGCCCCCGTAGTGCGCCACGGCGCGCACGCGCACGGTGATGGTGTAGCGGTTCTCGCGCTCGCCGGGGTTGTCGACGGTGAGCGTCGAGATGTCGATCTCGCCGAGGCTGCCCTCCACCGCCGCCGTCGCGCCGTTGACCGTGCGGACCATGCGCCACGCGCTGTCTTCGGGCTCGATGCCCGGCGCCCACTCGACGACGTAGTCGAAGTTCGGCGCGCGCCGCGCGGCCACGCGGCCCTCGAGGCGAATCGCGCGCTGGTCGGGGCGCAGCGGGTTGTGCACGGTGAACCACCGCGGCGACACGATGTCGACCTCGGGGGGGATCCTGCCCTCGCGGATGCGGTCGAGGGCGCGGCGCGCGTTGAGGCGGCCGTAGCCGAAGCGCTGGTCCCAGCCGGGGCGCGAGGGGTACTTGCTGTCGTCGTAGTTCGGGTGTGAGGGCTGGCTCTCGGGGATGTCGATGTCGTCGGCGGAGGCGTTGAGCAGCTGGTAGATCTCCTCGGCGCTCAGCGCGGGGCTGACGTTCTGCTGCAGCGCGTACGACTGGATGAGGCCCGCGGCGCCCGCGGTGTGCCCCGTGGCCTCCGACGAGCAGCCGGTGCCCGCGGCGCTGAGGTGCAGCTGCCCGCCGTAGTTCGTGCAGTTGTTGAAGTTCAGAAAGGTCGACGCGCGCTGGATCGTCTCGGCGTCGTAGCGGATCGCGTGGACGTAGATCGTGTGGTTGTTCGTGCCGGGCACGTTGTGGTGCCGCGAGTTCTCGTCGGCGGCGCTCGCCACCACGGGCACGTTGTGCGTGTAGGCGTAGTCGATCGCCGCGCGCGCGTAGCTGCTGTTGTTGACGGTGCCGAGGGCCTCCTGCACGACCTTCGCGCCTCGGTCGACGGCGTAGACCACGGCCTGGCCGAAGTCATTGACCTCGCCGATGAAGCTGTCGGCCACGCGCATGGGGATGACCATGCAGCGCGGGCAGTCTCCGGCGTCGCCCTCGTTGTTGTTGGTCTCCGCGGCTGACCAGCGCATCTCGCCGGTGCCGTGGCCGAAGCGCGTGGAGTCGGCGGGGTCGTTGTCGTCTTGGAAGAAGTCCCAGCCGGCGATGTCGTCGGTGTAGCCGTTGTCGTCGTCGTCGGTGCCGTCGGAGAAGACCCGAATGAGGTCGCCCGCGTCGATGATCCCGTTGCGGTTGGGGTCGTTGTTCTGCCCCATCGCGTCGCGGCACATGCGCGGGTTGCGCGCCATCACGTCGCCGGTGCCGCAGGTGATGCGCGGGTCGCGGACGTAGTCCTGCACGTTCACCACGCCGTCGCCGTTGGCGTCGTGCGAGGTCGCGCCCATGGGCATCGGGAGCTCGCGGGTGTTGAGCGCCACCTTGTTGATGAGGTCGGTGCTGTCCCAGTTGATGCCCGAGTCGAGCACCGCGATCATCACCCGCGGGTCGCCGATGGAGAGCCCCCAGGCGCGGTCGAAGTTGTTCCCCGCGCCGAGGGGGATCTCCGCGCGTCGAAACTCCGGCAGCATCAGCGTGGTGCCGGGGATGAAGCTCCACTGGTCCCACTGGCCCTGATAGCCTGGGTCGTTGGGCTGGTTCTCCCGCTGCGACAGCTGCTCCTGCGTGGCGTCGGCGGCCGGCGGCCAGATCGCGTGCACGGGGCGAGAGTGGAGGGAGAGCGCGCAGACGCCGACGGCGAGCGCGAGGTGGGAGCGGCGGAGTTTCCTCGACGACATGGCGCCGCGACGGTACCAGAATCAACGGGGCGAAAGTGGCCCTCGACGACCCCCTCGCGATCCCGTCACCCGAGGCCGGGCTACAGCCCAGACCACCTCGCCATCGCCTCCGACTCGTTGACCGCGCGCAGCGAGACGTAGTCGGCGCCGAGGGTGGCCTGCCGCGTCGTTCGCACCCGGAACTCGAGCGCGTCGAACCAGGCCTCGTCGACCGAGAACTCGAGCGAGAAATCCCGCCAGCCCGGCGCGTCGAAGTCGCGGCCCAGGAGGGTGCGCGCGGCGAGCACGCGGCCGTTGCGAAACACGTCGAGCTGCGCGACCTCGTCGTCAGCATGGCGGGGCTCGGCTCGCAGGCGAAAGCTCACCCGCCAGGCCCCCGCGGGCAGGCGGATGAAGGGGCCGAACACCACGAAGCCCGGGGGGCGGGGGTCGTCGTCGCGGACCACCCGCGCCCACCCGTCGCTCGCCCTCGCGTCGCGCACGGCGCAGTTCGGGAAGTCGGTCTGCTCGGTGCCCTCGACCTCGTAGCGCCGGCGGGCGAAGAGGTCGCGCATCGCCTCGACGTTGCGCGAGGGGTCGGCGTCGCGGCGCATCACCACCGCGCCGTCGTGCCACGACACCGCGGCCCAGCGGCCCCGGAGCATCCCCCGGACCATCTCGTCGCGCTGCTCGAAGGTCTGCGGCCACGGGGGGCGCTGCAGGTCGACGGCGGCCCAGGTCGCGCGGTTGAGCCCATACGGAAAGATCACCCCCCAGGGGCGGTTCGAGACGCGCGGCCCCAGCCAGGTCGACACCGACACCGGCGCGTCACCCGGGATCTGCCCGAGCATCGCGGTCACCGCGCGCACCCGCGGGGTGACGGCGCGCGTGTCGGTGGGGTGAACCCGCGAGGCCATGCTCGACGGGTGCGTCGCCGCCATCACCGTCGCCGCCGCGAGCACGAAGCTCAGCAGCGCCAGCGAGCGCCGGTCGCCCTCGCCGGGCGAGCGCACCGCCCGCGCGGCGCCGTACACCGCCGCGAGAAAGATCCCTGGGTGCTGCACCGCGGCGTAGTGGTAGCGGAGCGCGACGATCTCGGGGTTGTCTGAGAGCAGCACGATGCCCAGCGGCATCAGGAGCACCACCCGCGCGCCCGCCGCGAAGGGCAGCAGCGCGAGGGGCGCGACGAAGGAGAGCAGGGTGGTGAGCCGCGCGTCGGAGAACGCGTAGAGCACGAAGCGTACGGGCTGCCCGAGGAGCGCCCGCAGCGGGCCCCCGTTCACCGCGAGGTGTCTGAAGTTACGGAGGTATTTGTATCCGCCGACCTCGCTGCCGTCGGACATGTAGACGGGCGTGCCTGGAGGAGGGCCGAAGCGCTTGAGGAGCACGAACATCGCGACGAGGCAGTAGGCGAGCACGGCGGCGGTGAGGGCCGCGGCGCGCCTGCGATCGCTCCGCTCGCCGCTCGCCGCGCGGGCGAGGAGCACGGCGACGGCGGGGATGAACATGTCCTCCTTGACGCTCGCCGCGAGGGCGGCGGCGAGGGCGGCGGCGCCCCAGCGGCGGCGGTGCAGCGCGAGGGCGAGGGCGCAGAGCGCGGGGACCGCGAGGAGGTCCATGTGAAAGTCGTAGAGCAGCGCGACCTGCATCTGCGGCGAGAAGATCATCGCCGCGGCGAGCACCGTCGCGAGGTCGCGGCGCAGCCCGAGCTCTCGGCCCAGTCGGTACACGGGCCACGCCGACGCGCTGATGGCGACGGTCTGCACGATCAGCAGGCACTCGCTCGTGGGCGAGAGGGCGTAGAGCGGGGCGAGCAGGAAGAGCACCGGCGAGAAGTGCTCGCCGAGGAAGCTGTACCCCACCGTGGGGGAGTACATCGGTCGGCCGTGGAGGGTGTTCCACAGGGCCTCTTTGAAGATCCCGAGGTCGACCGTCGCGGACCACAGCGCCCGGTCTCGGGTGATGGCGAGGTACGAGAAGAGCGCGGCGTGGGCGACGATGGCCGCGAGCATCGGGACGTCGCCGCGCCACCCCTTCGCGGGCGCGTCGACCCGCCCCGCGCCGCGCAGCCACACGGCCGCGGCGACCGACCCGCCGAGGGTGAACGCCAGCAGCGAGGGGCGACGCAGCACGTCGTCCTGCGCGAGCACCCACGGGGAGAGCACCAGGGGCGCGAGCACCGCCAGCAGGCGCGTCCAGGGCGAGCGCGCGAGGCCCGGCCCGCTCGGCGCGCCGAGGGCCACGGCGCCGAGGAGCAGGCAGAGCGCCGCGAGGGGGACCGTGTGCGCGACCGCCGACGCGGGGCGCTGCCCGGCGTACGAGCCCGCGCCGAGGGCCGCCCACAGCGGACCGGGGCCCAGCGCGAGGGTCGCGAGGGTGGTCTGCAGCGCGTGCGCCGCGGCGACGCTGAGGGCGATCCAGGCGAGGGCGAGGGCGATGCGGTACGCGCGAGGGTCTGACACGGCGATCACCGCCCTATCACGACTCTACGCTCGGGCGATCACTCCTCGATGCGGATCAGCACGGTCGAGATGTTGTCGGGTCCGCCGCCCTCGTTCGCGAGGCGCACCAGCTCGCGACAGGCCTCGACGAGGTCGGGCTGCGCGAGGAGCACCCTGGCGATCTCGGGGTCTTTCACGACCCCGGACAGTCCGTCAGAGCACAGGAGGTAGGTGTCGCCCACGACGAGCTTCTCGCGGCGCACGTCGGGCTCGGTGTCGGGCGCGGTGCCGATGGCGCGGGTGATCACGTTCGAGTACCCGCCGAGGGCGGCGTGGGCCACGGGGTCGTCGCCCGCGAGCTCTTCGATGAGGGAGTGGTCGCGGGTCATGCGCTCGAGGCGGTCGCCGCGGAGGCGGTAGCAGCGCGAGTCGCCCACGTGGGCGATGCCGAGGTCGTCCCGGTCGCGGATCATCGCGACGAGGGTCGAGCCCATGCCCTTTCGCTTGCGGTTGCGCGTGCCCTCTTCGATGACGCGCGCGTTCGAGACCCGGGTCGCCTCGGCGAGGACGGCGAGGCGGTCGTGCTCGTCGGGGTGGTTCTCGACGTACTCGACGACGGTCGAGATCGCGAGGGCGCTGGCGACCTCGCCGGCCTGATGGCCGCCCATGCCGTCCGCGACGATGTAGAGCCCGAGGGCGTCTTCGACCGCGTACGAGTCCTCGTTGTGGTCACGCTCTCGACCGACATCCGACATTCCCGCAGCGACGAACTTCATCCAGATCCTCAATGGTTCGACGGGATACACCGACGCGCTCGTCGGCTGCGCCCCTTCGTAGCGAACGACGGTAAGGGGCATCGCGGCGCACGGTCAAGGACGCGTCACCGCGCCGCACCGCCCCTCGGCGGCGCAGGAAAGTTCCCCGCGCCGCGCGCAGCGCCGTAGGGTGCGGGCGTGTTCTTCGAGCGACGACAGGCGCCGCGGCTGCGGCTGGCGATCCCGGTGCTCCTCGACGGCCCGCACGGGCAGCGCCGGGCCGTGGCGCGAGACCTCTCGCCCGCGGGCGCCTTCGTGCAGACCGACGATCCCTACCTCGAGGGCACCGTGCTCCGGGTGACCTTCTCCGACCCCTCGGGGGGGGCGCAGATGACCTGCCGCTGTGAGGTGCGCCGCACCCTCGAGCTGGCGGGCGAGAAGGTCTCGGTGCGGGGCGTCGGCCTCACGTTTCGAGGGTTCGAGCTCGAGGCCGACGACCTGGTCTCCGTCGCCCGGCGGATGAGCGCGTAGGCGCGCGACGTCAGGGGATCCAGAGGCAGATCGCGCCCTCGCGTCGCACGACCTGCCAGCGACGCAGCGACCTCGCGACCCTCCCGCGGCAGTATCCGAGCGCGTGGGTGGCGCCGCGCGCCCGGAGCACCGCCGCCGCGCGCTCGGGCTCGAGGAGCCCCTCGTCGAGGTCCAGGCCGTCGCGCAGGACCGCCGCGGGGTAGCAGTCGTTGCGCGTGTCGAAGAACACCCGCGGGCCGCGGAGGTGCAGCGCGAAGCCCGTGAAGGGCAGGGTCACGAAGGCGCGCGCGCCAGGGGGAATCGCGCGGAACAGCCGCGCGAAGTCTCCGGGGTCGGCGCTGGGGTTGATCCAGCGGTCGGGGGCGCGCGTGGCGGCCGCGAAGGCCCAGGCGGCGAGGGCGAGCGCGGCCGCGCAGGCGAGGGGCGCCCGCATCGAGACGCGCGGGCGGGCGGCGGGGACGTCGCGGAGCGTCTCGGCCAGCAGCGGGAGCGAGAGCAACCCCGCGAGCTGCAGGTGCCGCTGGTGGCGCAGCGCGAGCGCGCAGAGGCCCAGGCCCAGCGCCGCGCGCGCCCGCCACGCGGGGCGCCACGACGCGCGGATCCAGAGGGTGATCACCGCGGCGAACCCCAGGAGCTCTGGGACAGAGTACATGCGCCGCGGCGCGCGCAGCAGCGGCCACCACTCGACGATGCGCGCGTGCACGACGGCCACGGAGTCGCCCGCGCCCCCGTCGAGGTACCGCAGCACGAGCCCGTGCACCCGCGCGCCGGAGGGGTTGACGAGGGTGAGCGCCGCGCAGCCCGCGAGCAGGGCGGCGTGGCGGCGGCTGCGGCGCTCCAGGGCCCCGGCGCCCAACAGGGCGAGGGCGAGGGGAAAGCTCCCGTGCGAGCTGGTCCAGAGGAGGGTCGCGAGGGCCGCGGCGAGGGCGTGGCGCGCGCGGATCGCGGGGGCGAAGGCGCTCCAGGCGACGACCATGGCGGGCGCGTAGGCCAGCCCCAGCGGGCGGGCCGACTCGAAGCGGCCGCCGAAGAGGCCGAAGACCCCGGCGACGCAGAGCGCGGCGACGGTCGGGGCGCCGCGCGCCGCGGTCCTCCACGCGAAGGCCGCGACGGTGAGGGTCGCGGCGACGCGGAGCAGGGCCACGCCAGGGAGCCCGAGCCCGCGGCGCAGCCCCGCCGCGGCGACGCCGAGCAGCCACTCGTGCATCACCCAGGGGTGCGCGGGGGCCGTGAACCCGTAGGCGTTCACCCGAGGCACGGCGCCCGCGCGGAGGGTGTCTTCGCCGGCGCGCAGGAGCCACCAGAGGTCCGCGTCCCAGAGGGGCGCGACGGCGGCCTGCAGCGCCACGAGGGTGACGGACACCGCGACGAGGCCGCGGAGCGCGCGCGGATGTTCGAGGTCGAGGCGCAAGGTCGGGGATGTTCCCACGGCCCGCGGTTGCGCGCGCGGGGGGCGCCTTGCAGTCTCCCGGGCGCACCCGCCATGCCGCCCCGACTCGCCCTCGCCCTCGCGGTCAACGCGACCCTCTGCGCCGCAGGGCTCTCCAGCGCGATCGCCGCGCTCGCGCCGCGGTGGGCCCGCGGTCGGCGCGCGCGGTGGGCCCTCGCGCTGGCGGTGCCGGCCTCGGTCGCGACCGCGGCGCTCCTCGAGGCCGTCGCGCTGCGCTGGGCGCCCCTCGGCGGCGGCGCGCTGCGGTACCCGCTGGCGCTCTCTCGCGTGACCCTCCTGGCGTCGCTCTTCGTGGCGGGGGTGCTCCTCGCGGCCCGGGCGCTCGCGTCCCTCGCGCCGCCTCGGGCGACGCCCCCGCCCGCCGAGGCCGGGGCCGCGCTCACCCGCCGCGAGCTCATCGCCCGAGGCGCCGCGGCGGGGGCCCTCGCGGTGGCCGCGCCGGCGGCGCTGGTGGGCGGCGCGCGGCTCCGCCACGACATCGCGGTGACCGAGCTCGAGGTCTTCGTCGACGGGCTGCCCCCGCACCTCGAGGGCCTGTCGTTCGCGCAGCTCACCGACCTGCACATCGGGGTGTTCACGGGCCGCGCGGAGCTTCGTCGCATCGCCGAGATCACCCGCCGCCTGCGCGCCGACCACGTGGTGATTACGGGCGACATCTTCGACTACTCACCGCGGCACATCGGCGAGGCGATGGTCGAGCTCGAGCGGCTGCGCGGGCGCCGGCCCGCCTTCGCCGTACTCGGGAACCACGACCACTACACGGGTCCGCGTCGGGTGTTCGACGGGCTGCGCGCCGTCGGGATCACCCCGCTGGTGAACCGCTCGGTGGTGCTCGACGGCGGCGCGCGGGAGGGCCTGGTGCTGGCGGGCGTCGATGACGTCATGGCGCCGCGGCTGGGCACCGGCGCGGGGCCCGACCTGACGCGCGCGCTCGCCGACCGCGGTGACCGCCCCGTGGTGCTGCTGGCGCACAACCCGATCTGCTTCGACATCCCGACGCCGAGGCGACCCGCGCTGCAGCTCTCAGGGCACACCCACGGGGGGCAGATCAACCCCGGAGGCGCGATGCGTGCGCTCCTTCGGTACGTCTCGGGCCGATATGAGCGCGACGGTGGGGTGATGTACGTGTCGCGGGGGCTGGGCGTGACGGGCCCTCCCGTGCGAATCGCGGCGCGGCCCGAGATCGTGCGCGTGTCGCTGACGGGGCGCCGCCGGGGGGGCCTCGCGTGAGGGGCTGAGGCTTCTTGTCGGGCGCGTGAGACGGCGCTTGATGCGCGCTCGGACCTTGGTGTTATCGTGCCTCGCGGCCGCTGAAACGGTGGCGGAGCTCACGGCCGATTCGAGGTGATTGGTGACCACGAAGCAGAAAGCAGCGGACCCGTATCTTGGTCGGGTCGTCGCGGGGCGGTATCGGCTCGAAGCGAGGCTGGGCGAGGGCGGCATGGGCGTGGTCTACCGCGCCCGACACGTGTTGATTGACCGCGTCGTCGCGCTCAAGCTCATTCGCCCCGACCTCCGCGGCGAGACCCACCTGCGCGCGTGGATGCTCCGCGAGGCCCGCGCCGCGAACCGCGTCGACCACGCGCACATCATCGACATTCACGACATCGGCGAGACCGAGGAGGGCGAGCTCTACCTCGTGATGGAGTACCTCGTCGGCACGCCGCTCTCGGCGGAGATCGCCAAGGGGCCGTTCACCCTCGCGCGGTCGATCGACGTGCTCGAGCAGATGGCGGCGGCGCTCGGTCGCGCGCACGACCTCGGCGTGGTGCACCGCGACCTGAAGAGCGACAACATCCTGCTCACGAACCGCGGCGGCCGCCGCGATTTCGCGAAGATCCTCGACTTCGGCCTGGCGCACCTCGCGAGGGACCCGCGCCTCGCGCCCAAGGGCGCGGTCTTCGGCACGCCCGAGTACATGTCGCCGGAGCAGGCGCGGGGCGAGGAGGCCACGCCGCAGAGCGACCTCTACTCCCTCGGCGTGCTGCTCTACGAGATGTCGACGGGGCAGCTCCCGTTTCGCTCGCACGACCGCGAGCAGCTGTTGGAGATGCAGCGCACGGGCGTCGCGACGAGCCCGCGGGTGCTCCGCCCCGACCTGCACCCGGAGGCTGAGAAGATCATCCTCAAGCTCCTGCAGAAGTCGACCGAGCGTCGCTACAAAGACGCCCACCACCTCTCAGAAGACCTCAAGGCCCTGCAGCGCACGCTCCTCGGCGCCCTGGGAGGCGACGCAGAACCCCGAGGCCGCGGCCTCGGCCTCGCCGCCCGCCTCCGCCTCTCCCGGCGCCCTCCGCGGGCGTGGCGGAGTGGGCCACGCGCTCGGCGCACTTTGGCCGCATGGTGGCGCGGGCGTACCCCGGCGGCGACGCGCCCGCGGAGATCGGCGCGGCCCTCGACGAGGCCTGGCGCCTTCGAACCGCGCCGCGCGGCTCGAGGGCGAGGTGGCGTCGCACATGCGCAAGCTCGAGGCGCTCGAGCGGCACCGCGGCTGTGCGCGCGGAGATCGGCCGCAAGGTCGAGGAGCTCGCGCAGGAGGAGTCGCGGCCGCTGCGCGAGGCGGCCACGGAGAACGAGGTCGTCGGGCAGATTCGCGAGCGGCTCTCGGCCGCGGAGCGCAACCTCGCGCAGGGCAAGGCGCAGGCGGACCAGGCCGAGCGCCAGGGCCACCCCGTCGCGACGCTGCGCGCGGTCTTCGAGCGCGCGGGGCAGATGCAGGCCTTCGTCGACGCGCGTCGCGAGGCGCTGGCCGAGCACGAGCTCCGCGCGGCGAAGAAAGACTCCCAGGCCCGCGACCTGCGCCGGCAGATCGAGGACCTTCGCGCGCAGCTCGCGCGCTACGCCGAGGCGATGGAGGACGAGCTCACCCAGGGCCGCGAGCGCGTCGCGGTGCGCACCCGCGAGGGCATTCAGTTCGAGCGCGGCTTCACCGAGGCCTCGGACGTGCTGCTCCGGCACCTCCGCGGTCGCCCCGAGTGCCGCGACCTCGTCGAGGAGCTCTCTCGCAACGAGAAGCCCGCCCAGGCCTAGCGCCGTTGACGTTCCGCTTTCGCGCGTGCTACCCGCGCCCTCACTGTGGCTGAGACCCGCGCAGGGGCACGACGTGGAGGCGACAAGCGCGAGCGGATCCTCCGCGGCGCCGTGAAGGTCTTCGCGAAGAAGGGCTTCTACGCCTCGAGGGTGAACGAGATCGCCCGCGCCGCGGGCGTCGCCGACGGCACGATCTACCTCTATTTCAAGAGCAAAGACGACGTGCTCACGTCGCTCTTCGAGGACCGCATCGTGCGGCTCATCGGCCTGCTCCGCGCCGAGGTCGAGCGCAGCGTCGGCGCCGAGCAGCGCGTGCGGCGGCTCATCGAGTTTCAGCTCGAGCTGCTCGAGGGCGAGCGCGACCTGGCCGAGGTGATCACCGTGAACCTCCGGCAGTCGACGCGGCTGCTGAAGCAGTACGGCACCCGGCGCTTCGTCGAGTACCTCGACCTCATGGCGCAGGTGGTGGCCGACGGGCAGCGCGCGGGCGAGCTCCGCGAGGACGTGTCGCCGCGCATCATGGCGCGGGTGATCTTCGGCGCCCTCGACGGGATCGCGATGACCTGGGCCCTGGGCAACGCCGAGAGCGGGGGGCTCAAGCGCGCAGGCTCGCAGCTGGCCGACGTCCTGCTCCACGGCCTCGCGCCGCCGCGGTAGGTCAGAAGCGGGCCTGCACCGTGAGGCCGAACCCGAGCTGGTGCGCGTTCTGAAAGATGCGCACCTGGCGGGTGCCCGACGAGTCGACCTGGAGCAGGGTGCTGTTCTCGTCGAGCACGTACTGCGCCCAGGCGATGCCCGAGAGGATGCGCGAGAGGTCCCAGCGCACCGAGAAGCGCGCCGAGAGAATGGGGGTGGCGCCCTCGCCCGGAGGGAGGATGGAGAAGTTCCCCGCGCGGCGAATGACCAGGGTGCGGAGGCTCTCGAGGGCGCCCTCGCGCACGGTGCTGGAGAAGGTCGCGGGGAGCTGCATGCCGACGATGAGGCTCGGCACCAGGTGCGCCGCGGTGATCGCGTACGACGCCTCGGCCGCGAAGAACAGCTCGCCGTTGACCGTCGCCTCGTTGGGGATCGTCTGGAACGGGATGAAGCTCGGCACGTCGCGGAGCAGGAAGGGCACCGTGCGGTAGAGCCCGGTGAGCCCCGCGCTGAAGTACCCCGCGCGCAGCCGCGCCTGCACCGCGCCCGCGAAGCCCGTCTGCTCCTGCGTGCGCCCGGGCGTGTCGATGTCGGCGAGGTTCTGCCGCAGCACCACGCCCTCGGCGCTCACCGCCCACTGCACGCCGCTGCGGCTGAAGGTCTCGGGCGAGAAGGCCACGAAGGGCGCGGTGGGGTCGTTGCGGTAGAGCATCATGTCCAGCGACTGCGAGACCCGCAGCCCCTTGGTGAACACGGCCCGCGCCGAGGCGCCGTAGAGGTACACGGTCTGCCCGCGCACGCCGGGGAGGTCGAAGCGCCCCTGCTGAAACCACCCGCCCGAGAGGTCGAAGCGAAAGAGCTCGCCCGCGCGGTACGACAGCCCCCCGAGGGCGCCGTACTGGGTCTCTTCGACGCGCACGACCTCGAGGTCGCGCGACTGCGTGACCACCTCGAGGGGCACGACGATGCCGGTGGTCTTGAAGCCCGCCCACACCGAGAGCGCGCCGACGTCGACCTGCGCGCGCACCCCCGGCGAGGCGCCCACGCGCCGGGGAAACACCGAGTTGCCGCCCCAGGAGAGGTCCCAGAGGTAGCCCAGGCGAAAGCGGTCGGTGTCGAAGGGAAAGAAGGTGAACGACAGCGAGTCGCGGGGGCGGCTCGGGTTCAGCGCGTAGGCCACGCGGAGGAAGGTGCCGGCGTCGTAGAAGGCCTGGTTGAGGTTGCCGCTGCCCGTGGTGAGCTGGCCGAGGTCGACGCGGAGCACGAGCGACGCTTCGGTCTGGATGCGCGGGATGAAGCCCGGCGCGCGGGCGTAGAGCACCAGGTGCGTGAGGTTCTCGCGGCCGGCGAAGCGGGAGTTCAGCGCGTCGAAGAAGAGCTGGTACTGCGGCCGGTCGCCGATGCGCGGGAGGGGCGACACGGGCACGCGCTGGCCGGTGTCGGTGAGCACGTCGTCGTCGCCGAAGGTCCAGGTGATGCGGGTGTCGACGAAGTCTCGGGTGGGGTCCTCGGGGCGGCCCTGGTCCGCCGCGGCGCTGCCCCGCGCGGCGCCTCCCCGCTCGCTCGGGAGCAGCGCGCCTGCGGTTCGATTCGCCTGCGCCGCAGGGGTTTGTGCGTGCGCGAGGGGCGCCCAGAGCAGCAGCGTGAGCGGCGCGAGGGCCGCGGTCAGTCGGTGGGATCGAGACATCGACACAGGGGTCACTCCTCGCTCAGGGAGCGCTCGTGAAGGCAGCTCTCCCGCGTCGATCGAACGGGCCGTCCCTCGATCGCGAAATCCACGTCACAGCGCGGGTTGATGATCCAGTTGGGACCCACCTGCCGCAGCGTCCCGGTCACCGTCGCGGGGACCGTCGACGGGCGCTCGGGGTCGTAGTTCGGCTCGATCGCCCGCACCGCCACCGCCACGCGCCCGCCTCCAGGGAGGGTGACCCGGAGCTGACCGTAGCGGGCCCAGGAGGTCCACTCGGAGCAGGCGGGGTTGGCGTCGCAGGCGTTCGCGCAGGCGGCCTCGGCGGCGTCGTCGTAGTCGATGGCGCCGTCGCCGCTGAAATCGCAATTGGTCTGCCCCGCGCGCGGCGTACCGTCGCCCGGCCGCAGGGGGCCCACCACGGTGGGCAGCGTCACGTCCGCGGCGCGCACCAGGCCCGACTCGTAGCGCTCCATCCGCGCGGCGTCTCGCACCAGCGCCGAGTCGAGCATCACCGCGTCGGGGATCCTGCACGGCCCCGTCGCGGGGTCGTCGGGGCGCCACGCCACGCCGATCTGAAATCCAGGCTGCGCGAGCTGCGTGGTGCTCACGAACTCCGCGACGCTGCCCGTGAGGTTGAGCAGCAGGTCGCAGGGGCGCATGCCGTCGGGCGCGCGAAAATTGAAGGAGTACATGCTGTTGAAGCAGGGCGCGCCGTCGCAGCTCCGGTCATCGAGGTCGGTGACGAAGAAGCCCGAGTTGTCGGTCTGCGTGACCACGAGGCGGTGGAGCCGTGAGCCCTCGGGCGGCGGCTCGTGCCGCGCGAGGCCGCGCACGGTGACCCGCTCGTCGACCAGGGGCGAGATCGCCGAGCGGCCCTGCACGTCGGCGATGGTCGGCGTGTCGAAATACAGGGGCTCGCTGGTGCCCGCGGCGAAGGAGCCCGCGCGCTCGGAGTCGTCGTTCGCCGCGGCGCAGCCGATGTCGGCGGGGTAGTCGACGAAGCCGTCGCCGTCGTCGTCGCGGCCGTTGGCGCAGGCGGGAGGCGGCGCGCGCTGCGGGTCGACGGGCTCGTAGCCGTTGTCTTCAGCCCAGAGGCGCGTGGGGCCGTAGCCGCGCGCGACGCGCACGCGCACGCCCTCGGCGAGGCCGCCCTGGAGCCGCAGGTAGTTGCGCACGGCGCCGGGCGCCGCGAGGTCGAGCACGAGGCCGGGCTCCATGCTCACCGCGACGAAGCCGTTGAAGCCTGTGACCCGCTGCCCCTGACGGTCGAGCACCTCGACGCGCAGGGTGAGGTCGACGCCCTCGGACGAGAAGGGCAGCGGCGCGTCGAGGGACCCTCGCGCGCCCATGACGCTGACATCGACGCGCGCGACGCCCCCCGCGCGGTCGCGCAGGGCGGGGTCTTCGATGCGCGCGCTGCACCCGAGCAGCGTCGCGAGGAGGATCCGCCTCACCGCGACACCATGTCGAGGCGGCCGTCGGCGCGGGCGCCGGTGGCGGGGTCGATGCACGCGAGGATCCTGCACGACATGCGCGCGCGCGCCTCGGCGGTGCAGCGGCACTGCGCCTGGAGCGCGCCTCCCGGCATGTCGGGGCACGCGCCGAGCACGAGGTCGGTGACGGCGGTGGTGCAGCTGCGAAGCACGCAGCGGCCCGCGCCGCGCGCGCACGCGGGCGCCACGGCGCAGTCGTTTCGGTCGGGGTCGTAGGTCACCTGATCGGGGCAGGCGCAGGTCATGGTCGGTCCGCAGTCGGCGTCGGCCTCGCAGTCGCGCAGCCCGTCGTCGGGCTCGTCGGGGATGCCGATGAGGGCGGGGTCGGTGACGCCGCGGGCGCGGTTGTGCGCGACGACGTTGGCGGCGTCGTAGCCGCAGGGGTTGGCGTTGCGCACGAAGTCGACCACGGCGTCGCGCTGCTCGACGCGGGTGTCGACGGTCGTGGTGTTGCGCTGGAGCACGAAGAACCCCGAGCCGCCCGCGGCGATGTAGTTGTTCACCGCGGCGGCGTAGGACGCGTTGAGCGACAGCGGCGTCATGCAGCGCTGCGACGCGGGGTCGCAGAGCGAGCGCTCGCCGGCGGGGGTCGCGTCCCAGCCGCGGGGGTTGCACTCGGCGTCGGCGCGGCAGCGCAGCCGCGTCGCCGCGGGGTCGGTGCGATAGCCGATGTTCACGGTCTCGGCGCAGGCGGAGAGACTCTGCGTCGCGCCGCCCTCGGTGCGCTCGCAATTGCCGCACACGAGCACCGCGCGCGCGCCGGCGATCTGCGCCTGCGAGTTGCAGCCGCGCCCCGCCGACCTGCGCGCGACGAAGTCGAAGAGCTCGCGCACCTCGCGGCCCGCGAGGTTCATCGTCGCGATGGAGTTGTCGAAGGGGAACACGTTGAAGAGCTGGTCGAGGGTGACGGGCCCCGCCGGGATGTTGTCTCGAATGCCCAGGGTGTTGGTCATCGAGAAGTCGGTCTGGATCCCCAGGCGGAGCCACATGCTCGTGGCGACGAGGTTGCCCAGCGCCGAGTCGCCGCCGCTCTCGGCGGTGCGGGTGATGTCTGCCGGCGCGTACCCCACGAGGGTGTCGAGGTTCGCGATGGTGTCGAGGGCGCGCGCGTAGGGCTCGAGCAGGCGCTTCATCGTGGGCTCCTCGGGGAGCCGGCTGTCGATGGGAAAGAGCGTGTAGCGGTGGGAGACGACCTCCCAGCGGTCCTGCGCGTCGTAGCGCTGGGTGGCCTCGGGCGAGATGCGGGTGGGGTCGCGGCTGAGCACCAGGTCGAGGCGCCCGAGGTACTTCATGAACGCGCCGCTGTGCTGCAGGAGCACGCGCCGGGGCTCGCACCGCCGCTCGCGGTAGCCCCGCGCGACGGCCCAGTGCGCCCGCGCGCCCGACGGGGGACACACGCCGCTGGGGCTGCAGCACTCGCCCTCGGCGCAGGCGGCCGCGGGGCCCGGCGCCGCGCGGGCGCGCTCGAGCACGGGCACGAAATGCTCCCCGCGGGCGTTCACCGGGCGGCAGTCTTCGACCTCCTGCGTCGGGTTCAGCACGATGTGCAGGTGGCCCCCGAGGACCACGTCGATGCCCGTGCCGTACTCGATCATGTGGATGTCGTCTTCGAGCCCCACGTGGCTCACGACGACCACCACGTCGGCGCCCTGCGCGCGCGCCTCGTCGACGTAGAACTGCGCGGTCTCGACGGTGTTGAGCGGCGCGACGCCAGGGCGGTTGGGCTGGTCGAAGATCGACCCGATGCTGCTCAGGTTGCCCAGCCCGATGACGGCCACCTTGAGCCCGCGGAGGTTGAAGAAGGTGTACGGCCGGGCGATGCGCGCGAGCTCGGCGGAGCCCGGCACGGTCGGGTCATCGAGCTGGTAGTTCGCCGCGAGGGCGGTGAAGGTCGCCCACTGCCGAAACTGCCGCGCCAGGTTGAGCGCGCCCTTGTCGAACTCGTGGTTGCCGATGACCACGGCGTCGACGCCGGTGTGCGCCAGCGCCCGCACCTCGGCCTCGCCGTTGAAGAAGTTGAAGATCGGCGCGCCCTGAAAGCAGTCGCCGGAATCGAGGTGCAGCGTGCGGTCGGCGCGCCTTCGCTCCCGCTGGATCGCGTAGTTCATTCGCGCCGCGCCGCCGAAGGGCGCGAACTGGGGATCGAGCCCGAGCCCCCGGTCGGTGACGTTCACCTGCTGGGTGTAGGGGAAGAGCCGGGAGTGCCAGTCGCTGGTGTGCAGCAGCGTCAGCCGCACGTCGCCGCGGAGCTCGTAGGGCTCTCCGGGGGTCTCTCCGCACGCCGTGACGCAGGCCGCAAGGGCCAGCGCGCGGGCGAGGGGACGCATGGGGTGAGGCGAGGGCACGGCGGTGGGGGCTCCCCTTCAGGCAGACGCGGCGGTGAGTACGCCGGTTGTCCGCGGGAGCGCAAGCCGCGCGCAGAGAGCGGGTCAGCGGGGCGCGGTGAACAGACAGCGGGTCAGGGGGATGCCCACGTCGGCGAGCACGTACAGGTAGTAGGTCTGTCCGGCGCTCAGCGCCACGGGCGCGCCCGTGGCGGGGAAGCGCTGGGTGGCGCCCATCGGCACCTGACCGTAGGTCACGCCCGACGCGAGGGGCGCGTCGGTGGGCGCGACGTCGACGCGCCAGCGGGTGCCCGTCGGCAGGTCGAGGTTCGGGGGCACGCCGGGGCTTTCGGCGCTGGCGTCGAGCACGTAGAGGTAGCGCGCGCGCCCGCCGGTCCAGGTGATGGAACCGCTGGCGTCGACGCCGACGCCCGGGGCGCAGGCGCTGGGGCGAAAGACCAGCTGGTCGTAGATGGGTCCGCCGAAGGGCTCGGCGCGGGCGAAGGACTCGCGGGTGCGCCCGCGGTGCATCAGCTCGGCCTCGAAGAACGCCCTCATGCGCTCGGGGTTCGTGGTGGGGAAGCCCGAGTTGATCCGGTCGAAGCCGTTGTTCTCCGCCGGGGGATAGGCGCCGAGCGCGCGGGAGTCGATCCACCCCGCGCCGAGGGCGAGGCCCGAGTCGTTGAAGGTGTCGGTCCAGTTGCCGGGGGCGTCGATGAACCAGTTCGAAGG
>JAWKRB010000015.1:0-199173 GCA_041389885.1 Polyangiales bacterium | reverse complement strand
GCCAGGGCGAGGGCACGACCACGCCGCCCACGAGGTCGTGGTGCCACGCCGCGCGCTCCTCGAAATCGATCACCGCGACGCAGGGATCATCGGCCTCGACCAGCGTGCCCGCGTTGATCATCGTGACCCCGCACACCTCCCGGACCATGCGTCGGTGCGTGTGCCCCCCCACGGCGAAGCGGCACCCCGCCGACTCCCCCGCGAAGCGCGCCATCACGGGGTCGCTCGGGTCGACGCGCGAGGGCTCGTCGTCGGTGACGCAGACCATGTCCTGCGACCCGAGGCCGTGCCCGAGCAGCAGCGCGCCCGCGACGGTCTCGAGGCGCTGCACCGGGCGCAGCGCGGAGATCCACTCGAGGGCGTCGTCGCGGAGGCTGCGTCGCTCGGTCGCGTGGGGCAGCGAGCGCATCGCGTCGCCGAGGAGCCAGCGCTCGTGGTTGCCGCGCACGGTACAAACCCCTGCGCCCCTGAGGGTTGCGATCACGGCCTCGACATCGCCGGCGCCGTCGACGAGGTCGCCCACGGAGAGCACCGCGTCGACCCCCTCGGCGCGAAAGAATTTCAGCGCCGCGTCGAGGGCGCGGTACCGACCGTGGAGATCGCCCAGAACCCCGACGCGGCGGAGCGGCGCGTTGCCCATGCAGGGGTCTGTGGCGCGCGCGAGCCCGCCGCGCAAGCGCGATCAGGGCTTCGTCGCGAGGTAGACCACCATGCGCCCGCTGCCCCGCGCGGGGTTCTCGCGGCGCACGGTGAATCCTGCGGCCTCGAGGCGGCGCGCGTAGCGCTCGTGGTAGGTCTCGCCCCACACCGCGTAGACACCGCCCGGTCGCAGCGCGCTGAAGGCCCGGCGCGTGGCCCGCGCGCCGTAGAGCGGATCGTCGGGGGACGAGTCGTTGTCGGGGCCGACGTACAGGTCCACCACCACGGCGTCGAGGCCCGCGGCGCGCTCGGCGGCGTCGCGCAGCACCCGCGCGAAATCGCCCACGCGCACGGTCACCCGCGGGTCGCTCGCGGCGCCGTCGGTGAGGTGCGCGATGGGGCCCTGGCACCACGCGAGGACCACCGGGTTGAGCTCGGCGACGGTCACCGATCCGTCGGCCGGGAGCGCGTCGAGCACGGCGCGGAGGGTGAAGCCCATGCCCAGCCCCCCCACGAGCACCCTGGGCTTCGCGCGCGACGCGAGGCCCTTGCACGCCAGCGCGCCGAGGGCGACCTCCGAGCGCGCCGACGCGCTGTTCATCAGCACGCGCCCGTCGATGGTGATCAGCCAGTCGCGCTCGGCGCGGCGGAGCAGCCGGAGGGGGCCCTCGGGGGTGTCTTCGGTGGCGACGGTGGTCCAGGGGAGTGTCATCGAGCCTCGCGCCCGTCTCGCACGAATCGCAGGGCGTGCCCAGGGGCTCCCCGGTCGGGTCGCTTCGGCGTTGTGAAACGCGTCCGTTGTGGTGACATCGCCCCCGCCGTCTACCCACCGCCCGCCGGAGCCCCCCATGAACGACCTTCGATACCTCGCGCTCTCTGTCTTCTTGACCTGGGCGATGCTGATGACGGCGAGCCTGCTGCGCGCGAAGGCGTGGAGCCCCGCGGGGCTGATGGTGGCCTTCGGCAACCGCGACAACGTCCCCGACGGGAGCGGGGCCGTGGCCCGCGCCGACCGCGCCGCCAAGAACATGCTCGAGGGGCTCCTGCTCTTCGCCTGCGCCCTCACCGCCTCGCGGCTCTCGGGCGCCACCGCCGCCGAGCTCACCGCGGGCGCCTCGCTCTTCTTCTGGGCGCGGGTCGTGTACGCCTTCGTGTACTACGCGGGCGTGCCCTTTCTGCGCACCGCGGTGTGGGGCGTCTCCATGGCCGGCGTGGTCATGGTCGCGCTGCCCACCTTCTCGCGCTGAGGGTCTGTCTTCGTGACAGGTCCTGAGGCTTCGTCGCCCCTGATCGACCGCGCGGCGCTGACCCCCGCGTAGGGAGTTGGTCTACATTCCGTGCGCCGCGGATGTCCCGCTGGCGGGAGCGATGCGTCGATGGACGACGAGACCACGCCACACTGCGACGGGCACGACATGCCCTCCGTGGCCGACACCCTCACCCCCGGCGGCTCGAAGGGCACGCCGCGCGCGATCATGCGCTCCGCGGACCGGGAGTACGCCGGGCTGAAGCTGCGGGTGCTCGCGGGCTCGCTCCCGCCCGACCTGCTCGGCCACGTCTTCATCGCGGGCCCGCGGGTTCACCGCGGCACGCCCGCGCTCTCGTCGAACGGCGTCGTGTACCGCATCGACCTGAGCGGCGCCGAGGCGGCGAAGCTCTCGTCGTCGGTGATGCGCACCGCGGGGTACTACCTGCGCCGCGCGGTGAACAAGCTGGGCTACCTGCGCCGCCCCTTCGTCGACCCGAGGCTCAGCGAGTTTCGCCCCGTGGGCCTCGGGCAGTTCTCCGTCACCCTTGGGGCGCAGGAGCTCCCGAACACCGCGCCCGTGGTGATCCCGAGCACGGGGCGCATGGTGATCACCACCGACGCGGGGCGGCCGTGGCAGATCGACCCCGCGACGCTCCGCGCGCTCTCGCCCATCGGGTACCTCCGGGAGTGGAAGCCTTCGCTCCCGCTCCCCTGGCTGCTCCCGCTGCTGCAGACCACGGCGCACGCGACGGTCGACCCGCACAACGGCGACCTCTACATCAGCAACCACGCGCCCGACGCGCCGCCGTGCCGGCCCTTCACCCAGGTCTGCCGCTGGTCCGAGGCCGACCCTCGGGTGCGCCACTGGCACCTGGTCGACGACGTGACGGGCGCCGAGATCGCGACGCAGACCCTGCACCAGCTCGTGGTCACGAAGAACCACGTGGTGCTGCTCGACTCGGATTTTCCCGTCGACCTCCCCGGCGCGATGGCGGCGCTGCTGCGCCCCTGGCTCCCGATCCCCACGTCGATCGTCGAGCGGCTGACCGCGCCCGAGAGCTCGGCGGTCGCGTCGGTGTGGGTGGTGCGCAAGGCCGACCTCACCGACAGCCCCGAGAGCCTCTCCCCCGACGCGCCGCCCACGGTGAAGGCCCGGCGCTTCGTGCTCGGCGCGGGGGGCCTGCACTTCGCCGTCGAGTACGACGACGAGACGCCGACGGGGCACAAGATCCGCCTCGTGGTCTCGCACACGCCCTCGGAGGACCTCACGCACGTGCTCCGCGCGGGCGAGCCGCTGGCGCTGGGCGGCACGGTCCCTGATTACCTCGACGGGATGCTCACCCCGGTGCCCATCATTCGCGGGCAGATCGGCGTGCACGAGATCGACCTCGACCGGGCGCTGGTCGACTCGCGGATGCACGGCAACGACCTCTACACCTGGGGCGTCGCGGTGTTCTCCCACGCGGGGATGCTCCAGGGAGAGCTCGACCTGCTCCGCGGTCAGCCTGCGCGCGAGCACAGCGGGCCGCTGAAGAACCTCTGGTTCAACTCCGGCGGGTTCACCCCCGACCTGCTCTCCAAGGAGCTCTACGACCTCTACCGCAACCGCGGCTGGCCCATCGACACGCTCCCGCGAGGGATCATCCCGTCGAGCGTGTTTCGCTTCAACACCGAGAGCCGCGACTTCGACGGGTTCAGCCTCCCGGTGGGGTGGTACGGCTTCGCGCCGACCTTCGTGCCGAGCGCGAAGAAGGGCGTCGAGCGCGAGGACGGGTACCTCGTCGTGACCGTCGTGAGCGACCCCACCCCGGCGCTGCCCGAGGCGTCGAGCGGCGACGAGATCTGGATCTTCGAGGCGCAGAACGTCGCGCGAGGACCCATCTGCCGCCTCGGTCACCCCGAGCTGCAGTTCGGCATGACCCTCCACTCCATGTGGACCGCCACCCTGCGCAAGGCCCCGACGACCCACCGCGTCGACGCGCGCAAAGACCTCGACTTCGACGAGATCAAGGCCCGCTACCTGCGCTTCTTCGGGCAGGACCTGCCGTTCCCGTGGAGGCAGGCGCTCGGGCCGATCCGCGACCTCGTGCGCTACGCCCTCGATTTCAAGGACCTCGAGCGCATGCTCGAGCTCGAGGTGTTCCCGTACTTCGACGAGTGAGGGGCGAGGGCCGTCAGCGGTTCAGCAGGCGGTCGACGATCCTCGCGGAGGAGATCACCGCGGGCACGCCTGGCCCCGGGTGCGTCCCCTCGCCCACGAGGTAGAGCCCCGGCAGCGCCTCGCTCCGCGCGTGCGGTCGAAACGGCGCAGATTGCAGCAGCGTCGGCGCCAATCCGAAGCCCGCGCCGTGCTCGGTGAGCAGCTGCTCGCGAAAGTCTCGCGGGCTCATCTGCCGCTCCACCGCGAGGTGCGCGCGCAGCCCTGGGAGCTGCGTGCGCTCCAGGGTGCGCAGGAGCATCTCGCGCTGAGCCTCGGCCTCGGCGCGCCAGTCCCAGATGCCCTGGAGGTTGGGCACCGCGCGCAGGGCGTAGAACGCGTCGCAGCCCTCGGGCGCGAGGGAGGGGTCCGTCGCCGTGGGCCGGTGGAGGTACGTGAAGGGCTCGAACATCGTCGGGCCGACGGGGTTCCACCGGGAGGGCAGCTCGCGGTCGAGGATCACCGAGTGGTGCGCCACGCCGGGGTAGGTCTTCGTGGTGCCGAAGTAGAAGACGAAGAGCCCCTCGGTGTACCGCGCGCGCCTGAGCATCGCGGTGACCAGCGGCTCCCGCGCGCCCTCGGGCTCGAGCACGGTGTACGTCCACGTCGCGTCGGCGTTCGAGACCACCGCGTCGGCCTCGATGCGCTCCCCTGACTCCAGGATCACCCCCGTCGCCCGACCGCGCTCCACCGTGATCGTGCGCACCGCGGCGCCGTAGCGAAACGTCGCGCCGCAGCGCCGACCGAGGGACTCCATCGCCGCCACCAGCGCGTTGGTCCCGCCCCGCGGGAACCACACGCCCTCCTCCCACTCCAACCCCTGAATCGCGCTGTAGATCGCGCTCCCTGGCGCCCACGGCGAGGCGCCCACGAAGGTCGGGTGAAAGCGCAGCGCGCGCACGAGCTTGCGGTCGCGCACGTGCCAGCGCACCAGCGCGTTCATGCTCGAGAACCCTCCGCCCGCGATCATGCCCCCGGCGAAGGGCAGCAGGTCGGTGAGGTGCTGCATGGGGGCGTGCATCACCTGCTTCACCGAGCGCTCCCAGAAGCGCTCGACGTGGGCGCGGTAGCGCACCCAGCCCGGGAGGTCGCCCGGCGCGAGGCGCGAGACCTCCGCGGCCATCGCCTCGGCGCTCGCGGAGAGCTCGAGGGACGTGCCGTCGTCGAAGACGAAGCGGTAGCTCGGGTCGACGGGCAGGAGCTCCACGTCCTGCGTGAGCTCCGAGCCGCAGGCCGTCCAGAGCTCGCGGAGCAGCGAGGGGCCGGTGATCACGCTCGGGCCGAGGTCGAAGGTGTACCCCCGCTCACGCACCACCCGCGCGCGCCCGCCCGGGGTCTCGTTCTTCTCGCAGAGGGTGACCTTCCACCCCTTCGCCGCGAGCCGAGCCGCGATCGCGAGTCCCCCGAATCCCGCGCCGATGACCACCGCACGACGTGTCGATGCGCCCATAGGCCAGGACGATACCCGCTGCCGGGGCTGACCGCGCACACTGTACGGAAATTCCCACCCCGCATAGGATCGGCGCCCACATCGGAGGGTCCCCATGGTGTCGCTCGTCGGCTTCGAGGATGTTTCTCTGTTGAGCTCCGGGCGACACTTCGAGGTCTTTCGCGCTCGACGGAGCGCCGACGGCGCCCTGGTGGCGCTGAAGCGCGTCGCCGGCGCCGACCCCGAGGGAGAGTTCGCCGCGCAGCTCCGCCACGAGCGCGCGCTCACCGCCGAGCTCCCCGGCGCGCACGTCGCGCGGGCGAACGAGCTGATCGACGCCGAGGGCGGCGCGGTGCTCGTGCGAGAGTTTCAGGGCGCGCGCACCCTCGCCGCGCGCATCGCCGCGGAGCCGATGTCGGTCGCCGAGGTGTGCCGCGTGGGCAGCGCGGTGTGCAAGGCGCTGTCGGCGACGCACCGCGCCGGGGTGGTGCACCGCGACGTGAAGCCCTCGAACCTGCTCCTCGACCTCGACGGCTCGCACGCGTGGATCACGGACTTCGGCATCGCCGCGAGGATGGTCGGCGGCCGCTGCCCCACCTCGAGGGAGCGCATCGAGGGCAGCTTCGCGTACATGGCCCCGGAGCAGACCGGGCGCACCCAGCGCGCGGTGGTCCCCGCGACGGACCTCTACGCCCTCGGGGTGGTGCTCTACGAGATGCTCACCGGGCGCACGCCCTTCAAGGCCCACACGCCCCTGGAGTGGATCCACGCCCACCTCGCCGCGGCGCCCCCCGACGTGCGCGCGCTGCGCCCCGACGCGCCCGCGGCCCTCGCGGCGATCGTCGCGAAGCTGCTGCAGAAGGACCCCGACGCGCGCTACCAGAGCGCCGAGGGCCTCGCCGACGACCTCGACCGCTGCGCCCGCGCGCTCTCGCGGGGAGAGCCCCTGGAGGGCTTCACCCCCGGCGCGAGCGACATCGCCAGCCGCTTTCAACGCCCCGAGGGGGTGGTGGGCCGAGAGACCCTGGTGGCCTCGCTCCACGCGGCCTTCGAGCGCGCGCGGGCCGGCGGCTTCGCGCTCCTGCGGCTCACCGGAGAGTCGGGCGCGGGAAAGTCTTCGCTCGTGCGCGCGCTGCGCGGTGAGGTGGCGGCCCGCGACGCCCTCTTCGTCGAGGGCAAGCACGACGTGCTGCGCCGCGCCGTCCCCTACGCCGCCCTGCTCTCGGCGCTGCGTCGCGCGCTGCGCATGGCGCGGTCGTCCGACGCGGCGGAGCGCCAGGCGTGGCAGGCCCGGGTGCGCGAGGCCACGCAGCCCAACGCCGCGGCGCTGGCCGAGGTGATCCCCGAGCTCGCCGCGCTCCTGGGGCCGATGGGCCCGCTGCCCGCCGTCGGCCCCGCGGAGTCGGACGTGCGGTTTCAGCTCGCGCTGCGGGGGCTCCTCGAGGCCCTCGCCACCCCCGAGCGCCCGGCGGTGCTCTTTCTCGACGACCTCCAGTGGGCCGACGAGTCGACCCTCACCGCCCTCGCGGGCCTCGCCGCGCGCGCCCCGGCGTCGACCCTGGTGGTCACCGCGGAGCGAGGCGGCGAGGACGACCCCGGCGGCGCCCGCGCGGCCCTCTGGAGCGCCCTGGGAGAGCGGGTCACCGCCCTCGAGGTCGGCCCCCTCGACGAGGCCGGCGTGCGGGCGCTGGTGGCGCGGGTCTTCCCCTCAGACGCCGCGCAGGTGGCGGCCCTCGCCGAGGTCGTGCGGACCCGCACCCGGGGCAACCCCTTCGCCGCGGTGGAGTTCCTCGGCGCCCTCGCCGACGCGGGCCTCGCGCGCTTCGACCCCGAGGCCCGCCGCTGGGACTGCGACCCCGCCGCCGCCGCCGACGCGAAGGTCCCCGACACCGCCGCGGGCCTCGTCGCCGCGCGCCTCGACGCCCTCGACGCCGAGGGCCGCGCCGACCTCGCCGTCGCCGCCGCCCTCGGAGACCGCTTCGACCCCGAGCTCCTCGCGCAGGTCTCCGGGTCGAGCGGAGACGTCCTCGCCCGGCGTCTCGAACACGCTGCGGGAGAGGGGCTCGTGATCCCCGTGGCCCTCGACGGGGGCCTCGCGTGGCGCTTCGCCCACGACCGGGTCGAAGAGGCCGCCTACGCCTCGCTCCCCGAAGACGCGCGCCCGACGACGCACGCGCGCATCTACCGCGCGCTCCGCGCGCGCTGGGGAGACGCGCTCGACGGACCGCGGCGCTTCGCCCTCGCCCACCACCTCGCGCGGAGCGTGCCCGCCCTCCGCCCCGAGGAGCGCGGAGACGCGCGGCGCATCGCCCGGAGCGCCGGGGCCGTCGCCCGCTCCGTGGGCGCCTGGCGCGCGGCGCAGACGCACCTCGACCTCGCCGTCGCCCTCGGCCCCGGCGAGCGGGCCGAGGCCCTCGCGCTGCACGTCGACCGCGCCGAGTGCGCCTACCTCGCCACCGACTTCGACGCGATGGATCGCGCTGCGGCAGAGGCCCTCTCGCTCGCCAGCAGCCCCGTCGAGCGCGCGGCCGTCGAGGACGTGCGGGTGCGCGCGGCCAACCACCGCGGCGACCACGCCCGCGCCGTCGACGTCGCGCTGCGCGCCCTCGCGGAGCTCGGCCACGCCTTCCCCGACGCGCCCGGCAACGGGCAGGTGATGAGCGCCCTCGCGGCGACGAAGCTCAGGCTCGCGTTCAGGCCCCCTGAGTCCCTGGACGCGCTGCCGGCCCTCACCGACCCGACGCAGCTCGCGGCGCTGCGGCTGATGATCGCGGCCTCGGGCTCGGCGTTCTTCGTCGCGCCCGCCCTCTTTCCGCTGCTGGTGTTCCGCGTGCTGGCGGTGACGGTGCAGCACGGCGCCTCGGCCCACGCGCCCTTCGGCTACGCGGGCTACGGGCTGCTCCTCGCGGCGCACTTCGGGCAGGTCGACGCGGGCTACCGCTTCGGCCTCCTCGCCCGCCGCACCGTCGACCGCTTCGGCGCCGACGCGCTGCGCGGGCAGGTGGAGTTCCTCTTCAATTTCTTCGTGCGCCACTGGCGCGAGCCGCTCTCCGCCTGCGCCGCCGACATGGCCGCGGCCTCGCGGCAGGCCCTCGAGGTCGGCGGGCTCGAGTACTGGTCGTACAACCTCACCGGCGCGTCGGTGACCGAGCTGCTCCGCGGCGCCTCCCTCGACGCGCTCGCGCCGCGCATCGACCGCGAGCGCGCGCAGCTCCAGGAGCTCAAGCAGCACAAGACCGCGATCCTCGCCGCGGCGATGCGGCTCACCGCGGGCGCGCTGCGGGGCGACCACGACCTCGACGCGCTCTCCGCCGCCGAGGCCGAGGGGCTCCAGGGCTACCGCGCGTCGGGCGACGTGAACGGCGTCGCCAACCTCTGCCTGCTGCGCGCGGTGCGCGGCGCGATCCTCGGAGACACCCAGGCCGCCCTCGAGGCCGCGCGCGAGGCCGAGTCCCACGCCGCGGTGCTCGCGGGGCAGATCTACCTCCCCGCGCTGCGCTTCTTTCACGCCCTCGCCCTCGCCGACGCCCTCGCGGCGATGCCCGCCGCGCAGCGGGTGAGGGCGCACGTGAAGCTCCGGCAGATCCTCGCGGCGTACCGGGGCTGGGGCGCGGCCTCTCCGCAGAGCTACGCCGGGCGCGCGCTGCTCCTCGAGGCCGAGGTCGCCCGCGCCGAGGGGCGCGACCTCGAGGCCGGCGCACGCTACGACGACGCCCTCGCCGACCTCGCCGCGCGGGGCACCGACGGCGACGCCGCCCTCGCCTACGCCCGCGCCGCGGCGTTTCAGCGCGCCAGGGGGCGCGCCTCGCTCGCGACCTCCTACGCGCGAGAGGCCGTCGACCGCGCCGAGCGCTGGGGGGCCCGCGCGCTCTCCCGCGCCCTGCGCGCGCGCTTCGAGCTCCGCGACGAGGCGTCGAAGAGCCTGCGCCCCGCGGCCACCACCACGTCCACCCAGGCGGTCTCGGTGGACTTCGAGTCGTCGCTCAAGGCCGCCCGCGCGATCTCCGAAGAGATCGAGCTCGAGCGGCTCCAGACGCGCCTCGTCGAGGTGGTGATCGAGAACGCCGGCGCCCGCCGCGGCGTGCTGATCGCCCTGCGAGACAAGGACCTCCGCGTCGTCGCGGAGGGCACCGTGGCCTCGGGCGCGGCCCTCTGCGACCGCGCCCTCGACGCCGCCGACGACCTGCCGCGCCCCCTGGTGCGCCTGGTGGCGCAGACCGGGGAGACGGTGCTCCTCGACGACGCCGCGGCGAGCGCCGACTTCGGCGCGGACCCGTACCTCCGCCGCGCCGGGGCGCGCTCGGTGCTGTGCGTGGCGCTCGCGCGTCAGGGCGCGGTGAACGGCGTGCTCTACCTCGAGCACGACGGGGCCGCGGGGGTGTTCACGCCGCAGCGGGCCGAGGTGCTGCGGGTGCTCGCGGCGCAGGCGGCGGTGTCGCTGGAGAACGCGACGCTCTACGCCGACCTCGCGCGCTCGCTGCGGCGGCAGGTGTCGCTCACCCAGGCGCAGGCGCGCTTCGTGCCCACGGAGTTCCTGTCGTCGCTCGGCCGCGGGAGCATCGACGAGGTCGCCCTGGGCGACTCGGTGCAGCGCGAGATGACCGTGCTCTTCTCGGACATGCGGTCGTTCACCCGCCACGTCGAGGGGATGTCCCCCGTCGAGAACATCTCGTTCATCAACGAGTACCTGTCGGCGATGGAGCCCACGATCCTCGCGCAGGGGGGCTTCGTCGACAGCTACATCGGCGACGCGATCATGGCGCTCTTCGACGTCGCGCCCGAGCGCGCGGTGGCGGCGGCGGTGAACATGCACCGCGCCCTCGCGCCCCTCAACGCCGCCCGCGAGGCCCGCGGCGCGAAGCCGCTCCGCATCGGCGTCGGACTCAACACCGGCGAGCTCACCCTCGGGACCATCGGCGGCCCCCAGCGGATCAAGTGCGGCGTCATCGGCGACTGCGTGAACCTCGCCGCCCGCATCGAGTCGCTCACGAAGCGCTACGGCGCGGGCGTGCTCATCGGCGACCGCACGCTCTCGCAGCTCCCCGAGGGGGCCTTCACCACCCGAGAGGTCGACCGCGTGCGGGTGGTGGGGCGCCTCGCGCCTGTCACCCTGATTGAGGTACTCGACGCCGACCCGGAGCCCCTGCGCGCGGCGAAGCTGCGCTGTGGGAGCGACTGGGCCGAGGCCCTCGCGCGCTACCGCGACGGCGAGCTCACCGCGGCGCGCGACGCGTTTCGCCGCTGCCTCGACGCGGCCCCCGACGACGGCGCCGCGGCGCTGCGGCTCCAGCGCTGCGAGGCCCACCTCGCCGCGCCCCCCCAGGGACCGTGGACCGGCGTCGAGGAGCTCGTCGAGAAGTAGCCCGCGCGCGCAGGCTTCGGCGCTATGCTGAGAGGCACCATGGACGAAGCCTTCTGGAGGGAGCGCTGGTCGCTCGGGCAGATCGGGTTTCACGAGTCCGAGCCCAATCGATTCCTGTCGGGGTTTATCGATCACCTGGGGGAGCCCGGCGCGGTCTTCGTGCCCCTCTGCGGAAAGTCCGTCGACCTCGACTACCTCGCCGAGCGCGGCCACCGGGTGACCGGCTGCGAGCTCGTCGCGAAGGCCGTCGACGACTACTTCGCCGAGCGCGGCGAGGCGCCCACCCGACGCGAGACCGCCTACGGCGCGCTGCTCTCGTCGCCCTCCCGCGCGCTCTCCATCGCGCTCGGAGACGTCTTCGCCTTCGAGCCCGAGGGCGACCCCTTCGACGCGATCTTCGACCGCGCGGCGCTCGTGGCCCTCGACCCCGCCGACCGCGCGCGCTACGCGCAGAAGCTCGCCTCGCTGCTGCGCCCCGGCGGCCGCGCGCTCCTCGTGACCTTCGAGCACGACATCGGCTCGGGGCCGCCCTGGTCGGTGCTCCCGACCGAGGTCGCCGAGCTCTTCGGCGAAGACTTCGAGATCGAGTCCCTCGCCAGCGGCGACGCCCTCGAGGGCAACCCCCGCTTCGGCGAGCGCGGCGCCACCTACCTCCGCGAGCGGGTCTACGCGCTGACCCGACGCTGAGCTCGCCGACACCCCGGCCCGCCGGTGGTAGCATCGAGGCCATGACGCGTCGCGGGTGGATCCTCTCGGTCATCCTCGCAGCCGCCTGCGCGGCCGACGAAGAGACCTCCCTCGACGTCAACCCCAGCGCCTCCGACGAGATCCGCGCGGGGATGCCCCCCTGCGGCACCGTGCTCGGCAGCTTCGACGGCACCGCGGCCTACTCCAACGGCGCCAACACCGGCACCGGCGTCTCGTGCGCGGGCGCGGGCTCCTACGGCCTGCGCTACCAGTGCGTCGAGCTGGTCATGCGCCACTTTCAGACGCACTGGGGCATGCGCTGGTGGGGCAACGCCCGCGACCTGCTCAACAACGCCCCGCGCGACCGCGTCGAGGTCTTCTACAACGGCGACCGCGCGCACCCTCCCGTGCCCGGCGACCTCATCGTGTGGCAGACCGGCACCTGGGGCCACACCGCCCTGGTCACCAACGTGCGCCCCGGCGCGGTCGACATCCTCGAGCAGAACGTCGGCGGCGGCGCCCGCGCGTCGCTCCCCTACGACGGCGCGCGCATCGGGTCCCGCTGGGGCGGATGGGCGCCGCAGGGCTGGGGCCACGCCCGCGCCAACCGCCGCGCGCCGCCCCCGCCCCCTCCGCCCACCTGCCCGCGCCGCTGCGACGGCAGCGTCTCCGTCGCCGCAGACTGCGCCCGCACCGACTGCGCGGCGAGCGGCGCGGTGTGCCGCGAAGAGGGCGGCGCGCACTGCGTCCCCGTCGCGCGGGGCTCGCTCGACGAGGCGCGCTGCGACGAGATCCGTGGGTGGGCGCAAGACCCCAACGCCCGCGACGCGGTCATCGAGGCCGAGCTCTTCTTCGACGGGCCCGCCGACCCGAGCCGCCCCTCCCTCCGCGTGCGCGCCGACCTGCGCCGCGACGACCTCTGCGCCGCGCTGGGGTCGTGCGCGCACGCCTTCGCGATCGACACGCCCCTCGCGCTCCGCGACGGGCGCGCGCACACCGTCTACGCCTACGGCCGCTCCCTCGACGGGTTGACCCGCCCCCTCCTCGGCGGCGCGCCGAAGTCGTTGCGCTGCACGGCGCCGCGCGTCATTGACTTCAACGGCGACGGACGCGCCGACCTCGTGCAGCACCGCGGCGACGCGCGCACGCTGCCGGTGTGCGTCTCGCTGGGCAGCGGGTGGTCGTGCCGCAACCTCGCCGCCGACGCGGGCGACTGGCGCGGGGGCAACGAGGGCTCGGCGCTCCTCGCCGACGCGACGCCGCTCGTCGGGCGCTTCAACGACGACGCGCACGACGACCTGGTGATGTTCCGCGCCGACACCGGGCGCGCGCCGGTGTGTTTGTCGCTGGGTTCGGGCTGGTCGTGCCGCGGGCTCGTCGCGGGCTACGCGGGCGAGGGCGCCGCGGGCGTCGAGGGCAGCGGGGTCTACGCGCAGCACGCGCCCATGCTCTTCGACATGAACGGCGACGGGCGCACCGACCTCGTGCAGCACCGCGCGGGCGCTGACGCGCTCCCGGTGTGCCTCTCGCTGGCGACGGGCTGGTCGTGCCGCGACCTCCCCGCGTCGGGGCTCTCGGGCGCTCCCCTCGCGGGCGACTTCGACGGCGACGGGCGCGGCGACGTGATCCACTTCGACCCCGCGCGGGGGATGCTCCCGGTGTGCCTCTCGCTGGGCACGGGGTGGTCGTGTAGGGACCTCCCGGCGAACCTCGCGGGCACGAGCACCCCCGGGGTCTTCGCCGACGCGACGCCCCTCGTGGGCGATTTCAACGGAGACGGCCGCGCCGACCTCGTGCAGTACCGCCCCGGCGCGGCGTCGACGCCTGTGTGCCTCTCCCTGGGCACGGGATGGAGCTGCCGCGACCTCCCCAGCGCGCTCCCCGCGCCCACGGCGCACGCCGCGGTGAGCGCGCACCTCGCCGACTTCGACGGAGACGGACGCGCCGACCTCGTGCAGTACGACCCCCGCGGGCGCACCCTGCCCGTGTGCCTCTCGCTCGGAACGGGCTGGTCGTGCCGCGACCTCCCCGCTTCGTTCGCCGATCCGTTGGGCGAGCCGGGCAACGAGGGCAGCGGGATCTACCGCGGCGGGCAGGCCCTCGTGGGCGACTTCAACGGCGACGGTCGCGCCGACATTGTGCAGTACCAGTCGAGGGAGTGGAGCGCGATCCCCGTGTGCCTCTCGCTGCGCACGGGGTGGAGCTGTCGCCCGCTGCAGGCGTTCTACGCGGGCGGCATGGGCGAAGGAAACTCCGGCAGCGGCGTGTACTGAACCCGCGCCCCGCGCGACGCCCGAGCGGCGTATCCTCCCCACGGTGAGGACCCTGCTCGCCGCGGCGGCGATCGCGCACCTCGGCTGCTCCCCCGGTGAGGTGCAGCGCGCGGTGGCCGACGACGTCCCCGCGCCGACCGACCTCCCTGGCATCACCGATGTCGTTGCGCCGCAAGACGTCCTGCGCACCGACGTCCCGTCTCTCGCGGACGCGGGCGCCGCAGACATCGTGGAGCCGCCCCCGCCAGGGCGCGTCGGGCGCGTGGCGCGGGAGGGCGACGCGACGGTGCTCCGTACGCACCCGACGGTGAACTACCGCTTCGTCGACGCGGCGTATGACCCCGCGCGGAGGGTGTTCCTCGTGGTGTACGGGAACGGGCCGGTGGGAGGCGCCTTTCTCGACGACGAGGGCGTTCAGGTCGGCGACGGCTTTCGGCTCCCTGACGAGCCCATGGTCGAGGGTCGGTGGTCGCAGCTCCCCCGCGTCGCCGCGGGGCCCGCGGGCTTCGTGGTCACCTGGCACGCCGAGGTCGCGCGCGCGGTGGTGCCCCAGGTGCGGCGCGTGCTGCCCGGCCCCGTGTTCGGCGGACCGACCGTCGCGCTCGGAGACCCCGGCGCCAACCAGGAGAGCCCCGTCGCCCTGGCGTACAACCCCGAGGGCGAGGGCTTTCTCGCCGTGTGGGCGCAGTCGGGGCTCAAGGGACGCAGGGTCTCCCGCGAGGGCGCGCCGCAGGGCGCGGTGCTCACGCTCTCGACGCCGGGCGTGTGGGTCGAGCAGCCCGCGGTGACATGGCACCCGGGCGCCCGCGCGTACTTCATCACGTACATGCAGGAGCGCGACGGGGCCGCGGAGGTGATGCTGCTCCGCGTCGGCCCCGAGGGCGCGCCCCTGGGCGAGGCGCGGTCGCTGTCGGGGCCGCTCTCGTTCGCGAAGGTCACCGATGTCGCCCTCGACGCGCGCAGCGGCGAGGTGATCGCGAGCTGGTACGCCGTGTCGGGGGGCACGCGGGGCTTCGTCGCGCAGCGTGTGCGAGGCGACGGCCAGCCGATCGAGACGCCGCGCGCCGTCTTCGCGCCGCACGGGTCCTACGACGGCTACGACACCGCCTGGAGCCCCTTCACCGGAACGCTCTTCGCGACCTTTCACGGCGCGGGCGCCGAGGCCGCGGGCGCGGAGCTCGACGGCGACTGGCGCGAGGGCGCGGCCTTCGAGGTGACCGCGGTGGCGCCGCGCAACGGGGTGTTCCTGCCGCGGGTCGTCGCGCACCCCGCGCGGCCGTGGTGGATCGTGCTGGGCTCCCCTGACTACGCGCGCGTCGTCGCGCAGCGGGTGTCGCGCGCGCCTTGAGCTTGATCCGCGCGAAGGGGATACGACGCCGGGAGAACCCTCGACCCCCGAACCGCTCGCGAGCGCGCGGGTCATCGCCTCGACGGCCCTCGCCGCGCGGGTGGTGTTCGACCGTCGACTTCGCGCGTCTCTGACCTGGCGCGCGAGGGTCACCCCGCTGGCGTCGATCCTCGGCAGCGGTGTTCTCGCGCTCGCGCCGATCCTCATGCCATGGCCCTCATCGCGGCCTTCGGCGTGCCCGCGGAGTAGGCATCGCTACCGCGCGTGCGCGGTCATCTTCATCCCGTGCTTGGGCATCAGGGTCACCCGCGGGAGCACCTCGACGGGGTGCCCCGGCACCAGCGCGAGGCGGTGCCGCTGCGCCATGACCGCGAGCAACAGCTTCGCCTCCATCATCGCGAAGCCCCGCCCGATGCACGCTCGAGGCCCCGCCCCAAAGGGCATGAACGCGTGCTTCGGCAGGGCCGCCTCGGCCTCGGGCGCGAAGCGCTCCGGGCGAAACGCCGCGTGATCGGGGAACCACCGCGGATCTTGGTGCGTGAGGTAGATCCAGAGCACCACCTCGCTCCCGCGAGGGACCGGGTGACCGCCGAGGGTGGTGTCTTCAGACGCCTTGCGCGCGACCATGTACACCGGCGGATAGAGCCGCATCGACTCCTTGATCACCTGCTCGGTGTACGGCAGCGCGTCGAGGTCGGCGAGGGTCGGCGCGCGGCCGCCGAGCACCGCGTCGAGCTCGTCGTGGAGCCTGCGTTCGGCGTCGGGGTTCTGCGAGAGGAGGTAGAGCGTCCAGGTGAGCGCGTGCGACGTGGTCTCGTGGCCCGCGAGAAAGAGCGTCACGAGCTGGTCGCGCATCTCTCGGGGCGAGAGCCCGCCGCCGTCACCCTCCTCGTCGACGGCGTCGATCAGGTGCTGGAGCAGGTCATCACCCGCCCCCGAAGGACCGGCCGCGCGGCGCTTCGCGACGATGTCGTGAATGACCTTGTCGAGGGTCGCGACGGCGCGGGTGAGACGTCGACGCGAGGGTGAGGGCATCCACGCCGGGAGCAGGTCGGGGCGCGACGAGATCTCTTGAAAGTCCTTCATCGCCCGCGCGACGTCGCCCACGTCGCCCGCGGCGTCGTGGCCGAAGAGCGTGCGGCTGACCACGCGCAGGGTCAGCTCCATCATGTCCGAAGAGACCTCGCGCGCCTCGCCGTCGCGCCAGGTCGACACGGTGCGCGCGGCCTCTTCGACCATCACCCTCGCGTAGCCCTCCATGCGCCCCCGCGCGAAGGCCGGCTGCACCATGCGCCGCTGCCGCTGCCAGGCCGCGCCGTCGGAGGTGAGCAGCCCCTCCCCCAGCACCCGCGCGAGCTGTCGAAACGCGCTGTGCTGCTTGGTGTATTTCGCCGCGTGGGTGACCAGCACGTCGCGCAGGTGCTCGGGGTGCCGCGCGACGAAGAGCGCGCCGTCGCGGGTGTGCACCTTGTAGAGGTCGCCGTAACGTGTGAAGCGCCC
Source organism: Polyangiales bacterium (assembly GCA_041389885.1). Lineage (GTDB taxonomy): Bacteria > Myxococcota_A > Polyangia > Polyangiales > JAWKRB01. The sequence goes on along the minus strand of JAWKRB010000015.1, from coordinate 182,489 downwards.
CGCGACGACGCCGAAGGGGTCGAAGAGAAAGCCCGCCTGCTGCGAGAGCGCGGTCCATCGCCCTCCGGGGGTGGGGCCGCGGAGCGGCGCGAGGGGCGCGGTCGAGGGGGTGGTCTCCATGTGCGCGCAGGGCATAACACCGACGCGCGTGTCGCGCCGTCAGCGCAGCGCGCCGGTCGGGTCGACCTCGCGGCGGTCCCAGAGGAGCTCCTCGCCAGGGGCGATGGGGCGCAGCGCGCGAAAGGGCAGGCGGAGCCCCCCACCGACGCGGCGCGAGAGGGCGGAGCACTCCGGCGCGACGTTGGACGCGTCCGCGCGACGCATTGCGCCCGCGAGCCCGTCGACGAGGCGCGGTCGCCGCCCCCCGTCGGTCATCGCGTCGAAGAGCGCGTCACAGTCGCTGGCCTTCACGTCGTAGAGGGCGAAGAGCCTCTCGCGCAGCGCGATCGACACGCGCTGGAGCCACTTCGCGCTCACGTCGAGGCAGCTCCAGTCGAGGCCGACGGAGCACGCGCCCGCGTCGGTGTCGAGGGTCACGTCGACGTCCAGGGGGTGGAGCGCCGCCTCCATGCAGAGCACCCCCTCCCCGGCCTCGAAGTCACGGGTGGTGAAAAGGCCGACCACCGCGCCGCCGTCGTCACGCGTGAGGCGCAGCCCCCGGCTCGACAGGTCGCGCAGGTCGAAGCGAATGGCGGTCGGCGGCTCGTCGTAGCGCACCCGCTCCTGCTTCAGGATCGACAGCGACGCCGCGCCCGGCAGCCCCCGCGCCATCTCGACGATCTCCGCGCCCGACGCCCGCAGCTCTCGCCGCATGACCTCGTGGGCCCTGCGCGGGAGCGCGTCGCCGCAGGTGTAGAAATCCGCGGCGGCGTAGCCCCGCTCGGGCCAGGTGTGCAGCGAGAGGTGCGACTCCGCGAGCAGCGCGAGGCCCGCGACGCCCTGCGGCTCGAAGCGGTGGCTCTCGATGGAGAGCACCGTCGCGCCCGCGGAGTCGGCCGCGCGCTGGAGCACGCGCCGCACGTGCCCCAGGTGGTTCAGCCGCGCGGGGGCGCAGCCGTGGTACTCGGCGATGAGGTGCACGCCGCGCGTGGTCATGCGCCGCCGTCGCCCGCGTCGCGAGGCGTGGGAGCGCGCGTGAGCCGGAGCAGATCGTCGGGGACTTGAACGCACGCGACGACGGAGTCGTGGGTCACCACGGGGCGGGGTTCTAGCGCATCGCCCTGCGTGTGGACACCCGGCGGCGCGACGGGGCTGAGGATCGTGGAGGAGCCCAACGGGGTCGACGGCGGGATCGTGCAGGCGTGTCGCCCGCGGTCGCGGCGGCACCGCGCCGCGAGTCGCAGAGGCGCGCTCAGCCGTCGTCGCGCAGCAGGGCCGCGAGCGCCTCGGGGTCCGCCGCGAGGACCGCGTCGGTGAGCGCGTCCGCGCCGAGCTCGAGGAGACACGCGGAGAGCCGCGCGGCCTCCGCCGCGGTGAGCGGGCGCGCGAGGCGGCGCTCGCAGAGGCGGCCGAGCAGCACGAGCTGCCCCTGCTGCATCCCCTGCTGCATCCCCTGCTGCATCCCCTGCTGCATCCCCTGCTGCATCCCCTGCTGCATCCCCTGCTGCATCCCCTGCTGCATCCCCGCTGCGTACTGTCGTTCGAGAAAGGCCTCGGCTTCGGTGAGGTCCAACATCGCGTCCTCCTCCCAGCGCAGGCCGCGGCCGCGCCAGGTCATGATCCATCGTACAACCGCGGTGAAGAGCCGTCGCCCCTCGGGGATCGCGGCGGTGTTCCCGCGCAGCACACGCAGCGCGCGGTTGAGGTGCTCGCGCCGACCCATGAGCCGGAGCGCGACTGTGTCGAGGGTGTCGTCGAGCTCGGGCAGCACCACCACGGTGACCGGCAGCGCCTCGCTCAGCGCGTAGAAGCCCGCGGGCCATCCCGGCGCGCGCGCGAACCCGAAGAGACGCAGCGCCTCGTCAGGGCGACCCGCGCATGGGATCCACAGCCGCTCGGCGGGGGCGACCCGCGCGCCGTGGCGGTGGTTGAGGAGCTTGCGCAGCGACTCGCGCACTTCGTCGGGGGAGGGCGGGTCGTAGAACGGGTCCAACAGACAGGGCCGCAGGCACATGCGACCCAACAGCCCGAGCTCGCGCAGCGCGCGCTGCGCGTCGGGGTGGGGCGCGAAGTACGCGTCCGCGCGCTGCGAGGCCGGCGCGGGGACCTCGCACTCGCGCTCGAAGGTGCCGAGCCCCTCGAGGAGCACCTCGAGCACGTCCTTCGCGAGGGTGTCATGCGGGAGCATCGCCGCTCCCTCTCCACGCGCCGTGCCGTGGGAGCCTCCCTTGAATTCACATCACTTTTCACGCCACAGGTGGCGAAAGCGGGGTGGCGAGGGGTGGCGGAGGGGTGGCGGGCCCGCCAGGGGCGCCGCCACCCGCGCGCTCAGCGTCGGCGAAGCACTCGCGAGACGTCTTCGTCGACGTCGCCGACCCGCTGCCGCGCGAGCTGATAGAGCGCGAGGGCGGCGTTGTTCGCGAACACCAGCGGCCGACGCAGGATCTCCCCAGGGCGCGCGCGGTACCGGAAGTGCGTGAGGGGCACCTCCGCGGCCTCTTCGGTGAAGTAGTACAGCACGAGGTTCTGCCGCAGCGCCCCATCGGGGCACCGCAGGGGCTCGGGCACGCCGTGCACCGCGCGGGGGCTCACCTCGAAGAGCACGGCGCGTCGCGCTCGCGCGGCCACCTCCGCGACGCGCTCTCGCCCCGACGCGTCCCACAGCTCCAGGGCGCCTCCCCAGGCGTCGTCCCAGGTCTCGCTGAGGTACACGATGAGGTTCACGCGCCGCCGCCAGCGTCGGTGAAGGGCGTGGGCCTGCATGTCGGTGTGCAGGTCGAAGAAGTCTCCGCGCCCCATGGCGCTGAGCCCGCCGTCGATCATCTCGCGGTCGAGAAAGAGCCCCTCGACGCCGGTGACCGCGCTCAGCCACGCGCGAAACCTCGGCGCGTCGAGGGCCTCGACGAGGGCGCGGGCGTCGGGTCCGAGTCGCTCGAAGCCGTTGCGCGAGCGGAGCCGCTGGCTCGCGTGGCGGTTCTCGATCCAGCACGCGGCGCCGAGGTCGCGAAACTCCTCGCGCAGCGCGGCGCACCCGCGCGCGTCGAGGAACCCATCGATCACCGCGTGCGAGAAGGGCCTGGCGTCGCGCCATCGGGCGGCGAGCTCCCCGGCCCGCCCCTCCCAGTCTTCGTAGCGCAGCAGGCGCTCGGCGAGGTCGGGGGCGTCGGCGCTCACCCTCGGCCCTCCCGCACGGCGAGGGAGAGGTCGCGCCAGCGCACGAAGGCCTCGAGCAGCGCCTCGGCGACCTCGTCGCCCTCGAGCACCCGCAGGGCCTCGGCGATCGCCTCGAGGGTGCAGAGGGCGCCGGGTCGGGGGTGGCGCCGCAGTCCGTACGCGCTGTCTCGCAAGGGGATCGTCACCGACCTCGCCCCCTTCGCGAGCTCGTCTCGGCGGGCGATGCGCCGCGCCTGCGGCCAGGTCCCGTCGGGGACCACGAGGGTGAGGTCGTCGCCGAGGTCGTCGGGCGAGAGCGCCCGCGCGTCCTCGAAGGGAAAGAGCACCAGGCGCCGCCCCTCGGGCGCCCCGGCGCTCGCCTCGCCGCGCACGACGGTCGACGCGCCCGAGAGCATGCGCGTGGCGAGGCGCGCGGTGTTGGTGCTGCGCATGGCCTCGACCCTGTGGGTCACCACGAGCACCCGCGTGCGCACGGCGAGGGTCGGCAGCGTCGCGCACATGCAGCGGTCGGTGGGCAGTCCGCAGCCGCTGCAGCGCACCAGGCGCCACGCGCGGAGGGGTCGGCCCCCGAAGGTCGCCTCGCCGTCGCTTCGGCAGCCGGACCGGCCGCCCTGTTCGGTCATCAACCGACCGCTCGACATCCTGGGTTGCACGCGTCCTCGCTGCACACGGTGCTCACCACGCAGCTCACCCCGGCGTCGCTCTCGCTGTCAGGAATGCAGAACAGCGGGCTCACGCAGCCCTCGCAGTGCGCGGGGCAGTCGGCCTCGACGCACACGTTGTCTTGCGGGCACGGCATCGTGGCGCCGCGCCTCGGCAGGCAGCGCACGGCCTTGGCTCCGCCCTCGGGGTCGAAGGGGTTCACGGTGCACGCGCGGTCGGCGGTCGCCGCGTCGCGCACGTCGTCGGCGGTCGCGTCGCCGGGCGCCAGCGCGTCGACCAGCGCGTCGAGCACGACGACATCGACGCTCGCGCGGTCGTCGACCGGGGCGACGTCCGCGGACGCGTCGGGGGTCGTGGGGCTCGACGAGCACGCCGAGGCGCTCACGGCGAAGACCAGCCGCGCGGGGATGTTCAGCCGGGGTCGCGCGCGCATCCTGCTCACCGCTGATAGCGCGAGAGAAAGTTCCACGCGACCGACACGAAGTTCGACGGGAGCACGTGCCCGTCTCCGTCGCGCAGGGCGACCTGGGTGACCGCGCCGACCCCCGCCATGAGCGCCTCCTGCTCGCAGGTGTACTGCACCGAGACGAGGGGGTCGCGGGTGCCGTGGGCGAGGTAGCCCGGGGGCATACGCCCGTCGCCGCGGGGCGCGATGGGCTTGGGAACCCCCGCGCAGTTGCACCACCCCGACCGCGCGCGCAGCGCCGCGCAGGTCGTGCCGGACCCCTGAAACGAGCACGACCAGGTGTTCGCGCAGCGGTTGAGACCCGCGCTGCTCGTGGCGAAGGCGGCGACGCGGTCCGCGAGCACCGTGGCGACGACGGTGGCGAACATGCCGCCGTTGGAGTGCCCGAGCACGTACACCCGCCGCGGGTCGACGTTGTAGCGCGTTCGCGCCTCGGCGATGCAGGCGCGCACGAGGAGGAGGTCCTCGTTTCGCGTGGGGTCGGCGTTGGGGTAGGTCTCCCAGTAGGTCTCTTCGGTGCGGTGGTCCCAGTCGCCGGTGTTCATGTACCGCGAGCTGGGCGCGACCACGATGGCGCCTCGCGCGTTGGCCACGGCCTGCGCGTCGCTCTCGTCGAGGATCCCCCCGCCGGACCCGTTGGTCCCGTGCAGCATCACCAGCAGCGGCGGCGAGCCGCCCCGGGAGGTGGGCACGTACACCACGACCTCGCGCGCGTTGCCGTTCACACGCAGGGTGACGGTGCGCCGACCCGTGCTCGACGGGAAGGTCCCCGTGTAGCTCACGGTGTCGCCGCCGGGCGCGGGCCCCGAGTCGACCGGGCGCGGCACGTCGACGGTCACCACCGGCACGTCCACCACCGTCACGATGTCAGGGCGCGTGACCACCCCCGCGTCCCTGGGACCGGGCGCGCAGAGCGGCATGTAGCCCGCCTGCGCGTAGCAGTCGTTGTCGCTGTCGCAGAAGCAGAAGCGCTCGCCGGGCCAGCAGTGCCGGATCTGCCCGGCCGCGTTGCGCGGCTCCCCTGCGCGGTCGGGGGTCACGGGCTCGTAGACGCAGCCCGCGTCGACCGCCGGCGCCACCTGCACGTCCGTGGGCGCGCCCGCGTCGACGCTCGGCGCGTCGGTCGGCGTCGGCGGGTCGGGGCGGTCGAGGGACGGCGCGGCCGCGTCCTCCTCGGGGGGGAGCACGGGCGCGTCGACGGCGCTCGTCGCGTCGTTGCGCCGGGTGTCAGACACCGCGGTTTGGGCATCCTCCGGCGCGGCGTCGGGCGTGCGCGCGGCGCACGCCGCGACGACGAGGAACGAAGCGATCGCGAAGCGCATCACCCCGAACTCTAATCCAGATCGCCCGAATTCGCAGGGGGGCTGATCGCCAGCTGGTGATCGAGCATGGCGTCGCCGTCGAAGACGAAGCGTCCGTCGAAGCGCCCGCCCGCGAGGAGCGTCGGGAGCCAGAGCGCGTCGTCGGCCCACATCTCCGCGTAGGGGATCGCGTCGAGGGCGGTCCAGAGCGGCACGGCCTCGTCGGTCTCGGCGGCCTCGCCCACGCAGCCCTCCGCGCGAAACACGTGGGCGTGGAGCTTGTACCCGTCGACGAAGTGAAACCGAAGCTCGCCGTGGTGCGCGGGGTCGACCGCGGTCACGCAGAGCTCCTCGCGCACCTCGCGCACGGCGCACTCGAGGGGCGTCTCGCCGGGCTCGAGGCGACCGCCCGGGCCGTTCACCTTGCCCGCGCCCAGGCCGCGCTTCTTGCGAATGAGCAGCACCTCACCGCCGCGCACCACGAAGAGCAGCGTCGCGACGTCGTCGGCCCTCCAGGCGGACCAGTCGATGTCATCGAGCTTCACGAGCGCCGCGGAGGGGATCAACCGCCGGGGTTGAACGTGAACGGGAAGCTGAACTCGACCGCGCCGCCCGTGGGGCGCGGGAAGGCGATGCGCCGGATCGCGTTCGCGATGCAGGTGCCGACCTCGGGCGCCGCCGACATGCCGCTGGGCGACACGCTCGTGGCGCGCCCCGACTCGCCGATGGTGAAGCGCACGTCGATGCGCCCCGAGAGCGTGGGGTTGTTGCGCAGCGAGCGCTCGTAGCAGGAGCGAATGCCGCCGAGCTGCCCGCGAATGAGCGAGGCCACGCGGCTCGCGTCGATCTCGCCCTCGCCGCCGGTGGCGTCGCCCGAGCCCAGCGAGGTGTTGCCGCGAATGACGCGCTCGCGCACGACCTCGGTGCCCGAGCCGACGTTGTTGCCCGACGAGGCGACGGTCCCCTGCGAGCCGAGGTTGCGCCCGCCGAGGCTGCCGCCGGAGTTCGCCGCGAGGCCGGTGCCGCGGCTGCCGCCGGTGCCGCCGCGGGAAACACCGCTGGTCTGCGCGAGGTCGGCGGCGGACTGGTTCATCAGTCCGCCCTGCGCGAGGTTGTCACGCGCCGAGCCCGCGCCGGTGTCGAGGGCGCCCGTGAGGGCCTGGAACTGCGCGTTGGAGAACTCGCTGAGCGCCGCCTGCGCCGCGCGCTCGGCGGCGGCCGCGGCGGCGTTCGCCTGGTTGGTGGCGCGCTCGGCTCGCGCCGCGGCGGTCTGCGCGGGGGCCGAGTTGTTGTGCTGCGGCGTCGCCGCGGGGGTGGGCGCGGCGGCCGCGGCCTCGGGGGTGGGCGTGGCGTCAGGGGTCGGCTCGGGCTCCGCTGGCTCGTCTTGAATGGCGGGCTGCGCGAGGAGGCGCACGAGGCGCGCGTCGTCGAGGGCGAGCTCATCGTCGACGATGGGGTCGTAGATGTACTCGACGTACGCGATGCCGCTCATCGCGAGGACGAGGAAGAACGACAGGCAGGCGTTGTAGGTCCAGTCGATGTTCTTGACCCAGCCCGCGCGAATCGCCGCGGGGAGCTGCGGGCGGGTCTGCGGCGGCGGCGGCACCACGAACTGGAACAGGAACGTGACGTCGCCCAGCTGCACCTTGCCGCGCGACTGCTCGGTGAGGGCGACCTGGTAGCCCGCCGCGGTGCGCTTCGAGCCCGACTGACGCAGGTCGGCCAGAGACTTCACGCCCTCGGCGAGGGCGACCCTGCCCTCCATGCGGTCGGTGAAGTTCAGCGCGTACTGACCCGTGAGCATGGGAAAGAGCTCGAAGCTCCCCGGGAGATCCTGGGTGGCCACCGTGAAGGTGTTCTTCTCCGTGGTCCCGACGGTGACCGTCGTGCGGTCGCGGATCACCCGCTCCTCGGTCATCTTGGTGCCCTGCATGACTCCGATACGAAGCACCTTCGGCCCGGCGCTCACCTTCGCGGCCTGCATCGCCTGGGTCATCGCGCCGGGGCGCCCTGGTCTCTGTTGCTGCGCCATCTAGATCACTCCGCGGGGCGGTGTGCAGTCACACCGCGTTGAAACACAACGCTCCTACGACACCCGAAGGGAACGCAAGGTTCCCAACAACCCGTGAGGCTCAGAACGGCGCGCGCCGAACCGCGTCGAGAATCTCACGGACGAAATGAATGGGCTGGTCAAAGTACGTATACCCGAGGCTCGAGCGCCCCGAGACCGAGAACGCGTAGGGCCGCTGGATCTCTCCGCGCACCTCGATCGTCGTGCTCGCCACGTACACCCGCCGGCCGCCCTCGGTGCGAAGCGTCGCCGCCACCTCGGGCGTGCCCCCCGCCGCCGGCGTCGCCGCCTCGCCCGCGGGCTGCTGCTGCGCCGACGCCGCCCCCGGCAGCGCCAGGGCCGCGACCATCACCGCCGCGCGAAGAGAATGCTGGGTCGTGCGAGTCATGGTGTGCTCCCGGGTGCAGGGCTGGGGTTGCCCGCGGGCTCATCATACGGCGTCGCGGGCCCAGAGGGCGGCGCGGGCGTCGGTGCCGCGGGGGGCGGAGAGGGCGCCTGCGCAGGGGCCGCCGCAGGGGGCGGAGAGGGCGCCTGCGCAGGGGCCGCCGCCGGAGCCGCCGCCGCCGCGCTCTCTCGCTGCTCGCGCCGCTGGGTGCGCTCGAGGAGCGTCTGCAAGCGCTGGAGCTGCTGCGTGATGCGCGCGAACTGCGCCTCGACATCGTCGTGCCGGGGGTGCCCCGAGTACCCCCCGCCCAGGCGGTCGCGGTAGCGCGTGAACGCCGCCTGCGCCTGCTGCATCGTGCGAACCTTCGCCTGAATCTGCACAGACGAGGTGGTGGGCATCGTGCGCGCCTGGTCGATGTAGAGCCTGCCCGTGTTGTACTCCACGTCGGTCAGGCTCGAGTCGATGCGCTGCGCGGTCTGAAATTCCGCGAGGGCGCGGTCGTACTGCCCGGTCGCCCGCAGCGCGTCGCCGAGGTTCAGGTGCGCGACGGCCCACGCAGGCGAGAGCGCCACGGCGGTCTGAAAGCGCTCCACGGCCTGGGCGTTGTTGCCCGCGGCGAAGAGCTGCACGCCGAGGTTCAGGTGCGCCTCGGCGAAATCAGGGTCGAGGGCCACCGCGCGGCTGTACGCCTCGATGGCGCCGTTGACGTTCCGGTCGACCTCGAGGAGCAGCTGCCCACGCAGGTGCTGCACCGCCGCGTTGTTCACCCCAGGGCCGTTGTTGGGGTGGTTGGGGTCGCTCCCGTTCACCAGGTCGTTGATGATGTACAGCGCGAGGTCGCGGCGCCCCTGCGCGCGGTACGCCTCGGCCACCGCGAGCTTCGCGGGCACGCTGCGCTCGTCGAAGCGGAGCACCTGCCGGGCCTCTTCGATGGCCTCCTGCGCGCGGTTGTTGAGCACCAGCAGGCGCGCGTACTCCGACCGCAGCTCGGCGCTGCGCGGGTTGGCTCGAGCGATGCCGCTCAGGAAGGTCACGGCGTCGGCGACGCGACGCTGGCGCACCAGGATGCGCGCCCGACCCACCGCCGCCGGGGCGTAGTCGGCCTGCATCGAGAGGGCGCGCTGGTAGTAAGACTCGGCCTCGCCGATGTTGCCCTGGCGCTCGGAGATCACGCCGGCGTTGTACGCGGCCTGCGGCGCGCGCGGCTCCGAGGACATGACCTCTTGAAAGATCCGCATCGCGCCGTCGAGGCTGCCGCTGCGCGCGGCCTCGACGCCCTGCTGGAGCCGCGCCCGCGCCGAGGCGCTGAGGGTCACGCCCGGCGTGGCGGTGTCGGTGGCCGGCGTCGGCGCGGGGGTGGGCGCGGGCGTCGGCGGCGGGGTGTTGTTCGCGGCCGGGGGGCTCGGCGGCGCGGGGGTGTTGCGGGTGTTCGACACCGCGGCGTCGCCCGAGGTCGACTCGCTGAGCCCCGCGTCCTGCGAGGTCGCGCTGCCCGCGGACTGCTCGCCGCCGGAGCTCCCCTGCGCGGCCGGGGGCGTGGTCTCTTCGTCGCTGTTCCCGCACGCCGAGAGCGACAGGAGGATCGCGAGGACAGGAGCGATGCTGGAGCGCTTCATGGCCGTCTTCACTCCGTCACCAGGCTCGGCGTCGCGATGGCCGTCGACTGCGAGGCCACCGCGCCAGGGGCCTCTCCGTCGAACATCCCCGACCGGTACGGGAACGGGAGGTTCGGCCGCGCGAAGGCCGCCTGCGCGAGCTGCTGGTTGTCCTCCGCGCGCAGCCGCTCGAGCGCGGTCGCCGCGAAATCCGTGGGGATGTTGTTGTTCCGCGCGGTGTACACCGCGAGGCCGTAGTTGATGATCGCGAGGGTGCGCTCGGCCGCGGCCTCCTCGTCGAAGCGCTGGCGCACCGTGTCGATCATCCCCTGCCGGGCCTGGTCGAGCTGATCGCGCAGGGTCTGGGCCTGGTCGCGGAGCCGCTGCGCCGCGTCGGCGTTGGCGTTCTCGATGCGGTTCGCGGTGTTCTCGAGGTTCGTGATCTGCCGCTCCGCCGTCGTGAGCTGCCGCTGCTGCGTCGCCGAGAGCTCGATGAGGTTCGGGATCTGCTGCTCCTGCGTCGCGAGGTGCTCGTGCGCCTCGCCCTGACGGGTGATCGCGCCGATGGAGTACTCGCCGCCGCGGAGCTGCACCACCGCGGTGGCCGCCTCGTCGATGGCCCGGAGCTGGGTCTTCAGCCGGTTGAGCTGCGCGCCGAGCGCGTCGCCGTTGCCCCGGGTGAAGGTCGTGCGGGTGAAGGTGGTGACCTGGTCGTCGAGGTCGCGGAAGAGCGCCTCGGCCGCCCAGGCCGCCGCGGGCGAGCCCGGCTGCTGACCCGACGCGCGGTACACCGTGACCACCTCGCGGAGCGCGCGGCGGTAGGCGTCGTTGTTGCCGAGCCGCTGCTGCGAGATCGCGATGGAGTACTGCGCCTGCACGCGGTACTGCGCGTTGTCGCCGTTGCCCTGCACGCGGCGGAGGTAGTCCTGCAGCGAGCGAATCGCGTCGGACCAGTTCTCCGCGCGGAAGGGCACGAGGGCCGCGCGGTACTCCGCCTCGGCGCGCTCACGACCCGCGGTGGCCACGGGGATGAAGTTGCGCCACGCGTCCGCGGCCTGCGACCAGCGCCCGAGGTTGGTGGTGATGAACGCCACCGCCGCGAGGGCGTCGTGCAGTCGCGCCGGGTGCCCCTCGGCCGTCGCCAGCCGCTGATCCGACACGAGGTTGCCGTAGTAACGGATCGCGTTGTCGTAGTCGAAGATGCGCTCGAGGTTCTGCCCCGCGCGGAAGTTCGACTCGTCGAGGATGTTGATCCGCTGCTGCAGGTCGTCGCCCGCGAGCTCCTGCCCCTGCGCGTTGCGCGTGGAGTTGAAGTCCTGCGTGATGCGGATGTACGTCTGCGTCGCCGAGTCGAAGCGCCCGGTGCGCTCGTAGGCCTGCGCGATGTAGATCATCGCCAGCGCCGCCTGGGGGTGGTCTCGGTTCGCGCGCACGGCCTCTTCCATGAGCCCGCGCGCCTCTTCGTAGAGCGCGGCCGACTGCCCCGCGGGGGCCTGCTCGGCCTCGCGGAACTTCGCCAGCGCCAGGCGCATCTGCCGGTTCTGGAGGATCGTCGTCGGGTTGAACCCGCTCGCCTGCGCCGTGCCCGGCGCCGCGCTCGCGCATTGCCGCTGCTGCTGCTGCTCGGCGAAGCGCTCCAGGTCGTCCTGCCGACCCATCTGCACGTAGAGGTTGTTGATGTCCTCGATGGTCGCGCGGGCCACCAGCGGGTCCTGGCAATAGACCTCCAGGATCTGCCGGTAGAGCTGCTCGGCCTCCTGCACGTTGCCGAAGCGCATGAGCGTGCGCGCGTTGAGGTACGCGAACTTCGGGCGGTACGGGGGGTTGTTCTCGGGGTGCTCGCTGTCGACCTGCGCCACGTCGCGCAGCGCGCTCGCGTCGTCGAGGGCCTGCGGCACGCGGTTCGAGTACGCGATGCGCGCCGCCATCAGCAGCCGCACGGGCTCGGGGATGTTCAGGCTCACCACCTGCTGCGCCGCGGGGCCCGACGTGCCCGCCGCGGGCGCCGAGGTGCAACCCGCCGCGGCCTCGGCCGTGAGCAGCGCGTTGCCCGCCTCGTCGACGAGGTCCGAGGCGGGGATGCCCGCGCGCACGGCGAGGCAGGGATCGAGCTGACGCGACTGCGCGAGGGCGCGCACCGCAGACTCCTGCGACTTCACGGCCATGTACGCCGCGGGGGCGAGGAACTGGTCGTTCTCGTTCGACTCGCGCACGTCGCTGTAGGCGCGCGCGGCCTCCTGGTACTGCCGCGACCAGTACAGCGCGTCGGCCCGGTTGTACCGGAACTCATACGCCGCCTCGTCGTTGGGGTAGCTCTGGATGAACTGCGTGTACGCCTGCACCGCGAGCGCGTACTTCTCGTTCGCGCGGCGCAGGAGCTCGACGGCCTCGAGCGGGTTCGACGAGCGTCGCGCCGCCGCCTGGCCGCGCAGCTCGCTGGCCTGCTGGTGGTACTGAATCGCCGTGTCGTGCAGGGAGTTACGCGCGATGGAGTCGGCGTCTCGCTGCGCGTCGGGGTGCGCGGAGTTCTGGTTGTACCACTGGCTCCCCTCGACGTAGTTCGCGAGGCGGCCGCGCGCCGCGATGGCGAGGTCGTACTGCCGCTGGCGCTCGTACGCGACCGCGATGTTCTGCGCGACCTGGGGCGCGCGGTAGTGCATCGGGTAGAGCTGCAGGAACATCCGGTAGAGGACGATGGCCTCGTAGTACTTCGTCTGCTGGAAGTAGTCGTTGCCCAGCTCGAGGTAGGCCTCGGGGGTCCACGGACGGTCCTGCGGGATGAAGCCCTGCCCCGCGGGGGGCGTCGGCGGCGTCGAGCCCGCGGGCTGCGACATCAGCTGCCCGGGGTCGTAGGGCGACGCGATGCGAATCACCCCCGCGCAGTCGAAGGGGCGCACGGCGTCGGAGGGAGGGCGCGCGACGGTCTCGACCAGCGGCTGACACCGCTGGCCCTCGTCGCCGGTGCCCGCGCCCCAGTCGCTCTCGGAGAAGATCACGCCGATCCACTTGATCGTGTCGGTGCGGTTGCCCTGCGCGGCCACCTCGCCGCCCACGAAGTCGTAGTAATCGAGCAGGAACGAGAAATTCCGCAGCGCCTGGGGGTACCCGTTCTGCATGCGGAAATACGCCCAGCCGACCTTGTACAGCGCCTTCGACCAGAACTGCCCGTACTCGATCTCGGGGTCGAACTGCGCGCGCGCCGCGGCGCTCTGCTGAATCCCGCTCTGGTCGGCGCCCGCGAGGGCCGCCGTGGGCGCGCGGCCCGTCACCACCACCGCGCGACGTCGCTCGCTCGCGCGCATCGCGGCCTGGTACGCCGCGATGGCGAAGGCGTTGCCCTCGTCGTCGCGCGCGTTGTCGAAGTGATAGTCGCCGACGTAGTACCAGACCTCGCCCGCGTAGCGAGAGGGCTGCCCGTTGCCGCCGTTGAGGGGCTGGCAGTTGGCGTAGTCCGTGGGGATCGGGATCGTCTGCCCCATCGGCGGAGGAGGCGGCAGCGGCGGCGCCTCGACCACGCCGCCGTCGGCGTCGACCGTCGGGGCCGGCCGGGGCGGCGGCGACACGAGCTCGGGCGCGCGGGGGCGCAGGATGTCAAAGAGCCGTCCGCACGACACCGGCTGGTCGGTGGGCTGCAGCGGCGCCGCGAGGTCGAAGCCGTTCTCGCGCTCGTAGTGAAAGCGCGAGGGGCACACCATGCCCTTGTAGGCCGTGAGCGCCTCGTCCTCGTGCCCCATCTCCTTGAGCACCCAGCCCAGGAGGTAGTGCGTCGCGTCGTTCAGACGAAAGCTCGAGAAGCGCGCGATGATGTGGCGGTAGAGCAGCACCGAGCAGCGGTAGTCGACCGGCGGGGCGGCGATGTCGTCGCTCGGGAGACCCTGCGCCTGACGCTCGGCGCGGAGACGGTCGACCCGGTCGTCGGCGTCGAGCTTCGCGTACGCGGCCTCGTCGAAGTACAGCTCCGCGAGGCGGAACATCACGTCGGGCGTGCGCTCCTGGTCCTCAGGGTAGGTCTCGAGAAAGCGCTCGAAGACCCGGATCGCGTTGCGCCGCGCCTCGGCCTCGGCCTGGCGCTCGGCGTCGATCTGCCGCTGGTAACCCTGGCGGAGCCGCGCGAGCTGGCGGTCGCGGTGACGCACCAGCAGGCCGTTCACGCTCTGCTGAAACCCTCGCCCGCGGGCGAGAAAGGCGTCGACCTCCTCCTCGAGGGTGCGGAGGTTCTGCACCTGCTCCGCCGTCGGCATCGGTCGCTGGGTCAGCGCCGCCGCCGGGGGACCCGACTCCAGCGAGCCCGACGCGGGCTGCGCCGGGGTCGCGGTCATCGGCGCCATCGAGGCGTCAGACCCGCCCACGCTGAGCATCGGCGCCGAGGCGTCGGCGCTGAGCGAGACCCCTCCGTCCGAGGGGTCGGTGAGCTGCTGCGCGAAGGCGCGAGGATGCACCAGGGCGACGAGCGCAAAGAGGCAAAGCGCGAAGCGCCAACGAAGCTCGGTCTTCATGGTGTCTGCCCCTGAGGCGGCGTCGGCGCGCTGGGAGCCGCTCCGTCGCTCGACGCGGGTGCGGCGGACGGTTCGGGCGCCGTCGCGGGTGTCGTGGTCGTCGGCGCGGGGGCGGCGGGCGCGGGGGCCGCGCCCGGCTGCGAGGCCGGGGGCTGACCGCTGAGCTGCCGCGCGTCCTCGGGGCGAGCCCCCTCGGTGACCTCGCGGTACTCGTCGTTGAGCGCGTTGATCTCGCGGTTCTGCTCCTCGGCGAGCATGCGGGCGCGGTTGTTGTGCTCCTCGCGCTGCTCCCAGGCCACGTCGACGAGGCCGAGGTCGGCCCGCATCACGATCTGGTAGAACTGCACCTGGATGTCGCGAAACTGCCGGAGGATCAGGTTGCCGACGACCTGCGCCGACTCCCCCTCCAGCGACTCGAGCCGCGCGCGGTAGCCCGCGACGCGCCCCTCCTCCTCGCGCACCTGAGCGCGAATGCCCTCGCTCCGCTGGTCGACGAGGGCGTTCACCCGCACGTCGAACTCGTTCACCGCCCGGTCGAGCGTGTCGATGCGCGCGAGCAGCGCGTCGGCGCCCGCCGGCATCCGCCCCTGCGCGCGGAGCATCGTCGCCTCGCGGTTGATCAGGTCGGTGTGCTGCATGCGGAGCTCGACGTCGTGCTGGTACCTGGGGTCGCCCGGGCCGATCTGCGTGCGCCCCTGCACGATCATGCGACGGAGGTTGCTCACCCGCTCGCGGTAGACCCGGATCGCCGCGCGCTGCTGGTCGAGCTCCTGCTGGAGCTGCGCGCGGTCGAGGCTCGGGCTCACGTGCGCGGGGTCGGCGAGGTAGCGCTCGATGGCGACCACCATGGCCTCGAGGCCCTCCACCCGCTGCTGGTTGCGCTGGAGCCCCTGAGAGAGCGTGGTGAACTCGGTCTCGACCTGGCGGTCGCGCCGCTGCAGGTCGGCGTCGTTGAGCGGCAGGCGGCCGATCTGGTCGGCGAGGGCGCGGCGCTGGTTGACGAGGCCCTGAAAGTCCACCCCGCCGAGGCCCTGCGCGTCCATCGCCAGGGCGATCTGCTCGCGGGCGCGGGCGGCGCGGTTCAGGATCTGCCACACCTGCTGGCGCGCGTTGCCCAGGTCGCGAAACACGTGCGACCGCGAGGGCGCGTCGAGGGCGGCGTTGAGCCGGTCGATGAGCTCCGATGCCTCGCGGAGGTAGGTCCTGCAGGTGTTGAGGTCAGAGACCACCTGGAGGCTGTCGTCGAGGGTGCCCTCGTGGCGCACCCACGAGAGCGCCGCCTGGGGGATGAAGCTCGACGCGTCGAAGACCTGGAGGTTCGAGCGCACCAGCTCCTGAAAGAACCGCTCGGGGTCAGACGCCCGCGTGTTCATCTGGCGGAGCTGCTGGTAGATCGGCCCGAACTGCGTGCGAACGTCTTCAAAGACCTCGCGGGCGCGCTCGAAGCGCCCCGTGCGGAGCAGGAGGTTGCCCCACAGGATGCGCCCCTCGGGCACGAGCGGCGAGTCGGGCGACGAGATCGAGAGGATCTCCAGCGAGCGCTCGGCGCGCACCGCGTCGCCGAGCTTGATGTACGCCCAGGCCTGCTCGAAGAGCGCCCGGTCGAAGAAGGCGCTCGAGCGCCCCACCTGCTGGTAGGCCTCGATGGCGGCGTCGTAGTGCTCCCGCTCGACCTCGAGGCGCCCCACCGCGAGCGTCGCGAGGTCGATCACCTGCTGCTGGTCGGCGCCGTCGGCCTGGAGCTGCACCACCCGCTGAAAGGCCTCGATCGCCTCGGGGTAGCGCTGCTGCACCGTAAGGATCGCGCCGAGGAAGTACCGCGCCTGGGGGTACACCGGCGCCTGCGCGTTGATCGACTCGAAGGCCTGGCGCGCGCCTTCGTAGTCAGGGTTCGAACGGAGAAACAGGTACTTTCCGCGGATGTACGCCGTCTGCGCCTCGACCTCGGAGGGCGGGAGCTGGCCGAGCTGGCGGAAATACTCGTCGACGCCGTTGTAGTCGTTCAGCCGGATCGCGATCTCGATGAGCCGCCCCAGCGCCCGCTGAACGAACGGCCGAAACGTCGGCTCGGCGACGTGGCGCATCACCTCGCGGAGCCGCGTGCGCGCGCCGTAGCGGTCGCCCGCCTGGTAGAGCGCGTCGCCCAAGAGGAACAGCGACTGCGGGTACGCCGGGCTGTTCGGGTGGTTCTCGACGATGTCGGTGAACAGCACCGCGGAGCGCGCGTAGTCGCGGAGGCGATACAAGAGCTCCGCGTCGGCGAAGCGGTCTTCGACGCTCACGGAGGCGCGGCCCGTGCCCGTCGCCGCGCGCTCGAGGGTGCCGCTCAGGCGCGCGGACTCCGCCTCGATGGAGGTGACCTCGCTCGTCGCCGCGCCCAGGTCCTGCGCGGACGCGGGCGCGCCCAGCGCCGCGGTGATCGCGAACGCCAGCGTTCGGATGTTTCTGCTCATGGGGTGCTGTCCCCGCCAGACGCGCCCTCCGCGGCACCCTCGGTGGCCTCGCGGAGGCTCATCACCCGCTGCACGTAGCGCACCGCGGGACGGTTCTCCGGGGCCTCCAGGGGCCCGCCCTTCTCGAAGCCCACCACCCGGATGTCGATCGCCTTGCCCTCGGGGACCGAGAAGCTCTGCGTCGAGCGCACGGTGAAGCGGTAGCCCTTCATGTACGGCAGGCCCGCGCCGGTGTACTCGAGGTTCACGCCGAGGTTGTGGTCGCCGGAGCCGATCTGCCCGTTGAACACCTGCAGCGAGCGCTCGTCCGAGAGCAGGGCCTCGTCGTCGTTCGCGCGGCGGGTCACGATGGGCGCGCCGTCGAGGGAGTACACCAACGAGACCATGCGGTAGGTGCCGCCCATCTCGTTCTGGTGGGTGATCCTCGCGCGGGAGCCGCCCACGGCGTTCTGCAGCACCGACTCGGCCAGCAACGACAAGCGGGCCTTGGAGCGAAAGATCTCCTCCTTCAGCTCGTTGATCCTCGCCTCGAGGTCACGCAGCCGCACCTGGTACCGCTCGCCGGTCATCGCCTCGTCTGCGCCGGCGTCGGCGCCCGCCGCGGCGAGCGCGGGAACGGCCGCCGTCGTGGGCGCCGCCGCGGGCCCGCCCGCGTCGGTCTGCGCAGAGCCGACGCTGGCGAACGCCATGGTTGCGAGACCCATCGAGATCCCAAGGAATCGACACCGCATATCGTTGATCCTCACGCGTCGTAGGCTCGTGCTCACTGGGGCTGCGCGGGCTGTGCGCCCTGCGCCCCTTGTGCCCCCTGCGCAGGCTGCGTCGCGCTAAGCGCCTGCGCGGCCTGGAGGGTCATTTCTCCGCTCTCGTACCGAATCGCCGGCCGATCTTCGATCGCCGTGGTCGCGCCGCCCCGCTCGTAGCCCACCACGTTCAGCCGCAGCGCACGCCCCTCGGGGACCGTGAAGTTCTGCACCGAGCGCGAGCGAAAGGTGTACCCGCGAATGTACGAGAAGATGCCGTACCCGTTGCCCTGGTACTCCAGGCTCACGGTGACCGAGTGCTCGCCCGAGGCGACGCGGCCGTTGTAGACCGTGAAGCTCTGCTGGTCGGCCAGGGAGCCGCCCTCGTCGACGCGCGTGCCGATGGTCGCGCCGTCGAGGGAGTAGGTCGCCCGCACCAGCCGAAAGGTCGAGCCCATCTGGTTCTGGTGCTCGATGATCAGCTGCGCGCCGCCGCCGCTCCGAGAGAGCACCATGCCCGTGATCTGCTGCAGCCGCGTGTACGACTGCCCGATGTCGTTGGCGAGGTCGCTCATCTCCCGGTCGATGTCGCGCAGCGCGATGCCGCGGGACGCGGGCGCAGGCGCCGCGGCGACGACGGGCGGGGCCGGGGGCGGGGGCGGCGCGACCTCGATCGCCGCGGCGGGAGGCGTCGCCGGGGGAGCGGGATCCTGCGCCATCGCGGGCGAGGCGGCGGTGACCAGCGCGAGCAGCGCGAGGGTGTGATGGTTGTACTGGACCGGACCGCGCATGACGTTCTGCCCCCGTGAATCCCGCTCACCGCGCTGCATGGGTGCCCTGAAACAATTGAGTAGGCCGAGACCACGGCAGACCCGGCGAAAAATACCGCGAGGGTTTATACCAACCGCATCGCCGGGGTCAACGCACTGCGCGCCGAGGGGATAGTGTCGCATCCGGCGCAATCTGCGCGTAGACCCTGCGCCCGGTCAGCATAGAATCGCCGCCTCGGATGGAACGTCCCTTGGAGCACCCCGACCAACGCCCTCACGCGGGAGAGACCTTTTTGGAGGGGTCGTGCGTCTCAGGGATTGTCCGTAACAGACGCTCCCCACGAACGGGGGCCTCGTGAGCGCAGATCGACCCCGAGACGCGAGCGACGAGGTCCTGCTGGAGAAGTTCCGGCAGGGTGACCCCAGGGCCTTTGAGGAGCTGATGCGACGGCATCGCAACCCGCTGTACAACTTCATCCTGCGCTCGGTGCGGCAGCCGCAGACCGCCGAGGAGATCCTTCAGGACGCGTGGATCCGCATGATCCAGGGCGCCCGCGATTTTCACAACGCCTCGAAGTTCTCAACCTGGGCCTACACCGTGGCCCGCAACCTCTGCATCGACCACGCGCGCAAGGCCGCGCTGCGTCGGCACCCCTCCCTCGACGAGCCATCGCGGCGCGGCGAGGACGGTCCCACCCTGGGCGAGCGCATGCCCGACCCGGAGGCCTCCGTGGACCGCGAGGCGATCGGTCACGAGCTCCAGCGACGGATCACGGAGGCCGTCGAGGCCCTCCCCGACGACCAGAGGGAGGTGTTTCTCATGCGGGAGTACAGCAACCTTCCCTTCAAGGAGATCGCCGAGATCGTGTGCGCCCCCGAGAACACCGTGAAGTCTCGAATGCGCTACGCTCTCGAGCGGCTCCAAGAGGCCCTGGCCGAGTACGAAGACTACGCCAGGGCCCTCGGGTGATCGCCATGAACTGCGAGACCTGCAACGACCTGATGATGGACCTGCTCTACGACGAGCTCGACGCCGACGGCGCGCGCGCGGCGCGGGAGCACATCGCGGGCTGCGCCCCCTGCAAAGCCGCGTGGGAGCGCGTGTCCCGAGGGCGCGCCCTGGCGTCGACGCTCTCGCCCGTCACCGCCCCGCTGCCCTCGGCCTCCCTCCTGGCGGCCGTCGAGGCCGCCGCGAGCCAGAGCACCCCGAAGGCCCCCGAGCTCCGCGCGGTCGCCCCCCTCGACGCGGACACCCCGGCCCCCGGCGGCGGCGGCGACCCTGGCGTCGCGCCGGTGATCCCCCTCGAGAGCGCGCCCCGACGGGTCCCGACCTGGCTGCACCGCCTCGGCGACCTCGCCATGCGTCGCCAGGTCGCCATGGCCGCCGTGGCCCTGCTCTCCATCGGCCTGGCCTCGCGCTTCGTGCCGTCGCACACGCCGGGCTCCATCGAGGCCGACAGCGTCTCGCCCGCGCCGCAGGTCATCCCCGCGCAGGAGCTCCCGGCCGAGCAGCCCCCCGTGGCCGCGCAGAGCCCGCTCCCCGCGGTCCCCAGGGCTCGCTTCGCCAACCGCGCGCCCGAGTCTCACCGAGCGATGCGACCGGCGCCTCGCCCCGCGGCGCCCTCGCAGGCGCAGGCCGAGACGCTCGCCGACGAGAGCGCCCCCATCGCGCAGAACGCGATCGCGATGCACAGCAACACCCCCATCGCGGTGACCGGCGGCGCGCCTGCGGCCTCCCCCAGCGCGTCGAGGTCCACCGCGGGCGCCCCCGCGGCGCCGCCCTCCGATTCGCGCTACGGCTCCGCGGCCAACGCCGACAGCCTGCGCCTCAACGCGCCGACCGCCGTCGCCGCGGCCGAGCGCGACCTGGGCCGCGCCCTCCCGACCTTGCCCGCAGCGACCACGCGAGGGGGGGCCCCGAACGCCGCCGAAGAGGGGCGCGCGCAGAGCGCCAACGAGGCGCTCATCGCGTCGTACCGCGCGGCCCTCGACGCGAACCCGCCCG
This sequence comes from Polyangiales bacterium, assembly GCA_041389885.1. Classification (GTDB taxonomy): domain Bacteria; phylum Myxococcota_A; class Polyangia; order Polyangiales; genus JAWKRB01. Next base: position 162,268 of record JAWKRB010000015.1, on the reverse strand, counting down.
AGGCCGAGCGCGTCCGCATCGCCACCGCGCTCGCCGCGCAGCTCAGCCGCTCGGGCCGCATCGCCGAGGCCGAGGTGGTGCGCGCGAGGTACCTCCGCGTCGCCCGCGACCCGGCCGCGCAGGTCGATGTCGCCGAGCGCCCCGCCACCTCGACGCCCCACGTGCCCACGTCGATCCCCCACCCGAGCCGCCAGCGCCCCGCCCGCCGCTCGATGCCTTCGTCCACGAACATCCAGGCGTATTGAGCGGGAGCCCCGGCGGGGTGCTACCCTCGCGGGCGGAAGCACAGCCTGAGCTGGTGACAGGCCCGGTCTTCAAAACCGGTGGTGACGGCGCCTCAGCGTCGCACGGCAGGTTCGATTCCTGTGTGCTTCCGCCATGTTACCGGCGCGCTCGCCGGGGAGGGTGCAGGCGGTCGAAGGCGACGCGGAGGGCGTCGGTCTCAGCCTGCCGCAGGGTGTCGCCCGCGGCCTCGCACTCGGCGAGGAGCGTCCGCAGCGCCTGGAGCCGCGAGAGCGTCCCGCGGTCGGGCGCGTCACAGCGGGCGGCGAGCTCGCAGGCGCGGTCGATCTCTCCCCCGGCGCGGGCGCAGCGCAGCGCGTCGACGAGCGAGCCCGCGAGTTCGTACAGCTCGGCGGCCTCGCGGTGGTTGCCCAGCGCCTCGCAGCACCGCGCCTCGTCGCGCGGCGAGGGCGGCTCCAGGCGCCGGGCGATGGCGCGCGCGTCGGCGAACCTCTCGACTTCGAGCAGGCGATCCACCGCGGCCCGGCGCACGAGGTCGAGGGAGGGCAGCGCGGGGGCGCCCTCGCCGCGAAGCGCCTCGGCCACGCGCTCGACGGCCTCGACGAGCTCGACCACGCCGCGCGTCCCCGCGGGCATCGCGGCGCTCGCGCACCGCGCGCACCAGCGACGGAGCTCCGCGCGCAGGACCGGCTCCCAGAGGGGCTCGCGCGCGTCGAGCCGGGAGAGGGTCTCGACGAGGGCGCGCGCGCTCCCCGCGGCGGCGTCGGTGTGCAGGCGCAGGTCGCGCAGCCCGAGGGCCGCCTTCGCGAGCTCGCTCTCCCTGCCGGCGTGGAGGGACTTGTTCGCCTCAGAGAAGAGGTCGCGGCGGTCGACGTCCCGGGTGTCGTCGGAGACGGCGACGAGCACCGCGCAGAGGCCCTGCACGCGCATGGCCTCCTCGCGCAGCCCGAGGTCGGTGACGCCGACCTTCGAGTCCGAGCGGCCGAGCAGCCCCCTCGCGCGGCGCGCGCGGTCGAGGGCGTAGCCCGGGCGCTCGGGGAGGGCGGCGCGCGCGTCGGCGATGAACCCCCGCACGAGCTCCTCGGCGGTCTCGTCGCGGCGTTCGAGGAGGGTGATGACGTCGGCGAGGTCCATCGCGCCGAGGGAGCCCTCGAGGCGCTCGCCGCTCTCCTCGCACAGGAGCTTCTCGACCTCGTCGACGCCGGGGTCGTTCGCGCGATCGACGAAGATCAGCGTGTCGGAGGCGCGGCTCACGGCGACCCGGAGCTGGTCGATGCGCGTGCGCGCGAGCACGCCCCGGAGCGCGTCGGCGCGGGCGCCCTGGGCGAGCGCGCGGAGCTCCGCGAGGTGCCTCGCGGCGCCGAGCACCGCGACGACCGAGAAGTCGAGCCCCTTCGCGGCGTCGCTGGAGAGGGCGTCGGGAGTGCTCAGCCCCGACACCGCCGACGCTCCGGGGAACACCAGGGCCGCGCCGGGCAGCGCGTCGACGGCCTCGGCGAGGCGCGCGAGCTCGTCGTCGTCGCGCACGACGCAGCGCAGCACGCGGCCGGGCACGGTCTCTTCGGGCTCGTCGGCCGCTCGCCCTCTGGGGCGCTGGCACTTCGCGAGCTCGCGGTACAGCTCGCTCGTGCGATGGAGCACCGCGGTGAGCAGCCGCGGGCTCCGGACGCTCACGTCGAGGTCGAAGGACACCGGGTCGGGGAAGCGCCTCGACACCAGCTCGGAGAACACGCCCCAGTCGAAGTCCGTGGGACGCACCGTCTGCCCCTCGTCGCCCGCGGCGATGAGCTCGACCGCGCGGCCGCTCGGCCCCCGCATCGCGTGGGCGACCTCGACGAGCAGCGCCGACTCGACGCGGGTGAGGTCCTGCACCTCGTCGACGACCACGGCGTCGAAGTCGGCGCACCACGCGGGGAGCGAGGGCTTCGCGCGGAGCGCTCCGAGGAGCGCGAAGGCCTGCGTGGGGCCGGGCGCGAGGTGCGGCAGCGCGTCTCGCGCGTGCAGGTGCGCGCCGAGCCTCGCCGCGACCTCCGCGGCGCCCTCTCCCAGGGCGGCTCCGCGGAGGGTCACGTAGGCGTCGACCTCGAAGCCGGGCCACGCGCAGGCCGGGGCGTCGCGAAACGCCTCGGGCAGCGCCGCGCCCGCGAAGCTCGCGTGGAGCTCGGCGCGCAGGCACTCGAGGTGCTTCGTCCACGGCGAGAGCGACCCTTGATAGCCCTCGATCGCGCGGGCGAGCGCGGCCTCGTCGGCCTCGCCGCGGGGCGGCATCCCCCGGGCCTCCCAGAGCTCCCCGAACAGCGCGCGAAAGGTCATCACGCGCACCCCGCCCGGCGCGCGGGCGAACTCGTTGAAGTACGCCTTCGCCCTCGCGGCGAGGCGGTCGCTGTAGGTGAGGTAGAGCACCCTCGCCCCGGGCGTCGCCAGGGCCGCGAGGCCGAGGAGCGTGGTCTTTCCGGTGCCGGGGTAGCCCCGCACGATGCGCGCGCGCCCGGTGGCCTCGAGCACCTCACGCTGCGTGGGGAGCAGCGCGGGCGCGAGCTCGCAGCCTTCGAGGTCCTTCGCCTCGAGGGGCAACCAGTCAGAGAGCTCCCCCGGGTCGAGGGCGCGATCGGTCTCGTCGTGGTGCCGCGGGGCGCGCACGAGCACCGCGTCGTGGGAGATCCCGCGGCCCTTGAGCGGCAGAGCGCCGCCGCGGGTCCACCAGAGGTAGAACTGGTGGCCGTGGTTGCCGCCGAGGTCGCTGCGGAGCCAGCCGCGGCCGGCGCCCTTCACCGACTTCACCTGCGTGGGGGTCCCCTGGGCGAAGAGCTGCCAGAGCACCAGCCGCGCGCGCTGGGTGAGCTGCCTCGGGCTGCTCGGGTCCCTCATCCAGTCGAGCACGTCGGTGTGCAGGTAGACCCTCCGTCGCGAGCCCCCCGTCGTCCCCTGCCCCGGCGCCTCGGCGGGGGCTCCGAGCCCGTCGTCGTCGCGCGCCTCGCGGTGTCTCCCCATGCGCTGCTCGTCCATGCGATGCCTCCCTCGTCGCGCGTGGAGGAATCACCCCGCGCAAAAAGAGAGACGCGGCGGGAGGCGCGATCTGACACGCGGAGGCGCGGTCAGTACGGGTTCTCTCGCGCGAGGATCCTCGCCCGCTCGCGCGCGTCGTCGCTGGCCCCGAGCAGCCACCGCACGCCCTGCGGGCTCCGCGCGCGGAGCTCCTCGACCAGCGCGCCGGGGTCGTCGCCGCGCTCGAGCGCCTCGTCGAGCGCGGCGAAGCGCCCCTCGACGCAGGGCGCCCCGTCTTCCTCGCGCGCGCCATGGAGCCTATCTCGCTCTGCCGCAGCGTCTTGTGCGCGCCCGAGGGCGTGGAACGAGGTCGCCCGCCAGCGCCTCACCGAGCGCGCGAGCCACGGAGGAGACGAGGTCTCGAGGGCCGCGTCGAGCGCGCGCAGGGCGAGGTCGTGCTCGCCTCGCGTCGCGTGACCTCGGCCCTGGGCGAAGCGCACGAAGGCGAGGCTGGTGGGCGCGCCGTGCCGAGCGAACGCGTCCGCGGCCCCGCAGGCGCGGCGCCACGCGTCGTCGTCCCCGAGGATCGCCGCCACGCGGAGCCACGCCGACAGCGCGTACGACCCCTCGGCGGGGGTGCGCCCTTCGGCCCAGTGCCCGCTGGCCTCTTCGAGGAGGGTGAGCGCCTCGGGGTACCGGCGCTGCATCGCGAGGGCGCGGCCGATCGCGCCCTGGAGCTTGAGCGAGTCGACGTCGTAGGGGTCGTCGGAGAGCATCGCGCGCGCGCGGCGGAGGTAGTCGTCGAGCTCGTCGAGGCCGGCGTCGGCCGCGGCCTGGACGGCGTGCGCGGCCCGCTCCCGCTCGTGCGCGCCGCGCACGAACTCGTCCCACGGGATCGAGAATTCGCGCCCGTTCGCGTGGCGCTCGGCGATGAGCCGCGCGAGGCGCGCGCGAGACCCGTGGTGTGTTGACGCGTCGAGCGACCCGGCGATCCATCGCGCGGCGAGCGCCACCGAGGACCACCGCGCGACCTCGCCCCCGCCCGCGCAGAGCGCGAAGAGCTCCATGGCGCGCCGCGGGGCGCTGGCGGGCGTCCACGCCGCGGGAGGCCCCTCGGCCGCGTCGGGGAACACCGCCGCGAGCGCGTCCCTCGCGTGCGCGACGCCCAGCACCGCCAAGGGCGCGCCGAGGTCCGCGCACCGCCGTTCGGCCTCGTCGCGCTGGGAAGTCTCGACGAGCACGAGCTCCACCCCCAGCGCGGCGTCGGCGAGGAGCGAGAGCTTTCGGTCGAGGCCCTGCACGGGCTCGGTCGAGCCGTCCTCGCGCAGCGCCGCGAGGGCCGCGACGCGGGCGGGCACCGGGCGCTCCATCAGCGTCGACGCCGCGGCGAGGGTCATCGCGAGCCCGTACGACCGGTCGACCAGGACGTGATCGGCCCCGTCGCCGCGCTTGAAGACCGGCGCGGCCGACCCGGGCCTCTTCTCCAGCTCCGCGAGGGTGTGCAGGTGCGGAACCTCCCGCGCCGCGACCGACGCCGCGAGCCGCACGCACGCGCGGGCGTCTGCTCCGAAGGGCACCCCCCCGTCGCTCGCCCTCCACCCCAGGGACCACAGCGCCTCGCGCGGCGCCCCGGCGCTGATCGAGACCAGGAGCACCTCGCCGGGCGCGACCTCGCGCGCCCCGTCGGAGCACAGCCCCCTCGCGGTCTCGGCGAGGCGCGGGTCGCGGGGCCAGCACCAGGGCGTCGCGAGCGCGGCCCTCGCGGCGTAGACGAACGCGCCCTTCACCCGCCCCGCCTCGAGGCGCGCGCGGAGCGACTCCCTCACGCCGTCCTCGCGGGCTCCGCCCACCACGCGTCGGGCTCCTGCCACGACACCTGGAGCAGCCGCGGGGTGCTCCGCGGAGAGAGCGCGATCCACATCGTCGCGCGCGTCCTCGCGGCGCGGTCGAGGGAGGCCAGCCGCGCGCGCAGCCCCGCGGGGAGCTCGCCCGCTCGCAGCAGCGACGTGAGCGTCGCGAGGTCGTCTCGACGCTCGAGCCACGCGAGGGCCTCGACGCGCGCGGCGTCGAGGTCGACCGAGACGCGCTCGGTGAGCGTATCGAGCTGCGCTGCAAGGGAATCGGCTTCGACGCAGGCGAGGTCCAGCGCGGCCTCGCGGGCCTGGGGCGGGAGCGCCGCGAACCACGCGCGGGCGCGCGAGAGGGGGTCGTCTCCGCGCCGCAGCCGCGCCATCGCCTCGCGCGCGTCGCCGCCGCCCTCGGGGGACCACAGCCTGCCCACGGCGCCCACCGCGGCGGCCACGGCGTAGGGGTCGGTGGTGTCGCGGGCGAGCGGCGCGGTCAGCCACGCGGGCGCGTCGAGCCCGCCGAGCAGCGCGTCGACCTCGGGCGCGACCGCGGAGGGAACCTCGCGCGGAGACCCAGCCCCGACCGCGCTCCTCGCCTCGCGGGGCACCTCGTAGGCGGCGAACGCGTCGCCCTCGAAGGCCAGCAGCGCGTCTCCCCCGGGGCCCCGCACGTGCACGAGCTCTCGTCCGCCCAAGGCGTCGACGATCCAATTGCCCTCGCCGTCGCGCGTCGCGCGGGCGGGCTGAACGAGCTCGAGCGACTCGAGCGAGAGGCAGTAGAGCCCCCGTCGTCGATCGGCGCGGGCGATCACCGCCTCGGGCTCGCCGAGGCGCGCGGCGGTCCTCTCGAACGACGCGAGGTGGGTGACGGACGCGAGGTGCGCCGCGAGGGCCACCGCGTCGAGGGGGTCTGAGGCGAAGCCCCGAGCGACGCCGTCGTCGGGCGCCGACGCCTCGGCCTCGAGGGTAAGCGCCGTCTGCGGGTCGAGGCCGAGCGTGGCGAGTTCGTCGCGGGAGGGTGGCTTCATGCGCGGGGTCCAGGGGGGTGGATCGTATCCCATGAGTCGCTCGACGCGCGGTCGCCCCGCGGTCTGACACCTTCGCTAGCGGCGCTTCATCTCGAGCACCGCGCGCTCGACGGCCCGTCGCTCGGCCTCGTCGATCTCGCCGCCGCGCAGCATCTCGTCGGCGGTCTGGATCATCCCGTCGCGGTAGCGCTGGTGCTGCTTCATCGCGCGGTCGATGGCCTTCTTCACCTCGCCCTCGCTCGCCCCGTCGAGCTCGCCGCTCGCCCGCAGGGCCTCTTCGACGGTGCGCTCTTCGAAGTACAGCGCCTCGACCTCGCGTCTCGCCCGCGCGCGCCCCTCGCGGTAGGCGGGGCTGAGGCCCTCGAGCATCGCGGCGCAGACCTTGTCGAGCAGCGCGCGCAGGCGCTCGAGCTCGGCCTCCGACTCGAGCTCCGGCTCGCGCTCGGGCGCGGGCGCGGGGGGCTCGGGCGCCGTGTCGACCAGCACCTCGCGCCCGCCCTTGCGGTGCTCGTCCCGACGCGCGTTCTTGAGCATCGCGGTGAGGTAGCCGGTGACCTCGCGGTTGTCGGTCCCCTTGATGCCGAGGCGGTCGTTCGCGCAGTGCTGCGCGAGCTTGAACATCACGCGCTGCACGAGGTCGTCGAGGTCGCGGTAGCCCCCCAAAACGCGCCGGGCGAGGCGGCTGACGAGGTCGTAGAGCGCGGCCCAGGTGGCCTCGGGCGGCTCCGCGCGGAGCGAGGCGACGATCTCGCTGGGGGTCATCGCAGACGCCCCCTCGGGTCTGCGCGGGTCTCGGTCGACATCACGGTCGACACGGTAGCCCCAACGGCCGCCGCGAATCCATCGCCCCGACGCACGACGCGCCCGCGAAGACCGCCGCTCCGTCGCGTCACGGCGTCACGGCGCAGCGGACATAGATCGTCGGCACCCGCTCGCTGCGGTGGTGGTTCCAGGAGTTTCTGGCGTACTCGCTCCCGAGTCGCCGATCGCGCGGGAGGATCGGGCCTCGGGTCACGAAGTCTCCGCGCCTCGCCGGTCCTCGCGCCATCCACGGCGCGGGGAACGCCTCGTCGACCCACTCAAGCCGCCGCTCGTTCTCCGCGGTCTTCTCCCAGGGGTCCACCGCCTGCGCCCGCTGCTCCTCCACGGCGTGCGCGAGGGCCTCCCACTCCAGCGAGGTGGGCAGCCTCCCGCGCGGGTGCCACGCGGCGCAGAGCGCCCGCGCGTCCTCGTGGGTCGCGCAGCCCAGGGCCTCGTCGGCGCGCGTCGAGGGGCGGCAGCCGCGCATGGCGTCGACGCGCGCGGGGTCCAGCTCGCGCGCCTTCGCCAGCGACAACACGCTGCGGCGCAGGCAGAACGAAGGCACGGAGATCCGCTGGTCGGCGCCGCCGTGAGGCGCGGGCCACTGGGGCCGATCGCTTCGGGCGGGCGCCGAGAGGTTGAAGCGCATCGCGGGCACCATCACCGCGTCGCCCGGGCACGCCGGAGGGGGCTGCGCCTCGGGCGCGTCCCTCGCGACGGGCGCGGCGGGCGGAGCGAGGCGCGCGAGGGGCGGCGGGGGGAGCGCGAGGGGCGGCGGCGCGCCCGCGGGCGACGCGAGGGACCTGAGCGCGAAGGACGCGAGGGCGCCGAGGGCGAAGCTCGCCGCGGGGACGACCCATCGACCGCGCGGCGAGGGCGGCGGCGGCGGCGTCACCCGACCCGCGAGCTCGCGCTGGAGCTGGTCGCGCGCCTCGCGCAGGGCGCGCTCGGCGGGGGGCTCGAGGGCGGCGTCTTGCGACTGAATCGCCCGCATCGCCCGCGAGACCTGCGGGGGCAGCGCGTCGAGGGGGCGGTCGTAGAGCATCGGCACGAGCTTCACGAGGTCGAGGGCGACGTGCTCGGCGTTGGCGCGGTCGTCGAGACTCTCGGTCTGCACGTGCGCGAAGGTGTTCCCGTGGCTCTGAATGCCCTGCACCGCGAGGGCGAAATCGCGGGACGGGGTGAAGCCCTTCGCGCCCTTCTTGAAGAGGTCCATCGCGAGGAGTCGGTCGATGCCCGCGCCGCGCGCCGAGGTGACCTGCGCGGGCGCGTGCCTCGCCACGAGCAGCAGCAGCATGGCCTCGGTGCACCGCCGCGCGCGCCAGCCGAAGGCGACGGGGTCGCGCCAGCGCTCGATCGCGCAGCGCGTGAGCTCTGCCTCGAAGCGCTCAAGGAGCCGAGGAATCGGAGGCTTGTCGTCGCTCATCCCGCGGCCTGGGGGGACGCTATCCCACCTCGCGTCGACGCGTCACGCGGTACCCGAGAGGGTTCGGGTCACGGGCGCGGGAGTGCGCGCGCGTTGACCCTGGCACGGCGCGCGTGCGACGGTCCTTCGATGAACGTGAAATCGGGGAGCTTGTTCATCGCAGTGATTTCTCTTGCGGTCGCCGCCTGCGGCTCGTCGTCGTCGGGGGGCTCGACCGACGCGGGCGCGCTCGACGTCGAGCCGCTCTGCGTGCCGGACGGATCGATCATCAACGACGTGGTGATCGACGTGGTGATCGGAGACGGGGCCGCCCCACAGGGCTGCGGCTCGCCGAACCCCGGCTCCGACGCCGGCGCCGACGCCTCCGCGGCCTGCGGCCCGCTCAACGGCTCGTGCACGCCCCCCGCGGGCACCGGCAACGCGAACTGCGCGGAGTACTACGGCTTCGTGGGCGCGCAGGCCGACGCGCTGCGCACGCAGTGCGAGTCGCGGATGCGGAGCTGGTCCACCAGCCCGTGCATCGTCGCGACGCCGAGCCTGAACTTCGGCTGCCGCGTCATGCTCCCGGGCGGGATGTGCACCACCAACATGGTGGCCTACTCCGACCCCGCGCAGCGCACCAACGCGGGCGCCGGGTGCATGTTCGCGGGCGGGACCGTGGTCACCCCGTAGCGCGTCGACCGAGCTGGCGTCGGCTCAGGGCGCTGGCCTCGAGGAGCCGGGCCTCCCCCGCGAATTGCTGCGAGAGCATGCGCACGGCGAAGCGCTCGGCGAGGGCGCCCACCATGCCCGCGCGGATCTCGAGCTCGGCGTCGATCACCCGCGCGCAGCCGCCGCGGCGCGGCTCGAAGCGGTAGACCCCGGCGGCGGAGGCGTAGCGCTTCCACTCGGGCTTCACGTGGGGATCGATCACGAAGGCCGCGGCGTAGGTCGCCAGGTCCCAGTCGAGGCAGAGGTCCCAGCCGAGCATGTCGCGGGTGACGCCGCGGGCGAAGGCCGGGGGCTCCATCGCGGGCTCGAAGCGGTCGACGACGCGCACGAGGCCCTCGCGCACGGTCACCTGCGAACGCCGCGAGGCCGAGGCCACCTGCGGCATGTAGTCATGAATTGGTGTGAGGGTGCTCGCGTCGAGGGCCGCGTCGAGCGCCTCGTCGCGAGAGACCGCCAGGGGGTGTTCGACGCGCCATCGCATGCCGGGTGAGATGCGCCGAGGCGTCAGCCCGATGTGCGCACAAAGAACAGCAGCACGCCGAGCGAGAGCACGAGGCCGATCACCACGCCGATGAGGATCAGCGCCGCGACGGGCAGGCCGCCTGATTTCGCGGGCGGAGACGGGCTGGGCGCGAGGCCCGGGGCCGGGGCGCCCGGGGGGGGCGTGGCGCTCTTGGCCCGCACGGAGTTCTCGGCGATGGGCGACGGGGGCGCGTTCTCGCTGCGCATCGCGGGGCGCGAGGGCTGAGTCGCCGCGAGGGCGAGGGCCGCGTCGGGGAGCGCCGAGAGCGCCTCGCGCACCGCCGCGTCGGGGACCACCGCCGCCAGGTGCGCGGCGAACTCGCCGGCGCTCTGGTAGCGGTCCTCGGGGCGCTTGGCCATGGCCTTGAGGATCACGTCCTCGAGGCCGGGCGGAAAGCTCCGGTCGGGCGCGCGCACCGAGAGCGGAATGGGCGTGGCCTGCACGTGCAGGGTGATGAACTCCATCGGCGAGCGCGCGTCGAAGGGCAGCTTGCCCGTCAAGAGCTCGTAGAGGATCACCGCGAGGGAGTACACGTCGCTCCGCGCGTCGAGGGTCTTTCCCTGCGCCTGCTCCGGGGACATGAACTCCGGCGTGCCGAAGACCATGCCCTCCTGCGTGAGGATCAGCGAGCCCGGCTGCATCTCCCGCTCGGTCACCTTCGCGAGGCCGAAATCCAGCACCTTCGCGAAGTTCTCGATGCCGCCCTGCTTGCAGAGAAAGATGTTCTCGGGCTTCAGGTCGCGGTGGATGATCCCCTTCTGGTGCGCCTCCTCGAGGGCGCCGCAGGCCTGCACGAGGATCGCCACGGCGCGGGCGGGGTCGAGGGGCCCCTCCTGCCGCACGAGCTGCCCGAGGTTTCTCCCCTCGAGGTACTCCATGACGATGTAGCAGGCGTTGTCTTCGAGCTGGCCGTAGAGGTAGACCTTCGCGGTGTTCGGGTGCGTGAGGTGGCTCATCGCGCGGGCCTCACGGCGAAAGCGCGACACCAGATCCTTGCGGTTCGTGAACTTGGAGTGGAGGATCTTGACCGCGACGAAGCGGTCCATGCTCGGCTGCTGCGCGCGATACACCGCGCCCATGCCGCCTGACCCCACACGCTCCAGGACCTTGAATTGTCCTGAAAGAATCTCCCTCCCCACATATGGGTCTGGCTTCGCCACGGGGGGAGCCTGCATCAACTGCTCGCAACTCGGCAACCACTTCCCACGCGACTTCAGCGACCTGCCGCCGTGAGCGCGCCGCCGTCGCCCTTTCCGTGGTCCTCGCTCTGGCGGGTGTCTCGCCGCGAAGCCGCGCGCGCCCGCGAGGCCCTGCGCCGCCTCGCGCCCTCGGCGCCGCGCCCCGACGCGTCTCTGCCCTCGCGGTGGCGCGAGATCCTCGGCGGCGACTGCGACGCGGCCCCCGGGGTGCCTCGGGTGGCGGCGCGGCTCGACGCGACCGAGCTCTCGGGCTTCACCGCGGTGCTCACCCGCGACGACGGCGCCGTGGTCCTCGCCTGCGTCGACCGCCGCCTCGCCCGCGCCGCCGCCGCCCGCGCGCTCTCCCTCGGCGACCTCGAGCGCCCCGGCGACGACGCGCCCATCACCCCCGCCGAGGAGGGCGCCCTCGTCGCGCTCTGCGCGCGCGTCTCGCTGCTTGTGTGCGTGCCGCCGGCCCGGGTGCGCGCGGTCACCGACGACGTCGAAGACGCCCTGCGCGCGATGCGCGCCGCGAGCCCCGCGGGGGCGACCCTCGTCTGGCCCTGGCGGGTGCGCACCGTCGACGGCGAGGGCGTCGTCACCCTCGCGCTGCCGCCCCGGCGGGAGGCGCCGCCGAGGTTCGCGCCGCGCGCGTCGGTGCGCCGCGCGGAGGTCACGGTCCTGGTGATCGCGGCGCGCGCGGCGTGGCCCGCGCGGGAGCTCGCGGACCTCGCCCCCGGCGACCTCCTCGCCCTCGACGGGCTCCGGGTCACCCGCGGCGCCCTCTCCGGCGGCGTCGACCTCGCCCTCGGCGCGCACGACGGACCGAGCTTTTCCGCTACCCTCACCCCCCGCGGCGCGCGCCTCGACGCCGACGCGACGCCCCATGGAGCCCCTGCGATGACCGTCCCGACCTCACCCGAAGCCCCTGCGAGCGCGATGGAGCGCGCGGTCCTCGACGCGATCCCGCTGGAGGTCACCGTCGAGATCGCCCGCGCGACGGCGACGGTGGGCGAGGTGTCGTCCTGGCGACCGGGCGCGGTGGTGGAGTTCGCGACCGCGGTGGGAGACCCCGCGGTGATCCGCGCGGGCGGGCGCCCCGTGGCGCGCGGCGAGCTCGTCGAGGTCGAGGGCTGCGTGGGCCTCCGCGTCACGGAGCTGCTGTGAGCGCCGCGACGCGCCTCGCCTGCGCGCTGCTCCTCGGGGCGTGCACCCGATCCTCGCCCCCGGCGCGCCCTGCCCCCGTCGATGTCGTTGCGCCGCAGGTCGATCGACCCGCCCCGGACGTTCCGCCACCCCCTCCCCCGGTGGAGACCCTCACGGCGCCGGTGTCGGGCGCGTCGACCGATCCCCCCCTGCGCGCCCTCGACCCGACGATGGCCGTGCCGCGCTGGCAGGGCGAGGGCACGGCGTCGATCACCGTCCCTCGCGCCGATGGCCCCGTCGAGGGAACCCTCCAGGCCGGGGACCTCACCCTCCGCGTGCGCGGCTATCGCTCGGGCGAGACGCTGCGCGCGCAGCTCGAACCCGCGAGCGTGGACGTCGACGGCGGCGCCTGGGTCTGGCGCGGGATGCTCGACGCCCGCGTGGCGGCGGGCGCGCTGCGGGGCACCTGGTCGGTCAGCGCCCTGGGCGGGCGCTTCGCGCGCGCGGGCACCCTCGGCGCGCGCTGAGCCCCACCCGCGCGTGTCGTTATGGTAAACGCGCGTGCACACAGCATGAGCAGCGCGCAACGCGGATTCACCGATCCTCCCTACACCGGGCCCCTGGGCGCGACCCGACGCGAGCCGGCCTTCGTCCCCGCCGCGAACGGCGCGCACCGCCGGGTGGACCTCGTTCGCGCGGTCAACGCGGTGACCGACCCGGCCCTCGCGCGGCAGGCCCTCGACGGGTCGCTGCACCGCGGCGCCGAGCACGACCTCGCGGTGCCCTTCGTGTACCACGACCCCGCGCAGCGCCGGTTCTACCTGGTGATCCCGCCGGCGCGCGCGCACGAGGAGCTCACGCTCCGCGCCGAGCTGCTCACGCGCCTGGCGGGAGAGACCCAGGAGGTGCTCCCTGGCTACGTGCGCGAGGCTCGCGCGGTGGTGGGCGCCGCCGGGCTCCGCGGGGCGCTCGACGAGCCCGCGCGCGGCGCGCCCGACCCCCGCGCGGCCGAGATCGCGCGGCGCGAGCAGGCGCTCTCCGCCCGCGAGGCCGCCGCGCTCGCCCGCGGCGAGGAGCACGAGGCGCAGGCCGCCGACCTCGCCCTGCGCGAGCAGGAGCTCGAGCTGCGCATGAACGAGCTCCTGGCGCGAGAGGAGTCGCTCAGCGAGGCGCAGGCCCTGGTGCGGGCGAACACCGCGGCGCTCAACGCGCGGGAGAACCTGCTGGCGCAGCGGGAGCGCGCCGGGGCGCTCGAGCCGTCGCCGCCCACGGAGGTCCTCGACGACGAGCTGGAGCTCGAGCCCGAAGAGACCACCGGGCAGCACCGGGTGTCGCGGGTGCTCCCCGACGATGAGCTGGAGCTCGAGCCCGAGGCGGAGGCGGAGGCCGAGCCCGTGCTCGAGGCCGAGCTCTCGGCCGACGACGTGGCGCCCATCGAGGACCAGCCGGTCTCGCAGTGGGTGCAGTCTGACCGGCGCCCCTTCGCCGCGGTGGTAGACAACGAGGTGCGGATCTACTGCGAGGGCACCGCCGAGACCGCGCTTCGCCTCAACAGCACGGTCGCCCCGACGCTGCAGCTCGACCCCGCCGGGCACCTCCCCCTCGCGCTGCTCACCGTGGCCGGCGACCGCGGCGCGGTCACCCGCGTCGTGCTCGACATCACCCGCCCCGAGGACCACGCCGTGCTCGAGGCGCTCGGGCGTGAGTTTCGCGTGCGCGTCGAGGTGGTGAACAGCACGGGCCACTCCCTCGGGGGGCACCCCTGCGGCGCCCCCAGCGAGGCCATCGCCCAGCGCGCGCTCGAGGTGCTCAACAAGCGAGACCCCGGCGTCGACAGCGCCCGCGCCCACGAGGCCGCGCGGCTGATCGCCGAGGGGGTTCGCTGGAGCGAGGTCGACGTCGCCGCGGTGAGCTTCGACGAAGACTCGGTGCTCGCGACGGCAGACAGCGTCGAGTCGGCCCTCGCGGCGTATGAGCCGCTGCTCTCGCGGCTTCGCGCCGACCGCTTCTCGCTGGCCACGGGGGTCGCGCCGAGCGTCATCGAGGCGAGCGGCCGCCGGCTGGTCTTCGCGGCGCTGCGATGCGGCGTGCTGCTCTCGCCGGCGTTCATTCAGTTCGGCATCCACCACGGGGTCGCGACCGACGAGAAGGCCCTGGCCTCGCGGGCGCTCACGACCTACGCGCGCTCGCTGGAGGGCGGGCCTGAGTCCATCGGGCGCGACGGCATCGGCGCGTCGCAGGCGTGGTCGCCCCTGCTCGCCTGGGCCGAGCGCCTCGACGTGCCCGTGCCCGAGGCGGCCCGCGACGCGGTGGCGGCGGTGTACGACCCCGACGCGCCCGACGCGACGCCGGCGCTCGACCCCCGCGAGCCCCCCGACGCCAGCGCCTACGCGACGATGGACCTCAAGACCCTCTCGGCCTGGCTCACGCACCCCGTCGCGGTCACCGCCGCCGCGGGAGAGCTCGTGCGCCGCGACCCGACGAAGCACGTCGTCGAGCTGCGCAAGGCCATGCGGCTCCTGCCCGCGAAGGAGCTCGCGGCCCTCGGCCCGACGCTGCTCACCTTCGGCGACGCCCTCGCGGACTTCTGGGTGGAGCTCCTCGCCTCGCGGCGACACCGGGTGGTCACCGTGGCCTGCGCCGCGGTGGGCGCGCTCAAGCTCCGGCGCGCGCTCACGCCGCTGGTGCAGCGCACGATGCTCCCCGAGAGCGACGCGTGGAGGCTCTCGGGCTGGGCCGCGGGAGAGCTCGGCGCCGCGGCGACGCGGGCGGTCACCCGCCTCGACCACCCCGACCCCGAGCGCGTGGCGTGGCTCCTCGCGCACGCCGTGCGAAACGGCGCCGCGCGGGAGATCGAGCGCGCTCGCGCCGGGGCGAACTCGGCCTTCTCCGACGCCGCGACCCGCGCCCTCACGCTCCAAGACGAGGCCCGACGCTACGACGAGTCGCTCCGGGCGGGCACGGCCGAGGGCGAGGCCGAGCGCCTGGTGGCCGCCATCTTCACGCGCGGCAATTCGGAGTGAGGGTTGCCGTAGACACCGCGGGAGATGCTCCGTAGGATCTCGGCCCCTAACCCCGCATGCGTCTCGGAATTTTCAGTGATGTGCACGCGAACGTCGAGGCCCTCTCGGCGGTCCTCGAAGCGCTCCGGCGTGACCCTCCAGACGTGTATTATTGCCTCGGCGACGTGGTGGGATACGGCGGTTCTCCCGACATCTGCGCGTCCATGGTGCGCGAGATCGCAGCGGTGACGATCCTCGGCAACCACGACGCCGCGGTCGCGGGCCGCATGGACTACTCGTACTACTACGACGCCGCACGCCGTGCGCTCGACCTCCACGCCTCGCTGCTCTCCGAAGAGAACCTGGCCTGGCTCCGCACGCTCCCGTACAAGCACGTGGTCGAAGACACGGGGGTTCACCTCTGCCACGGCTCCCCCGCGCGCATTGAGGAGTTCGACTACATCTTCGCGCCGGAGCAGGCGCGCGAGTGCCTGCCCTACTACGCAGACCTCGGGCACCTCACGCTCATCGGTCACTCCCACCTGTGCAAGGTGTTCGAGCTGACCGAGACCGAGGTGATCGAGCTCCAGGGCCCGCCCAAGTCGTTCGTCTTGCGCCCAGACCGAAAGTACATCGTGTCGGTGGGCAGCGTGGGTCAGCCCCGCGACTACGACAACCGCGCGAGCTACGTGACCTACGACACCGAGACGCGGGAGTTCGCGTTTCGCCGGGTCGAGTACGACATCGAGACCGCCGCGCAGCGGATCTTCGACGCGCGCCTCGAGCGCAACTTCGGCCACAGGCTCTTCATCGGGGTGTGACCCGCGTCGGCGGTCGACGGTCCTCGGGGCCGTCGAGGGGCGGGTCTTGCATTTCGCCCAGGGCGCACACACGCCCCGCGAAGCCCTCGGGGCGCCAGCGCGGGTCTTCGAGGGCGTCGGTGCCGACGCAGCTCAGGTGCCGCGCCTCGGGGGCGAGCAGCGCCCCTGCCTCGTTCAGGTCCCGCACGGGGACCACCGCGATATGCCGCGCCCCTGGAGACGCCTGCAGGGCGGGACGATCCCAGACGGTCACGACGTGCGAGGGCGCGCGGAGCACGACGGCGCCGAGGGCGGCCTGCGCGCCGGTCCACTGGAGCGCCGCGGCGCCGACGCCGAGGTCCATGGTCGCGCGGGGCCAGCGGGCCGCGAGCTCGCTCAACGCCGCGTGAAGCGCCGCGGCGAGCTCCCGCGCGTCCCCCGCGCAGAGGACCACCTGCGGAGACAAGCACCCCTGCTGCTCATACGCCGCGACGTCCCTCGCGAGCGCGGCGGCGACCCCGGCGCCCCCGCCGCGCACCACGGCCGCGCCGAAGCCGTGCCCGTGCCCCTCGAAGCGCGCCCCCGGGGCCAGCCTCCCCGCGAGCGCCTCAAGGGTCTCGTCGCGCCCGTACGCGATGACGTCACCGCGGGGCTCGCCCGGGTCGAGATGAACCGGGAGGCCCTGCGCCGCAAGGGCTTCGATCACCCTCTCGGGGATCTCCCGCTGCCGCCGCGAGGGCCGCACCCGCACCTCCGTCGCGCCCTGCACCAGCGGCAGCACCACCGCGCGCAGCGCCGCGAGCGGCACCGTCGCCGCGAGGACCACGGTCACCGCGCGCCCCTCCCAGCGCGCGTCGCGCAGCGCGTCGAGCGCCGCGGGGGAGTACCGCGCGAGCACGCTCTCGACGCACCACCGCGCGGCGTCTTCGCTGCACCCCGACGCCGCGCGCACCGCGTCGCGCAGGGCGCCGCCGTCACGCGCCCGCAGCGCGCTCACGGCGCGCATCACCGCGTCGACGCGCGCGCTCACCGCGCCCCCAGGAGCAGGTGATCCATGGCCCTCGCGCAGCCGCGCGGCGTCGCCCCCGCGGCGCGCCCGAGCACCGAGAAGGTGCCGTCGCCGTGGAGCACCCCGAGGTCCGAGGTCAGCACCGCCGCCGAGCTCCCGAGGTTGAGCAGGTCGTGGCAGCGGAGCAGCCCGACCTCGCCGATCTCCTTGCGCGCGAGGGTGTTCGGATCGATCGGGGTCACCCGCATCCACGGCGGCGCGCGAAACCTCCCCGGCGCGACCTCCCACGCCTGCGACGAGAGCTCGGTCATCCCGTACTCGCCCACCACCTGCGCCCGGTCGACCTCGAGCACCCGTGACAGCAGCGCCCGAAGCTCTCCCTCGCTGACCTCGCGAGCGCGTCCTTGGAGCCGCCCGTCGGCATGACCACGCTGCGCTCGCAGCGGCGGTGCCGCAGTTCGGGCGTCGAGGCAGATCGGCGAGGTGCACGAACGCGAAGGTGGTGCCCAGCATCGCGACGGGCCCTGCGCGTCGCGCACGGAGTCGATCACCGCGGCGAGGTCGAGGGCTCCCCCGCGCACGAAGAACGGCGCGGGGTGCTCGGGGTCCCAGCGCTCGGCGAAGCGGGCGAGCATGAAGGCAGCGACGAGCCCGGCGCGTCGGACTCAGGCTGCGCGAGGAGCACGCAGCGGTAGCGGCGCTCGGGCAGCAGCCACGGGATGGCCGTCGCGAGCTGGCGGGCGTAGTAGAGGTGTCGAAGGCGTGGCGCCCCCGGGCCTCGCGGGTGGTGCCGCTGGTCTCGACGCGGTCTCGCTCGGGGCCGAAGACGCCACCGCGCGACCTTGAACACGTCGGTGGGGACCGCTGACATCGTCGCCTGCAGCGTCGAAGCCCTGCGAGAGGCGTTCGCGACGTGATCAAGCACGGTTGCGCGCGCGCTGCCACGCGAAGAGCGCGACCGCGAGGCGGTCGAAGTCCTCCATCGGGGCGTCGACGCCGGCTGTCGACCGCGCGCCTGATGTCGCGGACGCGACCTTCGGAAGGCTCACCGGGCCACGCGCCTCATCGCCCGCGGGTCTCGTCGAGGACCTGCCCAGCGCCCGCGCGAACGCCGCCGACTGCGCCCCGGTGAGGGTCATGGGCGGGGTGAGCGTCGCCGTCGACGCTCCAGGCAGCGTGATGAACCCGCGCTCGAGCAAGCGCCGCACGACGGTGAGGGTGTGCGCCGCGCCGCGCATCCCGACGCCAGAGCAGCCCTTCGCCGCGCAGCGTCACCGGGTCGTCGCGGCGGTCAGCGGTGTCGTTCAGGCGTCGCGCAAGGGTGGCCGCCGCGTGCATCTGCGCCGCGGTCTCGGGGAGGCCTGTACTCGAGGCTCGCGAGCGCCGCCGCGCAGCTCAGGGGATTGCCCAGAAAGAACGAGGTGTGAATCGCCTCGCCGGTCGAGCTCCCCCAGGCCGCGGCCACCTCGTCGCGCATGAGGCACGCGCTCACGGGCAGCCCCCCGCCGAGGGCTTTTCCGAGGCACACGAGGTCGGGCACGAGCCCCTGGGCCACGCTCCGCAGCGGCGCGCCGGTGCGCCCGAGGCCGGTGTAGATCTCGTCGGCGACGACCAGCGCGCCCGCGGCCCGCGCGAGCGCGCCGAGCGCGCGAAGAAAGCCGCTCGGCGGGAGCACCACGCCGCCGCGCCCGAGGATGGGCTCGACGATCACCGCGCCGACCTCACCGCCGCGCAGCGCGGCCTCGAGCGCGTCGAGCTCGCGGGCGCCGTCTCCGCGCGCGGCGTCGGGGTAGTCGACGAAGCGCACCGAGGGGTTGAGCTGCCCCTCGAAGGGTGCGCGAAACGCCGACTTGTAGCCACACGCCGCCAGGGCGCCATACGAGAGCCCGTGATACCCGCCGTGAAAGGCGAGCACCCCGGGTCGGCCGGTGGCCAGGCGCGCAGACTTCAGCGCGGCCTCGACGGCGTCGGCGCCCGAGAGCCCGAGGATGACCCGCGCCTTCCACGGCGCTCGAGAGGCGAGGGCGACCTCGAGACGGATCTTCTCCTCCGACGGGTACACGTCGCCGAGGGCGTGGAGCAGCCTCGCGGACTGCGCCTGCACCGCGGCGACCACGGCGGGGTGGGTGTGCCCCAGCAGGGCGGCGCCGAAGCCACCCACGAGGTCGACGAAGCGGTTGCCGTCGACGTCGAGCACGTTGGCCCCCAGGGCCGCGCGCATCACGATGGGGTCGTGCGGCGCGCCGCTCAGCTCGCTGCGACGGGCGCGGCGGGTGGTGAGCCCGGGGCACTCGCTGTCGGCGAGGGCGTCGAGGAGCGCGAGGGAGCGCGCCCCCTGGAGGGAGGGATGAACGCGAGGCAGGAGGTCGCCGCGGCCGAGGTCATCGAGCGCGGCGGAGGATCCGGGTGCGGGGAGGCGGTCGGGCATCGCCCGGGAGTCGAGTGACGGGGGAGAAGGCCGAGCGAACGCTCAGCCCTCGCCGCCCTCCTCGCCTTCCTTGCGGGAGCGCGGCGCCTCGGCGCGCACCGGCGAGTCGAGGCTCACGCCGCCGTCGACGGACGCGGGGGCCGGCGCGGCCTTGCGGCCGACCCGGGGGTCGCGGTCGACGAGCTCGATGTACGCGAGCTCGGCGTTGTCGCCGCGGCGGTTGCGCGTGCGGAGGATGCGGGTGTACCCCCCGTTGCGGCCGACGAAGCGGGGGGCGATCTCGCGAAACAGGTGCTCGACCACGTCGATGCGCTCGAGCTCGCCGTCGACGACGCGCTCCCGCCAGCGCGGGAGGAGGCTCTTGATGTCGCGCTTCACCGCGAGGCGCTGCGCGGCGACCTTGGGGTCGTCGATGACCTCGGCGTTGACCGCCGGGCCCAGGCGCGCGGCGCGGGTGATGATGCGCTCCGCCACGCGGCGGAGCTCCTTGGCCTTCTGAACGGTGGTCTCAATCCGCTCGTGCGCGAAGAGGTTCGCGACGAGGTTCTTGAACATCGCGTTGCGGCTCGCGCCGTCACGGTCAAACTTGCGGCCGGCATTCTGGTGACGCATGGCAGGGCTCTTCTATCTGTGATTCCGTCAACGGTCGGTGATCAGACCTGCCCGTGCTCCTGGCGCCATCGCTCCAGCAGGACCGGCCAGTTCTCAATGTGCATGCCCAGGTTGAGGTTGAGCTCCGAGAGCTTGTCCTTGATCTCCTTCAGGGACTTGCGGCCGAAGTTCTTCGTCTTGAGCAGGTCCGCCTCGGTCTTCTGCACCAGCTCGCCGATGTACTGAATGTTGGCGTTCTGGAGGCAGTTGGCGCTGCGAACGGAGAGCTCGAATTCCTCGACGCTCTTGAAGAGGCTCTCGTTGATGGGGGCCTCGTCGCTGCGCGAGGGCGCAGAGACGACCTCATCGGCCTCCTGGAAGTTGATGAAGATCTGGAGCTGCTCCTTGAGGATCTTCGCCGCGTAGGCCACGGCGTCCCGCGGGCGCACGGCGCCGTTGGTCCACACCTCGAGGATGAGCTTGTCGTAGTCGGTCATCTGGCCGACGCGGGCGTTGGTGACCGTGTAGTTCACCTTGCGCACGGGCGAGAACAGGCTGTCGATGGGGATCCATCCGATGGCCATGTTCGGGTCCTTGTTGCGCTCGGCGGGGACGTAGCCACGGCCCATGCCGACGATGAGCTCCATGCTGAGCTTGCCGCCGCGCGACACGGTGGCGACCGGCTGCTTCGGGTTGAGCACGCGGATGCCCGCGGCGCCCTCGGCCTTGATGTCCTCGGCGTGGACCTCCGCCGGGCCCTCCTTCTCCAGCCGGAGGGTGTACCGCTTGGCCTCGTTGGCCTGGAACACCACCTCCTTGAGGTTCAGGATGATGTCGGCGACGTCCTCCTTCACGTCATCGATGGTGGTGAACTCGTGGAGAGCCCCATCGATGCGCACGGCGGTGATCGCCGCGCCCTGAAGCGAGGACAGCAGGACGCGCCGCAGGGAGTTGCCAATGGTGATGCCGAAGCCTCGCTCCAGCGGCTCGCACACGAACTTTCCGTAGAAGTCGGTGTGGAGCTCCCGGTCCTCCTCGATGAGGGCCTTCGGGCGGATGAGGTCGCGCCAGTTCCGAGCCTGCGTGGACGACTGCGTCATGGAGACTACTTTCCCCTTCTCAATCGCACGAGCGCGGCGCGAGCGACGGCCCCAACGTTGGGACGGTCGCCGACGCCGCGGCGCGCTGTTTCCGATTAACGGCTGTAGAACTCGACGATGAGCTGTTCCTTGATGTCCAGCCCGACCTCTTCGCGCACGGGCAGGGTCTTCACGGTGCCCGTGAAGTTCGCCTTGTCGAGCTCGAGCCAGGTGAGGGCGCCGCGGCGCTCCGCCCCGGTGACGCTCTCCTTGACCCGCGCGATCTCCCGAGACTTCTCCCGGACCGCGATCTTGTCGCCCACGCGAACGACGTAGCTGGGCACGTTGACCCGCTTGCCGTTCACCGTCACGTGCTGGTGCAGCACGAGCTGGCGGGCCTCGCTGCGCGTCGCCGCGAAGCCGAGGCGGAACGCCACGTTGTCGAGCCGGCGCTCGAGCAGCGCCAGGAGGTTCTCACCGGTCACACCCTTGGTGCGGTCGGCCTCGGAGAAGTACTTGCGGAACTGACGCTCCAGCACACCGTAGACGCGGCGAACCTTCTGCTTCTCGCGAAGGCGCAGGCCGTACTCGGTGAACTTGATCCGCGCCTGGCCGTGCTGGCCGGGGGGATACGGGCGGCGGTCGTACGCGCACTTCTCCGTGTAGCAGCGGTCGCCCTTGAGGAACAGCTTGGCGCCCTCGCGGCGACAGAGCTTGCAGACGGGTCCGATATAGCGAGCCATGAGGTCTCTTCCTTCAGTCCAACAAGTAGGTCACACGCGGCGGCGCTTCGGAGGCCGACACCCGTTGTGCGGGATCGGCGTCACGTCGCGGATCAAGGTGATGCGAAACCCGGCGGTGGTCAGCGCGCGGAGGGCGCTCTCGCGACCCGCGCCAGGGCCGCGGATGAACACCGCGATCTCGCGCATCCCATGCTCCGCGGCCTTGCGGGCGGCGTCCTCGGCCGCGACCTGCGCGGCGAAGGGGGTGCTCTTGCGCGAACCCTTGAACCCTCGCGACCCAGACGACGACCACGAGATGGTGTTCCCGCTCAGGTCGGCGATGGTCACGATGGTGTTGTTGAACGTGGCCTGGATGTGACACACACCCTTCGGCACGTTCTTACGGGACTTCTTCTTGCCCTTCGCGCCGCCCTTCGACGTCGCGGATGCAGACTGGGCCTTCGCCATCGGTTCCTCTGTATCGTTCCGGTCAAACCGTCATCGTTGATGTCAATGCGTCACTTCTTGGCGCGCGACACGGCCAGGCCCTTGCGGGGTCCCTTGCGCGTGCGGGCGTTCGTGTGGGTGCGCTGCCCGCGCACCGGCAGCCCGCGACGGTGCCGCAGGCCGCGGTAGCAGCCGAGGTCCATCAGGCGCTTGATGTTGAGCTGGACCTCGCGGCGGAGGTCACCCTCGACCTTGTAGTCCGCGTCGAGGATCTCGCGGATGCGGCGAATCTCCGCGTCCGTGAGGTCCTGCGCCCGCTTGTTCAGCGGAACCTGGGCCTTCTCGCAGATCTCCACGGCGCGGGCTGCGCCGACGCCGTAGAGGTACCGAAGCGAGATGGAAATGTGCTTGCGACCCGGAAGGTCGACGCCAGCAATACGTGCCATGGCTCAGCCCTGCCGCTGCTTGTGACGGGGATTCTCACAGATGATCCGCACGACACCCTTGCGGCGGACCACCTTGCACTTGTCGCAGACCTTCTTCACCGACGGTCGAACCTTCATGCCCAACGCTTCCTGCATGGCTGACCCCGCCTGGGGCGAGCCGGTTCCATCACTTGTGGCGGTAGGTAATCCGCCCCTTGGAGACATCGTACGGGGAGACCTCGACGGTCACCTTGTCGCCCGGGAGGATGCGGATGTAGTACTGCCGCATCCTGCCCGAGATCGTCGCGAGCACCGCGAGGCCATTATCACACTGCACACGAAACATCGCGTTCGGGAGCGCCTCGAGGACGGCTCCCTCAAACTCTAGCTTGTCGCCCTTCGGCTCTCTGGGCTCCGAACGGCCTCGCCTGCTTCTCGCCACGCCTTACACCACTCCGATCGACCGAAAGATCGCGCCCGTCACCTCGTCCACCGAGCCGACGCCGTCGACCCTGCGCAGGAGCCCGCGGTTCGCGTAGTACGCGACCAGCGGCGCGGTCTGAGCCGCATAGGCTACCTGCCGGGGGCGCACCACCTCTTCGCGATCGTCGTCGCGGATCAGGAGGCGCTCTCCGCCCTCCCCCCGGTCGGGGAAGGGGGGCGGATCATACTTGATGTGGTAGATCCGTCCAGAGGTCTCGCCCACTCTTCTGCCGGTAATCCGCTCGATGATCAATTCATCCGGGACCTGGAGCAGGATCACGTGGGTAATTCCGCGGCCCATGCGGGCCAGCAGCCGATCGAGGGCCTCGGCCTGGGGAACCGTCCGCGGGAACCCGTCGAGCACGAAGCCCTCGCGGGCGTCGTCGAGCTGCAGCCGCTCCTCGACCAGGCCGATGACGACCTCGTCGGGGACCAGCGCGCCGCGGGTCATGTACTCGTCGGCCTTGCGACCGAGCTCGGTGCCAGCCTTGCGGGCCGCGCGGAGCATGTCTCCGGTCGAGATCTGCGGCACCGAGAGCTTCGCGACGAGTCGCTGCGCCTGGGTGCCCTTGCCCGCTCCGGGCGGACCGATGAAGACGAGGTCGTTCACGTCGCCCTCCGTGCTTGGATGCGCGGCGCGCCAGGGCCGGCGAAGCCCTCGTAGTGACGCGAGATCAGGTGGCTCTCGATCTGGTTCACCGTGTCGAGGGCCACGCCCACCACGATCATGATCGAGGTGCCGCCGAAGGGAAACTGCACCTTCAGGTACTGCTGCATGAACGACGGGAGGATGGTCACCGCCGCCACGTACACCGCGCCGCCGAAGGTGATCCTCATGAGGACCTTCTCGATGTAGTCCGCCGTGGCCTTGCCGGGGCGGATGTTCGGGATGAAGGCCCCCTGCTTCTTCAGGTTGTCGGCCACGTCCACGGGGGGGAAGGTGATCGACGTGTAGAAGTAGCAGAAGAAGATCGTGAGCACGACGAAGAGGCTGTTGTAGACCCAGCCCCCGCGCTGCAGCTGGTCGCGCAGGCTCGTCATCCCCCACACCCGCCAGTCGGCGAGCTGCGTGGGGAGCATCAGCAGGGTCGACGCGAAGATCGGCGGGATCACCCCGGCCGAGTTCACGCGCAGCGGCAGGTGCGTGCGCTGCCCGCCGTACATCTTTCGCCCGATGATCCGGCGGCTGTACTCGATCGGGATGCGGCGCTGCCCGCGCTCGAAGAACACGATGGTCATCACCGAGCCGATCATCAGCACGGCGGCGATGAGCAGCGCCGTCGGCGCGATCTGCCCGCTGCTGGTGAACTGCCAGGTGTTCGCCGCCGCGGACGGGAAGTCTGCGACGATGCCGGCGAAGATCAGCAGCGAGATGCCGTTGCCGATGCCGCGCTCGGTGACCTGCTCGCCGAGCCACATCACGAAGGCCGTGCCCGTGGCGAGGGTGAGCGAGGCGAGGATGCGAAAGCCCCAGCCGTTGTCGCGCACGACGGCCACGAGGTCGCTGGTCTGCAAGGTCCCCAGCCCGACGGACATGAAGAAGCCCTGCACCAGCGCCAGGCCGATGGTGGCGTAGCGGGTGTACTGATTGATCTTGCGCTGGCCGACCTCGCCCTCCTTGCGGAGCTCCTCGAGGGGCTTGAAGATCGAGGTCATGAGCTGAAAGATGATCGACGCCGACACGTAGGGCGTCACGCCCAGGGCGAAGATGCTCACGCGCTCGAGGGCGCCTCCGGAGAACAGGTTCAGGAGGTTGAGAAAGCCCCCGCCGCCGCTGTCCTGCCCGAGGTACTGCTTCATCGCCATGCGGTCCGTCCCGGGGACCGTGATGTACACGCCGAGGCGGTAGATCGCGATCATCCCGAGGGTGAACAGCAGGCGACGGCGCAGCTCCGGGATGCGTCCGATGTTGGCGATCGCGCTGAGGGCCATCAGTTCATTCCTTCACACAGGTCGATCAGGTTCGGGGTGGTCGAGGCGCCGCGCCGCCCGCGGCGGTCAGAGACGGCGCCCCTATAACCCGAGATCAGGCCGATGTGGTCCCGCCCTTTGCAGGAACGTCCGCAGAAACGATCTCGACGCTGCCGCCGGCCGCCTCGACCTTGCTCCGGGCGCCCGCGGAGACCGCGTGCACCTTCAGCACGAGCTTGTGGGTGAGCTCCCCGTTCCCGAGGACCTTCACGCGCTTCGCGTCGCGCTTCACCAGGTGCGCGACCTTGAGCGACTCGAGGTCGACCGTGGAGCCGGCCTCGAAGGTCGTCGCGATCGTCTCGAGGTTCACCGTCGCGAACACCGTCGGGAACAGGTTGTTGAACCCGCGCTTCGGGAGGCGGCGCTGCATGGGCGTCTGACCGCCCTGAAACGCCATCTTCGAGAAGTTGCCGGTGTTCCGGGCCTTCTGGCCCTTCTGGCCCTTGCCAGCGGTCTTGCCAAGGCCCGAGCCAACGCCACGCCCGCGACGGGTGCGCTTGCGGACGGCTCCGACCGGGGGGTGCAGATTCGAAAGGATGTCAGCCATCGGTCTCCTCCACCGTAACGAGGTGGATCACCTTCTTGATCGCGCCGCGGAACGACGGCGTATTCGCCACGAGCACCTCGGTGCTCGGGCCCTTCAGCCCGAGCCCCTTGAGGGTCTCGCCGAACTGCCAGCGCTCGCCGATTGCGCTCTTGACCTGCTTCACGCGGAGATGGGTCTTCGCCATGACTGCATCAATCCTGCGCCGTCGGCGCGGTCTTGTCCGACGACTCGGTGAGGTCCTCGGGGCGCTTGCCCCGCTTCGTCGCCGTCTGGTGGATGTCGCGGAGCTGGCGCAGGGCCATCACCGTGGCCTTCACCGAGTTGTGGGGGTTGCGGCTGCCGAGGCTCTTGGTGAGGATGTCCTTCACCCCAGCGCTCTCGACGACCGCGCGCACCGCGCCGCCGGCGATGACGCCGGTGCCCGGCGACGCCGGTCGCAGCATCACCTTGCCCGCGCCGAAGATCCCCATGATCTCGTGCGGGATCGTCCCGCCCACGAGGGGGATCGGGAAGAGGTTCTTGCGCGCCTGGTCGGTACCCTTGCGGATGGCCTCGGGGACCTCGTTGGCCTTGCCCAGGCCCACGCCCACGCGGCCGGCGCCATCGCCCACAACAATCAGCGCCGAGAACGAGAAGCGCCTTCCGCCCTTCACGACCTTCGCAACGCGGTTGATGTGTACGACGCGCTCCTTGAGCTCCCTCTCGTCGTTATCGATCATCGACATCGGAGTTGCTCTCCCTTGGACTCAGAAATTCAGGCCGACTTTGCGCGCGCTGTCCGCGAGCACACCGACCCGGTTGTTCGCCTGGTACACGTACCCGTTGCGATCGAAGACCACCTTCGTGATCCCCTTCTCCAGGCACTTCTTCGCGACGGCCTCGCCCACCTTGCGGGCGACATCGAGCTTGCGATCGTCGCCGGTCGCCTCGCGGACGGACGGCTCGGTCGAGGACGCCGCGACGAGGGTGCACCCCGTGGCGTCGTCGATGACCTGCGCGTAGATGTGCTTCGACGAACGGAAGACCGTCAGCCGCGGTCGCTCCTGCGTGCCGCTGACCTTCCCTCGGATACGCGCCTTGCGGCGCTGTCGCTGGTCGCTGTTGCTGCTCATCGTTACCTCGCTCGCGTACGAGACCGCACCGCGCGGTCTCGGCTACGAGTTCATCACTTTCCGCCCTTGCCGCCCTTGCCTGCCTTGCCCGCCTTCTGACGAATCCGAACCAGGTCGGGACTCGCGGTCGAGGAGCCGGGCTTCATCAGACGCACACCCTTGCCCTTGTAGGGCTCCGGGGGACGGAACCGCTGGATGTCGGCCACGGCCTGACCCAGCACGTCCTTGTCGGCGCTCTCGAGGAGCAGCACGGTGTTCTTGCTGTCACCCGGGATCTGCACCTTCAGCGCCGCCGGGACCTCGAAGATCGCCGGGTGCGAGAGGCCCAGGGACATGGTGAGGGTCGAGCCCTTGAGGTCGGCCTTGTAGCCGGTGCCCTCGAGCTTGATCCCCATCACGAAGCCCTTCGAGACCCCGAGCACGGCGTTCGCGAGGTGCGAGCGCGCGGTGCCGGTCACGCGCGAGACGTCCCCCGCGGGGACCGACTCGTCGGCGGTCACGTTGATGAGCGCACCCTCGGCCTTGAACGAGACCCCCGCGGGGACCACGCGCCGGACCGTGCCCTTCGCGCCCTTGACCTCGAAGAAGCCAGGGCCGCTCGTGACGGTGACACCCTGGGGAACAGAGACGGGTCGCCTTCCGATCTTGGACATGACGTCGCTCCCTTCACCAGACTTCGCAGAGGACCTCGCCGCCCACTCCGTGGCGGCGAGCCTCGCGGTCGCTCATCACTCCGCGGGACGTGCTCAGCACCGAGATGCCGAGACCGTTGCGGACCTTGTTGATGTTGTCCGAGGCCGTGTAGACCCGACGCCCCGGGCGCGAGACCCGACGCAGGCCTTCGATGGCCGGCGCGCGGTCGCGTCCGTACTTGAGCACCAGCGTGATCTGCGGGCGCCCCTTGGCGTCGACGTCGTCGGCGACGGAGGAGATGTAGCCTTCGCTCACCAGGATCTCCGCGAGGCTGCGCTTCAGGCGCGACGCGGGGAACGTAAGCCGCTCGTGGCGCGCGAGCGCCGCGTTGCGGATACGAGTGAGCATGTCTGAAACGGGATCAGTCAACATCGCAGACCTCTCACCAGCTCGCCTTGATCACGCCCGGGATCTCGCCACGCAAGGCGTAGACCCTCAGGCACACTCGACAGAGCTCGAACTTGCGGTAGTAGCCGCGCGCGCGGCCGCAGACCCGGCAGCGGTTCCGATGACGGACCGAGAACTTCGGGGTCTGCTGCAGCTTCGCGAAAGAACAGGCACGTGCCACGAGAACTCTCCCTCTCGACTCAGGTGCGGAACGGCATCCCCAGGAACTTGAGGAGCGCGCGGCCCTCCTCGTCGGTCCTGGCGGTGGTGGTAAAAGAGATGTTGAGCCCCTTGACCTTCTCGACGGTGTCGTAGTTGATCTCAGGGAAGATGATCTGCTCTTTGATGCCCAGGGTGTAGTTGCCCTTGCCATCAAAGCCCTTCGGGCTGACGCCCTTGAAGTCGCGCACGCGCGGCAGCCCGAAGGTGATGAGCCGATCGAGGAACTCCCACATGCGCCGCTGACGGAGGGTGACCATCACGCCGATGGGCGACCCCGCGCGGAGCTTGTAGGTCGAGATGCTCTTGCGGGCCCGGGTGATCATGGCCTTCTGACCGGTGATCGCCTCGACCTGCTCCACGCCCATCTCGATGATCTTCTGGTTCGACACGGCCTCGCCGAGGCCCATGTTCACCGTGATCTTCGTCAGGCGCGGCACCTGCATCACGTTCTTGTAGCCGAACTCCTTCGAGAGGGCCGGCACCACCTCCGCGAGGTATTTCTCCTTCGCGCGGGTGGGGATCTTCTGCTCGGGCTCGCGCGGGCCGTCGTTGACGACCTTCGCGGCGGCCGCGGGCTTCTTCGCCTTCTTCTCGGTGCCCTTCTGGGGCGCCGCGGCCTTGCCACCCTTCGCGGGTGCGGCCTTCTTCTTCTTATCGTCCGCCATCTTCGTCCTCTTCAACCGCGTTTCCGAGACCCGCTCTTGCCAGGCCTCGGGACCCGCGTCGGAAGTTCAAACTCTCAGACCGCCTCGACCGTGATGGGCTTGCCGCTCTTCACCGCGATGCGGGCCTTCGATCCGTCGGCCTCGATCTGGGTGCGAACCCGCGTGCCCTTGCCGGTCTCCGGGTCGATGGGCATGACCTTCGACGCGTAGATCGGCCGCTCGCCCTCGCGGATGCCGCCGTCGCGGTCCCGCATGTTGGGCTTCACGTGGCGCTTCACGATGTTGATGCCCTCGACGAGGACCCGGTCGTTGGCCAGGTCGACGCTCATCACGCGACCGGTCTTGCCCTTGTCCTTGCCGGAGATGACGACGACGGTGTCGCCGGTACGGATGCGTGCGAGGCTCATGATCAGATCACCTCCGGCGCGAGCGAGATGATCTTCATGAAGGTCTTGCCGCGCAGCTCGCGGGCCACCGGGCCAAAGATGCGCGTGCCCACGGGCCCGCCGTCCTTGTCGATGATCACCGCGCTGTTGGTGTCGAACTTCACGTACGACCCGTCGGGCCGCTGATACTCGCGCCTCGTGCGGACCACCACCGCGCGCGCGGTCTGGCCCTTCTTCACCTTCATGTTCGGGAGCGCTTCCTTCACGCTCACCACGATCACGTCGCCCAGGGCGGCGTAGCGGCGACGGCTCCCGCCGAGCACCTTCACGCACTGCACGCGTCGGGCTCCGGAGTTGTCGGCGACATCGAGGATGGTTCTCATCTGGATCATGGGAGTTCTCCTCTTAGCGGTTCGCGTTGGGGCGGCGGACCAGGGTCACCGCGGTCCAGCGCTTGTCGCGGGACATGGGCTTCGACTCGCGGATCTCCACGACGTCGCCCACCAGGTACTGCTGGGTCTCGTCGTGCGCCTTGTACTTCTTACGGCGGCGCACGTACTTGCCGTACACCGGGTGCTTCACCGAGCGGACGACCTCGACCACGATGGTCTTCTGCATCTTCGCGCTGGTGACCTTGCCCACCAGCACGCGCTTGGAGCCGTGGGGCTTCTGAGCCTCGGCGACGTTAGACTCTGTGTCCATCACGCACCCGCCTTCTTGGCGTTGACGCGCTCGCGCTGCACCGACATGCCCCGGGCGATCTCCTTGCGGAGCTTCGCCACGGAGCTCGTGTCCATGAGCTGGCTCGTGTAGTTCTTGAATCGCGCGTCGAGGAGCTCCTTCTGCTTGGCGCTGACGAATTCCGTCAGCTCCGCATCGGAGCGCTCACGCAGTTGCTGGACCGTGGTGCCGTTCGCCATGACCGTCTCTCGCCTCAGCCAATTTCCCGAGTCAGAAGCCGGGTCGCGAGGGGCAGCTTGTGGCCCGCGAGACGGAAGGCTTCCTTGACCATCGCCTCGGGCACGCCGCCGAGCTCGTAGAGCACCCGGCCGGGCTGGACCACGGCGACCCACTCCTCGACGGAGCCCTTGCCGTGACCCATGCGGGTCTCGAGGGGCTTCTTCGTGACGGGCTTGTCCGGAAAGATCCGGATCCAGATATTGCCCTGGCGGCGGACGTGGCGGGTGATCGCCATACGCGCCGCTTCGATCTGCCGCGCGGTGATCCAGCCGCCCTCAGTGACCTGAAGACCGAAGTCGCCGAAGGACACGTCGGACCCGCTGTGCGCGATGCCCTTGAGGTTGCCCTTCTGCTGCTTGCGGTGTTTCGTCTTTTTCGGGGAAAGCATCGGTAATCTCCCTGAGCCTGATCAGCGGATCGTCGGCACGCGGCGCTTCTTCTGCGGAAGCACCTCGCCCTTGAAGAGCCACACCTTCACCCCGATGGAGCCGTAGGTGGTGTGCGCCTCAGCCGTCCCGTACTCGATGTCGGCGCGGAGCGTGTGCAGGGGCACGCGGCCCTCGCGGTAGCTCTCGACGCGGGACATCTCCGAGCCGCCGAGGCGGCCGGCGCACCGGATGCGAATGCCCTTGGCGCCCAGCTTCATCGCCGCGCCCACGGCCTTCTTCATCGCGCGGCGGAAGCTCACGCGGCGCTCGAGCTGCGTGGCGACGGCCTCAGAGACCAGCTGCGCGTTGGTGTCGGGCTTGCGGATCTCCTGCACGTCGATGACGATGTCGTCGGCCGACGCGTTGGTGTAGTGCATGAGCCCGGGGAAGGGGCGCTCGCCCTTGCGGTCGGCGGTCTTGGCGCCCTTCTTGAGGTCCTCGACCCCTTTGCCGCCCTTGCCGATCACGATGCCCGGACGCGCGGTGAAGATCACGACCTTCACCTTCGACGCCGCGCGCTCGATCTCGACGCCGGCGATGCCCGCGTTGTTGAGGTGCTGCTTCACCAGGCGCTTGAGGGTGATGTCCTCGTGCAGCCAGTTGGCGTAGTTGCGCTCCTCGAACCACTTCGAGTTCCAGGTCTTGATGACCCCCAGGCGGAACCCGTACGGATGAACCTTCTGTCCCATGTGCTCAGCCCTGCTCGCCGCTGGTCGCGGACTCAGTGGTTGTGCTCTCGGTGCCCGCAGACTTCGCCTTCGAGGCCGCGCGGTGCCGCTCCGACTTCGAGGGCTTCGGCGCCGGTGCGTGGTCGCTGAGCGTGATCGCGATGTGGCTCACGCCCTTCTCGATGCGGGTCGCCCGGCCCATGGCCCGCGGACGCCAGCGACGAAGGTTGCCCGTGGGGCCCTTGTCCGCTGCGCCGAGGGTCACGTAGAGCTCGTCGACGTTAACCTGCGGGTCCTTCTGCTTCGCGTTCGCCAGGGCCGACTCGATCACCTTACGGACGATCGTCGCCGCCGACTTGCGCGTGAAGAGGAGCATATCGATCGCGTCGGACACCTTCCGACCGCGAACGAGGTGGATCACCGTGCGCGCCTTGCGGGGCGCAACGCGCGCGAATCGCGCAATCGCTTTGCTCTCCATCTGCCTGTCCGCTTCCCGTCAAATCCCGCGGCGGGTCGCCGTGGGTTCAGTGTCGGTGCGTTCGCCCGTCATGGGCGCAGCCACCGACATAGATGTGTCTCCGCTGGAACTCCAGCGCGTCTGCGTGCGCTGGATCTCAGGGAGGGCGCGGTGTCTACCAGCGGACTTCGAGTGCGGTCAAGAGGGGGGGTTCACTTTCCTGCGGAGCCCCGTCGGCTTTTCTCTTCGGGGCGCCGAATCCTCGCGGTGTTCGCGGGGCTTGCAGAGCTCCGCGGGTCGGCGCTAGAACGCTTCGTCCCCTCGCAGAGCCAGCGTGGCGGAACTGGCATACGCAGCGGATTCAAAATCCGCCGAGGTTTACCCTCATGCGGGTTCGACCCCCGCCGCTGGCACCCGCAGCCGCCGCCCTCACGCCAGGATCTTTCCGGGGTTGAGGGTGCCACGGGGGTCGAGGGCCGCCTTGACCGCGCGCAGGATCGCGATCTCCTCCGGCGAGCGGCTGTGCCCGAGCCAGTCGCGCTTGAGCAGCCCGATGCCGTGCTCGGCCGACACGCTCCCGCGGTGGCGCCGCACGAGGTCGAAGATCGCCGCGTCGGCCTCGTGGGTCTTCGCGAGGAATTCCGCCTTCGGCAGGGCCTCGGGCTTCATCACGTTGACGTGCACGTTGCCGTCGCCGATGTGCCCGAACAGGCAGAGCTCCCAGTCGGGGTACTGCCCCGCCAGGGTTCGCTCGAGCTCGCCGCAGAAGGCCTCGAGGTTCGCGATGGGGAGCGCGACGTCGTTCTTGTGGGGCGTGCCCGTGCCCGAGAGGCTCTCGGAGATCGACTCCCGCAGGGACCACAGCGCCGCGCCCTGCGAGGCCCCCTGGGCGACGGTGCCGTCGTCCGCGAGCCCCTCGGCCATGCGCGCGGCGCACCAGTCGAGGAAGTCGTCGTGGGCGATCCCCTCGGCCTCGAGCAGCACGTAGCACCCGTGCTCGTCGCCGATGGGGCAGCTCAACCCGCGGTGCCGCCGCACGCGCGCGAGGCAGCGGTCGGTGAAGAATTCGTAGGCCGTGATGGTGAAGGGCCCTTGTCTCGCAGCGCGAAAGAGCGCGAGCACGGCGGCGATGTCGCGGGCGCCGAAGAGCGCGACGTCGACCCGCTCGGGGAGCCTCGCGAGCTTGAGCGTCGCCTCGGTGATCACCCCGAGGGTGCCCTCGCTGCCGATGAAGAGCTGCCGCAGGTCGAGTCCGGTGTTGTTCTTCTCGAGCGCGCCGTTGAGCTCGAGCACCTGGCCCCGCGCGGTGACCACCTGCAGGCCGAGCACCCACTGCCGCGTGAGCCCGTGGCGAATCACGCGCACGCCGCCGGCGTTCGTCGCGATGTTGCCCCCCACCTGCGACGAGCCCTTGGAGGCGAAATCGACGGGCCAGGTGAGCCCGTGCTCGGCGCAGTGGCGGTGCACCGCCTCGGTCACCGCGCCGGCCTGCACGCGCACCGTGAGCCCGAGCGCGTCGACGGCGTCGATGCGGCGCATGCGGGAGAGCGAGAGCACGAGCTCGCCGTCCTTCGCGACCGCGCCGCCCGCGAGGCCCGTGCGGCCCCCCGAGGGGACGACGGCGACGCCCTCGTCGTCGCAGAAGCGCAGCAGCGCGGCGACCTCTTCGGTGCTGCGGGGCAGCGCGACGGCGCAGGGCGCGGGGTCGTACACCCGGGTCCAGTCGCGGCCGTAGGTGAGCCGATCGTCGGGGTCGTCGGTGACGATCTCAGGGAAGCGCTCGCGCAGCCGCGCGGCTCGGTCGGAGGTCATGGCGGCTGGTTACACCGCCCGGGGGCGCGTCGCCAACGCGCGCTCGAAGAGCGCGTTCACCGTCTCGCTGAGGAGCAGGTGGCGCAGCGGCCAGAGCGGCGAGTGCCAGCGCGCGGGGGGGAGCGTCCCGTCGACGATCTCGCAGAGCGCGTCGGCGGCGAGGTCGGTGAGGTGGTCGTAGATCACCGCCCCCGACTCGGCGCTGCCGAGGGCGGGGTCGCCGGCGTAGGTCACCTCCTCGAAATACCTGTATTTGTGCACGAACCCGCGGAGGATCTCGACGATCGTCGGGCGGTCGCCGCGCTGCAGCGGCGGCGCGCCCGCCCGCTGGAGGCGGAGCTCCACGGAGTCTGCCGGGAGGTGTCGGTACGCGGGGTCGACGCGGTCGCCGAGGAGGTGCAGCAGCAGGCTGGTCTCGATGGCGCCGCCGTGCGAGTCGCCGCGGAGGCGCGAGACGGGGAGCTTGAGGCGGTCGGCGAGCACCGCGCTGAGGTCGGTGGCGCCGCCCGTGAGCCGCTCGAGCAGCAGCGAGAAGAGCGGGACCATGCGCGCGCCGTGTCGCCTGCGCGCGTTGACGCAGGCCCGCTCGATGGCGACGAAGTGCCGCGGGCCCGCGTGAAAATTCGAGACCCACACGTCGCGCACGCCCTGCCGCGCGAGGCTCTCGCCGAGGTCCTCGAGCACGCGCACGATGGTGCTCGCGCGGAAGCGGATCGAGCCCGGGTGCAGCAGCACGTCGGCGGCCGCGTAGACGTGCGGGAGCCGCAGAAAGACCATTCCTGGGCGGCGCGCGGCGAACTTCTCCACCGCGCCGTCGAGGAGCCCCTGGCCCTCGCAGAGGTCGGCCACCACGGGGAGGTGCGGGCCGTGCACCTCGAGGGGCGAGCAGGTCACCAGCGCGACGATGCGCTTGCCCTGCAGGGACTTGAAGTCGCTCCCGGTGAGCGTGTGCCAGTCGTGAATGGTCTGCGACGGGTCGAGCATCGCCGCGCAGGCTACTACCGCGCGGGCTCGCAGTGCGGGGGCACCGGGTCGACGGAGATCTTCGTGCGGGCGATGCCCAGGGCGCGCAGCGCGCTGATGGCCTCTTGCAGGCTGCCCTGCGAGGGGCAATACGCGGCGCTCTCGCGGTCGAGCATCACCCCGCTCACGACGCCGTCCTTGTGCTTCACGATGAGGTGCCCCGCGGTGCGCACCCGCGCGCCGTCGACGAGCAGCGGGTGCACGTACTCGTTGCCCGCGGCGCTCGCGGGCGTGGGCGCCACGCGAAAGCGGCCGTCTTCGGGGATGGCGTACTTGTAGCGTTCGCCGAATTCCAGCCGGGCGAGGTCGGACGCGGCGCGGATATGAAGGACCCGCGCGGGGTCTCCGCCCGCGGCGCGCAGGCGCTCCCGGAGCGGCCCGAGGTCGGCGCGGCTGCTGAAGCGCTCGGGGCCGCGGGAACAGGCGAGGAGGAGCAGGCAGAGGGCGACTCGATGCATGGTGGCGAAGTCATGGAGCAGCGGAGCTCGAACCGGAAGTGCCCGGCCGGGTGTAAGGCCCGGCGCCCCGGCGGCGTTCTCGGCACCACGCAGGGCGAGCCGCGACCCACTCTGGCCCCGCCAAGGCCCGCGTCCCGCCCTGCGCCTTCGTCCGAATCGCAACGAGAACACGGTGAGACCATGACCCCGCGACTCCTGATCCTCCTCGCGTCGATGATCCTCGCTCTGGGCTGCGCCAGCAGGCAGCACGGCCGCTCGGACCCGCAGCTGGTGACCCTCGACGGCTCCCTCGGCAACCGCTTCGTCCCCTCCGGTCAACGCTCCGATGTCGTTGCGCGGCTGCGGATTGGGACCCGCGCCATCGACCCCGCGCGGCGCCCCGGGGTCAACGTCGCGCTGGTGGTCGACACCTCGGGCTCCATGGACGGCCCCGCGATGGAGCACGCCCGCGCGGCGAGCCTCGCGATGCTCGAGTCGCTGCGCGACGGCGACCGCTTCGCCCTGGTCACCTTCGACGCCAGGGCGCGGGTGCTGGTCCCCTCGGTGGAGCTCACCGCCCGCCGGAGGACCGAGGCCAGCGCGAGCATTCGCTCGATGGAGGCGCGGGGCACCACGGACCTCGCGGGGGGCCTTCGCCTCGGCCTCCTCGAGGTCGCGCAGCGCTTTCGCGCCGACGGGATCAACCGCGTCGTGCTGCTCTCCGACGGCGTCCCCAACGACCGCGCGCCGCTCGAGGCGATGGCCCGCAGCGCCGCTCAGCACCAGATCACCATCACCGCGCTGGGCCTCGGCACCGACTTCGACGAGACCGTGATGGCCCAGCTCGCGCAGACCTCGGGCGGGCGCTTTCACTACGTGCAGGACTCGTCGATGGTGGCGGGGGTGTTCCGCGACGAGGTGCTCCGGATGCAGCGCGTCGTGGGGCGCAACGCCGTCGCGGTGCTCACCGCCGGGCCCGACGTGGAGGTGCAGGCGGTGGTGGGGCTCCCCGCGGTGCGCAGCGGCAACGAGGTTCGCGTCGCCCTGGGCGACATCACCGAGGGGTCGACGCGTGACATCATCGTGCGGCTGAGCGTTCCGGGGCGGCGCAACGAGGCGAGCGTCGAGGTGCTCGACGCGACCCTCACCTTCGCCGACGCCATGGACGGCGCGGGCGGCTGCGAGCGCCACGCCTTTCTCGGCGCCCGTTCGACGAGCGACGACGCCCGCCGCGAGACCGGACGCGACCCCGAGGTCGAGCGCGTCGCCGCCGAGGCCCAGCTCGCCGCCGGCACCCTCGAGGCCATTCGCGACGCCCGCGAGGGCCACGTCGAGCGCGCCCAGGCCCGCCTCGATCAGGCCCTCACCCAGGCCCAGCGCATGGCGATGCTCGGCAGCCGTCGGCTCGAGTCGCAGCGGCGCAGCGTGAGCGCCCTGCGAGGCGCCCTGGCGTCCATGCGCCCCGCCCCCCAGAGCCCCAGCAGCGCGGCCCCCGCGGAGCCCGTCGAGGTGCAGGCGGCGGCGGTGCGCGAGGCCCACGACGAGGCCCTCCAGGTGCTCCAGGGCGACTGAGACCGCGCGGCGCTTCTGGCGCCGCGGCGGATTGAATCCCCTGAGGCATACGACTACGCTGGCGCGCCCATGACCCTCTCCCGCTTCATCTTCTGCGCCTCGATCCTCGTGACCGCGTGCTCCTCGTCGAGCGGCGACACCCCCGCGGCGACCACCACGCCGCCGATGACCGCCACGAGCTCGGGCGGCATGGTCGAGAACGCCCCCCCGGCGACCACCCCCGCGGCGACCACGTCCCCCGAGACCGCGCCGGCGACCACCCCCGAGACCGCGCCGGCGACCACCCCCGAGACCGCGCCGGCGACCACCCCCGAGGCGACGCCCCCAGCGACGCCCCCGGCGACGCCCGCGACCGCCGCGGGAGACGTCGCGCGCGGGCGCACGGCCTTCAACCGCGTGTGCGGCCGCTGCCACGAGGACGGCGAGAGCGACGGCCCCGCGCCGAACCGCAACCTCGCCGAAGACCGCCTTCGCTCCATCGTGCGCCAGGGCTCGGGGCGCATGCGCGCGATCCCGGCCTCGCGGCTCAGCGACGCAGACCTCACGCACGTCGTCGCGTTCCTGCGCTCGACCCACGCCGTGCGCTGAGCGCTACGGCTCCAGCTCCACCCACCCCTGCGCGAGCACCGCGACGGCCGACACCCCCAGGGCCGTCGCGACCGGCGCGAGCGACGAGCCCGCGGTGAACAGCAGCGTCACCACCAGCGCCGGGATCTGCGGCACCGACGTGGCGACGTAGAGCGCCTCGAAGGCCGCGCGGGCCTTCGCGTCGTCGCTGCGCTCGGCCTCGGGGATCTTCGCGAGGCGACGCCGGTACCACCCCCGCTGCACCCGAACCGCCGCGAGGCCCCCGAGGGCCGTGAGGGCCGCGAGGCCCCAGGCGATGGGCGTGAGCGTGGGCGCCGTGAGCGAGCGGAGGTACCGCATGTCGGGGGTGAACAGCGCCAGGCGCAGGGCGGTCTCGACGCCCAGGGAGAGCGGGCCCGAGATGGCGATGAGGGGGAGGATCACCCACTTGCGCGGGAGGCTCATGGCGCGAGAGTCCCCGATGCGGGGGCCTCGCGCAACGGCGCGGGGCGCCAGGGGGTCACGCAACCCCCTGCGCCGCCGCGAGATCGGTCACTTGGACTCTTCGTACTCGGCGTCGACCACGTCGTCGCGGCCGCCCTGGTTGCCCTGGGGGTTCGCGCCGCCCGCGGGGGCCTCGCCGCCCTCGCCCGGCGCGGCCTGGTAGAGCAGGCCGGCGATGCGGTGCGACTCGGCCTCGAGCTTCGCCGTGGCGCTGCGGACCGCGTCGGCGTCGCGGCCGTCGATGGCCGCGCGCGCCTCCTTCACGACCTCTTCGAGCTTGGCGATGTCGTCGGCCGAGAGCTTCTCCTTGTGCTCCTTGAGGATCTTCTCGACCTGGTAGGCCATGGAGTCGCACTTGTTGCGCTCCTCGGCCTCCTCGCGGTTCTTCTTGTCCTCCTCCTCGTGGGAGGCGGCCTCGCGCACCAGGCGCTCGACCTCTTCCTTCGAGAGGCCCGAGCCCGCGGTGATGGTGATCTTCTGGTTGCGCCCGGTGGCCTCGTCCTTCGCCGTCACGGAGATGATGCCGTTGGCGTCGATGTCGAAGCTGACCTTGATCTTGGGCATGCCCCGGGGGGCCAGGGGGATGCCGTCGAGGACGAACTTGCCGAGGGTCTTGTTGTCCCTCGCGAGCTGGCGCTCGCCCTGGAGCACGTGGACCTCGACCTGCGGCTGGTTGTCGCTCGCGGTGGAGAAGGTCTCGCTCTTCGAGGTCGGGATCGCCGTGTTGCGCGGGATCAGCGCGGTGAACACGCCGCCCTGGGTCTCGACGCCCAGCGAGAGCGGGGTCACGTCGAGGAGGAGCATGTCCTTGACCTCGCCGCCGAGGATCGCGCCCTGCACCGCGGCGCCGATGGCCACGACCTCGTCGGGGTTGACGGTCTTGTTCGGCTCCTTGCCGAAGTAGTCCTTCACGCGCTTCTGCACCAGCGGGATGCGGGTGGAGCCGCCGACGAGCACGACCTCGTTGATGTCGTTCGGGCTCTTGCCCGCGTCCTTGAGCGCGTTGCGGCAGGCCGCGAGGGAGCGCTCGACGAGGGGCTCGATCATCTGCTCGAGCTTGGCGCGGGTGAGGCGGATGTTCATGTGCAGCGGGGTCTGCCCGGCCGCGGCGATGTACGGGAGGTTGATGGTGGTCTCCTGCATCGCCGAGAGCTCGATCTTGGCCTTCTCCGCGGCGTCGCGGAGGCGCTGCAGGGCCATCTTGTCCTTGCCCAGGTCGATCCCCTGCTCCTTGCGGAACTCGGTGATGAGGAACTCCATGATGGTCTGGTCGACGTCGTCGCCGCCGAGGTGCGTGTCGCCGTTGGTGCTCTTCACCTCGACGAGGTTCTCGCTCACCTCGAGGATCGAGATGTCGAAGGTGCCGCCGCCGAAGTCGTACACGGCGATGAGCTCGTCCTTCTTCTTGTCGAGGCCGTAGGCGAGGGCCGCCGCGGTGGGCTCGTTGATGATCCGGCGGACGTTGAGCCCGGCGATCTTGCCCGCGTCCTTGGTGGCCTGGCGCTGGCTGTCGTTGAAGTACGCGGGGACGGTGATCACCGCGTCGGTGACGGTCTCGCCGAGGTAGGCCTCCGCGGCCTGCTTCAGCTTGCGGAGCACGTGCGCCGAGATCTCGGGCGGCGCCATGGAGCGCCCGCGCACCTCGATGGCCGCGTCGCCGTTGCTCGCCGGGGAGACCTTGAAGGGCACCCGCGACGCCTCGTCGCGGACCTCAGAGGCCTTGCGGCCGATGAAGCGCTTCGACGAGAAGATGGTGTTCTCGGGGTTGGTGATCCCCTGGCGCTTGGCGACCTGGCCGACGAGGATCTCGTTGTTGTTGTCCCAGGCGACCACCGACGGCGTGATGCGGGATCCCTCCTCGTTCACGATCACGTCGACGTCGCGGCCCTGCATCACGGCCACAACGCTGTTCGTTGTGCCCAGATCGATCCCGATGATCTTTCCCATGACTCCGCTCTCCTCCTCGAAACCCGAGGTGTTGCTTGAAACCGTCGCCGCAGACGGACCCTCCGGCGCCGCGGGATCGCTCTCCGCGTCGCCTGACCGCCGCGTCACCCCACCCAGCGCACCGCCCCGCCCAGCGTCAACGGCGGAGCGTTTCAGGGTGCGCCGGGCGAGCGCGACGTAGGGGGTCAACCTGCGATGGGCGCGCAACCTATCCACGCACCCCGATCCGTCAAGACCCGCAGGCGCAGCCGTGCGCGAGACGCGCCGAGGGGCAGCGACGGGGAGCGGGACCACGGGGGTGAACGCGGGCGAAACCCGAGGGATCGAGGGGATTATTCCCGACGGCGGTTCGTCGGTCGGGGCGTTGGCGTCGCGCGGGGCGCGGGTCAGCGGGCCTCTGGATCGGCCTGCCGCGCGCGCTCGTCCTCTCCGGGGAGCCGCGCGTTGACGTTGCCGATCTGGATCTGCAGCGCGCCGGCGTCTCCCTGGGGGTTGATGTGCACCTCGGGGCTCGCGGCGGTGGCGCCGAGGTTCAGGCTCTGCCGGGCCGTCGTGTGCTCGGGCTCTCGCCGCCGGCCGGGGCACCCCAGGAGAAGAACCGTCGCGAACAGCATCCCTCGCATCGCGCGACGGTATCACCCCGCGGCGGCGCCGGGGCCGAGGCGTGGTAACACCCGGCGCCATGTCGCTGCTGCGTCCCTTCTGCGCCCTGCGCCCTCCCGCTGCCATCGCCGCGCGCGTGGCCTCGCCCCCCTACGACGTGATCAACACCGCCGAGGCGCGACGTCTCGCGGGCGATGACCCCGTGAGCTTTCTGCATGTTTCGCGGCCCGAGATCGACCTCCCCGAGGGCGTCGACGAGCACAGCGACGCCGTGTACGCCCAGGGGGCCGTGAGCCTCGCGCGGCTCATCGCCGAGGGCTCCCTGGTCGCCGACGCGCGGCCCTCGCTCTACCTCTACCGCCAGGTGATGGGCGACCACGCGCAGGTGGGCGTGGTCGGCTGCGTCTCGGTGGCGGAGTACGACGGCGACCTCATTCGCAAGCACGAGCGCACCCGCGCCGACAACGAGGACGACCGCGCGCGGCACATCGACGCCCTCGACGCCCACGACGAGCCGGTGTTCCTCGCGTACCGCGCCGACGCCGCGATCGACGCCGCGGTGCGCGAGGCCACGCGGGCCGCGCCGGTCTACGATTTCACCTCGGCGGACGGGGTGCAGCACGCGCTGTGGGTGCTCTCGGAGGGCGACGCCGAGGCCCTCTCGGCGCGGTTTCGCGAGGTGCCCGCGCTGTACGTCGCCGACGGGCACCACCGCAGCGCCGCGGCGTCACGGCTCCACGCCGCGCGGGGGAGCGCGCCGGGGGAGCACGACGTGTTCCTCGCCGTGGTGTTCCCGCACGATCAGCTCCAGATCCTGCCGTACAACCGCGTGGTGCGAGACCGCGCGGGGCGCTCGCCGGAGGAGATCCTCGCGGCGCTGCGGGCGCGCTTCGACGTGACCCCCGGGAGCGCCACGGTGCCCGAGTCCCCCGGGGTGTTTCACGCCTTCGTCGGCGGCGCGTGGCACCGCCTCGCGGTGCGCGCGGGGAGCTTCGACCCCAGCGACCCCGTGGCCTCCCTCGACGCGCAGCTCTGCCAGGACCTGCTCCTCGCGCCGGTCTTCGGGATCACCGATCCCCGCAAGGACCCGGACGTGGACTTCGTCGGCGGCGTTCGCGGCCTCGGCGCCCTCGAGGCGCGGGTGCGCGACGAGGGGTGGTCCCTCGCGATCGCGCTGCACCCCACGCGCATGAGCGACGTGCTCGCCGTCAGCGACGCCGGGAGGATCATGCCGCCCAAGAGCACCTGGTTCGAGCCCAAGCTCCGGAGCGGGCTCTTCGTGCACCGGCTCTGAGCGCGCGTCAGGGCGGCGGGATGTCTTCGGGCTGCGCGAGGGTCCAGGCGATCACCGCGGGGATGTGCTCGACGGCGATGCCCACCCAGAAGACCCACCACCCCGAGGTCTTCACGAGCCCGTCGGAGAGCTTGGTGTACCACTCGTTGATGGGGTTGCTCGGGCGCGCCCGCCAGAACACGGCGCGGTGCTCCTCGCGAAAGACCTGCCAGAGGTCCCGGGCGATGCCCTCGCCCCGAGCCTCGCGGTCGGTGGCGAACTTCGTGAGGTACGCGCCCCAGGGAGCCTCGGCGAGGATCGCGCAGCCGCGGTAGTCCTCCTCGAGGTAGATCCGCTGCACCGGGCGCTCGAAGAAGTCCGGCGACGGGCTGCGGCCGAAGCTGCTGGCGATGAGCGCCTCGAGGCGCGCGAGGTCGACGTCGCCGTAGCGCTCGAAGCGCTGGACGCGCGCGCCGCGGCGCAGGAGCGTGCCCGCGCCCTTCACCGTGAAGAGCTCGCGCAGGAGGTTGAGCGGCGAGGCCACGGTCACGGTGAGCTTGTGCGCCACGGCCTCGATGAGCCGCGAGCCCTGCACCACGATCGCGCGCTCCTTGCGGCTCAATTCGCGCGACGCGAGGAGGGCCGCGGCGTCGACGCCGATGTTCACCAGGGGCACGAGCACGTCGCGCTGACGCAGGCCTCCGGGGCGGTGGAGAAAGATGAGCTTGGGCGTGCCCAGCGCGGCGATGACCCCGGCGAGGGCGTCGAAGCGCGCGTCAATGCCGTCGCCCTGCTCGGCGCCGAAGGCCACCACGGGGATCACCCCGCCCCGGCACGCCTCGGTGAGCGCCGCGGGGAGCGCGTCGAGGGAAGACGGGGCAATGGGCTCGGCGCGCACGCCGTCGCGGCGGAGACGTCGCACGAGACGTCCCGCGTGCTCGGGGGCGTCGGTGGGCTCGAAGAGGCCCAGGAGCACCACCGGCGCCAGGCCCAGCGCGGCGAGGAACTTCAGGTGCAGCGCGACGACGTCGAGGGCGTGGCGGGCCACGTTCGCGTCGATGGAGAGCGCGGCGAACCTCTCCTTCGGCTCGCGGCGAAAGAGCTGAACGTAGAATTCGGACTCGGCCTTGCGCCCGACGCTCTCAAGAAAGCGAAGCACGACCTCGGATCGATCGGATAGGTCCATTCCTGCGGCGCGGGAACATACCCGAAGCGGCCCCCTGCGCGCGCGGTGGCGCTCGTGAGCGCGGCGCGG
The DNA here is from genome assembly GCA_041389885.1 of Polyangiales bacterium. Classification (GTDB taxonomy): domain Bacteria; phylum Myxococcota_A; class Polyangia; order Polyangiales; genus JAWKRB01. Next base: position 119,905 of record JAWKRB010000015.1, on the reverse strand, counting down.
CTGTGCGAAGCTCACGCGCGAGCGGGTTCGACGCGGTGTATGGTCCCGCTCCCGTTCTTCGGGGTTACGGATGTCCCTCGCGCTCCCGCTGCAGCCCGGCACCGTCGTCGCGAGCGATTTTCGCGTCGAGCGAGCCCTCGCGCGCGGAGGCATGGGGTCGCTCTACGTCGTGACCCAGCTCTCGACGGGCCACGAGCGCGTGCTCAAGGTCATGCACTCGCGCCTCGTCGCCGACGCGCGCAACCGCGAGCGCTTTCTGCAAGAGGCCCGCGCCTCGGCCCGCATCGAGAGCGACCACGTCGTGCAGGTCATCGCCGCGGGCTTCGACGACCAGGGCATCCCCTGGATCGTGATGGAGCTCCTCCGCGGCGAAGACCTCGCGACCGCCATCGCCCGCCGCGGCGCCTTCTCGCCCGCCGACGCGCTGGAGGTGTTTCGTCAGCTCGGCCACGCCCTCGGCGCCGCGCACGCCTCGGGGCTCGTGCACCGCGACCTCAAGCCCGAGAACATCTTTCTCAGCCAGGCGCGCCGAGAGGGCGTGCCCTTCACCGCGAAGCTCCTGGATTTCGGCATCGCCAAGGTGCTCGAAGAGTCGGGCGACGCGCGCAACACAGGCGCCCTGGGCACCCCCCTCTGGATGGCCCCGGAGCAGGCCGAGCGCGGCCCGCTCTCGCCCTCGTCGGACGTGTGGGCCCTGGGCCTCGTCGCGTTCACCGTGCTCACGGGCAAGTGCTACTGGCACGCGGGCAACCACGAGGAGGTGCCCATCGAGCGGGTGCTCCGAGAGGTCTTCGTCGACGCGCTGGAGCCCGCGTCGGCGCGCGCGGCGGCGATGGGCCGCGCCGTCCCCCCAGGCTTCGACGCGTGGTTCGCCCGCTGCGTCGTGCGCGACCCCTCGCAGCGGTTTCGCAGCGCGGCCGAGGCGGTGGCCAGCCTGGTGCCCGTGCTCATGGGCCCCAGCCCCACCGCGGAGGTCCCCGTGACGGCGTGGAGCGGAGGCACCCCGGCCCCGGCGTCGCCCTTCTCGCAGCACACGCAGCCCCCGGCGTCGCCCTTCTCTCAGAGCACGCCGCCGCCGGTCTCGCCCTTCTCGCAGAGCACGCCGCCGCCGGTCTCGCCCTTCTCGCAGAGCACGCCGCCGCCGGTCTCGCCCTTCTCGCAGCACACGCCGCCGCCGGTCTCGCCCTTCGACGCCGGCGCGTCGACGCCGCCGCCAGAATTTCTTCGCACGGCGCACTGGGCGGGGGCGACGCCCGCGCCGCAGCCCTTCAACCTCCCGTCGTCTCCGGGGCGGCACTCGGCGCCTCACTCGATCCCCTCGCAGCCCGGCTACGGGAGCCCCTCACAGACCCCCTCACCGCCTCGGTCGGACGGCTCGTCGACGTGGGTGCTCGTGGGAGGCTTGGGCTTTCTCGCGCTGTGCCTCATCGGCGGCGGCGTGGTCCTGCTGCTCACTCCCAGCCCCTCGCCGACGCCCCAGGCGGTCGACGCGGGGAGCGCGCCACAGCCTCCGCGCGCGGCACGAGACGCGGGCGCGCCCACGGCGCCCCCGAGGCTGCCGCAGCGCCCGGCGGTGCGGGTCTCGACCCTGGGCGTGGGCTTCGAGCACAGCTGCTCCCTCGAGGCCAACGGCACCGTGCGGTGCTGGGGCTGGAACCTCTTCGGACAGTGCGGCGCGAGCCCCTCTCCGAGCGCGGGGATCACCACGGTCCCAGGGCTCACCGGCGCGGTGGAGCTGGTCTCGGGCTACGCGCACAACTGCGCGCGCCTGAGCGACGGCACCGCGCGCTGCTGGGGGCTCAACAGCTCGGGGCAGCTCGGCGACGGCACGGTCACCCGGCGCTCGACGCCGTCACGGGTCGCGGGGCTCAACGGGATCACCCAGCTCGCCGTCGGCGAAGGTCACTCCTGCGCGCTGCTGGTCGACCAGACCGTGCGGTGCTGGGGCGCGAACGGGAACGGGCAGCTCGGCGACCGACGCAGCCTCGACCGATCGCGCCCGGTGACGGTGGCGAACCTCTCGGGGGTCGTCGAGATCGCCGCGGGCAACGAGCACACCTGCGCGCGACTCTCCGACGGCACCGTGCGGTGCTGGGGCGCAAGCTCCTTCGGCGAGGTGGGCGACGGGTGGACCCGCGTGCACTACGAGCCCGCGCGGGTCGCGGGGCTCACCGACGCCGTCGCCCTGGGCCTGGGCCCCTCGCGCAGCTGCGCGGTGAAGCGCGACGGCTCGGTCTGGTGCTGGGGGCGCAACGACAGCGCGCAGATCGGCGACGGCACCCGCCTCTCGCGGAGCACCTACGTGCGCGTGCCGGGGCTCTCGGGCGTGTCTGACGTCGCGCTCGCGGCCTTTCACGCCTGCGCCATCGGCAACGACGGCGCCCTGCGTTGCTGGGGAGACAACGAGAGCGGACGCCTCGGCGACGGCACCCAGGTCGCGCGCAACCCCGACGCGCCCGCCGAGCCGCTGCGCGGCGTGCTCGAGGTCTGCACGACCGAGGCGCACACCTGCGCGCGGCTCGCCGACCGCTCGCTCCGTTGCTGGGGCGGCAACGGCTCGGGGCAGCTCGTGGGCGCCCCCGGCGCGGCGCTCTTTCGACCGACGCGGGTGCCCTGAGCGCTCAGGGTCGGTCGATCCGTCCCTGACCGAGCCGGCGCGGCGAGCCATGCGAGGAGCGACGACGAAGCCGCGCTCCGTGGGCGGTGAGTCACCGCGGCGCGGCGAAGTCGACCGGCGATACCCACGACGAGAGGGATGACTCGAGCGGCCCTCAGGCGTCGTAGAGCAGCGTGCCGCTCTCGAGGCGCATCTTGTGGCCGCGCCAGCGCACGTGGCGCTTCCAGGGGGTGACGATCCAGACGGCGATCATCAAGAGCTCGCGGAGGACCCCGAGGGTCAGCGGCGCCCACACGCAGCGGCCGCCTCGCAAGAGGCTCCAGGCCGCGAGGTCGCGGGCGAGCATGAGCGCCGCGCCCGCCGCGAAGCCCCAGGGCCCGAGGGTGAGCCCGAGCGCCGCGGCGGCGACCAGGGGGCTCGTGCACGGCTCGAGGAACCACATGTGCGGGTGCAGCCTGAGTCGCAGCATCGACCAGCGCAGGTGCCGGTCGAAGAGCGCGCGCCAGGTGACGTCGCCCAGGGTGTTCTCGATCACGGTGGTCGCGAGCTTCACCCTCCGGCCGCGGAGCTGAAAGATCCGGCCCAGCACGTAGTCTTCGGCCATGACGTCGGCGACCCGCTCGAGTCCCCCGAAGGAGGCCAGCTCGCTGCGGGAGAAGAGCATCGACTTGCCGATGACCGCGGCGTGGCCGAGCACGGTGGGCAGCGCGGCGCCGGGCGCGCAGAAGTCGGCGAGGAGCAGCGCCTCGACCCAGGCCGCGACGGGCCCGTGGGGGTCGGGCACGCCGACGAAGAGGTGGGTGACCAGCCCGACGTCGCCGCCCCAGTGGCCCGCGGCCTCGCGGAGGTATCCCCGCGGCGCGCGCACGTTGCTGTCGCTCACGAGGACCAGGTCGTGCGCGGCGAGGTCGATGATCCCCCGGAGGTTTCGCACCTTGGGGTTTCCCCCGCGGGGGCCCTCGTGGATCACCACGCGCGCGCGCACGCCGGGGTGCGCGGCGATGAGGGCCTCGACCACGGCGACGGCGGGGTCGCGGGGGTCTTCGCAGGCGAAGAGCAGCTCGAACTCGGGGTGGTCCTGCTGAAAGAAGCTGCGGAGGTTGTCGGCGAGGCGCGCGTCGGCGCCGGCGAGGGGCTTGAGCACGCTCACCGCGGGCGGGCGCTCGCCCGACTCGGGCGCGGGGCGCGTGACCCGGCGGAGGGCCGCGAGGCCCAGCGCGGTCCACGCGAGGGTGAGCGCGCCGAGGGCGAGCGCGAGGTGGGTCATCAGCTCGGTCATGTCACGCTCTCCTCGTCGCGAAAGACACGGGACCACAGCGGCAGAGACAGCCCGAAATACACGAGCGACGTCACGGGCACGCGCACCGCCGTCGCCGGCAGGTGCAGCGACGTCGACGCGAGCTCGGTGAGCGCCACGTTGGCCGCGAAGGAGAGGGCCTCCACCGCCGCGAAGCCCAGCGCCTGCGGGAGCGCGCGGCCCCTCGCGCGGAACGTGAACGAGCGGCTCCCGACGAACTGGCACGCGACGCCCGCGAGGAGCGCCGCGGGGCTCGCCACGCGCAGCGGGAGCCCGGCGACGTGCAGCAGCAGCGCGAGGAGCCCGAGGTCGACCAGGGTCGCGACGATCCCCACCGAGGCGCCGCGGGCGGCGAGGTGGGCGGTGCGAAGCGGCGCGTCGGTGAGCATCGCCCAGGGGGCAAAGCGAGGGTCATGCCGCCCGCGGCGAGCCATGAATTCACGCGCGTCTACGGTGGCGACCGCGCTGGTCACGGCGCCCCGCGGTGGTCTCTGCGCCAGCCAGCGCGTCGCGCGCCACGCGGGGCGCCACCGCGGCGACGCGCGGGCGCTACGCCTCGGCGCGCTTGGGGGGGACCGACTTCGCGCGGCGCGTCGCCGGGCGAAACAGCGCGTCGAAGAGCCCCGAGGCGCCGTTCTGCTCCTGCGCGCGCACCGCGCGGCGGAGGGCGGCGAGGGCGGTCTCCCAGGGCTGGCAGAGGGCGTCTCGACGGTCGCGGGCGGCGGCGGCGCGCTCGGCGACGTGCTCGGCGACGGCGACGGCGGCGAGGAGCGCGCGGGCGCAGCGCTCGGCCTCGCGGGCGGCGGCCTGCACCTCGTTGTTCAGCCCGTCGAGCTTGCGGGCCCGCGCGGTGAGCTCGAGGAGCGCCCTGGCCTCCGCGGCGTAGCCGATCTGCTGCATGCGCCCCGGCGCGTACTTCGAGAGCTTGCGAAAGGGGTTGAGGCGCGGCTGACCGACGGTGACGAGGGAGGCGGCGAGGGCGCCCACGGCGGCGTCCTGGTCGTTGTCGAAGTCGGCCACGTCGCGCTGCGCGTCGACGAGCCGTTGCTCGGCCGTGGCGAGGGCCGCGCTGGCCTTGGAGAGGCTCGAGTGCGCCTTGCGAAACTGCGCGAGCTTCGCGGCGATCGGACGCGTGTCGAGGCCGACCGCCGCGGCGAGCACGGCTTCGCCGCTCAGCAACCGCGCGGCGTGACACTCTGCGGTGACCACTGGCATCCCGAACGTTCCTCCTCGCCGGGGCATTGAAGCGCACACGGCGCCGCGGCGACAAGCGGTTTCTCCGGATTTTTCAGGTCGATCGACCCGCGCCTCAGCGCGCGAAGGTCACGCGCCCCCAGCGGGAGGCGCGGTGAAAGTTCCCCTCTCCCAGGATGGGTGACCACGCGAGGCTGTCGCGCTGCCCGTCTCGAAAGCTGTAGAAATTCACGCGCCAGACGTCGCCGTCGCGGGGCGGGATCATCGCCCGGGTGCTCTGCAAATCGCTCCACCGCAGGGCCATCTCGACCACCACGCACCCGCCCTCGACGCGCACCGCGCGCTCGAGGCGGGGCGACCAGTCCTGGTGCCCGAAGCGCAGGGCGCCCGACGCGTCGCGGGTGACGGGGCGGTTGTAGTTGTCGAAGCGCGTGGCCCAGAGCGCGCCGCTGGCGCCCACCTGGAGCTCGAAGTACCGCTCGTTGTCGCCGGGGTCGCCGGGCTGGAGCATCACCTCGAAGCCGGTCTCCCGCTCCCACACGTGCGGGTCTTCGGCCTCGCGCGAGAAGGCGCGGGCGGGCGACGGGTCCCACACCCTCGCGGCGATGATGAGCCGCGCGTCGCTCCAGAGCACCCACGCCTCGGCCTGCACCTTCGACGACGAGACCCACGCGCCGGTGCCGGGGTGCACGAATCCCATCGTGCGCCCCGCGCGGGACCAGGCGCCCTCGCTCAGGCGCCCGTCCACCGTGATCTCCGCGTCGGGCACCCGCGGCGCGCGCAGCGTCGGGATCGCGCGGTCGCTGCGGTCGGCCCTGGGCACCGGCGGCGCGCGGCGGCAGCCCAGCACCGCGAGCGCGGCGAGGAGCGCGCGGCTCACAGCACCAGCTTGTACCCGAAGCCGTACACCGTGAGGATGTGCTGCGGGCGCTCGGGGTTGGGCTCGATCTTGCGGCGGAGCCGGACGATGAAGTTGTCGGCCGCGCGGGGGTTGATCGCCTGCGCCGCCCACACCTGCGCGAGGATCTCGTCGCGGGAGATCGCCTCGCCGGCGCGGTCGAGGAGCATGCGCAGGAGCTCGACCTCGTAGGAGCTCAGGGGCTCCTCCTTGCCGTCGACCACCACGGCGTGCGCGGCGAGGTTCACCACGGCCTTGCCGATCGTGACCGCGGCGCTGGACTTCTCCGCGCGCTCCCCCCGGCGCAGCGCGGCGCGCACCCGGGCGACGAGCTCGCCGATGCTGAAGGGCTTGGTGACGTAGTCGTCGGCGCCGGCGTCGAGGCCGCGGATCTTGTCGGTGTCTTGCCCCCGCGCCGAGAGCATCAGGATGGGCACCGTGCGCGACCACTTGCGGAGCTGCGCGCACACCTCGAAGCCGTTGGTGTCGGGGAGCATCACGTCGAGCAGCACGAGGTCGGGGCGCTCGGCGCGGGCGAGGTCGACGCCCTGTCGTCCGGTGCCCGCGGAGACCGCGCGGTAGCCCTCGAAGGAGAGCGCGTCGACGAGGCCCATGGCCATCGCGGGCTCGTCCTCGATGACGAGGATCGTGCGCGCGGCGCTCATCGCGCGTCAGCCACCGGCGCGCAGGAGAAGTACGGCGGCTTCTTCTCGACGTAGGCCATCCACATCGCGTCGAGCATCGACCACAGCACGTCGAGCTTGAACTGCAGAATCTCCAGCGCGCGCTCCTGCGCCTCGCGGGTGTCGAAGAGGCGCAGCGTGAGCGCGAGGCCGTGCTCGACGTCGCGTCCCGCTTGCGAGACGCGCTTCTGAAAATACCCGAGCCCCTCGGGGGCGATCCACGGGTAGAGCTCGGGCCAGCCCGCGAGGCGCTGCTTGTGGATCGTGGGCGCGAAGAGCTCGGTGAGCGACGACGCCACGGCCTCTTGCCACGGCGCGCTGCGGGCGAAGTTCACGTACGCGTCCACCGCGAAGCGCACGCCGGGGAGCACCCCCCGCAGGGAGGTGAGGGCCTCGCGAGGGATGCCCGTGGCCTCACCCAGCCGGGTCCACGCCTCGATGCCGCCGGGGTCGTCGCCCTCGCCGTCGTGGTCGAGGATCCGCTGGATCCAGCGGCGGCGCACCTCGCGGTCGGGGCAGTTGGCCATCACCGCCGCGTCCTTTCGGGGGATGCTCACCTGGTAATAGAAGCGGTTGAGCACCCAGCCCTGGATCTGCTCGCGGTCGAGGGAGCCCTCGGCCATGCGCACGTGAAAGGGGTGGTGGATGTGGTAGCGCGCGTCGAAGGCTCGGAGCCTGCGCTCGAACTCCTCGACGGGCCACGGGGGCAGGGTCTCGCCTCGCATGGCGCGGCACTCTAGTCCGCGCGCCGCGAGGCGCAACAGGGGGGTCAGAAGTAGCCGCGGCCGCGGGGCGCGAGGGCGGCGAAGAGCGCGCCGCGGAGGCGCTGCGGGAGCGAGGCGATGGACGTGCCGATGGTGCTCGTCGCGGTGAGGGTGTTGGCGAGGCGGGGCGAGCCGTCGCGCACGCCCACCCAGACCTGAATCGACGCCGCGGTCGACGTGATGGGGTTGCCCACGGCGAAGTCGCAGAGGCCGTCGCGGTTGGTGTCGCCGAGGCCCGCGGCGCGGGTGGCCTGCCCGCCCGCGCCGGGGATCACGAAGGTGATCGGGGAGCTCAGGGTGATCCCCGAGGCGCCGCCGCGAAAGATGTACCCGGTGCCGTTGCCCGAGGTGCCGATGAAGGGCGCGCCCACGAGCACGTCGTTGTACCCGTCGCCGTTGATGTCGCCGAGGCCGTCGACGATGAGTCCGAAGTTCAGCGCGCCCATGCCGCTGAGCACGGCGTTGGGGCCGGTGGAGAGCCCCGCGCCGCCGCCGTGATAGATGAACGCCACGCCGCTGCTGAAGGCGCCGACGACCACGTCGGGGTAGCCGTCGGCGTTCACGTCGCCCGCGGGCGCGAGGGAGCGGCCGAAGCCCGACGCGCCGCTGGGGGCGGCGAGCACGATGGCCGTGGTCGACACGCCGGTGGACGAGCCCATGTAGAGGTACGCGATGTTGGGCCCGTCGGTGCCGACCATGACGTCGGCGTAGCCGTCGGCGTTCACGTCGCCGACGCCGGCGACGCTGACGCCGAAGTTGGCCGAGCCCGCCGAGGGCGTGAGCGTGCGCGCGCTCAGCGAGTTGAGCCCCGTCGCGCTCCCGAGGAACACGAACGCGCGGTTGCTCGACGAGGCGCCCACGATGACGTCGCCGTAGCCGTCGCCGTTCACGTCGCCCGCCGCGGCGACGCTGGTGCCGAAGCCCACGATGCCGCTCTGGGTGAGCGAGGTGGCGGGCGAGGTGGAGATGCCCGACGTGGTGCCGTGAAAGATCTGCACCTGGTTGCCCGCGGAGGCCGCCACGGCGCTGTCGCCGAGGCCGTCGCCGTTCACGTCGCCGATGGCCGCGACGGCGTTGCCCGCGCCCGAGGTCCCGAGGGCGACGGTGGTGTTCGAGGTGTTGAAGGGCGTGGCCCCCGCGACCGTGGCGATGGAGCGCCAGAAGCGCGCCTGCGGCGCCGGGGAGCCGGTGCCCGGCGCGCCCGCGAGCAGGTCGGCGGAGCCGTCGGCGTTGGCGTCGAGAAAGCTCCCCCAGCTCGCGCTCGCCGTGGGCGAGCCCGAGGCGACGACCATGAACTCCTGCGACACGCCGAGGCCCGTGACGATGGCGCCGGCGAGGCGGCCGCGGGTGCGCCAGTAGTAGATCCCCGGCGCGAGCTCGGTGGTCGCCTGGCCGCTGCGGCCGGTGATGGTGAAGCTCGTCGCCACCGCGGTGCACGCGCGGTCGGCGCAGATGTCGATGGTGGCCCCGTCCTGCCCCGCGGGGAGGGCGATGCGAAACAGCGGCCGCCGCGAGGTGACGAAGGAGAAGGGCGCGGGCGAGACCGCCCTCGGCGGCGAGCGCACGCAGATGCCCGCGTTGAGCTCGAAGCCGTCGTTGCAGGTGATCTGGCAGGCGCCCGCCACGCACTGCGCGGTGGAGTTCGAGATCGCGTTGCAGATGCTCCCGCACATGCCGCAGTGGGCGTTGCTGGTGTTGAGGTTCACCTCGCAGCCGTTGCTCGCGTTCATGTCGCAGTCGCCCGAGCCGGGCATGCACGCGAGGCCGCAGCGGCCCGCGGTGCACACCGCGCTCGCGCCGGGGGCGGAGGGGCAGACGTTGCCGCAGGCGCCGCAGTTCTGCGTGTTCGTCGCGGTGTTCGCCTCGCAGCCGTTCAGGCCGTTGCCGTCGCAGTTGCCGAAGCCCGCGTTGCAGGTGATCCCGCACACGCTGCCGGCGCAGCTCGCCGTCGCGTTCGCCGCGGAGGCGCAGCGAAAGCCGCAGGCGCCGCAATTGAGCGGGTTGGCCGCGAGCTCGGCCTCGCAGCCGTTGGTGAAGTTGTTGTCGCAGTTGCCGAAGCCCGGGTTGCACGCGAAGGCGCACGCGCCGTTGTTGCAGGTGCCCGCGGTGTTGGGACGCCCCTCGCAGGTGGTGCCGCAGGCGCCGCAGTTGGTCGAGTCGGTGCGGAGGTTCACCTCGCAGCCGTTGGAGCCCATGCGGTCGCAGTCGCCGGTGCCCGCGGCGCAGGTGATCGTGCACACGCCGTTCACGCAGCTCGGCGTGCCCCCCGGCGGGGCGGTGCACACGGTGCCGCAGGCGCCGCAGTTCGTGATGCTGTTGGTCGTGCGGGTCTCGCAGCCGTTGGCGGGGTTGCCGTCGCAGTCGCCGAAGCCGACGTTGCAGACCAGCGCGCAGGCGCCCATCTCGCACCCGCCGCGGCCGTTGGCGACGGTGGTGGTGGGGCACACGGTGCCGCAGGTGCCGCAGTTGCGCGGGTCGGTGTCGGTGTTGACGCAGACGCCGCTGCAGCGGGCCGAGAGCGGCGCGGTGCAGCCGCTGAGGCAGGCGTAGCCCGTGGGCGCGCCGGTCATCACGCCGCAGAGGGGCGTGGGCTCGGTGCAGCCCGTGACGCAGCTCCCGCAGCGAAACGCCGTGGTCACCGCGGTCTCGCAGCCCGTGGAGGGGTTGCCGGTGCAGTTGAGCCTGCCGTCCATGCACGCGTTGCGGAGGTTGCACACGCCGCGCTCGCAGGTCACCCGCGACGCGTCGACGCCGGGGAGCGCGGTGCAGTCGTTGCCGCAGCGGCCGCAGTTGCGCGGGTCGGTCTCGGTGTCGACGCACACGGTGCCGCAGACGAGCCTGCACACGTCGGGGCGGGGCCCCGTGTCTTCGACCTGCGCGTCGTCGGGCGTGCCGGTCTCGCCCGTGGCCGCGTCGACGGACGGGCCGTCGACCGGCGCGGCGTCGACGCTCTGCACGTCGAGGGACGGGATATCGAAGGCGAGCACCTCGGGCTGCGCCGGCAGGTCGTCCTTGGCGACCGCGTCGTCTTCGATGACTCCGGTGTCGAAGTCATCGAAGATGACCGGCTGATTCTGGGCGGCGCAGCCGAAGCTGGCGAGAGAAAGCAAGCAAAGCGCACGCACTCGGTTCACGCGGGAGCCTCCATCACCGCGGAGTATAGCGACACTTCTCCCCGCGGCGCGCGTTCTAGACAGGCAGAGCGTCAGCGGGCCAGGAGGAGCGCGCGTCCGTGGCGTGAAACCTCAATGAATCCGAGTCTTTTCATCGCGTCCACGCACCTCTGCCGCTCCCCCTCCCGGAGCCGTCCGTCGCAGATGGCGTAGTCCCTCCCCTGGGGCGGCGGCGCCGCGGCGGCGAGCTCCGCGAGGGTGACCGCGAGTCGCTCCCTGGGATCGGCCCGGAGGAGGACCTCGCGTCGGAGGTTCACCCACCCCGGGTGCGAGGCGTTCATCACCCAGAGGCTCCCGAGGTCGTCGCGGGCGGCGGCGGCGCGGGTGGCGCGGGCGATGTCACCCTGAAAGCTCCCGAGGTGCCACCACGCGAGGGTCACCACGGCGCCCTGCGCGACGAGCAGGGCCACCGCCCAGGGGGCGCGGCGCGAGGCCCTCGGACAGACACGCCAGCGCCACCGCGACGAGGGGGATCACCGTGAGAAAGAACCGCGGCTCCTTGTGCGCCACGAGGGACATCACGGCGAGGTAGAGCCCCAGCGGCGCGAGGGCGGGGAGCGCCGCCCGAACGAGTCGCATCCCCTTGAGCCCCAGGGCCATCGGCCACGGCGCGAAGGCCGCGGCGCAGGCGAGGTAGAACCACCAGGGCCGCGCGCCGTACTCGATGCGCGCGCGGTCGTGCAGGAGGTTGAAGCGGAGGTACCCCGTCACCGACGCGAAGGGAGCGCCCCAGGCGCGCAGGTCGAGCGCCGCGAGCGCCGCGAGCGCGAGCCCGAGCCCCAGGGCGAAGCGCGCGGCGCTTCGAGGGCGCGCGAGGGCGGGGAGCGCGAGGCCCGCGGCGAGGAGCCCCGCGGGGTAGCGCAGCGCGAAGGTGAGGCCCGCGAGGGCGCCGAGGAGGGTCCAGCGGGGTTGGTCCTGCGCGCGGAGGGCGAAGAGGGCGGCGCAGACGGAGAGGGTCTCGCCCAGGGGACGCGACGCGAGGGCGGCCCAGGGGAGCGAGAGGGCGACGCAGAGCCCCGCGTAGCGCGCGAGGTCTTCGCGGCCGGTGCGGGCGCGCACGTGGTCCATGGCCGCGCGCAGGGCGAGGAGCGAGAGCAGGGTGACCGCGCCGTGGCGCACGGCGAAGAGCGCCCAGGGGCCGTCGACCCTCAGCGCGCGGGCGAGGGCGAAGAGGGCCGCGAGGGCGCCGGGGCCGAGGGTGTTGCGCATCCCGCGGTGCCACTCGTGGGCGACGGTCCCGTAGCCCCAGACCATGCGGTGCGCGGGCTCGGCGTACTGGTGGACCTCGTCGTGGTGCAGGCGCCCGTCGAGGAGCGCGAGGGAGAGCGCCGCGGCGCAGAGCGCGAGGAGGTACACCGCGGTGCGGGTCGGGGGCACGGCGGGGGGTGTGTGCCACGGGCGCGCGGGGGATTCCAAGGGCGGCTTTTCATGGGCGAGGGTCTGCGGCACCCTCCGGCGCCTTGAAGCCCGTGACCTCGCTCCCTGACTTCGGTCGCCCGCCGAGGGTGACCTCGCTGGTGTTCTGGCACTTCGGGGTGCAGCTCGCGCCCTGGGTGGGCGCCATCGCGGTCTACCTCATCGGGGCCACCGCGCTGGTGCGCTGGGACATGGCCGCGCACCACGAGGTGCTCGACGACTTCGGCGCCGACCTCTACGGGATGTACACCCAGCTCTTCTTCGAGCCCACGCAGACCCTGCCGCACTCGGCGATCGCGCGCTCGGTCTTCTGGATCACCCCGCTGCTCGGGGTGGTGCTGCTCGTGCGGGGCCTGGTGCGGGTCGGCTCGTCGCTCTTCGACGTCGAGGAGCGCAGAAAGCTCTGGGTGAAGATCATGACGGAGCAGATGAGGGGCCACACGATCGTGTGCGGCCTGGGGCACGTGGGGGTGCGCGTGGTCGAGTCGCTGCACGCGCTGGGCGTGGCCGCGGTGGCGCTGGAGCGCCAGCGGGACGAGTCCTTCGCCGCGGTGGCCGAGCGCCTGGGCGTGCCGGTGTTCTACGGCGACGTGCGGCAGGACGAGATGCTGCTCAGCGCGGGGGTGCGCGAGGCGCACTCGGTGGTGTGCGCGACCGACGACGACCTGACCAACCTCGAGGTGGCCATCGACGCGCGGCGCATGAACCCCAACATCCGCGTGGTGGTGCGGGTCTTCGACCAGCGCGTCGCGGGCAAGATCGGCGCGGCGCTGCACTTCGACCAGACCTTCAGCACCGCGGCCCTCGCGGGTCCGCTGGTCGCGCTGCAGGCGGTCGAAGAGGGGGTGGTCGGGGTCTACCGCGTCGGCGACGGGAGCCTCAGGGTCGACGTCGAGATCGTCACGCCGCGCGCGTGGAGCGGGCGCTCGGTGGAGGTCTGCGAGGACGAGATCGACGGCCGGGTGGTGCGGGTCACCCGCGGCGGAAAGTTCCTTCGCCCACGCCACGACGTGTGCCTCGCGGAGGGCGACCTGCTGCTGCTCGACCTCCCCGCGAAGGCCCTCGGGCGGCTGCGCACGCTGTAGCGGCGCCGCCCCGCTCAGGGCATCGTGACCTTCAGGATGGTCACCGCCGACACGGCCACCGCGGCGGTGCCGAAGATCCCCGCCTGGAGCGCGCGCACCGAGCTCAGCGCGGCGGCGTAGGCGACGTCGTCCCCCGCCGCGGCCTGCGCCTTGCGCACCTTCACCCCGAGCGTGAAGTGCAGCGCGAGCATCACGAGCGCGGCGGTGAGCTTGGGGTGAAACCAGTGCATCCGAAAGATCCCCGGCGTGAGCGCGATGAGCGCGAGGCCCACCAGGAGGGCGATGCCCATCCACGGAGACGACACCCCGCGGTACACCGCGCGGGCGCCGTCGGTGACGCGGGCGCGGGCGTCGCCCTGGAGGTCCTTCGCGACGCCGAGCAGCCGCGTGATGCTCACCAGGGAGCCCACCCAGAGGATCACCGCGAGCACGTGCACCGCGAGAAGCGTGACAGTGAGGTTCATGCGCGGGAGGGAATAGGTCCCCCGCGCGGGGGATGGCAAGGGGGGGGTCAGAAGCGCAGGCCCACGCCGAGGCGGATGTAGCTCGCGCTGGCGTCGAGCTCGCCCAGCCGCACGCGCTGCACGGGCAGGCGATCGGCCGCCTCGCGCTCGTCGGACGGCGCGCGGGGCTCGACCTCGAGGGTCACCGGCGCCGCGTACACCGCGCCCCCCTCGAGGGTGAACGCGAAGCGCACGCGGCGAAACGCGCCCTCGCGCGCGAAGGTCCCGGTCTGGAACATCAGCCCCAGCCCCGCGCTGCCCTGAAATCCCCAGGCGCCTCCGGTGAGGGCGCCGCTGCCGTCCATCGCGTCGAGGCTCACCTCGTGCCAGGTCCCCCCGGCGTTCACCCGGAGGTACGGCAGCAGCCAGCGCAGCAGTCGAAACCGAACGCTCACCCCCGCGAAGGGCGCCACCGAGCTGACGCTCGTGCGCCACGCCTGGTGCAGTTCGCCGGTGTCGGCCTCGAGCTCGGCGCCGAGCTCCACCGCGAGCTCCCAGCGCGAGCTCGCGGGGAGCACGTCGCGGCTCACGAGCAGCCCCGCCGCGAAGCCCACGGTGCTCCCCGAGAAGGCGTCGCGGCTGCCGTCGAGGTGGTACCTCGGGCCCGCCACCACCCCCGCGTACCAGGGGCTGCCGGTGTGCGAAACATCTTGCGCCGCAGCGCGTTGGGTCACGGTCAGGGCGCAGGCGAGCGCCAGGGTCGTCGCGTAGGTCTTCACGGGCTGCCCTCACGGTCGAGGAGGTCGCTGAGGAGGTATCCGCGCAGCGAGCGCACGGTCTCGCGGCGGGGGTCGTTGGCGTCGATCACGCTGATCCAGCCGCCCGCGCCCTGGTGCACGGCGACCACGCGGTTTCTCCCCGCGGCGTCGCCCCGGAGCGGGACCACGAGCTCGGTGCTCTCGTCGAGGCGCAGCTCTCCAGGGCGAAAGGTCTGGAGGTCGATGAAGCCCACGCGGTCGCTCCCGCGGGGGGCGATCCAGAGCGAGCGGCGGTCGCTGTCGAACTGCGCGCCGCTGAGCGAGACCTCGGCGAAGATCGGCGCCGCGGTGCGCCGCGCGAGGTCGAGGAGGGAGAGCTGTCCGAGTCCCCCGCTGGTCTGGTGTCCGAGCATCACCACGCCGCGGTCGAGGAGCGGGAGCGCGCTGAGGATCCCTCGCCCGAGGTTGAGCGTCTCGACGTTCTGCGCCCGGCGGGCGTCGATGTCGGTGAGTTCGAGAAAGCTCACCGCGCTGACTCCCCCGCCGGTGGCGTAGAGCAGCGCGCGGTCCCTGGGCGTGGCGTCGCCGGGCGCCGCGGCGTTGAAGAGCAGGATGCGGTTCGCCGCCGCGTCGAGGGGGACCGTGGTGATGGTGTTCGCCCGCGCGTCGATCACCCGCGCGTCGCGGCTGCCCGGCGAGACCACGAGCAGTCGCCGCGCGCCCGCGTCGCCGATGAGCGCGATGTCGGCGGGGGAGCGCCCCGCCGCGAGCTGGTTGATCGTGGGGCGGTAGTCGTTCTGCAGCGCGTCGGTGGCGCTCACCGCGTTGAGCTTGAGCACGTACACGTCGTTCGACGCCGCGGCGCGGAGGTAGATCGTGGCCTCCGCGGCGTCGAAGAGCACCTGCTCGGGGCGAATCGCGCGGGGGTCTTCGGGGAGCGTGAGGCGCACGGTCACCTCGCTGCGCGCGGGGTGGTCGAGGTCGAGGAGGGTGACGTACGCGTCCGAGAGCACCACCGCGAAGCGCCGGGGAACCCCGCCGATTTCGATGGGGGGAGAGAACGCCACGTCGTTGGGCACGCCCCCGAAGGAGCGCACGGTGCGCAGCGTGGGGTTGGTGGCCGAGGGCGGCGCGTCGAGGTCGACCAGGGCCACCTCGTTGGGGTTGAAGAGCAGCCGCCCGGACGCGCTCTGCGGGCGAAAGTAGGTCATCGCGAAGCGGCCGTCGTCGGTCTGCGCGAGGGCGTTGAAGGGGCTGCCCAGCGCATATCGACGCGTGACCCCCGCCGCGGTCAGCGCCGTGAGCGAGCCGGGCTCGGGAGACACCCCGAGGTCGCCCCGCGCGCCCCGCGAGAGGATCAGCGCCTCGCCCCTCGGCGTCGCGCCGTCGACGCGGGCCTGGAGGATCACCGGGTCGAGGCCCACAGGCACGCTGCGCAGCGGCGCGCCCTCCTGCGCGAGGTTCGCCACCATCGCCCGCGCGCTCGCGGGGACCACGAAGAACATCGAGGCCCCGGTGGTGACGGGGGTGAGGGCGTTGAGGGAGGTGTCGAAGGCCTCGTCGCGGTCGTGGCAGCCCGCCGACGCGAGGGCGGCGAGGAGACCGAGGGAGAACGAGAGCCTCTGGATTCGATGCGTCACGGGCGACCTCACTGCACGACCCTCGCGTTGAGCTCGAAGCCCGTCACGGACTGGAGCGCGCCGGTGTTCCAATCGACGAAGGTGATCCTGCCCTCGGGGTGCTCCTGACCGATGAAGACCCGCTGGGTCTCGGGCACCGCGCCCACCGACTGCGGCGGGCTCCCCAGGGCGATGTCGCTCACGGTGAAGCTGCGCAGCGAGATGCGCTGCGCGATGGCCACCGGCGCCGTCACGCTGCGGTCGTCGCGCAGGAGAACGAACGCGTACGCGCCGTCGGGGGTGAGCGCCGAGGGACCCGGGTCGGCGGGGGTGAGCTGGAGCTTCAGAAAGCGCGTCGCGCTGTCGTACAGCGAGTACCCGAAGGAGCGGTCGATGCGGGTCTCGAGGTCGATCCCGGGCTCCGTGGGCGAACCCCCGCTGGCGCCGTGCACGATGAGCGCCGCGCGCGAGTCGGGGGAGAAGGCCACCGCGCGCACGGTCTTGCGGAGCCGCAGCGCCGTGGGCCCGCCGTCGCCCTCCAGCGGGATCTCCACCGCCCGCTCCGACGCGACCGCCGTGGTGTACCCGATCGCCCGGCTGCCGTCGGGCGCGATGGTCACCGAGCCCACGAGCTCGCCGGGGAGGCTCAGGGTGCGAATGGTCTCGGGCGATGTAAAGCCTTGCGGCAGAGGGATTCTCAGCACCTCCGAGCGCTCGCGGAGCACCGCGAGGGCGAAGGTCCCGTCGGGGGACAGGTCGAGGTCGGTGACGGCGCCGCCCACGTCGAGGACGCGCGCGCTGCGGTCGTTGAGGTCGACCAGGCGCAGCACCGGCGAGCCCTCGACCCGCGCGAGGGCGTAGCGCCCGTCGGGGGTGATCGAGACGTCGCGGGCGGTCATCGCGCCCGCGGTGCCGCCGCCCGCGTCGACCACGCCGCCGTCCTCGCCGCGCACCCGCAGGTCGTCGAGGGAGACGTTGGGCACGATCGTGGGGCCCGTGAGCGACCCCAGGTCGAGGATCGACACGCCGTCCTCGGTGATCACGAAGGCCCGCGCGCCGTCGGCGCTGAACGACACCGAGAGCGGGCGAAAGCCCACCGAGAGCTGAATCGAGCGCTCCATCCCCTCTTCGAGAAAGAGCACGGAGATGTCTTGAAAGCTCCCCGCGGGGATGCCCCGGTTGGGACGCGAGGTGTCGAGAAAGGCCACCGCGCGGGCGCCCCCGGGAGCCACGGCCACGGCGTTGGCGCCGGGCACCACGGGCACGTTCGCCGTGCGCGTGCCGCTGTCTCCCGTGCGGAGGATCGTCGCGGTGTTGGAGTTCACGTTCACCACGATGGCCGCGTCGCGGCCGGGGATCGTGACGAGGTACGTGGGCGCGTCGCCCGCCTCGACGGTCTGGATCGCGAGGGTGCGCGAGTCGATCACGGCGACGCTGTCGCGCCGCGGGTTGGCGACGTACACGTAGCGCGACCCCGCCTGCGGGAGCTCGAAGGAGCGCGTCTCTTCGACCTCGGGCGGGAGCGGCACGTCCGCCGCCGCCGCCGCGTCGGAGCGAGCCCCGCCCCCGCCGCCGTTGGTGCCCGCGTCGAAGCGCGGGGTCGAGGCGCCCCCCTCGGCGCTCGAGTCGCTGCCGCACGCGCTCATCGTGCGCGCCCCCAGGGCGCACAACGCGAGGGCGATCCCCGCTCGAACATAGCTGGTCGTGTTCACGAGCGGAGGTCTTCGCACGATCTGTTCCAGCGCGAGCTCCGCGCGTTCGCCGAGCGCCAGGGGCCTCGGGACCGCGACAGCGTGTGCAAGGGTGTGCCGCTCGCGCACGGTCCCCACGACGCGCGGGCATCGTCCCCTCGCGCGCACATTCTGATACCGTGCGCGCGCCGTGAGCATCCTCCGAACGATCCTCGACTCCGTGGGCGCCCGTCGCCAGGAGCGCCCCGTGTGCGTCTTCGACCTCGACGGGACCCTCTATGAGAACCGTCCGCGCACGCTGCGCATCCTGCACGCGGTCGCCGCGTCGCTGGAGAGCGAGCACCACGACGACGCCACGGCGATCCTCGCCCTCTCGTGGCAAGACCTGCTCTACCGCGTGGAAGACACCCTCCGCCCGCGGGGCGTGTCTGAAGTGGTGATCGACCGCTGCACCGAGGCCTGGCGCAAGCGCTTCTTCACCGACGCGGCCTGCGCCGACGACATCCCCCAGCGCGGCGCCGTGCGCTTCGTGCGCGCCTGCTACGACCGCGGCGCGACGGTGGTGTACCTCACGGGCAGGGACATCCCCGGCATGCTCGTGGGCACCGTGCGCACCCTGCGCGACGACGGCTTTCCCATCGGCGTGCCGCGCACGGAGCTGGTGCTCAAGCCCACCTTCGAGGAGCCCGACACCACCTTCAAGCAGAGCACCTTCGACGCCCTCGACGAGCTCGGCGCGGTGATCGCGACCTTCGAGAACGAGCCGGGCAACGCCAACATGTTCCTCGAGCGCTGGCCCCGGGCCTACTCGGTGTTCGTCGCGACGCAGTGGGCGCCCGGCGCGCCGCCGCCCGCCGAGGGCGTCGTGACGGTCTCTGACTTCGAACTCTGACATGACCCGCGCGCTGGTCCTCAAGGGGCTCCGCAAGACCTTTCCCGACGGCACGGTGGGCCTCGACGGGGTGACCCTGACCGTGCCCGGCGGCGAGGTGGTGGCGATCCTCGGGCGCTCGGGCGCGGGCAAGAGCACCCTGCTGCGCTGCGCCTGCCGCCTCGTCGAGCCCACGGGGGGCACCGCCCGCGTGGGCGACCTCGACCTCACGGCCCTGCGCGGCCGCGCCCTCGCCCGCGCGCGAGGACGCGTCGGCTTCGTGTTTCAGCAGTTCAACCTCATTCGCTCGCACACCGCCCTCGAGAACGTGCTCGTGGCGCGCGTCGGGCACGTCTCCTACCTCCGCGGGCTCCTGGGCCTCTGGCGCGACGAGGACCGCGCCCTCGCCGCCCGCAGCCTCGATGAAGTGGGCCTCCCCGAGAAGCACCACAGCCTCGCCCGCGAGCTCTCGGGGGGGCAGCAGCAGCGCGTCGCCGTGGCCCGCACCTTCGCGCAGGAGCCCGACGCGATCTTCGCCGACGAGCCCACGGCCTCCCTCGACCCGCACCTCGCGGCGACGGTGCTCGCGATGCTCCGCGACTACGCGAAGCGCCGAGAGGTGCCCCTGCTGGTGAACGTGCACACCATCGCCCACGCGAGAAAATACGCCGACCGCGTGATCGGGATGCGCGCGGGCAAGGTCGTGCACGACGGCCCCGCGGCGTCGCTGAGCGACGACGAGGTGAACGCGATCTACGGCGTCGCGCAGAGCGACGAGGCCGCGCTGTGAGGGCCCTCGCCGCGCTCTGCGCGCTCGTCGCGCTGCTGTGCCTCCCCTCGGTCGCGCGGGCGCAGCAGCCCGAGGAGATGCCGAGCACCCTGGTGCTGGGCTTCAACCCCGCGGAGAACGCGCAGACCCTCCAGCGCGCCGCCGACGAGGTGGCCTCGCAGCTCTCCGACCGGCTGCACATCCCCGTGCGCGCCAGCGTGACCCTCGACTACACCACCCTGGTCGAGTCGATGCGCGCGGGGCACGTGCACGTCGGGTGGCTCACGCCCTCGCCCCTGGTGCTCGCCGAGCGGCTCTTCGGCGTGCGCGTGCTGCTCACCCAGGTGCGCCGGGGAAAGCCCACGTACTTCTCCGCCCTCGTGGTGCGCGAGGCCTCGCGCTTTCGCACCCTCGACGACCTGCGCGGGGGCTCCATCGCGTGGATCGACCCGACGAGCACCAGCGGGTACGTGATCCCGCGGTACCTGATGATCCAGCGGGGGATCGACCCGACGAGCTTCTTCGCGCGGCAGCTCTTCGCGGGGCAGCACGACGCGGCGGTGATCGCCGTGCAGCGCGGCCAGGTCGACGCCGCGGCGGTGTGGGCCGATCCCCCAGACGAGGGCACCGGCGCGTGGACCCGCTACCTCCGGGGACGTCCCGGCCCGCGGCTCCGCCCGCTGCTGTACTCCCCGCCCGTGCCCAGCGACGCCGTCGCGGTCACCGAGGAGTTCGCGCGGCAGCACCCGCTGCTCGTGCGGGCGATCAGCTCGCAGCTCGTGGCCCTCGGGCAGAGCGCCGAGGGTCGCGCCGCGCTCGGGAGGCTCAACCACACCGACGGCTTCGTGCCCGCGTCGATGGAGCAGTACGACATCGTGCGCCGGGCCTTTCGCGCGACCCGTGAGGAGCGCACCCGCACCCGCGCCGGGCGCTT
The DNA here is from genome assembly GCA_041389885.1 of Polyangiales bacterium. GTDB lineage: Bacteria > Myxococcota_A > Polyangia > Polyangiales > JAWKRB01. The sequence goes on along the minus strand of JAWKRB010000015.1, from coordinate 99,693 downwards.
CGACGACCCTCGCGCCATCGCGGTCTTCGCCGCCCTCGCGCTGGCCTTCGCGCTGCTCTCGGCGGGCGCGCTGCGCCGCTGGCCCAGAGCGCAGCGCTGGATCGCCGCGGGGGTCTTCGCCCTCGCCCTGGTCTGGAGCGCGGAGGCGGGTCGCATCCCCGCGGCGGAGTTCGTGCGCGGCTGGCGCTTCATCGGACAGTTCTTGCGCGGCATGGTCCCCCCCGACATGCGGGTCGGCGCGGAGGTGCTCGAGGCGACGGTGCTGACCATCCGTCTCGCGCTCATCGGCACGGCCCTCGCGGTGCCCGCGGCGCTGGTGCTCGGGCTCCTCGCGGCGGAGAACGTGAACCCCAACGCGTGGCTGCGCTCGGGCGCGCGGCTGGTGTGCAACCTCGACCGCTCCGTGGACCTGCTCATCGTGGGCTTGATCCTCGTGAGCGCGTACGGACCGGGGGCCTTTCCCGGCGTCGGGGCCATCGCGCTGCACACCGTAGGCTCTCTCGGAAAGCAGTTCTTCGAGACCCTCGAGACCATGGACCCGGGACCGGTCGAGGCCATGCGCTCGGTGGGCGCGACCTCGACGCAGGTGATCCGCTGGGGGATCTGGCCGCAGTTCTCGCCGCACTTCATCTCGCAGACGCTCTTTCGCTTCGAGCTCAACGTGCGCGGCGCGGTGGTGCTCGGCCTCGTGGGCGCGCAGGGCATCGGCTTTCTGCTCCAGACCTACATGCGCGGCGCGGAGTACTCGAAGGTCACCGTGGTCATCGCCGCCATCGTGGTGCTGGTCATGGCCCTCGACGCGGTGAGCTCCCGGCTCCGGCGCGAGACCCGCTGACCGCGAGTCGTTCTCGAACGCGTCGAAGGGGTCGCTGACCGGCGCGAGGCGTTGGGCATCGGGTCCCCCGATGCCTCGTGGATCCTCCCGTGCCTCGTTACCTCCTCGCTACTCGGTGTCATGGCCCGCGCCGAACACCTCGTCGAGCCTCGCCGCGGTCACCGCGCGTTGGAGCCAGCCGTTGAGCACGGCGACGTCATCGCACCCCTCGATGCGCGCACGGGTGGCCTCGTCGAGCGGGAGCCCCCGCGCGCCCAGCACCGTCAGCAATGCGCGGCCCACGCCGCGGGCCTCACCGCGGGCCTCGCCGCGGGCCTCACCGCGGGCCTCGCCTCGGGCCTCGCCGCGGGCCTCACCTCGGGCCTCACCGCGGACCTCACGCGACCGCAGCGCCTCTTCGAGGATCCGGTTGCGCGAGGCGAGCAGCGCCTGCGCCACGACGTCGTCGGCCAGCATTCGATCGACCAGGGCGGCCGCGGGGACGGGGACGCGCAGGCAGCGGTCGACGATCTCGTGCGCGGGCTCCAGCGAGGTCCACCCCTCGGCGTCGTGGTTCCACTCGTAGACGGTGCGGTCGGCGATGCGCACGCAGAACACCCGCCGCACGCCGCGCGCCACGAGCTTCTCGGCCTTGCCCGTGGCGTGCGAGAGCCGCTCGGTGTCGAGCACCTCGAAGGCGATCTCTTCGAGCCTTCGCCCGCCCGTCGCGGGGTCGATCCCCACAGGAAAGATGCTCACGTCGGGCGCGAGGTCGTTGTCCTCGTCGGTGCGCGTGAGCATGTCCACCGCGCCGTCGTAGCCGTCGGCGAGCGCGCCCGCGAACACGTGCGCGACCGCGAAATGGCGGGTCGCGTGCGGCGGGTTCGCCCCCATCGTTCGTAGGAGCACCCCGTCGACGACCTGCGCGTGGGACTCGGGGGCGACGAGGCGATCGTCCACGGCGGGCAGCGAGGCGTGTTTGCCGGGGGCGTGTGCGCTCGACGAGGAGCGGCCCGGCGCCATCAGCACGGGCCCGCGTGGTTGCGACGACATGGACGAGATCGTAGCGCAGCGCATCGCGGAGCGGGACTCCGCGGCAGACTCACGCGCGAGGTGGTGGAAGAACGCACGGGTCGCGGCCGAGCGCGCTTCGGGGAGCGCCGCCGTGGAGAGCCGCGAGGGACGCGGCCCGACGCGCGGCGGGCAGGGACGTCGTGGCGGGGCGCGTGGATCTCACCCGCGGGGGACGCGACTGTGGAGCGGGAGAGCGCCGCCGCCGCCCCGCGATGTCCTATCCCCTGCACGGGGCGAGCGTGACCTGAACCCGCGTGGTGCGCGCGAAACGAGTCGGGTACCCTCGCTTTCATGAGGGCGTTCATCGCGGCGATGAAGCTCCGCGAGCTGCGCGACGCGCGGGCGCGGCTGCTCGCGGCCTACGACCAGATCGAGCGCGACGCCGCGGGGCGCACCCCCGAGGAGGCGCTCGGTGTCCTCGCCGCAGGGCTCGCGGCGATGAAGCTCGGCGCGCGTCGGGTGCACCCCGAGGTCGGCAGCGTCGAGGTCGCGCAGCACGCCGACGCGCCCGCGGTCGCGCGGTGGGTCGAGCGCCTGCGCGTGGAGCTGCGCCAGGGGCGCGCCCGCGCGGAAGTCCTCCCGGTGTTCGGCGGTCTGCTCGGCGAGCGCCTTCGGCCCGACCGCGCGTTGCCCCTCGCGCCCGAGGGGCTGGACGCGGCGTGGCGTCGCCCCTCCCCCGAAGCCGACCTCGTGCGCGCGCTCGAAGCGCGGGTCGATCCAGCGCGCCTCGCGCGAGCCCGGGAGATCGTCCGCGCGCGCTGCGCGCAGGCGTTCTCGCTCGAGGCCGGGACGCCCTCGCGCCCCGCCCGAGAGCTGCTCACCGACGACGCGCGGCGCGACGCCGAGGCCCTCGACGCGCGCGCCCTGGACCCCACGCCGAACCCGCTCTCGCTCGATTGGGACGCGGCCCTCCGCCTCGCGTGGGAGGACATCGCCGCCTGGGACTGGCCCGACTCCGGCGCGACCTCGCGCCCGGTCTGGACCCGCAACCGCTGGCGCCTCCGCCCGGTGATGGACCTCCCGACCGCGACGCTCGTCGAGCGACTCGGCGAGGAGCTACGGTCGATGCTCGACGCGGTCTCAGGGCGCGCCCGCTTGAGCCGCGCGCTGCGTCTCCAGAGGCTCGAAGCGCTCAAGGCGCCGCCCATCATCATCGAGAACGAGGCGCGGATGCTCGCCGACACCGTCGACCTCCTCGGCGCGTTCGGCGGTGACGCGCTCGGGCCAGAGGGGAGCGTCGCGCGGCACCGCGCCGAAGCGCGCGCGCTCGCGGCGGGCGAAGGCTACGACTACGCCACAAGCGAGATCTCACGCGCCGCCGCGTGGCTCGCCGCCGAGTCCGAGCTCGCGCGGGCGCACGGCCAGGACCTCTGCGTGCTGCGCGCCGACCTCGAGGACTTCTACCCCTCGGTCTCCCACGCGCTCGTGACCGCGCTGCTGACCTGGCTCGGGGTGGACCCGCGCCTCGTCGCGGTCGTAGGACGCGCGCTGGCGATGCCGCTCCCTGGGGGCGGTCGCGCGTCGCGGGGCCTCCCGCTGGGCCTCACCCTCTCTCGCGCGCTGGGAGAATTCCTCGTCGCGGCGATGGTGGGCGCGGCGCGCGCGGCGGCGCCGGTGGAGGGCCTCGCGCTCGTCGACGACATCGTCCTCGTGGCGCCCGATGCGTCCTCCCTCGAGCACGCGTGGTCGGCGCTGCGCGACACGGCCGCCCGCGCGGGCCTCACGCTGAGCGCGGCAAAGTGCGGATCGCTCGGTGGTGGCACCGTGGCCGCGCTGCCCGAGGGCCCCGTGCGCTGGGGCCTTCTGCGCTACACGCCAGAGGGCTTGCGGGTCGACCCCGAGGCGGTCGCCGACGCCCTCGCGACGACGCGCGCGCACGCCGCGCGGCACGGCGCGCTGCTCGACCGGGCCGCGGCGTGGCGCGAGCAGATCCGCTACGCGTGGGTCTGGCTCGCGCCGATGGCCGACCTGGGCGAGGCGCACCGCGCCGAGGTCGCGGCGGTGTTGGAGCGCTACCGCGCGGAGATGGTCGACGACCTTGAGGCCGCGCTGCGCGAGCGCTTCGGCGCCTCGCTCCCGCGGGCGTGGCTGCACTGGCCGCTGACGGCGGGTGGGTTGGGCGCGCCCTTCCCCGCGGCCGACGTGGTCCCGCTCGCGCTCGCCGCCGCGCGTCGAGTGCGCGCCGCGACGCCCCCGCCCGTGCATGATCCCTCGGTCGACGGGCGCTGGGGCGCGTGGTTCGCGGCGAGGGTGGAGGCGCTCAAGGCCGAGGGCCCCGCGGAGACGCCGGCGATGCACACGCTGGAACAGCGCTTCGTCGCGCGCGGCGAGCGCGTGGGGCGCGCGAAGACCTCGCTCTCGACCTACTGGCGCTGGGTGCTCCACACGCTGGGCCCCGACGTGCTCGACGCGTACGGCACCTTCGACTTCGTCGCGACCGACCTCGTGCCCATCGAGCTCGTGCGCGCGGCCGCGGAGACCGACGCGTCCTCGCCGTGAGTCGCGACGATCTGGGTGCGACCGCGACAGCCGCACCGCGCGGCCGACGGGCGTGCGGGCGGCTGACGTCGGGATCGTTCGGCGAGTGCCCTCTTGGAGCCCCGAGATCCGTGGAGCGAAGCGCCGCTCGGCGGGCGCATGGCGAACGATCCCCTGACGTCTGCCCGCAGCGCGGAGGGTGACTCGACTCGGTCGGTGCGGCAGGGGAGCGTCGGCTCGCGCCCCGAAGACCCTGCGATCGTGCGTGGTCTGTGAGCGACAACGCCACCCATCACGGATCGTTCGCCCGCTCCGTCTTGTCTCGTGGGCTGGCGAGCCCGTGGTGACCGGCGCCCTCTCCCCTGTGACAATTGGGTGACAACACCCCCCTGAATTTGTGACATCGTTCGCGCATGTCTTCCCTTCGCGCTGGGCTGGTCGTCACCTCCCTCCTCGCTGGCATCGCGGGGTGCACCTCCGATCCACCCATGACCGGCGCCGACGCGGCGACCGACGCGCCGCTGGGAGATCGTGGGCCTTCGAACGACCAGCCCGCCGACGCGAGTGACGACGTCGCCGACGCGAGCTGCGCGCCGCTCACGCCCCTCGCCACGGGCAGCGCCGACGGGGCGATGAACCCGCTGACGATCCCCGCGGGGGGGGTGCGCGCGGGCCGGCTCCGCGGCGCGGATTTCCCGGCGGACCGCACGGGCCTCGCGCTCTGGAAGGAGGGAGACTTCGTGCTCGCGAACGAGCGCGTGGCGCTCATCGTCGAGGCCCTGCGGCCGTCGGGGGGATACAACCCCTGGGGGGGCGGTCCCGTGGGGGTCGCGCGGGTGTCGAACGGGCGGCTGGTGGAGGCGGGAGACTTCTTCGAGCCGATCTTCGGCCTCGGGCGCTGGGTGATGGCCACCGAGTCGGTCACGGTGCTGCGCGACGGCACCGACGGCACCGCGGTGATCCGCGCCATCGGCCCGCTGCGCCCGCTGCCCTTCATCGACCAGTTCGGCCGGGTCATCGCCCCCGCGGACTACGACGGCGTGCGCGTCGCGATCGACTACACCCTCCGCCCCGGCGCCGACCACGTCGACATCTCCGCGGTGTACCAGCTCCCCGACGCCGAAGACCGCCGCGTGACCCTCGCGCTCAACGCGTTCTTTCAGGGCTACCGCATGGGCCGCTTCTTTCCCGGCGTCGGCTTCATCCCCACCGGAGGCACGACCGCGGCGCCCAGCGCGCAGACCGTCGCGTGGATCGACGACCAGGGCTCGAGCTGGGCCTGGCAGCTCCCCGAGGGCCAGCTCCGCGCGCTGCTCTCGATCTCGGGCTTCGACCTCTTCTCGCCCCCCGCGTTCACCCTCCCCGGCTGCGCCGAGACCACCCGTCCCATCGCCCGCCTGGTCATCGGCGGACGCGACGTCGACGGCATCGTGACCGCCCTCGCGCGCATCGAGAACACCGCCCTGCGCGCGGTGACCGGCACCGTGCTCGACGGCGCCGGCGCGCCCGTCGAGGGGGTGCACGTGCACGCCGAGGGCGCCCCCTCGGGGCCCTACCTCACCCGCGCGACCACCGACGCCATGGGGCGCTTCACGGTGCACGTGCCCATGAGCGACGCGGTGCAGCTCCGCGCGTGGCGCCAGGGCGACGGCTTCACCCCGACGGTCAACGTCGCCGCCACGGGCACCACCGCGGCGCTGCGCTTCGAGCCCGTGGGCACCCTGCGCGTGGTGACCACCGAGACCGGGACCAACACCCCCCTCCCCGTGCGCGTGCAGGTCTTTCCCATGGGCGCGGCGCAGATGGACCCGAACGAGACCCTCGGCGAGAACCCCGTCGGCGGCGGCCGCGCGCACGCGGAGTTCCCCGTCGACGGCGTCGCGTCGATGCGGGTGCGTCCGGGCTCGTACCGCGTGGTGATCTCGCACGGCGTCGAGTACGAGCGCTTCGACGAGGTCGTGACGGTCACCGCGGGCATGACCACCGAGCGCGCCGTGAGCCTCGCGCACTCGGTCGCCACGCCCAACGTGCTCTGCGGTGACTTTCACATCCACACGCACCGCTCGCCCGACTCCGACGACTCGGCGCGCTTCAAGGCCGCGGCGGGCATCGCCGACGGCGTCGAGGTGCTGGTGCGCAGCGAGCACGAGTACGTCGCGGACTTTCAGCCCGTCATCGACGCCCTCGGCGCGCAGCGCTGGGCGCGGGGCGTGTCGTCGCTCGAGCTCACGACCTTTCAGTGGGGACACTTCGGCGTGCTCCCGCTCACCGCCGACAACAACCGCCCCAACGGCGGGATCTTCGAGTGGGCCAACCGCCTCGCGCCCGCGGTCTTCGCCGAGGTCCGCGCGCGGCCCGAGAACCCGACGCTCATCGTGAACCACCCCCGCTCGCCGCCCACGAGCTTCGGCTACTTCGACGCCGCCGGGTACGACCGCGCCACCGGCACGGCCACGAGCCCGATGATGTGGGACGAGCAGTTCAACGCCGTCGAGGTCTTCAACGACAGCGACTTCACGGCGAACGAGGCGGCCACCGTGGCCGACTGGTTCTCGTTCTTGAACCGCGGCCGCAGGGTCTTCGCGGTGGGGTCGAGCGACAGCCACAAGATCCTCGAGGGGCAGCCCGTGGGCTACCCCCGCACGTGCATGTACCTCGGCACCGACGACCCGCGCATGACCACCCCCGAGGCCATCGCCCGCGCCGTGCGCGAGGGCCGATCGACCATCTCGGGCGGCGTGTTCATCGAGGCCCAGGCCGTGAACGGCATGGCCACCGCGGGCCCCGGCCAGGAGCTCACCGGGGTCGGCAACACCGCCCGCGTGAGCATCACCGCGCAGGCGCCCAGCTGGGTGCGCGTGCGCCAGCTCCGGGTCTTCGTCGACGGCGTCGCCATGGCCCCCATCGCCCTCGGCGACGCGCAGCGCGACCCGATGAACCCCGTGATCCGCTACCGCGGCGACGTGATGGTCCCCGTGGCGATGAACGGCTCGCACGTGGTGGTGGTGGTCGACGGCGAGGAGCTCGACGCGGTCTTCCCCGGCCGCCGGGCCTTCGGCGCGACCAATCCGATCTTCTTGCGCCGCTGAGACATCGAGGCGGTTGCCCGGCCGCCTCGATGCCCCGAGAATCCGCGGGTGCGACACCGCCCCGTGCGAACGATCCTGAGCACCGACCTGCTGGTCTCGCAGAGCCTCGCCGCGGGGCTGCTGCTGGCCCCCGTCGCGTCGCTCCTGCTGGCGTCGCCCATCTCGGGCCTGGCGGTCGGCGGCGGCCTGGGCTTCGTGATCGCCGCGGTGCTCGCGCGGAGGCGCCTCGCCGAGGTGTCGGTCGACGACGACGGCGTGGTCTTCGACCACCGCGGGCGCGTCGTGCGCGTGCCCCACGCGCAGCTCCAGCAGGTGCTCGCCGAGCCCGTCGACGCCTCGGGCTTTCGCGGCGACACCGAGGCGGTGCGCGTCACCCTGGTGCGCGCCGAGGGCCGGCCCGTGCGCTTCGAGGTCAACGAATTCGACGCGCGCACGCTGCTCCCTGCGATCTCGGCGCCGATGGTGCGGCGCTGGTCGTCGGCCCTCGCGCGCGAGGAGACCCTCGAGTTTCGCGACCCGCGGCGCTTTCCGACCGGCGCGGTGCTGCGCAACCTGGCGGTGTCGGCGGGGGCGCTCTTTCTGCTCCTGGCCGCGGCGCTCGCGCACGTCTTCGACCTCTTTCTGACGGTGGGCATGCTCGGGCTGAGCTTCGGCAGCGCGCTCAACGCGATGCGCGCGGCGCGCAACTGGCTCCGCGCCGACCGGGGAGGCGGGCTGGCCGTGTCATCGCAGGGCGTGCTCCACCTCGAAGACGCGCCGCGAGAGCGCGCGGCGAGCGCCGCCTACCGCGCCGCGCCCACGAGCGGACCGTGGATCCCCTGGGCCGCCCTCCGCGACGTGCGCGTCGAGGGCTACGGCCTGGTGCTCGACACCGAGGTCTCGCCGACGCCCATACGACTGAGCGCGTCGATCGAAGGCGCTGCGCCGCTGGAGATTCTGCTGCGACAGCGCTGCGACGAGGCCCGCCGCGCGAGGTACGCGGGCGCCGAGCGCGTGCGCTTCGACGCCTTCGCGCCGGAGCCGCAGGCCGAGGCGAGCCCCGTGGGCCACGCGAGCGAACCGACCCGCGCGCGCCGCTGAGGGGCGCGAGGCCCGCGCTACAGCGGCTTGACGTACTGCGCGAGGAGCACCTTCGCCGCGCCGACGCCGGGGAAGTACACCTCCAGCTTGAGCTCCGGGCCGGGGTGCACGCCGCGCACCGTCCCAGGGCCGAACTTCGGGTGCTTCACCCGCATCCCGCGGCGAAAGCTGTGCGCCTGGGGCGCGTCGTCGGGCACGAAGACCAGCTCCCCCGGCGGGTGCTCGGGCAGGGAGGGCGACTCGTCCTCGGCGGCCTCGCGGAGCGTCAGGTCGCGGTGCACGATGGCCTGCGCCCGCTGCGCGATGCTCCTCGGAGACACCGCGGGGATGGGCGCGCGCGCGCCGAAGCCCGGAGACGTCGCGCGGCGCTCGAAGCCCGAGCTGTCACCGATCCCAAAGCGCCGCAGGGGCTTCGAGAGCACCTCGGCGGGGATCTCGAAGAGAAAGCGCGAGGGCTGGAGGATCTTGGTCTGCCCGAAGATCTGCCGAAAGCGGCAGTAGCTCAGGCACAGAGACTGCCGCGCGCGGGTGATGGCGACGTAGGCGAGCCGTCGCTCCTCCTCGAGCTCATCGGGGTCGCTCCCGAGCTCGATGCCCTTGTAGGGGAACATCCCGTCTTCGAGCGCGGCGATGTACACCGACTGAAACTCGAGCCCCTTCGCGGAGTGCACGGTCATCAGCGAGACGCGCTCGACCTCGCCGTCGCCCTGCGCTTCGATCTCCGAGAGGGACACGCGCTCGAGCCACTCGCTCACGGTGGGCTCGTCGACCTCCTCTTCGTAGTCCTGCATCGAGCCGATGAGCTCCATGACGTTCTCGCGGCGCGACTCGTTCTCGGGGTCGTCCTTCGCCTCGAGCATCGCGCGGTAGCCCGTGCGCTCGTAGACGTTGCGCGCGGTCTCCGCCGGGAGGGCGTCCTCGTTCGCGCCCTCGGCCCGGAGGATGGAGATGAGCTGGTAGAAGCCCGCCAGGGCCTTTCTCGCCGCGGGGCCGACCTCGGAGGGCAGGTCCCCCGTGGCGATGAGCTTCCACATCGAGCACTGCCGCGCGTAGGCGTGGGCGAGCATCCGGTCGAGGGTGGTCTTGCCGATCTTGCGCGGCGGCACGTTCACCACCCGCATGAGCGAGACGTCGTCGTGGGGGTTGAGGGTGAGGCGCAGGTACGCGATGAGGTCCTTCACCTCGGCGCGCTCGTAGAAGCGCACGCCGCCGACGATCACGTACGGAACGTTCGCGACCCGCATCGCCTCCTCCAGCGTGCGGCTCTGCGCGTGGATCCGGTAGAACACCGCGACCTCCCGCGCGGGCGTCCCCCGCTCCAGCGCGCCCTTCACCCGCTGCGCGATGGCCCGCGCCTCTTCGCGCTCGTCGTCGCAGGGCAGCAGCTCGATCAGCGGGCCGTCGGGGTTGTTCGTGAAGAGGGTCTTGCCCTCGCGCTCCACGGCCTTCGAGATCACCGCGTTCGCCGCGCGCAGGATCCGCCCGGTGCTCCGGTAGTTCTGCTCGAGCTTCACCACCCGCGCCTCGGGGTGGTCGCGCTTGAAATACCGGATGTTGCGCACGTCGGCGCCGCGCCAGGCGTAGATCGCCTGGTCGTCGTCGCCCACCACGCAGAGGTTCTTGCGCTCCCCCTCGAGGGCGCGAAGGATGCGGTACTGCGCGTTGTTCGTGTCTTGAAACTCGTCGACCATGAGGTAGTGGAGCCGCTCCTGGAGCTCCGTTCGCACCTCGTCGTCGCGCTCGACCAGCCGCGCCACCATCGAGATCAGGTCGCCGAAATCGACGGCGTTGTTCGCGGATTTTCGCTTCTCGTACTCGGCCCAGGCCCGCGCGATCTGCTGCGCGACCTGGCCCTGCGCGGCGGCGAGCAGGTCGCTCGGGTCCTTCACCTCCTGCTTGGCGCGGTCGATCTCGCCGAGGGTCTGCCGCACGGGCAGCGCCTTGTCGTCGATGCGGAGGTCGTCGTAGATCCGCGACATCAGCGCGCGCTGGTCGCCGTCGTCGTAGATGGCGAAGTCGCGCTTGAGCCCCACGCGGTCGCCGTACATGCGCAGCAGCTTCGCGCCGGTGGCGTGAAAGGTCGCGACCCAGAGGTCCTTCGCGGCGCGCTCGCCCACGAGGGCGGCGAGACGTCGGCGCATCTCGCCCGCGGCCTTGTTCGTGAAGGTCACCGCGAGCACCCGGTACGCGGGGACACCGTGCGCCGTGAGCAGGTTCGCGATGCGGTAGGTGATCACCCGCGTCTTGCCGCTGCCCGCGCCCGCGAACACCAGCAGCGGGCCGTGAACATGCGTCGCGGCCTGAAGCTGCGGGGCGTTGAGCTCTCGCGGGAGCGCGCTGGGATCGAACACGTCGTGGCCTCCGGCTGGCAGCCCTACCACTGTCCATGCATTCAGGTCACGAACCCTGCCGCGGGGGCGGTGAGTTCTTTCGCGCGGCGCCGGGGTCCGCTACGGTGCGGCGCTGCGTGATGACGACCCCGGTCCAGGACAAGGTCGAAGGAGAAGAGCCCGACGAGGTGAATCCTTCGGAGCAGAAGCCGTCCAAGGCCAGTGCGTCCCATGACCGAGCGATTGACCGGAGCCTCATCGAGCGAGCCGCGAAGGGCGACAGCCGCGCCTTTCGTGAGCTGGTCGACCGGCACCAGCGCAAGGCCCACGCGGTGGCCTACGGCGTCGTGCGCAACGTCGACGACGCCCGCGAGGTCACGCAAGACGCGTTCATGCGGGTCTACCGCCACCTCGACGACTTCGAGGGGCAGGCGAGCTTCTCGACCTGGCTCTACCGCATCGTGGTCAACCTCTCGATCGACCTCATCCGCCGCCGGTCCCCGAGAAAGCACCTCGAGCTCGACGACCGCACCGAGCTCGACGGCGCGCCCCACGAGCTGCTCCCCTTCCGGGGCGACCGCGACCCGCTGGTCTCCCTCGAGCGCGGGCGCATCGTCGAGTCGGTACAGCAGTGCCTCGACCAGCTGCCGCCGTATCACCGCACGATCATCGTGCTCCGAGAGGTCGAGGGGCTATCCTACGAAGAGATCGCCGAGGCGATGCAGGTGCCCAAGGGCACGGTCATGTCGCGGCTGTTTCACGCGCGGCGCAAGATGCAGCGGTTGCTCCATGACCTCCTCGGCGACGAGGTGCCGTCGCCGCAGGACGATCGCGACCCCGAGGTCAAGCCATGATTCACCCTGACGATCTCACCCTCCAGTCCTGGCACGACGACGAGCTCGACGCGGCGCAGCGCGCCGAGGTGTCGACGCACGTCGAAGGCTGCGAGGTCTGCGCGGCGAAGGTCGAAGGGCTCGGCGTGGTGGCGCGCGCCTCGCAGCAGTGGCTCGACGCCGCCCCCGCGCTCCCCGACGACTTCACCGACCTGCTCATGGCGCGCCTCGAGCGGGAGGCGCCGGTCGAGGCGACGCGCCGGTCGAGGCCGAGGCGGCGCGCCCCCTCGCGCCGGTGGTGCCGCTGCGCCCGACGGTCAAGGCCGCGCCCTCGCGGCGCTGGGTGTACCCGCCCTCGCCGCCGCCGCCGCGGGGGTCATCGCCGTGCGCGTCGCCCTGCCCTCGCGCCCCGGCGCGCCCTCGATGATCCCCCCCGCCGCGGCCCTCGTGGGCGGCGAGCACCCTGGGGGCGCCAAGGTGACCCGCGTGGATATCCCTGGCGCGCAGAGCTTTACGGTGATGCAGCTCCCGGGCGTGCGCCCCGACAGCGTCACCGCCGTGGTCTGGATTCAAGACCGTGACGAACTCGGAGACACCCAATGAGGTCCATCGCAGCGGCGCTCGCCGTCACGGCGCTCGCCTGGGCGACGCCTTGCGGCGCCGACCCTGAAGCCGGCCGCGGTCGCTCGCACGGTCTCACCCTCGCGCCGCGCGGCGCGCAGCAGCCCAGCGCGCCCGCCAACGCGCAGCGGCCCACGGGCTCGCCCCGGGTCGAGGTGCTGGTGATCGACGCGAGCACCGCCGACGGCGGCGTGGCGCAGTCGCTCTCGTGGATCCCGCAGCTCCGCCAGCCCCCCTTCAACGCCTTCACGCAGATGCGCCTGGTCTCTCGCGCGACGGTGCCCCTCACGGCGGCGCCCTCGACCGCGAGTCTCCCCGGCAACCGGAGCGCGACCATCGCGCTGGCGTCGCTCTCGCCGGGCCACCGCTACACGGTGAACGTGACCTTCTCCACGGGCGGTAACGTGCAGTTCGTCGCCGGCGCGGGCGAGCCCTTCTTCACGGTGCGCGCGAGCCGCCCCAACCGCGCGACCATCCTCGGCTTCGTCGTTCGAAACTAGGCGTCTCGTGCCCACGCTCCCCCACCTCGTGCAGCCGACGGCCATCACCCTGGCCGAGCGCGTGTCCCGCGCCCTGGGTCGCGAGGTCTGGGTCAAGCACGACAACGCCACGCACCCGCGCTACGGCGGCAACAAGGTCCGCAAGCTCGAGCACCTCCTCGCCGAGGCGAAGTCCGAGGGCGCCACGCACCTGCTCACCGCGGGGGCCGCGGGCTCGCACCACGTCCTGGCGACGGCGGTGCACGGCGGCGCCGCGGGCTTTCACGTCGAGGCGGTGCTCACCCCGAGGCCGCGCACGGAGCACGCCGCGGCGACGCTCCGCGCGACCCTCGCGCAGGGCGCGACCCTGCACCGCTGCAGCAACGCCGCCGACGCCGTGGTGAACGCCCTGGGGCGCGCGGCGCGGCTCCGGGCGCAGGGGCGCGAGGTGTACTTCATTCGCCCCGGGGGCTCTTCGCCCCGCGGCGCCCTGGGCTACGTCTCGGCGATGGCCGAAGCGGCCGAGCAGCTCACCGCGCTGGGGGTCTCGGTCGACGCGATGTTCGTGCCCCTGGGCTCTGGCGGCACCCTCGCGGGGATGCTCGCCGGCGCGCGGATTCACAGCGTGCGCGCCGAGCTCGTGGGCGTGCGCGTCGCCGGGGCGTGGATGTCTCCGCGGCCCGCCGTGGCCGCCCTCGCCGAGGGCGTGATGGACCTGGCCCTGGGAGACGACAAGAGCACGCCCAGGTCCTTCTCGCGCAATGACATCCGCGCCGACGAGGGACAGGTCGGCGAGGGCTACGGCCACGCCACCGACGAGGGCCGCGCGGCGATCGACCTCTTCGGCGAAGACGGCGTGGGGCTCGACCTGACGTACTCGTCCAAGGCCGCGGCGGGGCTCATCGCCAGGGCCCGCAGCGCCCCCGCGGGCGCGCGCTTTCTCTTCTGGAACACGCTCTCGTCGGCCTCCCTGGGCGGGCTCGTGCGCGACACCGCCGCGCCGCTGCCGCCCGAGCTCGACGCGCTGCTGCTGTGACCTCGCTGCTCCGCGCGCTCGCGTACCTCGGGCTGGTCTCCGGGGCGTGTCGCGCGACGCCGCGCACGGTGCTCACCCTCGGCGTCTCCGAGGTGCGACGCGTCGAGCGCGCGCCGAGGGGGCAGGCGAGCTGGCGGGGGCCGTCGACGGGAGACTGGTCCCTCCATGACGGCGCGCTGCGGGTGACCGTGCTGGGCAACGACACCCGGCGCCGACGCCCCCCTGGGACCGTCACCCAGGCCCTCTTTCTCGACGCCCCCGAGCGCGAGACCGTACGAACCCTCATGCCCGTGGTGCACGCCGAGGGGCGGCTCATGGCCGAGATCGACCGGCGCTTCGACCCGACGCTCTTTCGGGGAGTGCCCGCCCTCCGCGAGCGATCCCGGGTGCGCCGCGGCGGGGTCTCCCTCGACATCGAGCGCGTGTTCTGGATCGAGGCCGGGCGCGGCGCGCTGCGGGTGCGCACCATGGTGCACAACGTGGGCACCACGACGGTCGCGGGTCTTCGCTGGGGCGCGCGGCTGGACTACGGCAGCGCGACCCCCTTCGCGCCCACCCTCGACGCGCCGCCCACCGACCGCGAGGGCCGCGCGCCCTGGGTCGGGCTCGCGCAGGACGGCGTCGCCTCGGCCTACAGCATCACCCCCCTCGACGCGCTCTACCTCCGCCGCCACGAGGACCGCCACGAGGGCGTCGCCCTCAGCGCCGAGACCGACGCGCTCGGTCCTGCGTTGCCCCTCGCGCCGGGGGTGCGCAGCGCCGACGAGGCCCTGCTGGTGCTCCGCGAGGGCGGCCTCGACGAGGTCGCGCAGGCCATCGCCGAGGCGCGGGGCGAGCGGGTGATTCGTCAGCGCGTGCGGGTCCTCGGCGCCGACCGCGCCACCGCGACGGTGCACGTCGTCGACAACGCCGGGCGCGTGGTGATGCGCACCGACGCCGCGCGCGGCAGCGCCCGCATCCCGATGCGCCCCGGGCGCTACCAGGCGTGGGTGAGCGCGCCGGGTTACACCGACGGCGACCCGGTGGCCCTCGAGGTGACGCCCCAGAGCAGCGGAGAGCTCCCCCTCGAGCTCACCCTCCCCCCGGGCGGCACCCTCCGGGTCACCGCCGTCGACGACGCGACGGGGCACGCGCTCCCGGTGCGGATCACCGTGCGCGGCGTGGCCCCGCAGGGCGACCCCGTCCTCGGCCCCAACCACCGGGGCGCGGGCGCCGGGCCCGTGGTGGTCGCGGCGACGGGGCACGCGTTCTTCAACGTCCCGCCGGGGCGCTACCGGGTCACGGTCTCGCACGGGCCCGAGTGGACCCTCTCGCAGCAGGACGTGACCGTCACCCCCACCACCCGCGCCGAGCTCGACGCGCGGCTCTCCCGCGCGATCTCGCTGCGAGACTGGATCCCCTGCGACCTTCACGTGCACGCCGCGCCCAGCTTCGACAGCGCCGTGACCCTCGAAGACCGCGTCGCCTCCCTCGTCGCCGAGGGCGTTCGCTTCGCCACGCCCACCGAGCACAACGTCGTCGGGGGCTACCTCCCGGGCGTCGCCGTGCTCCCGCCCAACGTCACCGAGCCCCTGGGCTGGGTGCCCGCGGTGGAGGTCACCACCGACCAGAGCGCGAGCCCCTTCGGACACTTCAACATCTTCCCCTATCCCCCTGACCTGACCGCCCCCGCGGGGGGCCCTCCCCCGTGGGTCGACGTCGCCCCCGGCGACATCTTTCGCGCGGCGCGGCGGCGCGACCCGGGCGCGATCATTCAGGTCAACCACCCCAGGATGCAGCCGAACATCGGGTACTTCGAGGTGATGGGCCTCGACCCCGCCACCGGCCGCGCCCGCGACGCCCGCTACGACGCGACCTTCGACGCCATCGAGGTGTTCAACGGCTTCTACCTCAACGACATCGCCGCGGTGGAGCGGGTGCTCGGCGACTACATGGGGCTCCTGAGCGCGGGCGGGCGCTACGTCGCCACGGGCTCGAGCGACTCGCACGCCGTCGCGTTTCAGTGGGCGGGGTACCCACGCACGTACGTCCACCTCCCCGGCGCGGCGGAGGGCGCGGTCGACACCGCGGCGGTGCTCCGCGCGCTGCGCGAGGGGAGGGCCTTCGCCACCTCGGGGCCGATGCTCCTGCTCACCGTCGACGGCCATGAGCCCGGCGACCCCCTGCGCGTCACCGGGACCGTCACCGCCCGCGCGCGGGTGCAGGTCTTCGCCGCCCCCTGGGTCACGGTGCGCGAGGTCACCCTCTGGCGCGACGGACAGCGCGCGGCGACCCTCGACGTGCCCGTGACCTCGGCGCCGCTGCGCCTCGACCGCGAGGTGAGCCTCGAGCTCTCCCCCGGGAGCTACGTGCTCGCCACGGCGCGGGGCGCCGAGGGCTCCCTCGAGATGGTGCTCCCGCGGTCGCGGGGGACGCCCTACGCGTTCACCAACCCGGTGCACGTCGAGGCCGAGACCGACGCGGCGCGCTGACGCGCCGTCGCCTCAGCCGACGCGCGTCGGGGGTGCCTGAGCTTCGCCGCCCGCGCACGCGACGGCGGCCGCGTAGGTCGGGGGGCGCTCCCACCCGCGGTCGGTCTTGAATTCAGCGAGCGGTCAGGCGTTGGGACCCGTGGTGACGGGCTTGCCCGCCGCGGTCCAGCCCATGATGCCGGGGGGGAGCACGAAGACGTTCGTCCATCCGAGCGCGGCAGCCTGCCGCGCGGCCGTGTGGCACGCCATTCAATGCTCGTTGTAGCAGTAGAAGACCAGCCGGGTCGACCGGTCCTGCGGGAGCACGTCGGCGGTCACCTGGTCGTGCCCCACGAAGCGCGCGCCGGGGATGTGCCCCCGCTCGTAGCGCTCGCGCCCGTTCGCGTCGTAGACCGCGACCGCCTCGTGTCGGTCGATCATCCCCGCGAGCTCCTCCACCGTCATCCCCGGAATCTCACGCTCGGCGCTCGCCTGCGCGGGCGCGTTCGGCGCCCCCTGCGCGGCGGGCGTCGGGCGGGAGCACCCCAGGGCCAGCAGCGTCGCCAGCGGGATCATCCCACGAAATCTCATCGCCAGATCCTTTCCTGCCCGGCGCCTCGGGTCACGCCGCGCGAGGGGAGTTCTCCCACATCTTCGACCGCGCTCCCAGCCCGCTCAGGCCGGGGGGTCGGCGTCGCGCCGCACGTCGATGCGCGGGTCGTTGCTCGCGCCGCGGCGAAAATTGCGCACGAAGCCGCCGAGCATGTCGCCCAGCCAGTTCACCTTCGAGCCCCCGAACACCACCACGCACAGCAGGAGGATGAACAGCAGCTCGCCTGTGCCGGGGAGTCTCATGGTCGGTACTGTAGTACCGATCGTGATCCGGGGCGCGAAAACCCCAGCGGGCGAGTTCGTGCTACCGCTTGCCCCATGCGGATCCTGTTCATGCGACACGGCGAGGCCGTCGACGCGGGCGCTCGCACCGACGGCGAGCGCTGGCTCACCCCCCGCGGGCGCCTCGAGACCCGCGGGGTGGCGCGCTGGCTCGCCGCGCACGAGGCCCCCGTCACCCTGCTCACCTCCCCCCTCGTGCGCGCGGTGCAGACCGCCGAGATCGTGCTGAGCGCCTGCGAGCTCGACCACGCCGCGGTGTTTCGCGAGCTGGCGGTGGGCGACCTCGACGCCGTCGTCGACCTCGCGCGCACCTTCGACGGCGCGGGTCCGCTCTGCCTCGTGGGGCACGAGCCCACCCTCAGCGAGGCCGTCGCGACCCTGCTCGAGCTCCGCGCCGCGCCGGAGTTTCCCAAGAGCGCCATCTTCGCCGTCGACCGCGGCCCCGGCGGCGAGATGAGCCTCGCCTGGCGCCTCCGCCCCGGCCCCGACGGCCCCTCGCGCGCCCTCGGGCTGCCGTGACCCCGCGGCTCCTCGCCGAGCTCCAGCGCCTCTCCAACGCCGCGATGCACCGCGCGGGGGCGGCCTTCGACGAGGCCGTGGTGAGCCTGGCCCTCGACCGCGCGGGCACCCCCTCGCGCAGCGGAGAAGAGGCGCTGGCCGAGCTCGCCCGCGTCGCCGAGGCCTACGGCGACCCGCGCTTTCTCTCCGAGCCCGACGCGTTCTTCGCGCCCCCCGGCGAGGTCTCCGTCGAGGTCCTCGCGTCGCGGGCGCTGAGCGACGGCGGCACCGTCGACGACCTGCGCTTCGTCAGCGCCTTCGAGACCGTGCACCCCTCTCCCCGGGAGCGCTACGTCGCCCACGCCCGCAACGGCTTCGCGCACGCGCGCCTGCTGCGGCACCGCACGCCCCGCGCCGCGGTGATCTGCGTGCACGGGTACCTCGGCGGCGCGCTGGCCTTCGAGGAGCGGGCCTTCAACGCGCGCTGGCTCTACGACCTGGGCCTCGACGTGATGCTGGCGGTGCTGCCCTTTCACGGCGAGCGGGCGACGCCGGGGCAGCGCGGGATCTTTCCTGGCCGCGACCCCTGGCGCACCGTCGAGGGCTTCGCCCACGCCGTGCACGACCTCAGGGCCTGGGCCCGCTGGCTGCGGGGCCGCGGGTCGCCCAGGGTGATGACCTTCGGGATGAGCCTCGGGGGGTACACCTCGGCCCTCCTGGCGACGGTCGACGCGTCGGTGTCGCCCACGGTGCTGATGATCCCGCTGGCCTCGCTGGGAGACGCCTACGTCGAGCACCGCGAGGGGCGCCCCGACGCGCCGCCGGCCTGGCTGGTCCCCCGCATCGAGGACGCCTACCGGGTGGTCTCGCCCTTCGCCCGCCCCCCGAGGCTCCGCGGCGAAGACGTGATGGTGCTCTCGGCCTCCGGCGACCGCATCACCCGCGGCTCCCACGCCGAGCGCCTGCGCGGGCACTTCGGCGACGGGCCCACCCAGACCTTCGTGGGCGGGCACATGCTGCAGTTCGGCCGCGGCGCGGCCTTCGGCGCCGTCGCCCGCTGGCTCGCCGACCGAGGGGTCATCGCCCCGCGCTGAAGCCCACAGTTCGCACCCCATTTCAAGTGCATTTGGGCGGAATTCAGTCCTTGCGCCGAGGGCTCATCCCGTGGCGCCATCACGGCACCCTGGATGGACGCCTTGCTTACGGACCGCAACGAGCTCGCCACGCTGGGCGCCTACCTTCGCGAGGGCCTCGCCGGGCGCCGCGCGGTCTTCGAGCTCTCGCTGCGCGGGCATCCCTCTCCCGGTCAATTTCTTCTGATTTCAGGAATCTACGACTCGCTTCGCGCGATTCGAGCGCTGCGCTTCGGCGACGTCGCCCTCACGCGGCTGCGCGCCGCGCCCGAGCTCGCCGACGTGCGATCAGACGCGCTGCTGAGCTGGCTGGAGGCGTTTCGCTTCTGCGGCGACCTCGACGCGGTCTCCGACGGCGAGGCGGTCTTCGCGGGGGAGCCCGTGCTCCGCGTAGAGGGGACCCTCGCCGAGGTCCGCGCGCTGCGAACGCTGCTGCTGGGGGTGATCCGCGCGTCCCGCGGCGCCACGCAGGCCGCGTCGGGGGCTCCCGAGGCCCCGCTCCTCGACGGGGCGTATGAGCTCGTCGCCCTCGAAGACGCGCGGGTCGGGCCCGAGGGCGACGCGCTCCGTGGACGAACCCAGGTGTGGCGCCGCCTCGCCCCCGACGGCGCGATGCTCGGCGACACCGTCGACCTCGCCGACGCCCCGCTGGGCCCCGGCGACGCGGGGGTGCCCCTGCTGGCTCCCAAGATGCGCAAGGGCAAGCTCCTTCGCGCCCTCCCTCCCGCGGCCGAGGCGGCGGCCGAGGCGAGCCGCCGGGCGCTCCGCTCGCTGCGCGCGCTGCCCGCAGGGCGCTACCCGGTGAGCTTCAGCGCCGCCCTGGGCGCGCCGAGGCGCTGAGGGTCAGTCGTTCCAGCGGTCGTAGGCCGAGGCGGGGCGAGGCGCGGTGCTCGACGACGCAGCGTGCTGCGCCACAGGGGCTTCGATCGACGGCTGGCCGGCGTTCTCGCGGGCGATGCGCTCGTTGCGCCGACGGTGCCGACGGTGCCGACGGTGCCGCGTCGGGGAGGGCGCGGCCTCGGGCGCGGCCTCGGGCGCGGCCTCGGGCGCGGCCTCGGGCATCGCCACGACCTCGTCGCTCGGCGGCGCGGGGGCCGCCGGAGGCGCCAGGGGCGCGGGGGCAGACGCGGCCGGCGGGGGAGCGACCCGGGGCGCCTCGGAGGGGCGGCGGACGATGATCGCCCGGGTCGACTGTGAGAGCGCGGGGCTGGGCGTGGTGGAGACGATCAGGCGCGAGAGACCCACGAGCCCCAGGGTCACCGCGGCGGCGATCGCGGTGATAGCGAGCCCCGAGCGCCGAGAGGCGCGCTCACCGTGGGCGGAAACGTCGAGGTCGCCGGAGGGACCACCCCCGGCGCGGGCGTCGCCCGGCGGCCGTCGCGCACGGCCTCGAGCATCGCGAGGAATTCCTGAGCGGTCTGCGGGCGCAGGGCCGGGTCCTTCGCGAGGCCACGGGCCACCAGGGCCTCGAGCTCCTCGGGGATCTCCCGGGACGGGACCACCGTGCGCAGCCGCGGCGGCACCGTCTTGATGTGGTGCGCCATCACCACCACGGCGTCGTCTTCGAGAAACGGAGGATCGCCGCTGAGCATGTGGAACAGCAGGAGCCCCACGGCGTAGAGGTCGCTGCGGCCGTCGAGGGCCTTGCCCTGGGCCTGCTCGGGGGACATGTAGCGAGGCGTGCCGAAGACCGTGCCCTCGGCGGTCTTGAGCGGATCGAGGCCGTGCGGGCGGTCTCCGTCGCGGATCTTCGCGATGCCGAAATCGACGACCTTCACCACCTCGGCCTCGTCGGGCCGACCGTGCACGTGCGCCAGGAAGATGTTGTCGGGCTTAAGGTCGCGGTGGATGATCCCCTTGGCGTGCGCCTCGTCGAGGGAGCGGAGCACCCCCATCGCCACCCGCAGCGCCTCGTCGACGCCGAGCCAGCCCACGCGCTTGAGCCGGGTGCTGAGCATCTCGCCCTCGAGGAGCTCCATCGCGAGAAAGAGCTGGCCCTCTTCGGTGCGCCCGGCGTCGAGCACCGTGACCGTGTTGGGGTGCTTGAGCTGCGAGAGCATCACCGCCTCACGCTCGAAGCGCACCACCGTCTCGGGGTCGCGACCGAGGTCCTTGCGCAGGACCTTGAACGCCACCTCGCGGTTCAGCGGCGCCTGCTCGGCGCGGTAGACCGTGCCCATGTTCCCCGCGCCGAGGCGGGAGACCAGGGTGTAGCGACCCGCCATCGTCTGCCCCAGCAATGGGTCGCCGCCCCCCGCGGCGAAGGCCGCGAGGGTGACCACGCGACGGCCATCGACGGAGCACTTGCTCACGCTGGCGTCGTAGCGGGCACGGCATTTGGGGCAGATACGCACTGGGCTCTCACGCCTCCTTCGACCCGAACACCGCGCTTCACGCGGCGGTCGCGCTGGAGCTACTATCATCGCACGTTCGCCGCACGATGCAGACCTTCACGACAATACCACCCCTAAAGACGTCAGGGGTGCGTTGCAAGTTTGCACGGTGCCTCGCCCTCGCCGCCTCGCTGGCGTCGCCCGCGGCGGCGACGCCGTGGAGCGCCTCGGTCGGCGTCGCGCCCAGGGTGGCCGCGCTGCGAGCGCCCGAAGCCGCCGCGCGGGCCGACGCCGCCTGGTGGATCTACGAGCACGCGCCCGACTCCCGCGTCGCGGGCGAGAACCCCACCGACGCGCTGCGCCTCGCCCTCGCCCACGAGCGCGACCCCGCGGCGGCCCTCGCCGAGGTCTCGGCCCTCGCCCGGCTCACCCGCGGCACCCACGAGGGCGCGCTGCGGCTCACCGAGGCGCTGGGCAACGGCCTGATCCCCGACCTCGCGCGGCGCGCGGCGCTGCGGGCGCTCACCCTCCAGCTTGACGCAGATCAGCTCGGGGAGATCCTCGCCCGCGCGGCGCCCGCGCGGGCGGTCGACACGTCGCTCACGCGCCTCGCGGCGCGCGGACTCGCGGCGCAGCCCACGGCGCTGCTCTCGGCCGCGCTGCAGCAGACGGCGGCCAACCCGCAGCGCCGCGCCGTGGTGATTCGCGCGCTGGGCGAGCACGGCGACCCCCGGTGGTCAGGCGCCGTGTTCGAGGCCCTCGACGCGCCGCGGAGCGCGGTGTTCGAGCCCCTCACCGCGGCGGCCATCGACGCCGTGGCCTCGCTGCGCCTCGTCGAGGCCGCCCCGCGGCTCTGCGCCCTCGCCGCCGACGAGCGCCTCCACGGGCTGCGCGCCCGCGCGGTGCGGGCCCTGGGCTCCCTCGGCGGCGCCTTCGACCCGGCGGTGCTCGCCCGCGCGATGGCCGCGCCGCTGACCCGCGTCGCCGCCCTCGAAGCCGCTGCGGCGCTGGGTGATCGCGCGCTCGCGCCCGCCTGCGCGGCGTACCTCGACGCGCCGGTCTCCCACGACCGGGCCGCCGCCGCGCGCTGCCTCCGCGCCCTGGGGGGGGCTGACGTCGACCGGCTCCTCCGCGCCCGCCGCGCGCGCGAGTCCTCCGACGCCGTGCTCGACGTGCTGGACGAGGCCCTGGGCGAGGCCGCCGCGGGAGGGTTCGCGGGAGGCACCCCCGCGCTGGTTCGCGCCCTCGCCGAGGCCCGCGTCGAGGGGGACCGGGTGCGCGCCGTCGAGGTCCTGGGCGAGCGGGCCGTGGCGGGGGACCTCCTCGCCGCCGAGGCCCTCGCGGCGCTGGTTCGGCGCGAGCGCGACCTCCCCTCGCCCGCGGCCCTCGCGGCGATGCGCGCGGCCGCCCGCGCGGGCGCTCCGGTCGACGACGAGACCCTGCGCGCCTGGCTGAGCTCGGCAGACCCCCTCGCGCGGCAGTCCGCCGCCCACGCGGCCGGCGCGCTGGGGGGCCGCGGGAGCCGCGCGGCGCTCCGGGCCATGGCCCTGCGCGAGGTCGACGACGACGCCCGGCAGGCGGCCACCGTGGCCCTCGCGAGGCTCGAGGGCGCCGAGGCGCTCCCGATGCTCGAGCGCATGAGCGAGACGGCCTTCTCCGTTCCGCAGCTCGACGCCGTGGCCCACGCGCGCCGCATCGCCGCCGGCGCCCCCACTCCCCGCGCGCCCCTCGCCGCGCCGATCTCGCTGCCGCGCAGGGGGTTCGTTCCGGGGAGCGTGTGGGCGACGACGCTCCCCGACGGCGGCCTCGCGCTGGGCGCGGCGGGCGACGACGGCGTGCTGCGCATCGCGGGGGGCGCGACGGCGGGCGCGCTCAGGCGGGTCGATCAGCGCTGAGGCGCGGCGGCGAGGGCGGCGTCGATGCGCTGCTGAAACTCCTCGAGGGGGAGCGCGCCGGCGAAGAAGCGACCGTTGACGAAGAACGACGGCATGGCCAGGTCGGCGCCGGTGGAGTTGCCGGCGGCCATGTCGTCTTGGATCCGCGCGCGGTGGGTGTGGTTGTCGAGGGCCGCGCGAAAGCGGGCCATGTCGACGCCGGCCTGCTGCGCGTAGCGCTCGAGGGACGGGCGGTCGAGGGCGTCCTGGTGCTGAAAGAGCACGTGGTGAAAGGCCCAGAAGCCCGCGTTGCCGCGCTGCGCGAAGACCTCCATGGCGGCCTCGGCGGCGATCATCGCGTTGTCATGGATCCGCAGGGGGTAGTTGCGCCACACGAGGCGCACGCGGTCGCCGTAGCGCTCGCGGATCTGCTCCACCGTGGGCACCACCCGCGCGCAGAAGGGGCACTGAAAGTCGGAGAAGTGCTCGATGACCACCCGCGCGTTGGCCCCGCCGAAGGAGGGCGCGTTGCGCGCCGGGCGCACGTTGAAGACCCGGTTGGGGTCGGGCGCCGCCGCGGCGCGTACGCCGGTGAGGGCGTTGGCCATGATCCGCTCGTAGACGTTCTCGCGGGTCACCCCAGGGACCGTGCGGATCATGGTCTCGGCGTCGCGCTTCGCCGCGTCGATCACCTCGGCGAAGGCCTCGACCGGGCGCGCGCCCACGAGCCTGCGCCCGTTGATGAAGAAGGCCGGCGTGCCGCTCACCCCGAGGGCCTGCGCGAGCTCGTGGTCCGCGTTGATCTGCGCGTCGTGGGCGTTGGTGTCGAGGGCGCGGCGCACCCGCGCGAGGTCGAGGCCCAGGGTGCGGGCGTAGCCCTCGAGGGCCGGGCGCTCGAGCTCGGTGTTGTGCTCGAAGAGCAGGTCGTGGGCGCGCCAGAACCCCGCCGCGCCGCGCTGCGCCTGCGCCTCGTGGGCGAGCTGCGCCGCGGGGCGCGCGAGGGGGTGGATGCTCAGCGGCTCGTTCTTCCACACGAAGCGGATGTCGCTGCCGTAGCGCGTGCGCAGCGCCGCGAGGGTGGGCTCGGCGCGGGCGCAGAAGGGGCACTGAAAATCCGAGAAGACCGCGACGGTCACCAGCGCGGTGGGCGGCCCCAGCACCGGCGACGTGCCCACCGGCACGCGGAACACCGCGTTGGGGTCGTCGGCGCTCCCGGTGTTGCCCTGCCCCGGCTGCGGGGTGAGCGCGGCGGTGACGCCGTCGGCGTAGGCGCGCCCGGGCGCCGCCGAGCGCGCGCGCTCCAGGGCCGCGTCGACCGCCGCGGCGAAGGTCTCGAGGGGCTGCTGCCCGCGGAGGTTCGCGCCGTTCACGTAGAAGTTCGGCGTGCCTCGGCCCCCGAGGCGCTGGAGCAGCGCCCGGTCGGCCTCGATGGCCTCGCGGTGCGTGTGGTTGTCGAGCGCCGCGCGAAAGCGCGGGAGGTTCAGCCCGATCTGCTGCGCGTAGCGCTCGAGGGACGGGCGGTCGAGGGCCGACTGGTTCGCGAAGAGCAGGTCGTGGAGCTGCCAGAACTTCTCCGCGCCGCCCTGCGCGAGGGCCTCCTGCGCGGCCTCGGCGGCGGGCATCGCGCTGGGGTGCATCTCGAGGGGATTCTTCCCACTGCCGCACGCGGTCGCCGTAGCGCTGCCGAAGCTGCCGGAGCGTGGCCTCTGACCGCCGCCGCAGAAGGGCACTCGAAATCGCTGAACTCGACCACCGTCCGGCGCGAAGGCGGGACCCAGCGCGGGCGAGGTGCCCACGAGGATGCGGTCGGAGTCCTGCTGCGGCGTTCAGGTGAGGCCGCGTTGCGCAGCATAGGCGTGGCGCCGGGCGCAGGCGCGGGCGCGGGCGCGGACGCGGCGCGTGAGGCTCGGCCCGCGCCGCGGGTGCGGGCCCGAGGCCGAAGCAGGTCGGCAGGTGAGACCAGGAGAAAATGCGACGATGATCAAGAATGACTGCGAGACAGGCTTCATCCACGCGCTCCGTCACCCGTGCCGGGAGGCGGCGCAGTCTACACCGCGCGGCGCCCGGTTGCCGTCGGGCCTCTTGAACGAAAGGGCGTGATGAACGATCCGATGGCCGAGCGCGTGGCCGAGGCCGTGGCGCAGGCATTGCCGCGAGGCCCACCTCGACGACTCGCTGGTGGGCTGCGTGCACGCGTACCTCGAGAGCCCCCAGAGCGTGGCCCACGTGCTGCCGGCGGGGCTGCGACCCCTGCGTGCTCACCCTCGGCGGCGCCGCGCGCCGCGCGATGAGCCTGCTCGCGAAGGGCGGCGCGCGGTGATGCGCCTGCCGCGCCCCGCGCTCCTCGCGCACCGCGGCGCCTCCGCCGAGCGCCCGGAGAACACCCTCGAGGCCTTCGCGCGCGCGCTGGAGCTCGGCGCCGACGGGGTGGAGACCGACGCGCACCTGACCCGCGACGGCGCGGTGATCCTCGCGCACGACGACGACGCGCTGCGCACCGCGGGGGTGCGCGCGGCGTGGAGCGAGCTGGACCTCGCGGAGCTCCGAGGGGTCGACGTCGGCGCGACCTTCACCGACCGCGACGGCGCGTCGTGGCGCGGGCGCGGCTGCGTGGCGCCCACCCTCGACGCGGCGCTGCGGGAGTTCCCCGGCGCGTTCTTCAACGTCGACATCAAGTCGCGCCGCCCGGCGATGGTGACCGCGGTCGTGGCGCAGGTGCGCGCGGCTAGGGCCGAGGACCGGGTGCTGCTCACGAGCTTCGACGACGACGTCCTCGCGCGGGTCCGCGCGCTGGGCTACGCGGGGCGCACGGGCCTCGGGGCGCGGGGGGCCCTCGTCGCGGCCCTCGCGCCGCTGCCCCTCGCCCGGGCGCTCACCGCGGGGAGCGCGATGCAGATCCCCCACCGGCACAAGCACATCGACCTCGGCGGGGCGTGGATGCGCGCGCGCTGCGACGCCCTGGGCCTGCGGCTGGACTACTGGGTGGTGAACGACCCCGAGCGCGCCCGCGCGCTCCTCGCGATCGGCGCCGACGGGATCGTGACCGACGACGTCGCCGCGCTGCGCCCGGTGATCAGCTCTGCTCGCGGAGGCCGAGCTCCTTCATCTTGATCTGAAGGCTCTTGCGCGAAATCTTCAGGAGCCGCGCGGTCTGGGTGACGTTGGTCCCGGTCTGCGCGAGGGCGCGCACGATCATCTCGCGCTCGAGGCGCGTGGTGGCCTCGCGCACCTGCTCCTTGAGCCCCCCCCCGCCCGCGCCGTCGTCCTGCTCGTCGTCGTCTTCGTCGGCCGCGCCCGCCGCGCCGGGGGAGGCCGCGCGCACCTCGGGGGCGAGGTCGCGCAGGCGGATCGTGTCGCCGTCGGAGAGCAGCACGCAGCGCTCGACCACGTTCTCGAGCTCGCGGATGTTCCCCGGCCAGCCGTAGTTCACCAGCGCCTCGCGGGCCTCGGGGGAGATCTGCGAGATCGGCTTGCGAAAGCGCAGGGCGTGGATGCTGAGGAAGTGCTGCGCGAGGAGGGGGATGTCCGACCGCCGCTCGCGCAGCGGCGGGAGGTGAATGGGCACCACGTTGAGGCGGTAGAAGAGGTCCTCGCGAAAGCGGCCCGCGACGATCTCTCGCTTCAGCTCGCGGTTGCTCGCGGCGACGAGGCGCACGTCGACGGTGATGGGCTTGATGCCCCCCACGCGGTCGATCTCGCCCTCTTGAATCGCCCGCAGGAGCTTCACCTGCATCTCCACCGGGATCTCGCCGATCTCGTCGAGAAAGAGCGTGCCCCCGTGGGCGAGCTCGAAGCGCCCGGGCTTGGAGTTCACCGCGCCCGTGAAGGCCCCGCGCTCGTAGCCGAAGAGCTCGGCCTCCATGAGGTCCCTGGGGATGGCGCCGCAGTTGACGCGAATGAACGCGCTGTCGCTGCGGGAGGAATTCTCGTGCAGGGCGCGGGCGATGAGCTCCTTGCCCGTGCCGCTCTCGCCGGTGATCAGCACCGTCGCGGGCGTGTCGGCGACCTTCTCGAGGATCGTGTAGATCTCGGTCATCGCCGGGTCGCCGCCGATGATCTTGTAGCGCCCGGCGCCGGCGCCGCCCTCGAGCTGCACCTCCCTCCCGCGGAGGTCTCCGGTGCGCACGGCCTTGGCGATCACGTTGCGAATCTCGGCCAGGTCGAAGGGCTTGGAGATGAAGTCGAAGGCCCCCTGACGCATCGCCTGCACCGCGGTCTCCACCGTGCCGTGCGCCGTGATCAGGATCACCGGGAGCTCGGGCAGGTGCTCCTGGCAGTGCTTGAGCACCCCGAGCCCGTCGACCTGCGGCATGCGCAGGTCGGTGATCACCGCGTCGATGTGGTGCTCGCCGAGGGCCTCGATCGCCGCGCGCCCGTCGCCCACCTCGAAGACGTCGTAGCCGTCGTTCTGGAGCTGCGCCGCGAGGATGCGACGGAGGTTGTTCTCATCGTCGGCGACCAGGATCTGCTTTCGTCCGCCCAGCATGTTCGTGGGCGCACTCTACGCAATCCGCCCCGCGCCGGGAATGCGTCAGCGGGCGATGGAGACCCGGCGAATCTGCCAGTCCGGCGCGCGCGCGCCGGGGGCGCTCCAGGCGTCGCGTCCCCAGCACCAGACGGTGCCGTCGCGCTTGAGGGCGCAGGCGGCGCTGTCGGTCAGCGCGAGGTCGGCCACCCCGGAGAGCCCCGGGATGGCCACGGGCGCGAGGCGCGACGTCACCCCGTCGGCGCCGAAGAGCCCCCGGATCGAGGTCCCCCAGCACCACACCTCGCCCGACGCGCGCACCGCGCAGCTCATCTCGTCGTTCAGCCGCACGGCGCGCGCGTCGTCGACGCCCACCACGGCGCTGGGGATCGCGCGGCTCCGCGCGTCGCCGGTGCCGATCTGCCCGCTGAGGTTGCGCCCCCAGCAGCGCACGCTCCCGTCCGCGAGGACCGCGCAGCCGTGGCGCCCGGAGAACGCGACGTCGCGCACGCCCGAGAGGCCGAAGAGCGACGACGGCGCCTCGCGGGAGAACGACGGCGTGACCTCGTTCGCGAGGAGCCCGTGGGCGTTCGAGCCCGCGCATCGAGCCGCCCCGTCGCGCAGCTCGCAGTCGCGCGCGGCGCTCGAGGGGGGCTCCTCGAGCCACGCGTCGGAGAGCCCACGCGGGAGGGCCACCCGCCGGCGCGCGCCGTCGGGGTGCGTGAGCACGCAGTCGCCGTCGAGCTCGCGCAGGGCGCTCCCCGGGGGCACCCCCTCCACCGCGCCGACGCTGACCCCGCGGGTCGATCCCTCGTCCGAGTCGAGCTCCCTGGCGACGCCCCCGCGGCAGCGCACCTCGCCCCCGCGCAGCCGCGCGCAGAGCATGTTCGTGGTCACGCAGAGCGCCTCGACGCCCTGCATGTCGGGGACGAAGGACACGCCCTCGGGCGCGCGGAGGTTCGAGTCGAGCTCGCCCGGAGGCGCCCACTGGCTCTCGTCGCCCCCCCCGCAGACCACCCGCCCGTCGGCGAGGAGCGCGCAGGTCGAGGAGCCGCGCAGGTGAATCGCCGCGACGCCCTGGAGCGGGGGCTCGGGCCCGGCTTCATGCGTCGCATCGACTTGCGCTGCAAGCACATCGATCGCCACAGGCACATCGCTCGCGGGCTCCGTGGTGGGGAGCGCCCTCGGGGGCGCGGGCGCGCGCGAGGCGCAGCCGACCAGGGCGACGAGCGCGAGCTTCGCGGCGCGACTCATGCGCGCACCGCCGCGCGCGCCCTCGGGAGCGGGAGCCCGCGCTGCCGCGCGAGGCGGAGGAGTTGCACCCGCGCGGCGGCGGAGAGGTCCTCGCGGGCGAGGGTCGCGTGGAGGGCCGAGACCACCGCGGCCCGCTGCGCGCGCACGGGCGCGAGGCGCGCGAGGGCGCTGTAGACCTCGACGGGGTCGTCGCTCGAGAGCCGCCGCTGCGCGCGCGCGAGGCCCTCGGCGCGCCACCGCGCGGGTTCGCTCCCCTGGTGCTCGCGGTACCAGCGGGACCAGGCCCGCGCGAGCTCGACCCGCGCCCGCGTCGACTGCAGGTGCGCCGCGTCGTTCTCCCAGGGCGCGGTGGGCGCGGGGTCGTCGCCGGTGAGCTCGCGGAGCCCGCGGAGGATCGCGAGCACCGTCGACGACGCGCCGCTCTCGTCGCTCGCCGCGGTGCGTACGAGGTACGAGACGAGAAAGGGCACGACCTCGGGGCGGCGGGTGCGCGTCAAGAGCTGCACGAGGCGAGGCCCGCGCTCGTCTTCCCCCTCGGCGTAGCGGATCGGCTCCCGCGGCGGCCGCCCGCGGTCGATCTCGACGGGCCGAAACTGCGCGCCGATCGCGTACACCGACGCGAGGCCGCCCCGCGCGAGGCGCGCGTACAGCTGGGGGCAGTTCGCCGCCGCCTCGTGCTCCATGCGCTCGCCGCGCTCGGTGTAGCACTCGGCGGTGTCGTCGACGATCGGCGTGAGGCGCGCGACCGCCGCGCTCAGCGCTTCGGGCACCTCAGGGAGCTCGGGCGCGACCAGGGCCTCGTCGCGCTCGGGCGCGGGGGCCTCCTGGGCGAGCGCGGAGGAGGCGCAGAGGGCGAGGCACAGGGAGGGTGCGAACCAGCGAGTGTTCATGGGGCTCCTGCGGGGTTCAGGGGGATCTCCCCCTCGTGGACGAGCGTGCGGTTGCGGGGGTCGGCGACGCCGTGCGAGGCCGCCAGGGGCGTGGGCATGAGCAGGTGGTCGAGGCGCCAGCGCACGCGCGTCGCGCCCGCGGGGAGGCGGAGGGTGCGAAAGGGGATGGTCCCCATGCCCGGCGGAGGCACGCGGCCGTCGAAGGACTGACGGCGCACGAACACCAGCGCGCCGCGGGGCGAGCGCTCGAGGGAGGGCGCGAACTCCCGCGCGAAGGCGATCACCTGAGGGGCGGTGGGGACGTCGGTCCACACGGTGAGCTCGGCGCGGCGAAAGAGGTCGCCGGTGGGGAACGCGTGGCCGATGTCGCCCGGCAGCACCCGCGCCTCGACCACCGTCGCGTCGCCCTCGCGGCGCGCGCGCACCTCGACGCGCACCCCGCGGCGCAGCATCGCGACGTCGCTCCCCCCCGGGAACGCGTGGGACCGGTGCCTGCGCCCGTCGGCCCCCTGCGTCCAGGGCATGTGGCAGCCCTGGCAGCGCTCGCCCGCGGCGCGCGACGCGCTCGCCTGAAACTCCTCGAAGGTGTCTTGCATCGCCTCGTCGGTGGCGAAGACCTCCCTGCGGCTCCCCGGGTCCGCGGGGAAGTTGAACTGGTGGCAGGGCGCGCAGAACGCGCTCTCTCCCAGGGCTCTGGTCGCGAAGCTGGCGTGGGGCGCGGCGCCCGTCGCGGTGGTCGCGAGCACCGCGCCGCCGCGCACGTGACACGCCGCGCAGGAGACGGCCTCGCGGGCCGCGCGCTCGTCGGGCTCGGCGTCGGCGCGGCCGAGGGGCGCGTGGCAGTTACGGCAGAAGGGCATGGGCTCGACGGCGTAGGCCGCTTGAAAGACCGGATCGCTCCACGCGCGGCCGTGCTGCGAGGCGCGCCACTCCTGGGCGATCTCGGCGTGGCACGCCCCACACACCTCGGCGGTGGTCCCTGACACGCCCGCCGGGGTCGGCCCCAGTCGAATCGGCCGCGCGCCGCCGTGAAAGAGCGGCCCCCGATGCCCCGGCGGGAGCTGCGCCGCCGCGGCGGCGGTGAGCGAGGCGAAGAGGGCGGTGTAGAGGGCGCGGCGCACGGCGATGGCGATGTACGTCTACACGCCGCGTGCCATCTCGCGACAGGGCCCCGAAGGATGAGCCTCGGGGAGTGACGCCCCAAGATGGCACCGCCGCGCGCCGCGGTGACGAACTCCAGGGATGAGGGTTTCTACCGATGTTCGAGCCCCTCGGCGTCGGTGTAGCCACCACGGGTCATGCTTCGCCCTTCGACGTACCTCGTGCTGTGCGCCTGCTTCGCCGTGAGCGCCTGTGAGACCTCAGGCCCCACCGCCACCGACGCAGGGAGCGACGCGCAATCCGTCGACGTGCCGAGCTCCGACGCGCTCACCCCGACCGACGCGGTCACCCCGACCGACGCGGTCACCCCGACCGACGCGGTCACCCCGACCGACGTGGTCACCCCGACCGACGTGGTCACCCCGACCGACGCGGGCGCCTGCGCGCCCCTCGCGACGGACTACATCCCCCGGTCGCGCATGCCGTCGATGCCCCAGTGGCCCGCCTGCGCGAGCGACGACGGGACCTTCGTGCCCAACGACATGAGCATCAGCACCATCGGTCGGGTGCGCGCCTTCGATCAGATCGACCGCGACCCGGCGATGATGCGCGCGCAAGGCTTCTTCGACCCCACCCGCGACCCGAGCGCCGACGAGTTCACCGCGGCGCGGGTGATCTACGCGCAGGACAACGGGCTGGGCTCGCGCGTCGAGCGCCGCAGCGACGAGCACTACCCCCAGCCGATGGTGAACGACTGCCAGATGGCCACGGTGGTCACGGCCAACCCGGACTACTGCGTCGGTCCGTCGAGGCTGCTCCCGGTGATCAACGCGGCCTTCGCCGCGGGGCAGACCGCGACGGCGGGGAGCTCGACGCGGGTCTTCGCCGCGCGCATCGAGGCGGCGCTGCTGTGGTTCCTCTACCTGTCGCCGTACAAGGAGTCGCTCACCTGCACCGCCACCCCGCGGGACTGCGACTCGGCCTGGGCGTACTACACCGCCGGGCAGTACGACCCGCGCGCGATGGAGCAGTACGGCCTCGCGCGGCGCACCCTGGCCCTCGAGCCCGCCACCCACGCGCGCGTCTGGGACGGGCTCCTCGCCGTGCGCTGCTGGCAGCAGGCCGAGCCCATGAACGCCGCGCTGCGGGACCGCGCGCGCGCGCAGCTCGACCGCGCGCTCACCCGCGCCATCGCCCTCGTGCTCCTCGAGCGGGTGAACCGCGTGGCGAGCACCGCGGGCGCCGAGCGCGACGCGCATTTCGCCTTCGTGAAGGTGATGGGTCCGCTCTTCGACCGCGCCGCCCGCGCGGCGAACCCCGCGACCGCCGACCAGCTCGCCGCGGCCTTTCGCGGAGAAGACCCCGCGGCCTTCCCCGCCGCGATGGTGAGCGCCGCGCTGCAGACGCTCTTCCCCTGCCCTTGAGCGCGAGGCGACCGTCGCGCAGAACCCGCGTCATCGGCCACGCCGCGTTGGCGTCGCGCGTCCCTCAGGGCATGAGCTTCATGCGGTGGGCCTTGTCGACGAGCGCCGCGACGTTGGGCACCTCGAGCTTCTGCAAGAGGTTCGCGCGGTGCGTCTCGACGGTCTTCACGCTCAGCGACAGCGCCGACGCGACCTCGTGGCTCGACAGCCCGCGCGCCACGAGGGCGAGCACCTCGCGCTCCCGCGGGGTCACCGCCGCCGGAGCGCCCCGCGGCGCGCGCGCGGCGTTGTCGTCGACGTAGAGCTCGCCGCGGGCCACGCGCTCGATCGCCCGCACGAGCTCGCTCAGCCCCGCGCCCTTCACGATGTACCCCAGCGCTCCGGCGCGCAGCGCGGGCTCGACGTGCTCCGCGCCGCCGTGCATCGAGAGCACGAGGACCGCCGTGTCGGGAGACGCCCGGCGCACCTCGGGGATCGCCGCGATGCCGTCGAGCACGGGCATCGAGAGGTCGAGCACGAGCACGTCGGGGAGGAGCGCCGCGCAGCGGTCCACCGCGGCCTGGCCGTCGGCGGCCTCGCCCACCACCTCGAGGGAGGGCGCGCGAGCCAGGAGCGCGCGAATGCCCTCGCGCACGATGGTGTGATCTTCAGCCAGCACGACGCGAACGCTCATCGTGGCTCACACCCTATCAGCGCGGTCGTCGCCTGCGCTCGGGATCGTCGCCGTCACCCGCACGCCCCCGCCCGCCGCGGCCTCGACCCGCAGCTCGCCCCCGAGGAGCTCCGCGCGCTCGCGCATCCCGCGGGTCCCGGCGCCCTCGACGAAGGGCGCGTCGCCCAGGCCCGCGCCGTCGTCCTCGACGCGCAGTCGCAGCGCGTCGCCCTCGCGCCAGAGCGCCACCGAGAGCCGCGTGGGGGCCCCGTGGCGCAGCGCGTTGGTCACCGCCTCCTGCACGATGCGGTACGCCGTCACCTCGGCCGCGGGGGAGAGCGCGCCGAGCTCCCCGAGGTCTTGCTCGACGCGCAGGGAGGTGCCCGCGGGGAGCGAGGCCAGCGTGCGCGCCACCGCGTCGGCCAGGCCCGCGTCGGCGAGGGCCGCGGGCCCCAAGCGGTACAGCGCGCGGCGCAGCTCCTCGAGGGCGCCGTCGGTGGTCGCGCACACCCGGGACCACGCGTCCGGGTCGTCCTCGGCGAGGGAGGCGTTGAGCCGAATCGCCGTGAGGGCCTGCCCCACCGAGTCGTGCAGGTCCCTCGCCACGGCGCGGCGCTCGGCCTCTTGCATCGCCACCGCGCGGGCGACGACCTCGCGCTGCCGCCGCTGCTCGGTGCGCAGCGCGTCGTTCGCCCGCGCGAGCTCGTCGGTGCGCGCGGCCACCTGCGCCTCGAGACCCTCCGCCGCGCCGCGGAGCTCGCCCAGCAGCGCCGCGATGCGCCCCTCGGCCTCGGCCGCGGTGCCCAGCGCGCTGCGCGAGACCGCCAGGCCCAGCGCCGTGGCCGCCGCGGAGAACAGCGCGAGCAGCGCGAGGGAGCGCAGCCGCAGCGCGCGCAGGTCCATCGCGACCCACACCTTGCCCAGCGCCTCGCCGCGCACCCGCACCGTGGCCTCGGACCACAGCACCGCCCGCGGCCTCGCGACGGCCTCGCCGACGGGCCGGCCCCCGCCGTCGAGCACCTCGATGCGCGCCACCCCCGGCTGCGCGCGGTAGGCCCGCAGGTGCGCGACGAGCTTGATCGTGTCGTAGCGCCACAGCGTAGGCCGGCGCCGCACCTCCTCGGCGACCTCCTCGGCCACGGAGGTCGCCAGCGCCGCGCCCGAACCTCGGAGCGCGAGCACGCCCATGACGTGGTGCGCGAGGGGCGCCCCCGTCGCCAGGAGCGCCGCGAGCACCGCCACCGCGGGGTTGAGCCGCGCGGCGAGGGGGCGGAGCAGGGCCGCGCCGCTCACGGTCCCTCGGGCGCGGTGTACCCCGACGCGCGCACGAGGGCCCGGCCCTCGGGGGAGCGCGCGAAGGTCACGAAGTCTTCGACCTCGGGGCGGGGGCGCGCGGCGAAGACCAGGGTGAGGTCCTTGGTGACGGGCGCGCCGAGGTCGAGGGCGACGCGGGTGAGCGGGCGCCCGTGCAGGCGCATCCCGCCGAGGTCGGTGACGCCGAGGGCGCCGGGCGTCTCGACCAGGGCGTCGCGGAGGTCGTCGTCGCTCGTGGCCATCATGAAGCGACGGCTCCGCAGCGCGCCGTCCTCGGCCTCGGAGAAGCCCGGAAGGCGCGCGGCGAGGGCGAGGTGCGACGAGTCTCCGGCCTCGCGGGTGATGAAGCGCAGGGGCGAGCCGTCGTCCCATCGCGCGCGCGTCCCCCGGAGCACCTCGAGGAGCGCCCCCGGCGAGAGCGCCCTCGCCCGCACCCCCGTGTTCGCCGCGAGGACCACCTCGGTGGTCGCGTAGCGCACCGCTCGCATCCCCCGCGCCTCGCTGGGGCGCAGCGGGCGCGACGCCATCGCGATGTCCACCGCGCCGTCGCGCAGCGCGCGCAGCCCGCCGCCGCTGCCCACGCTCTCGTGCACCACGGCCTGACGCTCCGGTCGCCCCGCGCTCCAGGCCCGCGCGAGGGCGCGGGTGAGCGGCACGTTGCTCCCCGAGCCCGCGATCTCCACGGCGCGCCCGGGGGTGCGCGCGCGGACGGCGCGCGCGGGGGTCGCGGGGGGCGGCGAGGCCGACTCCGCGGCGAGGCCCAGGGCGCACGCGGCCGCGGCCGAGAGCAGCACCGCCGAGGGGATCCACGCGCTCGCGGCGTCGAGACCGCTGGCGCCTCGGGGGGGATGGGGTGAAGAATGCGAGGACATCATGGCCACGCCTTATCGAGAACTCGGCGCTCCGGCGCGTGAACTCGCCGCCGCCGCGGCGCTCCCGCCGGACACCTATCACCCCAGGGGGCGCTGGGCCATCGTCGGTCGCCAGCTCGGGATCATGGCGGGGGTCTTCGCGGTCGCCGAGGCGCTGCACCTCGCGCTCGGCGGCGGGCTGAGCGCGGTGGGGCTCTTCGGCGCGGCGTACGTGGTGGTGCTGGCTCAGATCGTCCGCCGTCGCCGCGGCGCGCTCAAGCTCGTGCGCGAGAACGACGAGGCCGTGGCGCAGCTCTACGGCGCGGATTTCGAGCAGGCCGCGCGGCGCCTCGACTCGCTCGCGGTGCGGGCGCGGGGGCTGGGGTTCTATCACGCGCAGGTGGTGTTCAACCGCGGCGTGGCCTTCATTCGCCAGGGCAAGCCCGAGCACGCGCTGGCGCTCTTCGACGCCGTGGCCCGCAGCGGGTGGTTCGAGCGCTTTCGGGTGCTGGGCTTCGACGCGCTGCTGGCGTCGGCGCAGAGCATCGCGAGCGCGATCCTGGGCGACACGGCGGGGGCCGAGGGGCACCTCGCGCGGGCGCTCTCGCGGGTGTCTCCGCCGCTGCGCGCGAAGGTGCTCATGGCCGAGACCCTCGTGGGGCTCCGCCAGGGCGACGACCGGGCCGTGGCGGCGCGCATCGAGGCGGAGTGGTCCGCGGCGGAGGCCGTGCTGCCGGTGTCGAACCTGCGGCTGCTGCGCGCGCTGCAGGCCTGGGCGATGGCGCGCTCGGGGGCCGACGAGGCCGCGATGGCGCGGGCGCTGGAGCGCGCGCGCCCCACGCGGCACGGGGAGTACGACCACGTCGCGGTGCAGTGGCCCGAGCTCATGGCCTTCTTGACCGAGCGCGTCGACACCCTCGGTTGAGAGGCGTCCGCGCGGGGGCGCGGCTTGACGGGATGGGTGCGTCCGTGCGAATGCGGCGCGCTGTCTGCTTCGCCCGGGTGCGTTCATTTGGGAGCAGCGGGCTTTGCGCGTGGGCGCTCCGCGCGCCTGGAGGTGCTTGCGATGAGAAGGCTGACGGGAATGGGAGCGCTCTTGATGAGCGCGGCGATTGCGGGTTGCGGCAGCAGCGGCGGCGGGGGCACCCCCGACGCGGGCTCCGCCGCCGACGTGGTGAACGGCGCCGACGTGGTGAACGGCGCCGACGTGGTGCAGGCCATGGACGTGCCCGCCGACACGGCCAGGGCCGACGTGCCCGCCGACCGCGGGGACACCGGTCCGAGCAACACCTGCGGCCGCCTGCCCATCACCGACCTGAACATGGCCGGCATGCGCACGGGCAACGTCACCAGCATCATGGGCGACAACACCGCCGCGGCGATGATGCAGGGCACCACGATGCCCCTGCGCGCGTCGAGCAGCACCACCTCCGCCGACTGCATGATCGGCGCGGTGGGCCAGACGGTGTACCGCTACACGACCGGCGCGATGCCCTCGGTGCTGCGCATCAGCACGACCAACGACGAGACCCCGCGCGACCTCGACACCATGCTGTGGTTCTTCACCCGCTGCCCCACGGGCACCGGGACCGCGGTGTCGAACGCGATCTGCAACGACGACGACCCCGACTACGCCGGCAGCTCCGACCGCCGCGTGACCTCGCTGATCACCACGCCGATCATCCCGCCGAACACGTCGATCTTCATCGTCGCCGGCGGCTTCGGCCGCACGCAGATGAACGTGCGCAACACGGGCCCCTACCGCCTCACCGTGTCTGAGCTCGTGCCCGTGAACGCCGGCGGCGCCTGCCGCACCGACGGCCGCGACATGCGCTGCGCCGAGGGCCTCGACTGCGTGGCCTCTCGCCCGTTCGCGGACACCGGCGTCTGCACCGCCCGCGGCACCGCCGCCGGCTCGCTCTGCCGCGACTCGGCGCCCGCCTGCGACGCGATGCTCCGCTGCGCCGCCACCGGCGAGCCCGCCGCGGGCTTCTGCGTGGAGAGCGTGAACACGGGCGGCACCTGCTCGCTGTTCCGCGCCTGCGCCACGGGCCAGGCCTGCGTGTACCCGTCGCGCGGCTCGGTCGAGGGCACCTGCCAGAGCCTCGGCTCCGCGGCCGGCGTCGACTGCCGCCCCATGGGCTCGCCCAACGGCCAGTGCGACATGGGCCTCACCTGCGACGCGCTCTCGAACGAGTGCCGCACCCCCGTCGCGGTGGGCATGCCCTGCCACACGCTCCGCTCGATCTGCACCGGCGGCGCGACCTGCGTGGCGACCAACCCGAGCAGCTTCGCGGGCACCTGCCGCGCGAACGGCACCGCGGCCGGCACCGAGTGCCGCGCGGGGATGACCGGGCGCTGCGACATGGGCCTCACCTGCCGCACCTTCGGCACCGGCGGCACCGCCGTCGACCGCTGCGTCACCGAGGTCCCCGACGGGATGCTCGCGCGCTTCGACGCGTGGTCGGTCTGCGCCGAGAACTCGACCTGCTACTTCACCGACTTCTCCGACCGCACCCGCTGCCGCTGCGCCGCGGAGGGCACCTCGGGCGGCTCCTGCCGCCTCGACGCGCCCAACTGCAACATGGGCCTCACCTGCACGTCGATGATGCCCACGACGGCGGCCACGGGCTCCTGCAACACGCAGGCGATGGAGGGCGGCCGCTGCGAGTTCCCGACGGTCGGCTGCGCCGACGGCTTCTCGTGCGTGCTCAACGACGGCAGCGACACGGTGGGCACCTGCCGCCGCGAGGGCTCCGTCGCCGGCGCCTCCTGCGCGCCGGGCATGATGGCCTGCGGCACGGGCCTCACCTGCAACGGCTCGTACCTCGCCGGCGGGAGCACCTGCACCCGCGCGGTGATGGCCGGCGCCGCCTGTGACCCCCTCTGGGGCAGCACCGCCTGCCCGATGGGCCAGGTCTGCATCCCCACGACGTACCGCGCCGGCACCTGCGGCGCGCCGACGCGCATGGAGATGGAGCCCAACAACGAGACGATGACGGCGGGCACGCCCATCACGGCCTCGACCACCATCACCGGCGCCCTCCCCCGCGGCGACCAGGACTGCGTCGCGGTCACGGTCGCGGCCAACGGCGGCATCCTCGCGATGGTGAGCGACGGCAACGGCTCCTGCCCGGCGCGCGGCGCGCAGGGCATCGTGCTCAACGTGTACGACACCGACGGCCGCACGCTCCTCGGCGAGGCCTCGCTCACGGGCCCCGACTCCTGCGCGACCATCGACGGCAACCGCGCGGGCGTCTACGACTGGGCCACCGGCCTCTCGGCGGGCACCTACTACGTGTGCGCCCGCGGCCGGCTCTACACCAACGCCACCGGCGGCACCTCGATCACCGACAGCATCGCGTCGTACGTGATGACCGTGGCGCCCCTCGGCCCGCGCCCCTGACCGCCCCTCCGCGGCGCCGGAGTCCTCTGGCGCCGCGTCCTCCCTCTTCGCCCTCATACAAGCCCGCGGCCTTCGTGAATCCTTGACAGGTTTCGCGGCGGTCGGTACCTCCTTCACGCTGTGCGCCGCGCGTACCTCCGACGGGGTTCGCGCACGCGATCGCGTGAGCTGAGCTTTCCCGCGGCCGGGCGAAGGGCCGCAGAAGAAGAGAATGAACCGATGATGTCGCCGAGCGACAAGCGCAAGCAGAGCCTGTACTTCCCTGAGTCCATGCTCGTGGAGATTCAGCAGGAGGCGACGCGCCTCGACCGTTCGCTCTCGTGGGTCATGCAGCGCGCGTGGAAGCTCGCCCGGGCCGACATCCGCAAGCTCCCGTCGGTGAACGACGTCGTCGACATGGAAGCCGCCGACGACCCCCGCGGCCGCGACGAGGACTGAGCTCACCCCGCGAGCGCCCGCCGGCGACGCCGCGCCACGACCGCCCCTTCGATGATCGAGAGCACCGCGCGACTGACCCGCGAGGGGACCGCAGAGGCCGCCGACGGCACGCTGCTCTACGTCTCTGAAGAGGGCGGGGGCGAGGGGGTGCCCGCCCTGCTCTGCGACGGCATCGCCTGCGACGGGTTCATCTGGAAGTACCTCCGCGTCGCCCTCGCGGCGGATCGCAGGGTGGTGCACTGGAACTACCGCGCCCACGGCCGCTCCGACACGCCCCGTGACCTCTCGCGCATTCACATCGCCGACCACGCCGCCGACCTCCACGCGGTGCTGGCGTCGAAGGGCCTCGCCCGCGCGGCGCTGATCGGTCACTCCATGGGCACGCAGGTGTGCCTCGAGGCGTACCGCCAGCGCCCCGAGGCCGTGGCCGCGCTGGTGCTCGTGTGCGGGAGCTACGGGAACATCACCCGCACCTTCAAGGGCAGCGACGCGCTGCTGCACGCGATCCCGCGGCTGCTGTCGTTCATCGAGCGCCACCCCGTGCTCGCCCGCGCGCTGTGGAAGAGCGGCCCCGCGGAGCTCCTCGCGACGGCGAGTCGCTGGCTCGGCGAGGTCGACGCCCTGCGGATGCAGACCGAGGACATGATCCCGTACTTCGAGCACATCGCGCGCATGGACCCGGCGCTGTTCTTTCGCATGCTCGCGGCGGCGGGCGCGCACAGCGCCGAAGACCTCCTGCCGTCGATCCGCGTGCCCGCGCTGGTGATCGCCGCGGAGCGCGACTCGTTCACCCCCGTTCGCTACGCGGAGCAGATGGCGCGGCAGATCCCCGGCGCGACCCTGGTGCGCCTCGAGGGCGCCTCGCACGCCGCGCCCCTCGAGCAGCGCGACGAGGTCGCCGAGGCCGTCCAGCGCTTTCTCTCGGGCCTCGCGTGAACCCTCAGCGCCGCGCGGGGGTGCTCACGGCGCTCTCCCTGCTGTACGCGGCGCAGGGCATCCCCTTCGGCTTCGCCGCGGAGTTCCTGCCGGTGGTGCTCCGCGAGGGCGGCGCGTCGCGCACGGCCATCGCGCTCACGGGCTGGCTGCAGGCGCCGTGGCAGCTGAAGATCCTCTGGGCGTCGGTGGCCGACCGCCCCGCGGTGCGCCTCCGCGCGCGGGGGATCCTCCTCGCGCTGCAGCTCGCGCTCTCTGCGGTGATGGCGCTGCACGCGGCCTTCGCGGGTCCGCCGCCCGTGCTCGCGGCGTGGTTCGCGCTGACCTTCCTCGCCGCCCTCGTCGCGGCCACGCAGGACATCTTCGTCGACGCCTTCGCCGTGCGCACACTCGGCGAGAAGGACCGCGGGTACGGCAACGCCGCGCAGGTCGCGGGCTACCGCGTCGGGATGATCGTGGGCG
Source organism: Polyangiales bacterium (assembly GCA_041389885.1). Classification (GTDB taxonomy): domain Bacteria; phylum Myxococcota_A; class Polyangia; order Polyangiales; genus JAWKRB01. The sequence goes on along the minus strand of JAWKRB010000015.1, from coordinate 59,487 downwards.
GCGGCGGGATGCTCCTGCTCTCGCACTCCCTGGGCCCGCGGGGCACGCTGCTCGCGTGCGCGGCGCTCATCGCGGCGATCGGTGGCGGGGCCTTCGCGCTGCGCGGGGAGTCTCCCGAAGAGATCGCCGCCGCGGGCGACGCGCTCCCTCGGCGGGAGAGCGCCTACGGCGGGCGCGCGCTGCTCCGCGACCTCACCGCCCGCGACGCGTGGCGCGTGACCGCCGTGGCGCTGAGCTACAAGCTGGGCGCCCACGCGGCCTCGGGGATCATCAAGCCGCTCCTCGTCGACCACCACTGGACCCGCGCCGAGATCGGCCACGCGGTGGTGACCTTCGGCGCGGGCGCGTCGGTGCTGGGCTCCCTCATCGGCGCGCAGATGCACCGCTCCCTGGGCGAGCGCGCGGCGATGATCACCGCGGCGGTGATGCAGGCGCTCACGGTGCTCCCCCTTGCGATGATCGACCGCCTCGGCGCGCCGCGCGGGCTCACCACGGGGCTCATCGCGCTGGAGCACTTCGCGGGCGGCGTGTCGACCACGGCGCTCTTCGCCGGGCTGATGACCGCGACCCGTCGGGACCAGGCCGCGATGCACTACACCGCCCTGACCAGCCTGAACGTCGTGGCGATTTTCGCGGGCTCGCTCCTGGGCTCCGGCGTGGCCGACCTGCTCGGCGCGCCGGCCTCGTTCCTCCTCGCCGCCGGGCTTTGCGTCGCGCCGATCCCCCTCTTGCGGGGCTGGGACCGCCACGCCGCGCAGAGCGCCGCGGCGGCAGAGCTGAGCCCGTGACCTCAAGGATTCATTTGACGCCGCGGGGACCTTTGCCTAGCCTAACGGCCCGTTTCGCGAGCGGCGAACGACGGGGACGCGCACCTTGATGGAGCTCGATGTCGGTTTCGTCTGTGGGACCTGTGACGCATTCGCGCCAATGGCTGCGACCGAGTGCCCTCGTGCGCGACATCGCTGCGCTTCGACGCCCCAGCGAAGCGCCGCACCTTTCAACCCTGCGATTTCACAGGGTTTCTTCGTCGACGCCCCCGCCGCGTTGGACGAACCCTTGCGGGAGGAGCCTCCCACGATCGACCCCGAGCTCGACGCGATGCTCGACCAGGCGCTCCCCTCGCTCGACGAGGTGGCCCTGCCGTTCGACGACGCGCCGCGGCCCCCGGTGGGTCCCTTCAAGATTCCCGTGCGATTCGCGCTCACGGAGGCGTTGATGGATCAGGCTCGCAGCTACGTTTGCAAGAAGTGCTACTCGCCGGTGCCCCAGGGGCACAAGTTCTGCGGCCGCTGCGGGGAGCCCGTCCCGCGCGACGTGGTCACGGCCCAGACCCTCCTGCTCTCCAAGATGCTCGAGCCCGGCAAGGCCAAGCTCGTGGTGATCAAGGGCGAGGGCTTTCAGACCGACCCCTCGGACGAGACGGCGTTCCTCCTGGGAGGCCGGCAGCACCCCTGCGGCCGCACCCAGGGAGACATCCTCTTTGACCGAGACAACTGGGTCTCGCCCCTTCACGCGGTGTTCTACTACCGCGACGACGGGCGCCTGGTCGTGCGCGACGAGTCGTCGGCGAACGGGGTGTACCTCCGCATCAAGGGCATGGCGGCGCTGCAGCCGGGCGACTGCTTCCTCTCGGGGGAGCAGGTGTTTCGCCTCGAGACCACGCCCCGCGCGGCCGACGGCCCCGAGCCCGACGGCACGCTGTTCTACTCGTCGCCCAAGAAGCCCTCGCCGTTTCGCGTGGCGCAGGTGCTCCGCGGGGGCGTGTCGGCGACGCAGGTGTGCGCGCGAGAGAACGCGATCACCATCGGCCGCGAGAGCTGCGACATGAACTTCCCCAACGACCCGTACATGTCCACGCGGCACTGCCGGGTCGAGCTCACCGCGAACGGCGCGTATCAAATCGTCGACACGGGCAGCAAGAACGGGACGTACCTGTCGATCCATGGGGAGCGCGAGCTCCTGCACGGCGACTACCTATTCATCGGCCGCGAGCTGCTCCGCGTGGACATCTCGGCGTGAGGCTTCGAGCCATCAGAGCGAGCGACGGAGGAACACCGTGATTGTCTGTCCGAAGTGCGGCAAGGAGAACCAGGACCACTACAAGTTCTGCCTGGGCTGCGGCAACGAACTCCCGCGCGAGACGGGCGGTGGCAACCGTCCGTTCCGCCCCACGCCCCCCGCGTCGAGCGTCCCCGCCGTGAACGGGCGCGGGCCCGCGCAGCCGGTGGCGCCTCAGAACGTGGCAGAGGCCGCGCCGTGCCCCCGTGGCCCAGGCGCCCTTCCAACAGCCCCGTGGCCCAGGCGCCCTTCCAGCAGCCCCCGTGGCCCAGGCGCCCTTCCAGCAGCCCCCGTGGCCCAGGCGCCCTTCCAGCAGCCCCCGTGGCTCAGGCGCCCTTCCAGCAGCCCCCCGTGGCCCAGGCGCCCTACCAGCCGCCCCCCGCGGCCCAGGCGCCCTACCAGCCGCCCCCCGCGGCCCAGGCGCCCTACCAGCCGCCCCCCGCGGCGCAGCCCCCGGTGGCCCAGGCGCCCGCGTCCCACCCCGCGGGCGCGCCGCCGAGTTGTCCGAACTGCGCGACGCCCAACCCGCGCGGCAACCGCTTCTGCATCACCTGCGGCTTCGACATGGCGAGCGCGCCGCAGGCCGCGCCTCAGCCCGTGGCCCAGCCCGTGGCGCACGTGATGCCCACGCCCCCCGCGCGGCCGGCGATGGTCGAGCGCGCGCGGCTGGTGCTGATCCGCCCCGACGGATCCGAGGGGGGGACCTTTCCCCTCCACGAGGGCGAGAGCCAGGTCGGGCGAGACAGCGGTCCCCTCTTTCAGCAGGACACCTACCTCTCACCCCGCCACGCGACCTTTCTGATCGCGCCGGGCGCGGTCACGGTGCGCGACGACGGCTCCCTCAACGGGGTGTACGTGCGGGTCGAGCGCCAGGTGGCCGTCGAGATCAACGACGGGGACGTGTTTCGCATCGGGCAGGAGATCCTGCTCTTCGAGGCGTTCTCGGAGGTCTCCCGCCTCGCCGACGGCACCGAGCGCATCGGGAGCGAGAGCGAGGGGCTGGTGGGGCGCATCTCCCTGGTCACCGGCCGCGACGCCTACGGCAACGCCTTCCCGGTGCCGGTCACCGGGCTCTACCTCGGGCGCGAGCGCGGAGACATCCTCTTCCCCGAGGACGGCTACGTGTCCGGGCTCCACTGCCACCTCGCCGTGGTGAACGGCAAGCTGACCCTCACCGACGTGGGCAGCAGCAACGGCTCGTACGTGCGCATCCGCGAGCAGCGCGGCCTCCGCAACGGAGACTACCTGCTCATGGGCCAGCAGCTCTTTCGCCTGCAGATCCTCTGAGCGCGGCTCACGGCCCTGGCGAGGCGCTCCGGCGCTCGGTCAGGGCCGCCCTGAGCTTCAGCACCTGATCGAGCTCCCCGAGAAAGATCAGGGTGCAGCCGACCTTCAGCAGGGTCTCGGCGCCAGGGTTGAACGTGTAGCTCCCGTCGGCGCCGCGCACGGCCACCACGAGCACGTCGGCCACCCTTCGGATCCCCGCGTCGGCGAGGGTCTTGTTCGAGAACACGGCGCCCTCGTGGAGCATCACCTCCTCGATGCGCAGCACGTGCTTCGGGTCGCGCATCATCGTGTCGAGGAACTCGGTCACGTTGGGTCGAATCAGCTCGCTCGCGAGCCGCAGCCCGCCGATGCGGTTCGTCGACACGACCTTGTCGGCGCCCACCCGCGCGAGCTTCGGCACGGCGGACTGCTCCACCGCCTTGGCGATGATCCGCAGGCTCGGGTTGAGCGAGCGCGCCGAGAGGGTGACGTAGAGGTTCGTCTGGTCGTCGGAGAGCGCCGCGACGAGGCCCTCGGCGCGGGAGATGCCGGCGGTCTGCAGCACCGCGTCCTCCGTGGCGTCTCCGACGATGTAGCGCATGCCGGGGTACTCCCGCTCGAGGCGCTCCATCTCCGCGGCGTCGGAGTCGATGGCCACGAAGGGCCTCGCGCAGCGCGAGAGCTCCTCGACGATGTGCGCCCCGGTCCTCCCGACGCCGCACACGATGATGTGCCCGTGCATCCCGTCGATCGATTTGCGCATCCTGCTCCTTCGAAAATAGTGCCGAAGCTCCCCCTCGACGAAGAGCGCCGTCACGATCGACGCGAAGTACACCACGCTCCCCGCGCCGGCGATCACCAGCACCAGGGAGAAGGCGCGCGCGGGGAGGTTGTTCTCCATCCCCGGGAGCTCGCCGTAGCCCACCGTCGTGAGGGTGATCAGCGTGTGATAGAGGGATTGAAACCACGTCCAGCGCCCGTGGCCCAGGGAGTGGATCCCGGCGGTTCCAACGCACACCACCGTGAGCAGAAAGAGCGTCGCTCCACGGAGCCGCGCGGCGAGCACTCCCATCTCAGACCTCGGTGTCGACCCGAACCTCGATGCGCTGGCCCCGCGCCTCGGGGACCGCGCCGAGGGCGGCCCGCAGCGCGTCGTTCACCACGCCGGGGAGGCGCAGGCTCGCCGACGACATGGGCTGGTCGGTCACGAAGCACGCGCGCAGCCCGCCCTCGATGGGATCAACGGCCCCGAGGAGCAGGCTGACCCCGTCGAGGGGGTGCGCGCGGAGGTGCTCCGTGATGTGAGCCGCGAGGCGCTCGCGCAGTTCGTCCGTCATCGCCGGGAACATATCCCATGCGGCGCGAGATCAAAGAGGTCCGTGGGGAGAGAAGCGCCGCGCGGCGGTCACCGTGCGGCGGGCAAGGATCAGGGGAGACCGAAGACCGGCAGGCGGTTGGAGAAGGTCCTGCGGTTGGTGGCGGACCCGTCGCCGAGGCTCGCGTAGCCGTTGTACCCGATGCACTGCACCGAGCCGTCCTGCCGCCGAACACAGGTCACCGCGTTGCCCGCGTGGATCTGCACCGCGTCGGTGATCCCCAGCACCGACACCGGGATGGTGCGGTTGGTCGTGGTGTTGTCTCCGACCTGACCGTAGTTGTTGTAGCCCCAGCACAGGGCCGCGCCGGTCGCCCGGACCACGCAGGTGTAGTTCGAGCCCGCCGAGATCCAGCTCGCGTTGTCGATCACGCCGACCATGGTCGGGAGGTTGCGGGTCGAGGTCGAGCTGTTGCCGATCTGGCCGTAGGTGTTGAGGCCCCAGCACATGACCCCGCCGCCCGAGCGGCGCGCGCAGGCGTGGTTCGCGCCCGCGTCGATCTGCACCGCGTCGGTGAGCCCGATCGCGGTGACCGGGTTGATCTGCGACGCGCTCGCGCCGTTGCCGAGCTGCCCGCTGGTGCCGAGGCCGAAGCAGCGCACGGTGTTGTCCATGAGGCGCACGCAGGTGAAGCGGTCGCCCGCGGTGACCTGCACGGCGTCGGTGATGCCCGCCACCGCGCGAGGCGTGGTGATCGCCGAGGCGGTGGCGCCGCCGGTGGCGCCGTAGGTGTTGTTGCCCCAGCACCAGACGGCGCCGCCCGCGCGCACGACGCAGGTGTGCGTGTAGCCCACGGCCAGGTCCGTGGCGTCGGTGATCCCGAAGACATCGACGGGCGTGGGGCGGTTGGTGGTCGAGCCGTCGCCGATCTGCCCGCTGGTGCCGAGGCCCCAGCAGCGCACGCCGCCTGTGCGCAGCCGGGCGCACGCGTGCGAGGGACCCGCCTTGACCTGCGCGACGTCCGAGAGCCCTTCGACGTAGCCGGCCCCGGCGCGGTTGGTGGTGGTGGTGAGCGAGTCGCCGAGCTGGCGGTAGTTGTTGTACCCCCAGCACACCACGCGGTTCGAGGGGGTGAGGGAGCAGCCGGTGTTGCCCGACTGGCTCATGCCGACCTCGCCGCAGCCCGGGCCCGAGCAGCCCTCGGGCGCGGGCACCGCGAAGATCACCGGGGCGACGCGGTTGCGGTTGGCGAAGCCGCCGTCGCCGAGCTGTCCGTAGGTGCCGCCGCCCCAGCACTGCACGGCGCCGGTGGCGCGGCGCACGCAGAGGTGCTGCAGCCCCGCGACGAGGCGGGTGGCGTCGGTGATCCCAGGCACGGGGCCGGGGATCACGCGGGTCGACGTGGTGCCGTCGCCGAGCTGGCCGAGGTTGTTGTAGCCCCAGCAGAGCACCGAGCCGCCCTGGCGCAGCGCGCAGGAGAAGCGGTCGCCCACGGCGATCTGCACCGCGTCGGTGACGCCCATCACGGGGATCGGCGCGTTGCGGTTCGTGGTGGTCCCGTCGCCGAGCTGGCCGCTGTTGTTGAGGCCCCAGCACTGCACGCCGCCGGTGCTGCGCAGCGCGCAGGCGTGCGTGGTGCTCACGGCGACCTGCACCGCGTCGGTCACGCCCACGACGTTCACCGGCGCGCTGCGGTTGGCGGTGGTGCCGTCGCCGAGCTGGCCGCTGGAGTTCAAGCCGAAGCACGACACCGTGCCGTTGGCGCGCAGCACACACGTGTGCGACTGGCCCGCGACGACCTCCTGGCCGTTGGTGATCCCCATCGCGACGGTCTGGAGCACGCGCTGGGTGGTGGTCGCGTCGCCGAGCTGGCCGTAGTTGTTGTAGCCCCAGCAGCGCACGGTGCCGTCACGGCGCACGACGCAGGTGTGGGCCGAGCCCGCCGCGAGCGAGATCGCCTCCGACACGCCGAAGCTGGGCGTCGGGGCCTGACGGGTCGCCGTCGAGCCGTCGCCGAGCTGGCCGTTGGATCCGATGCCCCAGCACGCGACGGTGCCGTCGACGCGGAGCACGCAGGAGTGCGAGTTGCCCACCGCGAGGCGGCGGACCTCGCCGACGCCGTCGACGGTCACCGGCGCGCTGCGGTTCACCGTGGTGAAGTCACCGAGCTGGCCGGCGTTGTTGTAGCCCCAGCAGACCGTCGAGCCGTCGGTCTGCTGCGCGCACATGTGGAGGTAGTTCGCGGCGAGCTCGAGGCCCGAACCGCCCTCGCAGCGGCCCTCGTTGCAGGTCTGCCCCTGGGCGCAGCGGCGGCCGCAGGCGCCGCAGTGGTTCACGTTCACGCGGGTGTCGACCTCGCAGCCGTTGGTCGCGCTCGTGTCGCAGTCCGCGTAGCCCGTGGTGCAGGTGGCGATGGCGCAGGCGCCCATGCTGCAGCGCGCCGCGGCGTTGGCGAGCCCGCAGCCCATGGGCGCGTCGGGCTCCTCGTCGCTCATGCCGTCGCAGTCGTCGTCGAGGGTGTTGCAGGTCTCCGCCTGGGGAACGACCTGGCCCGTGCACTCCATCGCCCAGGTGCGGTTGGTCTGGCACACCTGGGTCCCGCCCACGCAGCGGCCCACGTTCTGCGTGCCCGTGGCGCCCGAGTAGCACGCGCGGGTCTCACCCGGCGTGCACTCGCCGCAGTTGTCGTCGACCATGCCGTTGCAGTCGTCGTCGACCGTGTTCCCGCACGTCTCCGACGACGTGGGGAGCACCTCGCCGATGCAGGCCGTGCCGTACGAGCCGTTCGGCCCGCAGACCTGAATGCCCGCCATGCAGCGGCCCACGCCGCGCGTCGAGGTGGCGCCGCTGTAGCAGGGCCGGGTGTTGCCCGGCATGCACTCGCCGCAGCCCTCGTCGGTCATGCCGTTGCAGTTGTCGTCGACCATGTTGCCGCAGGTCTCCGAGGACGCCGGGAGCACCTCGCCGCTGCAGGTCATCGACCACTGCCCCATCGAGTCGCAGGTCTGCGTGCCAGCCACGCAGCGGCCCTGGCTCAGCGTGCCCGTCGGGCCCGAGTAGCAGGGCCGGGTCTGCCCCGCCATGCACTCGCCGCAGCCCTCGTCGGCCATGCCGTTGCAGTTGTCGTCGATGCCGTTGCCGCACACCTCCGACATCGCCGGAACGACCTCGCCGGCGCACGCGCTCCACATCTGGTCGTTGCCGCACACCTGCGTGCCGCCGCGGCAGCGCCCGACGCCGTCGGTGCCGTCAGGCCCCGAGTAGCAGGGGCGCGTCGACTCGGTGACGCAGGCGGTGCCGCCGCCGTCTTCGCCCATCGCCGCGTCGTCGCCCATCGCCGCGTCGCCGCCGGTCATCCCAGCGTCGTCGCCGCCCATCCCGGCGTCGCCGGTCATCCCGGCGTCGCTGGTCATCCCGGTGTCATCCGGCGTCGGGGTGTCCATGCCGGTCATCCCGGTGTCACCGCTGGTCATCCCCGAGTCGGTCGAGCCGGTGTCGTTCGGCGCGGCGCCGTCCTGACCGGTCATCCCGCCGTCGTCGGCGGCATCGCCCGACATCATCGCGCCATCGCCGCCGGTGGTGCCGGTGTCGGCCCCTCCGGTGACGGCCTGGTTGTCGCCACACGCTGCAAGCGCGCCGACGACAACGACCAAGGAAAGTCTTCGCATGCTGCGTCTCCTGTGACGAGGGCACCACGATTCCGAGTTGTGGCCCGCGCTCCACCGGGCACTCTACATCACGTTCACCGCGCGCCGAAGGGCTCCGCGCCGCGGATTGCGTCGTCGAGCCCGCACCAGGGACTCCCCGGCGCCCTCCCTCCCTCCCACGAATGCAAACCCCGGCTTTCAGAGTTGCATCCCTGATCGCTCCAGGGCCCCCGTAACCCCCTGGAACTTCGTGCTCACGACGATGGCATGGGCGGTGCTTAAGCGTAAGGCAAGCAGCGGAACCGGCGTCTCCCCCAACGCCAACGGTTCCGCCGCCGACTTAAGACCCTCGAATCCCCCCGGCGCTGAAGCGAGAGCGAGGCGCCGGGGGGAGGACCTAGTCGACCTGAGCGCGCCAGAGCGCCCGCACGAGCGCGAGCCCCTGAAAGAGCCCGCCGAGCACGCGCGCCGCGAGGATCGTCCGCGCCCCGGAGCGCAGGTCGAAGAGCTGCACCCCGAGCCACCCCGTCCACGCCGTCGCGGCGTGCGCCCCCAGCGCGAGCGCGGCGCCCAGGTACGCCGTCACCCGCAGGACCCGATCGACCCCCGTCACCCTCGCCCCGACGACGTAGCACGCGAGGCCCGTGATCCACGCGCGGGTGGCGAGGGCGTCGACGGCCGAAGGCGCCCCTCGGACGTGCCAGGCCGAGCTCGGCTCCTGCGCCGCGGCGAAGCCCCAGAGCCACGCCAGCGCGCCGACCCCCACGCACAACGCGCCCAGGCGACGCAACCTCTGCGCCTCGCTCAACGCGCGCCCCCCTGGGCGTCGGCGTAGCGCAGGAGCCGGCGGGCCTCCTGGTTCGAGGGATCCTGCGCGAGCACCATGTTCCACTGCCGAATCGCGTCTTCTCGACGCCCCAGGTTGAGCAGCGCCTGGCCGTACACCAGCCGCGCGCGGCGCTGGTGCTGCCGCCGTCGGATCGCCTCTTGCGCGTACTCCGCGGCGAGCTCATGGTGCCCCGCGGCGAGCTCCCGCCGCGCCCTGCCGTACCAGTTCTCGCGCGGCGCGTCTTGCTGCGCGGCAGCAACTTCGGGCGTCGTCGGCGGCGACGAACCCGCGCTCGAGGCCGCGTTCGGAGCGACGGGCGCGTCGCCCGGCGCGTCGCCCGGCGCGTCGTTGGGCGGGGCCGAGACGTCGTCGGCCTGCGCGGAGGCGTCCGTGAGGGCGAGGGCGACCGGCGGCGCGACGACGGGCGCGAGGGAGGGGCCCGGGGCGTGCGACGACCCGCGCGCGGGCGGCTCCACCGGGAGGTTTCTGCGCTGCAGCCAGAGGCCCAGGGTGACCCCGCCCACCACCGCGAGCGCCCCCAGCGCGGCGACGACGCGAATCGCCCACCGGGACGAGGTCGGCGGCGACGCGGGCGTGACCGCGCTCGCGTCGAGGGATCGCCCCAGCGCGTCGGCGAACTCTCGCGCGCTCTGCGCGCGGTGCGCGGGCTCCTTCGAGAGGGAGCCCATGATCACCGCGTCGAGCGCCGCGGGCACGCTCCCTCGAGGCGCCCGCTGGCTCAGCGGCATCGGCTCGGCGTGGATGTGCTGCGCCATGGTCTCGACGGGCGTCGCGTCGGGAAAGAGCGGAGACCCGGAGAGGCACTCGTAGAGCACCGCGGCGAGGGCGTAGAGGTCGGCGCGGTGGTCGACGGCGAGGCCCTTGGCCTGCTCGGGGGACATGTACGCCGGCGTTCCGAACACCTGCCCCGCCACGGTGAGGTTCGAGCTCCCCCGGGCGATGGAGGCGTTGGTGGTCTTCGCCACGCCGAAGTCGAGGAGCTTCACCGCGCCGTCGTCGGTGAGAAAGATGTTCTCGGGCTTGATGTCGCGGTGGACCACCCCCACCGCGTGCGCCGCGGCGAGGCCCTGCGCCACGCCGACGCCGATGCGCACGTACTCCTCGACCGAAGGCCGCGCCGCGCCGTCGCTCGCGGCGTCGAGGCGCTCGCGGAGGGTGACGCCGCGCAGGCGCTCCATGGCGTAGAAGAGCCGGCCGTCCTCGGTGGACCCGAGGTCGTAGATGTGCACCAGGTTGGGGTGGGTGAGTGCCGCGATGGCCCGAGCCTCCATGCGAAAGCGCTCCACCACCCGCGGGTCGTTCGAGGTCTCGGGGTCGAGGACCTTCACCGCCACGGTGCGACCGAGGTCGACGTGCTCCGCGGCCCACACCTCGCCCATGCCGCCCCGACCGAGGAGGGCGCCGGTGCGGTATCGCGTGCCGCGCAGGAGGTTGGCGTCGGCGAGGACGCCCATGGGCTCGGTCGTCGCGTCGCGCAGCGAGACGCGGGGGGGCGTCACCGAGGTGGGCGCCTGGGCGGCGAGCTCGCGCACGCGCTCCGCGTCCTCTTCGCGGTGACCGGGAAAGAGCCGCAGGAGGTCTCGCGCGACGCACTCGCGGTCGGCCCGCACGCCCGCGGACTGCGCGAGGTCGAGGAGCCGCCTGCGCGCCGTCGCCGCGTCGGAGAACCGCGCGTCGGGCTCGTACGCCGTCATCGTCGCGAGCCAGCGCTCGAGCCCCTCGGGCAGGTCGGGGCGAGAGCCTCTCAGGGGCTCCAGGGTCTTGCGTCCGTGGGCGACGGCGATCATGTGCTCGGTGCCGTCGCCCGTCGCGAAGTCCTTGCCGCTGAGCATCTCCCAGGTCACGAGGCCGAGGGTGTACAGGTCGCTGCGGGTGTCGAGGTCGTCGCCCCGGCACTGCTCCGGCGAGGCGTACTCGGGGCGGCCGAACATCACTCCGTGCAGGGTCTGCGTCGCGCGCCCGGTGGCGAGGGCGGTGCCGAAATCCAGCACCTTCACGGTGCCGTCCCACGAGAGCCGGATGTTGGGCGGACCGAGGTCCCGATGCACGATCCCGAGCGGGTGCCCCTCGAGGGAGGTGGCCGTGTTGGCGTACGCGATGGCGTCGAGCGCGTGCGAGATGACCGTGAGCACGAAGTCGACCGGCAGGGTCTCGTTGATCGCGCGCGCGGTGCGCATCACGATGTCGAGGTCGATCCCGGAGATGTACTCCATCGCGACGAAGGGCACCGAGCCCTCGATGCCCGCCTCGAGGATCTGCGCGATGTTCGGGTGCGTCAGCGCCGCGAGGAGACGCCCCTCGTCGAGAAAGCGGGTGACGGTGGGGAGGTGCCCCGCGTGGTCGCTGCGCACGGTCTTGACCACGCACAGGCGCCGCACGGACACGCCGCTGACCGCGAGGGCGACCTCACCCATGCCTCCGCCGGGCATGGCCTCGAGGAGCGTGTAGCGACCGAAGGTCCGCGGGAACGCTCCCTCTGTGCCTTCGTCGGGTGACCGCTCGCTCAAGTCAGCGCTCGCGGTCAGCGCCGCGGGCGCAGCGAGAGCGCGCGTTCCATCATCCCGCGCAGGGTTCGAGGACGCTCTGCCGCCGTGGGCGCGACGACGCTCACAAAGCCCGGCACCTCGGGCAGCGCCGACGCGAAGACCTCGGGGTGCAGAGCGCTCAGCGCGGCGGGCGGCGCCGACGGGTCACGCGGGGGCTTGAGGCTCTCAGGCTCCCTCGGCGCAGGGATCGACTCGCGAATCCTCGAGGCATCCGGAGCGACGCCGACATCGCTCGCGGACACCTCCTCATCGGGGAGCCCGAGGGGCAGCGGGGGGGGAGTGTGGCGCGTGGGCTCGGGCTGCAGCGCGGCCGCCACGGAGAGATCAAACTCCTCGGGCTCGACGCTCTCCTGAGCGGGCTCCGCCGCAGGTTCCTCGGTGACCTCGATGAGCTCCGCCGCGGGCTCCTCGGCGACCTCGATGAGCTCCGCCGCGGGCTCCTCGGCGACCTCGATGAGCTCCGCCGCGGGCTCCTCGGTGACCTCGATGAGCTCCGCCGCAGGCTCGTCGGTGACCTCGATGAGCTCCGCCGCAGGCTCCGCCGCGGGCTCGTCGGTGACCTCGATGAGCTCCGCCGCAGGCTCCGCCGCGGGCTCGTCGGTGACCTCGATGAGCTCCGCCGCAGGCTCCGCCGCGGGCTCGTCGGTGACCTCGATGAGCTCCGCCGCGGGCTCGTCGGTGACCTCGATGAGTTCCGCCGCCGGGCTCGTCGGTGACCTCGATGAGTTCCGCCGCAGGTTCCGCCGCGGGCTCGTCGGTGACCTCAACGAGCCTTCCGCCGCGGGCTCGTCGGTGACCTCGATGAGCTCCGCCGCGGGCTCGTCGGTGACCTCGATGAGCTCCGCCGCGGGCTCGTCGGTGATCTCGATGAGCACGGACGACTCCGGTTCGGAGACCTCGACGAGCTCCGCCGGGGGCACCGTGGTCGCCTCTGTGACCCGCGTCGGCGGCGCTTCGACCTGCGCGGTGGGCTCCTCAGGCGCAGGCAGAATCGACTGCGGCGCAGGGGCTTCGGACGCTTCGGGCGCCGCGGGTTCGACGACGAGGGCGAGCCCTGGGGCGTCGTCCGAGAGCGTCGGGAGCTCCTCCTCGGGGGGCGGCGCGGGGGGCGCCTCGGAGACCGACACGGGGGACCGGGGCTCGGGCGCGCGGGCGCGGCCCTCGATCTGAAACGCGGGCTCGGGCGCCGCGAGCACGTCGTCGCTCGGCGCCGCGCGCCCCTGGATCAACGAGGTCGGCACCTCGGACAGGTCGTCGGCGCCGAGGTCCATCGCCGGACCCATGATCGACTCCAGCGCCTCGGACCTCGACGGGGCAGAGCGCGGCGCGGGGCCCGTGGGCGCGGGCTGCGGGCGAATGCGCGTGATGTCCTTGCGCGCGAGGACCCGCACGAGCATCGACTCAAGGCGCTGGATCTTGTCGGCGCGGCTCATGAAGGCTCTCCCGCGGCGAGGTGATCGACGAGGCGCGGGAGCGTCACGCCCTGCGCGACGAGCTCGCGCACGTGGTCGCAGGTCTCAGGCGCGCCCAGGAGCACGGTGATGCGCTCGGCGCTGCGGTAGATCACCGCGCCCGAGGCGTCGCAGCCGACGGCGTCGCCCACGACCCGCGCGAGAAAGCGTTCGACGAAGGGCTCGAAGCGCGCCGACGACGCCGGGGGATCCCTCCACACCGCGCAGAGCAGGTCGCCCCAGCGCTCGAACTCCACCAGGCCCATGCCGCGCGACGCCGTGCCGAGCGAGATGCACCGCGCGACCTCGTCGGGCAGCGGGTCGGGATCCCCCGCGAGGTGCTCCAACGCCTCTCTCGCGACGGCCTCGGCGAGGCTGTCGGCCAGGCTCTCGAACACGGCGGGGAGCTCGAACAGGCTCGCAAAGCTCGCCGCCGAGAGGACCACGACACGCTCCGTGGTCCCTCCGCGCGACTCGATGCGTCCCCTGGGGAAGTCCACCACAACGGACGGCTGAAGCTCAGCACCTCGGGCGCTCACCGGCGCACGATGGCATGACCGATCCCTCCGCCGCAATTCGGTTGTATCGTGCGCGGGTGCGACGCGCATGTGTGGCCCTGACCCTGACCGCAGCGATGACCTGCTCGGGGCGGCTCCAGGCCCAACCCCGCGACGCCGCGGTGATCTCCTCCGACGAGCCCGCCTGGCCCGACCTGGCCTACGGGCAGCCCGTGCCCCTCGACACGCCGCGCCCCGTCGATGACATCGGGCGGGTTCCCTCGCTCCGCGCCCCGGTGACGGTGCACCTCGGCGCGGGGGTCTCCCCCGAGCTGGCCGACGTGGCCCTCGACGCGGCGGCGAAGACCCTGGACTACTGCGAACGCGCCGTGCGCCTCGAGTCCCCGTGGCCCGACGGCCTGCGCGGCGGAGACCCCGGGCTGGACGTGTACGTGCGCGCGGGAGGCCCTCGCAGCGCGACGCCCGTCGACGCCATGGTCACCGTCGCGGGGTGGGACCGGGCCAGCGCCTTCGTCCTAGCCGCGGCCGACGCCGACCGCGACCGCTTTCGCCGGGCCGTGGCCGAGGGCGTGGCCCGCGCGGTGATCCTGGGCGCCAAGGCCGACCACCCCCCGCGGGTGCTCTACGGGCTCGGTCGCGTCCTCGCCGAGCGCGCCCTCGACCTGCCCGCCGACCCGGAGGCCGTGCGCGCGTTTCAAGCCACCCCCTGGCGCGCGGTGCTCGGCGGCGCCGTCGAGACCGACGCCGAGGTCCTCGCCGCGCGGGGCTCGGGGCTGTTCTTCTCGTGGCTCCTGGCGCGCTACGACGACCGCCGCAACACCCTCCTCGAGGGGGTGATTCGCAGCGCCGCGGGGTGGAGCGCCCCGAGCGCGGCGAGGCTCCTCGACGAGCCCGACGTGCTCGACTACCTCCGCCGGCTCTTTCGCGACGAGCCCCTCAACCTCCGGGGCGCCCTCGCGCATTTCTCCGCGCAGCGCGCGGTCACGGGCTGGAACTGCGACGAGAGCGGCACGCCCCCCGCCGCGGGGCTCGACGCGAACGCCCTGGAGCTCTCATGGCGCGCGCTCCCCGCCTGGGCGCGCCCCACCGCGCCGCTGGAGCCCACGGGGGCGCAGGTCGTCAACCTCGACCTGGGCGACGCGCCCCTCCAGGGCGGGCTCTCGATCTGGCTCCACGCGACGCCCTCGCGCCGCTGGCTGGTGCGCGTGCTGCGCATCACCGCGCGCGGCGTCGCGCTGCCCTCCCTCGACGCGCCGCCGGTGGTCGAGGGCGAGTGGTCCACCCGGGTTGACTCCCTCGGCGACGCGGCGCGGGTGGTGATCGCGGTGACCGACCTCGGCGACGAGACCTTCGAGCCCGACATGCCGCAGTCGGCGAACGGGTACTTCGTGCTCCACGTCGCGCGGGAGCGTTAGAACCCTACGCAGAACCAACGTGCCGAATTGCGGCGTCGAGATGCGAGCGCCGCAAGGAGTGATCGCGACGGCATCCTCGATGGATTCCGAGCGATCACGACGCCGCAGCGCGACGCCGATCGGCGTCGCAAACGGCACCGTGGTTCTGCGTAGGCGCCTTCGCGCTACGCGCGCGAGCCCGGACCCAGCCGCAGCCCCCGGTCGCCGCCGCCGCCGTCGACCCCCTTGCGCAGCACGAGCTCGCGGCCCTGGGAGCGGCCGTGGTCGTAGGCCTCGCCCTTGGCGCCGCCCCCGCGGGTCACCGAGCGTATCCGCGGGAATCGCTTGCGAAAGAACTCGCTCAGCGCGGGGTCGCCGACCCAGATGAGCCCGCTCGCCTCGTTGGACTTGCGCTCGACGCCGAGCTTCTCCCAGAAGCCCCGCATCACCCCGGCGCGAAACTGCCGCCGGTCCTTGTCGCCGCGAATCCCGAGCTGGCGCTTGTGCAGCGTCCAGAGCGCGTCGGCGGTGTGGTTGAGGAACGAGAACACGTACTCGGCCATCGCGACGTTCTCGGGCGTGCCGGTGACCTCGAGCACGCTGCCGTGGCGCCCCTCGCGCACGCGCCACACCCGCACGGTGATCACCTCGACGAAGAAGAACTCCGCGAGGATCGTGCCGATGTACGACGTGGCCTCGTCGATGCGCGTGACGGCCTCGCCGAGGTTGCGAAACACGAAGCCGCGCGCGGCCTTCGCCCGCCCCGCGTCGAGGTTGTGCTTGAGCATCAGCCGCCGCGCCGCGTTCATCGCCGCCTGCGCCTCGTGCTCGTTGGGAGAGCCCGCGAGGGCGAGGAGCCGCGCGATGCGCTCGAGCACCTGCTTCTCCTCGGCGGTGGGCGCGTGCTCCGGCGCGCCGCTGGCGCGGGCGTCGATGCCGCGGTCTTCGCAGACGCGCTGAAACGCCGGGCCGTGCGCGGTCTCGTCGAGGCGCCCGAGCACCTCGTCGACGTACTGGTGCGCCATCTCGTGCTTGAGCACCTCGTCGATCTGCCCCCAGGTGAGCTCGCGCAGCGCGTGCCGCGCGAACTCGATGCGCCGATGCTCGCGCACCCACCGCGCGTAGCTCCCGCGCGCGTCGGCGAGGCCGAGCGCGGGGGGGCGCATGAGCCCTCGAAAATACGTGTGGTTGTAGTCGCCCCAGGTCGCCGCGAGGGCGCGGAGGGCGGCCGCTTCGAGGTCCGCAGAGAGCTGTTCGCTGGCGTTCATTCGGAGGCACCGGGGGGCGGGAGAGGCAGAGGGGAGAATCAGGGAGAGGGGACGACGGTCACCGCGGTGACGAAGCCGCCGCGCACGCTCACCTCGACGCTGCCGATGCGCGCCGCGGGGGTCACGCGGTTGGCCGTGAGGGTGTAGGTGCCCGGAGCGACGTTGAGCATGCCGCCCTGCCCCGTGGCGTCGGTGGCCATCGCGCGGGGGTCGGGCAGACCCGAGACGTTGTAGAAGGCCGTGGCGCCCATGAGCGCGGGCGTCGCCGAGACCGTCGCGCCCTCCGCGGCGCCCACGCAGTGGGCGACGCCGAAGGTGATCGCGCCGTGGGTGCTGTCGAGCATCGCGCCGAGCGCGCCGCCGAGGGCGTTGAAGGTCGCCCGCGGAATGACCAGCAGTCCAGTCTCCGCCATCGTCGTCGTGACGGGCCGGTTCAAGAAGATGCGCGAGGGGGTGACCTCACCCGAGCCCGTGCCGCCGGTGAGCTCGATGTACCCGTTGAAGCCCGTCGGCGAGAGCGGGACCGTCAGGGTCACGTAGCCCATGTCATCGGTGGTGCCCATCGAGAGCACGGTCGCGCAGGTGTCGTCGGCGTGACCGCAGGCCTTCGCCGTGAGCCCCGCCATGCCCGCGCCGTTGGCGAAGTTCCGCGCGCGAGCGCGCAAGGTCGACATGGTCCCCGTCGCCATCGGCGCAGGGATCATCCCCAGGCACGCGTAGGGGTCGGGACCCGCGTCACCCATCGCCGCGTCGCCCGTGCTCGCGTCGGCGCTCACCACGTCGGCGCTCACCACGTCGGCGCTCACCACGTCGGCGCTCACCGCGTCGGCGCTCACCACGTCGGCGCTCACCGCGTCGGCGCTCACCACGTCGGCGCTCACCGCGTCGGCGCTCACCGCGTCGGCGCTCACCACGTCGCTGACCACGGCGTCGGTGGTCGCGGCGGCGTCATTCGTCGCCGGGTCGCTCGAACACGCGCCCGCAAGAACGCACACGCCCAGAAGCCACTTGGAATTCTTCATGATTGAACCAGGTCCCCTCTCAAGGAAGCACGGACCTTAGCGCTCGCCGTTGGGAGCGGCAACGAACCGGCCTGATTCGGCTACTCCGGCACCGACGCGCGGCGGGAGATCTCTTCGAGCGCCGTCGCGAGCTCGTCGATCGCCGCGAGCTTGTCGCCCTGAAGGTAGGCCTCGAGGCCGAAGACCACCGTGAGCGCGAGGGAGGTGTTCACCCCGCGCTCGGTGAGCGCCGCGACCACGTCGTTGCGCTTCAGCACCCTGGCCAGCGCCTCGACCGCCTCGTCGGCGTCGAGGACCGCGCGATCACGCTCGTCGTTCGTGCTCATCGCCGCTATGCCTCCAGCAGGCGCCGCAGCACCTCGTCGAGGACCTTCGGGTCGGCCCTGCCCCCCGTCGCCTTCATCGCCGCGCCCTTGAAATACCCTGCGATCGCGGTCTTTCCCGCGCGGTAGGCCGCGAGCTGCTTCGGGCTCTCGTCGAGGATCGCGCGGAGCACCGACTCGATCGCGCCCTCGTCGGTGAGCACCCGCAGCCCCTTCTCCTCGATCACCTCGTCGGCGCTCCGGGGGGTGCCCACGAGGGCGTAGTACACGTCCTTGGCGATCTTGCCCGAGAGGGTCCCGTCGTCGACGCGCGCGAAGAGCCCCGCGAGCTGCGCGACGGTGACGGGGAAGCGCGCGTCGAGGCCGTCGGTGCTCACCTCGGATTTGAGCACGTTGCACACCCAGTTCGCCGCGCGCTTCGCGTCGCCGCTCTCGCGCGCGAGCTCCTCGAAGTACGCCGCCACCGCGGGGTGCTCGGTGAGCACCCGGGCGTCGGCCGCGCTGGTACCAAGCTCGGAGACGTAGCGCAGA
This sequence comes from Polyangiales bacterium, assembly GCA_041389885.1. Lineage (GTDB taxonomy): Bacteria > Myxococcota_A > Polyangia > Polyangiales > JAWKRB01. Next base: position 41,297 of record JAWKRB010000015.1, on the reverse strand, counting down.
CGTCGCGACTGCGGCGACTCGGGGAGCGTCTCTCGCACCGACTGCACGAAGGCCGCGTCGAGGCACAGCGGCGGCAGGTCGGGCTCGGGAAAGTACCGGTAGTCGTCGCTCCCCTCCTTCTTGCGAAGCAGGTGGCAGCGCCCCTCCCCCTCGTCCCAGGTCTTGGTCACCTGCTCGACGCGCCCGCCCGCGGAGAGCGTCGCGATCTGCGCGGCGATCTCCCACTCCAGCGCGCGCTGCACGAAGCGAAACGAGTTGATGTTCTTGATCTCGACCCGCGTGCCGAAGGCCTCTTCGCCCCGCGGGCGCACGCTCACGTTCGCGTCGCAGCGAAAGCTCCCCGACTCCAGGTTGCCGTCGTTCACCCCCGCGAACATCAGCACCGCGCGGAGCTGCCGGAGGTACTCCGCGGCCTCGAACGCCGAGCGGATCTCGGGCCGCCCCACGATCTCGAGCAGCGGCACCCCCGCGCGGTTGAGGTCGACCAGCGAGTGCCCTGGTGAGGCCCCGTGGAGGTTCTTGCCCGCGTCCTCTTCGAGGTGCGCGCGCTGAATCCCCACCCGGCGCGAGCCCCCGTCGGGCAGGGGCACCTCGAGCGCGCCGTCCTCGCAGATCGCCACCTCGAGCTGGGTGATCTGATAGCCCTTGGGCAGGTCGGGGTAGAAGTAGTGCTTGCGGGCGAAGCCCGAGCGCAGGCGAACCTCGCAGCCCAGCGCGAGCCCCGCGCGCACGGCGAGGGTGACCGCCTCGCGGTTGAGCGCCGGGAGCGCGCCGGGGAGGCCCAGGCACACGGGGCACACGTGGGTGTTCGGCGCGCTCCCGAAGACCGCCGCGCAGCCGCAGAAGATCTTGGTGCGCGTGCGGAGCTGCGCGTGCACCTCAAGGCCGATGACGGGCTCGTACTCGACGGTCATGGAGAGATACGGGGAGGATAGAGGATCGCGGGGACGAGCGTCAGCCCGCGCGCTCGACGGCGTCGCGGGCGCCGGCGCGGGCGACGAGCGCCGCGGTGCCCTCGCGGTCGACCTGCTCGCCGCGGAGGATCGCCTCGGCCAGCGCCTTCGCGTCGCGCTCGCCGCGGAGGTAGCGAATCGCCGCGCGCCCGAGGGTCGCGTCGGGGAGCGCCGAGACCCAGCCGAGGCCCTCGCGGTAGACCATGCGCGCGGCCAGCGACGACGACGCGATGGAGCGCACGTACGCGGGCGGCAGGCGGTCGGCCACGCGGTCGGCCGCGAGCTCGCGGAGCACCGGCGGGAGGTGCGCGAGCACGAGCTCGTCGACCAGCGCCCGGTCCTCGCCGACGAGGTCGCCGATGACGGCGTCGATGGCGTCTTGCACGCGCATCATCGCGTGCGAGAGCCGCACCGAGAGCACCGGGAGCTGCACCGACGGGTCGCGCGCGCGCTCGCGGAACAGGAGCTCGGCCTCGGCGCGGGCGAGGTCGCGCAGGCGCACCAGCACCTCGGCGACGAAGCGCGGCTTGTTCGCGAGGAACTCCTGCTCGGTGAGCAGGTGCGACGCGGTGATCTCGAAGCTCGAGCAGATCACCCCGCACTTGTTCGCGGAGCTGTCCTTGAGGATCACAACCCCTTGCGCCCCAAGGTTTTGTCGCGCCTCGGGGGTGATGAAGAGGTTGGCGCCCTCGACGATCACCTTCGACGACGGGGCGCCGTCGGCGAGGAGGAACTCGCTCCAATTGCCCCCGTGGATCGTCTGCGGCCTGCCCCCGGCGGGGATGAAGACGTCGGCCACCACGCGGTTGTGCAGCATGTTGCGCACGCGCACGCCCTCGGGCGCGTCGACGGGGACCACCCGGCCCTTGGGCCCCAGCCGCGCGGGGTCGAAGCTCACGGCGGGCTCGGACGCCTCGACGAGGCGCAGGAGCTCCGCGTGGTCGAGGCCGTCGGGGTCGATGAGCGCGCCCGAGCCGTCGGCGATGCCCACGACCTTCGCGTGCTCGCCGTACTCCCGGTGGAGGATCTTGAGCTCGTTGCCCGCGACGTCGCCGTCGGGGCCGCCGGTGAGCTTCACGGTGAAGTCCTGCGTTCGGGGGTCGACCCCCATCGCGCGCAGGGCCACGTCGAGGAACACCGTCACGCCCTCGGAGGTGACCCCGTACTCCTTGTGGTTGATCCCGGCGCCGGGCTTGCTGCTCATGAACGCCGCGGCGAGGGGGTGACCCCGCCGCGCGGCGCGCGACACGGCCCACTCGATGAGCGCCGGGGTGATGTTCTCGTCGGGGCCGAGGTAGAGCGTCTCGTTGCACCCGAGGCGGTCGCCCGCCGCGGTGAGCTCCGAGGGGATCATCAGGTCGAGGATCCCGTCGACGAAGCCCTTGAACGCCCGCTCCGGGGTGACCTCGGGGGCGGCCACGATCACGGCCTTGGCGCCGCCCTCGGGGATGTCCTTGTTCTTCAGCTGCTGCGCCGCCGCGAGGCCGTAGACCTCGTCGTAGATGCGGTTGCGCTCCGCCGCGAGCTGCGCGACGCCGCTGGGCCGCACCACGCGCACGCCCCCGCGGGCGATGTCTCGAAACCGCAGGTGAAAGCCGTCGAAGCCCAGGCCGTGCACGAAGTACACGCCGAAGGGCACCTCGGTCGCGTCGGGGCGGGTGATCAGCGTCGGGTCGAGGCGCAGCGCGAGGCCGTACCGCCGCGGGAAATGCACGTTGCACCGCAGGGACTTCTCCACCGCGCTGAGCATGGTGAGCAGCACCCGCCGCGCGTCGTCTCCGTCGGCGCCGCGCACGATGCGGTGGCTCACCGCCGCGTGGCGCTCGGCGTAGGCGTCTCCCTCGAGGGGCCCGGCCGGGTCGAAGCGCTGAATGAGCAGCGACGCGACCTCGCCGGCGAGGGCGAGGTCCTGCGTGGCGAGCTCGAGCACGCGCGCGCGGCTGAAGGCGTAGGGGTTCTCGCGCACGAGGCACTGGCGTGAGGCTCGCGAGGGCGGTGATCACCTCGCAGCGGGTGAGCCCAGCTCGGGCTCGCGGCGCTCGAGCGACACCGCCGCCTCGGTGACCCACTTCATGCGGGCGAGCTCGCCCGAGACGCGCCGCCAGAGCTCCCCCGTGGGGTCGAGGCCGCGCCCGTCAGGGGCGCGCACGATGTACGTGAGCGTCGTGACGCTGCCGTTCGCGCCGTCGTTGGCCACGTCGACGTAGGCGCGGAGGATGTTGATCGACTGCGCGCCCAGCGCCGCGGCGCAGCGCTCCGACGCCCGGCGCGGGTTCGCGTTGCCCATCACCACCACGACCCGCGAGAGCGCCGGGTCGGCCTCGTGCTCGAGGAACACCACGGTGTCGTCGGTGCCCGTGACGGCGGCGTAGTGGTCCGTCGAGCGCACCACCCGCAGGGGCGTCGCGGCGCGCACGAATTCGGCCGCGGCGCCGCGCAGAAAGCGGTCGACGAGGGCGACGTCGGCGCCGGCCTCGCGGGCGTAGGCCAGGGCGGCCTCGCGGCGCTCGGCGAGCACCGGGTCTGACGCGTCGAAGCGCTCCGCCTCGCCCAGCACCACGGTGTCGACCGCGAGGCGCCCGTCGCGCGAGGTGTGCACCTTCACCAGCCGCAGCGGCGCGTCGCGCGGGAGCTGCGCGAGGATCTCGCTGAGCATCCCCGGGCTGTCGCGGTCGCTGATCACCGTCCAGCGCGAGCCGTCCTCGTTGCGCAGGGTGAGCCGCGGCGGCTGCCCCACCGCCCGCGCGGTGACCACGGCGAGGATGTGCGCCATGCGCTCCCGCTCGCTCGTGTCGGCGAAGTACGCCGGCGGCATCTGTTCACGGAACCAGGGGAGCACCTCATCAAGCGTCGACTGCAGGCCCGTCATCAGGGCTTCTCGCAGCGCGTCTGGGTTCGCCGTCATGGCCGCTTTGACTACCACCCCCGCGCGCGGACTTACAGCGCACGTCGCCGCCCCGCCCTGGTGTAGCCTCCGACGATGGACCTCGAATTGCGGGGAAAGTCCGCCCTTGTGACGGGAGGATCGCGCGGCATCGGCCTCGCCACCGCCCGCGCCCTGGGCGCCGAAGGCGCGAGGGTGACGATTTGCGGCCGAACGCAAGAAACGCTTGACACTTCGCTTCAAATACTGGGTGATGAGGGCATCGAGGCCCACGCCGTTCGCGCCGACGTCACGACCGACGAGGGCGCGGCGCGCGCGGTAGACGGGGCCGTCGCCCGCTGGGGCGGGCTCGACGCGCTGGTGAACAACGTCGGCGGCTCCCTCGGCAGCGGCGCCTTCGACGCGACCGAGCCCGCGCAGTGGGACCGGGTGATGGCGCAGAACCTCGACGCGGCGGTGCGCTGCTCGCGCCGCGCGGTGTCGCACCTGCGCGAGCGCGGGGGCTCGATCGTGCTGGTGGCGAGCATCTACGGCCGCGAGGCGGGCCCCTCGGCGGCGTACGTGACCGCGAAGGGCGCGCTCATCGCGCTGGGCAAGTCGATGGCGATCGACCTCGCGAAGCACAAGGTCCGCGTGAACTCCGTCGCGCCCGGCTCGATCTTCTTCGAGGGCGGGTCGTGGGACCGCCGCGCCCAGCGCGACCCCGAGGGCGTGGCCGACCTCGTGCGCCGCGAGCTCCCCTGGGGCCGCTTCGGTCGGCCCGAGGAGGTCGCCGCGGTCATCGCGTTCTTGTGCTCGCCGCGGGCGTCGTGGGTGACGGGCGCCTGCGTGCCGGTGGATGGCGCGCAGGGTCGCTCGCTGTAACCGCCGTCACGAGCGGTTGTAGTTCTCGGTCTCGAGCAGGATCACGTTCGTGCGCGAGCGCGACTCGCCCACGGAGGTGACGTACACCGCGGGTCGGTCTTGCACCGGGCAGACCTTCTCGCACGCGCCGCAGCCGATGCAGAGCCGCGGGTCGACGTGCGGTCGCTGCACGTGCACCGGGTGGTTGTCGCGGTCGGGCACGTCGAGCTCCTCGACCCAGATGGCCTTGGGCGAGGTCGGGCAGAACTCCTCGCACACGATGCACGGGGTGGCCATCGACCACGGGAGGCAGCGCCCGTGGTCGTAGAAGGCCGTGCCGATCTTGATGGCCTCGACCCGGCGCGCGGGGTTGCCGAGCTTCTGGTCCTCGGTGATCTTCTGGATCGCGCCCGTGGGGCACACCTGCCCGCAGAGCACGCACGAGGGCTCGCAGTACCCGATGCGAGGGATGAGGATCGGCGTCCACAGCCCCTCGACGCCCGACTCGAGAAAGGCCGGGTGCAGGGCGTTGTTCGGGCACACCTTCATGCACTCCGCGCAGCGGATGCAGCGCTCCATGAACGAGCGCTCCTCGACCGCGCCGGGCGGGCGAATGAGCCGGTCGTAGTAGTTCGCGTCGATCGTGTCGCTGGTGCGCGCCATGGGGATCACCGCGGCCCCCGCGAGGGAGGTCACGAGCACCTTGCGGCGGTCCATCGCGTCCTGCGCGAAGGTCTCGCTCCGGCGGTTCGGGAACCACCGGAACTTGATCACGTCTTCAGGGCACGCGACCTCGCAGTTGAGGCACATGTGGCACTCGTCCTGCCGGTGCTTCACCCCGCCCTGCGGGCTGTCGGCGCCCTGGCAGTCGACCAGGCAGAGGTTGCAGTCGGTGCACTTGGAGTGGTCCTTCTCCATGCCCACGATCGCGTGGCGGGAGATCACCCCGAGGGTCGCGCCCAGCGGGCACAGCGCCCTGCACCAGAACCGCGGGATCCAGCGGTTCGCGAGGAGCACCACGAAGAGCAGCGCCGAGATCACCCAGGTCTGGTGAAAGAAGTACTGCCGCGGCTGCAGCACCGTCGCGACGAGGGTGTCTCGCACCGCGTCGCCGCCCTGCTGCAGCGCGTGCACGTTGGTGTGCGTGAGCGCGTCGAGCCCCCGGCCCGAGATGTAGCTCACCGCGGGGAGCACCCCGAGGCCCACCGCGCGCACCGCGATGCAGATCGGGTCGAGCAGCCCTCCGATGGCGCTGCCGCACAGCGCCGCGACGAGAAACGCGCCGAGGAGGTAGTACTTCACGTGCTGGTAGGGCCAGGTCATGTTGGCCCTGACCCTGCGCCCGCCCGTCGTGGCCCCCCTGGGGTTGGGCATGAGCCACGCGAAGAGGTGGTGCAGCGTGCCGAAGGGGCAGATCCACCCGCAGAACACCCGGCCGAAGACCAGCGTCAGCGCCACGAGCCCGAGCGACCACCACAGGGCGCGGTACACGGTGTGGGTCGAGAGCACGGTCATCAGCGAGACGAAGGGGTCGGCGAGGAGAAAGGCCTCGACGGGGTACGGCAGGCGCACGTTCGAGCCCTCGGCGAACCCCCCGCGAAACTCGGTGCGCACGAGGAGGAACAGAAACAGCCCGAGGAACCCGGCCTGCGAGACCCGCCGCGCGTCGCGCAGCCAGACGATGATCTTGCGCGCGGGGATGCCCGAGCCGGGGCGCTTCTTGCCCTTGAGCTTCGCCCGCACCCACCCCCGCGCGCGGTCGAGGGGCGACGGCGCCGCGGCCACCTCGACGGTCGCCGCCGCCGACTTCACGACCTCAGGGCGCGCAGAATCGCTTGCAGGAGAAGGGGTTGCGAGCACGGGCGGCGCGTCGAGGGCGGGCACCACGCCCACCACGCCGAGCCACGGAATCGGCGACGGGTGATCGCTCACGCGAGCTCCGGCAGCACGAGGGGGCTGTGCACGGCGCGGGCGAGCGCCGTCGCGTCCCACCCCTCGGGGGTCACGATGCGGTAGCTGTGCGCGCCGCGGGCGTTGAGGTCGATCTCCCTGGGGCGCAGGGAGTTCCATTGCATGGTGCCGATGCCCCGGGCCTGGCCCATGGCGAGGTACGCGAGGTTCTCCGGGCGCTGTCCGATGAGGGTGCAGCCGAAGGCGTCGACGGCGACCTGGTCGGTCGACGCGACGACGACGTTCATCCTCCGGGTGTCGTCGATGTTCCCCCCCTGCGGGCCGTTTCGCAGCAGCACGCGCACGCCGTCGAGCACGGTGAGCGTGGGGCGCATGAAGGTCGCGAGGTCGGCCACCGAGAGGTCGATGGACTGGTGCAGCCGGTTGCGCCGCCCGCCCAGCGAGCCGTACCAGTTCTTCATCGCCGCGGTGTACTTCGCGAGGTTGTGGTGCTTCGCCACGGGCACGTTGATCACCTTGTCGGCCTCGATGAGCGTGCGATACACCGGCCACTCGTCGAGCACCTCGCCGCGCAGGCGCATGGTGCGAAACCGGTGCTCCGCGGGGAGCACGACGTCGGCGCCGACGGCGTGGGCCTTCGCCCAGATCCTGCTGCGGGTGAAGCACCGCCCCGGGTCGTTGCAGCTCGCGTCGGTGACCACCACCCGACGCGCGCCGGCGTCCAGGGCGAGGCGGACCACCTCCGCGACCACGTCGGGGTTGGTGTTCGCGGCCTGGAGGGGCGTGCGGTCCCACCCGATGTTGGGCTTCACGACCACCACGTCGTTGCGCGAGATGAAGCGGCGCATGCCCCCCAGCGCGTCGACGGCCTGACGCACGAGCTCCGCCGGGGCGGTGAGATCGGTCCCCCGCGCGACAGAGAAATCGCTGGGCCCGCCGTGGTCGGCCACGCGGTAGTCACGCACCTCGCGGGCGCCGTCGGCCCGGTGCGCCGACCAGCCCCCGCGGTCGTAGGTCAGCTTCGCCAGCGCGCTGGCGCCCGCGAGCACGCCCAGCGCCTTCGCGCCTCGCAGCAGGATCTCTCTCCGATCGGGCCGTGGGTCCATCGTCTCTCCGACGCGGAGTCTAGCCGCGCGCTCGCCGCGCAACCAATCCGACGCAGGCGATCAAGGCAAGCTGGACAGTGCCGCGGCGAGGCGCGCGCGCTTCGCGTCCCTCGGCGGCGCGGTGAGCCCGGCGCCCGCGGGGTCGGCGACCACCACCACCGCGCTGCCCCGCCTCGCCACGACGACCTCGCCCTCGGGCACCCGCCCCGCGAAGGCCTCGTCGCCGAGGCCCGCGATCGCGGTCGCCCCCGCGGCGCGCAGCGCCGAGAAGACCCCGTGCGCCTCGGCGACGCTCGGGCGGGTGAGCACCGCGAGGCGGTACCGCGCGCCGTCGTCGCCGCGGTAGTGCCCCACCCACGCGGGCCCCGTGCGCTCGACGCCGAAGGCGTTGTTCGCGAGGTAGGTCATGCCGCCCCAGACGAGCCCCTCGGCCGAGAGCCCCGCGGGGGGCGCGGGCGCGGCCGTCGAGCCAGGGAGCAGCGCCGCCACCGCCGCGCCGAAGCGCGGGAGCGAGGCGCTGGCGGCGGCGCGCATGGCCGCCTCGTCGGCGTCGTCGCCGTCGTCGGTGAGGTTCACCTGCACCAGGTGCTGCCCCTTCCAGAACACCAGCTGCGTCGAGCCCAGAAAGCCCCCGGCGCCCAGGCTCTGCGCGCTCGGCTGCAGCGTCGACGGGTCACGCCCGTCTGAGAGGATCATCGAGTACTGCCCGAAGGCCCCGAGCTCCGCGCCCATGTCGTAGACCTCGACGGTGACCACCAGGGTGCCCTGAGGCTGGCGGTAGTCGGCGCGCGCGAGCTGGCGAAAGCCGTAGGAGACGTACTTCTCCGCCGCGCCGTCGATGAGCTCGTAGAGGTGCCCGGCGTCGACCAGACGCACGGTCCCCGACTGGGTCCAGCCCTGCACCGAGGCGCCCTGAGGGAGAAAGCGCCCGGCCTCTCGAAACGCCGCCGCCGCCGCCGGAGGCTCCCTCGCAGGCCCCGCGGGGGCGCCCGCCTCCGACGCCGACGACGCGGGCGGCGCGGGAGGAGGCGTGCGAGCGGGCGTGGACTCACGCTTGCAGGCGAGGAGCAGCGCAGCGAAACAAACGACGCGACGAATCATGGCGACGGGGTGATAGTTCCGCCTGCATCCCCCCCGCAAGTAGCCGGTGAACCTACCGCAACCTGCAAGAACTCCTGCAGGAACCCCCTGTGCGGAAGGCGACAGCCGGTCTGAAATCGTTGCATACTCGCGCAAGGGCTTTCGTTGGCCGGTGCGAGGTGTGCGGTGAATGCGTGGGAATTCGTGATCTCAAGGAGGGCATGGCGGTTGCAGCAGAGACCCCTCGTGCGTCGCGAGCGAGCCGATCACGGATTCTCCCTGTTGGAGCTCATGGTCGTGGTGACCATCATCGCGGTGCTCTCTGCGCTGGTGTTGCCTTCGATGACCCAGGCGATGCGGGAGCGCCACGCGAAGGAGGCGGCGGTCGAGGTGCTCGACCTGCTCCGTGAGATCCGCGGTCGGGCGATGTACCGGGGTCGGGCGCAGACCGTGGCGATTCGTCAGGTGGGCACCACGGTGCGCTTCGAGGCCTACGAGGGCACCGAGTCGTCGTGCAGGCTTTCGCGCTTTCGGGCGACGGCGGGGGCGGGCTTCGTCGAGGCGGAGCAGATCGCGCTCCTCGACCTGGGCGACGCGCGCTACGCGCGGGACAGCCTCGCCTCGCAGATCTCGCTCCCCGCGGGCACGACCTATCTTCAGCTCTGTTACACCCCGATGGGCAACACGTTCTTCAGCACCACCGAGATCAGCATCCCGAGCACGGCGTGGAGCAACGACAGCGGCGTGGTGGGCGCGGGCGGGGCGTTTCAGATCGACGTGTTCCAGGCGCGCAGCGGGGTCGTGAGCGGCGTGCGGCGCCGGGTGCTGATCCCCCTCGGGGGCCTCGCCCGATTGAGGACGACGTGATGGGCGCGCGGCGGCGACAGGGGGGCTACACCCTCATCGAGGTCCTCGCGTCGATGGCGGTGCTGGGCACCGGGCTGCTGGGGATCATCGCGCTGCAGGGCGCGGCGGTGACGGCCAACCAGCGCGCGCAGGAGCTCACCACGGCGACCAACGTCGCCCGTCGCTGGCAAGAGCGCCTGCGCCGCGACGCGATGCAGTGGACCTCGCCGTCGCAGGAGAACCCCACGTCGAACATCGGCAACACCTGGTACCTCCGCCCGCTGGCGACGGCGACCTCGACGAACTGGGTGCTGCCCGAGCCGCCGTCGGGCGTGGTCGCCTCGCTCGAGAGCACCGCGTCGGACTTCTGGGGCAACGACGTCGCCGCGAACTCTCCCGATGCGTACTTCTGCACCCACGTGCGCCTGACGCAGCTCATCGCCAACGAGCTGGTGCGCGCCGAGGTGCGGGTGTGGTGGTACCGCCACGGCGGCGTTCGCCCGGCGGAGTACGCCGGCTGCGGCGCGGCGGCGCTGAACACCATGGGCGTCGACACGACGAACGTGCACTGGGTTCACCTCTCTCAGGCGATCGCGAGGCACCAGCAGTGAAGCGCGCGCGCCGACACCCCCAGCGGGGCTACACCCTCGTCGAGCTGCTGATCTCGATGCTGATCACCGCGGTGACGGTGGTCGCGCTCTACCAGGTCTCTCGCTCGGCGACCGACACCTTCAACCAGCAGCAGCGCGCCGCGGAGATGCAGCTCAGGCTCCGCTTCGCGATGGAGACGCTGCGGGCTGACGTCGCGCGCGCGGGCTTCATGATGACGCCCAACTCGGCGACCGACCCGCGGGTGTGCCCGCGGCCGATGATCCCGCTGCAGGCGATCGAGGTCAGCCGAGACAGCACGCCCGCGATCCCGCTGCCCACCGACAACGGCTTCGTGCGTCCGGCGCGGCTCCGCATGGTGGGCAATTACGCCTCCCTCGACGAGTACCGCGTGGCCGGCATCAACGGCTCGACGATCACCCTGCAGAACCAGACCCCGCAGTGGGCGCAGATCGACAGCGCGCCCGAGATGACCCGGATCTTCATCGGCCCCGTGGGCGGCCGCCGGCTGCTCCGCATCACCAGCAACACCGGCAGCGTGCAGTTCGTGCAGGTGACCGGGGTGGCGTGGCAGCCCTCGAGCGGCACGGCGCTGCCGACGCTCACGGTGTCGCCCGCGCCGGTGCTCATCGGGGAGGGCATGGGCATGGGCACCCAGTGCGGGGTCTCGGGCCTCGACGTGGGCGCCACGGTCTCGCCGCTGCTCATGGTCGAGTACGGGATCGACAGCCTCTTCAACGACCCCACGCAGCGCATTCGCCACCGCGAGACCTACCCCGCCGACGACACCGTCGCCGCGCTCAAGACCGACCTCGTGCGCCGGGAGTTCAACATCCAGCCCGACATCGTCGAGAACGTCGGGGCGGCGCGGGTGGTGGGCGAGTACGGCGTCGACCTCGACGTGGGCCTGGCCCTCGACGACGGCACCCCGGTCGGCAGCCTCACGGGCCCGCCCGCGATGCGCACCCTGGGCATCGGCGACCCGGCCATCGAGACCCTCGCGGGGAACGTGAACGCCCTGGGCGCGACCACGGCCTTTCCTCAGCGCGTGCGCGCGCTCATCGTGCGGCTCTCGGTGCGGGACCGCGATCAAGACCCTTCGTTCGGGTGGGTCGCGCGCACCGCGGCGACCGAGCCCCTCACCCGCCTGCGGGTGTTCAACGACCGCCCGGGCGCGGCGCGCGTGCGCACGCTCACCACGGAGGTCGCCCTCCCCAACCTCGCGCTGCGGAACCTGCGATGAAGGGAGTTCGTGACGTGAGTCGAAGGCGCACCCTCCCGATGTCCCGACGCGGCGAGCGCGGCGTGGCGATGTTCATCGTGATGATGCTCGTGGTGATGGTGAGCGCCGCGGGGGTCTTCGTCGCGCGGTCGTCGGCGCTGGAGATCCGCTCGTCGGGCTTCGTGCGCATGGCGGGGCAGACGCACTACGTCACGGAGTCGGGCGCGGTGGCGGTGCTCGCGCAGCTCCGGCGCTCGTGCCAGTCGTACTTCACCCCGCAGCTGCGACAGCGCGCGCTGCTGGGTCAGATCCCGCAGGAGGAGTGCAGGCCGGTGCTGACCTCCCGGGGGAACATCACCCAGGCCTGTTACAACTTCGCGATCACCGACTTCGACGCGATCACCTCGCCCAACACGGTGTTCCGCGCGGCGACGGGGGCGGGCACGAGTCGGACCGAGGGCTCCTTCGGCACGACCTTCATCCGCCCGACCTTCACCGTGCGGGTGACCGAGCTCGGCGCTGACGTGACGCCCCAGCGGGGATGGACGTCTCCTCCACGAGCTCGGCGCCATGCCGACCCGCTCGGCTATCGAGGCCAACGGCCTCACCTCCATGGACCCGACGACCTTTGGCGCGGACTCGACGAACGTCGCCCGGAGCTGGAAGGTCGCTCCGCGCGATCACAATGCAGCTGAAAAGGCCGAACGTGCAGATTCTCCAGCGATCGATGACGCGTTGGTCTGGGCTGGGAGCGGCGATGCTCCTCGCGGCGGGGGTGACCCTCGCGCCCAGCGACGCGGCGGCGCAGACCCCCGGATGTGCGGCTCATCCGACCGAACCTCTCCCTTGATGGTGGACACGTCGGGCTCGATGGAGTGGCGCACGAACACCCTCAACGGCGACTGCATCTGGTAGTGACGGAGGGTCTGCAACCGCACCTCGACGGGGAGCTCGCTGTGCGCGGTGACGGCCCCCGCCGACCCAGCGCGCCGCAACCGATGGACCACGTCCATCCGAGGTGCTCACAGGGACCATCGGAAGCTTCTCGTGCTCCGAGGTCAGGCGCACCGATCCATCGCGGTACGACTACCTGTACCCGATCTCGCACCACATCCCGCTGTCGAACGGCGTGGCGCTGAACCAGCCCGGCGCGGTGCAGATCAACGACGGCATCCTCGACGTATGCGCCGACCGCGTGCGCTTCGGCCTGATGACCTTCGACAACGACCAGAACACCGGCCTCGCGGCGTACAACGGCATGTTCTCGCGCGGCAATGACCAGACCTACCAGCCCAACGCGTGCCCCGACAGCACCGCGGTAGACTACCAGGCGTGAAGCGCGAGTCGACCGACAACAACACCGCCGACATCGTGCCTGGCGGGCTGGTCTCGATGGGCTCCCACGACCTCGACACGGCGGGCCTCGCGCAGCGCAGCCGCATCGGGTGGGAGGCCCTCGTGGGCCGCCCCTCCGACGGGGTGAACCCTGCGATCCCCGCGGTGCGGCCCTTCGGCGGCACGCCCATCGCGGCGATGCTCCACGACGCGGAGCACTTCTGGACGACGCACACCGACGTGCGCAGCACCGCCCTCGGCGCCGGCGGCGACCCCTACTTTCGCTGCCGCACCCGCGCGAACGTGCTGATCACCGACGGTCAGCCCAACATGGACTACCACCCCTTCTGCGTCGGGGGCCGCTGCCCGTACCCCGACGCGGAGCAGACGGCGATGAGCATGGCGATGAGCGGGGGCACCTCGCCCAACGCGCAGACCTACGTCATCGCCTTCAACGCCGCAGACTCGCAGGCGACCGCGGCGCTCCAGCCCATCGCCGTCGCCGGCGGCACGAGCCGGGTGTACTACGCCAACGACCGCCCGACCTTCTCCGCGGCGCTCTCGCAGGTGATCGACACGGTGACGGCGCTGAATTCCACGCGCACGCCGCCGGTCTTCGCGACGCCGGGCAACAACGCCACGCCCTCGGGCTCGGTGCTGTACCAGTTCAACGCGGCGTTCAACGTGGCGCCCGGGCAGCCCTGGGCGGGGTCGCTGACGCGCACCCGGTCCATCTGCCAGAGCATGTCGATGAGCGATCCCCCGGTGCCCACCGAGGTCTCGCCCGACACCACCAACCGCGATGATTTCGCCTACAACCTCCGCGCGTCGTCTCGCGCGTCGTTCGGCTGGGGCGCGCGGCACCTGTGGACCTGGCTGCCCGCGACGGCCACCACGGCGTCGCACATGCAGCAGCGCCTCACGAGCTCGGTCACCGGCAGCGGCACCGCGACGGACCTCTCGCCGGCGATGCGCCCCGAGCTCTTCAACGCGTCGTCGATGACCGAGCTCTCGCAGCTCCTCTCGTGGCTCCGCGGCGACGCCGGCACCCTGCGCGAGAACCGCCCCCTCGGCGACATCTATCACTCTGTGCCGCAGTCGGTTCCGGCGCCCACCGTCGACCTGCCGGACCAGACGTTCCTCTCGTTCCGGCAGCGCTCCCTGCCCGTGGGCGGTCGCCGCACCACCGCGGCCACCGTGGGCACCCGCGAGCCGATGGTCTACGTGGGCACCAACGACGGCATCCTGCACGCGTTCAACGCCGACTCTGGCGAGGAGGCCTGGGGCTTCGTGCCGCCGTACCTCGTGCCGCAGATTCGCACGGGCTACCCCAGCACCCGCATGATGGGCGTCGACGGCACCCCCGTGGTGAAGGAGATCATGTTCGAGCGGTCGCCGACGTCGCTCAACGACGACACGGGCTGGCACTCGGTGCTCGTGGTCGGCCTGCGCAACGGCGGCGGCGCCTACGCGGCCCTCGACGTGACCGACCCGTACAACCCCTCGTTCCTCTGGCAGTTCACCGACGCGGACCTGCACGCCGCGACCGGCGCGCCGGCCATCGGAACCCTGTATTTCACCCCGCCCGGCCGCACCTCCCCCGTGGAGCGCGCGGTGGCCTTTCTCCCGGGCGGGTCTGCCGCGCTCTCGACCTCGTCGTGCGACCCGTCGTCGAACCCCCGCCCCACCCGCACCAACAACGTGCTCAGCGGCTGGACCGGCATGCGCGGCGCGCGGCGCGCCAGCACCCGCTGCTGGGACGGGACCGCGGGGCAGTGGCTCTACGTCGTCGACCTGCAGACCGGCGAGCTCATTCGTAAGATCGGCGCCGGCCCGAGCGGGGCTCAGCCCACGGGCTCGCCGCTGGTGGGCGCGCCTGCGCTCTACAACGGCGCCCCCGGCGCGGTCTCGACCCGGGCCTACCTCGGCGACGCCGACGGCACCCTCTGGCGCGCCGACTTCTCCAGCCGAGACCCGTCGCAGTGGTGGATGGCCGACGTGTACGACCTGTTCTGGGACAGGGCCTACAACGCGGGTCAGCCCATCGTCGAGAAGCCCGTGATCACGGTCGACAGCCAGAACCGCACGCTCATCGCGTTCGGCTCGGGCGACCCCGACCTGCTCGAGGGCACCCACGAGAACCGCGTCGCGTCCATCTACGAGTCCGCGACCCTCGACGGCAACGGCAACGCGTCGGCCATCGATGTCGAGGCGGTCTGGGAGCTCCGGCCGGGCATGGACACCGCCGCCGGCTTCTTCACCGGCGAGCGCCTGACGGGGCAGCTCACGCTGTTCAACAACGTGCTGTACTTCGGCACCTTCGTGCCCCAGGGCGGCAGCGACCCCTGCGACATCGGCTTCGCCCGCCTGTGGGGCGTCGACATGGCCAAGGCCGACGCGCCCAACTCGGTCACCCCGATGCCGCGCCTCGACCTCGACGGCAACCCCGCGACCCCGACCGACATCGTTCGCGTGACGCGGGACCTCAACAACAACAACGACACCACCGACGACGCGAACACGATCCTCTTCGGGGTCACCGCGGCGCGGCGGGCGACGTGCAACGTGTCGACCAGCTCGACCGACCCCCTCACGGGTCAGCCCCGCTCCTTCGTGAGCTCGAGCAACGGCGGCGAGTACCGGCTCTACCTGAACATCGTGCAGACCGGCATGAGCATGGGCACGCGCACCACGAACCTCTCTCGCCCGCTGAGCGCGCCGATCATCCCGGCGCGCATCGACTCCTGGGCGACGGTGTTTGAGTGACCCCTCTCGTCCGATGGTCGATCGTGCTCTGCCTCGGCGCCGCCTCGATGGGGTGTCGTCGCAGGGCCCGGCCCATCGTCCAGCCCGCGGCGAGGGCGCCCGTGACCCAGGCCGCGGCAGAGCCCGCGCCCGTCGAGCCCGCGGACCCGTACCGCCTGCTCCCCGGCAATGAGAGCGCCTTCGGCCTGCGCATGCCCGTGCGCTCCGCCCAGCGGCTCCAGAACCCGAACATGAAGATGTTCATGGTCGAGGCGCCCATGCACCGGGTCATGGCCTACCTGCAAGAGCGCCTGCGCATCGAGACCGCCGACATTCACCCCCTCGCGGCGATGGTCCGCGGCGCGCAGGTCGTCGAGGCCGACGTGCGCCTCGTCGTCGACGTGGGCGTGCGCGACGAGGGCGACCGCACCCTGGTCACCGTCTGGAACCGCAGCGTGGCCCAGGGCGCCCAGGGCAGCGCGGGCAACCTCGAGCAGGGCCTGCGCAACGCGGGCATCGACCCGCGCACCGGCCGACCGCTCCCCCAGTACAACAACTGAGCTCAGCCCCCGCGGGAGAGCACGCCGTGGCGGCGCAGCAGCTCGCGCAGGTGCTTGCGGTCGAGCGAGCACGCGCGAGACGCCGCCGAGAGGTTGCCGCCGTGGCGCTCCATCAGCGCCGTGAGGTACGCCCGCTCGAAGCCGTGCAGGGCCAGCGCCCGCGCGTCGGCCCAGCTGAGGTCGAGGCGGGGCCCCTCGCCCGCGACGACCGCCGCGGGCTGACCCGGCGGCGCGACGCGCAGCTCGCGAAACGCGCCCGCGCCAGGAGACATCGCCAGGGCGCGCTCGATGACGTTGCGGAGCTCGCGGGCGTTGCCCGGCCAGTCGTGCCCGCGGAGCAGGTCGAGGGAGGGTCCGTCGACCGGACCAGGCTCGAAGCCCCTCTGCCGCAAGAGTTCTGACACGATGGGGGCGATGTCTTCGCGGCGCGCGCGCAGGGGCGGGAGCGACACCCGGAGCACCGAGAGGCGGTAGTAGAGGTCGGGGCGAAAGCTCCCCTCGGCGACGGCGGCAGAGAGGTCGTGGCGGCTCGCGGCGACCACCCGCACGTCCACCGCGCGCGGCACGTCGCTCCCCACGGGACGCACCTCGCGCGCCTCGAGCACCCGGAGGAGCCTCGCCTGCACCGTGGCGGAGACGCCACCGAGTTCGTCGAGAAAGAGGGTGCCGCCGTGGGCGCGGGCGAAGGCGCCCTGCCGGGGGTGCGAGGCGCCGGTGAAGGCGCCGCGCACGTGCCCGAAGAGCTCGCTCTCGAGGAGCGACTCGGGGAGCGCGCCGCAGTCGACGGCGACGAAGGGCGCGCGGCGGCGGGGGCCCTCGTCGTGGAGGGCGCGGGCGACGAGCTCCTTGCCCGTGCCCGTCTCGCCCTCGACGAGGACCGTGACGTCGCGCTGCGCCGCGAGCTCGAGCACCGCGAAGACCTCGCGCATCGCGAGGCTCTCACCCACGAGCCCGCCGAAGCGACGCGCGCGCGAGGGCGCGACCTCGACGGCGACGGCGCGGGGCTGCACGCGGAGAAAGCTCCGCCCGACGCCGAGGGTCGCGCCGAAGGGGACGCGCGCCTCGGTGATCGCCGATCCCTCGAAGCGCACGCCGTTGGTGCTCCCGAGGTCGGTCACGACCAGGCCGTCGGCGGTGAGGCGGATCGTGAGGTGCCGGTGCGACACGCGCCCGTCGGTGAGCCGCAGCGCGCACCCCGCGTCGGTGCCCACGGTCACCTCGCCCTCGTAGGGGATCACCGCCGTCGCGCCCTGGTCGGGCCCTTCGATGACCGCGACGACGCACTCGGGCCGACCGCTGAGGCCGGGGATGCTCTCTGTGTGGATCGTCGCCAGCCGCGCGCTCACCCTCGCGCGATGGTACATCGTCCAGGGCGATGGAGACGCACCCGCGACAGATCGGTCCCTTTCGCGTGCTGCGCCACCTCGGGCGGGGCGGCATGGCCGACGTGTTCCTCGCGGTGGCCTACGGCGCGAGCGGGTTCGAGCGGCGCGTGGCGCTCAAGACCCTCATCCCGGGGCTCCAGGGCGACGGCGCGTACGAGCGCATCCTCATCGACGAGGCCCGCCTCGCCGCGCGCTTTCACCACCGCAACCTCGTGGCCGTGCACGACCTCGGCGTCGCCGACGGCACCTACTGGGTGCGCATGGACCTCGTCGAGGGCGCCGACCTCGCGACCCTGCTCCAGCGCGGCCCCCTCCCCGGCCCCCTCGCGCTCTACGTCGCCGAAGAGCTCGCCTCGGCCCTCGCATACCTCCACGCCCTGCGCGGCGACGACGGGCGCTCGCTGGCCCTCGTGCACCGCGACGTCTCTCCCGCGAACGTGCTGCTCTCGCGCCACGGCGACGTGCGCCTCGGCGACTTCGGCATCGCGCGCTCGACCCTGCGCGCCGAGGTGACCCAAGGGGGCGTGCGCAAGGGGAAGTACGCGTACATGTCCCCCGAGCAGGTGCGGGGCGAGGCGCTCACCGAGGCGAGCGATCGCTTCTCGTTCGGCGTGACCCTGCACGAGATGCTCACGGGCGCGAGGCCCTACGACGGCGAGAGCCCCATCGAGGTCATGGAGCGCGTGCGCGAGGCCGCCGCCCCCGCGATGCCCGGCGTCGACGACGACCTCGCGGCGATCGTGCGGGCCTGCCTCGCGCGAGAGCCCGACGCGCGCCCCGGCGACGACGCGCTGCGGGCCTCGCTGAGCGCCGCGCGGCACGCGCGCGAACGGGCCGACGCGCGAGAGCTCGCCGCGGCCCTCGGGACGTAGTCAGAACCCCACGGTCCCGCTCGCCTCGCCCGCGGCGTGAGCGGGGACCTCGACGCCGATCTCCTCGCGGCGCGGGAGATCTGCGTTGTGGTTGAGCTGCCAGTACGGGAGCCGCGCGCTGCGGGTGAGGCGCACGTCCTCGCCGTCGTTGGTGCGCCAGCCGAGCATCCGGTGCGCGCCGCCGCGCTCGACGTCGATCACGCGCTCGAAATCCCCGTAGCGCAGGGTGAATCGGTGCGCGGGCACACCGTCGACGGTGGCCTCGGCGCGGGTGATCGTCGCGTCTTCGGGCGCGAGCGGGCGGTGCCGACGGCGCGTGCGCCAGAGGCTCGGAAGGATCGGTCCGCGCCAGTCGTGGCCGCCCGCGAAGGGCCCGTCGAGCTCGCGGAGCTGGATCAACAGCGCGTCTTCGTAGAGCGCGCCGGGGGGCGTGGCGAGCTCGGTGCGCGACTCTCCCTCCTGCGCGAAATACGAGAAGAGCTGAGAGACCGCGCGGTCTTCTCCCGGCCACACGCCGTGAAAGACGTGGCCGCACCACTCCTGCGCGCTGAGCGTGAGCTTCACGGGCGAAAGGCGCTCGCGGCCCCAGTCGCCGTAGGGCGAGAACACGCTGGTGAGCACCGAGTAGGGGTAGATCCCCGTGGTGAACTTCAGGGACATGTTGAGCTTGAGCACGCCCACGCGGTCGTCGCCGCGGGCGTCGTCGTCTTTGATCCATGTGCGGCGGCTCATGGGCTCGGTCACGTAGATCAGCACGAGCTCGGCGTTGCGCGCCTCGCCGTAGCGCGGGACCGTCGCGCGGTAGCCGTTGACCTCGGCGTCGCCCGAGAACCACTGGCGCCCGAAGGCCTCGGAGGGCCCGCTCCGCGCGCGCGCGGGAAAGGCCGGGAAGCGCGACGCCTCGGCGCGGTCGCCCGAGCTGCCTCCCGCGGCGGGCACCCCCTGCGCGGCGCCGCGCGAGCAGGTGGACAGCGAGAGCGCGAAGAGGAGCAGGAGCGGGGTCTTCATCACAACTGTGTGTACTCCGCGCGGAGCCGTCTGGGTGCGCCTCGGGTCCACTACGCCGACGCGAGGAGCTCGAGGGAGCGCAGCCGGCTCTCGACGGTCTCGGTCTGGTGCGCCACGATCAGCTCGTCGGCGCCGGTCTTCTCGACGAACTCGTCGAGCCACGCGCGCACCGCCGCGGGGGGGCCGAGCGCGGTGTACTTCAGCATCTGCTCGACCGCCGCGGCCTGCGGCATGCCCAGCACCGCCTCGACCTCGGCGTCGCTCAGGCGGTGACCCGGCGGCGAGAACAGCGCGCGCACGAAGGCGCGGAGCCTCGCCGCGCGGTGACGCAGCGCCTCGGCCTCCGTGTCGGCGGCGATGACGTTCACGCCCACGAGGAGGTGCGGGCGCTCGAGCTGCGCCGAGGGCTTGAACTCCGCGCGGTAGATGCGAATCGCGTCGAAGAGCGACGCGGGCGCGAAGTGCGACGCGAACGCGAAGGGCAGGCCGAGGCGGGCCGCGAGCTGCGCGCCGAAGGTCGAAGATCCCAGGATGTACAGCGGCACGCGGGTGCCGCGACCCGGCGTCGCGTGCACGTGCGGGACGCGGGTGTCGCCCGAGAGGTAGCCCTGGAGCTCGAGGACGTCCTGCGGAAAGCTCTCGGAGGCGCGGGGGTCGCGGCGCAGCGCGCGCCAGGTCGTGGTGTCGCTGCCCGGCGCGCGGCCCAACCCCAGGTCGATGCGGTCGGGGTGCAGCGCGGCGAGGGTGCCGAACTGCTCGGCGATGACCAGCGGCGCGTGGTTGGGGAGCATCACGCCGCCCGCGCCGAGACGGATGGACTTCGTGTGCGCCGCGACGTGCGCGATGAGCACCGCGGGGGACGACGAGGCGATGGACTCGATGTTGTGGTGCTCGGCGTACCAGACCCGGCGGTAGCCCAGCGCCTCGGCGCGCTGCGCGAGGAGCACCGAGCCCTCGAGGCTCGAAGAGACCGACTCGCCCGGACCCACATACGCGAGGTCGAGCACTGACAGAGGGACGGACATCACAGAGAGCGGCCTTTCGCGCGGGGACGCCACCATAACCACGGCGAGGCGCGCGTCTACCGCGCGGGAACACGAGTCCCTTGCACCGCGCCGCGCGTTTCTGGCAGAGATCGAGGAACCCGATGAAATCCATCAATTCCAAGGCGCTGCGCGTCGCCTCGAGGTCGAACCGCGCGCGTTGGGCGTGCTGCCTGGCGGCGGCCCTCGCGGCGGTGACCGTCGCCTCGGAGGCCTCGGCGCAGACCCTCCAGGTGGCCTTCAGCCAGACCCTCCGCGGCGGTCTGAGCACCGACGCCTGGGGCGAGACCAGCTCGCCGACCACCTTCGCGCGGGGCGAGCTGCACGTGCAGGTCCCCCGCGGGGGGCGCGTGCGCTGGGCGCGGCTCTTCTCGGGCTTCACGGTGTTCTACAACGCCACCCCGGCCCCGGCGTGGCCGCCGGTGGTGCCCCCGGGGCCCGCGGGGTCGCCGCGTCAGGTGATCCTCGGCACCGGCGCGAGCGCGATCACCCGCGCGCTCGAGGGGGTTCCGCGCTTCTTCTCGGCGACGCGTCCGACGACCACGCGGCTCGCGTACTGGGGCACCTTCGCCACCGACGTGACCGCCGCCGTCGCCGCCGCCGTGGGCCCCTCGTCGCGGGGCGGCGTGACCCGCATCGCCATCGCCGAGCGCGGCGACGACGCGCCCCGTGAGGACTTCAACCGCATCCAGATCGGCGGGCACTTTCTCGCCGTGGTGTACGACCTCGACTTCGGCCCGCAGCGCAACGTGGTGGTCTACGAGGGCGCCGCCACGAGCGGGTACGAGTCGGCGAGCCTCGCGCTCCCCGGCGCGGTGGCCAACCGCTGCCCGATGACCGCGCTGCCCCGCACCGAGGCCTTCGCCGCGTCGGTGGGCGTGATGTGGGAATTCAACCGCCGGCCCAGCGCCACCGCGCCCAACGACCCATCGCGCGACACCTGCGGCGAAGAGGAGAGCGAGATCTTCGTCAACGGGAACATGCTCACGCAGCGCGCGGGCGGCGCCGACGACTGGCCCTCGGTGGCCTCGGGCATGGGTTGTTTCGGCGACACCGCGGGCCTGGTCACCATGGGCACCTTCGGCGGCAACGAGCCGGGCCTCGGCCGCGCCGCGGGCTCGCCCATCGGGCTCGACGGCGACGAGGTGCTCACCACCCCGGCGCTGCCGCGCCTCGACGACGAGCTCTATGATTTTCGCACGGTGGTCCGCGACAACGCGCGCGCGATGCAGTTTCGCTTCGGCACCGACGGCGACGAGATGATCCCCGTGATCGCCTTTCAGACCCTCGCGCGGCTGAACGACGGCGACGCCGACGGCGACGGCTGGAGCGACACGATCGAGGGCGACTGCTCCGTCGACTCGGACAACGACGGCACCCCCGACTACCTCGACACCGACTCCGACAACGACTGCCTCAGCGACGCCCGCGAGAGCGCGACGGGGCGCGCCGACGCGAACCGCCCCGGCGCCGCGGACATGAACTGCCCCGCGACCGCGCCCGTGTGCGACCGCAGCGCCGGCGTGTGCCTCTGCAACGCCGACCGCGACTGCGCGGGGAACCCCGGCGCCCCCGTGTGCGACGCCGCCACGCGCACCTGCGTGGCGTGCCGCGCCGACGCGCAGTGCGCGAGCATCGACCCCGCGCGCCCCGCCTGCGCCATCGCGGGACCCAACGTGGGCCGCTGCGTCCCCTGCCGCCTCGACGCGCAGTGCCCGGGCGCGACGCCCCGCTGCGACCCCGCGCAGAACGTCTGCGTCGCCTGCGTCTCGGGCCGCGACTGCGCCGACCCCTCCATGCCCGTGTGCGACGCGACCCGGCGCGTGTGCCGCCCGTGCTCGCCCGCGACGGCCTCGACCGACTGCGCCGAGCCCGGCGTCAACGCGTGCGCGTCGTCGGGGCCCAACGCGGGCCGCTGCGTGCAGTGCGTGACCAACACCGACTGCCGCTCGGGCGCCTGCGACCCCGCGACCAACACCTGCGTGGGCTGCACGAGCAACACCGACTGCGCGGGCGCGACGCCCATCTGCGACGTAGCCCGCCGCCTGTGCCGCGCGTGCGCCGAGGGAGATTGCTCGGGCGCGACGCCGGTGTGCGCGACGACCGGGCGCAGCGCGGGCCGCTGCGTGCAGTGCACCGCGTCGTCGGCGGGGGCGTGCACGGGCGCGACGCCGGCCTGCGACGAGTCGATGAACGCGTGCGTCGGGTGCCTCCCCGGCGCGATGTCGCCGTCGTGCGCGATGAACCCCGACGGCGCGGCCTGCGTGAGCGACGCCACCGGCGCGAGCCGCTGCGGATGCGCGGTCGACGGCGACTGCGGCGGAGCCGACTCAGGGCGCATCTGCGACCCCGAGACCCGCCGATGCCGCGCCGGGTGCTGGCCCGGCGACGGGCACAACGGCTGCCCCGCCGGGAGCGCGTGCAGCTCCGACGACCCGACGCGGCCGGGCGTGTGCGCGTCGGGGTGCTTTCGCGACCTGGACTGCCGCCCGCCCACGCCCTACTGCGCCGTGGGCGACGGGGCCTCAGGCGCCTGCGTCGAGTGCCGCGTGAGCGCGCACTGCGCGGGCCGCCCCGACGGGCGCGCGCAGTGCTCGGCGGCGGGCGCGTGCGTGGTGCCCGTGGGCGAGATCGTCGACGGCGACGGCGGCTGCGGCTGCCGCGCGCGCACGGCGCCCTCCGCGCGCTTCGGGCTCATCGCCCTGGGCCTCTGCGCGGTCGCCGCGCTCGCGCGACGCCGTCGACGCTGACGCTCACCCCCCCGATGACGCCGATGAGCCCCCTCCAAGCGCGCGCCGCGATTCAGCGCGGCGGCCTGCGCGGCGAGGCGCTGCGTGAGGTGATTCGCGCGGCGCCCTGGCGCGATCGGGAGCGCTTCGTCGACCAGATGCTCGGGCTCCCGCCGATCCCGCCCGACGCTCCCCTCCCTTCGGGCGCGGTGCCGTATCTGCCGAGCCCGGTCGACACGGTGCTCGCCGCCGCGCGCGAGGCGCCGATCACCTCGCGCGACGTCTTCGTCGACGTCGGCTCCGGGCTGGGTCGCGTGGCGATGCTCGTGCACCTGCTCACCGGGGCCGTCGCGAAGGGCGTCGAGCTCCAGCCCGCCCTCGTCGCGCTGGCGCGCGCGCGCTGCGCCGAGCTCGGGCTCAAGGGGGTGTCGTTCACTCAGGGCGACGCCACCACGGTGGCGCCCGAGGCGCTCGAGGGCTCGGTGTTCTACCTCTACGCGCCCTTCAACGGACCCATGAAGCGGCGCGCGCTCGCGCGGCTCCAGGCGATCGCGCAGACGCGGAGGGTGAGGCTCTGCGCGATCGATTTCGAGCTGTCGGAGGAGGCGTGGCTGCGCGAGCGCCCGTCCACCGACTTGTCGCTGACGCTGTACGTGTCCCGCTGACCGCTACGCGCGGCGCGTGCGCCGACGGCGGCGCGGGATCGAGGCCGCGGCCAGCAGCGTCCACCCCCACCGCGAGGTGGCGCGGGTAGCCCCCGGCGTCACCGCGCATCCCCCTTCGTCCATGGGCGGCGGAGCCGTGACGCCCGCGTCGGCGCTCCCGGCGTCAGGCTCTGCGACCACGTCGCTCGGAGGTGAGACCCCGTCCATCGCCGAGGCGTCGTTCACGACCACATCGACCGGAGGCGCGACCACGTCCATCACCGCGGCGTCGGGCGCGGTGACCACGTCCATCACCGCGGCGTCGGGTTCGGTCACGAGGTCGGCGGTGACGACATCCGCCACCGTGGCGTCGAGCGCGGTCACGACATCGTTCGCGACGACGTCGACGGAGGTCGGCACGTCGACCGGCGCGACCGCGTCGGTCACCGCGACGACGTCCGCGGGCGGGGGCGCGTCGGGGGCACCGGCGTCGGTGGGGGTGACCACGCCGCCGCGCAGGAAGGTCCCCAGCACGCGCTCGGCGCCCAGCGCGGGGTCGAGCGCCTCGTGCGCGATGAGCGTCGTGCCCGCGCCGTCGGAGGCCGCGGCGAAGGCCGAGGCGCGGTGCGAGAGGCTCGACGCGACGACGATGGGCTCCGCGTCGAGCACCGCGCCCGCGGGGGTGACGCGCCGCGCGAGGACCCGCCCCGAGCGGTCGGCGGTCCAGACGACGACGAAGGTCGCGCCGTCGTACACGATCGCGATCTCCCGGTCGGCGAAGTCAGCCGAGATCTGGTACCCGCTCGTGCCGAGCGGGGCGGTCACGACGTCGCGCAGCGTCGCGTCGGCGTTCAAGCGCGCGGCGCGGACCTGCCCGTCGGTCTGCACCCACGCGATCATCACGGTCCCGCCGCCGACGGCGAGGGTCGGGCCGTATCGCAGGCCGCCGGGCAGCGCGAGCGCGCGCGGCGTCACGTCGACGAGGTCCCCCTGGGTGTCGAGGCGCCGCGAGAAGGCCAGCAGCGAGCCGTTGTCGCGACCGGGGTGCACCATGATGTAGCGCGCGCCGTCGAAGGCCGCGCTCACCGAGCGGGTCCCCGCGAGCGCGATGGGGCTCGGGTCGAGGCGCGCCCCCGCGGCGTCGAGGCGCGTGACCGCGTTGGCGCCGCCGCGCGACTGCGCCTGCGTGAAGAACGCGAGGCGCTGCCCGGGGCCGCGCGCGACGCGGTACATCCCGAGGCTGTTGTTCAGCAGCGTCGGGGCGCTGTAGGTCTGCGTCGAGGGATCAAAGCGCGCCGTGCTCCCGCCCCCGCCGGGCACGACGCCGTAGAGCTGCGCCGCGCCGCCCTCCAGGGTCACCGCGGTGATGTCGAGCGGGGGCGCCGGGGCGCCGGGGCGCGCGAGCGCGACGCTCTCCCCCGCGGCGGTGACGCGCTGGAGCGCGAGGGGACCCACGTCGCGCGTCCACCCCGCGACGAAGGCGGCTCCGTCGCTGTCGATGAAGGGCGCGCGCTCGATCGCGTAGCGCACCGGGATCGCGGCGGGCGCGCCGATGGACGTCCCGTCGCTCGCGAAGCGCCCCGCGTCGTAGCCGCGCCGCGCCTCCTGGAGGATCACGCCGTCGAGCTCGCCGTTGACCCCGCACACGAAGCGCAGGCCGCGGCGGGTGAACGGGGGGTTGGAGCCGTCGGCGGGCGTGCCGTCGGCCGCGAAGCGCGCGAGGGCGCCGAGGCTGCCGCCTCCGAGGAGGAGCCACTGCGTGCCGGTCCAGTACGCGGTCGAGCTGTCGTAGGTGATGCTGGGCGAGACCGTGAGCGGGCTCACCGGGTCGAGCGCGGCGTCGAAGAGCTGGGTGTACTGCCCTCGCGCCCTCGGCCCCGAGGCGTCGGCGAACCACGAGACGAAGACCCGCGCGCCGTCGCTCGCGATCGTCGGGTTGCGCCGCAGCGTGCCGGCCGCCGAGATCAGCCGACCGCCGGGGTCGAGGAGCGTGCCGTCGGCGCGCACGCGGGCGAAATAGAGGTCGTTGGGCGCCCCCGCCACGGTGCCCGTCCAGGTGAGCGCGAAGCCGTCGCCGACGGCGGCGACCTGTCCCCGCGCGAAGCCCGCGACGACGCTCCCGCCGACGGCCCGGAGCGCGCTGTCGAGCACCGCGCCGGTCGCCGAGACGCGCACGAACCCCTGGGTGAATCCGACGAGACACTGCGTCGCCGTGCACGTCACGCTGGTCGGCGCCGAGGTCCCGGCCTCGGAGAGGACCACGGGCGTCGTGTCGATAGGCCGCCCGTCGAAGCCCACGCGCACGCCGAGAATCCGCGAGGGCGGCGAGGTGTCGAGCTCGCGAAACTGCTGCCAGACCACCCAGAGCCCCGACCCGTAGGCGCCGACCGCGGGCTGCACCGCGAGGCCCGAGGCGGCGGCGACGGCGACGAAGCTGCCCGGCACGGGCGCGCCGCGACCGTCGAGCCGCTGGAGGTGCACGGCCTGGTTGAACGTCGACGCGATGACGGTCCCCATGGGCGTCGACACGACGTCGAACACCGGGCTCAGAGGCTGCGGCACCGTGTCGAGCAGCACCGCCTCACCCAGGGGATCGGCCCCCGCCCCGGTGACGACCGACGACGCGAGGAGCGCGAGCGCGAGGCCGAGGCGGCGAGGACATCTCATTGCGCGAGGGTACACACCCGCGCGGGCGATGGGGCGCGGCCCCCCCGCCGCATCGGGCTCGTTCGCGAACGGCGCCGTCAGTACGTGTCACCGCCGGGCAGGAGCTCGGCGAGGTCGTTCGCGCCGACGGTCGGGAGGTCGCCGTCGCGGGTGGCCGCGAGCTGCGCGCCGAGGGCCGCGCGCATCACCTCGGCGCCGGCCGCGAGGTGGGCGCCGCGCAGGTCCGAGGGCCAGTGAAAGAACGCCCGCGGCGTCTCGCGGTGATCGCGGGTGAGGACCGCGGAGACCCCGGGGAGCTCGCCGCGCAGGGCGGGCGTCGGCTCCATCAGCGTGAGGGTGTGACCGGGGTGGTCCATCGCGTAGCCCACGAGGTACGCGAGGTGGTTGCAGAGGTAGGCGTTGCCCTCGCGGGGAAAGCCCGCGAGGGAGACGTCGGGGAGCACCTCGTCGAGGCGCGCGCCGCCTTCGATGACCCCGGCCCACGCGGCGATCGCCGCCCGCGTCGCCGAGGTCACCGCCGCCCACGAGAGCCGCGAGCCGCGGAGCGCCTCCGAGTCCGGCGCCGCGGGGAGCACGCGCGCAAAGCCTTGTCCTGCAAGGGGATCTGGCGCGATGCGGTCAGATCCGTCGGGGAGGATCGCCGCGCGGTTCGCGGCCCCGAGCTCGACCCAGAGGTCCTGCCGGGGCGAGGCGATGCCGTTCATCAGCACCAGCTCGGGCTCGAAGCGCTCGATCTCTCGCAGCGCGAGCACCGCCGCGAGGTCCCAGAACACCGGGAGGATCATCGCGCACAGGTCGACCTCCCCCACGCCGGGGAGCTCGACGGTGCCCGTCGCCACGCGGGTCTGCGGCCCCGGGAGGTCGGGCGCCCCTGCGGGCGGGCGCGCGGTCTGGGGGTAGTGCAGCTCGGGGAGGAGGGCGCTCACCATCTGCCCCGTGGCGTTGGTGGGCTGGTCGAGAAAGCGCCCGAAGCCCGTCACCAGCACCCGGCGGCGGTCGCCGCGAGGCGCGCTCCGGGGGGTGTACTCCGCCGCGAAGCGCGCGTTGGCGTCGTGCTGCGCGCGGGCGAGCGCGCTGCGCGTGTCGAGCCTCACGGCGCGCTCCGCGGGGCCTCGGGACTCGCGACGCGGCGCGGGGCGCTCAGACCGCGGCGCTCCAGTCGAGGAGCACCCGGTCGGGGCGCGCGCGGTCGACGTAGGCGCGAACCCGCGAGCCGGCCACCAGGCGACCGTGGGCGCCGCTGGGGACCAGGTCGGTGACGTCCACCGTGTACGCGGGGCGCTCGGCGCCCTCGATCTTGAAGCGCATGCGGGTCTGAGACACGGTGCCTTCCATCGTCGAGGACGATACGTTGATCCGCACGCCCGAGCCCACCACGCGCTCGAAGATCGCCACCGCGGGGATGCCCTCCTGCGCGAGGTGCTCCGGGCGTCGCAGCGAGAGCGAGGTGCGCAGCGTGAGCGCCGAGCACACCGCGAGGATCACCACGCCCCCCAGGGACTGGGTCGGGGCGCGCCCGAGCAGCACCGACGCGAGGAGGCCGAGGCTCCCGAGGCCGCACACGACGGCGGCGACGCCGGTGGTGATGCGCGACGTGCGCACCGCGCTCATGCGGGCCTGATCGACCCGCGCCCGCATCTCGTACACCTGCTGCAACGCTGCGTCCTCGTTCATGCGGGGGGTTATCGCAACGTCCATGCCTCGGCTCGGACCCGCGCGCTCCCGCAGAATTCAAGGGTCCTCCGCGCGAGGGCGCGCTGGCACGGGGGCCTGGCACCGCGGGCACGTGCCAGCCCTCGTGCCAGGGTGGTGCCACCCCACGCTCAGCCTGGGGCGCCCTGGCACACGTTCGAGATGCACTGCAGGTCTTCGCAGCAATCAGAGCCCTGGGAGCACGTGGTCCCTGAGCGGCGGCACTGCGCGGGAGGGGGCGGCGCGCAGGCGTAGGTCCCGTCGCCCTGCATCTGGCACACGCCCGAGCAGCACTCGGCGGAGACCCGGCAGGTCTCCTGGTTCGCGCGGCAGGCGACGGGGGCCCAATAGGCCGACATGTTCTCCTGCGCGCGGTCCTGCCCGGGGAGCCAGTACGGAACGCTCGAGGGGTCTTCGGTGCCCGACGGGCTCGTGCGCACCGCGGTGACCCAGATCTGTCGGCGCCCGGTGCCGCGGGTGCCCGCCTGGGCGTTGCCGTAGTCTCGCCGGGAGTAGAACGCGAGCCAGTAGAAGCCGCCCTGGTTGAAGGGCGAGAAGTTCGGCCAGAACGAGCTCGGCGCGCCCGCGCCGTTCGCGTTCGCCAGCGCCACCGGCGCGCGGTCGGGCGTCGCGTCTCGGGGGAGGAACAACAGCTGCCCAGGGTACGGCGTGCCCTCCCGCGCGCCGCGCGAGTTCACCCCGTGCTGAAACGCGAGGAAGCGCCCGTCGGGGGACCAGCTCGGGTGCGCGTCGGCGGTCCCACCCGGGGTGGACATCCCGCGGTGCAGCACCCGCGGCGCGCCGAAGGTCGTCTCCCCCGTGCGCGGGATCACCGCCAGGTCGCCCGCGGTGAAATCCACCGCCCAGGAGCCGTCGTGGTTGGTCACCACCGCGACCTCCTGTCCGTCGGGGGACCAGCTCGGGTGCGCGCTGCGCTCGGTGGGCAGGCCCGTGTTCTCGACGCGCACGCCCCCCTCGCGGCGAATCAGCGAGAGCGTGTTGCCCGCGTTGATCATCACGAATTGGTTGTCGGGCGAGAAGGTCGAGAAGAGGTAGGTGAGGTCGGCGCGGGGGCCGTACACCGTGGGCGCGGGGTCGGCGCCGAGGTCGCTGCTCGTGAGGTCGAAGGCCGCGCCCTCGCGCCCGCCGCCCCACATCTCCACGCTCATGTAGCGGCCGTCGCGCGAGACCGTGTGACACGCGATGCAGCGGGTGCCGCGGTCGGGGTCGGTGGGGCGAGGCGGCGGCGAGGGCACCGCCACCGTGCGCTCCCCCGTGAGGGCGTCGATGCGAAGGATGCGGCCCCCGGAGAGGTCCCAGTAGTAGATCGTTCCCGAGAGCGTGGCGCGGGCGACGCGCAGGCGCAGGGGGTCGCCCGAGATCACCTCCATGGTCGACGCCTCGAGGCGGTCGACGCGCAGGGTGATCGGGTCGTCGGGGTCGCTCTCCATGAGCGCGCGCCAGTCCTCTGCGGCGGGCGTGTCGGCGTAGCGAAAGCCGTCGCCGCCGTGCGCGACGATGCGCGACACCTCGACGTGCGGCTTCGAGAGCCGCACGCGGTAGAGGTCCCCGGCGACGCCGCGCTCCCACTGCACCTCCGGGGGCGGGAGGTTGTTCGGGATCACCGCGCCGTCGAGGGGATACAGCACCGACGCGAGGCGCGCGGGGTCGGCGACGGGGGTGGCGGCGAAGCGCGCGGGGGCGTCCATCGGCGCGCCGTCGGCGAGGGTCGTGCGCGAGAGGTTCACCGTCACGATCGCCCGCGCCTCGACGGTCGCGTCGGCGCCCGCGATCACCTGCGCGACGAGGTTGAACACGCCCCCAGCCCGCCCCGTGGTGCTCACCGCGCCCGTGGCGTTGTCGACGGTCAACGCAGGGTTCGGCGCGAGGGACCACACCGCGTTCGAGATCGTCGCGCTGCTGCCGTCGCTGTAGGTGCCCACAGCCTCGAAGCGCGCGGTGGCCGCGGCGCCGTCGCGGTGCTCGAGGGTCGCGGCCTCGGGGCGCACGGCGAGGCGCACCAACGTGCGCGCGGGCGCGAGGTCCCGGGGGATCACCAGGTCGTTCACCGAGGCGTCCCGCCGCGATCCCGCGTCGATCGACGAGCACACGCCCGGAGGACAGACCACCTTCTCTGAGGTCTCCGACGCGCAGGCGAGCAACGTCGCGACGAGGCCCGTCCATCGCAGGTGTGCCATCCCACCATGGAAGCACACCCCTCGCCGCCCCGTCACGGGCGCGTTGACCGCGGTCACGGGGCGGTGCTTCGATGCGCGGCCGTGAAGCGACGCGAACAACCGGCGCCCTCGCCGTGGCCCCGGATCGGCGCGTCCGTCGCCCTCCTCGGCGGCCTCGCCGTAGGCCGATGGTGGTTGGAACGCCCTGCGCCGCAAGCACCTACACCCGCTGTGCCCCTCGACGAGGGGGCCTGGGCCACGGTGATCCGCCCCGCCCTCGACGCGCGCTGCGGGGGCTGTCACCGCGACGCCGCGCGCGCGCTCCGCCTGAGCGCGTCGCCCGGCGCGGTCGAGGTCATCGCCGAGCTCGCGGCGGCGCGCGCGCTGGTCACGCCGGGCGACCCCGCGGCGAGCGCCTTGCGCCGCAGGGCCCGCGGCGAGCGACACGTCACGGTGATCGCGCCGGGTGACTGCGTCGACGCGGCGATCACACAATGGATCCTCGGTCGCGCGCCCGCCCCCTGCGCGCCCGACGCCGGCGCCGGGGTGGGTCTCCCCCGCGGGCTCACGCCCCTGGGACGCGCCCGGGACGCGCCGAGCCTCGACCTCAGCACGCCCGAGCGCGCCCTCGCCGCGCAGCTCGAGCTCCTGCGCCGCGCGGACTACGAGGCGCTGCGCGAGACCTTTCTCCCCGCGGTGTGGCTGCGCCTCACCGACCGCGCCCTCGACGCCTGCCGCATCGCCGTGCTCGGACGCGGCGAGCGAGTCACGCCGGCGTGGTCCGAGCCCGACGACGGAGGGGACGCGCGACGCGTCACGGTGCTGGGCGCCGCCGAGAGCGCCGCGACCTTTCGTCGGGTCGAGGGGCGATGGCGGGCCGACGCGCTCTGGTGCGCGCCCGACCGCGATTGAAGCCGACGCCTCGCTTTGATATGACCGATGGCCTCGGAGGGAACGATGGAGCGGCGAGAGATCACACGTCGGGGATGGCTTCACGCGCTGCTCGGCGCGGCGGGCGCGGGCCTCGCGGCGCGGGCGCTCGGCGCGTGCGGCGGGGCGGATGTGTCGGTGCGCATCCGTCGCACCGACGGCACGCGGATAGGCAGCGAGGTGATCGTGCGCGCGTCGATCGTGGTCACCAACCACACCAACGTCGCGCAGTCGCTCCCGCTCCGGCTCACCCTCGCCGACAGCGCGGGCAACATCGTCGGATCGCTCAACGACACCGTCGCCGTGGCCCCCGCGGAGCTCATCTGCCGCTGCGAGAACGTGCGCATCGACAGCGCCGCCTTCGGCACCGGCGGCCTGCGCATCGCCATCGAGCTCGGGAGCGAGTCGGTCACCACCGCCCTCGACGCCGTGGGCGCGACCCCGCTGCCATCCTGTGATTACACCTGCAATTACTGATAGTTTCAGCTCGTCCTCGCGGCCGTGCGACCTCGGTGCCTTGGGGCGCACCGCTTGCGTCGTGGGCGGAGATGCACGACACCTTCGCTCCGCCCATGCGCCGAGCCCTGCTCGTCACGCTCCTCGCGCTCTCCTGCGCGAAGCGCCCTGAGTCTGCGCCGCGTCGTCGGCCGCTCCCGCACGTGGTGACGGCGGTGCTCCGCGCGCGGCCCCTGCGCCTCACCGTGCGCGCGCCGGTGGACCTCCGCGCGGTGCGCCAGGTCGACGTGGGCGCCAAGGTGCTGGGCTACGTCTCGCGCCTGAGCGTCGACCGGGGCGACCGGGTGCGCGCGGGGCAGCTCCTGGCCACGGTGCGCCCGAGCGACCTGCCCGAGCAGCTCGCCGCCGCGCGGGGGGCGACGGCGCAGCAGCGCGCGGCCCTCGACCTCGCCCGCGAGAACCTCACCCGCGCCGAGTCGCTCGCGCCCCGCGGGGTGATCTCGCAGCAGGAGCTCGCGTCGGCGCGCGCCGCGGTGGCGTCGCTCGAGGCGCAGGGCTCGTCGCTCCGCGCCGCGGCCGCGGGGGTGTCGGCGCGCCTCTCGGAGACGCGGCTGCTGTCGCCCCTCGACGGCGTGGTGCTCCAGCGGCGGGTCGACCCCGGCGCCCTCGTGGGACCCTCGACGGGGCCGCTGCTCACGGTGGTCGCCACCGACGCGCTGCGGGTGTTTCTCCCGGTCACCGAGCGCGACGCCGCGGGCGTGCGCGTGGGGATGGAGGCCGAGGTCTCCGTCGACGCGCTCCCTGGGCGCAGCTTCACCGCCCGCGTCGAGCGCCTGGCGCCGGCCTTCGACCCGGTGGCGCGCACCCTCGACGCCGAGGTGCTGATCCCCAACCCCGACGGCGCGCTGCGACCCGGGATGTACGGCCGCGCGGTGGTGTTCACCGGGCTCCACCCGGCGGCGATCATGGTCCCCGCGGGCGCGCTGCAGCGCACGGGCGAGCGCTGGTTCGCCTACGTCGTGCGCGGCGGGCGGGTGGCGCGGCGCGAGGTGTCGGTGGGCGTCGACGAGGGCGACGCGATGGAGGTCGTGCGCGGCCTCGCCGAGGGCGACGAGCTGGTGATCGCCGGCCTCGACGCGCTGAGCGACGGCGCGTCGGTGCGCGTCGCGCGGGGCGTCGACCCCTTCACCGGCGCGTCGGCCGACGCGGGGCGGGGGGGCTGAGCGATGTGGCTCACGCGCCTCGCGCTGCGCAACCCGGTGCTGATCCTGATGCTCTCGCTGATGGTGTTGGTGCTGGGCCTGGTGTCGCTCGGGCGCCTGCCGGTGGACCTCTTCCCCGAGATCAACCTCCCGGTCATTCGCGTCGCGACCTTCTACTCGGGCGCGGGCCCCGCCGACATCGAGCGCTCGATCACCATGCCCGTCGAGCGCGCGGTCTCGGCCGCGCCCGGCGTCGACCGCGTCGAGAGCACGTCGAAGCAGGGCGTCTCGGTGGTGAGCGTGTGGTTCGCCTTCGGCACCGACCTCGACAACGCGCAGTTCGAGGTCTCGCAGCGCGTGTCGCAGATCTTGAACTCCCTCCCCACGGGGGTCGCGCAGCCCTTCATCCTGAAGTTCGACGTCACCAACATCCCCGTGGCGCAGGTGACCGTGAGCGCCGACGGCATGGACGAGCGACGTCTCTACGACCTCGCGTACAACGTCATCGAGCCGCAGCTCGAGCGCATCCCCGGCGTCGCCAGCGCCACCGTCGGCGGCGGGACCACCCGCGAGATCGGCGTCAGGGTGCACCGTGACGCCCTGCGCACTCGGGGTTTAGGCATCCTCGACGTGGTCGACGCGGTGCGCGCGGGCAACCTCATGCTCCCCAGCGGCAACCTCCGCGCGGGCGACCGGGACTACAACGTCTTCACCAACACCCAGGTGCAGCGGCCCTCGGAGCTGGGCGGGCTGGTGCTCCCGCAGGCGCGCGCGGGAGACAACCCGGTGCGGCTCCGCGACGTCGCCGAGGTGGTCGACGGCGTCGCCGACCAGCCCGACATCGTGCGGATCAACGGCCGTCGGGGGGTGTACCTCCGCGTGGTGAAGCAGCCCGGCGCGAACACCATCGCCGTGGTCGACGCGCTGCGCGAGCGAATCTCGAACCTCCGCGGCGTGCCCGACTCGGCGCGGGTGGTGATCAGCTTCGACCAGTCCCGGTACATCCGCGCGGCGGTGCAGGCGCTCAAGCACGAGGCGCTGCAGGGGGGCGCGCTGGCCGTGGCGGTGATCCTGGTGTTCCTGCTGAGCGTGCGGGCGACGGCGATCGTGGGGGTGGCGATCCCGCTCTCGATCGTCGCGACCTTCGTGCTGCTCTACGGCGGCGGGCAGACCCTCAACGTGTTCACCCTCGGCGGCCTCGCCCTGGGCGTGGGACGTCTCGTCGACGACTCCATCGTCGAGCTCGAGAACATCCACCGGCACCTCGAGCGCAACGCCGACCGCGTGCGCGCCGTGCTCGACGCGGCGCAGGAGGTCGCGATGCCGATCCTCGTGAGCACCATCACCACCATCGTGGTGTTCCTGCCGGTGCTGTTCCTCACGGGCGTCGCGCGCAACCTCTTCGTGCCCCTCGCGCTCACCATCGCCTTCGCGCTGGTCATGAGCTTCTTCGTCTCGCGCACGGTCACCCCGCTGCTGTGCCTCTACCTCCTGCCCGCGGGGGCCCAGCGTCCCAACGCCTTCTCCCGCTGGGTGATCGCGCGCCTCGACGCCCTCGACGCCCTCTACGCGCGGGCGCTGCGGGTGGTGCTGCGGCACCGCGCGGTGACCGTGCTGGGCATCCTCGGGCTCTTC
The DNA here is from genome assembly GCA_041389885.1 of Polyangiales bacterium. Taxonomy (GTDB): domain Bacteria; phylum Myxococcota_A; class Polyangia; order Polyangiales; genus JAWKRB01. The sequence goes on along the minus strand of JAWKRB010000015.1, from coordinate 6,763 downwards.
GGCGCCTCGCTGCTGCTCTACCCCCGCATCGGCCAGGAATTCTTTCCCGAGAGCGACGAGTCGCAGTTCTCGGTGGTCTACATGACCCCCATCGGCACCCGCGTGGAGCGCACCGAGCAGGTGGGCGCGCGCATCGAAGACGCCGTGCGCCGCACGCTCCGCGACGCGCGCGGGCCCCTCGCGCGGGTGATGATCGACGACTCGGGCATCCCCAACGGGCGCACCGCGCTCTTCTCGCCCAACAGCGGGCCGCACGTGGGCAACCTCCAGGTGAACCTCCGCCCCGCCCCCGAGCGCGCGATCAGCGACACCGCCGCCGCCGCGAGGCTGCGCGCGGCCCTGCGCGACGCGCTCCCCGGCGTGCAGACCTTCTACCGCACCGGCGGGATCGTGAAGCGCATCTTGAACTTCGGCGCGCCCGCGCCGGTCGACGTCGAGGTGCTGGGCTACGACCTCGAGGCCGGCGGCGCCTACGCGCGGCGCCTCGCCGCGGCGCTGCGGCAGGCGCGCGGGCCCGACGGCGCGCCCGTGCTCACCGACGTGCAGGTGGGCCGCGAGGACAACTACCCCGAGCTGCACGTCACCGTCGACCGCGAGAAGGCCGGCGCCCTCGGGATCACCACCCAGCGCGTCGCGCAGACCGTGCTCGTGAGCCTCACGGGGAGCGAGGCCGTCGGGCCCTCGCCCTTCACCGACCCCGAGACCGGCAACGAGTACGACGTCTCGGTGCGCCTCGCGAACCCCTTTCGCGACGAGCTGCGCGACCTCGACGAGCTCTTCGTGCGCGCCCCCGCGGGCGGGCTCGTGCCCCTCGCCTCCGTCGCCCGCGTCGAGCGCCGCGCGGGCCCCGTGCAGATGGCGCGCAAGTACATGCAGCGCGTGGTGGACGTCACCGCCAACCTCGCGCCGGGGCGCGACCTCGCCGCCGCCGCCGCCGCCGTCGACGCCGCCGTGCGCGACACCCCTCCCCCCGACGGCTTCACCGCGCGCGTGGGCGGGCAGATCGAGGCGCAGCGCCAGGCCTTCTCGGGCCTCGGCCTCGCCGCGCTCCTCGCGCTGGCGCTGGTGTACATGGTCCTCGCGTCGCAGTTTCGCTCGCTGGTCGATCCCCTGGTGATCATGTTCAGCGTGCCCCTGGGGATCTCCGGCGTGCTCGCGGCGCTCTACCTCACGGGCACCTCGCTGAGCGTCAACAGCTTCATGGGGGTGATCATGATGGTGGGCATCGTGGTGTCGAACGGCGTGCTCCTCGTCGACTTCGCCAACGTGCTCCGCCGCCGCGGCGCCGACCTCGTCGAGGCCACCGTCGAGGCCGGGCGCACGCGGCTCCGGCCGATCCTGATGACCACCCTCGCGACGGTGCTGGGCCTCTTGCCCATGGCCCTGGGCCTCGCCGAGGGGAGCGAGACCAACCTCCCCCTGGCCCGCGCGGTCATCGGCGGGCTCACCGCCTCGACCTTCTTCACGCTCTTTCTGGTCCCGGCGGTGTACACCGCCCTCGACCGCTTCGCGCGGCGCGCACCGCCCCTCGCCGACCTCGACGATGACGCGTAACTCCTTGCTGCACACGGCGATCGTGCTCGTGATGGCGAGCGCCGCGCGGGCCGATCCGCCGCGGGTCTCCTTCGCCGACGCCGTGCGCCGCGCGGCCGAGACGCACCCCACGGTGAGCGCCGCCCGCGCGGCCGTGACCCGCGCGACGGCGATGGTGGTGCAGTCGCGGGCGCTGCTGATCCCGACGCTGACCCTCAACGCGACGTACACCCGCCTCGACGACGACCGGCGGCTCAACGACCGGGTGATCCTGGGCGGCGACCAGCTCTCGGGCAACCTGCAGCTCTTCGTGCCGCTGTACAACGCCCGCGCCTGGTCGGGGCTGCACCGCGCCGAAGACGCCGTCGACCTCGCCCGCGCCTCGCAGGCGGAGGCGCGCCGCGCGGTCTCGGTGGCCGCGGCGCGCGCGTGGCTCACGGTGTCGTCGCAGCACCGCGTCGTGGCGACCTCGGAGCGCGCCCTCGCGAACGCCGAGGCGCACCGCGACTTCGCCGACGAGCGCCTGCGCGCGGGCGTGGGCAACCGCCTCGACGCCGTGCGCGCCGCGCAGGACGTGGCCGCCGTGCGCATGAACCTCGCGGCGCAGCGCGCGGCCCTCGCGCGCTCGCAGGAGTCGCTCGGGGTGCTCGCGGGCGAAGACGGGCCCCTCGACGCGGTGGACGACATCGCCCCCGAGGCGCCCCCCGACCTCCGCGCCGCCGAGGCCGAGGTGCGCAGGCGCGCCGACCTCCGCGCCCTCGAGGCCCGCGCACAGGGCGCCGAGCGCGCGACCCGCGAGTCGTGGACCGACTTTCTCCCCTCCCTCGGCGCCGTCTTTCAGCCCTTCTATCAGAACCCTCCGTCGCTCACGCAGCCGCTCGTGGGGTGGCAGGCGCAGGCGGTGCTCACCTGGGTGATCTTCGACGGAGGCGCGCGCTACGGCGCCGCGGCCGAGCGCCGCGCGCAGCGGGACGACGCCCGCGCGCAGCTCGCGGCGGCGCTGCGGCAAGCGCGGTCGGAGGTGCGCGCGGCGGCCGAGTCGGTGCGCCTCGCCGACGTGCGCGCCGAGGCCGCGGCGGAGGCGGCGTCGCTGGCGGCGGAGGCGGCGTCGCTCGCCGAAGAGGCGTGGCGCGCGGGCGCGACGGGCAACCTCGAGCTCATCGACGCGCGGCGCAGGGAGCGCGACGCGCGGGCGACGGCGAACATGGCCGTCGACGACGCGCGGCAGTCACGCCTCGACGTGCTCATCGCGGCGGGGCGCTTCCCGTGAGCCTGGAGCGCCGACCGGAACGTCGGACCGAGCTGCGCAACGAGACGCAAGCGTCGCCATGCGCGGGGGCGAAGGCCGGCTGTACGCCCGTCGAGACACCGCAACGCAGCGAGGCGACGCGGATCGGAAGCCCGGCGACGTGAGACTCTCCGGACGGCGCTCTAGTACCTTTCCACAAGGGATTTGAAGGGGTCAGCGCGACAGACGGGCCCACATCCCGCGCTGCCGCGCACCCCTTCTCCCGAGGCGCTGCGTTCGACACATAAGTCAGGAATCCGCTTGAAAACAAGTGTGATGCGCCTCTGGTCGGTCCGCGCCGTCCCTCGTCCCTTCGACCCAGCGTGGGTCCCCTCCACCCCCGCCCCCTCCTCCATGGGCTTCGCCGATGGAGGAGGGGCTGCGTCCTTCGGGTGGATGCTCCGCGTCGAACTGCCCTTGGGATGCGTCACATGGCCTGAGACCGCGCGGATGTGCCTGCCATCCCTTGTGTCTCAGCCCCTCCTCCATCGGCGAAGCCCATGGAGGAGGGGGCGGGGGTGGAGGGGCCCCGCGTCGGGTCGAAGGGACGAGCGGCGGCGCGGACCGACCAGAGGCGCATCACGCTTGTTTTCAAGCGGATTCCTGACGTGTGTGTCGAACGCAGCGAGGCGGGAGAAGGGGTGCGCGGCAGCGCGGGATGTGGGTGCGTCGGTCGCGCGGAGCTACTGCGTGAAGCGGTGCCAGGCAGTCTCGTAGTAGCGCACGAGGGCCTGGTTGTTGAGCCGGTTGATCTGCACCTCGACGCGGTCCATGTCGGGGGGGAACGCGGTCATTCCGCGCCAGCCCTCGGCGGTCAAGAAGCGCAGCCCCGCAGGGAGCGGGCCCAGGGGCGGCGGGGGGTGACCCACCGACGCGCGCACGTAGCCCCACTCGCCGAAGGAGGGCACGAAGGCGTGGTACGGCTCCGTCGAGAAGCCCGCCGAGGCCATGGTGCGCTCGACGCACCAGTACGCCCGCCGCGCGACGAGGGCCGACGAGGCCTGCACCACCACCACCGCGTCGGGCGTGAGGCGCGCGCGCAGGAGCTGGTAGAAGCGCCGGGTGTAGAGCTTGCCCAGCGCGAAGTTGTTGGGGTCGGGAAAGTCCACCACGGCGACGTCGTAGAGGTCGCGCCCGCGGCCGAGCCACACCATCGCGTCGTCGTTCACCACGCGCACCCGCGGGTCGTGCATCGAGCTTCGGTTCAGCGCGCGGAGCCAGGGCGCGCGCCGCGCGAGGGCGGTCATCGCCGGGTCGAGGTCGACCAGCGTGATCGCGCGCACCTCGGGGTAGCGCAGCACCTCGCGCGCCGCGAGCCCGTCTCCGCCGCCGAGGATCATCACCCGCGCCCGCCTCGGCGCCGCGGCCATCGCGGGGTGCACGAGGGCCTCGTGGTAGCGGTGCTCGTCCCAGCTCGCGAACTGCAGGTTGCCGTCGAGAAAGAGGTTGGTGCCGCCGTGCTGCCGGGTGACCACGATGCGCTGGTAGTGCGTCTGCTCGGCGTAGAGCACCGGGCCGAGGGAGACGTCCTCGTCGGCCTGACGGCTCAGCCGAAAGGTGCCCAGGAGCAGCAGCAGCAGCGCCGCGGTGGTCGCGTAGATGCGCCTGCGCGCCTCGTCGCGGGGGCCGAGGTCAGGCCCGAGGGCGCGGAGCGCGGCGAAGCCCGAGAGCGCGTTGCCCAGGCCGAAGGCCACCCCCGCGCGCAGGGCGCCCATGCGCGGCAGCGCGAGGAGCGCGAAGAGCAGCGAGCCCACCAGCGCGCCCGCGTACTCGACGCTGAGCACCCGCGCGAGGAGGGTGCGCACGTCCATGCGACGACGCAGAACACGCAGCAGGAGAGGCACTTCGGCGCCGACGAAGAGTCCCGTGAGGCACACCATGACGTAGAGCACGCCGTGGAGCCACGCGCCGCGGCCGTAGGCGAGAAAGACCGCGGGCGCCGTCGCGCCCCCGGCGAGGGCGGCGGCGAGCTGCGCGTCGAGGAGGCGCCGACCGGGCTGTTCGGTGACGTGGCGGGTGAGCCAGGCGCCGACGCCCATGGCCGAGAGGTGCGCGCCGACGACGGTGGAGAAGCGCGTGACCGAGTCGCCCGCGAGGTACGACGCCGTGGTGGCCGCGACGAGCTCGAAGACCAGCCCGCAGGTGGAGAGCGCGAGGACCGTGAGGTAGAGCGCGAGGGCCTGCACCGGGCGCTATTTTCGCCGCGCTTCCTGCTTGCGGCGCACCTCGTCGCGCACCGCGCGGGCGCCGAGCATGTACCCCACGAAGGCGCCGATCATCAGCGTCGCGGGGATGAAGATCACGTGCTCGACGGTGGGGATCACGCGGCGTCCTCGTCGTCGCCTCGTCGACGCGCGAGGTCGTCTTCGAGGCGCTGGAGCGACTCGTCGAGCTTCGCCGCGCGCCGCCCGAGGAAGGCCACGTAGCCGCCCAGGGCCAGCAGCGCGGCGCCGTAGGCCATCGCCACGAGGCGCCCGCCGGGGACGCGCTCTTGCGACTCTTCTCCGAGGCCGGGGCGAAACTCCATCGAGCGGGAGGGGGCCGGCTCGGGCGGGTCTTGCGCGAGGGCCGCCGCGGGCAGCGCGAGGAGCGTCAGGGCGAGGAGGGAGCGGTGCACGCGTCGCATGTCAGATCTCTTCATCGGCGAGGAGCCCGTGGGTGACGGCCTCGAGGCGCAGGGCCTCGACGCGCGCTTCGCCCAGGGCGATGCGGGTGCGGAGCCACACGAGCGCCGCGGCCAGGAGGGTGAACGCGAGGAACGACACGCCGAGGGTGGTCTTCATCTCGGGGGAGATCCCGCCGCCCGCGGAGGTGATCACCGTGGGGTGCTGCCCCCGCCAGAGCCGCACGGAGTAGTGGATCACGGGCATGACGCACGCGCCCATCACGGCCATGGCCGAGGAGAAGCGCTTCTCGCTCTCGCCCGCGCCCGCGGAGCCGTGGAGCACGAGGTAGCCCACGAAGATCAGGGTGCCGAGGAGGGTGGTGGTGAGCCGCGGGTCCCAGACCCAGTAGACGCCCCAGGCCTTGCGGCCCCAGAGCGGACCCGTGATCAGCACGACGGTGGCGAAGAGCACGGCGAGCTCGGCGCCGGCTTGCGCGAAGGCGTCGTAGGACGGCCTGCGGGTGATCAGGTAGCCCAGGGAGCCCAGCACGCAGCAGGTCACCCCGATGTACATGGTGTAGGCGCTGGGGACGTGGAAGTAGAAGATCTTCTGCGTGATGCCCCCGGCCGAGAGCTGCGCCACGGGGGCGTAGTCCATCGCGAGGCCGAAGGCGGCGGCGATGGCGGCGAAGGCGATCAGCGCGAGCGCAGGCAGCAGGCGCGTCATGGGCGGCGAAGCTACTCCATCGCGCGCGGGTCGCAATCGCTTGTGATAGTTCCCTCGGTCGTGAAGCGATCATTCCCTGCGCCGAGTCCCATCGAAGCCGCCTGGCAGTCTGTGCTCGAGAGCGCCCTGGGGCGAACCGTCGCCCCGCGCTCCCTGGGGGTGATGGTCGAGCGTCTCTCCGCGCGGTATCGCGGCGAAAACGTGGTCCTGGCCCCCGCCGATGAGCTCGCGGCGAGGGCGCTGTTCTGGCTCCCGCGGGACCTCCCGAAGGTGCAGCGCGCGGTGTCAGAACTCTCCTTCGCGGGGGCGCTCCCCGACCGTCCGCTGAAGGTCCTCGACCTGGGCGCGGGGCTGGGCGCGACCTCGCTGGGGCTCCTGCGCGCGCTCCCTGCGGGGCGCACGGTGGCCGAGATCACCGCGGTGGACCGCGACGCCCGCGCGCTGGAGCTCTTTCAGCGGGTCTTCATCCGCGCGCAGTCTGCGGGCCTCGCGCCCGCGGGGGTGACCGTGCAGACCCTCACCCGCGACCTCAGCGCCGACGGCTGGGACGAGTCGCTCGGGACCTACGACGTGATCCTCGCGGGGCTCTCGCTGGTCGAGCTCGCGCAGG
>JAWKRB010000014.1:0-212135 GCA_041389885.1 Polyangiales bacterium | reverse complement strand
CGATCCAGTGCGCGCGACCGCGACCATCACCCCCACGGTCGGCACGCTCGCGTCGGGGACGCTGCGCGTGATCGTCTGCGGCCGCTCGGTCGAAGTCACCGTCTCGTCGAGCGACACCGTGTCGACGATCGGCCTGAAGATCGCGCAGGCCATCAACGCCCAGCGCGACTGGCCCGTCACGGCCGTGAACACCTGGGCCACGGGGGCGGTGGCCGTCAGCGCGAAGTGCGCCGGGCCCCGAGGCAACGCGATCTCCCTGCGCTGCCAGCTCGTGTCCACCACGCAGACCCTCGACGTGGCCACGGGCACGGGCGTCACGCTCTTCGGGCTGACCATCACCCTGAGCTCGGGCGCGGTGGACGGCGGTACCTACCGCCTGCAAGCCGGGGCGGTGGACGACAACCTCACGGCGCTCCTCGCGACGCTCTCGGGGCAGAAGTTCGATCGCATCGTGTTCGCGGGCTACCGCGTCGGCGGGACCGTGAGCGCCAACCTCGCGCGCCTCCTCGACGCGGTCGACACGCAGAGCGAGGCCGCGCAGATGTTCGACCAGCAGGTGGTGCTCGGGTCGATCGAGACCCTCGGCAACACCGTCACCCTCGCGCAGGCGCTCAACCGAGCGCGCTCACAGTGGGCCTGGAGCTACGGCGCCGACGACCTCCCCATCGAGATCGCCGCCGTCACGGCCGTGGCGCGCCTTGCGGGTGACAGCGCCGTGGGCGGAGGTCTCGTCGGAGAGGCCAGTGACCCGGCCGCGAACCTCAACGGCATGGAGCTCGCCGCGCTGCGCACTCCGCGCGACCCGGCGGACCTCGCCGACCCGGTGGAGGTCGAGACCGCCCTCAACGCCGGCATCTCACCGCTCCTCGCGTCGCCCACCCGCACCGGGCGCATGATGCTCGCCGCCTCCATCACGGGGCGCTCGCTCAACGGCACCACGCCCGACTACTCGGTCTACAAGACCAAGGACGTCACGGTGCCCGACTGGGTGCGCGCCGAGATCGTCGCCGACCTGCGCCGCACCTACCGCGGCTACCGCATCGTCGCCGACCCCGCGGACGGCCTGCCTCCGCGGCAGCCCCGCACCACCACGCCCAAGAGCGTCAAGGAGCGGGTCTTCGGGCTGCTCAAGCGCTTCGAGCAGCGCGGGATCCTCACCGAGGTCGACGCGCGCCGCGCCGAGATCACCGTCGGGATCAACGCCGACAACCCCGCCGCGTCGACTTCAGCTTTCCCTGCGTGCCGACGCAGGACTTCGACATCGCCGACGGCACCCTCCACCAGCTCCAGCCCACCTCCTGAGGCACGACCATGGCGCGCTACATCAGCAAGGGCTTCATCGAAGCCGACGGCGTGACGATCATCGAGTCGTCCAGCATCGAGATGAACCTCGACAACAACTCCGATGACGTGAACACGATCATCGAAGACTACGCCGGGCACACCCACGGGAGCGGGAAGTACACGGTGAAGGTGCAGAACCCCGTCCCGACCGACGGCTTCGAGGTCGACTGGTTCGAGCTCGCCGAGAGCGGCGAGACGGGCCAGCTGCGCTTCGTGCTGATCAACCCCGACACGGGCGCGGTGGCGTTCTCGCGGCTCCTCGAGGGCGACTGGCGCAACCCCAGCGTCTCGCTCGCGGGCGGCAAGGGCGCGCAGGGCAGCGTGGAGTTCCACGGCAAGCGGGTGTCCACGTGATGAAGGGCATCGTCGACAAGCGCTCGGGCCTGGCCAAAGCCCTCGGCGGGGGCCCGGTCCCGGTGCGCGTGCTCGACGACCTCGGCGGTCGCCTGGCGGGCGTGCCCGTCGGCGTGCGGGCGCTGCCGATCGGGGAGGTGCAGCGCGCCAGCGCTGAGGCGATCGCCTATCTCACGGGCGAGTGCGGCTTCAAGGAGGAGCACCTCTACACCGAGCTCGGGGAGGGGGTGCTCGACGCCGAGACCAAGCTCCAGATCCTGGTGCGCGCCCTGGTCTCGCCCGACGAGCCCACCGTGCGCCTCACCTCGAGCCCCGACGAGCTGCGCGCGCTGCTGGAGCCTGACGAGGTGACCCAGCTCTTCAACGAGTTCGCCGCGTGGCAGGAGGAGCGCTCGCCCATCTCCCGCGCGAGGAGCTGGGAGGAGGTGGAGGACTTCCTGGAAGCACTGGGAAAAGGCCGAGTGCCGCCGACGCGGTTGAAGAACTTCGACTCCTCTTCGCTCCGCTTCATGCTCAGCGAACTGGCCGTCCGGCACTGGATGCCGACGAGTCCACCCTGCTCGGATACCTCGCCTTCGAGCGACGGCGATCCCAGCTCCGCGTAGCCCTCGGGCTCGACGCCGACGACACCGACCCCGACGACGCCGCCGAGCTGCTCGCGGTGGCCTTCCGACGACTCCTGAAGGGGTAAGCGCCCATGTCCGCGATGCTCACGATCCTCGGCGACGCGTCGGGGGTCTCCCGCGCCATCGGCGACGCGGTGGGGCAGGCGCGGCGGGCGACGTCCGCCCTGAGCGCCGACGCCCGTCGCGAGAGCACGAGGCGCCGACGCCTGGAGTCTGAAGAGGTCGAGAGCGCCCGCGCCGCCTGGCGCTCTCTCTTGCGCGAGCGTCAGCGTGCGGCGCGCGACCGCCAACGGGCCGACGAGGCGGCCTCGAAGCGCCGTCAGCAGATCGAGAAGGCCGAGAAGGCCGAGAAGGCCGTCGCCGAGAAGACCGCGCGCGAGAAGGCCAAGACCGCCGAGAAGGCCGAGCGCGAGCGCACCAAGGTGACCGAGCGCGAGACCAAACTCCGGCAGAAGCTGGAGGATGGGGCGAAGCGCCGGGCCGAGGCCGACGCGCGCGAGCGCACCCGCACCCACGATCGAGAGGAGCGTGAGCGCACCCGCACCAGCGAGCGCGAAGAGAAGCGCCGCAGCCGCTTCGCCGAGCGCGAAGCCCGCACCGCAGCGCGCCGCGAGGCCGCCGCTCGCAGAGAGCGCAGGGGCCTCGGCGAGACCGTCACCCGCGTGGGCGGTTCGCTCTTCAGCGCGGGGGCTGCGGGCGCGCGGGACCTGCACGGGCAGTTTCAGGACGCGCGCCGGCAGCGAGCTCGCACGCGCCTCGAGCTGGGCGGCAAGCTCGTCGAGGCAGGCGCCACGCGCGCCGAGGCCGACACCCTCTTCGGCTCGCTCTCCACGCAGGCCCTCGCACACGGCATGAACGCCGACGAGCTCGCCGGGGCCGTGGCCGCGGCGCAGACCGAGTTCAGCGTGCTCGGGAGCACCCAGGAGCTGCGCGGGATGAACCCTCAGCAGCGCATGGCCGCGCTGCGCGGGCGCCTCAACGCCGCGCTCGAGCGCGCGGTGCAGGGTCGCAACATGGGCGCCGACCCGGGGGAGTTCCTGCGGCTGAGCGGGATGTTCACGCAGCAGGGCTTCGACCCGACCACCGTCGACGATCTGCTCGCGCGCACCGTCTCGATGGCCCAGCGGGGCGCGATCGAGCCCGGCGCGGTGACGCGCACGGCCATGACCCCGATCATGCAGCGGATGCAGGCCGCGATGGGCGCGCTGGGCGCAGACGCGACGCCCGAGGCCCGCTCGGCGGCGGCGCGCAACGCGTATGTGCAGTCGTTCGCGGAGCTGCAGGTGCTCCGCAGCCGCGGCTGGAACCCCCGCCGTGGCGCGAACGCGATGGCGGCGCTCGATCAGTCGCTCACCGGCAACGTCACCGCCGGGCGCATGCAGAACAACCTCCAGGTGGTGCGAGACTCCGCGCGGGGGCCGCTCCGCGATCGGGTCTCGACGCTCCTCGGCACCGGCGAGGGCGGGCTCTTTGAGGATGACCCCGAGCGCCAGGGCCAGCGGCGCCTGCGCGCGCAGTACCGCGGCAACGCCGTGGCCCTGTCGGCCACGCTGGCGCAGGCCGGGCTCACCGGCCAGCAGACCGCCAACATCTTCGCCGGCGGCGGGCACGGCAACGCGCAGGCGATGCAGGCCAACTGGCGCCAGCTCATGCAGTCGATGCTCGGCACCAACGCCGAAGGGGTCACGGGCTTCGCGGCGGTGAACGATCTCAGCCAGGCCACGCTCACCCAGGCCGACCGCGACCGCATGGGGGACTTCTACGAGAACAGCGACGCCGCGAAGCTCGCCCGCAACGAGGAGTCGCGTCTTCAGGCCCTCGGCGACAACACCGGCGCCCTGCGCAACCTCTCCGACCGCATCGCCGACTGGACCGCGCGCAACCCCCTGGGGTCGACCGCGCTCGAGGCGGGAGGCGGGATGCTCGGCGGGATGCTCGCGGGCGTGGGGGGCCGCGCGCTGGGCTGGCTCTTCGGGCTCGGTGGCGGCGGCGCTACCGCCGCGGGCGCGCTGGGGGCCGAGGGGGCGGCGGCGGGCACGGCCCTGGGCGCAGGGGGAGCGGCGGGAGCCACGGGCATCCTGGGCACGCTGGGTGGCCTGTTGTTCGGTGGTGCTGGAGTGGCTGCGATGGGCGGCGCGGCCTTCTCGGCGGCATCAGGCGAGACGGTGGACGGTCGGCGCCTGAGCGGCACAGAGCGCGCGCAGGCGGGCCTGGCGGCGCTCATGCCGGGCAGCGCCATCGGCGAGATGCTCTCTCAGATCCCGGGCGCCGTCGAGCGGGGCCTGGCGCAGTCGCGCATCACCGCGACGATCGACGCACACACGGCCGATCACGCTGCGTCGCAGAACGCCTCGCGCACCGGGGGACGACGATGACCGAGCTCCTGCGCGGCACGCTCCAGCGCGCCCGGATCGAGAGCTGGGAGTTCCCGGTCACCACCGTCGACCAGGACGGCGGGCGCGCGGTCTCCGAGCACGAGGCGTGGCGCCGCGACGGCGCCGAGCTCGTCGACGGTGGGCGCAAGGCGTACCGAGGCTCGCTCACCGCGGTCCTGGTGAACACCATCCCCGGCTACGGCGAGCTCTACCCGCGCCGCCTCGAGGACCTCGTGCGGGCCTTCGAGACGCGCGGCGAGATGGAGCTCGCGCACCCGCTCCTGGGGACCTTCCGTGTGATGGTCCCGACCTGGAAGCCGCGCCTCGAGGCGAAGGTCCGCAACGGCTGCTTCCTCGACTTCACCTGGACCGAGCAACGCGCGAGCGTCGTCGGCGTCGTCACCACCTCGACCGACCGGGGCGAGGGCGACCCCGAGGCGGAGGTGCCGACGGCAGCCGCCGCAGCCGACGAGGCCCTCTCCGCCGCGGGCGCGGCCCAGGAGGCCTCCCTCGTCGCGGTGGTGACCCCGGCCCTCGACACGGCCACCGCCGAGGGCGTGCCCTTCGCGGACCTCTCTCGGGCCCTGGGGTCGATCACGACGGCGACGCGGCTGGCGTCGATCACCCTCGCGGCGCGGCCCTACACGGCCAGCACGGCGACGACCATCCACGCCGCGCGGCGCGCCCTCGCCGTGCTCGACGCCTCGGTCTCGCGCCTTCGGGCGGCGCTGCTCCCAGACCCGGCCCGCACGCGGGTCTACGTCGCGCCGCGGCGCATGTCCCTCGCCGAGGTCTCCCAGGCGGTCTACGGCACCCCGACGCGGGCGGCAGACCTGCGCGTCGCCAACGGCCTCGCGGGGGCGTTCGTGGCCCCAGGACGGCTCCTGCAGGTGCTCCCGTGACGGCGCACGAGGTGGCGCTGCTGGTGGGCCCCGAGGGGCTGCGCATCGACGTGTGGGACCGCTACACCTTCGAGCTCTCGATGCTCGAGGTCGGCGCCGCGTGGACGCTCTCCTTCTGGTACTCCGAGCAGGCACGAGGCGCGTGGCAACGCCTCATCGACCCGGCGCGCGGGGTGAAGTGCGGGCAGGTGGTGACCGCGACCATCGACGACGAGGCGGTGCTCACCGGCATCGTCGAGACGCGCGAGGTCGGCGACGGCGGCGAGGGCCGCTCGCCCCCGGTGTTCGTGATCTCGGGCCGGGACATGCTCGGCCCGGCCACAGCCTGGGACGCCGATCCCGCGCTGGCGCTGAAGGGTCTGTCGCTCGAGGAGGCCCTGACACGCCTCTACGCGGGCGTCGGCATCACCGCAGAGATCTCCGAGAGCGTGGACGCCGCAGCGCCTGCTGGCACGCTGCGCAGGCCTGCCGCGGCGGGCGCGCCCGCAGTGGTCTCTCGCCGCCAGCGCCACGGCGATCTCCTCACCCGAAGATCGGCGAGAAGGTGCAGGCGGTGGTGGAGCGCATCGTGCGGGCTCTGGGCTACCGCGTGTGGACTACGCCCGCCGAGGACTCCACCCGCACCGTCGTGATCGCCGACACCCTGCGGAACGCGGGCACGCCGCGTTTCTCGCTGCGTCGCGTGATCGAGGCCGGGCGGGTGACTGCCGACTCCAACATCCTCTCGGGCCGCGAGAAGACCTCGATTCGCGAGGCGCCCTCGCGCGTCACGGTGTTCTCGGGCGGCGCGCGCGGGGATTCCCCAGCGCCGCCGTCGCCCGAGGTCACCAACGGCTTCCTCTTCACCGACGCGGCCCTCGCGCGCGTCGACGAGAACACCCCTACGAGCGCCCCCGCTATGTGCAGTCCGACCAGTGCGCGCACCGTGGAGGGTGCGCAGCAAGAGGGCGCGCGCCTGATCGCCGAGGCGAACGAGCAGCTGCGGCGCTACGAGGCCACGGTGCTCTACCACCGCCAGGACGGTCGGCTCTGGGTGCCCAACACCCTCTGCGCCGTGCGCGATGACCTGGTGGGCCTCGACGAGACCCAGCTCGTCGTCGCGGTGAGCTTCAGCGGCGGCAAGCAGGAAGGCCCCCGCACCCGCGTCAGCTGTCTGCCTCTCGGCGCCCTCTCCGAGACCCCGGTGCCCGCATGATGGACCGCTTCCGCGTCACGCTCGCGCGCTGGGCCTCCAACGTGCACGCGCTCCTGGTGCAGGGCCGCGGCGCGGGCGACATCCCCGCCGACGCGGTGGAGGTCTACCAGCCGCAGGGCCTGCGCGCGGTGCCCGTGCCCCGCGCCGAGACCGAGGCGCTGGTGATCGAGCTCGCCAACGGCGAGCGCATCGCGCTCCTCGTCGACAAGAAGCGCGACGACGGCGCCGTGATCCCCGAGGCGGGCGAGACCCAGGTGCACTCTCTCGCGCAGCCGGCGGCGGTGATCCGCCTGCGGGCGTCGGGAAAGATCGAGGTCACGCCCCTGGCCGGCCAAGACGTCGTGCTCGCCGGCGGCAGCCTCGAGGTCGCGCGCCGCACCGACCCGGTGACGGCCTCGACCGCGCTCCTCACGACGCTCGGGCAGATCACCACGCTGCTCAACACCCCAGGCCCGGTGGTGGGCGGTGGTAGCGCCGTCACTCCCTTCACGGGCCCCGTGGGGACCATCACCTCCGGCGCCCCGAACGTGAAGGCGTAGCGTATGGCCCTCGACGACTTCACCCCCGAGATCGACCTCACCACAGGGGACCTCCCTCTCACCGACGGCGAGCTCACCTCGGCGCCGAGCGTCGCCCTGGGTCTGGTGGTCTGGGTGCTGCGCACCGAGCGCGGGAGCTGCCTCGTGGCGCCCGACATCGGCGTGCCCTGGCGCTCCGTGCGCAAGAACACCGACAGCGCCCCGGCGGCCTTGCGCGAGGCGATCCTGGCCTCGCTGCGGTGGATCGAGGAGGGCGGCTACCTCACCAACCTCTCCGTGCGCGTCGAGCGCACCGCGACCAACGGCCTTCGCTACGAGGTGCGCTTCGAGGCCGAGGGGCGCTCGGAGATCGTGCCCGGACAGGTGCCCTGAGCGGTGAGCCGGCCCGACCCGTTGATTGCGTGGTACGGGATGTTTGGAGCTCTCGAACAAGCTGAAAGAGGTCGATGATGAGCAACGAGCAGAAGGTGCCTGAGAAAGCCCCGAAGACTCTTCGTCAGCAGGTGATGGAGAAGCTTGCGACTCGGCTGCTGAAGGCAACCGATCACGCACCGCCCGACGACGTACTGAAGCTTCTGCAGAGCCTCGAGCTCGCCGATCGCGTGCGCTTCTAGAAGCCACTCCTGGGCGAGGGTTCAGGCGGGGGCGGAGGGACGTATTCAGAGGGAGTCACGTCCCCGGACACGATGCCGTCGACTGCGGCCTTCAGGTCACCACGGGAGACTGGGACGATGCCCGCCCTCCCATGAGTCAACCCCAGCGCGTACGCCGCGAGTGTTCGGTTGTTGTCCGAGACGTCCAGATCCCAGACCACTGAGCTGTTTCCCAGCGCCTTTGCGATGGCGATCAGATACGCGCGCAGCTCTTCATCGTCGGATTTGCTTGCCATGCTCACTCCTTCTGAGCGCGACGGTACAGGTCCGATTCGATTCTGAGAGCTCCCATTCGGGCCATCGCCCCCGGAGACTTCTATGCCCCGCACCCGAGACGAGATCCGCGAGTCGATCCTCGACCGCCTGCGCGCGGCCTACGCGCCGCGCCGCATCGTGACCGCGCCCAAGAGCTTCTTCTGGTGTCTCGCCGAGTCGCTCGCGCTCGAGCAGGAAGGCGCCGAGGCGACGGCTGCGGCCGCACCCCTCGAGGCCTTCCCCGAGAGCGCCTCCGACGAGGGGGTGGTGCGCCACCAGGTGTGGTCCGGGCTCACCCGCCAGCCCGCGACGCGGGCTGTCCTGCGCGCTCGCGTGGTTGGCACCGCCGACGCGTCCATCGAGATCGCCAACGGCGACGAGCTCGCCAGCGTGGAGGGGCTGCTCTTTCTCGCCGAGCCCGCCTCCCTGGTGCTCGACGGCTCGGGCTACGGCTTCATCTCCGTCGCCGCCCGCGACGCAGGCGCCGCCGCGAACCTCGCCGCGGGCGCGGTGCTCACCTGGACCAGCGCCCCCGCGGGTCTGACTGCGACGGCAACGGTCATGGCCGCGCCCGGCGACACCTCGTCGCTGCTCCTCGCGGGTGCCGAGCTGGAGTCCATCGAGTCGCTGCGCGAGCGCGTCACGCTCTGGCGCAAGGAGAAGGCTCAGGCGGGCAACCGGAGCGACTGGGTGGGGTGGGCCACCAGCGTCAGCGGCGTGGGGAGCGCGTACATCTACCCGCGCGCCCGGCGCGTCTCGAACGGCGTGGGCGGCTACAACTGGTCGTTCGGGGTGCACGGCTCGCTCGTGCTCATGCCGCTGGCGCCTGCGCCCGGCGCCGACACCTACGTCCAGAACGCCGACGGCACGATGGGCCTGGGGCTGTCCCCGGACTTCTCGCGGCTGCCGAGCGAGCTGCTCCGGGTCTACGTCGGCGACTACATCGAAGGCACCCGCGACGCCGCCGGCGCGCCGGTCCCCGAGGCGCTCCAGGAGCAGCTGCGGCCCGCCACGCTCGCGCCTGGCAACTACGAGATCGGTGCGCCGACGCAGACCGTGATGGCCGTCACCCTGCGGATCACCACCGACCCCGCCGTGGCGCCGTGGTCCTGGGGCTTTGGTGCGGGCGAAACGCTGCATCGCGAGATCACGGCGGCCACCACCACCACGCTCACGCTCACCGACACGACGGGGATCACCACGGGGTCGAGGCTCGCGGTGTTCCTCGGCACCTCGGTGGTACGCGGCGGATGGTGGGTGGCGCGCGTGGCCTCGCCCCCCGTCGCCGGAGTCGTGACGCTCACCGCGCCGTTACCGCTGGCGCCCACGGCGGGCGCTCAGAAGGTGCGCCCCGACTGCGGCCTTTGGGCCGAGGTGCGAAAGCGCATCCTCGCGCACGCCGACTCGCTCGGCACGGGTGACACACAGGTGCCCGTCTCGCCGTACTACCCCGACCGCGACGTGGTGCAGATCATGTCCGCACGCTACCCGCGGCCCAACGACGCAGGGCGCGACAAGGTCTACGCGAGCGACCTCATCGCGCTCATCGAGAGCATCCCTGGGGTGATCGGCACCGCCCTCGAGGACTTCACCTCGCCGGTTTCGCCCACCACGGGGGCGCTGATCGTACCGGGCGAAATCAAGGTGCTTGCGGGCTAGAGCTGGCAGACCGGCCGACTGGTGGCGAAGCACTCGCCACCCATCGTGCAACACCACATCCATGCGCTGGGATGCGGCAGGCACTGCGTCTGGCAGTCGAGGTTCGTGCGGCACGGATGCTTGTTGCCGCCCGTGCAGGTCGTCACAACGTCGTCAGGCCGCGTGACGTCGACCATCGCGCGGTCGGGCTGCACATCGGGGCGATCCACCGCGGAGGCCTCCGCCGCACCATCGCGCATCGAGCTCGTCTCCTGCGCGTCGAAGAGCTCCTGTCGGTCGGGTGCCGACGCGACGTCGGGAGGCACCGCGCTGTCGCCGACTGCAACGACATCGGCCAGGCCGCCGGCGTCGGGGCACATGCAGGCCCCGAGGCGCCCGTCGGTGCCGCAGATCTGCACCCCGCTCGCGAGCACGCCCGGGCAGACGCAGCCCGTCGTGGTGCCCGGCGTGCAGTCGCGCGGTGCGACCGTCGGGGAGGAGCAGGCGGCGAGGAGGAGGGCGGCGAAGAGGGAGCGCATCGAGCGCAGGGTACGGCGGGAGGTGGTTCCCCGTCACCGGGAGGCGCGCTTCGCATCTCGGTGACGACCTGCTAGTTTTCGACCGGAGATGAACGTGGCGCCCGCTGCTCCCAAAGTGCACGACCCGGAGATTGCGACTGCTCAGATTGACGAGCAGATTCAGCGATCGGAGAAGGCGTACGCGGAGTCCCTCGTGAAGAGCGTGGAGGCGATGGCTCAGTACAACTCCACGTTGCGACGCCATCGGTTCGGCATGTTTCTTGTTCTGGTCCTTGGTGTGGCCTGCGCCGTTGTGGTCGCGAAGCTCGCTGGCCGGGCTGAGTTGGCGACCGGCCTGTCTGGGCTAGTCGGAGCTCTCGTGGGAGCGTCCATTCTCGAGGTGTACGAGGATCGCCGCCGTCAGAGGAGGGATGAAATTCGGCGCGCGGCAATGCTCGCCGAACTCGACCTCGTCCTTTCTTCCTCGCCGAACTCGACTTCGTTTGACCTTCTTGATGGTGGCTCGGCACCGATGCGAACCGAGCAATCGCAACGGATTGTCCGACTCGTCTTTGCCCCAGATGGGACGCGCAGGTTCGTGAGTGCGGGCCCCCACAAGCCTTCCGATGACTGGCGGGCTGTCAGGGGTGACTTCACGATGGTATGGGGCGATCTGGAAGTCGGGGCACGCCGTGCGCTGAAGCAGGCGGGGATCAAGGACGATGAGCGAGAAGCGCGGCGACGACGAGAGCGACGCAGACGCAACCCAGGCGACGCTAACCGACGCCTACTATGATCCTGAATCCGGCGATCAGGCGCGCCCATCCCTCGTCGTTCGGGGTGAATTCGTTGGCCCGCTACCTCCGCCCGCGATGCTCCGAGCCTACAACGAGGCGATCCCCAATTTGGGCGACGCGATCGTGCGCGAGTGGGGGACCGAGGGCCTTCATCGGCGCGCGATCGAGACCTCGTGGAACAAACACCGGATGGCGATGGAGGTCAGTAGCCTCGATCGGCACGCGTCACTTGAGGAGAGAAGGCTTGAGCTTGCTCGCAATCAGCTAGAGATTTCGGAGCGCCGCGATCTCCGCGCGGAGAACACGCGCCGTTGGATTCTTGGAGCGAGCTTCGCATGGATGATCATCGCCCTTGCCGTCCTGACGTGGGCCATCTGGAATCGCACGGCGGCGCCGTGGATGATCACGCTCTTCTCGCCTCTCGTACTCGGAGGGTTCGCCGCAGCGCGCTCGCGTCGTGAGCCGCACGCGACGCCGCCCGCCGACCCCTCACCACGCCCGACAGCGTCCCCCAAGAGCTCGTCGGCTACGCCCTGACGAGCGCTTGAGGCTCTTGCCTACCAAGGGGGAGCGCCCGTCCGTCGCCGTCCTGATTCCCCCTCCGAGGCCCCATGCCCACCCTCGCTGTTCCCTCGACGCCCGGCGCCGCCGGTGACGCCGCGCGCCGCCTCGCGACCTGGCTGGGCACCGGCGTCACCGCGAAGGACGACTCCGACGTCGCAGCCCTGCTCCTCGGCCTCGGCGCGGCCATCGCGGACACCCAAGCGCGCGCCGACCAGGCGCTGCTCGAGGTCGTCGGTGACTCTGCCTCAGAGACCCTCGCGGAGTGGGAGCGCAGCCTCGGGATGCTCTCAGGCGAGGGCGACACGACAGGCGACCGTCAGGCGGCGATCACCGCCCGGTGGCGCGCGCTGAACGGCGGGCCCTCGCCGCAGGCGATCCTCCGCTCGTTGCGCGCGCTCGCCCCCGACATCGCCCTCGTCGAGATCCTCGTCGCCGACATCCTGCACTCCGACCCGCTGGCGGTGTACCGCCTCGCGCTCCTGGTGAGCGACGCCGAAGAGGCGAGCGCGCCTCTCCGAGCTCGGCTCTCGGCCGCGCTGGCGCCGCAGGCTCAGGCGCACGTCACCTGGTCCATCGGCCGCGGCGCAGGCCCGACGATCGACGCCTTCCGCTGCGACGACCCCGACAGCCTCGTCGAACGCGACCTTCTCTCCATCTGACCCGGAGCACCCCATGCCGAGCGCCTACACGCCGAGCCAACAGATCGGCGCGAGCGATCCCCCGTTGCCTGACGGTCCGCCGTCGAACGCGCCGATCTTCCGCGAGCTGCTCAACAACCGCCTCTACCTGCGCGGGTCATCCTGGGGGCAGCTCAGCTGGAACGGGCGTCTGCGCGTCACCGGGAGCTCGAACACGGTGTTCAGCGTGACGGTGGGCCCCATCGACGCGGTGATGCTCATCGACGCCGCGAGCATCGCGCGGGCGTACTTCACGGCCGATGAGACCGCCCTGGACCTCACGCACGTCGAGGGTGCCCCGGCGAACCTCGCGAACGACACGTTCTACTACGTGTACGCGTGGTCGGACTCCGCGGCGCCGAACGCGGTGAAGTTCCAGATCAGCAGCTCGCCGCCTACCGAGAGCGGCTCGCCCACGGTGCTGCGGCAGTGGAAGCGCGGGCAGACCGCGAACTACCGCTACCTGGGGTGGTTCCGCACCGACGCGAGCGGCGTGCCCCTCGCGATGCAGGTCGACCGCGGGAGCTACCTCTACGAGCTGCCCGACGTGCTCGCGACCATCACCGCGTCCGGGCTGCAGAGCCTCGCGACCAGGATCCCGCCGCACATCACCCGCGCGAAGCTCCGTGCCTCCGCGACGCGCACCACGACGACCGGGCAGCTCTTCGCCAGCGTGCGCGAGGCGAGCGGGTCAGGGACGGGTCACTACGCCTGGCTGGTGAACGCCTACTCCGTCGCGGACCTGACCTCGTTCGCCGCGACCTTCGAGATCCTCACCAACGCCTCCCAGGAGGTCTACGTGCAGAGCGGCGGCGCAGATAGCTCCGCGCTCATCACCGTCCTGGGCTGTCAGGAGTAGCCGATGCGACGACTGTACTCGACCGCGCGCGGCTCTGAGGTCCCCGCGGCGCTGCTGAACTTCGTGCAGGATGAGCAGCTCGGGCTCATCGCCGCGAGCGACGCCTCGACCGGCGCGACGAGCGTGGCGCTCAAGGGCGCCGACGGCCGGTGGTGGAGCTCTCCCGACGTGGGCATCCCCGACGGCGAGCTGCACGTGGTCGACGCCTCGGTCGACTGGCGCAGCCGCCGAGTCTGGGGCGTGCTGCGTGTGCTCGGCGCCGCCGCGCGCCGTCCGGGCGGCGCCGACGACCACATCCCCAACGACCCGACCGCCGCCCCGGCTACGCGCACCTTCCACGGCTGGACCGGGAGCGGCGGCGTGGGCGCCGCGGCTGCGACCGTGGCGAACGGCACACCGCCGGTGATCGCCGACAACCAGTACGCGGTGCTCCTCGACGAGGGCGCGTCGACCTCCGACCGGGTGTGGCTCTACGCGCGCCCCGCCGACGGCGTGCTCTGCATCTACAACGACAGCGGGGCGACGCTGCACGCAGAGCTGCTGGTGTGGGGCGCCGCGGCGGAGGTGACCGCGGGCGCGGTGCCGTCGGTCTACCCCTCGCCGATCTTCGTCCTGTGGCTCACGCCCTCGGTCGCGGCCTCGAGGCCCGCGACACCCGACCCGGCCGAGCAGATCGCCCTGCACCGCGCGACCGACACCGGCGAGGTCACCCTCTGGGACGGCGGCGCGTGGCGCACGATCGGCCTCGAGGCCGCCCCTCGGCTCATCCCGCTCTTCGGCTACGCCACCATCGCCGACGCGACGCCGGTGGTGCATGGCCTCGCGGGCTTCACGCCGGCCGACTACGCCATCGGCGGTCTCACCACCACGCTCACCCTCGACGCGATCGGCAGCGTCACCAGCGGCTCACAGACGGGCACGCTGGAGATCCTCAACGCAGCGGGCACGGTGGTCGCGTCGATCGACTGGACCGAGACCACGCCCACGCGAAAGACCGACTCGATCACGCTGCCCGGCAGCGCCGAGATCTACCGCGCACGCATCTCCTGCGCGGGCGTCGTGGACCCCCTCACCGACTACGCGCTGATCGGCGGCGCGCACCTCCGCATCACCTGGAGCTGAACCCCATGACCGTGCAAGCCAACGTCAGCAGCCCCGCGAACGGCACCGAGGCGATCCACACCCTGCTCACGAGGCTCCTCGCCGCAGGCTGGATCGTGAAGCGGTGGTCTGACGCCACCACCCTCAGCGCGGACGACGTGGACCTCACGTCCAACCCCTACGGCAGCGCCTCGAGCGGCGCGGGCAACCTCGGGAACACCAGCGCCTGGTTCCGCGTCGAAGCGCCGGGCGGTTCGTGCGAGTGGCTCTTTCAGCGCGGATCGGGCGACGCGACGTGGACGGTTTCGCGCAGCGTCGCAGGCTTCACCGGCGGCTCGCCCAACGCGACCACCGTGGGCACGGCCGCCGACGCAACCGCGCTGTTCACGGCCGCCACGCTCTTCAGCGCGACACCCGGGCGCATGTTCATCTCGTGCGACGACGCCGCGCCCTACGGCTTCACGATGTTCTGCATCACCCTGGGCGGCGGCAACGTCCTGACGATGCTGGCCGACGAGCCGGTGATCGTCGCGAGCGCTGCCGCGGAGGACACCGACCCTCGCGTGTGGCTGGGCTACTACAACGTCACGGGGCTCGGCGTGGCGGGGTTCTCCGTCGCGAACGCCACGGCCACCGTGGTGTACAAGCGGTTCCCGGGCGGCACGAACCAGCGGGTGTCGTTCGGCAAGGTCTACGACGACACCGGCTACTTCGTGGCGCCCTCGGCCTCGGCCTCCGCGCAGATCGGCCCGACCTCCGTGGGCGGCAAAGAGGTGCCGCTGCGAATCCCGATGTTCCGCAGCGGCGCCAGCGCGGCGACGACGGGTTGGATCGGCTACGCCAGCCGCCTCCGCTGGGGCACCGTGTACGCGGGGAGAGCGAACGGGCAGACGCTCTCCGACGGGAGCTCGTCGTACTGGATTTTCGCGGCGGGCTGCTGGGTGCCGTGGGATGCCACCACCCCGGCGCTGAGCTGAGGTCGCCATGGCGGACTACAGCGCACACCCCGTGCCCGACCCCACCGCGCCCAAGGGCGGACTGCGCCTCGACCCGAAGCACGGCGCGCTGGGAGACGCCGGCGGCGGGGGCGCGACGATCACCTACTGCTACCGCGAGAGCGGCGGCACGCGCGGGACGACCACAAGCCTCAGCTCGGTGCCGGTGGGCGCAGAGATCGAACGGACGGTGACGCAGTGACCGATCCGGCCACGACGAGCTCGAGGCGGTGCGCGAGCAGCTCGTCGACCTGCAGCGCGAGCGCCAGGAGTCGCGCGATCACCGCATCTACGTGCGGACGCTCCTGGGCCTCGCGAGCGCCGTCGCACTCCTCGTTGTGCTCGGCGCTGTCAGCGTGCGCGACACCGCCCGCGAGACCGCGGCGCGCGTGGTCGCGCTCGAGGCTCGCGTCGCCGCGCAGGAGCTCAGCGCGACGCGCCGCGACACCGACGACCGCGCCACCTCCGCCGCCATCGTCCGGCTGCAGGCCACGATGGAGACCCTGCAGAGCACCATCGCCCGGCGCCTCGACGCGATCGACCAGCGCCTCACCCCCTCCTCGCATCGCTGACCCCGCGCACACGCAGGCCGCCGTGGTCTGCCGCGCCCTGCAACACCGGCCGCGAGCTCGCGGCCGGGAAAGGCCTCGCCATGTCCCGAGAGACCATCGCCTCGCTGAGCGCCACGCTCCTGCCCTTCCTTCTCGTCGCGCTCGCAGCCCTCGGCGCGCGCCTGGTCGCCTTCGCGGCGCAGCACATCCGCGACAAGCGCCTCTCGGTCGCGGTGCAGCTCGCCGCTTACGGCGCCGCCGCCGTCGTCGCGGACGTCGCGCAGCACGTCGTCGAAGACCTCAAGGACCCCAACAAGCCGGGCACCTGGGACAAGATCGCGATGAGCTCCGCGCGCACCACGGCCATCGCCCGCGTGCGCAAGCTCTACCCCGGCGCGGTCTCCGTGATCACCGCCGCCCTCAAGGACCCCGGCAAGGTCGAAGAGCTCCTGGGCACCCTCGTCGAGCGGGCAGTCGTCGAGCTCAAGGGGGCCTCCCTCGGCGCGCCCTCGAGCGAACCGCGGCTCGTCCCGCCGCCCTCGTCGAAGGTCCCCCCTCCCATCCCCCCGCAGGCAGGCTTCGCGCGCCCCGGCGCCGTCGCCCTGCTCCTCGCGGTGGCGCTCTGCCTCGCGGGCCTGGGCGCGGTGCTCACCGGGTGCCCCCCGGTCCCTCCCACGGATGGCGGTGCGCCGGTGGTCACGCCTTCGGACTGGACGCGCACGGCGCGCATCGCCACGAGCGTCGGCCGCGGGCTGATCCCCGTCGCCCGCGTGATCGTCGAGGCCACCACGACCGACCCAGGCCGCACCCAGGCCCGCCGCGCCTTCGACGCCGCCGACGACGCCCTGGTGGGCCTCGACCGCGCCCTCGACGCCTACGACGCCCGCGGGGGTGACCGCTGCGTCGCGCACGCCGCCGCCGGCGCGGCGATGGTCGCGCTGCAGGAGCTGGCGCAGGTCCTCGCCGACAACGGCATCGCGCTCGGGGTGCCGCTCGGCCGCATCGTCGACCTGGTCGCCTCGGTAGTCGACACGCTGGTCCCTGCGTGCGACCTCGACGCGGGCTTCGCGAGCGCGGGTCGCGCGGCGAACACGCGCCTCCTGAGCATCGAGCGCGAGGCGCGCAGCCGCGGGGTGATCCTGCGGCGCGACCTCGACCGGATCGTCCCGGTGCTCGACGGGGGTGTGCGGTGAGCACCGTGGTGGACATCGCGGCCGCGCGAGAGCAGCGCCAGCGTGACGTCGGGCAGTCCGCCCACGACCGCGGCGAGGCGTTCGCCTTCGACCTCCGCGACGACCTCGGCGCCGACGACGCGCCCATCGGGCACAGCGCGGGCGTGGTGACCGTCCTCCTCGACGACGCCGCCCTGACAGGCATCGCGCTCTCGCCCGACGCGGCCACGCGGCTCGGCGTCGCGCTGATCGAGCTCGCCGCCGCCGCGCGCGCCGCCGCGCGCGCCGCCGTGGAGGGGCCATGACCCCCCGCACCTTCGGCTGGCGCTCGCCCGAATCTCTCGGCCGCGCGCCTCACGCCGGTGCCCGCACCGCCGTCGCGGGCACCGCAGGCCTGCGCGAGCAGGTGCTGCTCGAGCACCTCCCCCCGGTCTACGACCAGCACGCCGTGGGGAGCTGCACCGCGCAGGCCCTCGCCGCGGGCATCGAGGCGCTGCTCCCGCGCGCAGGCTACGCCGCCGAGCGGCCTGACCGCGCCGCCCTCTACCTCCGCGAGCGCCAGCTGATCGGCACCGCCAACGAAGACTCGGGCGCCATCATCGCCGACGGCGTCGCGGTGCTCGGCGTGGGCTGGGAGCGCGAGGAGGCCGAGCCGCCGGGCACCTGGGGCGAGCGATGGACGCGCCCCCCGCGTCCTCTCGCCGACCACGCGCCGCGGCTGGTCTCGACCGAGCCGCTGGACTTCGACGTCGCCACGATCGCCACCGAGCTCGACGCGGGGCATCCCGTCGTCGTCGGCCTGCAGGTCACCGAGGACTGGATGAGCTTCGACGGCGACACCCTCCCTGAGCCCTCGGGCCCGGTGGTGGGCGGTCACGCCGTGCTGCTCGTCGGCTACGACCTCGCGCGCCGCTGCTGGCGGGTGCGCAACTCCTGGGGCACCTCCTGGCGCGACGGCGGCTACGCCTGGCTGCCCTTCGCCTGGACGCGCGCGCCGTGGTGCGGCGAGGCCCACGCGATGCGCGTCGTGCGCCGCGTCGACGCCCCGCTGCCCCCGCGAGCACTCCCGGCCGACGTCGACGAGCTGCTCGGCACGCCCCTCGACGCGATGGAGGCGGGGATCCTCGCCGCGATGGCGCCCCCTTCGGCGACGGCCCCCGCAACCGCGCCCCGCCACGCCCTCGACCCCATCGGCGGGCGCTGGATGTGGCTCTACCCGCTGCCCAGCGACCCGATGAAGCTCGTCGACGAGCTGCGCCGCCACGGCGTCACCGGCGTGATCCCTCAGCAGTCCGCGCAGGCCATCGCCTGGGCGCGCCGCTGGGCGCCCGCGCTCGAGCGCGAAGGCTTCGCGACGATGATCGGCCTGGGCCGCATCACCGCGGCGAACACCATCGCGGCCCTGGGCGTCGAGTCGGCCGTCGGCGTGATGCAGAACCAGGAGGTCTGGAAGAGCGTTGCGGACTCCAACGCGCTCTGCGAGGCCGTGCTCAAGGCCGTCCCCGACGCCGCGGCGCGGATGATGGACTGCCACTACCCCTGCCTCACCAAGGACCCCGAGACCGACACGCACACCGGCTGGCACCGCATCGCGAAGGCGTGGTCACCGATCTGCGGCCTGCGCGCGCCGCAGTGCTATTGGGCGCGGGGCGGAGGCGGAACCACCGACGGCCCCCGAGATGGTTGGGTCGCGGCGCGCCTCGCGTGGGCGAGGCTGGACTACCCCCGCGCCGGCGGATCGCCCGCCGACCGAGTCCGCGTCTCGCGCCAGCTCTACCGCGCGAGCACGCAGGATCACGTCGAGCTGCTCCTCGCGGAGTCGCTCACCGGCTCGGTGTTCATCTGGAACTGGGCCGAGGCCGACATCTCCGCGAAGCTCGCGCTGCGCATCGTCGTCGAGCTCGAGCGCCGAGGCTTCTGCGGCCCGGGCGCCATCGAGCGCTACCAGCGCGCCGAGGGGCTCAAGGTCGACGGGCTGCTGGGCCCCAAGACGTGCGCCGCGCTGGGCATCCTCTCGCCGAGGGACGTGCTGTGGCGTCGCCGACGGTGATCCTCCTCGCGGTGGCGATGCTCGGGTGCGCCCCGCTCCCCGCGCTCATCACCGACGCCCAGGTCCGCGCGCTCCACGCGCCCGAGGCCTTCGACGCCGGGATGCGCTGCGCCGCTCGCCTCAACGGCCACGTCAGGGCGGCGCAGGCGGCAGGCATCGCGCGCCCGGTGGTGCTGTCCGCCGGCGCACTCCTCGCGGGCACCGGCGTCGCGCTGGAGCGCGCAGCGCCTGATGCGTCGCTGCCCCTCGCGGTCGCGGGCGCGGTGGTGGGTCTCGTCGCCGAGCTCGTCGTGCGCCTGGTCGCCGACCCCGCGGACCTGCTCTCGCGCCACGCGCGGGGGCTGGCGAGCTGGGACGCAGCGGCGCAGGACCCCGACGCAGGCGACCACCTCGAGCGCTGCGTGCGCGACGAGGCGCCGCCGCGGTCGCGTCTGCCGGCGCTCGGCGGGGTGGCACCGTGAGGCGCGTGCTGATCGCCCTCGGGGTCGCGGTCGCACTGGCGGTCGGCATCCCCGGCGCGCTGACCGTGCTCGCGCTGCTGAGCGAGGGCGAGGCCGTGCGGGTGCATCCCGCGATCCGCGCGCTCGATGCGGGGCGCGAGCGGTGATCCGCCTCGCACGCCTCGCGTGGTGGTGGCTCCTCGCCCTCGTGCTCGTGCTGTCGCGGGGCAAGCCGGACGTGTGGGCGCTGGTGCGGCTGTCGCGGTGACCCCGCGCTCGGATTCTGGGCGCCGTTCGTTCACAGGCCGCGAGTTTGTTCACACGACCCGGGTTTGTTCACACGACCCGTCGAACACCAGGAGGCCCGCCATGTGACCCCGAGCACGTCGTCACCCCCTGAGCCGGTCGAACGGGATCGACGGCCGCCGCGCGCTCCTCGAGCAGCGCCGCCGCCCTCGACGACTCCCGGCACCCTGCGCGGCCTCGCTCCGGGGTGCTCACGCGCTCAGGCGGGCGACGAGCGCGTAGACGTCGTCGGGGCAGGAGGGCGGCACGGGCGGCAGCGCCAGGAGATCGGCCGTCGCCGGGTCGATGCCCAGCTCCAGCGCCCACGCCTCACGCTGCTGCAGCTCCAGCCTCGCGACGAGGTCGACGATGCGGTCGGAGACGGAGCCGGTGTCGTTCGCCGGGGGTTCGGTGTGCAGGGCGCTCACGCGACGTCTCCCTCGGGCTGGGCCTTCGACGAGCCCTTCGCGCCGCTCTTCGACGAGCCGCTCTTCGTGGCGCCCCTGGCCGGCGCGCGCCGCTGCCCCTCGAGGCGCGCGGTGATCTTCGCCCCCATGCCCCTCACCCGCGACTCGTCGGACGCGAGCGCGGCGGCGAGGATCGCGGGCACGGCGTCCTCCTCCATCCCGCGGCACCCGAGCGCCAGGTCGAGCCAGCCCCGGGCGATCACCTCCATGCCTCGGCGGCTCACCCCCGAGGGCGCCTCACCGAGCGAGAGCACGGCGCCGACGAGTTCGAGGTCTTCGTCGCGGTAGAGCCCGGGCGCGTCGGCGACCACGGCGCGCAGGGCGACTTCCATCGGGGGCACCGTGGCCTCCTCGCGCCCGGTGTCCTCGCGGGGCGCCGGCGCCGAGGCCTCGATCACCACCGGATCGTCGTCGCAGGGATAGCTGTCGACCTCGAAGGGAGCGCCCCCCTCGCTCGGGTCCTCGTCCGCACTACCTCGGCCGGCCGAGACCTCGATCTCCGAGACACGCACGCCGAGGAGCTTCGCCAGGGGCCCGGCGTCGCGGACGGTGATCGAGTCGCCGCGGGTCAGCCGGTCGACGTCGGCGAGGGTGAGGCGCACGAGCGAGAGCTCGGCGGTGGTGAGGCCCTGGGCGTCGAGGCGCTGGGCGAGGTCCGGGACTCGGATCGTGGTCGGCATCGCTGGTCTCCCTGGTGTGGTGCAGCACCCGACGGGGCACTGAACGACTGAACAGTGAGCGCGCCACTTCGGTATGGGCAACGGGGGCAGCGGTCGTACCCTGTCCGGCTCCGCGGATCGGCCGTCGCAGAAGGGGTGCGCGAGGGGTCGGAAACGTCAGCGCCAGAGCTCCAGCGAGAGAGCCCCGCGGCGCGCCGGGCAAGGGAGTCCAGGACTCCAGGGCCTACCCCTTCGAGGTCTTGGAGTCCTTGGAGGTCTTCGCGCCGCCCTGCTGCACATCTGCTGCACCGCGGAGCCTTCGAGGGCGCGGCAGCAGCGGAAGCACCTTGGCAGAAGGCGTTTCGCGCGAATCGTCCGTTGGCTGTTGGCGGACTCTTAATCCGTTGGCTGAAGGTTCAAGTCCTTCATGACCCACCACGAAGGCCCTGGTTTCCAGGGCCTTTCGCGTTTCTGGGGCGTCGCGGGGGCGCGGCCCCCTCACCTCACGCGCTCATCCTCGCGAGGAACTCGGTCGCGTCGAGGCCCTCTTCTCGCGAGACCGACGGCAGCGCGCTCAGGTTCGCGCCTCGGGGATCGAGCCCGAGCTCCCTCGCCCACGCCTCGCGCTGGCGAAGCTCAAGGCGCCCAAAGGTATCCGCGATCAGGTCGAAGGCGACCTCCGCGTCGTTCACCGCCGCAAGGGCCGCGAACCCGACGCCCTCCCCGCCCCTGGGCGGCATGGCGAGCTCGACTCGCCGGGGGCGGCCCCACGACTCCGCGCGCTCGACGCGGACATGAGCCTCAGGCGACCGCGCGTCGTCGCGCGCGAACAGCGATGGAGCAGATCGTGACATCAGACACCTCCAGGCCCAGCGCGCCCGGCGCTGAACTCATGTACAGTGCCCGAAGGCGCCCCGTAGACGCAAGGCGTCGCTCGACGTAGTCTGTCTCGGAAGCCCGCGCGACGGCGCGCGAAGTCGCTACGCGTCGTCGGGGTCGAAGACGAAGTAGGTCTCCCAGTCCTCGGAAGAGAACCGCCCCACGGGGTGTCGGCGCACGACGGCCTCGATGCAGGCCCCGGTCTCTCCGCCGCTGTAGGGCGCGGCGACGCGCACGCGGTCGACCAACCCGGTGGCCCCGACGTATCGCACCGACACCCGAACGCGCCGACGGTGACTCCCCGCGGCGCAGCGGATCACGTCATCGTACATCGCGTCTTCGAGCGCACGAAACTCACGGTACCGGGGGTGTCCCCGCAGGGGTTCACCCCGAATGACGGGCGCGAAGAGGCCCCCGTCCGTCGAGGGGGGCGGCGGGCCCGCGTCGGCCGTCACGAGGGGCGCCTCGATCGCCGCGCTGGCGTCGGCCGTCCCAGGGACCGCGTCGATCGCCGCGTCGGCGAGGTCGTGATCGGGCGCGACCTCGGCGACGTCCGCCTGGTTCTGGGCGGCGAGGGCCGCGTCGGTGTCGTCGACCACGTCCGAGGTGGGCGCCGCGCCGACGTCGACCGCGGTGGGGAGCGCCGCGTCCTCGAGCGCGGCCGGCGCCGGCGTCGCGGGCCCCGCGTCTGCCTCGGGAGCCAGCGCGACGGGCGGCGTCGCCGGCTCCTGCGCGCGCTTCCACGCGAGGCCGCCGCCGACGACCCCCGCGACGACCAGCACGACGCCGACGACCACGGCCGCCGACCTCCCCCTGCCCGCGAGGGTCTTCGAGCCCTCGAGCACGCTGTCGGCCGCGGCGACCGTGAGCTCTGGGTACACCGCCCGCGACGGCGCGGCCTCGTGCATCGCAGACGTCGGCGGCGGCACGGGCGGAAGCGTCGCGACAGGAGGCGGCACGGACGGGGCCTCGTCGGTCCCGTCAAACAGCGAGGGGAGCCGGTCGAACTCCGCCGGCGCCTGAGGATCCAGCGGCGGCGCCTGAGGCTCCAAGGGCAGCGCCTGGGGCTCCAGCGGCGGCGCCTGAGGCTCCAGCGGCGGCGCTTCAGGGATCTCTTGGGCGCTCGCGGCCATTGACTGGAGCCCGTCGAAATCGACCTCGGCGTGCGCATCCGCCGGCGCAGACGGCGGCAGGCTCGGCGCCTGCGACGCGCGCGGGGGCGGAGGAGGCGGCGGCGTGGTGCTCCTCCGAGCCGCGGGAGGGGGCAAGGGCGGAGCCTCGCTCACCCGAGGCGGTCGAACGGTCTGCGCCTCCGCCGACACGTCCAACAGCGCCTCCAGCTCGAGGTCATCGGCGTCTTCGCTCGCTGGGGTCGGCGGCACCAACGTCGGCGCCTCGTCCGCCGACGGCGCGGTCACCTGGGGCGCCTCCTCGACCCCCTCGGACGGCGGCGGGCTCGGCGGGGCGTCGACGGGGGGGAGCACCGCCGTGCTCTCCTGCGGCGGCAGGTCGACATCGAGCATGGCCTCCCAGGAGTCCCTCGCGGGGGGCTCCTGGTTCACCTCGGGCGCGCTGGACTCCCCAGCCTTCGTGGCGCTCACCGCCTCGGGCGGCACCTCGATGCGCACCGGCCGGGTCACGTCGTTGAACTCGGGCGTCGCCACGCGCGCCCGGAGCGACGCGGCGGGCTTCGTCGGTCGGTCTTCAGCGCCGAGCTTCGGCGCGGCAGGGTCTTCGGCGGAGGGGGCGACCGGCGCCACGGGCTGCGTGCCCGGCGGGTGAATCCTCGGCACCAGCACCTTCTGCGTCGGCGGCAGCGCGCGGGGCGCGACCGGGGGAGAGGCGAATCCCGCGGGCGGCGCGGCCCTGGGCGCGCTCGGGCGCGACGCAGCCGGCGGTCCCTTGGCGCTCGGCGAGCCCAACCCGATGATCGTCTTGGACGAGAAGCCTCCGCCGCTCTTCGACTCCAGCGCGACCTCAAGGGCCGCCGCGAGCTCCGAGGCGCGGGCGAAGGCCAGCTGCGGGTCGGAGCTCCACGCCTGCGCCAGCACCGCGTCGGCCCGCTCGGACTGCGCGCCCAGGGCCTCGCTCAGGCTAGGCCGCGCTCCGCGGAGCAGCGCGCCCTCGACCGCGGCGGCTGAGGCGCCCCCGTATGCGGGCTTGCCCGACAGAACCTCGTAGGCGAGCGACGCGAAGGTGAACACGTCGCCGCGCGTCGTCGCGCGGTGCAGGAGCTCGTCGGGGCTGCCGTACGCGCTCTCAGACACGGCGCTGCGCGGCGAGATCACCCCCGCGGCGGTGAGCGCGTGGGCGAGGCCGCACTCCGTGACCCAGATGCGACGGCGGCGATCCATCAGCAGCACGTTCTCGGGCGACAGCCCGCGGTGCACCACCGGGGGCACGAGCGCGTGGAGCGCGTCGAGGGCGCGCGCGATCTCCTTGAGGATGCGGAGCGCGTCAGGCACGGCGACGCGCGCGTCTCGCTGGAGGAGGTCGCGCAGCGTGTCGCGCGGCGCGAGGGCCTCGGGGGCCTCGGTGACGACGAGCAGGCCCGCGGGGTCGATCTCGACCCCCGCGAGGGCCGGGATCACCCGGCATCCGACGCTCGCGACCCGCTCGAGCTCGCGTCGCACGGAGGTCTCCGCGCCCGTGGGCGCCTGGCCATGCACCCTGCGGACCTCGTAGCGCGCCGTGCCTCCGCCCTCGCCGCGCGCGAGGTAGACCTCGCACAGCACGCCGCGCCGCAGGAGACGCTCCAACACAAACCGGCCGCCTACCCGCGTCCCCGGCGCCAACGTCGATGCAGCCGCGTCGCTCATGCTCGACGACCACAGTACGGCAGTCGACGCCGAAATCTCCACTGTTGCGCGGCGCGACGGCGCTCAGCGCCTCGCGGCGTACGACGCGAGCACGGGCGCGATGGCGCGGGCGGCGATCCCCCGATGCGACAGCGCGGACTTCTGCGCGTCGTCGAGCTCGGCCAGGGTGCGATCCCCGCCCAGGGGAACGAACAGCGGATCGTAGCCGAATCCCCCGGCTCCCCTCGGCGCGGCGGCCACGAAGCCCTCGACGGTCCCCTGGGCGAGGAGCACCCGATCGCCCAGAGCTCCGGCGACATCGGCGAGCGCGAGGGCGCAGCGAAAGCGCGCGCCCCGGCGCGCGGCGGGCACCCCCGCGAGCGCGAGGAGCAGTCGCCTGCGGTTCTCCGCGTCGTCGCCGTGCGCGCCGCCGAAGCGCGCCGAGAACACCCCAGGAGCTCCCGCGAGCGCGTCCACGCAGATCCCCGAGTCGTCGGCGAGGCTCGGGAGCCCCGAGCGCCGCGACGCCTCGCGGGCCTTCGCCGCGGCGTTCGACACGAAGTCGGCGTGGGGCTCGTCGAGCTCGCCGATGCCGACCTCGCGCAGCGACACCAGCTCGACGCCGGGGAGCAGGGCGAGGAACTCCGCTCGCTTTCCGTGGTTGTTCGTCGCCAGGAGCCAGCGCGGAGGGCTCACGGCGCCTCCCCCTCGCCGCGCTCGGCGATCCCCCGCAGGAGCACCGCCTCGACCGTGCGCGGGAGCCTCATCGCGCGCACCGCCGTCATCGCGACCGGCTGCGGACCAGGGAAGCAGCGGCAGGTCCGCATGAAGTGGCGGCCCACGAGGCGCGCGAGGGCGACCTGCTCCTGCTCCGCGGCGCTCCCCGGGTTCGCGTGCCTGGGGTTGCGCCGCAAGGCCACGACATCGGCGCGCCCCCTCGCCGCGAGCCGTCCCGCCGCGTAGCCGTCGGCGAGCAGAAAGCGGATCATGGCGTCCTCCGATCGGAGGAGGCGATCGAGGGCCACGAAGCACCGGCGCGTGTCGCGGGCCCCTGCGAGCGCGGCGGTGAAATCAAAGGGCGCGGAGGGCGCCACGCAGAACGCGCCGTCGCCGCGCCGCAGGCCGTGCAGCGCCTCGGTGGCGTCTTCGAGCGACCGGAGGTCGTCCTCCACCAGCACGCGCCCCGCGGGGGCCTTCTGGCCCCGGCACTCGGCCCACGCCCGCTCGGCCTCGGCGGGGCGCTCGAACCGCACCGCGCGGACCACGCGCTGGCAGGGGTCGTCGGCCCGCTCCGGCTCCGCCGCGGCGTCTACCGGCGCCGCGCAGACGGGCGCCGCGTCGCGCGCCGCCTCAGGCGCGCGAGGACGCCTCGACACCGGCTGCCCGATGGCGATCGCCGCCCCGAGCGAGGCGACGAGGAGCGGTGCGACGAAGGCTTGCCAGCGCATGAGCGCCCTCATCGTAGGGATCCGCCGCGCGCCGCGGCAACTTCACGGCGCGGCGCGCAGCGCGCCGAGGCTCACCCCCGCGCCCTCGAGGGCCGCGCGCTGGGCCTCGAAGATCGTGGCGGCGCCCTTGAGCGCGAGCGAGACCAGGCCGTCGACGGCCTCGCGCGCCAAGGGGCTCGACTCGGCCGAGGCCTGCAGCTCGATCAGGCGCCCCGCGTCGTCGGCGACGACGTTGAGGTCCATGTCGGCCACGTGGTCTTCGCGGTAGCAGAGGTCGAGCAGCGCGGCGCCGTCGACCAGCCCGGCGCTCACCCCAGACGCCACGCCGAGCAGGCACGGACGCGGGAGCGCCCCTTTGGCCTGCAGCGAGCTCAGCGCCACCGCGAGGGCGACCATGGCGCCGTTCACGCTCGCGGTGCGGGTGCCGCCGTCGGCCTCGATCACGTCGCAGTCGAGGGTGATCGTGCGCTCCCCGAGGGCCTTCAGGTCGACCACGGCGCGCAGCGACCGGCCGATGAGCCGCGCGATCTCCTGCGACCGCCCCGAGAGCGATCGGCCGTTGAACCCATCTCTCGACTGCCGCCTCGCGCCGGCCCTCGGGTGCATGAGGTACTCCGCGGTGACCCAGCCCTGCCCCCGTCCGCGGAGAAACTCCCGCACGCCCTCGTCGACCGACGCGACGCAGAGGACCACCGTGCCCCCCGAGCGCACCAGGCAGCTCCCGTCGCCCTGCGTCTTCCAACCGACCTCGAAGCTCAGACCGCGGAGCTCGTCCGCGCGCCGACCGTCAACCCTCATCCCGTCTCCTCCTCCGGAGGCTCGCCGGAGACCGGGAGCAGTATCACGAAGCGCGCGCCGCCCCCGTCCGCCGGCGAGGCCCGCTCGGCGTGGATCGTCCCCCCGTGCGCGAGGACGATCTCTCGCGTGAGGGGCAGGCCCAGGCCCGTGCCCCTGGGGCGGGTGGTGAAGAAGAGCTCGAAGAGGTGCTCACGAGCCTCGTCCGAGATCCCGTCGCCGCTGTCTGCCACCGAGAGCTCGACCCGCCCCTCCCGCTCCCTAGCCTCGATGGTGATCCTCCGCGCGGGGCCGTCTCCCCGCTCGACGGCTTCGCGCGCGTTGCGCAGGAGGTTCAGCAGCGCCTGCCTGAGCTGCGACTCGTCGAGCATCACCAGCGGCAGGACCTTGGCGACCCGCACCTCGAGCTCGACGCCCGCGCCTCGCATCTCCACCGCCGTGAACGCCGCGGTCTCATGGACCAGCGCGCCCAGGTCCTCGGGCTCCAGCCGCGGGCTCGGCAGCCTCGCGACGCGGAGGTACTCCTCGGTGATCCCCGTGAGCCGGTCGATCTCCCGCTGGATCGCGCGCACCAGGCCCAGCGACTCGGCGCTGGGCTCGGCCTGTAGCTCGTCGGCGAGCATCTCGGCGTTGAGCGCCATCGACGAGAGCGGGTTCCTCACCTCGTGGGTCACGTGCGCGGCCATGCGCCCGATCGCCGCGAGGCGCTCCGCCTGGAGCAGCCGCCGGCGCGCGCGCTCGCGCTCCGTCACGTCGTCCGCGACCACCAGCGCGCCGAGGGCGCCCCCCTCCCCCAGCACGAAGGGCGCGACGGCGACGTCGAGCACCCGCTCGCCGACCTCGACGGCGTCGAGCGCGGTGGCGCCGCCGCCCGCGAGCGCCGTCGAGACCGCCTCTCGAACCTGCGGGAGGGCGCCCAGCCGCGTGTCCTCGACGCCCGCGCCCACGAGGTCGTCGCGCGCCTCGAGGCGCGACGCCGCGGCGTTGGCGCTCTCGACGGTGCGGTCGGCGCGCACCACGATCACCGCGGCGCGGAGGCTCGAGACCACCTGCTCCAGGTGCCGCTCCGCCGCGCGGATCTCGGTGTTCGCCTCGCGCAGCTTCGCGTCGCGCCCCCGCACCGCGAGCACCATGCGCTCGAACTCCGTCGCCAGCTCGCCGATCTCGTCGTCGCGCTCCGGAGCGGGCGCCGCCGAGAGGTCGCCCCTCGCCACCGCCTGCGCGCGGTCTCGCAGCTGCGCGAGGGGGCGCAGCGTGCGGTCGGCGCGGAGCGCGGTGAGCGTGCCCAGCACGCAGGCGACCGCGATGGCGAGCCCCAGGAGCTTGAGGCTCTCCCGCTGCTGCGCGTCGGCCTCGTCGGCGAGGCGCGCGACGCGGGTCTGGAGGTCGCGCATGAGCCGCCCGAGCTCGTCCTCGCTGCGGCCTTCGCGGGCCAGGATCTCCTGCCGGAGCCGCTGCGCCTCATCGAGCTCCGCGGTCGAGAGCGCGCGAAAGAAGCGCTCGAACTTCGGCTCGTCGGCGAGGTGGTTGGCGTCGACGTCGTCGAAGACCGCCACGGCGCGGCGCAGCAGGCGCACGTCGTCCTGGCTGCGGGCCAGCGTCAGGCCGGCGGCGGCGATCTGCCTCGCCTCGGCGGTGCGCGCGCGTCGGGCGCTGCGGGCGAGGCCGATCCAGGTGCGCGAGTTCACGCGGTCGCGCTCGTCGATGATACGGTCGACGAGGGTGTTCATGATCCCCTGGTTCGCGCGCATCTCGGCGAGGCGCTCGTGGAGGCGCTGGTAGCTCTCGTCGGCTAGGCGCACGGCGGCCACCGCGGCGCGCTGCCGCACGAGCGCGTAGAGCGCGACGGCGCCGAAGGTCACGATGAGCGTCGCGAAGCCCGCGAGCACCTCCGAGCGCACCGAGCGGGATCTTCGCCGCACCGACTACTCCCGCGCCTCGGGCGCCTCGAGCGGGGGCATGCCCCGCCGCCCCTGACGAAGCTCCGAGACCCGGCGCTGAACCGCCGCGGCCAGGCCCGGCGCGAGCAGCGCGGCCTCCTCGAGGGCGCTCACGGCCCGCGCGACGTCCCCCGTCTCCTGCGCCGCCTGCGCGATGGCGAGGTGCGTCGACGCGCGCTCGGGGTCGAGGTGCATCGCGTGCTCGGCGAGCGCGAGGACCTCGCTCCACCGCGACGCCGCGACGTCTCGAGCGAGCAACGTCGCGAGGCTCTCGCGGTCGTGCTGATCGAGGCCCACCACCCGACGCAGCAGCGCGGCCTCCTCGTCGGCGCGCCCCCGCCGGGCCTGCAGCGCGGCGAGCCTGCGCATGGGCTCGACCTGCGTCGGGTCCAGGCGCGTCGCCGCGGTGAGGGCCTCCTCCTCACGGCGCGCGTCCCGAGCGGCGCGCGCCGCGGTCGCCTCGACGAGACGCACGGCGTACCCGTCTGCGCCCCCCTCGCGCATCGCGCTCACCTCGGCCAGCGCCGCGGCCGCGTCGCCCGCGCGCATCGCCAGCGCGGCCCGCACCCACCGCGCGAGGGGCTGCGCGCCGATCAACCGAATCGACCGCTCGGCGTGGACCGCCGCCGCGGCGGCGTCGCCCGCGACGAGGGCCGCCATCGCCGCGGCGGCCCGCGCGTCGGCGTCGTCGGGGGCCGCGCGCGCCCGCGCCTCCAACGCGTCTCGGTCGCGGTACGCCGACGGGTCGACGTCGAAGGTGCCCTCGTAGCGAGCGAGCCGCGCGCGCAGCGAGGCGAGAAAGAGCTCGTCGAGGCGCTCGGCGCTCACGCCCAGCGCGCGACGGATCACCTCCGGCGTCTCGAGCCCCTCTCCCCACAGCGGGAGCGCGGAGACCACCCGGTCGAAGCCGAAGCGCTCGATCATGAAGGTCACCAGCCGCGAGGCCGCGTAGTACGCCAGCATCATGTCGCCGCCGCTCCGCGCCTGCGTGAACGCCCGGTTGAAGCCCGCGACCCGCGGCACCCGCTGCTCGCGCAGCGCGCGCCAGAGCATCGGGTCGTCCTCGCGCGCCCAGCGGGGGTCGTGTCGCGCGGTCTCCCACTCGCTGAGCCCCTCGGTGAACCACCGGGGCACGCGCGAGCGCGAGCGCTGAAGCGCGAAGACATGCGCGAGCTCGTGCCACACGATCTGCGCCCAGTTGAAGGCGCCCGCGCGCGGCGAGAGCGCCGTCACCACCCGCCCGAAGCACACGCCCTGCACGCCCACCTCGGGCACCCCCGAGGTGCGCACCGAGAAGTGCTCCGTCGACGCGTAGAGCTCGACCGACAGGGGTCCCTGCGGCGTGAAGCCGTAGCGCCTCACCATGTCCGCGTAGGCGCCCCGCAGCAGGGCCGGGACGTGCCGACGGAGCACCGGCGCCTCGGCCCGGTGCATGCGAACGCGCAGCGGCCCAGCGTCTTCGGTGACGTACTCGTCGGCGAGCACCCGCTCGTACAGGTTGAGCACGTTGGCCACGCGCACGTTGTGGCGAGACGTCTCGAACGACCCGCGCAGCGCCTCGAGCGCCTCGGACTCGCGCCCCATGCGGAGGAGGTTCATGCCCAGCGAAGCCCGCGTCCTCGCGGCGCCCTCGCGGTCTGCCGCGAGCCGCGGGCGCGCCGCGGCCTCGGCGAGGATCTCCGCGACCTCGGCGTAGCGGTGCTCGAAATCGGCCACCTCGGCGAGGAACTGATACCCGTCGGCGTAGGCCGGCGCGACGGCGTGGAGCGCGTCGAGCGCGGCGCGGCACCCCGGCAGGTCGCCGCGCTGAAAGCGCAGCGCAGCCCGCACCGAGAGCAGGTCGAGGTCGCGAGGGTTCACCGCCTCGCCCGACGCGAGGGCGCGCTCCGCCTCGGCCGCGTCGCCGTCGCGCAGCGCGATCATCGCGCGCAGGGCAAAGGCCAGCGGGACGCGCGGGTTCACCCGCGCGGCGGCGTCGAGGTCGTCGCGCGCGCGCCCCAGCTCATGCCCGCTCAGCAGCCGGAGGCGGGCGCGGAGGACCAGCGCGCGCGCGCTGCGGGGCGAGACGCGAAGCGCCGCGGTCACGGCCTCGCCCGCCGGCTCGTAGTCCTCGGTGGAGCGCATGAGGTCCGCCTGCGCGAGCTGCGCCTCGACGTCGTCGGGCGAGGCGCGGAGCGCCTCGTTGAGCGCTCGGTTCGCGTCGCGCGTGGCGCCGAGGGCGCGCGCGGCCAGCGAGAGCGAGGTGAGAAATTCGGCGTCGCGCAGCAGCGAGACCCTCGCCCCGGGGCGCGCGTCGACCGCGTCGTTGTACGCGTCGAGGAGCGGGTTGGCGGCCTCCCTC
Organism: Polyangiales bacterium; assembly: GCA_041389885.1. GTDB lineage: Bacteria > Myxococcota_A > Polyangia > Polyangiales > JAWKRB01. Next base: position 180,918 of record JAWKRB010000014.1, on the reverse strand, counting down.
GCGTCCTCGTCGCGGCCGAGTCGACGGAGCCACACCGCGGCGAGACCCCGAGCCCGCCACGCGCGCTCGCCCGCCGCGCCCCAGCGGACCAGCGCGTCGTCGTAGCGCCCCTGCGCCGCCAGGGCCTCGCCCTCGAGGGTCGCGGCCTGCGCGCGCAGCGGGCCCCGCGGCACGGCCGCCGCGAGCCGCGCGGCGTCGTCGTATCGACCGGTCTCCATCGCGATGCGCGCGCGCAGCAGCGAGGCAGTGGCGCGCTCGGCGGCACGCGGCCTCGCGAGCGCGCGCTCGGCGGCCTCGAAGTCGCCGCGGAGCATCGCCGCCCTCGCGGCGGCGGGGTCAGCGTCCGCGCGCGGCGCGAGGGAGAGCACCGCCACGGCGAGCGCGGCGCGGGCCCGGGTCACGCGCTGCCGCCTCGGGCTGAGACGAAGGCCGCGGGCGCGGCGCCGATGGTGCGGTGGTAGGCGCGCTCCCAGAGGTCCTCGGCGTCGGAGACGACGAGCTCGGCGTCGACGTCGGCGGGGAGCCACGAGCCCGCGCGCAGCTCGTCGTCGAGCTGCCCCGGCGACCAGCCCGCGTAGCCCACCAGGAGCCTGAAATCGCCGCGCGCCTCGGCGACCACCGTGCGCAGCGCGCTCAGGTCGCCGGTCACCGCGAGCTCGTCGCCCACGTCGATCTCACCGGGCAGCGCGCCCGCGCCCCGGAGGTACATCACCCACCCCGACTCGGGCGCGACCGGGCCGCCCACCCTCGCCACCCGCGAGAGCGCCGGCGACTCGGGCACCTCCGATCCCTCGGGGAGGAGCATTGAGCTCGCCAGCAGCTCGCGCACCTCCCCCACCGCGCGGCCGTTCACGATCCACCCGAGCGCGCCGCTCTCGTCGTGACGCGCCAGGAGCACGACGGTGCGCTCAAAATTGGGGTCGCCCAGCCGCGGTGCGGCGAGCAGCAGGCCGGGCGCGAGCGAGCGTCGGATGGGCATGATCCCAGGCACTCTAGCCCAGGCCGCCTACTCCGGCACGGCCTCGCCGCGCGCGAGGCGCTCCTCGCGGTCGGTCTCGATGACCTCGAGGAAGGGGTTGGCGCAGTCGGGGTCGAACTGGCTCCCGGAGCACTTCTCGACCTCGTTGATCGCGACCTCATGCGGCAGGGCGCGGCGGTAGCTCCGGTCGCTCGTCATCGCGTCGTAGGTGTCTGCCACGGAGATGATCCTCGCGATCAGGGGGATCTCGTCGCCGGCGATGCCCACGGGGTAGCCCTTGCCGTCCCACCGCTCGTGGTGCGCGTGAACGCCGGGCAGGATGGGGTGAAGGAACTTGATCGGCTCAAGAATCTCCCGCCCGTAACCCGGGTGGCGCTTGAAGATCTCGTAGTCCTCGGCGGAGAGCTTGCCGGCCTTGTTGAGGTTCAGCACGCACCCGATCTTGCCGATGTCGTGCATCAGCGCCGCCTGCCGCACGATCTCCACCTGATCAGGGGGGAGCCCCAGCTTTTGCGCGAGGAGCCGCGAGTACGTCGCCACCCGGTCGGAGTGCCCCGAGGTGTATCGGTCCATCTTGTCGATCGCGCGGGCCAGGCCCTGGATCGTCTGGTTGAAGGTCGCCTTGAGGTCCTCGTAGAGCCGGGCGTTCTCGATGGCGGCGGCGGCGCGGCTCGCGACCGACGCGAGGAGCTTTCGCTGCCCCTCGTCGAAGCGCCGGCCCCAGTCGAAGCGCATCGCCACGATGAAGCCCGCGCTGCGCGAGCGGATCTTCAGGGGCACCGCCATGATCGCGTTGACCGGGTGCTGCTCCGGCGCGTTCGAGACGAACTGCAGCGCCCGCACCCCGGCGACGTTCAGCGTGACCTCGCTCTCCAGGTACTCGGCGATGCCCCCGGCGTCGAGGGTGAGCTCGGCGCCGTCGCGCATGAGCGAGCCCACGAAGGTCGCGCTCTGCCGACGCAGGCGCTCGAACACGCCCCCCTCGCCGTCGTCGAGGAGCACGATCGCGAGGTCGGCCCCGACGTCGTGCACCGCCGCGTCGCCCACGGTGCTCAGCACCTCGTCGAGCGAGAGCGACGCCGCGATGGCCTCAGAGACCTTGTAGAGGGAGATGGCCTCGCGCAGCCTGAGGTTCTCCGCCGCGAGGCGCTGCTTCTCCAGCGCGCGGTGCACCAGGAGCATCACCTCCTGCACCCTGAAGGGCTTGAGCACGTAGTCGTACGCGCCGCGCTTCATCGCGTCGATCGCGGTCTCGACGGTGCCGAAGGCCGTCATGATGATCGTGACCGTGTTGGGGTGGTGCTTCGAGATATGCTCCAGGAGCTCCAGGCCCGACACGTTGGGCATCTTCAGGTCCGAGATCACCAGGTCGTAGGGCCGCGCGTCGAGCTCGCTGATCGCGGCCGCCCCGTCTTCCGCCGTGCGAACCCAGAAGCCCTCCAGCGAGAGAAAATCCGCCAAGACCTCTCGGATCACGCGCTCGTCGTCGACAATCAGAACCCGGGTGCCGGTCTCGGTGCTGTTGAGATCCATTCGGCCGAGAGTCTCGCCGCCCCTCGGAGGGCGCGTCAATCCGCGCGCTCCCATGCGCGGGCCGCGTTGCGTCCGCACCGCGCAGGTGCTAGCTGCCTGAGCGGCGGAGACCTGCGATTGAAGAACCCTTCCCGGCTTCACATCGCCGCGGTCATCTACGGGCTGTTCGCCGTCGTCGCGGTGGTGTGGCGCGACGCCCTGGGGGCGAGCGCGCTCCACGACGGCGCGCCGCTGGCGGGCACCCACGCCATCGCGCTACCGCTGTCGGCCTCCCTGGGCGCGCTCACCGGCGTCGTCGCGGGCGCCGTGTCGCGGGCGTTGGCCCGGGGACCTCGCTGGGGCCAGGGGCTCTACCTCGCGCTCCGCGACGCCCTCGCGAGCACCCCCCGCGACCGCGCGACGCTCGTCGGACTCACCGTCGCCGCGGCGATCGGCGAGGAGCTCTTCTTTCGCGGCGCCCTCCTGCCGACGCTCCGCGACTCGCACGGCGTGGTCGTCGCGGTCATGGCCTCGTCGCTGGGCTTCGGTCTGCTCCACGCGCCCTGGTCCCGACGCATGATCCCGTGGAGCGTGATGGCCGCGGTGATGGGCGTGGTGTTCTCCGCGCTCTACCTGATCACCGGCGAGGTGCTCGCGCCGATGATCGCGCACGCCGTGGTGAACCACGAGAACCTGGGCTTCTTGCTCGACCGCGAGCGGCCTACGAAGCCGTGACGCGCGCGGCCCCGCGCGATCGCGCGCCGACGTTGCCGGGGTTCACCGCGGGCGACTGATCCCGCGGGGCGCGACGAGGCGCCGGCCCCTGGGGGTTGGGGAGGATGAAGGGCTCGGCGTTGAAGGGGCCGCACTGCCGCTCGTTTCGATAGAAGCCCCAGTGCACGTACACCTTGCCGTCGCCCGAGAGGATCGCCGGGGGCGCTTCGCCGAAGGGCGCCGCGCGCCGCACGGCGTTCATCGCCGCGACGTCGAAGGGCAGCGTGCCGCTGCTGCGCACGATGTTGATCCGGTGCACGCTGCCGTCGCGGTCGACGATGATCTCCAGCGTGGTGTGCAGCGAGCGGTCGTTGAGCGGCGAGGTCGCCGAGAGCGAGCTGAGCCCCGCGAGGTAGCCGTCCGCGAAGAGGCGGTGGATGCGGTTGTGCATCGCGACGATGTACCCCGCGAAGGGAGAGGCCGCGGCGCGCAGCGCCGTCTGGTTGCCCACGCGCACGTTCGACACGAAGTTCTCGAGGGCCGCGCGGGTCACCGCCCAGTCGTCGCTCGTGCTGCCGCGGGCCTCGCTCCGTCGCTGCGCGGCCTCCTCGCGCTGGCGCTGGATCGCCTCCCGCCCGAAGACCGCGACGAAGTTGTCGTACCGCGGCATCAACGCGCGGAGCGTGCCCGCCGGACCCATGCCGCGCACACCGAGGACCTCCGCGGCGCTCCGACCGCCCTGCCCCGCCGCGCCGCCCTCTCCGCCCTCCCCCGGCGTCGCCTGCGGGCTCGGCGCGCTCGCGACGGGGTCGCCGCTCTGGCTGTTCGGCGTCGGCGCGACGCCGCCCGGGGTCGGGACCGTGCCCGCGGGGCGCTCGTTGCCCGCGCGCCGACCGTCGCCGCCCGCGGTCGGCCGCTGCGCGGACGCGCTCGACCGAGGATTCGGACGCTCCGGCGGGCGCGCCTCGGGCGACTCGTTGGGCACGCGGTCTCGGCGCCCCGCGACCTCGCGCGCGTCTGCGTGAACCTCCCGAGGCGCGTTGCCGGGGCTGGTCGACGGCTGACGGCTGGGGCTCGCGCCGACGCGCGGGTTCGCGTGGTCCCGCTCGAGGGAGCGCAGCGCGGCGATGGTCTCTTCGTCCACGTTGCGGTTCGTCGGCGCGAGGTAGTGCGGGTCGGTGGGCGTCGGCTCTTCGGCGTGGTGGTCCTGGTCGATGAAATGCGCGTTGACCCGCGGCGGGGGCGTGACCCGCGCGGGCGCCGCAGGCGTGGGCGGCGGCGGATCGGGCGGACGCACCGGGTTGGGCCGCTCCGTGGGCGGCCGCTCGACCCTGCGCTCGGGCCTCGGCGGAGGCGGCGGGCGCGGCGCGGTGGGCGGCGTCACCACCGGGGGACGCTGCGGGTCTTCGAAGGTGAACTCGACCTCGCTCGCCTCGGTCGGACCGCGCCGCAGCGACGCGAGGGCCGGGCGATCAGACGGCAGGCGTGAGACCACCGCGCTCGTGCCGCTCACGAAGCCCAGGTGGAGGATCAGCGAGAGGCTCCCCCAGAGGTAGAGCGGGATGAGCACGTCGTCACGACGCATCGAGCCTCGTGGGTACCACCCGGGTAAGGGAGCGGCAACGGGGCCGGGCGCGCCTATTCGTCGTCGCGCGAGCGGGCATGCGGGAGGTTGACACGGATCTCGACCGAGAACCCCTCGAGCGCCTTGGAAATGACCGCCCTGCGCGACCCCGGCGCGCTCCTGGCGCGCAGCGCGACCATCGCGTCACCCAGAGCCCGCATCGGCGCGTCGAGCTGCCGCACGAGCTCGTCGCGGAGCAGCCGCGCGAGCATCGGCGCCCGCCCCTCAGACGCCACCGCGAGCGTCATCGGCCCGCAGGCGCCCTGCGCGGTGAGGTAGAAGTCGCACAGCGCCGGCGCGTCGACGCAGCACACCAGCGCCCCCGCCGCCTTCGACGCCGAGCGCACCGCCTCGTGCGCGGCCTCGTCGGTCGAGATCACCACGAAGGGAGGCTCCGCGAGGTCGAGCGAGGCGTCGAAGGCGCGGGGCACCCACGCGAGCCTCCCCCTCGCGCGCGACGAATCCAGCGCGGGCTCGATCTCCGGAGACACCACCGTCACCTCGGCCCCGGCCTCCACCAGGCGGAGGGCCTTGGAGGTGGCCTCGGCGCCTCCCCCCACCACGAGGCAGCGCCGACCCTGGACCTGAAGCGCGACGACGAAGGCGGCCATACGACTCCCCCTGCGCCGCCGAGAGATGGCGCGTCCGGCGGAACGGGTGCTATCACGCCAGGCCCCCGCCGCAAGAGGACGATGGAGATCAAGGCCCCCCCGACGCTCTCGGCCATGCTCGAGAGGTTCCGCTTCGACATGGCGCGCTTCGAGTCGCTGCGGGACCGCTTCGTCTCCGCCTCGAACCCTGACGCTCTGCACCGCATCACGCTCCCCCTGCAGCCCCCCGCGGCCGACTGCGCGGCGGTGCTCCCCGAGGTCGGCACGGCCGCGCGCGATGAGCTCCGGGCGGAGGGCCTCGCGAGCATCGAGCGCGGCGAGCTGGCCGCGGTCGTGCTCGCGGGCGGCATGGCCACGCGCTTCGGATCGGTGGTGAAGGGCCTCGCCTCGCTGGAGCTCGAGGGCGGCCCCGACTGGTGCTTTCTCGACGCCAAGCTCCGCGACCTCGCGCGCTACGAGGGCGCCGTGCCCGCGGCGGTGATGACCAGCTTCGCGACCCATGAGGCGATCGAGTCGTGGTTCGCGGCGCGCGACGGCGGGGCGGTGACCCTGGCGCCGCAGTTCGTCTCGCTGCGCCTGACGCCAGAGGGCGAGCTCTTCCTCGACGCGTCGGGGGCGCCGAGCCCCTACGCGACCGGGCACGGCGACCTGCCCGAGGCGCTTCGAGACGCGGGGCTGCTCGACGCCTGGCGCGCGCGGGGCGTGCGCACCGTCGTGCTGTCGAACGTCGACAACATCGGCGCCACCGTCGACCCCGCCGTCCTCGCGATGCACCGCCGCGGCGGAGGGCGCATCTCGGTGGAGCTGGTCGAGAAGCTCGCGGGCGACCGCGGCGGACTGCCCGTGTCGGTCGATGGACGCCTCGTGCTGGCCGAGGCCTTTCGCCTGCCGCCAGAGTTCCCGCAGGAAGCGTTCCCGCTCTTCAACACCAACACGCTCTGGATCGACCTGGAGGCGATGTCGCTCGACGCGCCGTGGACGTGGTGCGTCGCGAGAAAGAAGGTCGACGGCCGCGACGCCGTGCAGTTCGAGCGACTCGTGGGAGAGCTCACCTGGTGGCACCCCACGCGCTGGATCCACGTCCCGCGCGCGGGTGAGCGCAGCCGCTTTCTTCCGGTCAAGGACCTCGCCGAGCTCGAGCGCTCAGGCCCCGCGATTCGCGCCGTGATCGACGCCCGGCTGCGGTAGCCGATCGCCAACAACGAAAAGGCCCCGAGCACGTCGCCGCGCTCAGAGCCTTTGCCGATTCGCGCCGTCGCGAGGGTCAGGACGCCGACGGCGTCTCCTGGTGCACGGGGAAGGCCGGCGTCTGCTGCGCACGACGAGCGCGCTTGTTCACCTTGCCGTTGGTCGTCTGCTTGCGGCGCCGGATGCGGCTCGTCTTCTGCGTCAGCGAAACCATGAGCGATCTCCTCTATTGGAACCGAGTGTGTTCGGGGGCGCGGAAGCTACCTCAGCCCCCCGGCGGGCGTCAACGGGGCGGGAGGATCACGAAGGGCCAGGTCACGCTGATGGAATTCGCGCGAAACCGCGGGAAGTGCGCGCGGTTCACCACGCCCGCGATGCAGCTCCCCACCGGGCTGCCCGCGAACTGTCCGCTCACGTTCGCGCTCCGCACCGCGCCGTCGTTGCCGATCACGATGGCGACGGGCGCGGTGCCCGTCTGGCCCTGCGCGCAGGCGCGCACGGCGCTGTTGAGCCCGCTCATCACCGAGGTGATCTGCGGTCGCGTCAGCCGCTCGGGCAGCGCGGGCTCCGCCGCCGCGACGGGCGCCGCGGCGGGCGCCGCGGGGCCGCTCCCCGCGACGCGGTTGATCAGGTCATCGACGCTCGCCGGCCGACCCGTCGAAGGAGCCGCCGCAGGCGCGGGCGTCGCGCGAGCCGCGGGGCCGAGGGCGCGGGCGAAGGCGCAGGGGCGGGCGGGGTCGGCGCGGCGTGAGCCGTCGGCGCAGCAGGCGCCGCGGCCGCCGGGCTCTCGCCGCGCGGGCGCGCTCTTCGCGCGTCGTGTGAGGCCGCGCCTCGACCGCGCGCGCCGGCTCAGGCTCAGGCGCGGCGACGGCGGGCGGTGGCGGGGGCGCCGCCTCGGCGGGAGGCGCGGGCGCTTCGGCCGCGGGGGCCGGCTCGGGGGCCGCGGGCGCCTGCTGGGCGGCCGACTCAGACTGGGCGGCGGGCTGCGCGGCGGGCTGCGGCGACTCCGAAGGGCTCGGCGCGACCACGGCCGGCGCCGAGTTCACCGCCTGTGAGGCAGAGTCGACCGACGGAGGAGGCGCGTCGCTGCGCGAGATCAGAAAGAAGGCCGCGCTGGCGACCGCGACGCCGCCCAGCGCGCCGAGCCACGTGTTGCCTCCTTTTCGGGGTGCCTCGGGGACCACGGGCAGGCTCGCCGCCGCGGGCGTTGCTTTTGCCCTGGCGTCGTCGGCCTTCGCGGGCTTCTCCGCCGCGGGGGCCTCCTTGACCGGGGCGGGCTTCGCCTCGACGGGCGCGGGCTCGGGCGCCGGCGGAGGCATCGAGGCCGCGGCTTCGCGGGTGAGCTCGGCCAGACTCTTCATGTCGACGAGGCCCGAGCTCGTGTCGTCGGGCTCGTCGAGGAGCGCCGGCCCCAGAGACCTCGGCGGCGCCGAGGGCATCGCGCCGGGCAGGTGGCTGATTCGCGTGAGCGCCGCGAGGCCCTCGAGGTCGGCGTCGTGCTCGTTCGTCTCGGACATGGTGATCTGTTGCTCCCTGGGCGGCGCCGCGTCGTCGTCGTCGAAGACAGGCGCCGCGGTGTAGGCATCGTCCGTCGCTCTGACCTCGGAGGAGGCGCGACCCTTGGCGCCCTCGACGCGCTTGCGGATCCGCTCCGCCATGCGCCCCCAGGACTTCTCGCCCCTGCGCACCTCCGGCCACTCGCGCATCGCGCGGTCGAGGGTGTACAGCCCCCGGGCCCACGCTTCGACAGACGGATCCTCGGCCATGGCGCGCACCACGCGCTCATCGGCCTGTGCGTCGGCGGCGATGTCCATCGACGCCGCAATCTGTAGCTTAAGCTCGTCGTCCACGCGCGCCTCCGGCGGGCTCCTGGGTTTCTAGCGGAGCGAGCACCTCATCGGGCAGCGCGTCACGGAGCCGCTTGCGGGCCTCGTGCACGCGCCACGCGACGGTGCCTTCGCTACAACCCAGGACCTGGGCGATGTCTTTGTAGGGCAGCTGCTCGACGCACGCGAGCACCAGGGTGGTGCGCAGCGACTCGGACAGCCCGTCGAGCGCTCGGGTCAACGCTCGGTACGCCTGGGCGCGCTCGGCGCTCGCGGCGGGGTTCTCTCCGTCTGCGGCGGGCTCAGGCACCCGCGGGTCGTCGAGGTTCGCCACCACCCGTCGACCGCTCCTGCGGAGGTTCAGCGCGACGTTCACGCAGATGCGGTAGAGCCAGGTGAAGATCTCGGCCCGCCCGTCGAAGCGCTCGATCGCCCGGTAGGCGCGAAAGAAGGTCTCTTGCGTGACGTCGTCGGCGTCGCCGCCGCTGCCGGTCAGGTGCAGGGCGAGGCGGTAGATCCGCCGCTGGTGATGGCGCACGAGGTGCTCAAACGCGCGGACGTCGCCGCCTCGGGCGCGTTCGATCCACTGGAGCTGTTCCTCGGGGGTTGCCATGCAGAGCGCTCGGAGTGCCGGCCGCCGAACGGGTCTCTGGCGCGCCCGTCGAGCGCGCAGCGCTGCGCCTCCGAGGGGGGCCGACGCCGTCCTGCGAGCGCGCGGGACCATAGACCAACCCACTCACCCACACAACACTCCAGCTCACCTCTCGCGCGCGCAAACGCCTAGCGCAGAGAGCCTCTGCGCGCGGGTACGGTGGGCACGGCCTCGTCGGGGTTGGCCATGAGCTCACGCCCCACGAGGTGCTCCTCGCCCCCGCTCGCGGCGCCGGCGTCGAGCGCGGCTTCGACGTCGGAGAGCGCGCCGCAGAGCACGAGGTACCCCTTGCCGCCGATGCCCCGCGCGAGGTGCAGGTCGACGAGGGAGACGTCGGCGCATTTCAGCGCCGCGTCGGCCGCGCGAATCGCCGACGAGAGCGTCGCGAACTCGAGCACGCCGATCGACCCGTCGACCGCCGCGCGACGCGGGCCCTCTCGCACCGCGTGGATCACCTCGTCGTGCGCGAAGGTCAGCAGCACGTGGTCGATGCGCGAGTCGGCCGCGGCGTCGACGCCGGCCTCGAGCGACTCCTCGACCTCGGCCTCGCCGCCGCCCACGGCGATCCAGAACCTGCCTGGAGAGATCGGCTCCGCCTGGAGCACCGTGATCACCGCGCGCTTCGCCATCGCATCGAGCGCGAGGTACCCCCGCGCGATGGAACGGACCTCAAGGATGGCAAGCGCAGGACCCACGTCGCGAGCTCAAGGTGGGTATCACGCGGCTCCCGCTGCCTACAAGGCGCCGCGAGGTGCGGCCGCGCCCGCGACGGGGTAGCGTCGCGTCGATGTTCGTCCGCTGCACGCGATGCGCGCTGGCGTTCTCGGCGCCCGACGCCTCGGCGGCGTGCCCGCGGTGCGGCGCGCCGACGCCCCCGCGCGAGCTCCCCCCGACCCGGGCGGCCCCCGCGTACGCCCCGGCGACCGCCCGCACCGACCTCGCGCCTCCCGCTCCGCACCGCACCGAGGTCGCGCCCCCGCCGCCCGGGGCGTGGTCGCCCCCGCGCGTCCTCGCCCGCGCCGCCGCGCCTGCCGCGACCGAAGACCGCGGGGCCATCGCGGGCCGCGCCGCCGTCGCCGCCGCGCTCTCGGCCCTCGCCGTGGTGGGCTGCTGCAACCCCCTGGGATGGGTGGGGATCCTCGCCTCCCTCAGCGCCTACGCGAAGACCGACGAGCCCGACCTCGCCCCCGCCGCCGCGCGCGCCCGCCGGGCGCTCTGGCTGGGCTGGCTCGCCTTCGGGAGCACCGCCGCGCTGTGGGGCGTGAGCCTGACGGTCTGGTGGTTCGACCTCTGAGTCACACGATGCGAAAGTGGTCCTTGAGGGTGCAGCGTCGCTCTCGGGTGAAGGTGCGCACGCTCGTGAGCCCCTCCCCCGTGGGCGAGGCGATGGTGAACGAGGTCCACCCCTCACCGCCGACGCCGATGCCCGCGTAGTTCGGCCCGTTCTTCACGAAGATCGACGTGTTGATCTTGCGGGCCATCTTCGACAGGTTGTCGATGTTGCGAGACCACATCGTCGCGGTGTGCCCGAAGCCGTGCTCGACGCGGCGGGCGACGGCGATCGCGTCATCAACATCCTTGGCGCGCACGAGGCCCAGCACCGGCATCAGCAGCTCGTGCTGCACGAAGGGGTGCGACTCGTCGACCTCGGCCCAGAGCAGCCGCAGGTCGTCGGGCGCGCTGCGCCCGATCGCCCTCAGGATCACGTTCGCGCTCTTGCCCACGAACTCGCGGTTCACGTGGTTGTCGGCGGTGATCAGCACCTTCTCCAGCGAGCGGAGCTCCCCCGCCGAGAGCTCGTGCGTGGCGCACTCCTTGAGCGACTTCTTGAGCTTGTCTGCGACCGAGCCGACGACGACGATCTCCTTCTCGCAGGTGCAGATGATGTTGTTGTCGAAGCTCGCGCCCGCGACGATGCCTCGCGCCGCGGCCTCGAGGTCGGCCGTCTCGTCGACCACCGCGGGGGGGTTGCCCGGGCCGGCGCTGATCGCCCGCTTGCCCGAGCGCATCGCCTCCTGCACCACCGCGCCGCCGCCGGTCACCACGACGATGCGCGTGCCCTTGTGGCGCATCAGCGCCTGCGCGCTCTGCACCGTCGGCTGCGCGATGCAGCACAGCAGGTTCTCGGGGCCTCCCGCCGAGACGATCGCGTCGCAGAGCACCGAGACGTACCAGGCGCTGGTCTCCTTCGCCGCGGGGTGGGTGTTGAAGACCACCGCGTTGCCCCCGGCGACCATGCCGATCCCGTTGTTGATGATCGTCTCGGTGGGGTTGGTGCACGGCGTGATCGCCGCGATGACGCCGAAGGGCGCGCGCTCCATCAGCATCAGCCCGTGGTCCCCCGACGACGCGAGGGGCTCGAGGAACTCCACGCCCGGGGTCTTGGTGATGGCCACGCGGTTCTTGATGCGCTTGTCCTCCACGCGGCCGAGGCGGGTCTCCTGCACCGCGCGCTGCGACATCTCCTCGACGAGCCCGAGGGCCGCGTCGCGCCTCGCGCGAACGACGCCGCGGCGGGTGTCGAGGGGCATCTCCTCGAACTGCTCGAAGGCCTTGCGCGCCGCGGCCACGGCGGTGTCGACGTCGTCGAAGACGCCGCGCCGCCTGCGGTGCACCGCGGGGGCCACCGCCGCCGCCGCCTGCTGTGGGGAGCCGCCCGACTGCTTCTTCAGCCGGTCGACAACGAGGGAGACGATCTCATCGATGCGCGGGTCGTTGGGACGCATTGCGCGCGGACGTTACGACTCCGCCCGAGGTCTTGTACAGCCCGCCGCCGGGCTCAGCCGATCGCGATCTGCTTGAGCAGCTCGGGGTGATCGAGGCTCTTGCCGCAGCCGAGCACCACCGCGCTGATCGGGTCGTCGGCGACCATCACGGGGAGCCCCGTCTCCTCGCGCAGGAGGATGTCGAGGTTGCGCAGCAACGCGCCGCCGCCGGTGAGCACGATGCCCTTGTCCTTGATGTCGGCCGAGAGCTCCGGGGGGGTCTTCTCTAGCGAGCTCATCACGGCCTCGACGATGGCGTTGATCGGCTCGGCCAGCGCGTCGCGGATCTCGTCGCTGTTCACCACCACCGTGCGCGGGACCCCGGCGACGAGGTCGCGCCCCTTGACCTCCATCGTGATGGGCTCGTCGAGGGGGTAGGCGTTGCCCACCTGGCACTTCACCCGCTCGGCGGTCTGCTCGCCGACGAGGAGGTTATACTTGCGCTTCATGTACGCGATGATCGCGTCGTCCATCTTGTCGCCGCCCACGCGGATCGACTGCGAGAACACGATGCCCGCGAGGGAGATCACGGCGACCTCGGTGGTGCCTCCGCCGATGTCGACCACCATGTTGCCCGTGGGCTCGGTGACGGGGAGCCCCGCGCCGATGGCCGCCGCCATGGGCTCCTCGATGAGGTAGACCTCGCGGGCGCCCGCGCTCTCGGCGCTCTCGCGCACGGCGCGCTTCTCGACCTCGGTGATGCCGAAGGGCACGCAGATCACGATGCGGGGCTTCACGAGGGTGCGGCGGCTGAGCGCCTTCTCGATGAAGTGCTTGAGCATCGCCTCGGTGATCTCGAAGTCGGCGATGACCCCGTCGCGCAGCGGGCGCACGGCGTGGATCAACCCCGGCGTTCGCCCGAGCATCTCCTTCGCCTCGCGGCCGACGGCGTGCACGCGCTTGATCCCGCGCTCGTCCTTGCGCACCGCGACCACGCTGGGCTCGCACGAGACGATGCCCTTGCCCTTCACATAGATGAGCGTGTTGGCGGTCCCGAGATCGATCGCGAGATCGTTCGAGAAGAGACCACTCACCCAGTCGAAGAGCATCCATCACCTCCGCCGCGGCTTCGACGGCGAGTTCCGCAGTCGTCCAGGCGGGGGCACCTATATCAGCGCCGACCGCGCCCGATCAAACCCCCCCGTCGATTCGCGCGAAATCCCCGAGCGCGGCTCAGCGCCCCGCCAGCGCCTCCCGGAGCCTCTCCGCGAGCCTCGCGCCCGCCTCGAGCGCCTCGGCCTCTCCCCCGGCGAAGCTCGCCACCAGCGCGTCGACGACCTGCGCCGAGCCGTCGTCCCGGGCGAGAAATCCCTCCATCGAGAGGGTGCCCGCGGCCTGGTCCCAGCGCGCGAGGGCGCCCATGGGCGTCACGCAGCTGCCCGACAGCGCCGTCATCACGGCGCGCTCCGCGGTGGTCTCCGCCGCGGTCTTCGGATCGTGCAGCGCGCGCACGGCGGCGGCCACGGCCTCGTCCCCCCGCCTCGCCTCGAGCGCCAGCGCGCCCTGCGCCACCGCCGGGACGATCGCGCCCTCCAGCGTCACGCCCCGCACCTCGATGCCCAGGCGCCGAACCCCGGCCTCGGCGAGCACGATCGCGTCGAAGTCACCCTCACGCAAGCGACGAACGCGAGTGTCGATGTTCCCCCGGAGCATCTCGACGCGAAGGTCGGGGCGCCGAGCCAGCAGCTGCACCGAGCGTCGCTGAGACGCCGTGCCGACCCTGGCGGCCTGAGGGAGCTCTGCGAGGCCGCGACCGTCGACGGTCGCGAGGAGATCCCAGGGGCTCTCGCGCGCGGGCACGGCGGCGATCCAAAGATCGCTCGGGAGCTCCGCCGGCAGGTCCTTCATCGAGTGCACCGCGAGGTCGGCGGCGCCCTCGGCGAGGGTGAGCTCGATCTCCTTCACGAAGAGCCCCTTGCCCCCGATGGACGCGAGCGGGCGATCCTGGATCCGGTCCCCCGCGGTCACGACGTGAACCAGCTCGACCTCCAGACCGGGGTTGGCCGCGCGGATCCGCGCCGCCACCTGACCACTCTGCGCGAGGGCCAACGCGCTCCTGCGCGTCGCGAGCCGAAGGACCTTCACGACCCGCCCTCCGCGAGCCCGAAGATCGTCTGCGCGGCGCTGAGGAGCGCGTCATCGCCCGAGCTCCCCGCCGCGCGGAGGGCCATCGTCGGCGCGTGCAGCACCTTGTTCGTATACGCCTCGATCATCGCCTCCACGGCCTTTCGCTCGTCTTCCTTGAGGTGCTTCAGCCGCTGCGCGAAGGAGCGCTCGAGCTCCGCCTGCGCCGCGGCGCGATACCGCTGACGAATCGCCGCGATGGTGGGCCCCGCGCCGACCTTCTCCCGCTCCGCCCGGACGAAGCCGACGACCTCCTCCGACACGATGTCCTCGGCCGCCTGCCGCGCCTCGCTGCGGGTCCTGCCTCCCTCGGCGACGATCTGCTCCAGGTCGTCGAGGTCGTAGAGGTACACGCTGTCGAGGTCGCCGACCCTGGGGTCGACGTTGCGCGGCACGGTGATGTCGATGATGAACAGCGAGCGGCCGCGCCGAGCGCGCATCGCAGACTGCACGAGGTCCCTCGAGAGCACGTAGCCCTGCGCGCCGGTCGAGCACACCACCACGTCGCAGTGCTGCAACAGCATCGTGAGGTCGCTGAAGGGGTGCGCGGTGCCGCCCTGCTCCTTCGCCAGGGCCTCAGCGCGGGCGAAGCTCCTGTTCGCCACCGCGAGCTGCGCGCCGTGCCGCACGAGGCTGCGCGCGGCCCCGAGCGCCATCTTGCCCGCGCCCACCACGAGCACCCTGCGGCCCTTGAGGTCGCCGAAGATCCCCCGCGCGAGGTCGGCCGCGACGCTCGCCACCGACACCTGCCCCGACGCGATCCCGGTCTCGGTGCGAACGCGCTTCGCCGCGAGGAACGCGTGAGACATCAGCCTCGAGAGGCTCGCGCCGACGCAGCCCGCGGCCTTGGCGACGCTGTACGCCTCCTTCACCTGCCCCAGGATCTGCGGCTCGCCCACGACCATCGAGTCGAGGCTCGCGCACACCCTGAAGGCGTGGCGCACGGCGTCGCCCCCGCGGTGCTCGTAGCGCTGCGCGTCGTCGGCGCCCCGCGAGGCGAAGAAGGCCTGCGCGGCGCGCGCGACCCGATCGTCGTCGTCGCCCGCGGCGTAGACCTCGACCCGGTTGCAGGTCGCGACGAGCACGGCCTCGCGCACGCCGTCGAGCGCGCGAACGCCGCGCACCGCCTCCTCGATCGCGTCCGACGCGACGGCGAGGCGCTCGCGCAGCTCCACCGACGCGCTCCGATGATTCACGCCGACCACCACGACGCCCACGCTCACACCACCCCCCGCAGGAAGTAGCCCGCCAGGACCGTGAGCGCGCACGCGTAGCCCAGGAGCGTCCCGATGGCGCCGCGACGCCCGCGCCAGCCCGCGACCACGCGCAGCACGAGCACCGCCGCGAACACGGCCCAGACCCCCAGGGCGACGTACTGCTGCCACGCGCCCGTGGCGCCGGTGGCGGCCCGCGCGCTCACGAACAGCCCCGCGACGATGCCGAGCGTGAGCGCGGGCAGACCGAGGGCGACGCAGCGAAACGAGTAGGTGTCCATCACCTCGAGAGAGGGCAGGCGTCGAAAGATCCCTCCGAGGCGCTTCTGCTTCAGCTCTCGCTCCTGGAGCAGGTACGCCGCGGCCATCGCGGCGGCCACGGTGAACGCCGCCGTCGCGACCAGCACGCTGCCGACGTGCATCGCGAGGAGCGCGCCCCCCGGAGCGCCCTCCCGATCACTCGCGGCGCGGGAGGCCAGCAGCGCCAGCAACGCGAGCGGCGCGACGAACGCGCCGACGCCGCCGGTGCGGCGCGCGCCAGTGCACGGCGAAGAAGCCCCCACCATCAGCAGGGCGAGGGTCGACAGGCCCTCTCGGAGCCCCCGAAGGGCCCCGCGCCCGAGGACCACCGCAGGAGATCATGCAGCAGGTGCAGCGCCGCGGCGCCCGCCATCAGCCTCGGGCCCAGCCGCGCGGGCGCGCCGTCGGTCCCCTTCGCGAGGTGCGCGAGGAGCGCGATGGAGGCGACCCCGTAGAGGACCGCGGCGGCGAGGAACAAGAGGTCGTGCACGGCGAAACGGGCTCGAGGGCTACTTCACGTTGTTCAAGAAGAAGGCCTGGAGCGCGGCGATGGTCTGCCGCTGGGCGCCCGGGCTCAGGTCGGGGGGGGCTTGCGGCGCGAGGAGCGGCGCCTCGGACGCCGACCGCGCGCTCGCCGCGGCCTCTTCGACCAGGGGCACGCCGACGAAGCCCTGCTGCACCTGGTAGGCGTTGTCGCCGATGATCACCGAGTCGGCCAGGTGCTCGCCCTCCAGCGCCGCCAGCTGCTCGACGTCCTTCACCTTGCCCACGAGGCCGTGGGCGTCGGGCGCGCCGGTGACCTCGGCGACGAAGCGCACGCCCTCCCTCAAGCGAAAGCGCCGCTTGGAGGCGTGATCGGTGAGCTCGTCGAGCACCACCTCCCCCCGCCCCTCGGCGACCCAGACGTCGAGCGCGTCTTGCGCGATGAAGAGACGCGAGATGACCATGGCGCTCACGATCCTAGCACCGCGGCGGTGGTGTGGCGCGAGCCAGAACTCACGCGAGGATCCGCATCGGGTTCTCGACGTATCCACGGAGCGCCTGCAGCCACCTCGCGCCCAGCGCGCCGTCGACGACCCGGTGGTCGCACGAGAGCGTGACGGCGCAACGCCGACCCGGCACCACCACGCCGCCCTTCACGACGGGCACCTCCCTCGCCGCCCCCACCGCGAGGATCATGCTCTCCGGGGGGTTGATCACCGCCGCGAAGCGGTCGACGCCCATCATCCCGAGGTTCGAGATGGAGAAGGTCCCCCCCTGCATCTCCTCGAGGCTGAGCTTGCGCGCGCGGGCGCGCGCCGCGAGGTCGCGCACGACCGCGGCGATGGCAGACACGGTCATCCCGTCGGCGCCGCGCACCACGGGGGTGACGAGCCCGTCGTCGATGGCCACCGCCACGGAGACGTCGACGCGGCCGTAGCGCACGACCTTGCCTCCGATCCACGACGCGTTGGCCTCGGGCACCGCGCGGAGGCTCAGCGCGCAGGCTCGGATCAACAGGTCGTTCACGGAGACCTTCGCGTCGGGGGCGCCCGCCGCGTTGATCTGCTGCCGGAGCTCTAGCAGGGCTTCGACGTCGAGGTCGACCTCGAGGTAGAAGTGCGGCACGCTCTGCTTCGCCTCGACCAGCCGGCGGGCGATCGTGCGGCGCATCGAAGACGCGTCGGAGACCGAGTCGCCCTCGCGCACGACCCTCGAGAGATCGACGGCAGGCGCGGCCAGGTCGGCCTCGCCCACCCTCCCCCGGCGGCCCGTGCCCTGCACCGAGTCGAGGTCGATGTCAGCCTCCCTCGCGAGGCGGCGCACCCTCGGCGAGCTCGGCGCCAGGATCGCCCCGGCCACCCCTCGCTCCCCGCGCACCGCGGACGCCGCGGGCTCTTCGCCCCCGCGGCTCTTCGGGGGGATGGTCTTGGGCGACGACGACCGGGCGGGCTCGGCGGGCGGCTCGGGCGCCTTCGAGTCCTCCGCCGGCGCGCCGACCTTGAGGGCCGAGACGTCCTCGCCGGGTGATCCGAAGACGGCCACGGGCGCGCCGAGTCGGACCAACGCCCCCTCCTCGACGAGGAGCTTGAGGATCGTGCCGCGGTCGAAGGCGCGAAACTCCATGGTGGCCTTGTCGGTCTCGACCTCGGCGAGGAGGTCGTCGATGTCGACGGCGTCGCCCACCTTCTTGGCCCAGCGAACGAGCGTCCCCTCCTCCATGGTCGGCGACAGCTTCGGCAACTCGATGATCTTGGCCACGGCTCGTAACTCCTTCAGTACGCCAGAAGCGCGCGCACGCCCCGCACGACGGTGTCTGGCGAGGGGACCACCAGGTCTTCAAGGGCCTTGTTGTACGGCATCGGCGCGTCGCGCCCGGCGACGCGAATCACCGGCGCCTTGAGGGCGCCGAAGGCCTCGCGCTGGATCCCGTCGACCACCTCGGCGCCGACGCCGCCGAAGGGCCACGCCTCGTGCACCACGAGCGCCCTGCCCGTGCGGTCGACGCTCGCCAGGGCGGCGCTGAGGTCCAGGGGGCGGAGGCTTCGCAGGTCGACCACCGCGCAGTGCACGCCGTCGCGCTCCAGCGCCTCCGCGGCCGCGAGGCTCACGTGGCGCATCTTTCCCCAGGTGACGATGGTGCAGTCGCCGCCGTCGCGGGCGAGCGCGCTGAGGCCGATGGGCACGAGGTGCTCCCCGTCGGGGACCTCGCCCTTGAGCGCGTAGAGCCGCTCGTCCTCGAGGAACACCACCGGGTTGTCGTCGCGGATCGCGCTCTTCAACAGGCCCTTCGCGTCGCCGACGGTCGCCGGCGCGACCACCTTCAGCCCCGGGATGTGCGCGTAGAAGCCCTCGAAGCACTGGGAGTGCTGACACGCGGTCTGGCGCGCCGCGCCGTTGGGGCCTCGAAAGACGATCGGGCACTTGAACTGCCCGCCGCTCATCTGCCGAATCTTCGCCGCGTTGTTCAGGATCTGGTCGAAGGCCACGGCGCTGAAGTTCCAGGTCATGAACTCGATCACCGGGCGGAGCCCCACCATCGCCGCGCCGATGCCGATGCCCGCGAAGCCGCTCTCGGCGATGGGCGCGTCGATCACCCGGCCCGCGCCGAACCGCTCCAGCAACCCCTCGGTGACCTTGTAGGCGCCCTGGTAGTGCCCCACCTCCTCGCCCATCAAGAAGACCGCAGCGTCGCGCTCCATCTCCTCCGCGATGGCCTCGCGGAGCGCCTCTCGATACCTCAACTCACGCATAGGTGTACGCCTCGATGAGCTCCTCGCCCGGCTGCTCGCTCTCCTCGGCGAAGCGCACCGCGTCTTCGACCTCGGCCTCGACCTCGGCCTCCGCCGCCGCGAGCGCGGCCTCGTCCCCCGCGTCTCGGAGCTCCTGCGCGAGGCGCAGCATCGCGTCTTGCTTGCGATGCGCCTCGACCTCCTCCGCCGTGCGGTAGCGCCCGGGGTCGCTCATCGAGTGGCCGCGGTAGCGGTACGTGCGGATCTCGATGAGGGTGGGCAGCGACTCCTCGCGCGCGCGCGCCACCGCGGCCCCGACGCGGCTCCGCACGGTCATCACATCGTCCGCGACGAAGTGGTCCCGAGCCATGCCGTAGGCGAGCGCCTTGAGGCTGGTGTCGGGCACCGCGAGCGAGCGCTCGAGCGGCGTGCCCATGGAGTACTCGTTGTTCTCCACGATCGTGACCAGCGGAAGCTTCCACAGCGCGGCGAGCGAGCGCGCCTCGTTAAAGTCACCAATGCTGACCGCGCCCTCGCCGAGGAAGCACAGCACCACGTCGCCGTCGCCGCGATACTTCGCCGCGAAGGCGACGCCCGCCGCGAGCGGCACGTGGCCGCCGACGATGCCGTAGCCGCCGAGCATCCGCTTCTCGGCGTCGAAGAAGTGCATGCTCCCGCCGAGGCCCTTGGAGCAGCCGGTGACCTTGCCGAAGAGCTCCGCCATGCACGAGCGCGCCGACATCCCCCGGGCGAGCGCGAGGCCGTGGTCGCGGTAGGTCCCCAGGACGTAGTCGCTCTCACGCAACGCGGAGAGCGCGCCGACCGCGCTGGCCTCCTGGCCAATGTAGAGGTGCAGAAAGCCGCCGATCTTTCCCTGCGAGTAGGCCTTGGCAGAGGCCTCCTCGAAGCGCCGGATCAGCAGCATCTGCCGGTACAGCGACCGGCGAAGGGTGAGGTCATCGGGCACGGGTGCATCCCTCGTTGTCGCGCGGCTCGTGAACGGCCACGTCGCGCGGGCAGGGAGCATAGGGTCTGCGAAGTGGCTTTGGGAAGCCGCTGCGTCGATCAGAAGATCGCGACGGCCGCGGGGCCGCGCTGAGGACTGTTTTGCGTACGGATCACGCCGGAGTTCGACCGGCCGCCGCCGCGGATCGCCTGATACAGACGGTCGAGGGTGAACACGGTGGAGACGTAGAGGCGCATGTCCTGCGCCTCGTCCCAGATCGGGTTTCCGATGGTGCCGTCGGCGCGCAGCAGGTTGCGGCCCATCGAGTAGCCCACCTCGACGGTGAACCACGGGGTGGCGTTCACGTCGATCCAGCCCGCGAAGAAGGTCGACTGACGCACCCGCGGCGGCGCCGAGCCCGTGTTCGACAGCCCCTCAAGGCTGCTCACGGAGTACGGGAACGCGTGGGTCATGCGGAAGAACAGACCCGGGCTGAAGATGCCCCAGGAGGGCGCGACGATGAAGGCCCAGCTCAGCACGTCCTGCGTGTTCGCGATGCCGCTGAGCTGGTTCGCGCAGCCCGTGTCGCCAGGGCCGCCGAAGCACGCCGGGCGGAACTCGGTGCGCGTCTCGGGGGTCGTGTACTGGTTGAAGCTGTGCGTGTAGATGCCCTGCGCGACGAGCGTCAGGTCGCCGCCGAGAAAGTGGTCGACGCCGAGGGCCGCCTGCACGACCAGGCCCGTGGTGAGCACGGTGGTCGCCGCGCGGCTGCCCGGCGACACCGGGAACTGAAGGCGCGGCGCGACCCAGAACTTCAGCGGACCCACCGCCGGGATGCCCGTGATCCAGAGGTCGACGAAGGGGTCGCCGAAGGTCGGCTCGTTGATCGTCGCGGTGGTGTCGGAGTTCGTGAACTCGTAGCGAAGGTCGAGGCCCGCGCGGATCTGGAACATGCGCGAGAGCGTGAAGCGCGGCCGCAGCGACAGCGACATGTCGACGGTCTGGTTGCGCGTGAGCTGCAGCGACGGCGCGAAGTTGTTCATGTTCGCGCTGACGGTGAGGTTGAACACCGACTGCCGCCAGAACAGCGGCGCAGGGGGCGCAGCGGGCGCGGCGGCGGGCGCGGCGGCGGGCGCGGCGGCGGCAGCGGGGGCCGTGGGACCGGCCGGGGTCGTCGCGCTTGACGCGGCCTGCTGCGCCTGAGCGACGCACGGCAGCGTAAGAGCCGCCAGCGTCGTCGCCATCACCAACTTCGTCATGACTGAGTCTCCATGCGGGTCAGCGCGTGCGCGCCGACAGGGCTAATCGGGGGCGGACTTTCACAACCCCGTCGGCCGATTGTCAATGGGCCATCGCTGGCCGAGCGCCGGGGTTCAGCGCAACAAGCGGGCCACGCCGCGGGTCCAGAGCGCGCGAGCGCGCGCAAACTCCGCCGTCAGCCTACGCACATCGCGACGATAGGCCGCTAACCCCCGTCACCCCCGACGAATTCACGACGCCGCGGACCCGCGCGAAGCCCGCGGGTCGCCTACGCCGCCAGCGCCTCAACCCGCCGGCGGTCTAGCCCTCGCCGCCGCGGTCGTTCGGCGGGATCTTGCTACCGAGGTGGAGGAGGCCCCCGACGAGGCTGACGACGAGGGTGAGGGCGAGGATCTTGGTCCAGATCATGGGCGCGATCTCGCACGGCCGAGGCGCCGGCGCAACCGCGCGACGAAATCAGGCCTCGCGGCCCTTGAGCACGAGGAGCTGAAAGTTCGCGAAGCCGTGCTGCCCGCAGGTGTAGAGCACCTCGTACACGGTGCGGCTCGGGAGGCCGCGGTCGGCGATGATCGCGATCTCGCCGTTGAAGGGCCGCCCCGATCGCTGGGCGACCGACTGCGCGGCCTGGAACTGGTCGCGCATCACGTCGGCCAGGGGGATGATCGTGTAGTCGGCGTTGTTCTGCCCGCGCTTCTGCGACGGGTCGACGGTGCCGTTGCGGAGCGCCGTGATGAAGCGCCCGTTCACCGAGATCGAGACCCGCGAGACGATGACCTGCAGGGCGTTGGACGGGCTGGTCGCCACCGTCGACTGCGGCAGCCGGAGGTCGTCGCCCTGGGGGATGTTCGCCGACGACGAAGAGAGCGAGCTCAGGAGGAAGACCAGGATGATCACCATCATGTCCATCATGGGCACGACGTTGAGGTCTTCGGAGAGGTGCTCGGTCTTGCGCTTGCGGGCCCTCCGCACCGTCTCGCGCTTCACGTCGAGCGAGGTGGCCTTCTTCTGCGAGGCTGTGCTCATCGGGTCCTCTCCTCAGCGATTCTGGAGCACGCCGAGCGTGGCCTTGGGGAACATGCAGTCGGTGTTCGAGTAGTCCGCCTGGCGCGACTCCTCGGGCAGCCGACACGCGCCGGGCCGGCTCTCGCGCACTGCGTCGATGGTGCCCACGAGGATCCCGTAGGGGATCGTGGCGTTCACCGAGATGTTGATGTTGTGCCCGTCCTCCCCGGCGACCTCAGCCGCAAACTGCTGGCGGATCGACTGCATGCACCGGGTGAGCGACGCGAAGTCGTGGCGGCGCCCCTCGGCGTCGGCCTGAGCGAGGTTGGGCACCGCGATGGTGCCGCGGCCCGCCACGTCGCGGCAGCCGGGCGCGAGGAACCCGCCGCGGGCGCCGATGATGTAGCCCTCCTGAAGGATCTGCACCGTGAGGTTCAGGCTCTCGCCCTGGGCGCCGGGGCGGCCGGTGGTGTTGCTCCGACCCGGCGCGGGCACGGGGATCGTGGCGGTGAAGATCGTCGCGATGGAGGCGAGCACGAAGATCAGCACGTTCACGATGATGTCGAGGAACGGCACGATGTTCAGCTCACCGCCGGTCTCGTCAGGCCCAAGCTCCTTGGGCTTGCTCTTGCGGTTGATGAGCGCGTGCTGCGCAGCCGTGAAGTGTGCCATCGCGGCGCCTCAGCTCAGGACTGCTGACGGTTCGTGGTGAGGAGGCTGGTGAGCTTCGCCGAAGTGAGCTCAACGTCCTGCACGATCTTCTTCGCCTGGCCGTGGATCAGAAGGTGGGCGGTCATGCACGCCACGGCGATGCCGAGACCGAGGGCGGTGTTGTTCATGGCTTCGGAGATGCCGCGGGCGAGGAGGCGCTGGCGCGCGCCGGGGTCGGCGACGCGGTCGAGGGCCTCGAAGGTGTGGATGAGGCCGAGCACGGTGCCGAGGAGGCCGAAGAGAGTCGCGATGTTGGCGAGGGACCAGAGCGAGCCGACGCGCTTCATCACCTGCGGCTCGATGTCCATCACCTGCTCTTCGATCGCGACGACCACGGCCTCTTCGCCGCGGTTCACCTGCATCAGGCCGGCGCGGAACACCCGCAGGATCGGCGCGTCAGCCGCCTCGCAGAGCTTGATGGCGCGGTCGATGTTGCCGGCCTGCACGAGCTTGCGGACCTGGGCCAGGAGCTCCTTCGTGTTCACCCGGAACTTGGAGAGGAGGAAGATCACCCGCTCCGTCACGGTGGCGAGCACGATGATCGAGATGAAGATGTTGACGAAGAACGGCCAGCCCAGCTTGTCGTAGAGGCCTGCCAGACCACCCCGCTCTGCGTGCTGTGCGTTCTCCTGGGCCAGCAACAACAGTTCCATCAGCGCCGACTGCATCGTGCTCTCGCTCCTTCTACCTTCGTCGAAACGGCGTCCCAACCACCGCACGTGGGACCCATGAACTCACTCTACTGAACCCGCCCGGAGGCCGCCGGCATTTACGCCGCGCGCCGCGCATCGGATCGAACCACACTCGTCTTCGTAGCCGGGTCCACCGCAGCGCCGCGGGACGCTATCTTGTGCTCGCTCGCGATGTCAACCAGCAGCATTGCGCACATTTGACCGCGATCGTGGGAACTTGTTCCCCGGAC
This sequence comes from Polyangiales bacterium, assembly GCA_041389885.1. GTDB lineage: Bacteria > Myxococcota_A > Polyangia > Polyangiales > JAWKRB01. The sequence continues at coordinate 157,356 of JAWKRB010000014.1, read as the reverse complement.
TCGCTGTCCACACCCCGATGCCTCGCACCCGCCCAACGAGCGCCTCCAAGGTCGCGCACCGACCCACTTCGAGGGCTTCTGCACCCCGGTCCAGGGGTGGGGGAGTTGTGACCACTCCCGCCGGGGTCGGAGGGCGGGCTGAAAATCACTCGCGGGTCGTTGGAAACACTGGCGACGCGCTCGGAGACTCGTGTAGACATCAGCGCCGTCGTTCGAGGCGGCACGCGTCGGATCCGTATACACCGGCGGGGCGCGTCGCCGAATCGGTCGAGAAGAGTCACGGTCCCATGAATCCCGCCCGGTCGTAATCCGCGGCGTCACTGATCCTGTCGGAGGAGGAATTCGCGATGTTGCAGAGTCTGAAGACGCACTTCAACGAAGGCGGCTGGGGCATGTGGCCCATCGTGTTGTGGCTGCTTTTCGTGTTCGCCATCACGATCGAGCGGGCGATGTATCTGTTCCAGTCCTCGATCAACAAGGACGCGTTCCTGTCGAACATCCAGAAGTGCATCCTCGCGGGTGACGTCGGGCGGGCGATCAAGCTCTGCTCCAGCGCCAACGCCCCCCTCGCGCGCATCGTCAAGGCTGGCCTGATGAAGGTCAACCGCCCCGACGCCGAGGTCCAGGCCGCGATGGACGAGTCGGCGCTCCGCGAGCTCCCGAAGATCGAGCACCGCACCGCGTACCTCTCGCTGCTCGCGAACCTCGCGATGCTCTCGGGCCTCCTCGGCACCATCACCGGCCTCATCAACGCCTTCGGCGCGGTGGGCGGTCACGGCGAGGGCGGCCCCTCCATCGACCCGGCCCGCAAGGCGGAGCTCCTGGCCGGCGGCATCTCCGAGGCCATGAACTGCACCGCGTTCGGCCTCATCGCGGCGATCCTCGGCCTGATCTTCTTCGCCCTCCTGAACGGCAAGACCCAGGCGCTGGTCGACGACATCAACGAGGCCACCGTGCAGGTGCTCAACCTCGTCACCAACAACCGCTCCAAGATCAACCTGGGCGGCGCCAAGGACGCGGCCTGAGAGGCTCTGTCCCTCGCAGGCTGATCGGGTAGCAGGAACAGGAGCGCGCGATGGGTGGCGTATCGGTCGAAGGTGGAGGAGGAGGCGGCAAGAAGGCCGTCGACTCCAACATCAACATGGTCCCGATGATCGACCTTCTGGTGTCGTGCATCGCGTTTCTTCTCATGACCGCGGTGTGGGTGCAGACCGGCGCGGTGGAGGCGCAGCAGCCGCGGGGCGCGCCCTCGCAGCCCTCAGACACCCCGCCGACGCCGCAGGAGCAGCTGAAGATTCAGATCCAGCAGAGCGGTCTGCGGGTCGGCACCTCGGCCGCCGACATGCGCGACCTGCAGGGCGAGCAGCGCTTCGACGAGCTCGTCAACGTGCTGCGCCAGCGCCTGCAGACCAACCAGCAGAACCGTGAGGTCTGGCTCCAGCCCGACTCGGTGGTGCACTACGACGAGATCATCCGCGTGATGGACCGGGTCTACTCGGTCTACGGCAGCCCGACGCGCAATGAGCTCACGATCCGCTTCCTCTGACTTCCCCCCGTCGAAGGTTCACCCATGCCCGTAGCGAAGCCAGGCAAGCGACTCCTCCACCACGTACCGCTGAAGTTCGTTCAGAAGCGCGTGGCGGGCGGAGGGCACAAGACCGTCAACGCCGACCTCAACCTCACCTCGATGATCGACTACCTGGTCATCACCGTGGTGTTCCTGCTGTCCCAGTTCGGGTCGCAGCAGCAGGTGCAGTCGAGCGCGAACCTTGAGATCCCCGAGGTCGGTCACGCGGACAACCTCCGCTCCGCGCCGATCGTCTCGATCTCCGACCAGAACGTCCTGCTCGACGGTCAGCGCATCGCCACCCCCGGCGAGGTGCGCACGTCCACCGACCGCATCGACCGCCTCTTCGAGCGCCTGGAGCAGGCGCGGCGCGACTTCCCCGCACTGCACCCCAACCAGCAGTTCGAGGGCGACATCGTCTTTCAGATCGACCGGCGCGTCGACTGGCAGGTCATCAAGAACGTCGCGCGCACCTGCGCCGCCGCGGGCTTTGTCCGCCTGAACTTCGCGGTCACCAAGGGCAACGCGAACACGCCCACGTCGTGATCCGACGCGACGCCCCCCGGTCATCGGATGTCTCCGTCTGACCCCCCCGACGATCTCCCCCCCGCGAGGGGCCTGGCCCCCAAGGGCGACCAGCCCTTCGCCCCGCGCGTCAACTGGCGCTTCTGGGTGCCCCTCCTCGTCGTGGTCGTGGGCTTTCCCATCGTCTGGACGCAGCGCAAGCAGGCCGAGGCGAACCGTCGCCGCGATCGGCTGCTGCAAGAGCACGCGACGCTCACCGCGTCGATCGCGCCAGCCTACCTCCAGATGCGCGAGCGCGTGCTGCGGTGGACCGCCGAGGGCGTCGGCGCCTACGCCGGCGACCTGCGCGACCCGGCGTTCTCGTGGGACGCCTTCGTCGCCGACAGGGCCCTCTACGGCCGCGTGCGCGTCCACGAGGTGCACGACGAGGCCACGGCGCTTCGCTCGCTGCGACACCGCTACCCCGACCAGCTGACGCCCTGCCTCGGGCTCGAGGTGACCTTCGCCCGCGAGGTCCTCGAGAAGGGAGAGTTCCTGCTCCCCAGCTTCGTGCAGGCCGTGCGCGAGTCTGACGACGCGACCCGCCTCCACGCGCTGCGAGAGGACCTGCTGTTTCGGCTCCGTCGCGACACCGCGGCGCTGGTCGACGCGGGCCGTCGCCGCTACTTCATCCTCGGCGTCGACGAGGGTCGAGCCTCGGTGCAGGGCGCGACGCGGGTGCTCGTGTTCGACCTTCAGTCGGGCCGCCCCCTGCTGCGCGCGCGAGGCCTCGGCGACGACCTGGTGTTCATTCCGTTCCAGATCCACGGCTCTCCCCGGCCCGTCGGACGCATGCCCACGCCAGGGCTGAGCCAGCATGACTGCAGCGTCGCCAACGCGGTGCGCACCGTCGCCGGGGTGCGCCCGCTCGGCATCCAGCACGCGCCCGATCCGCCCCCCGACGACGCAGGTACGCCTCCAGCCGACGCCGCACGATCTGCGCCCGACGCTTGACGCGACGGGACCTTCAGACGAGGTTCTGTCGATGCCACCCCAGGCCGAGATGCACCGCCCCGCGCTCGACGCGCTGAGGCTGCGGCTGCGCGAGCACGTCGCGAAGAACAAGCTCAAGACCTCGTCGCGGCGCGAGCTGATCCTCGACACCCTCGCCGACGTGCAGCGCCACGTGACCGCCGACGAGCTGCTTCGAGAGGTGCGCGAGCGCGACCCTCGCATCGGCGCCGCCACGGTCTACCGAACCCTGCGCGTGTTTCAGGAGAGCGGCATCGTCGCCGAGCGTCGCTTCGAGGGCGGCGCCACGCGGTTCGAGCTGGTCTCTGACGAGCACCACGATCACCTCATCTGCACGTCGTGCAGCGTGATCGTCGAGTTCGAGGACGACGACATCGAGCAGCACCAGAAGCGCGTGGCGCTTGAGCACGGCTTCATCCTGAGGGAGCACCGCCACGAGCTCTACGGGACCTGTCCGGCCTGCCAGAAGCGCGGCGCGCGGCGCGCGGCGACCTCAGTGTAGCTGCACGGGCAGCGGCATGAAGAGCGCCACGAAGAGCGCCAGGGTGAACCAACCGACGGCGCGGCGCGAGGGACTCAGGGTCTCGTCCTCGGTGGGCGGGTGCCGCCCGCCGCTGGACCGCAGCACCATCCAGGTCACGAGCGACCACAGGGCCCACACCGTCGCGGGCGTAAAGAGCTCGGAGCTCCAGCGCGCGCGCGGCGTGGTGAGCGCGAGGTAGCCCGCCAGCCCCGCGGCCCAGAGCGCCACCGCGCGCACCACCCGCGACGACCAGCGGTCGTACCGCGGCCCGAAGATCGCGTAGGCGACGTGCCCCCCGTCGAGCTGGCCGATGGGCAGCAGGTTCATCATCGTCATGAACAGCCCCACCCAACCCGCGAACGCGATGGGGTGCAGCCAGACGTCGTGTCCCGGAGGGATCGGCCCGCACACCAGGCGCTTCAGGGCGAGGTAGAGCAGCGAGTCGCCCTCGACGAACACGTCGGTGCGCCCGGCGACGGGCTCGATGGTCGAGCGAGACAAACCCAGCGCCGTGACCCCGATCGCCACCACGAGCCCCGCCAGGGGCCCCGAGGCGCCCACGTCGACGAGGGCGTCGCGGGAGCGCACCCCGTCGCGCATCGCGATGACCGCCCCCATCGTGCCGAACACGTTCGGAAACGGGATGAAGAGCGGCAGCGTCGACGGGATCCGGTGGTGGCGCATCGCGAACCAGTGCGCGAACTCGTGGCAGAGGAGGATCGCCATGAGCGGCGCGGCGAACACCCAGCCCCGGGAGAGCGCGCGGGCGAATTCCCAGAGCGCCGGGAGGGCGCTCGCGGCGCCTCGCGCGCCCGCGAGGTGATCGAGGGGATCCCGCCCACCCACCTGCGAGGCGCCGACGTAGAGCGTGCTGAGGCAGGTCCCGAGAAAGAGCAGCAGCGCGAGGCCGCGCCGGTCGCCCGCGGGCGCCCGGAGGTCCTCGGAGGAGTCAGCCTCGTCGCTCACGGGGCCCCCCCGAGCCGCGCGCGCAGGCGGGCGAGGCGCACCGAGAGCCGCGCGTCGACGCGCCCCGAGGCGCCCTCGACGATCACGCCCCCCTGCCCCACCGCGTCGTCGCCAGACAGCGCGACGCGGTCGCCGTAGGGCCGCAGGAGCGCCGCGCACGCGGGGAGGTCGCTCGGGTGCGCACGAACCCGCAGCGCGGGCTCCAGGCCCATCTCCTCGAGCGCGAGCCGCAGCGCGTCGGCCGCCACGCCTGCGTCGCGCGACGCCCGCTCTCTCAGCACGCGCTCGGCCAGGGCGAAGGCCGTCTCGACGGCTTGTGCGCGGAGCGCCCCGCGCTCCGCCTCCAGGGCGAGCCACCCCTCCGTGAGCCGCTCGTCTGGGGTGGCGAGCGGGCGCCACGGCGCGCTCCCGACCAGCCTTCGAAGCCCGCCCGCGCCCGACATCTCAGTCGCCACCCAGCGCCCCGCGCGCGTCGGCCCTGGCCTCGGTGATACGGCCATGCACCCGCAGAGAACGCTCGACCCGGAGCGCATCGACGCTCGAGGCCGGCGCGCGACCCGCGAGCTCGGAGAAGAGCTCGCCCAGGCACGACGGCGAGGGAGCCCGGCCCAGCACGCGCACCGCGAAGTCGACCCAGCGGAGCGCGCGGGCGAGGTCGAGCGGCGCGTCGGCCTCCCGTCGCACCGCGTCGAGCTCAACCGCGGTGAGCGAAGACGCGACGGCGCTGCGAGTCTCTGGGGGCGACGCGCGGAGCCACGACGCGACCACGCGCGCACCCAGGGTCGCGCCCTCGGCGCTCGGCCGCGCTCGCACCGCGCGGAGCCTCTCGGCGACCACGCGGCGCGCGCGGAGCTCGGAGGTCTCCGCCGACTCGACGTGGCGCCAGCGCGCCTCGAGCCGCGCGTCGACCTCGACCGCGCCTCGCAAGGCCCGGGACGTCTCGCCCGCCAGGGCGCTCGCCGCGACCACCGCGTGCTGCCAGTACGAAGCGCTCACGCGCGCACTCTGCCACAGCGAGTGGGACCGTCGATGGCCGAAAACTCGATGCCGCGACCGGCCCGGTGCTACCAGCCCGAGACCCGCCGTGCACCGCTCCACCGTCGTACGCCGCACCGCCGCCGCGCTCCTCCTGTCGTCGCTCGTCCTCGCGCGGGGCGTGGCCGGCGCGTGGACCGACGCCAGGCCCGCGGGGCTCGTGACCGAGGTCGCCGTGCGGCCTGACGGCGGCGCCGAGGTCACCCTTCGCATCCGCTGGCGGGTCCTCGCGGGCAGGCTGCACCAGTTCGAGCTCGCGGAGCTCCCCGCCGACCTCACCCTCATCGAGGCGAGCGCGTCGACGCGGGCCGACGCGACGATCCCCTTGCGCGCCAACACCATCGCGCCTGGGAGGATGGAGGTCAGCCTCGGCGACTCGAACGGCGTGCGCCGCGGCACCGTCGACGTCGTGATCCGCTACACGACCTCGCTGCGGGCGACCGGCGCGATTCAGCGGGCGGGTCCCGACGCCGTGATCGAGGTCGCGACGGTGCCGTGGGAGCGGGGCCTCGAGGCCGCCGAGCTCCGCGTGACCGTGCCCGCGAGCGCTCGGCGCGCGCAGTGGATCGGCGACGACACCCCCGGCGTCGAGGCCCAGACCACGACGGAGCTCTCGCGCGACGTGGTCCACGCGCTCCGGCGGCACCTCCCTCCGAGCACGCGGTGGAGCGCGCGCATCGCCGTCGACCCGCACGCGTTTCCGTGGCTCGCGAGCCGCGTGGCGACCGGGCCGCGCCCTTCGCACCTCGCGCCGGCCACGAGGCGCTCGACGCACCTCGCCGGGCTCTGCCTGGCGTCGGTCTTTCTCCTGCTCGGGGTGGCCGTCTCTCGTCGAGCGGGGCCGGCCGCGCTCCCCTTCGCGCGCGCCGCCCGGTGGATCCCCGCGCTGCTCCTCGTCGTGGGCGGACTGATTCAGCCCCTCGCGGTGGTCGGCGTCCAGGGCGCGCTCCCGGCGAGCGTGCTGCTGGTGGTGCTGGCGATCGCGCTGCGCCACCCGACGCGGCAGCAGGAGCCCCTCGCGTCGAGCCGCGGCAAGGCCCGCTGGCTCGAGGGTCGGGCGGTCGCGGCCCTCGAGCCTCGCCTGCCCTGGGGCGCGGTGGCCGCGACAGCGCTGGCGGTCGTCGCGGCCCTGGCCGTGGGCGCGTGGGCCCTCCGTCACGCCTCCCTCGCCGCGGGCCTCGCCGCGGTGGACCTCGCGCTCCTCGGCGGCGGCATCGCGGCGATGCGCCTGCGGATGCGCCCCTCGGATTTCACCGCGATGCGCGCGGTCTCGATGGAGATCGCCCGCGCGGTGGGGCCGACCCGCCGCGCCCGGCTCGCGTGGAGGCTGCGGGGCGCGCCCGGGTCCCTCGGCTCGCTCCGGGCGCGCGTGGTACCGCGCCCGGGCTGGCGGCTGGTGCGAGGGCTCGCGAGCGTCGAGCTGGGGTGCGCGTGGCGCCGCGGCGCGGTCGCCTGGCAGCCTCGTCCCTACGCGGTGCTGCGCGCGACCCAAGACAGCGAGGGCGCCGACGTCCTGGCCGCGCTCTCGAAGCGACTCGGCGCACTCACCCGCGACGACGCGCGAGAGAGCGTCTCCCTCGCGGTCGAGCTCGTCGGCGCGGACGCCGACCTCTTCGTCGACACCCTCCGCCGCGAGCTCGCCTCGATGATCGTCGCGGCGCCGACCTCCGCGACCCGCTCGCAGCTTGGCGCAGAAGACACGGCCACGCTCTCTGCGCCGCTCTGACCCGACGGTCAGCGCCGCGGGGCGAGGCGAGCGCGGATCATGGGCACGATGCTCTCGGCGCGGCGCACGGCGGACTGAAGCGCCGAGGGCTTGAAGTCGAGGGCCAGCGCGGCGAGGGTGATCTCCTCGTTGAGCCACGCCGCCCCGTCGGCGTCGAGCAGATCGACCGCCCGCTTGCCCTTGAATTCGTTGCGCTCGGACGAGAGCACGCGCTCGCAGAAGGGCTCGTAGAGGTCCTCCAGGCTCGCGCGAAACGCCTCGAGGTCGCCCTCGGAGCTCTCGATCAGCTCGGGCACGCGCGCCCGGTACGTCTCGAAGCGCTCAGGCGCCTCGGCGCGAACGCGGTCGAGGGCGACCCGCAGGGCCAGCGCGTCGTCGAGGAACCCCAGGGGGCCCGCCGTGTCGGGGACGATGTCGCCCGGCGCCAGGGTGTACAGCACGGCGGCGTGGGCCGTCGTGCGGAGGTCATCCGGGAGGTCCTGATCGTCGCAGACGACGTGCAGAAAGTCCTTGAGGTCTTGCTGGAGCGTGGTGAGCCAGCGCTCGGCGATGTCTTCGAGGGTGATCGGCGTGCTCATAAAGGGGCTGAGACTCTACACAAATCTCCGCCGCGACGCCCGCGGTCATCGAATCACTGCAGATTACGGTCCTCTTCTGGCATCAACGCCTCGCCCGCGGGGCACACGATGCGCTCGCGCGTGACCCCCGCGGCGGTGCGAAGGATCCTGAATTCCACCCTGCGGTTGCGCGACCACGCGGCCTCGTTGTGACCGTTCGTCAGCGGGCACCGCTCGCCGTAGCCCGCGGAGTGCAGCCGCTCCTCTTCGACCCCGCGCTCTCGCAGCGCGCGCACCACCGACGCGGCGCGGTCTCGCGTGAGCTGCAGGTTGTGCTCGTCGTTGCCGCGCTCGTCGGCGTGCCCCTGCACCTGCAGCAGCTGGATCTGCGGGTTCGCCCGAAGGATCGCCGCGACCGCCTCCACGATGTGAATGCTCTCGGTCATGATCTGCGCGCTGTCGGTCTCGAAGTTGATCGCCTGCAGGATGCGGATGCTGTTCTCTTCGAGCACCGCGTCGCCCCGGTCGGGGCAGCCGTCTTCGTCTTCGGTGCCGTTGTAGGTCTCCGGCTCCAGCGGGCAGCGGTCGCGCACGTCGGGGATGCGGTCGTGGTCGTTGTCCGGGTCGGGGCATCCCTCCTCGTCCTCGAAGCCGTCGCGGTCTTCGGGGTCATTGGGGCACAGGTCGTTGCGGTCGAGGATCCCGTCGCGGTCGTTGTCGGGCTCAGGGCAGCCGTCCTGGTCCTCGAAGTTGTCGCGGTCCTCCGGGTTGTCGGGGCACTGGTCGACGCTGTCGAGGATGCCGTCGCCGTCGCGGTCTCCCACGTCCCGGTCAGGGCAGCCGTCGTCGTCGGCGTCGCCGTCGCGGTCTTCTGGGGTCAACGGGCAGTGGTCGTTGACGTCGAGGATCCCGTCCTGGTCGTTGTCGGGCTCGGGGCAGCCGTCCTGGTCCTCGAAGTTGTCGAAGTCCTCTGGCTCGTCGGGGCAACGATCGACGTCGTCGCGGTACCCGTCGCCGTCTCGATCGCCGATGCTGGGCTCGAACACAAAGCCGATGAACGCGCGCACGTCGGCGCCCGCGTCGCCATTGGTGAGCCGACGCCCGCCGCCGATCAGCAGGTACGAGTTCTGAATCACGAACACCTTGAGCCCCAACACGGCCTCGACGGGCGTCTGAAACTCGCCGAAGAAGTCGTTGGTGGCCGTGCTCCCATAGGCCTCAGCGACGATGTCGAGGGCCGGCGCCGCGCGAAAGCTCAATCCGAGACCGAAGGTCACCGGCGAGCCCCACACCGTGTTCACCAGCTGCGCGGGGTTGCCGAAGGCGTGGCGATAGCCCAGGTTGAGGTCCATGCGAAAGCGCGGGTTGGGGCGCCACTCCGCCGCGATCGAGGGCCACACCACCGCGCCGGGGTCGCCTGCGAAATTCGCCGGGCCCGACATCGCCGGGAACCCTCCCTGCACGATCAGCGCGAGGCCGAAGCCCGAGCGCTCGGCGCGGAGCAGCCGGAGCTTCGCGTGGAGCATCAGCGTCCCGACCCCCTGAAAGGTCAGGCCCCCGTTCTGGGGGCTGTATCCGCCGATGGGCGAGAGCGTGGTCTCGGAGCCCGAGTAGGCCGGCCCATCGACCAGATGAAAGGGCATCTGAAGGCCGAGCACGAGCCAATTGGCGATGCCCACGTTGCCGTGCAGCACCCCCGAGAACATGTTGGTGACGAGCGGCGCCTCGAGCTGCTGCTCCGAGCCCCGAAGGCCGGTTCCGCGCCGCGCCAGCCCCCTCCCCCAGTCGACCACGAGGCCGAACGAGACGCTGCCCGCGCCGAGGATGTCCGTGCCGTTGACGGTGAACTGCCCCTTCGAATCGATCGCGTGACGAAAGAGGTGGAGGTCGTAGCCGGTGCCCTGCGGCAGCGCGTCCTGCGCCTGCGCCGGGGAGCTGAATAGCGCCGCGGCGACAGCCGCAGCGGCGACGGCCGCCCTGCCTCGCCAAGTCTGGGTGCTCATGATCGGGGGGACGCTATCTCGCGGGCGTCGCGGGGGTCAATGCTCCCGCGGAGGGCGAGACAGCGCTGCCCTCCTCCACGCCGAGCGGGCGCTCAGCGTGAGGGAGGGCAGCGGGGGGGTTCAGGGGTTGGAGTCGACGTCACTTCGTCTCGGCCGGCGCCGTCGCGGCCGCGGCGGCCTTCTGACGAAGGAGGCGGGCCTCCTTGTCGCGACGGCGCTTCTTCTGACGATGACGGGCACGAGGATCTTGCGGGGTTCCCATAGCGGCCGAGCAAGTACCAAAGCGCGGCGGCGATGTACAGAGGCGCAGGGGCCTATTGCGCGGGCGCGCCGACGATCCCTGGGATGTACTGGCGGCCCCGCGCGCACCCCGCCGCGGCGCGGGTTCGCGCGCCGGCGATGCTGATGATCTTGAACTGCACGCGGCGGTTGCGCGCCCAGGCCTCTTCGTTGCTCCGCGGGTCGACGGGGCAGAACTCGCCATAGCCCGCCGGCACGAGACGCTCCGCGGCGACGCCTCGCTGGATGAGCGCCTGCACCACGCTGTTCGCGCGGTCGCGCGAGAGCTGGAGGTTGTGGTCGTCGGCGGCGCGCTCATCCGTGTGCCCCTCGACCTCGACGAGCGTGATGTCTGCCTGCCCCGCGAGCAGCTGCCCCACCTGCTCGATGATCTGCCGGTTGAGCTCGTTGTCGATGATCTGCGCGCTGTCGGTCTGGAACTGAATCTGCTGGTTGAGCTGAATGTCCTCGCCCACGCGTCGAATCAGCCCGTTGTCAGGACAGCCGTCGGCGTCGTCGAGGCCGTTGTACACCTCGGCCTCGTTCGGGCAGCGGTCGACGGTGTCGGGGATATTGTCGTGGTCGTTGTCCGGGTCGGGACAGCCGTTGTCGTCTTCGAAGCCGTCCCGGTCCTCGGCCTCGTTCGGGCAGAGGTCGTCGTTGTCGAGGATCTGATCCTGATCGTTGTCGGGATCAGGGCAGCCGTTCTCGTCTTCGAAGCCGTCGCGGTCCTCGGGCTCGTCGGGGCAGCGGTCGACGTTGTCGGCGATCTGGTCGCCGTCTCGGTCCTGCACCTCGCTGTCAGGGCAGCCGTCGCTGTCCTGGTTGCCGTTGCGATCCTCGGGCACCAGCGGGCACTGATCGTCGGTGTCGGGGATGCCGTCGCGGTCGTTGTCGGGCTCCGGGCAGCCGTCCTCGTCCTCGAAGTTGTCGAAATCTTCGGGCTCGTTCACGCATCGATCGACGTCGTCACGGAACCCGTCGCCGTCGGTGTCACCGATGCTCGGCTCGAAGATGAACCCCACGAAGCCTCGAAAGCCCGCGGAGGCCAGCGCCGGCGTGAAGCCCGCGCCGCCGCCGAGCGTGAGGTACGAGTTGCGGTCGACGAAGATCTTGGCGCCGAGGATCCCCTCCATCGGCGTGGTCGCCAGCGCGGTGTCGAAGCCGTTGAGGTACTGCGCGCCGTAGACCTCCGCCATGAGGTCGATCACGGTGCCGATCCGGTAGCTCGCGCCGACGCCGAAGGTCAGCGACGGGCCGTAGCTGATCGTCGTGCCCGACTGGATCCCCGCCGAGGTGAACGACGAGTTGTCTCCGAAGGGGATGCGCGCGCCGAGGTTCGCGGCGAGGCGCAGGCGCTGCGCGAAGCGCCGCTCGATCGCGACCGCCGGCCACACCCACACGCCGGGCTCCCCCGCGAACGCGCGCTGCGTGCTGATGGGCGCGATGGGAATGCCCACCTGCAGCGAGACCGCGAGACCGACCGGCCAGTACTCCGCGCGGAGCCAGCGAAGCTTGGCGTGGAGGATGATGTCGCCGAGCCCCTGCCGCGCCCAGGCGTTGTTGCCCGGGTTGAACTGCGACGCGCCGAGCCCCAGCGAGCTGCCGCTCGCGCTGGTGTTCATCGGGTCGGCGAAGCTGTTGGCCGGCCCGTTCACAAGGTGGAACGGGATCTGGAGCCCCGCCACCAGGAGGTTTCCGATGCCCACGTTGGCGTGGAACAGGCCTGAGAACATCGACTCGACCAGGGCCGTCGAGCCCGTACCGATGCGGCCGAGGCTCGTGCCCACGTCGAGGAGCAGGCCGAACGACACGCCCCCCGCGCCGAGGATGTCGGTGCCGTTGACCGTGAGGATCCCCTTCGAGTCGATCGCCGGGCGAAAGAGGTGCAGGTCGAAGCCGCCCCCGTTCCCTTCCGCGATCGGAGGTGAATTCGAGGTCTGCGCGGCGGCCTCGGGGGCGGCGGCGAGCGAGGCGAGGAGAGAGAGACCGCCCGCGATCCACGCGGCCGGACGGAGCCGTCGGGTCATCATCGGCGCGGACGGTATGTGATGCCACGGCGCCCCGTCAATGCGTGTCGATGGGCGCGAAGCGCCGCAGAACTACGGCGCAGACGCGTCGGCGACCGAGGCCTCGACGAGGGCGGTCGCGTCGCCACGCGTCGCGCCGTCCACGCCCGCGTCTTGCTTCGGCCCCTCGGGGACGATCACCCGCACCACGCGCTCGCCGACGACCACGCCGTCGCCCACGAGCTGCACCCGCGCGAAGAAGAGCTGCGGGAACTCGGTCTCGCGCACCGAGGTGTTCCTCGCGATGACCCGGTACGTGAGCCGCGTTCGGGTCTGCACGTTGATGAACGTGTCGTCGAGGCCGTCGGGCATCCCCTCGGGTAGGAGGTCTCTGCCCTCGGGGACGGGCGTGCCCTCGGGCGCGCTGGCCTCGATGGCGTGAATGGCCTGCACGAAGCCCCCCGGGTCGCTCACCGTCGCCGCGCTGACGCTGCTGAAGGCGAGCGCATCGAGAAAGCTCGCGATGGAGTCGACCACCGCGTTGCCGATGCCTACGCCGTCCGCCCCGATGTCGAACACCAGGGGGCAGCGGTCGCTCACGGCCTGCCGCGCGGCGCCGCCGATCCCCGTCGGGCACCGCCCCGCGGTCGCCGCGACCACGGCCCCCGTGCCGATCGCGAGGCGCTCCATCTGCCCCCGCGCCGCGTCTCCCGATGCGATGCCGATGAGCCGCGCGTTCACCCTGCGCAGCGCGTCGAGGGTCTGATCGAGGGAGTGCGTGCCCGTCACGGCGTCGCCGTAGGACCCGGGCGTGTGGGTGGGCGCGTCGGTGATGTTCACCACCACGCGAGCGGCGCCGGTTCGAAAGCCGACGCCGCCCGGCATGGCCGTTGACGGCGTGCCCGCCGGCACGACGAAGGGCGGGATGACGCTCGCGTTGCTCCGAAGCCCCTCGCCGGTCGCGATTTGAAACAGCGCCTCGGACCAGCTCTCAGGGAGGTCGCCGCCGTTCTGGAGGGGCTGATCGAGGCCGCCCACGGCGCCGAACACGCGGCCGTAATCGGTGGTGACCGGCGCGAGGAGGTCGTAGGGACGATCGGTGATCCGCCCGAAGGGCGCCACGGGGAAGTCCGCGAAGCGGGAGACGCCCAGGGCGAGGTCGGCGACGCGCTCTCGAAGACGGGGGATGACGAAGTTGCCCAGCGAGGCCTTGAGGTTGCTGATCTCGCCGGTGAAGCTCCCCGTGGTGTCGACGTTGAAGTGCACGTCGAGGCGGGTCGCGCGGGGCTCGACGGTGACCTCGAAGGTCTGCGCCTCGGCGCGGTACGGGAGCGTAAGCGTGAGGTCGTAGGCGGGATAGGCCGAGGCCGGGCGCCCGGCCATCGAGGACGGCCCGGCGTCGAAGGGGGGCAGAAGGAGAGCGCCGCTGTCCCGCACCGGCGCGGCGTCGGGCCGCTCCGCGCCGCAGCCGACGCACAGCGCGAGAGCGAGGAGAAGGCACGAGGACCTTCGGACCGCGGGGCGCACCATCGGCGGCAATGTACCACGTCGATGGCAGCGCGCCGGGTGTAGCATCGCGCCATGTTCAGGCGCCCCCTCGCCCTCGTCGCCCTCGCCGCCGCGCTCGTCTCCAGCGCACCCGAGCACGCCCAGGCGAACGGACGCTTCCCCCAGGCGAACTACCTCGTGGTCGGCCCGGGGCTCCGCAACGACCTGATCGTCCTCCGCACCACCTTCGGGCTGGTATTCTCGAACGACCTCGGCGCGCATTGGGACTGGGTGTGCGAAGAGGCCCTCGACGCCGTCGGCTCCTTCGACCCATCCATCGCGATCGGCTCCGACCGTCGCGTGACCCTCGGGCTGCCGATGGGCATGCGCGTCTCGTCCGAGGGCTTCTGTCGATGGACCGTCCCCACGGGCGCGGCGGCGAGCGTCACCGATGTCACGCAGGACGCGCTGGGGGAGGTGATCCTCGCGACGGGCACGGTGTACGGCGGTCCGACCCCGGTGACCCAGGTGCTCCGCTCCGACGACCGCGGCCAGTCGTGGCGGATCACCGCGAGCCTCCCGGAATTCATCGTCGAGACCATCGACGTCGCGCCCGGGGCGCCGCAGCGGGTGTACCTCTCGGGCTACCGCCCCGGCGCCGTCGGCACGATCATGCGCTCCGACGACGGCGGCGCGAATTTCCGCGTCACCACCGCGCGCTTCCCTGACCTCGCCAGCGTGTGGATCGCCGCCGTCGACCCGACCCGACCCGACCGTCTCTGGCTGCGCGTGGCGGCCGACCTGGGCACGCAGCTCTACCGCTCCGACGACGGGGCTGCGTCGACGGTCATGGTCGCGCGCACCCCAGAGCCCATGGACGGGTTCGCGCTGAGCAGCGACGGCGAGACGGTCTGGTACGGCACGGCGAACCGCAGCCTCGGGATCTTTCGATCTCAGGGCGGCGGCCCCTTCACCCGCGTCGCCGGCGCGGCGTCGGTGCGCTGCATGCGCTTTCACGACGGGGTGCTGTTCATCTGCGCCGACGAGGCCACCGACGGCTACTCCCTCGCGTGGACCACCGACGGCGCCGACACGCTGCATCCCCTGATGTCGGTGCGGGACCTGCGAGGGCCGGTCGCGGGCTGCTCGGGCGGCGACACGGCCACCGCCATGTGCGCGTCGCCGTGGGCGCAGTTCGGCCCGCAGCTCCGCGACCTCGACGCCGCGACCACGCCTCCGAGGGTGCCGCTCCCGCCGCGCGACGCGGGCGCGATCGACGCGGGCGCGACCGACGCAGAGGCGGCGGACGTGGGGGGGGCCGACGTGCCGATCGAAGAGGTGTTCGACGCGGTCGCCCCCGACGCGCTCGACGCGGGAGCCGCCGTCGCCGACCTCCCCCCCGCGATCGACGTGCGAGACGCTGGGAGCCACACCGACTCGGCGTCCGCGGACCTCCCCCGCCTCGACGCTCCGTCCCTCGACGCGCGCGCGATGGACCGCCCCCTCCCCTCGACGGACCAGGGCGCCCCCGCGCCGCCCCCCTCGTCGTGCGCGTGCCGCAGCGCCGGGGCCGCCTCACCCCGCGGCGCCCTCGCGCTGGCCCTCGCGGCGCTGGGGCTCAGACCTCGATCACGTCGCCGACGCGGGGCACGTCGACCTGAAAGCCTCGCTCGCTGAGCTTCGCCTTCAGCGCCGCCTGGGACTTCGGCTCGCCATGCACCAGGGCGACGCGCTCGAGCGGCGAGCGGCTTCGGCAGTCCTCGGCGTAGCGCAGCAGGTCTGCCTGGTCGGCGTGGGCCGAGAAGCCGTTGAGCACGGTGACCTCGCAGCGGCGGTCGCGCTCGACGCCGAAGATCCGCACGCGGTCGCGCTTCTCGACGAGGCGCCGCCCGAGGGTGTGCTGCGCCTGGAACCCGACGATCAACACGGTGTTCTCCGGCGCCTCGACGGCGGTCCGGAGGTGGTGCAGCACGCGCCCCGCCTCGCACATGCCGCTCGCGGCGATGATCACCGCGGGGTCGGGCCGCGCGCTGATCATCTTGCTCTCCTCGACGTCCTCGACGTAGCGCAGACCGTCGAAGTGAAACGGAGAGTCGCGCCCCTGGAGCAGCGCGCGGGCCTCGGCGTCGAAGCACTCGGGGTGGAGCTTGAAGATCTCGGTGATCTGCACCGTGAGCGGCGAGTCGATGAACACCGGGATGGGCGGCAGCGCGTTGGTCCGGCGCAGGTGCTTCAGCGCGAAGACCACCTCCTGCGCGCGCTCGAGGGCGAACGCGGGGATGATCACCTTGCCGCCGCGGGCGAAGGTCCGGCGGATCACCTCGCCGAGGTCGTCCTCCATCTTCGCGATCGGGTCGTGGAGCCGGTCGCCGTACGTGCTCTCGGAGATGAGCAGGTCCGCGCCGCCGGCCACCTCGGGGTCTCGCAGAATGGGCATGTCGGGGCGACCGAGGTCCCCGGTGAACACGATCCGCTTGGTGCGCCCGTCCTCCTCGACGCCGAGCGTGGTGATCGCGCTGCCGAGCACGTGCCCCGCGTCGTGAAAGGTCAGGGTGACGCCCGGCGCGACGGTGAAGGGTCGGTGGTACGCGAGCGCGACGAACCGCTCGATGGCGTCGAGCGCGTCGGCCTCGGTGTAGAGCGGCTCGATGGGATCCGAGACGATCTCGCCCCTGGCGATCTGGCGGTTGAGGTACCGCGCGTCAGACTCCTGGATGTACGCGGCGTCGCGGAGCATCGCGGCGCACAGGTCGCGCGTGGCGTGGGTGGCGTAGATGGGGCCGCGGTAGCCCTGCTTCACCAGCAGCGGCAGCGCGCCCGAGTGGTCGATGTGCGCGTGCGAGAGGATCACGAGGTCGATCTCTTCGACCGGGAGGGGCAGGTGGCGGTTTCGAGCGATCGACTCGCGCCGACGGCCCTGGAACAACCCGCAGTCGAGCAGCACCGTGGCGTGCTTCGTGCGAACCAGATGCATGGACCCCGTGACGGTCTGCGCCGCGCCTACGAACTCGACTCTCATGGTTGGGCACAGGTGTTTACCTCAGCGCGAGCCGCCGCGGCGCGAGATCGACAGGACCGTTCGCGTTGACACCCCTGCCTTGCCCGATAGTAGACTGCCGCGGACTCACCGCCCCGACGGGGTGATCTCGGCGAGCGGGTACCCCGCCTGGACGAAGTCACACCGCAGGGTCGCCTCTCCTCCGCTGCTGATTGAAACCGCCAAGGCTCGTCGCCTTGAAGGGGTTGATGTTCCGATGCTGAAGCTCGTGATCTCTGACGACGAGGGCAAGACCACGGTCGTTCCGCTGGCGCGGGATGAAATCACCATCGGCCGCAAGGAGGGCAACACGATCCGGCTCACGGAGCGCAACGTCTCCCGTCGCCACGCGCGGCTGCACCGCAAGCAGTCCGAGTTCGTGATCGAAGACCTCGCCTCGTACAACGGCATCGTGCTCAACGGCGCGAGGCTGTCCGAGACCCGCCCGGTGCGGCACGGCGACCAGATCCTCATCGGCGACTACAAGCTGCAGATCGTCGAGGAGCCCGGCGCGCAGGTGGCCCCGCCCGCCGCGACGCCCGCCCCGGCGCCCTCGGAGCACCACGCGCCCTTGATCCCCGCCTCGGCGCCGCCCTCGATGCCCTCGACGCCCGCCGCGGCGCCGGGGCTGGCCGCGCTCAACGACCCCTTCGCCCCGCCGCAGCCCGGCGCGGGCGCCGCGGCGGTGCCCGAGCACATCCGCGGCCTGCGGGTGGTGTTCCTCGCGCCGGCCGGCGTCCCCGCGCCGGTGGCCCTCGATCGCCTGCCGATCATCATGGGCCGCAGCGAGGCCGCCGACGTCGCGCTGCCCTTCAGCTCCATCTCCCGCGAGCACGCCCGGCTGTTCATCGAGGAGGACAAGCTCTTCATCGAAGACATGGGGAGCTCCAACGGGATTCAGATCAACGGCGAGAAGCACAAGCGCGTCGAGCTCGCGCCCGGCGACATGGTGCAGCTCGGCGTCGTCGAGTTCCGCATCGCGCGGCGCGGCGACAGCACGGTGGTGATCCGTTCGAGCGCCGAGGCCGAGACCTACCGCGGAAAGAGCTCGAGCAAGGGGCTCATCGCCGGCGTGGTCTTCGGAGGCCTCGCCCTGGGGTTGGCGCTGTTCATCGTGTTCCGCAGGCCCTCGGAGGTGACCCCGCCGCCCACGTCGCCCGCGCCCGCGAGCGCCGCCCCCGCGATGAATCCGCCTCCAGAGACCGCGGCCCCCGCGACCGCCGCCCCCGCGACCGCGGCTCCCGAGCCCGCGGCTCCGGCGACCGCAGCTCCGGCGACCGCAGCCCCCGAGACTCCGCCCACGCCAGAGGCCGCGCCCCAGGCGCCCACCCCGGAGGCCGCCCCTGCCCCTGAGCCCGCGCCCGCGCCCGAGCCGGCGCCCGAGCCGGTCGCCCCTCCCACGGTCGCGCAGCCTCTGGCGGCGCCGGCCGCGCCCTCGGCGCCCTCCCGCCGAGAGAGAACGCGCGAACGATCGACACCCGCGGCGCCCGCGCCTCGCGCCGCTCCGCCGTCCACCCCGGAGCCCGCGGCGTCCAGCTCGAGCGGGGGCGGCATGGCCGGAGCCCGCGCCTGCATGAGCTCAGGGCGACCCCAGGGAGAGATCAACCGCTGCATCGTGGGGGCCCTCCGCGGCAGCGCGTCGAGCGAGACCGAGGTCCGGCTCTTGTGCGTGACCTACCGCTCGATGGGCGACCGCTCCAACGCCACGAGCTGCATGCGCCGCTACAACAGCCGGTTCCAGACGCGGTACAGCGAGCAGTTTCAGGATTACATCAACGGGGAGTGAGCGCGACCGCGACCGCTTGACACGGTCGCCGCGACTCGGCTATCCCCCGCGTCCCTCCGCGGGATGGGCGCATCGGGCGTCCCACCCGCGAGACCACCACGCGGACAACATCCCCCCCGAAGCGACGAGCGACGGCGGGCGCGTGGGCCCTGCACCCAGGAGATCGAAGCGATGGCGAAGATGAAGACCAACAAAGCCGCGGCCAAGCGGTTCCGGATCTCCGGAAGCGGCCGCGTCCGCCGCCCGAAGTGCGGCGCGAACCACTTCATGGGGAACAAGAACTCGAAGCGACTGCGTCGGCTTCGTCAGAACGACATGGTCGACAAGTCGTTCGAGAAGCGAATCCTCATCCTTTTCCCCTACGGCCGTCCCTGAAGGAGCTGAGAGATGCCGCGCGCAAAAAGGGGCTTCAAGGCCCGTCGTCGTCGTAACCGAGTCTTTCGTTTCGCCCAGGGCTTCTCCAACGGCCGCGGGCGCATCTACGCCCAGGCCCGCGAGGCCGTGCACAAGAGCTGGCAGTACGCGTACGTGGGCCGCAAGCTCCGCAAGCGCGACTTCCGCCGCCTGTGGATCAGCCGCATCAGCGCCGCCGCGCGCTCGCTCGGGACCAACTACTCCCGCCTGATCTCCGCGCTCCGCGTCGCCAACATCGGCCTCGATCGCAAGATCCTCGCTGACCTGGCGGTGCGCGACTTCGAGGGATTCAAGTCGGTGCTCACGAACGCGGGCATCACCGTCAAGGCCAACGCCTTCGCGGCCTGAGCCCTCGTCCCTGCCGCCCTGACCCTCCCGCTCCCTGCAACCCACAATTTCAGTCCCTCACCGGTCGCGCGTGGATGCGCGCGGCCGGGGGGGCCGATAGACTGCCACGCCCTGATGTCTGACAGCCCTACCGCGGCCCTCGACGCCCTCGCGGCGTCGGTCGAAGAGGCCTTTCAAAGCGTACGCGACGACAACGACCTGCGGCAGGTCACCGCCCGCTTCAGCGGGCGCGACGGCGCGATCACCCGGCTCATGCGACGCATCCCAGAGCTCCAGGGACCAGAACGCAAGGCCTTCGGTCAGCGCGTGAACGAGCTCAAGGGGTCGGTGGAGCGGGCCTCGGCGCTCGCCGCGCAGCGGCTCCGTGATGAGGCGAGGGCGCGAGAGCTCTCAGGCCCTCCGCTCGACGTCACGCTCCCCGGGCGCCGTCCGCGCATCGGCAGGATCCACCCCGTCGCGCGGGTGCTCCACGACGTGCTCGACGCGTTCCACGCCCTGGGCTTCGACATCGCCGAGGGCCCCGAGGTGGACCTCTCGGAGAACAACTTCGACCGCCTGGGCTTTCCCCCCGACCACCCCGCGATGGACATGCACGACAGCTTCTATCTCCCGTCGGCGACGGGCGACAAGGTGCTGCTCCGCACGCACACGTCGACGGTGCAGGTGCGCGAGATGCTCTCTCACCCGCCTCCGGTGCAGGTGGTCTGCCCCGGCGCGGTGTACCGCCGCGACGACGACGTGACCCACAGCCCGATGTTCTTTCAGATCGAGGGACTGATGGTCGACGAGCGCATCTCCCTCGCCGAGCTGCGCGGAGCGCTCGAGGCCTTTCTCGCGAAGCTCTTCGAGCGCAGGGTGCGCACGCGGTTTCGCGCGAGCTACTTCCCCTTCGTCGAGCCCGGCGCCGAGATGGACATGGGCTGCCTGATCTGCGACGGCAAAGACCCCGGCTGCAGGGTCTGCAAGGGCACCGGGTGGCTCGAGATCCTCGGCTGCGGAATGGTGCACCCCACGGTCTTCGAGTCGGTGGGCTACGACCCCGAGCGCTACACCGGCTTCGCGTTCGGCATGGGCATCGATCGCCTCGCGATGCTGCGCTACCAGGTGAGCGACATCCGGTTGCTCTACGAGAACGACGTGCGCTTCCTCGCCTCCTCTGACTCATTCAACGGCGGCCCCTGATGATCTTCTCGTACCACTGGCTCTGCACGCTCCTGGGCGTCGACCCGGGACTCGACCGCGTCGTCGAGCGGCTCACGCTCTCGGGACTCGAGGTCGAGCACGTCTCGCGCGAGGGCGAGCACCTCCGGGACGTGTCCGTCGCGAAGGTGCTCTCGACGCGCCCTCACCCGAACTCCAAGAACCCGCTGACCCTGGTGACCATCGACCGCGGCGGCGGCGCCGAGCCCTCGAGGTCGTCTGCGGCGCCTCGAACGTGCCCGCGCCCGGCGGCCTCGTGGCCTTCGCCCGCGTCGGAGCCAGGGTGTTCAGCAAGGACGGCGCGCCCTTCACCATCGAGGCGCGCCCGGTGGCGGGGGTGATGTCTGAGGGGATGCTCTGCGCCGAGGACGAGCTCGGCCTCGGGGCTCCCACGAGGGCATTCTCATCCTCACCGACGAGGGCGCTCCGGTCGGCGCGCGGCTGTCGGACCTGCACGGCATGGTCGACCAGCTCCTGACGCTGAACGTCACCGCGAACCGCGGCGACGTGCTCTCGCACCGGGGGCTCGCGAGAGAGATCGCGGCGCTCTTCGACCTTCGGCGCCCCGACGCGCCGCTGAACTTCGACGGCGCCGCCCTCGACGTCGAGGCCGCGTCGCTCGTCGACGTTCAGGTGCGCGACGGGTCGCTCTGCCCGCGCTACGCCGCCGCGGTGCTCCGGGGCGTGCGGGTGGGCCCGTCGCCGCTCTGGGCCCGCGTGAGGCTGTCTCGCCTCGGGGTGCGCTCGATCAACAACGTCGTCGACGTCACGAACCTCGTCATGCTCGAGACCGGGCAGCCGCTGCACGCCTTCGACCGCGACGCCCTGCGCGGCGCGCGCGTCGAGGTGCGACGGGCCCGCGCGGGGGAGCGCATGCTCACCCTCGACGGCGTCGAGCGCGCGCTGAGCGAGGACGACCTGCGGATCTGCGACGGCGAGGGTCCGGTCGCGCTCGCGGGCGTGATGGGCGGGGAGCACAGCGGCGTCTCGTCGGCGACGCGCGACGTGGTGCTCGAGTGCGCGGTCTTCGACCCGCGCTCGGTGCGGCGGACCGCGCGTCGGCTCGGCATGCACACCGAGAGCTCGCACCGCTACGAGCGCGGGGTCGACGCGTCGGCGGTCCCCCTCGTGGTTGCGCGGTGCCTGGCGCTCTTCGCTCAGTTGACCGGCGCGACGCCGGCGCGGGGCTCGGTCGACGTGATCTCCGCGCCCGCAGCGGCGCGGGAGATCCCGCTCCGGCTCGATCGGCAGCGCGCGCTGCTCGGGGTCGACATCGACGCGGGCGAGTCGGCGTCGATCCTCCGTCGCTTGGGGTGCGAGGTGCGGGTCGAGGGCGAGACCCTGCGGGCGACGGTGCCTCCCCACCGCAACGACCTGCACGTAGAGGTCGACCTCATCGAAGAGGTCGCCCGCGTGTGGGGGTACGAGCGCGTCCCCGCGACGCTGCCGGGATCGCGCGGCGCCCCCGCGGGGGCCACGCGCGACTTTCACGCCCGGCGCGCGGCGCGCGAGCTGGCGACGGCGCTGGGCTTCGACGAGGCGATTCACTTCACGTTCATCTCACCCAGGGAGTGCGCGTCGCTGGGCTTCGACCCGGCCCGCTGCCTGCGCGTGACGAACCCGCTCTCCGAAGAGCGATCGGTGATGCGCCCCTCGCTGCTGCCCAAGCTCGTGGGCTCCATCGCGCACGCGCGGAGGCACGGCGAGCAGCGCGTGCGCCTCTTCGAGGTGGGCTCGGTCTTCGGGCTGAGCGCCGAGGCGCTGCCCGAGGAGCACACCCGCCTCGCGCTGGTCATGGCAGGACCTCGCGACGCGTGGCTCTCCCGCGCCGAGGAGGTCGACTTCTACGACCTCAAGGGCGTGGTCGAGGAGCTCGTGGCGCAGTCCACGGGCGAGGAGGCGTGCTTTCACCGCGAGGGCGAGCTTCCGGCGTGGGCCCACCCTCGCGCGGCGGCGTGCGTTCGGGTGGGCGGCGTCGACGTGGGGTTCATCGGCGCGCTGCACCCCGACGCGGTCGAGGGCGCAGACCTCGGGCGCGGCGCGCTCGCCGCGGAGCTCTCGCTCGCGGGGGTGTCGACCCGGCTGAGGGCCCCCCTCGCGCGGGCCCCCTCCCGGCAGCCCGCGTCGCGGCGCGACGTGTCGCTTCTGGTGAGCACGCGGCACGCGGCGCAGGCGATCACCGAGGCGCTGAGTCTGGCCGCGGGGCCGCTCTGCCAGAGCGTCACCCTCGTCGATCGCTACGAGCAGGGGCTCGCGCCCGAGCACCACGCGCTCACCTTTTCGCTGGTGTTTCGGGGCGAAGAGCGCACGCTGCTCGACGCCGAGGTCGACGCGGCGACCCAGCGCGCGGTGGACGCGGTCGCGACGACCTTCGAGGCCACGCGGCGGTGACCTCGGGGAGCTCCGACGATTGCGTTGCGCGGGGGGCGGCGCTGTGTTGGGATCTTCAGGAATTCCAGATCGGGAGCGGGGAAGGAAATGACGAAGGCTGAAATCGCCGAGCACGTCTACAACATCGTCGGCGGCTTCTCGAAGCGCGAGGCGGCAGAGCTGGTCGACGCGGTGTTCGACTCGCTGAAGGAGAGCCTCGAGTCGGGGCACAAGCTGAAGATCTCGGGCTTCGGCAACTTCGTGCTCCGCGACAAGGCCGATCGCTTCGGGCGCAACCCCGCGACGGCGGAGCGCATGGTGCTGCCGGCCCGCCGCGTCGTGCGCTTTCGGCCCTCGCCGGTGCTCAAGGCGCTCATCAACGGCGAGGCCGTAGAGCCGGGTCGGGAGTAGACGGGCGGCGGCCGTGGCGCAGGTCGAGATCCCCGCGAAGGTCTATTTTCGCATCGGCGAGGTCGCGCGACTCCTCGAGGTGCCGACGCACGTGCTGCGGTTCTGGGAGACCGAGTTTCGCAGCGTTCGCCCGCAGAAGTCGCGCGCGGGCCAGCGGGTGTACTCGCGCAAGGATGTCGAGCGCCTGCTGCTCATCCGGCGGCTGCTCAAGGAGGAGCGCTACACCCTCGAGGGCGCGCGCAAGATCCTCCGCGAACGGGGCTTCGACGCCGCCGAGGCGAGCCCCGAGGCGCCGCCTCCCCGGTCGGAGCGCCTCCGGGCCGCCCTCGAGTCTGCCGCGCGGGGCCTCCGCGACGCGCTCCAGGCCCTGCCCGCGGCCAGTGACCCAAAATCGAACACGCCGGACGTCACCACGGTCGATTAGACTTGTGTCTGTTGCTCCAGGGTGTATCTTGCCGCTCCCGCGTGCGAGACAGCAACGGGTGGTATCGGGGCGTAGCGCAGCCTGGTTAGCGCACTTGACTGGGGGTCAAGGGGTCGCTGGTTCGAATCCAGTCGCCCCGACCATTTCTCCCTCGCGGAGAGGGTCGGTTTTCGAGAGCATCTCACGGGTAGGGGCACCGCCGCGGCGGCGCCTCTACCTTCAGCTCGCATGGCACGATCGACCTCATCACCCCGGCGCAAGCCGGTCATCGTCTTGACGAACGACGACGGCGTTCACGCGCCGGGCCTGAGGGCGCTGGCTCGATCGCTCTCGGCGCTGGCCGAGGTGGTGGTGGTGGCGCCTGAGACCGAGCAGTCGTCGACGAGCCACGCCCTGACGCTGGCGCGTCCGCTGCGGCTGCGCGCGCTTGAGGCGGGCTGGTTCGCCCTCGACGGCACGCCCGCCGACTGCGTCTACGTGGCCACGCTGCACAAGGGCCTGTGTCCTCGGCCTCCGGCGCTGGTCGTGTCAGGCATCAACATGGGCTCCAACCTCGGGAGCGACGTGTTCTATTCGGGCACCGTCGCGGCGGCGCGCGAGGGCGCCATTCGGGGCGTGCCCTCGATCGCGCTCTCGATGCCCGCCGACGAAGACGCGCGCCGCTGCGCGCGTCGGGCCGCGACCGTGGTGGGCAGGATGCTGGCGTGGCGACAGCGCCACCCCAAGGAGGTCGCGTTGTTCAACGTGAACTTCCCTCGGGGCGCCGTGAAGGGCACCCGGGTGACCTCGCTCGGGGTGCGGCAGTACGACGACCTCGTCGAGATTCGCCTCGACCCGAGGGGCCGTCAGTACCTCTGGATCGGGGGTCCTGGGGTGAAGAACCCGCGCATGCCCGGCACCGACACCGACGCGTTCGAGCGCGGCTTCGTGTCGGTGACCCCGCTGCGCCTCGACCTCTACGACTCGACGGGCAACGAGGCGGCCTCGATGATCGCCGGCGCGCGCCGCTCAAGCTGAGGCTTGTGTCGCCGCGCGACCTCGCGTCCAATGCGCGGCGATGAACGCTGACCTCGCCCGACTCCTCCGCGACGTCCCCGACTTTCCCAAGCCGGGGATCCTCTTCAAGGACATCACGCCCCTGCTCCGCGACCCGGCGGGCTTTCGCGCCTCCGTCGAGCGACTGAGCGCGCTGCTCCCCGCCGGCCTCGACGCGCTGGTCGGCGTCGAGGCGCGCGGCTTCATCTTCGGGGCGGCGATGGCGGCGCACCTGGGCGTAGGCTTCGTGCCCGCGCGCAAGAAGGCGAAGCTCCCCGCCGCCGTCGACCGCGTGACCTACGCGCTGGAGTACGGCGAAGACTGCCTCGAGATGCACCGCGAGAGCCTCCGCGCGGGCGACCGCGTGGTGGTCGTCGACGACGTCATCGCCACGGGCGGCACCGCGCAGGCCGCCGTCGACCTCGCGCGGATGCAAGGCGCCACGGTGGTCGGCGCGGCCTTCGTGATCGAGCTGGCGTTCCTCAACGGACGGGGGCGCCTGCCCGCCGACGTCCCCGTGCACACGCTGCTGACGTTCTGACCGTCGGCGCCCTCGCCGGTCACTCCGCGGCGGGGATCACCGTGATCCCGATGCCGAGGTGGAGCTCGTCCTCGTCGACCCACTCGACGTGGTCGCCCTCCGGGCGCTCGACGAGCTCGAGCCGCCCGACGCCGCACTCGCGCATCAGCGCCTCGCCGTGCGCCTCGAGCGCCTCGCGGAGGTCGTCGGTGACCGTGAGGGTGAGCCGCACCCGATCGCGGAGCGAGAGCCGAGCGCTCTTGCGCGCGGCCTGCACCCGGCGCTGCACCTCGCGCGCGGCGCCGGCGATCCGCTGCGCCTCGGTGACCTCGGGGTCGAGCGCGATCGACACCCGCGCCCCCGTGGCGAGGGCCGCCGCGGGGTCGCGCGGGGCGCGACGGATCTCGACGTCCTCCGCGGTGATCTCCTCGCCCGCGACGACCGCGGTGGCGCCCGCTTCGAGGGCGCGCAGGGCGTCGAGGTCGAGGAGCGCGATGCCCGCGGCGACGTCCTTCATGCGCTTGCCCAGGCGCGCGCCCAGGCGCTTGAAGTTCGCCTTGCAGCGCACCTCGATGAGCGCGTCTTCGTTCGACTCGAAGCGCACCTCGAGCACGTTCAGCTCGTCGGCGAAATCGCGCTCCAGCGGGCGCAGCGCGTCGAGCACCCTGGGGTCACGGTGAATCACCGTGAGCGAGCGCAGCGGCACCCGCGTGCGCACGCGGATCTTCTCCCGCAGGTTGCGCCCCATCACGAGGAGCTCCTCCATGCGCGCCACGGCCTCCTCGAGGGTCGCGTCGCGGAGCGACTCGTCGGCCTGGGGGTACGGCGCGAGGTGCACGCTGTCGGCCATCCCCTCCCTGCCCCGCCGGAGGTTCTGCCACATCGCCTCGGTGATGAAGGGCGTGAAGGGCGCCATGAGCCGCGCGAGGGTGCAGAGCACCTCGTAGAGGGTCTCGAAGGCCCCCGCCTTCTCGTCGTCGGCGCCGTCGCTGAAGCGCCCGCGAGAGAGCCGGATGTACGTGTTCGTGAGCTCCTCGATGAAGCGCAGGAGCGCGGGCACCACGGCGAAGAGCCGGTAGGCCTCCATCTCGCGGTTCACCGTGGCCGAGAGCGTGTTGAGCCGCGAGAGGATCCAGCGGTCGAGGAGGTTGGGCGAGGCCGCGGGGCGCTCGGCGGGCGCGAAGCCCTCGGCCGACGAGTAGGTCACGAAGAACGCGTAGGCGTTCCACCAGCGCAGGAGGATCTTGCGCACGGTCTCGCGCACGCCGCGCTCGCTGAACTTCAGGTCCTCGGCGGCGACGACGGGCGAGTCGATGAGGTAGAGCCGCAGCGCGTCGGCGCCGGCGGTCTCGAGCATCTCCGCGGGCTCCGGGTAGTTCCGGAGCCGCTTGGACATCTTCTCGCCCTTCTCGTTGAGCACGATGCCGTTCACGATCACGTTGCGAAACGGCGAGCGGTCGAAGAGCGCGGTGCCCAGGACGGTGAGGGTGTAGAACCAGCCGCGGGTCTGGTCGATGCCCTCGGCGATGAACTGCGCGGGAAAGCCTTCACCGAAGGTCTCCGCGTTCTCGAAGGGGTAGTTCGCCTGCGCGTAGGGCATGGCGCCGCTCTCGAACCAGCAGTCGAGCACCGGCGCGATGCGACGCAGCGGGGACCTGCCCGTCGGCGACGGGATCAGCACGTCGTCGACGTGGTGCGCGTGCAGGTCGGTGACCCTCTGCCCCGAGAGCCGCTCGAGCTCCTCGATGCTGCCGACGCAGACCGTCTCGCCCTCGTCGTTGCGCCACACGGGGATCGGCGTGCCCCAGAAGCGGTTTCGCGAGATCGCCCAGTCGCGCGCGTCGGCGAGCCAGTTGCCGAAGCGACCGTCGCGCAGGCTCTCGGGCACCCAGCGCGTGTCGGCGTTGGACGCCATCAGCCGGTCGCGCATCGACTCGACGCGCACGAACCACGAGCTCACCGCGCGGTAGATCAGCGGCGTGTCGGTGCGGTAGCAGAAGGGGTAGTTGTGCGCGAAGGTCTCGTGGCGCAGCACCCGGCCCTCGCGCTTGAGCCGCGCGATGATGTCGGCGTCGGCGGCCTTCACGCCGCGGCCCTGGTAGTCGGGCACCTCGGCGGTGAACTGCCCGTCGTCGTCGACGGGGTTCACGAGGGGCACGCCGTTCTTACGCGCGGCGACGTAGTCCTCTTCGCCGAAGGCGGGGGCGATGTGCACGATGCCGCTGCCGGTGTCGAGGGTGACGTGGTCGGCGTGAATGACCCTGAACGCGCCCTCGTCGGCCTTGTCGGCGAAGTACGAGAAGAGCGGGGCGTAGCGCATCCCGAGGAGCGCCTCGCCCGAGAACTCCGCCTCGACCTCGACGCCCTCGCGCTTCGGAAAGACCGCGTCGATGCGCGCGGCGGCGAGGATGTACCTCCGCCCGGTGGCGGCCTCGCGAACCCGCGCGTAGGTGAACGCGCGGCTCACGGCGAGGGCCATGTTCGAGGGGAGCGTCCAGGGCGTGGTGGTCCACGCGAGGAGCACGAGGTCGTCTTCGCCGACGACCGAGAAGGCCACGGTGAGCGAGGGGTCTTGCACGTTCTCGCGCATGTTCAGCCGCGACTCGAAGTTCGAGAGCGGCGACGAGATGCCCACCGAGTAGGGCACGACCTTGTAGCCCTCGTAGATCAAGCCCTTGTCCCACAAGGACTTGAACACCCACCAGACGCTCTGCATGAACCCCGGGTCCATGGTGAAGTAGGCGTTCTCCATGTCGACCCAGCGGCCGACGCGGCGCACGGTCTGCTTCCACTCCGCGGTGTAGCGCTTGACGATGCCGCGGCAGGCCTCGTTGTAGGTCGCGACGCCGAGCTCGATCACCTCGCGGCGCGTCGAGACGCCGAGCTGCTTGTTGATCTCCTGCTCGACGGGCAGCCCGTGCGTGTCCCAGCCGAAGCGCCTCGGGACGTGGTGCCCGCGCATGGTCCAGTAGCGGGGCACGATGTCTTTGATGGTGCCCGCGAGGAGGTGGCCGTAGTGGGGCAGTCCGGTCGCGAAGGGGGGCCCGTCGTAGAAGCTGAACAGCGGCCCTTCGCGGGTCTGCTCGAGGCTGCGCGCGAAGGTGTCTTGCGCGTCCCAGAGCGCGAGCACCTCGTGCTCGATCTTGGGAAGGCTCGTGTCGGCGGGCACCGGGGCGAAGGGCGTAGGACGGTCGCGGAGAGACATGGAAGGTCAGCGGCTCCTCTTGAGGGGCGCGGATCATGCCACCGTCCCGCGCCGCGGGCGACGGCCGCTTGACGTCGCGTCGGGGAGTCCGGTAGGGGAGCGCCGCCCGTCGGGCCCCGCTTCGGGGCGCGCGCGGGCGGTGACAATCAGCGAGTTCACGACAGTGCTCGGGAAGCCGGTTCGACGCCGGCGCGGCCCCCGCCACTGTATTCGGGGACGAGGGCGGCAAACGGCCACGCTTCGACGCGCGAGCGATTTGAGGTGGAAGGCGCCGCCTGAGGACGATCCGAGAGCCAGGAGACCGGCTGTCGTGGGCGCAGGCGAAGTTCCCGTCGGGGTGACCGGGTGCGTGCGGCGCGCGTGCGTCTCTGCATCCGATCTCACGGCGGGGCGTCGTCTCAGATCCCACGTTGCCTCCCGGGTGGTTGGAGGCAGAGGACCCCCATGTCTCGATCGGTACATTTCATCTCGTGCGCACTGCTCGCCTCGCTCGCCCTCACCGCCTGCGAGGGCACCACCGCGCCCGCCGACGCCGCCGCGTCGGCCGACGCCCAGCCCGTCGCGGACGCCGCCGACGTCACCGACTCCGTCGCGCTCGTCGACGCCCCCGCGGTCGACGCCGCCGCGGAGGACGTCGCGAGGGTCGACGTCTCGCCTGACGTGGTCGACGCCGCGGCGCCGCAGGACGCCGGCGTCGGCTGCGCCCTCACCCGCGCGTTGGTCACGACCTCTGACTTCTCCGCGGGCGGCTACGCCCTCGGGACGCTCGGCGAGACCCCCTCGCTCATGGCCGCAGGGGCGATGGCGCCGGACCAGGACCACGCGCCGGTTCAGTCTGGCTGCGTGGTGTACAACCTCCTGCGCGGCAACGACATCGTCGCCGTGCTGGACCCTCTGGCGCTGCCGTCGATCGCGCGCCAGATCCCGCTGCGCGGGCAGGTCGCCGACGCCGGCGCGGGCCCCTACCAGGTGAACCCCTACGACGTGCTCACCCTCTCGCCGACGAAGGCGTACGTGGTGCTGTACGCCCTGGCGCACATCGCGGTGGTGAACCCGACGCTCTCGGGTCCCGCGGCGATCACCGGGCGCATCGACCTGTCGCCCGTGCGCGACCCGCTCGACGCCGACCCGTCGGGCGCTCCTGAGGCGCACCGGCTCCTGCGCGTGGGCGACCGCGCGCTGCTCACGCTGCAGAACCTCTCGGCCTTCGCGCCGGTGTCGCGCGGCACCATCGCCGTCCTCGACCTCGCGACCGATCAGCTCGTCGACCTCGCGCCCTCGGTCGCGGGCGTGCAGGGCGTGTCGCTGAGCGCGAGCAACCCGCAGGGGATGACCCTCACGCCCTCGGGGCGGCGCGTGGTGATCTCGAGCTCCGGCGTGCAGGCGTTCTCGCCGCCGCAGGTGCTCGACGGCGCCATCGAGGCGATCGACGCGATGACGCTGCAGCCCGCGGGGATGCGCGTGACCGAGGTGGCCTTCGGCGGAGACCTCAGCGAGCACGTGATGCTCACGGATGACGTCGGCTGGGCGCTCGTGACGCGCCTCGGCTCCGACGGCGGCGCGGGCGACGCGCGGGTGATGGAATTCGACCTCTCGACCGGCGCCGTCGGCCGCACCCTCCACACCGCGCAGTCGCTGAGCGGCATCGCGCGGGCCCCTGACGGCTCGGTCTGGGTGCTCGATCGCAGCAGCGGGGCGCAGGGCGTGCGGGTCTTCTCCCCCGACGGCGCGCCGCGCGGAGGGCTCCTCGCGACGGCGCTCCCGCCGACCGGGATCGCCTTCGTGCCGTGAGTTGAACGGGTCGTGGCGCCGGCGGGGCCGCGAGGCTACGATCGCGGCGCCGCGGGGTGGTGCGCTCTGTGTCACGCGCGGCAGAAGGTTGCCTGCGTGAACAAGAAGACCCTCGCCGCCCTCGGTGCGGCGGCCGTTGTGTGCGTCGCCGCGTTCGCGGCCGTCATCACCGTCAAGATGCTGAAAGACCGCCCGGGCGCCAGCGCTCAAGACGCGCTCCCCGCGGGCAGCTTCGTCGTCGCCAGGCTCGATTTCACCCGAGCGCGCCGCTGGTCGTCATGGAGCGCCGTGAAGCGGCTGCTGCAGGGCGGCGGCGAAGACGCCGGCGCGCCCACAGACCGGGTGCAGCGCGAGTGGCGGGCCTTCGTCGAGCGCTGCGGCTTCGACCCCCTCGACCGCATCGACCGCGTCGTCGCGGCGGCCGACCGCGGCGTGCTCCAGGGACGCTCCCAGAACGACTGGATGGCGCACGCCAGCGGGAGCGTCACCCAGGCTGAGTTCCGCCGCTGCGTCGAGCGCTCGCTGCAGAACGCCGGCGGTCGCCTCGTGCCGTCGACGGTCGAGACCCGCGAGGTGCTCACGGTGCTCGGCGCCCACGACGCCGCGGGGCCCCGCGCGCTCCAGCTCCACCTCCGGGAGCGCACGGCGATGGCGTCGCCCACCGCGTACATGCCCACCGCGCTGCGCGTGGCGTACGGACAAGCGCCGCAGCTCGGGGGCGATCAGCCCCTCTCAAGAATGCTCGCGCGCCTGGGCGAGAGCAGCCTCGTGCTCGTGGGCGACGTCGCGGCGCTGAGGGCGCAGAACCAGCAGTCCACCGCCGAGATCGTAGACGAGCTGGTGCGCTCCAACCCGAACATCCCCGACCTCACGCTGGCCCGTCAGGTGGTCACGGGCGGTCTGGGCGTGCGCACAGAGAACGGCTCGGTGATCCTCACGGTGCGGGCGCAGATGGCGAACGCCAATCAGGGCAGGGCCTTCACCGCGGCGGTGCAGGCGCTCGTGCAGGCGCGCCGAGGCCAGGTGCTCGAGAGCATCGCGGGCGTGCAGTCGATGACCCAGCTCTCGCGCATCCTGCCTGGGCAGAACCTCGACGACGAGTGGCGCGACGTCGACGCGGCCTTCGTCGCCGCGCGCGCGATCGTCGAGCACGGCGTGAGCACGACGCAGGACGGCGACACCGCGGTGCTCACCGTCACCGTCACCGCCGCGCAGGTCACGAGCCTCGAGCGCGGCGTGCGCGCCGTGCAGCGCGTGGTCGGCAGCCGCGGCTCGCGCCTGCCCCGAGGGCTGCCGGAGCGAGACCCGCGCCAGATGCCCATGCCCATGCCCATGCCCGATCGCGACTCGCCGGCGCCGGAGCGTCCGAGCGAGGCGCGCCCGCCCATCTGATCTCCCCCTTGCCCGAGCCGAAACCGCGGCGGTCGCGTCGCGCGTATGCTCTCCCTCGCCGTGCACCTCCGCCCCGACACCGACGCCGCGCCGACCCTCGAGGCGCTCATGGAGCGCGCCTGCGACGGCGACGCGCGCGCGTACGAGGCGCTCTTTCACCGCGTGGCCCCCGCCCTCTATCGCTACGTGCTGCGTCGGGTGCGCTCCCCAGGCCTCGCCGAGGAGGTCGCGCAGACCGCGATGTACAAGGTCTGGTCGGCGCGGGCGTCGTTTCAGCGCGGCGCTCGGGTCGAGCCCTGGGTCTATCAGATCGCCCACAACGCGATGATCGACGCGCTTCGCGCGCAGAAGCGTCGGCGGGAGAGGCTGACCCGCGAGGGCGAGGTGCCCGAGCCTCCGCCGCCGCCGGCGGAGGGTGACGCCCTCGACGCCCTCGACGATGCGCAGCGCGCCACCCTCGCCGCGTGTATCGAAGCGCTGCCGGTGCTGCAGCGCGAGGCCCTGATCGCCATGAAGGTCGAGGGGCGGTCGGCGAGGGAGCTCGCAGAGCGCGAGGGGCTCTCGGTGAGCGCCATCAAGGTGCGCGCGTTTCGCGCCTACCAGACGCTCCGCGCGGCGTTCGGTCAGGCGCCCACGCTTCGACGAGAGGGAGGGAGCTGAGCGATGACGAACCCCGAGTGCGACCGCGTGCACGACGCGCTGTGCGACGACGCGCCCCTGCCCTCGCCCCTCGACGCGCACGCGAGGCGATGCCCGCGCTGCGCGCCGCTCCTCGCCCTCCCGGGCGCCCTCGAACTCTCCGGCGTCGACATGATCGAGATGAGCCCCGCGCTTCGAGAAGCGCTTCATGAAGCAGCGCCCGTTCGTCGACCCTCGAGCGCGGCGCGCGCCGCGCCGACCGCGCTGGTCGTCGCGGCCTCGTTGGGCACCGCGGCGTTGCTGGGGAGCGCCGGGTCGCGAGGGTGGCTCGCGGGGCTGACGCTCACCCTCGGCGCCGCGGGGGGCTTCGCGCTGGTCTTCTGGCGAGGTCCCGATGGCCTGGGCTCGCCCGCTCGCTGGCGCCGGGCGTACCCGATCGCCGCGGCCCTGCTGGCGGTGGCCACCGCCGCGGCGACGGGTGGCGCGACGCTGGCCCTGCGCCCCGCGACCTACCCCCTGCTGAGCCCAGGGACGGCCGCCAGGACCCTCGGAGGCGCGCCCCACGCAGGCGGCGGCGACGTGGCGGCGACGGGGGTCAGCGCCCTGTTGATCCTGGCGCTGAGCGCGACCACGGCCCTGCTCGGCGCCCACAAGAGCACCCCCAACATGCCGGCCCTGACGGGGGCGACGGCGGGCGCGGCGGCGGCGCTGCTGGGCCTGTCGGTGTCGCACCACGGCGCGCCGCTCCCCTGGGCGATGCAGCTGCTGATGGTGTTCGCGGCGACGGCGGTGTGCGCGAGGGTGGGGCGCGAGACGCTCGCGCCCTGAGGAGGGTCAGCTCGTGGCTTGGAGGAGGCGCTTCACCCGCGCCTCGGCGGCGGCGACGATCGCGTCGGCCTCGGCGTCTTCGATGCGAAGGTGCGTGCGCAGGTGCCGAATGAGCTCGGCCTCGTCGGCCGACTGCTCGCCGTCGATGTGCGTGAGCACCACGGCGTGGTTCAGCAGCGTTCGCCGGTCGTCGCGCGAGAGCTCCGAGAGGGGGATGTCGGCGAAGGTGCGCGGCGTGGCGGCCCACTGCCGCACGGCCTCGGCCTCCGCGTCCGTCGCGCCGAAGGCGCTGATCAGCGCCTCGAGGTGCTCTCGCTCCTCCGCGGCGAAGTGCCCATCGGCCCAAGCGACCGTCACCAGCGACTTCAGGATCGCCATGTCTTGCTCGTGCATGCGTTGACCTCTTGAGGACAAAGGGATCGAGATCTCAGGGCCGCGAGCGCCGCGACCCGCCTGAGGGCCCGGGATCTTATCCGACCTCGTGGGAGAGTGAAGCGCGAACGGCCCCGGCGCGGCTCAGAGCGGTCGATAGCCGCTGCAGGCGCCGGAGTATCCGCGTCGGTTCGAGGAGATGCTGGCGCCCTGCACCCAGCCGATGGGGGTGCACTGGTACCAGAGGCGGTCGAGGCGCGACTGGATGCAGATGTTCATCGGCAGCTCGGCGCCGTAGGTCGCCGAGTAGCAGGTCTGCCGCTGCTGCGACTGCGTCGCGTTGGGGAGCGCGTGCGAGCTCGAGCAGCTCCCCCGGTTGCCCCGGCCGGCGTACCAGGCGCCGTCGTCGCACTGATACCACTGGCTGTCGGCGCGGCTCTGGACGCAGGTGCGGTCGGGCGCCGAGCGCCCCAGCGTCGACGACCAGCAGCTGGAGTCGCTGCGCGTGCCCGAGCTGGTCGGGACCGCGCCGCCCGCCGAGCCCGCGGGGCGCTCCCAGTGCCAGGGCTCGCTCGGGACGGTGCGGCGAAAGCCGTATCGCGCGCCGTGGTTGTTCAACCAGTTCAGCACGCCCGACGACGAGGTGTTGAGGTCGAGCGCGAGGCCGCTCTGGTGGTTCGAGTAGCCCGGCCGCGCCGCGAGGTTGCCGCGGCCCGAGAGGTAGAGGTTGTAGAGGTAGCGCTGCTGGTCCATCGTGCGAAAGCCCGACACGATGGTGATGCGCACGCCCGAGCGGGCGGCGTCGGCGCGCATCGCTTGAAAGGCCTCGGCGGTGCGGTACTCGACCAGCTTGCCGTCGACCGTCACCACGCAGATGTTCGTGGGCGTGCCGCGGTTGTAGCCCTGCGCCGGGCGACACGCCGAGACCGCGTCGACCACCGCCGCGGTCTCGCCGCTCGTGAAGCGCGCGATCGAGCCCACCGGAGGCGCCAGCGCGGAGACGTCGCCGTCGATCCCCTCGTAGGGCTCGCTGTAGTCATTGCCCGGCTCCTCGCGGCCGGCGGCCTGCTCACCCTCCGTGATCGGCGTATCGGGAATCGCAGGATCGTTGGTGTCCATCACCGTGTCTTCCCCCGTCGGCGCGCAGCCCGACATGAGGAGGAGGCCGACGGAGATCCAAGAAGCGAGGGAGGGAGCGGAGGGTCTCTTCACGGGTCCCGATCCTTTCGGAGGGGGATTCAAGCACGATCAGGGCCAGGCTTCGACCCCGCGACTTTTCGACCCGATCGCTTCGATCGGGAGGATTTCTCCCTGGACACATCACCCCCACCCGAGGGCCCTGACCGCGTCACTCCGGGAGCGTGGCGGCGTTGGTGGCCGATCGGTCGGCGACCTCGGGGCTCGTGGCGTGCTGGGGCTCGGTGTAGACCACGACGGTCTCTCCCACGCGGAGCGTCGCGTTTCGGTCGCGGCGGTTGATTCGCTCCAGGTTCGCGACGCGGGTGTGAAAGCGCTGCGCGATGGCCGAGAGCGAGTCGCCCTCGCGCACGACGACCCGCTGCCGCACCAGCCCCGTCGCTTCGACCGCGCGGTTGTGAAACTCGTCGGAGCCCCGCACGAGGAGCTCGACCTCGTTGACCTGCCACACCCGCGCGGTCGGGACCGCGCCTCGTACCCAGGCCTGGAGCCACATCCCCGACTGCAGGCGAGCGTCGTCGGCGAGGCCGTTCCAGGCGAGGAGCTCGGCGCGGGTGACGCCGAGGGCGCGCGCGGCGTCGCCGGGCTCTTCAGCCGACGCGAGGCGCACGAACACCCGCGTGCGGTCAGAAGGTCCCGCAGACTCCATCGCCGCCGGGTCGACCGCGATCACCGGCGCCTCTTCTCGGACCGCCTCGGGCTCTCGATCAGGCACCAGGATCGAGGTGCCCGTGCCCACGCTCGAGCTCGACGACAGGCCGTTGAGGTTCAAGAGCTGTGACTCGCGCATCCCGTACCGCGCGGCGATCTCTTCGAGGCCCTCGCCGAGGCGCACGTTGTAGCTCCGCGTGGGCGCGCTCCGAGCCTCGCTCAGCGCCTGACGCACCGCCTCGCCGGACCCACGCGGCACGTGCAGCAAGAAGGGCGCGCCCTCCACCGGCGGCGGCACGCGAGCGCGGAGCAGCGCCGGGTTGATCTCGCGCAGCTGCGACTCACTCACCCGAGACGCGCGGGCGATCTCGGCCAGGGTCATCGAGCGCGTGACCGGGACGTCCTCCCACGACACCACCGGGTCGACCCGGACGCTCCCCAGGCCGAAGACCGCCTCGTTGTGCGTCGCGATCGCGAGGCCCAGGATCCTCGGGACGTAGTGCGCCGTCTCCCACGGGAGCCCCGCCTCGTTCGCCGCCAACACCTCGAAATCGTTGGTATTGTACTTTCGCACGGAGCGCAGCAGCCCGACGGGGCCCATGTTGTAGGCCGCGAGGGCGAGCTCCCAGCTCCCGAAGCGCTCCCGCAGCTCGCGGAGGTAGCGCGCCGCCGCGCGGGTGCTGCGCTCGGGGTCGCGGCGCTCGTCGACCCAGGCGTCCACGCGGAGCCCCATCGCCCGCGCGGTGTCGGCGGTGAACTGCCACATGCCGCAGGCGCCCGCGGGCGAGCACACGCGGGTGTTGAAGGCGCTCTCGGCGGCGGCGACCCAGACCAGCGAGGCGGGGAGCCCCTCGTTCACCAGGGTCTGCTCGATGCGCGCGCGGTACGCCGCCGCGCGGCGAATCCACGCGACCAGGAGGCTCCTGGCGCGGCTGTCAGACTGGTACAGCGCCAGCTCGCGGGCGAGGAGCGGCGTCATACGCACCTCGATCGCGGGCATCTGCAGCCGCGCGGCCACCTCGGGGTCGAGGGTCGCGAGGGACGTGCCCGCGCGCGTGGCCGACTCGAGCGCGGTCGCCGCGGGCGCGGGGCGTGACTCGAGCTCGCGCTCGGCGGCCCGGAGCGCGTTGAGCTCGTCGCCAGGGGCAGACTGCGCGGAGGCAGACGCGCCTGCCGTCAGGAGGGCGAGGGCCAGAGCTCTTGAGCGGCGCGGCATGCGAAGGCGTTAGCAGCGATCGCCGGGCGCCGCGAATTTCTGCGATCAGCCCCTGGGCAGCTTGACGGGCCACGCGCCCACGAAGCTCGACTGGGTGTTGTGCGCCCAGGAGGCGAAGCGGCGCCTCGCCTCGCGGGCGTCTCCCCCGGCCCCAGACATCGCGGCCTGCACCACGTCGAGGTCGGGCAGGTCGACGAACTGCGCGGCGCCGACCAGGCCCGCGTCGAGGAGCACCGCCCGCACCGCGCGGGCGCGCTCGAGGCGGCGGAGCATCGCGGGCTGGTTGCCGGCGTCCATCGCGTCCCAGGCCGAGCGCACCTCCGCGAGGGTGCGCTGCGCGAGGAGCTCCGCGGCGACCCGACGACGCGACTCGAGGGAGCCTTGATCGACGAGGCTCACCGACGCGCGCTCGCTCTCGACCTCGCCCTCTTCGACCGCCGCCGCGCCCAGGGCGAACCCCCGCATGGTGGGGAGCGCCGCGACCCGCGCGGGCGCGCTGCGTCGGCCGCGCGCGACCGCCACGCCGAGCACCGCGTCGCGGCTGCCCTCGGCGAGCTCCACCGAGGCGAGCACCCGCCGGGGCGAGCCGAAGGTGACGGTGCCGACGCGCACGTCGAGGGTGCGTCCCTCGGGGCGGCAGGGGTAGCGGTGGAGCACCTCGGCGCGCTCGACGCGGTTCGAGAGCGCGAGCAGCACCGAGACCTCGCGCGCGGCGACGGCCTTCGCGCCGTCGACCTCGGCCGCCACGACGTCTCCGAGCGCGCCCTCGTCGCGCACATAGTGGAAGCGCCCCTCCCCCGCCTCGGCGAGCGACGCGCAGAGCCGCTCGTCGATGCCGTCGCCGATGCCCACCACGGAGGTCTCGACGCCGCGCGCGCGCCCCTCGGCGACGCGGAGTCGCAGGGCCTCACGATCGGTCTCGCCCCGAGACGGGAAGCCGTCGCTGAGCAGCAGCACGCGGCGGTCGGCGTTGGGGAGCATCACGCGCAGCACCGACTCCGCGGCCTCGCGCCAGCCCGCGCCCAGGTTCGTGCCGATGCCGGTCGAGAGGCGGTCGAGGGCGCGGAGCGCGAGGTTGGTCCCCTCGGCGTCGACGGCGACGGGGCCGAAGACCACGCGGGCGCCGCGGTCGAAGGTGATCACGGCGAAGCGGTCGCGTGGCGAGAGCGACGAGAGCACGTCGCGCGCAGCCTGCAGCGCCAGCGCGAAGCGCGCGCCGCGCATGGAGCTCGACGCGTCGAGGGCCAGGCTCAGGCAGAGCGGCGCCCGGAGCTCGCTCGCGGGCGGCGCCTCGCGGCCCTCGTCGTCGAACACCTCGAGGAGCACGTAGGCCTCGCGCTCGGATGCACCCAGCTCGGGGAAGCGCGCGGCGAAGGAGGCGAGGGAGAGGGTCATGGCGTCGCTCAGCTCCCGGCGATGGTCATCTTTCCCACCCGAAAGGTCGGAGACGCGGTGCCCGACTTGAACTCAAGGTCGCTCCCCACCGCGTCGATCGACGCGAAGAGGTCCTTGAAATTGAGGCTGATCGTGACCTCGCTCACGGGGAAGGCGAACTTGCCGTCCTCGATCCACCAGCCGACGGCGCCGCGGCTGAAGTCACCCGTCACCGCGTTGAACCCGAAGCCCATCATCCCGGTGACGTAGAGACCGCGCGGGGTGTTCGCGATGATCTCGTCGCGGGTCATCGTGCCGGGCTGGAGGTAGAAATTCGAGGTCCCCGCGCCGGTGCCCACGCTGCTGCCCGCGCTGCCCGTGCTCTTCATCCCGAGCTTTCGCGCGCCGTACACGTCGAGCAGCCAGGTCTTCAGCACCCCACCGTCGACCACCACGTTCTTGCGCGACGCGAGCCCGTCGCCGTCGAAGGGCCGCGAGCCAGGACCCGAGGGCAGCAGCGGGTCGTCAATGAGGGTCACCAGCTCGCTCGCCACGCGCTCCCCCATGCGGTCGAGGAGGAACGAGCTCCTGCGGTACACCGCGTC
This sequence comes from Polyangiales bacterium, assembly GCA_041389885.1. GTDB lineage: Bacteria > Myxococcota_A > Polyangia > Polyangiales > JAWKRB01. Next base: position 118,852 of record JAWKRB010000014.1, on the reverse strand, counting down.
GCCCGACACGCAGCCCGCGAAGGCCCCCAGGAGCGAGCGCGCCGCGTCGGGGTCGAAGACCACCGGGGCCTCTTGCGAGGGCACCCGCTGCGCGCCCAGGAGCGCCACGGTGCGGCGAGCGGCCTCGCGCCCCACGGCCTCTTCGGACTCCAGCTCGGCGAGGAAGCGCCGCGCCGACCAGTAGCCCGAGGTGCGGTTCTTTCCGCCGACGTCGGCGGCGACGGGCGACACCGACACGCTGGCGTACGAGCCGTCGTAGCCGCCGCGAAAGCCGCCGCTCGTGGCCATGACGAAGCCCCCCGCGGTGCGGCTGAACGATCCGCCCTCGGAGTTCGTGATGCGCGGGTCGAAGGCCAGCGCGGCCGCCTCGGCGCGGCGAGCCCGCTCGACGGCCTCGGCGGCGTCGACGGCGCCGCAGGCGGGGTCGAAGAGGTTCGGCGGGTCCCAACCGCGGGCCAGCTCGGAGGGGTCGGGGAGGCCCGCGTAGGTGTCTTCTTGGGAGAGGTCGCACAGCTCGAGGGCGTCGCGCACGAGGCGGGCCACGCCCGCGGCGGTGAGGTCGTTGGTCGAGCTCGTCGCCACGCGCCGCCCCTTGAACGCGCGCACGCCGATGGACTGCGTGCCCGCCTCCTCGACCAGCTCGACCTCGCCGTGACGCACCCGCGCCGAGAGCTCGCTCCCGCTGCGCGCCACGACCTTCGCGTCGCTCGCGCCGCCCTTGAGCAGGCGGGCGAGGACGTCATCCGCGAGGTTCAGCAATCGATCCTGGTTCATCGCATCATCCGTTCTGCAGGGCGGTGCCGCCCACGGTCATCGCCGAGATCTTGATGGTCGGGCAGCCGACGCCCACCGGGACGCTCTGGCCGTCCTTTCCGCAGGTCCAGATGCCGTCGCTGACCCGCAGGTCGTTGCCGAGCATCACGACCTTCGACAGCGCGTCGGGCCCGTTGCCGATGAGGTTCACGTCCTTCACCGGCGCCGCGAGCTTGCCGTCTTCGATGAGGTAGGCCTCCGAGAGCGAGAAGACGAAATCTCCCGACGCAATATCGACCTGCCCGCCGCCGAAGCGCGTGGCGTACACCCCGCGCTTCACCGAGCGGATGATCTCCTCGGGGTCGTGGGGCCCCTCGAGCAGCAGCGTGTTCGTCATGCGCGGCAGGGGGGTGCTGCGAAAGCTCTCGCGCCGACCGTTGCCCGTGGGCGCGAGGGCGAAATGCTGCGCCGACAGGTGGTCGTGCAGGTAGCCCCGGAGGATGCCCCCCTCGATCAGCGTCGTGCTGGTGGGGACGTTGCCCTCGTCGTCGACGTTGATCGAGCCGCGGCCGTGGTCGAGGTCGCCGCGGTCGACGACGGTGCACAGCGGGGAGGCCACCGACGAGCCTACGCGGCCCGAGTAGTTGCTCACGCCCTTGCGGTTGAAGTCGGCCTCGAGCCCATGGCCCACGGCCTCGTGCAGGAGGATCCCCGAGTCGCCCGGCCCCAGCACCACCTCCATCTCGCCCGCGGGGGCCTCGACGGCCTCGAGCATGGCGAGCGCGAGGCGCACGGCCTCCCGCGCGTGCTCCTCGGGGGAGTGCCCCGGCTCGAGGAAGTACTCCAGGCCCTTGCGCCCGCCGCCGCCGGAGCTGCCCGCCTGGCGCTTGCCGCCGGCCTCGACCACGACCCGCACCCCGAAGCGGATCATCGGCTGCACGTCGCGGTGCATGCGCCCGTCGCTCGTGGCGATGAGCAGCTCGCGGTAGCTCTCGCCCAGCGAAGCCTCGACGCGCTGCACCCGCGGGTCAGCCTCGCGCGCGGCCTTGTCGGCGCGCAGGAGCAGCTCGCGCTTGAAGAACCCGCTGGCGAGCACCGAGAGGTCGAGCACCGCGTAGCGGTCTGGGTGGACGCGGGAGGTGACCTCGACGGCGGCGCGGGGGTCGCCCGACGCGATCTGCGCCGCGGTCTCCGCGGTGCGGGTGAGCGCGTCCCACTCCAGGTCCTCGGTGTAGGCGTAGCCGGCGGCGACGCCGCGCAGCACGCGAACCCCGACGCCCATGCCGACGCCGCGGCTGGCGCTCTTGATGATCCCCTCGTCGAGGGCGAGCGACGCGCCGACGGAGAACTCGGCGAAGAGGTCCGCGGCGTCGCCGCCTCGGCGGAGCGCGACCTCGAGGAGCCGCCGGGCGCGGTCCTCGTCGATTTCGTAGGGTCCGCCGGGGGCGAAGGGCGCGCGAATGGAGGCGGCGTCGGCGGCGGACGTCATTCGGTTCTCGGGCATTGCTTCCTATCCTCGCGCGGTCCCTTCACTGCCGAGGCCGTTCACCCGATGCAGAGGGGCCGCGCAGCTCCGCGTGGTTCGGGCCCTCAACGATACAACCTCCCCGCCGATGCGCGAGCCCGTTTCGGCGCGCGCCACGCCCCGGCGACGCCACGCCCGGCTTGCGCCCGACGGCGCTCGGACGCTACGACCCTCTCCATGACCACCACGCTCGCCTACCTCGCGAATCAGACCGACCGCGTGCGGTGCGCGGTCTCCCAGGAGGCCGAGGCCCTCCGGTTTGGCGACGACGCCGCCGCGTGGGGCCTCGGCAGCGTGCAGTCGGGCGAGCTCCTGCTGCGACGTCGCCCCGTCGAGCGCGGCGCGCGGCTCGCGCTCCAAGACATGGTGCGAGACCTCCGCACCGGCGCGCTCCTCGCCTGCGCGCGGGGGGCCCTCGACGCCCGACGGCCCGAGGAGTCGGTTCCGCCCTTCAGGTTTCGCCAGTGGCTCTGCGCCGTCGACGGCGACCTGGCCGGCATGTCGGCGCTGCGCGCGCCGCTCGACGCGGCGCTGCCGGAGTTCCTCTCGCTCAACGCGCGGGGCGACGGCGGCGACGAGCGCGTCGCGCACTTGTTCCTCGCGGCGCTCCACGCCGAGGGGCGCCTCGACGACCCCGAGGCCGATCGAGACACCCTCGCCCGCTGCGCCCGCGGCGCGATCGATCGGCTCGACGGCCTGAGCGGCGCGCGGCTGCCCGTGACCCTCATCGCGACGAACGGCCGGAGCGTGGTCGCCGCGGGGCGAGGCGTGCCGCTGTCGTGGGTGCGTCGTCAGGGGGTGCGCGACGTGTCCGCGTGCGTCGAGGCCGAGGCCGAGCCCCGCGGCGGGCGCCGACTCGACGCCGACTCGCTCCGCCACCTGCGCTACGTGATGATCGCGTCTGGGCGCGATATCCCTGGATTTCAGCCCCTCTTCGCCGATGACGCCCCCGCCGTGGTGGTCGTCGATCGCAACCTGGACGTGCATGTCGTGGCGTCGTAGCGCCCTGGTCGCGCTCTCGGCAGGCTGCGCGGCCGCGCCGACCCGCGCGCCCCGCGAGCCGACGGTGCGGTCGACCCTCCCCGCGGCGCGGCGCGCGTCGCCGACCGTGGGCGAGGCGTCGAGCGCGCGGGGGCCGGTCGAGGTGCGGGTGCGGCTCCAGCGCGACGACGCCGAGTCGCTGCGCGAGGCGCTCACCGAGGGGCTGCGCGCGGGCGACGATGAGGTCGTGCGCTCGCTCCTCGCCGATCAGGTCGAGGGCGCCGAGGGCGAGCGCGTCGCGGGGCGCGAGCGCGTCGTCGCCCTCCTGCGCGCGTGGCAGCCGCTGTTGGTCCAGACGGTCGGTCGCGGGACGCCGGGGGGCTTCTCGTCCCGGGTCTTCTCCCGCGGCGAGTGCACGCCCTCGCTCTGCGGCGAGACCTACCTCCGCGACGGTGACTGGTTCATGCGCCTTGATCACCCGGTGCTCGACCGCCGGCAGGTGACCCTCTCGCGCCTGCGCCGCGCGGCGCAGATGGGCGCGCCCGGGCGGGGCTCGCCGCCGCGGTTCTTCGTCATCCGCGAGGTGGGGGGGCGCCTGCGCGTCGTGGCGATGAACGACGACTTCTTCGACGGCTCGTAGCGCCGGGCGCGGTCAGCGACGGATGCGGAGCGTCGGGGACGAGAGCTCGGCGAGGTAGGTGCGCGCCTCGTTGGCGATCGAGCCGTGCGGGAAGCGCCGGGTGAGCGCGCGCAGGGTGTTGCGCGCGTCGCCGTACTGCTGCAGGTCGACCATGCACTGCGCGAGCTTGAACATCGCGTCGTCGGCGGCCTCGCGGTCGTTGCCGTCGGCCACGAGCTGGAGGATCACCATGGCCTCGCGCTGCCGCCCGAGGCGCCGCAGGGCGTCGGACAGCGCGAGTCGCACGCCCGGCACGTGCCCGGCGTCTTCTTTCAAGCGGATGGCTTCTTCGTACGCCTCGGTGGCCTCGGCGAAGCGGGCCATGCGGGCGTGCTCGATGCCGCGCTCGAAGGCCGCGATGGAGAGGTCGGTGCGAAAGCGGTCGACGATGTCTTGAAAGATGGCGGCCTCGACCGCGGAGAGGCGCTCGCGGCGGAGCTGCTCCCACGCCTCGACGACCTCCTGCTTTCGGCCGTCTCGCACCAGGTCGTAGAAGGACTGGGCGCGCCGGTCGAGCTGCTGCCGCTCCTCCTTCTCGCGCAGCGCCGACTGCAGCTCGCGCTGGGCCTGCTCCCGGTCGCGCTGGAGGCCCCGGAGCTCGCTGCGGTTCTCGCGGATCGAGGCGTCGAGCCAGAGCTTGATGCCGCCGAAGATCACCACGACGAAGAGCACGTAGGCCGTGGCCGAATTCACCGTGAGGCGCCGCTCGTACGAGGCCTGGCGCCGGGCGATCGACTTCACATCCGCCGCGAGGGCCGCGGTGATGTTGTTCGTCTTGATGCTCAGCCCGCGCGACTCGATGATCTCGCGCTTGATCTCACGGAACTCCTCGTCGGGCTCGCGGGCGGACACGTCGGCGCGTGTAGCCCAACGCACCGCCCCCGCGCAAGGCGGCGGCCGTTGTCGTTGCGGAGCGACCCGTTTCCCTGCTAAGGCCGCGCGCGAGGAGCCCGCACCATGGCGCAGATCTACGACATCAACGACATCCGCAAGAACAACAAGCTGAACATCGACGGCGAGCCCTTCGTGGTCGTCGGCGTCGACTTTCGTAAGCCCGGCAAGGGGACGCCGAGCACCGTCGTGAAGATGAAGCACATGATCTCGGGGAACGTCCTCGAGCGCACGTACAAGTCGGGCGAGAAGCTCCAGGGCGCCGACGTCGAGGAGCGCGAGATGGAGTACCTCTACGCCGAGGGCGAGAACCTCGTGTTCATGGACAAGGCGACCTACGAGCAGGTGCACGTCGCCGCCGAGCAGGTCGAAGACCGCGGCCTGCTGCTCGACAACGCCACCTGCCAGGTGCTGTTCTACAACAGCAGCCCCATCGGCGTGACGCTCCCGACCTGGGTCGACATGGAGGTCCTCGAGACCGAGCCCGGCTTCAAGGGTGACACCGCGAACAACGTGCTCAAGCCCGCCAAGGTCCCCACCGGCGCGATGATCCAGGTGCCGATCTTCATCAACGTCGGCGACATCATCCGCATCGACACCCGCACAGGCGAGTACGCCGAGCGCGTGAACAAGACCCGATGACCCGCCGCCATGACGCCGACGCCCTCGCGGCGCCGAGCGTCGTGGAGGGCAGGGTCGAGGCGGTGTTGGCCGACGGTCGCGTCGCGCTGCGCCTCGCCCACGCCACGCGCGTCTTTCGCCTCGCCCCGACGATCGACCTGGTCGAGGGAGACCTCGTGCGCGCCCGCGTGCTCGGCGAGCGGCTCGACGCCGTGCTCGGCCGCGCGCGCCCCCGCGGCGAGCGTCCCTTCGCCGACGACGAGCTGCGCCGCCTCAGCGCGCCCTCGATGCGCGCGGCCCTCGAGCGTAGGGTCGACGCGCGCAGGGCGGCGCGGGCGACCCTCGACGCGAGGGGCTTTCTCGAGGTCGAGACGCCGTCGGTGATGATCAACCCCGGCATGGACCCGCACTTGAACGCGCCTGAGGTGCTGGGCTTCGGCGGCCCGCACGCCATGTGGCTCGGCACATCGCCGGAGTTCCACATGAAGCGGCTGCTGGCGGCCGGGCACGGGCGCATCTACCAGCTCGCGCGCTGTTACCGGGCCGGCGAGCGCGGGTCGAGGCACCAGCCCGAGTTCACCATGCTCGAGTGGTACCGAAGCTGGGACTCGCTCCAGAGCGTCATGGACGACGCCGCGGCCCTCGTCCGCGCGGTGTGCGACACGGGCGACGGCCCCGTCGCCAGGCGGCACGGTCGGAGCGTTCCCCTCGACGCGCCCTTCGAGGCGCTGACGATCCGCGAGGCCTTCGCGCGGTACTGCCCAGAGGTCGGCGACCCCGTCGCCCTCGCCGAGCGCGACGAGGAGACCTACTACGGGCTCCTGGGCGAGCGGATCGAGCCCCGGCTGGGCTGGGACGGCGGCGTGTTTCTCACGCGCTTCCCAGCCTGCCACGCGTCACTCGCGCGGCTGTGCGACGACGACCCCAGCGTGTGCCACCGGGCCGAGCTCTACGTGGCCGGCCTCGAGCTGTGCAACGCCTTCGACGAGCTCACCGACCCCGAGGAGCAGCGCGCGCGCTTCGAGGCCGACCAGCGCGCACGCGCGGCCAGGGGCCTCCCGGTGCACCCCATCGACGAACCCTTCATGCGCGCGCTCGAGCTCGCCATGCCCCCGAGCGCGGGCAACGCGCTGGGCTTCGATCGACTGCTGATGCTCGCCTGCGGCGCCGAGCGCATCGACGACGTGCTGGCCTTTCCGCACTGAGCCGCCGGGTCAAGAAAGGCGCGGTCCTCGCGAGAATCTCGACATCGGGCCGCGCGGCGTGGAGACGGTGGGTCCCCTCCCCCGAACCAGGAGCTCCGATGCCTTGCTCTCGACTCGTCGCCCGCCACCCTGAGCCCTCCCGCAGCGCCCTGCGCGCGTGGTCCCTCGGCCCGGTGCCCTCGCTCGCGGGGGGCGAGCGGTGGTCGCTCCCCGAGACCTTCGTCGCCCCCGACGACGGGGGCTACGCACGCCGGCGAACGCGGGGGCTCTCCCTCGCCACGCTGGCGGCGCTCCTGGCCGTGCTGGCGGTGATGATCGCGCGCACCGACCCCTTCGCCCTGGGATGGAGAGACCCGATGACGGACGTCGCCCGACGCCTGGAGCCCAGCCTCGATCGCGCGGTCGCGGGGCTCGCGGAGGCGCTCGGCGCCCGAGACGCTCAATCGCCGCGGGGCTCTTCGTCGGGCAGGTAGGCGATGGCGTGAACGATGGACACCAGCCGCTCGCGGTCATCTGGGGTCAGGTTCACGAAGCGCACGCCGAAGCCAGGGTTGATGTTCTCACCCTGCTCCCGCCAGGGGTTGATCCACGCCACCTCGCCGTCGAGCTCGAAGCCCTCCTCGCCCGGCGGCGCGAAGCGCATGCGCAGGGGCGTGCCGCGCACGGGCGGGGTGCGCGACGCGATGAAGATCCCCATCGTCGAGATGTTGCGGATGTACGAGTAGAGAAAGGTGTCACCGTCGCTGCAATCGACGGCCCAGGTGACATCAATGCGTGGGCCCGCGCGCCGATCGTCCGCCGACCCGCCGCCCTCGTTGTCGGGGGGAACGCTCATTCGCTCAGCTCCTTATCGAACGTTGATCCTCGCGACCACGACCCGGTTGTCGCGGTCGTGGTTGCCGCCATCGAGGCGCATGCGGTCGCTGCCCTCGAAGAACCCCATGTACACCGTGTAGATCCCCGCGCGGTAGGTCGAGGGGATGCTGATCGTGAACTCGTCACGAATGTAGTCGCCCGGGAGCCAGTAGCGCACCGGGTACTTGCCGCCCACCGGCTCGTGGTCGCCGTTGATGCGCGGCCCCTGGCCGTCGGTGTGAATGAAGATCTGCCAATTGCGCGGGCTCTCGCGGAGCACGTGGAAATTGAAGGTGATCTTGAACGAGCCGCCGAGGGGGACGTACGGGAGACCCCGCGAGTCGAGGTCGTACCCGATGTACTCGAAATTGTCCTCCCAGCGCGTGGCCTCCGCGGGGTGGCGGATGTTCGGCCGGGTCGACATCACGTACCGGTCGAGTGGGTTGCGCGAGGGCCGACCGTCGAGGCTCGACACGGCGAGGAAGAGGTTGGAGTTCGTCGCGTCGGCGATGGGCAGGTTGGTGTGCCGCGCGCGGCGAAACGCCCGGTTGAGCGAGGGAAAGACATCAGACGCCACGACCAGGAAGCTCCGCTGCGAGCCCGTGAGAAAATCGATGGCGGACTGCTCGCTCGGCAGGAGCTCCGGGCTCACGCCCGAGATGTAGTACCGTGAGGTGGGGTCTTCGCCCGCGCCGCCGAAGCGCGCGACGGGCTCGCTGCCGTGGCGCATGGAGCGCACCACCTGCCAGACGCCCCGGGGCGACATGTGCTCGGACAGCGAGCTCATGTACCCCTGGGTGGTCATCAAGGCCACGACCACCGCCGACAGCGCGAGCCACGCCACGCGCGAGCCCAGCACCCGGTTGACCGGGTTCTCGCGGCGGCCCACCCAGGCGTAGGCGTTCCACACCGCGACGAAGGCGTAGATCCCTGCGACGGCGAGGACCGGGAGGAGCGTCAGCGCCCGGAACGCGTTGCGCCCCGGCGTGGTGAGCGTCGGGATCGTGCCCGGCACCGAGAGGCCCACCACCACGCAGACCACCGCCAGCGCGCCGAGCACGTAGCGGAGGTTGGCGAGGATCAGCGAGCCCACGCTGGGTCGCCCCGCGTCTGCGCGCTCCTCGTCGCACGCGGCGGCGCCGTCTCGCTCGACCCCGGTGACCCAGCGCCAGGGCGCGTCGAGGCCGAAGCCGTTGACCTTGCCCGCGCCCTGAAAGAGCACGAGCACGCCGAGGAGCACGAACACCAGCGTGTTGATGAGGTGAAAGGCCTCGGCGGGCAGCGGCGGTCGCTCGCCTCCGGCGGCGCGGGCCTGGCGCCAGTGGTCCATCCACTCGCTGAGCTTCATCGCGAAGCCCGAGGGGAAGGCCGGGCCGCCGTCGGGGAGCCCCAGCGCGGCGTACGCGGTCTTGGGGAACTGCAGGTAGTCCCGCAGCATCAGCAGGGTGAGCAGCGTGGCGGCGAGGCCCACGGTGCGCCAGGGGACGAGCTCGCGCTCGGCGTCGCGGAGCAGCACGGCGATGCCCAGCGCGACCGGGGCGACGACGATGAACGCCGACATCCCGTAGACCTGCATGTGAAAGGTCTGGAGCGCGAATCCCAGCGCGATGGCGACGAAGGCCGCGAGGCGAATGCCGGCCTCGCGCCAGGGGTCGAGCGCCTCGAGCTCGTCGTCGTCGAGCACCAGGTCGCGCTCGCCCTCGGGGTTGCGAGAGGGCGGAGACACCAGCCGCACGAGGGCGAAGGGCAGCAGCCCCGTCCAGGGGAACGCGCCGTGCGCGAGGTTCTCGAGGTAGAGCTCGAAGGTCTGCCACTGCGCCGCGCCGCTGCTGAGGTTCGAGGCGCCCACCCAGTGCGAGTAGGTGGTGAGCGGCTGCGACGCGACGACGAACGACCTCGCGGCGACGGCGCCCGCGGCGGCGACGAAGGCCACCCCCAGGGCGCGGTTGCGACCGGGCTCCCCCGACGCGCGCAGCAGCAGCGCGAGCCCCACCGCGCCCAGCACCGGGACCACGCCCAGCAGCGCGCCCGCCGCGGGGACGCCGAGGGCCAGGCCGCACGCGCCGATCGCCGCGCCCGCGCCGCGCCACTTCGCGCCTCGCCCCCACGCCGCGAGGGAGAGGCCCGAGAGCGCCAGCGTCGCCGCGCTCTGCGCGAGGCTGCCGCCGAACATCTGCCGAGCGTTCATGAACACCAGCGGCAGGGTCGCGTAGGCGATGCCCGTGAAGGCCGCGAGGCGGCGGTCGCCGAGGTTGCGCGCGGCGGCCATGAGGGAGCCCAGGGCCGCGAGCGCGAGGAGCGCGCCGGGGAGGCGCCCCCACAGCTCGGTCGCGCGGCCCATGCGAAATCCGAGCGCCACGGCGCGGATGATCGCCGGCGGCCGGTCGAGGGTCACGGCGCCGCTCGCGTTGAGCTCACGCGCGAGCTCCGCGACGCGAATTTCGTGAGGCTGCCAGATGCCGAAGCGGTCGAGCCCGAAGAGGATCACGAGCACGGCGGCGGTCACGGCGACGAGGTAGGCGACCAGGCGGTCGCTCGACGAGCGGTTCATTCTTCCTCAGTGCGGTAGTTCAGCGAAGCGCGCGGAGACTAGTACCGATCCCCGTGCGAATTGAAGGGACCCTCGCCCGCCGCGGCGGGCGGCTCGCGATTTCAGAGGAGCACCTCTCCCTCGTCGTCTTCGGGGTCGGGCTCGGGCTCGGGGCCAGACGGCGCCGGGGCGCTCGGGGTCGGCGGCGGCGTGACCACGAGCGTCTCCCCGTCGACCTGCACCCGATCGAGGGCCGCGCCCAGGTTCGTCGCGATGGCTGAGAACGCCTCGCGCAGGGCCGGGGCGATGGCGTGGCGCGAGGCGAACACCCGGGCCGGGTCGATGAGCGCGCCGCGGCGCCGCACGGTGAGGTGGAGGTGGGGCGCGCGGCTGCGCCCGGTGCTGCCGACGTAGCCCAGGGTCGCGCGGGCGCGCACCCTCGCGCCGACGCGAATCCCCGCGGCGAAGCGCGCCAGGTGCGCGTAGCCCGTCTCGAGGCCCAGGCCCGGGTGCGACACGCGCACGAGGTTGCCCGACGCGCCGTCGACGCCGCGAAACCGCACGACGCCCGCCGCGGGGCGAGCACCGGCGTGCCCGCGGGGGCGATGAGGTCGAGGCCGAGGTGAGGCTGCCTCGCGCCGCTCACCGGGTGGCGGCGGTTCGGCTGAAAGCCCGCGCCGGTGCGAGCGCCGACCACCGGCGAGCGCAGGGCGCCCCGCTCGGCGGTGAACCCCTCGGGGTCGTACCAGTCCCGCGCCGACTCGCTCCAGAACGCCCGTCGGCGCACCCGCGGGCCGCGGAGGTCGAGGGCGAGGAGCTGCCCGTAGCGCTGGTGCGCGTCGTTGAGGCGCTCCTCTTCGATCACCACGCGCACGATGTCTCCGCCCACGAGCCGCGGCGGGAGGTCGAGGGCGACGAGCGCCGCCGCGAGCAGCGGGACGACCTCGGGGTAGAGCCCCGCGGCGCGGATGGACGACTCGATGTCGTTCGCGACGCGAAAGCCCGCGGTGACCCTCGCCTGGCTCGCGACCAGGCGGATCGCCTCGCCGTACCACCGGTCATCGGTGCTGCGGAGCGCGGCCCAGACCTCGGTGGCGCTCCGTCGAAACTCCACCCGCCCGAGGCTGTGCGACGCGGGGTCGCGCAGGGCCACGACGCGGTCGCTCGGGCGGAGGTGACGCATCGGGATCAGCGGTCGCAGCGCGCGGATCACCTTCGGCGCCACCGCCGGCTCGACGCCGACGGCGCGAAGGGCCGCGGCGAGGGTCCTCCCTCGTCCGATGGACTGCTGCACCACCTCGAACTCCGCGGCGCCCTGGGTGGGCGGCGGCAGCACCGAGGCGTCGACGCGGAGCTCGAAGGTCGGCGGGGGACCGGCGTCCACGACGACGGCCGGGCGGAGCGCCGCCGGGGGAGGCGGCGGGGCGACGGTGGCCACGACGATGCCGATGCCCACGGCGCCGAGCATCCCGCCCAGCAGCGCGCTCGCGACGCCCGCCAGCGCCACGACCCTCACCGAGATCGCCGGGGGCGGAGCGACGGGCTCGGCCATACGCTTCGGCATCCGCACGACCGGGTCGCGGTCGGGCGTGATCGGGTCGAAGTCGTCGGCGTCGAAGCGCATCCCGCAGGGCGATTAGCACAGCGGCTCGGCGCGCATCGACTCGGCCAGCGATTCGAAGAGCGCCTCGCGGGGATCGCCCACCCGGTAGACCAGCCGAAACGCATCCGACGCGGGACGCACCGAGGGGAGAATCACCCGCAGCGCCCGGGAGCGCAGCGCGCCCTCGACCAGGTACCTCGGGAGCACCGCGACCCCGCGGCCCTGACGCACCAGCGCGGCGATCGCGGCGATGGTCCCGACGCGGCGCACCGAGGCGAAGCGCAGGCGGTCGCCTCCCCCCGCGGCGTCGCGCCAGTAGCGAAAGAGCGGCAGGTCGGCGGCGGCGTCGAGGAGCGTGTGCCGCGCGGCGTGTTCGGCGCGGGAGAAGGGCTCGCGCTTGAGCAGCGAGCTCGCCCCGACGAAGACGTACTCCTCGGGGTGCAGGCGCGCCCCCACGAGGCGCGGGTCCGCGAGGCGGGACGAGGTCACCGCGCAGTCGATCTCTCGCATGCGCAGGCGCAGCAGGAGGTCCTCTCCGTCGCCGAAATAGAGGTGCAGGGTGAGCGCGGGGTGGGCGGCGGCGAGGGCGTCGAGCTGCGGCACGATCCAGCTCAGACCCAGCTCGTAGCGCGTGCCCAGCACCAGCTCCACCGGCGCCGGCGCCAGGCCCCCCCGCGCGGCGCGCACGCAGTCGGCCACGGCCTCGACCGCCGCGCGCGCCCTCGGGAGCAGCTCGATGCCCGCGCGGGTGAGCGCCACGCTCCGGGTCGTGCGCGCGAAGAGCGGCGCGCCCAGCTGCTCCTCGAGGGCGCGGATCCGTTGCCCGAGGGCCGCCGGGGTCAGCGCCACCAGCCGGGCCGCCGCGCGGAAGTTCAGCGTGCCCGCCGCGGCCACGAAGCACCGCAGGCTCTCCACCGGAGGCAGCTCGGCCCCCGCGACATCGCTCGTCGATCTCATGCAATCATCACAGCATTGAATAGCTATGCTTTTCAATCAGGATGCGTGCTAGGGTGGCGGCCGCTGATGGTGCCCCTCCTCGTGTCGGTCGCGCTGCTCCGCGCGGCGGCGGCGTTTGAAGAGTGGACCCTCGTCGACGACGCGCCCCTGCGCGAGCTGGTGGTGGTGCGCGCGCACTACGCCCGCAGCGACGACGCGGAGCTGTTGCTCCCCGAGGCGGTGTCGCCAGGGGTTCGTCCGGTGGCGACCGACGCGGCCACGGGTCGACGGCTCGAGCTGCGCGTGAGCGCTGCGGGCTGGGTCGCGAGGCAGCCGCCGCGCGGCGCCCGGCGGGTGATCGTTCGCTTCGAGCGCGCCGCGGCCCCTCCGCGCGCCTTCGCCCTGCGGTGGCCGCCGCCTGGGGGCGCCCGCGCGAGGCGGGTGGCGAACATGCCCCGCGGGTGGTCCCGCGACGCCGCGGAGGGGTGGACGTGCCCGGGCCTCGACGCCGACGAGCTGGTGTGCGTCTCCGAGGGGCGGGTCGAGCCCTTCGCGCTGCGCGTGCCCGCGGCGCGCTCCTCGCGGTGGGGATGGGCCGCCGCGATCGCCTCGACGGCGCTCGCGATCTGGGCCGCGCGTCGCGTCGGTCGCGACCCGGTCGAGGCGCTCCTCGCCGCCGCGGGCGGCGTCGCGGTGGGCGTCTCGCTCTCGCTCTCGCTCGTGGGCGCGCGGTCGCTGTCGTGGGCGGCCGCGCTCACCCTGCTCGCGCCCGCGGGCGCCCTCCTCGCCGCGTTGGCCACGCGCCGGCGCGCCTCGAGGATCGCGGGCGCCGCGGCGCTCGCCGCGATCCCGCTGACGGTGGCGCTGGGCGCGAGGCCGCACGCGGTGATGGCGGCGTGCGCGCTGGCGGCGGCGGCGGTGCTCGCGCCCTTCAGTAGCCCGAAGACTTCGCGATGATCTCGTTCATGATCTCGCGGGTGCCGCCTCCGATGGGGAACAGCCGCGCGTCCCGGTAGAGCCGCTCGACGACGTACTCCCGCATGTACCCGTTGCCGCCGTGGAGCTGCACGGCGTCGTCGCAGACCGACGAGCACATGTCCGTGGCGGCGTTCTTCGCCATCGCGGCGAGGCCCGGGTCGGGGTCGCCCTGGAGCAGCCGCTGCACGACCTCGCCGGTGAGCGCCCGCGCGGCGGCGAGGCGCGTGGTCATGTCGGCGAGCTTGTGGCGCGTGACCTGAAAGCCCGCGAGGGGGCGGCCGAAGGCGTGGCGCTCGCGCACGTAGCGGGCCGACTCCTGCAGCGCGAGGGTCGCGATGGCGACGCACTGCGAGGCCAGAAACACCCGCTCGCTGACGAAGTTCTGCATGATCGTGACGAAGCCCGAGTTCTCGTCTCCGATGAGGTTCTCGACCGGGACCCTGCACCCCTCGAAGAAGAGCTCGGCGGTGTCGCTGGCCCACCATCCCATCTTCTGCAGGCGGCGCCCGACGGTGAAGCCCGGCGTGCCCGACTCGATCACCAGCAGCGAGATGCCCCCCGCGCCCTCCCCCCCCGTGCGAACGGCGACGGTCACGACGTCGGCGCGCGCGCCGGAGGTGATGAAGGTCTTGGACCCGTCGACGACGTAGTGGTCGCCGTCGCGGCGCGCGCGGGTGCGCAGCGAGGCCACGTCGCTGCCCCCGCCGGGCTCGGTGATCGCGAGGGCCGCGACCTTCTCGCCGCGCACGACCGGAGTCACCCACCGGGACTTCTGCGCCTCGGTGCCCGCGCGGAGAATCGGCGGCAGCGCGATGGCGTGGCTCCCGAGCCCGACGGTGACCCCCACCGAGCGCCCGCCGAGGATCATCTCCTCCGAGGCGACGAGCGCGTGGGAGAGGTCGCCGCCTCCGCCGCCGTAGGCCTCGGGGTACGAGAGGCCCAGGAGCTCAGCCGCCGCGGCGCTCTGGTACAGCGCGCGGGGGAACTCCCCGGCCTCTTCCCAGGCCAGCGCGTGGGGCGCCACCTCGACCTCGGCCCAGTGTCTCACCTGGCGGCGCAGCGCCGCGTGCACGTCGGTCTCGAAGAGGTATCGCATCGCCGGGGCGAGGATAGTCCCACCGCGCGGGCAGAGACCACACGCGGCCGGCCGGGCGCACGACCCGTCTAGACAAGCGGCGCGAGTAGGGGGAGAACCTCCCCACCTCGGCGCATGGCCCTCATCGAATTTCACGACGTCTACAAGTCCTTCGGCCCGAAGGTGGTCTACTCGGGGCTCAACCTCGCGATCGAGCGCGGCGAGGCGTTCACGATCCTCGGCGGCTCCGGGGTGGGCAAGAGCGTGATGCTCAAGCTCCTCATCGGGCTGATGCGGCCCGACCGCGGAGAGATCCTGTTCGATGGGGAGTCGGTGCCGGGGATGAACGACCGCAGGCTCGCCGTGCTGCGTCAGCGCGTGGGGATGGTGTTCCAGGGCGCCGCGCTCTTCGACTCCCTCACCGTGCGAGAGAACGTCGCCTACGGGCTCCGGGAGCACTTTCGCATGAGCGAGCGCGACATCGACGAGCGGGTCTCGTGGGCGCTGACGCTCGTCGGGCTGCCAGGCATCGAGGCCATGAACCCGTCAGACCTCTCGGGCGGCATGCGCAAGCGCACCGGCCTCGCCCGCACCATCGCGCTCCAGCCCGAGGTGCTGCTCTACGACGAGCCCACCACCGGCCTCGACCCGATCAACACCACGCGGATCAACAACCTGGTGATGTCCCTGCAGCGCACCCTCGGCAACACCTCCATCGTCGTGACCCACGACATGGGCACGGCGTTCACCGTGTCGTCGCGCCTCGCGATGGTCTACAAGGGCCAGATCATCGAGACGGGCGAGCCCCAGGCCTTTCGGCAGTCCGCGAACCCCATCGTGCGAAACTTCATCGAGGGCGTCGCGCCGGAGGACGAGGACATGGCCGCCCTCGTCGAGCGACAGGCCTGAGCGAATTCGAGCGACGACATGACCCGCAACGTCAAGGTTGGAATCTTCGTGTCGATGGGCGTCCTCGTGGGCGCGGTGCTGATCTTTCTCATCGGCGACGAGCGGCACCTGTTCAACCGCGCGGCGCACCTGCGCGCCGACTTCGCCGACGTCGGCGGGCTGCGCGTCGGGGGCCCCGTGCGCATGGGCGGCGTCGACGTGGGCCAGGTGGAGTCCATCGAGTTCGGCAGCGACGACAACGACCGGCGCATCCACGTTCGCTTCACGATCCTCGCCCACGAGCTCGTGCGCGTGCGCCGCGACTCGGTCGTGCGCATCGCCAGCAAGGGCCTCCTCGGCGACAAGGCCCTGGACCTCACCATGGGCTCGGCGCGGGAGCCCGCGCTGCGAGAGAACGACGTCGTGCGCTCCGAGGAGAGCGACGACATGGCCACGGCGATTCGCTCCGCGGGCACGGCGCTGCAGCGCGCCAACGAGGTGCTCGGCAACGTCGTCGCGGTGACCCGCCCCCTCGCCAACGACCGCCTCGGCAACGACCTGCTCGCCATCGTCGGCGACGTGCGCACGATCACCCGGCAGATCGCCCACGGCCCCGGCGCGGCGCACACCCTCCTCGCCGACCCGATGATGGCGCAGCGCCTCGAGTCGACCCTCGCGTCGGTGAACGTCACCGCGCAGCGCGTCGCCTCGGCGAGCGGGCACGTCGAGGCCATCGCCCGCGAGGCCCGCACCGGCCGCGGGCTGGTGCACGCCCTGGTCTACGACCGCCAGGGGGGCGAGGCCGTGCGCAACGTCGCCGAGATGACCCACGAGATCGCGGCGATCACGCGCGACGTGCGCACCGGCGACGGCGGGCTCCATCAGGTGATCTACGGGCCGCAGGCCGCCGAGGCGCTCACCAACGTCAACGCCGCCACGGCCTCGCTGCGCAACGTGCTCCAGGGCGTCGAGCAGGGGCGCGGCACGGTGGGCGCCCTCCTGGTCGACCCGTCTCTCTACGAAGACCTGAAGAGCCTGGTGGGCAACGTGCAGCGCAACGAGATCCTGCGGGCGCTGGTGCGCTACTCGATTCACGCCAACGACGCCGCGCGCGAGCCCGCGCCGCAGGCCGCGCCCGCGAACACGCCCTGAGGGTCATGGCGGTGATACCCTCTGGGGCGCCCATGGCGCGCTCCCTCGCGACAGCCCTCGCCCTCGCCCTCGCCGCGGCCCCCGCGGCCGCGCAGCCCCAGCCTCCCCCCTCGCCGCCCCCGAGCGACGCGCTCGACCCCGTCGCCCTCGAGGCGGCGAGGCGCCTCTTCTTCGAGGCCTACGCCGCGGGCGAGCGCGGAGACTGGGAGACTGCCTACCGCGGGTTCTCCAGGGCCCTGGCGATTCGAACCTCGCCCGCGCTGCGCTTCAACCTCGCGATCGCGGCGCGCAACACGGGCCGCTTCGTCGAGGCCGTCGACCAGCTGCGGGCGCTCGTTCGCGAGGGCGGCGACGAGGCGAGGGTCGAGGCGGCGAGGCGCGAGATCGAGCTGCTGAGCGCGCGGGTCGCGCAGCTCCGGGTGAGCGTCACGGGCGACACGCCTCGGTCGTTCGAGCTCGACGGCCGCGCGCAGCCGGTGGCGCTCCTGGGCGTCGACGTGCCGGTCGACCCTGGGCCGCACACGATCGAGGTCGTCGGCGAGGCGGGCGACCGCCAGCGACGCGAGGGCGCGCTCTACGAGGGCGAGCGCATGCAGGTCGCGGTGAGCCTCTCGCGCGACGCCATCGCCGCTGGCGCGAGCGCGCCGAGGAGCCAGGGATTCGGACACTGGGTCACGCAGCCTGGCCCCGACGGTCGCTGGGTCGACTGGGCCGCGCAGGCCCTCCCCGAGCCCCCGCGCTCGCGCTGGAGCCAGCGCCCCTTCACGGTCGCGCTGCAGCTCGGGCTCAACGCGCCCTCGGGGCTCGCCGCGGTGAGCCTGCGCTACTTCCCGCGCCCGGGCTTCGGCGCGGAGGTCTCCCTCGGGGGCCTCGGAGCGTTTCAGCCGGGCTTCGCGATCCTCGCCCACGCGCGCGTCGCGTCGCCCACGTCGCGGCACGCGTTCGGGTTCTTCGCGGGCCCGGGCCTGGCCCTCGCGTCGCTCACGCTGACCTGCCCGGTCACCCCGACGGGCTGTCAGCGCGAGGAGCGCACCGAGCGCAGCCTCCCCGCGGTCTCGTTCATCGCGGGTCTCTCGAGCGAGTGGCGGGTGATCGAGCGCATCTCGCTGCGCGCCACGGCGGGGCTGCGAGCGCTGCTCAACCCCGCTGACTTCAGGGCCCTCGAAGACCCCGCGTACTTCTCGACGTGCGGATCGAACGACGCGATCGGCTGGGGCACCACGGCGTGTGACGCGAACCAGCGGCCGAGCCCGCACGTCGCCCCCTTCGTGGCGGTCGACGTGGGCTACAGCTTCTGAGCGGTCAGAGGGAGAAGTCGCCGGCTTCGATGAGCTCGGTCACGCGAAAGAGAAAGTCGTTGGCGGCGACGCCGTCGACCACGCGGTGGTCGTAGGACAGCGCGCAGAACATCACCGGGTGGATCGCGAGGGTGTCGACGCCCTCGACCTCGACGACCACCGGACGCTTCACGATCTCGCCCGTCCGCAGGATCCCGACGTTGGGCTGGTTGATCACCGCGGCGCCCACGAAGTTCCCCTTGGGACCGGGGTTCGAGATGGTGAAGGTCGCGCCGGAGAGGTCGTCGGCCTCGATCTTTCCGTCGCGGGCCTTGCGCGCGAGGGCGTCGATGGCGCGGGCGAGGCCCTTCACGGTGAGCTCGTCGGCGTTGCGCACCACGGGGACCAGCAGCCCTCCGGGCGTCTCGACGGCGACGCCCAGGTTGATCTCCTTGAGCTGCACCGACGCGTCCTCGAGCACGCGAGAGTTCATCGCGGGGCTCTCTCGCAGCGCGCGCGCCGTGGCCGCGGCGATGAAGGCGAGGAAGGTCAGCGAGACCCCCTCGGCCTTCCACGCGGCCTTCTTGGCCTCGCGGAGCTTCGACACGCGGTGCATGTCGACCTCCGCGAAGGTGTACACGTGCGGCGCGACGTGCTTCGAGTAGACCATGTGGTCGGCGATGATCCTGCGGCGCCGCGAGAAGGGCGTGACCACGTCGCCCGGCGACGGCGTGTACGCGCGCGGCTGATAGGCGCCGCGAAAGCCCGGGATCCCGATGCTCGAAGGCGCGGGGCCCGCCGCCATCGACCTGGGCGCCTCCGCGACCTGCGCGGGCGCAGGCGCGGGCGCGGGCGCGGGCGCGGGCGCGGGCGCGGGCGCGGACCTGGCGGAGTGCGCGATCACGTCGCCCTTGGTCACCCGCCCCCGCTCCCCGGAGCCCTGAACCGCCCCCAGGTCGACGTCGAGCTCCCGCGCGAGGTTGCGCACGGCGGGCGTGGTCGGGGGCTCCCGACGGGCCTCCGCGGGCGCAGGCGCAGGGGCGGGCGCGGCGGCCTGAGCCGGGGCGCTGGCGCCCTCTTCGATCTCGAGGATCGGCACCTCGACCGGCACCACCGCCTGCTCGGCGGCCAGGATCTTCGTGACGACGCCGCTCACGGGCGAAGGGACATCGGTGTCTGCCTTGTCGGTAGACACCGTGAGGAGCATCTGATCCTTCGCGACCACGTCTCCTACCTTGACGTGCCACCGCGTGATCGTGCCTTCGACAATGGCCTCGCCGAGCTTCGGCATGACAACAGCAACCGACATCTGGCTCTCTCGCTCTCCGGATTGGATGGTGCGACGCGCTGCGCCGCGGGCGCGGAGGCTAACCCCGCGTAGACTCTCCGTCGAGGACCAAGCGACTCAGCCGCGCAGCATCACCACCACGACGGTGGCGACGAGGCAGCTCACGCTCACGGCGACGAAGACGTAGATCCAGGGGCTCGTCCGCTGCGGGGCGGCGGGCGCGACCGGGGCGAGCTGCCCGTATCCCTGCGCCATGCCCGGCAGCGGAGCGGGCGGCGGCGCGTGCTGCGCGTAGGGCATCGCCCCGTAGGGACCTGAGCCCGGCGGCACCGCCTGGGGTCCCGGCTGCGATCCGAGCGGAGGCATCGGGTGCGACGCCCCGCCCTCGCCGGGGGCGCGCGTGACCAGGTCGATCGCCTGCGTCGGCTCGGGCGGCGGGTCGAACACCGACGGGTCCGACATCGGCGCGGGAGGCGCGGGCATGTCGGGCTGCGAGCTCCGGGTCACGATCCCCGCGCGAATCGCGGAGATGTTGGGCTCGAACATCGTGCGGTTGGCCACCTCATCGAGGTCGCGGTTCTCGACCTCGGGCGCGGGAGGCGGGGGCGCGGTCGTCGCGACGGGACGAACCGGCGCGCTGATCTGCCCCTTGAGGGCGGCGCGTCGAGAGATCACCTCGGTCGCGCCGTCGTCGTCGTAGACCTCGTGGGCGACCGCGGGCTCCGGCGTGCTCGGCGCTCGCCGCGACGGCGACGAGGGGCTCGGCATCGCCAGCGTCGGCGAGCGCACCTTGCTCGCTCGCCGCGTGCCAGAGCTCTCGCCCGACTGCACGCGCGGCGCGCCGGTGTTGGGGAGGATCGCGTCGGGCGACGAGTGCGCCTCGTACCCGCCGCGCGCGGGCTTCGCGGTCTCGACCACCGTCGCCCCGAGGTAGTCTGCCTCGTTCACGTCGGTGTTCACCGACTCGCGCACCGCGCGCCGCTCGTTCTCGAGCTTCTGCTGCGCGACGCCCTGAATGAAGGTCGCGACGTCCCGGGGCGACGCGATGTGCCCCCGGAGCTTCGACTCGATCGCGTCGGCGAACTCGGCGCAGGTCTGCCATCGCTGCGCGGCGTCGGGGTGAAGCGCCGTGCGGCACACCTCGTCGAGGGCAGGCGGGAGCTTCGGGTCGAAGTCCTGCAGCGCCGGGTACTCCCCCGCGAGGATGCGCCGCGCGGTCTCGAAATCGCTCTCGCCCGCGTACAGACGCCGGAGGGTCACCGCCTCCCAGAGCGTCACGCCCAGGCCGAAGATGTCGACGCGTCGATCGAGCTGGCCCGAGCGCAGCTGCTCTGGCGCCATGAAGTTCAGCTTGCCCTTGATCATCCCCACCTTGGTGGTGGTGACCCGGCTCTCGGCCTTGGCGATGCCGAAATCGACGATCCTCGAGGTGCCGTCGACGCTGATCACGATGTTCTGCGGGGACACGTCGCGGTGCACGATCTTCAGGTGCGTGCCGTCGGGCGTGGTGAGCTCGTGCGCGTAGTGCAGGCCCGCGAGGGCGTCGAGCATGACCCGCAGGGTGATGCCGATGGGGATCCTGCGCCGGAGGTTGATCGCGACCTTCTCGACGTTCGAGAGGCTGTCGCCCTCGATGTAGTCCATGACGAGGTAGATCAGCCCGTCGTCGTTCCCTACATCGAGGATGGGCACCACGTTGGGGTGGTGGATCGTCGCCGCCACCCTCGCCTCATCGAGGAACATGTCGACGAACTGCTCGTCCTGCGACAGGTGGGGGTGCATCACCTTGATCGCGTGGAGCCTTCGAAAGTTCGACCTGCCCGAGGTGCTCGTCGCCCGCGCGAGATAGACCGAGGCCATGCCGCCGCTGCCGATCTCCGCGATGATCTCGAAGCGACCCACGCGTGAGCCGACGAGACTCATTCTGCCGGCTCCCTCGCGCGCCTTCTTCATCTTCTCGTCACGCTATCACGGCGCGCGCAGCGACAGAAAGCGCCGAGACCTCGCAAGTTTTTCATGCACCCCGCGGCGAGGTCGGGCCGCGGCTCCACCGGCGCGCCGCGGGGCGGGGCCCGCGAGGGCGAAGGAGACGCGCAGCGGCATCGTGCCCGCCGCGCTCTGGTGTTACGAATGCGGGGTTGAGCAACGCGGCGCACGACCTGCTGGCCCACCTCATCGACGGGGTCGTCGACGCGGCGGTGCGCCGCGGGGAGGGCCGCGAGCTGACCCCGGAGCTCCTGCGCGAGGTCCTCGTCGGCGCGGTCGACGAGGTGCTCGAGCCCGTCGCGCCCCGCCTCGAGCGCCTCGCGCGCCTCGCGGAGATCGGCGTGCGCGCGGCCACGGTGGGGCACGAGCTTCGCAACCCCCTGTCGGTCATCGAGACCTCGCTCTTTCTGCTGGGCGAGCGCAGCAACGACCCGCGCACCTCACGGCTGCTCCACCGGATCTCCGAGCAGGTGACCACCTCGACCGCGATCGTCAACGAGCTCCTCGACGGGGCGCGCGACCGCGCCGAGCCGCGGGTGCCCGTCGACCTCGCCGAGGTCGCCGAGTACGGCCTCGACGCCCTCCCGCGCCCCGCCGACGTGGCCGTGGAGCGCGAGCTCCCCCGGGGGGTGGCGACGGCCCTCGGCGAGCCCCGGAGGCTCAGGCAGGTCGTGCTGAACCTGTTGAGCAACGCCGCGCGGGCGACCCGAGACCGCGCGGCGGGCAAGGTGATCTCGATCGAGGTCGCCGCGACCGGCGAGGTCGCCGCGCTCACGGTGCGCGACAACGGCTCCGGCATCGACGACCCGACGAAGCTCTTCGAGCTGCTCCACACCACCCACGCCGAGGGCCTGGGCATCGGCCTCGCGCTCTCGCGCCGCATCGTCGCGGAGCACGGCGGGACCCTCACCGGCGGCAACCAACCCCAGGGCGGCGCGTGGTTTCGCGTCGAGCTCCCCCTGGTCCCCTCGCCGCGAGGTCTGTCGCCGTGAACGAAGCCAGGGCCCGGCTGCTCATCGTCGACGACAACCTCGTGCTCGCCGAGAACCTCGACGACATCTTCTCGTCGCGCGGGTACGCCGTGGCGCACGCCAAGAGCGGCAGCGAGGCGCTCGCCATCGCGCGCGACGAAGGCTTCGAGCTCGCCCTCGTCGACGTGAACCTCCCCGACGCCGCGGGCACCGACCTGCTGCCCGCGCTCCGCGACGCGTGCCCCCACGCGGAGATCGTGGTGATCACCGGCCACGCCACCCTCGACGCCGCGGTGGCGGCCGTGCGCGGAGGCGCGTTCCACTACGTCGCCAAGCCCTTCAAGGTCGACCAGCTCATCGCCACCGTCGACGGCGCGCTGCGCCACGCCTCGTCGCAGCGCGAGCGGCGTGCGCTCGAGCGCCGCGCCGCCGAGGCCGAGGCCCTCGCGCACATGGGCACGCTCGCGGCGGGGCTGGCCCACGAGATTCGCAACCCCCTCAACGCGGCGCTGCTCCAGCTCCACCTCCTGGGGCGCGGGGTCGCGCGCCTCGACGAGGGCGCGAGGGAGGGCCTCGCGGGGCGGGTGCGCATCGTCGAGGGCGAGCTCAAGCGGCTGGAGCACCTGCTCACCGACTTTCTCGAGCTGGCGCGGCCCCGCCCCCTGGCCCGCGAGCCCATCGACCTCGGCGAGCTCATCGCCGACGTGCTCGCGTTTCAAGAGCCTGCGGCGCAGGCGCAGGGCATCACCCTCGCCCGGCAGACCGAGGCGCGCGTCGTCGCCATGGGCGACCGGGAGCGGCTGAAGCAGGTGCTCTTCAACCTCGTCGCCAACGCCCTCGAGGCCACCGAGGCGGGCGAGGTGCGGGTCGTTTGCGAGCGGGCCGAGGACGGCGAGCGCGCGCGCATTCGGGTCGCCGACTCGGGGCGGGGCATTCCCCGCGCGACGCTGGCGAGGATCTTCGAGCCCTTCTTCACGACCAAGGAGGCGGGCACGGGGCTCGGGCTCTCCATCGTGCGTCAGATCGTGCAGCGCCTCGACGGCGACGTCGACGTGCGCAGCGTCGAGGGCGCCGGCACCGAGGTGGTGATCACCCTGCCGCTCTCACCGCCGCCGACGGCGTAGCGAGACCGCGAGGCCCAGCGCGAGGAGCGCGAGGCCCGGCCGCCCCGAGCGCGACGCCGCGCGGCAGCCGCAGCCGGTGGCGCCCTCGACGACGCTGCCGTCGCCGAAGCCCTCGCCGCCGTCGGAGCTGAAGGTCGTCGCGTCGGCCGCCTCGGGCCCCGCGTCGCTCGGCGCCTCGCCCGCGTCGCTCGGCGCCTCGCCCGCGTCACGGATCGGCGACGAGGGGTCGACGCCGTTGCCCGTGAGCCGCAGGGAGAGCGCGGGCATGCCGGGCGCCGTCGTGGCGAGGTTCAGCACGCTGTCGAAGCGCCCCGCGCGATCGGGCGCGAAGCGAACGCTCAGCGTGCGCGTCGTGCCTCCCGGGACGCACAGCGGGTCGGTCGACGCGACGAAGGCGGGCTCGGCCACCGCCGCGGGCGTGAACAGCGTCGTGAGGGTGCCCGGGTTGCGCAGGGTCACGTCCTGCCGCCCCGAGAGCCCGAGGCGCACGTCTCCGAAATCGACCTCGATCTCAGGCTGCGCGGCGGCGCCGGGCGCCTGCAGCCGCACCGAGCGGTCGACGCTCATCTGCTGCTCGGTCGTGCTCGCGAAGGGGATCGCCTGGTTGACCACGGTGTCGGTGCGGGTGCTGCAGATCGACGTGCCCGGGACGCAGAGCGGGTAGCGCACCTCGAGGCGCAGCCGCAGCGAGCCGACGTAGCGCAGCGAGCCCAGCCAGCGCGCGGGCATGTTGAGGTCGCCGTTCGCCGTCGGCGGCACGTCGGCCTCGGGGTTCATCTCGGTGATGCTGGAATTCGCCTGAGGAAACGCGATCTCGCGGGTGCGCACCGAGGTCGTGAGCTCGTACGACCCCCAGAGCCGGTACGTGATGCTGTTGAGCACCGGCACCGACAGCGTGCCCTCGCGCAGCAGGCGCTCGTGGGCCGTGACGGTCACGTTGGTGTCGGCGCCGCTCCACGCCCAGGGCGTGAACCGCGACATGCCGCGCTCGCTGCGGTCGGTGCCCACCCACATGGGGATCGGGATCATGAACTCGGTGCCCAGCACGCTCAGCCAGAACTGCAGCCGCAGGCCGTACTGCACCGTGAGGGTGCCGCCCTGCATGTCGCCCACCGCCGCCACGCGCATCTCGGGGGGCCAGGCCGCGCGCATCTCGCCTGGCATCTGCCAGGCGTAGTCGCCCAGGAGGAGGAAGTTGTACCGGGCGCCGAACATCCCGCTGCCCAGGGTGCCGCTCCACCCCGGACCGAACTCCACCGGCCCGGCGCTCTGAAACAGGATCCGCGCGCTGCTCGTGCGGACCGCGCACGCGGGGTCGTCGGCGCGGGCGGAGCGGGCGGCGAGCGTGGCCGACAGGGCGAGCGCGCACGCGAGGGTCACGCGGGACGTGGATGCTGCGAGCGAGCGCTTCATGGGAGACTCCGGGTAGGACGAGCCGGGACTGTATCACGCGCCCTCCCCCCGACTCCCCGCCGCGCCACCCCGATGACCGCAGAAGCCGAGCCCGAAGAAGGTCCAGACCTCGACGAGGCGCCCGAGGGCGCGGCGGCGGAGGACCTGCGCTGGCTCACCGTCACGCCCCCCGAGGGCGCGCCGTGGGACCTCCCCTGCCCCGAGACGCCCTGGGTCTTTCTCGACTGCGAGATGACCGGCGTCGACGCGTCGCGCGACGAGATCATCGAGGTCGCGGCGGTGCGCACCCGGGGCGGGCGCGAAGAGGCCTCCCTCTCTACCCTGCTGCGGGCCGGCGTGGAGAGCTCGCCAGAGGCGCTGGCGGCGCACGGCATCGACGACGCCATGCTGCGCGACGCGCCCTCCTTCGGGGACATCGGCGAGGAGCTCGCGCTGCTCCTCGACGGCGCGGTGCCCGTGCTCCACGGCGCGGCGATGGACCGGGTGTTCTTGAACCAGGCCTTCGAGGCCCACGGCCTCGACGCGCGGCTCCGCCAGGTCGTCGACACGGTGCACCTCGCACGCCGCGCGGTGCTCTCGAACTCGTACAAGCTCGGGGTCATCGCCGAGCGCCTCGGCGTCGCGCCGCGGCAGTGGCACCGCGCGCACGAGGACGTCCAGGCGATCCGCGGCGTGTTCGAGCGCGTCTCGGCGCTGCTCAGCCCCACCTCCGCGCGAGACCTCTGGCAGGTGCGCGCGGGCGTGCGGCTGCCGACCCAGGTGCGCGACACCGTCGCGGTCGCGCTCTCCCGCCGCGACGGCCGCCCCGTCGCGATCTGGCTTCGACAGCCGGGGCGCGCGCCCCGCCGGGTCATCGGACGGATCATCCGTTGGGAGCCGCCCCACCTCACCCTCGGCCTCGGCGCGAGCGGGAGGCACCGCGGCGTCTCGATCATTCGCGCCGACCGGGTGCTAAGGGTCGAGCCCGTCGCCTGAGGCCGCCGCGCGGGCCTGGAGCGTCTCCCGACCGACCCGGCAGAGGTCGCTCCATCCGCAGCGCGCGCAGTCCTGCGCGGGGCCGCGCGCGCCGTCGAGGATGCGCCTCGCGAGGGCGCCGAGGCTCGCCTCCGCGGCGGCCGCGTCGAAGTCACCGGGCAGCGTCACGAGCGCGCCCGCGGCGGGCACGGCGAGGTGCCTCCCCGCGATCGGCGACCCCGTGAGGCGCGCGACCGCGAGGGCGTACGCGTCGAGCTGCGGCGCGTAGTACGCCGCCCAGCGGGGCAGCTCGTGCGCGCGCAGCGCGTGGGTCTTGAGGTCGACGACGTGGAGCCCCGACGAGGTCGGCACGACGAGGTCGACCACGCCGTGCAGCGTGCTCCCGCGCAGGTCGATGACGAAGGGAACCTCGCGCACCGGCTCGTCCTCGCATCCGAGCGCGGTCATCGCGGCGCGCAGCGAGGTCAGCGTGCCCACGATGAGCGCCGTGAGCTCGGCGACGTGCTCGCCCTGACCGTTCGCCTTGAGCACCTCCGCGGCGAGCAGCTCGTCCTGCACCGCGGTCAGCGCGTCGCTCGACCAGCGCGCGCGCTCGACGGCGGCGTGCACCAGCGTGCCCACCCGCGACGCCGCGACGGAGCGCGGCACGTCGGCCCGCGCGCGCCAGATCGCGGGGATGTCTCGGACCCGCGCCGGCTCCCCCGCGGAGCGCGCGAGCTCGTGGCGCTCGCCGCGAACGAAGCGCGCGATGCGCAGCACCTCGGGGCAGTCGTTGACCTGACAGAGGTCCGAGGGCGAGACCCGCGCCAGGCTCCGCGGCGCCCCCGACGACGCCTCTGGCGTCTCCAAATCGCTTGTGCCACAAGGGTCTTCGACCATCGACCGCCACGGCCCGAGCTCGACCGACGGCGGGGCCTCGCGCGGGGTCGCGGCCCCTTCGGCCGCCGCGAACGCGCGCACGCGCACGCCGAGCCAGTCGCCGTCGACGCCCGACGCGGACCCGGCGGGCGGCGCGGGCACCACGTCGCGCACCAGGCTCGAGACGTACACCGTCGCGCCCTTCGTCGCCTCGGGCCAGAGCACCACGAGGTGCTCGCGCGCGCGGGTCACGCCGACGTAGAGCAGCCGGAGCCACTCGGCGCGGGCGCGGGCCTCGGCGTCGAAGCTCCGCGCGAAGCGCTCGCGCCACGGCTCGACCCCCACCTCGGGGATGAGCTGCACCGCGCTGGCCTGCAGCGCCCCGTCGCCCAGCAGCGTGTCGGCGTCGGTGGGGCGCAGCACCTCGACCCTCGGCAGCCGCGCGCTCAGCTTGTGCGCCAGCACGTCGAGCACCACCACGGGGTACTCCATCCCCTTCGACCCGTGCAGCGTGACGAGGCGCACCGCGTCGCCTCCCGCCTCGCGCGACGACGGCATTCGCACCTCGGACTCGGCCGCGCGCTCGAGGGTCTGGAGCAGGTTCTCGAGCGTCGCGCCCGTCGCCTCGGTGAGCGAGAGCGCGGCGTCGCTCTGGTCACCGAGGCGGTGCGCGTACCCCGCGAGCGCGACGAGGTTCGCGCGCAGCTGCGCCGCGTCGGCCTCGCCGAGGCGCTGGCAGAGCCGGTCCGCGAGCTCGACGCGCTCGAGCGCGGCCTCGACGGCCTGAGGCAGCGGGAGCTGGCGCAGCGCGGCGCGGCACCACGTGAGGTCGTCCTCACAGCGCCGCAGCGCGCGGCGCTCGAACTCGCTGAGCGACAGCAGCTCGGGCTGCTCGTCGGCGAGGGCCAGCGCCCGCTTCGGCGAGCCGCTCACGCGCTGCAGCGTGAGGCGGACCATCGTGCGCTGCGAGACCCCGTACAGCTCCGACACGAGCACGACCGCCGCCGCCGCGCGGTCGCGTGGCGACGCGAGCATCGAGAGCCACGCCCGCGCGAGTCTCACCTCCAGCGCGTCGAAGAGGCTGCCGCCGTCGAGGGCGGTGGCCACGCCCGCGGCCCGGAGGGCCTCGTTCCAGCGCGCGAGGTGCGCGTGGTCGTAGGCCAGCACGGCGATGTCGCCGGGGCGCATCGGGCGGGCCGCGCCGGTCGTTCGGTCGAGCACCTCGCGGCCCTCGGCGAGGAGCGAGAGCACCCGCGCGACGCCGGGCTCGACGCGGGAGTCTCGAAGGTGCGGGCGCCCGTGCCACAGCACGTCGACGCAGGGCCACGCGGCGGGGGCGGCGCCGCGGGTGTAGGCGTTCTCCGCGCCCAGGGCGTCGAAGCGCATGCCCGCCGTCGGGAGCAGCGCGGAGAAGAGCCCGTTGGCGAAGCGCACGAGCTCGGGCCGCGAGCGGCGGGAGCGGTCGAGCGTCTCGGCGCCGCCCGCCGCGTCGGCGCGCCCGAGGAGCGCCGCGAAGAGCGTCGAGTCGGCCGAGCGAAAGCCGTAGATCCCCTGCTTGAGGTCGCCCACGAGGGTGAGCTCCGAGCCCGCGCGCCGCAGCACGTCGAAGAGCACGTACTGCAGGGGGCTGGTGTCTTGAAACTCGTCGACCACGATCACCGGCAGCGCGTCGGCCACCATCGGCGCGTAGGCGGGTGAGCCCTCGACGCCGCCGGTGAGCAGCTCGAAGGCGCGGGCCTGCATGTCCTCGAAGTCGACCGCGCCCAGCCGCGTCTTCTCTTCCTGGTAGCCCAGCAGCACCCGCGCCGCGCACTCGTAGGCGCCGCGGGTCGCGGCCTCGACGCGCCGGGCCATCTCGGGGTGGCCCTCGCACACCGCCGCCGCCGCCTGGAGCAGCGGCGCCAGCGCCACGCCCGTCTTGACGCCCCGGTCGCAGCGGGCGACGCGCATCGCGTGGTCGAGGGGCGACGCGGGCGGCTCGGCGCGGAGGGCGACGAGCAGGTCGTGGAGCCCCTGGTCCTTCTTGGTCGGGGCCGCGGGGTTGTCGTCGAGCCAGCGCAGCGCGAGCGCGTGCCCGTGGGCCAGCGCGCGCTCCAGCGCCGCCGGGTCGCCCGCGGGAGGCATCGCCGCGCGGAGCCTGCCCGTCGCCGCCTCGCCCTCGAGCGCCACGGCCTCGGCGCTCATCGCGAGGGAGCGGCACCGGTCGATGATCATTCGGACCACCGCGCGCAGCCGCCCCTCCGGACGGTCGGCGGCGTCGTAGGCCGAGGTCGTCAGGCCCACGCCCTCTCCGAACGACTCCTCCAGCCATCGCCGCCGCGGCCCCGCGGCGACCGCGCGCAGGTCGGCCTCCATCGCGCGCTCGAGCAGCGTCTTCGACGCCTCCTGGTCGAGCACCATGGGCACCGGCGAGATCCCCGCCGCCAGGGGAAAGCGCTTGAGCACCGAGAGCGCGAACTGGTGGATGGTGCAGATCATCGCGCCCTCCACCCGCGCGGCCTCGTCGCGGAGCCCCTCTTCGAGGAGCCTCCCCCGGAGGCGCTCCTGAAGCTCAGACGCCGCGGCCTCGGTGAAGGTCACCGCGGCGATGCGGTCGATGGGCGTGCCCTCTCGCACGCGCCCGACGACCTCCTCGACGATGCGGTGGGTCTTTCCGCTGCCCGCGCCGGCGGAGACCAGCCGCGGGGGCTTCGGGGCCGCGCGCGCGCTCACTCGCCACCCGCCATGCGAAAGCGGCACGCGAGCCTCGCGTCGCAGCGGTCGCAGGTGCGCGCGCCGCCGTCTCTGAGCCGCTCGAACTCGGCGTCGTCGTGGGGGGCGAACACGGCGTCGTCGCGGTCCATCTCGTCGAAGACGCCGGAGAGCATGCCGAGCGAGATGTCGCTGTGATCCTCGACGCGGCGCGCGCGCTCGACGCGCACCGCGGTGGCGCTGCTGGCGGTCTCGAAGGGCGCGATGAGCTCGTCGCGCGACGGCGCCGCGCGGCCGGCGAGGGCGTCGCCCACGGGCTTCGCGAGCGAGAGCCGCACGTACCCTCCCACGGCGGCGTCGGCGTGGCGCGACGCGAGGGCGTAGGGCGCGAGGGCGGCGTCGAGGTCGAGGCCCAGGTCGCGCAGCCGCGCGGCGTCGTTGAGGGAGCGGAGGGTGAAGTCGACCGCCACCGCCGTCGACGTCCCGTCTGACTCCGACGCGAGGAACTCCACCCGCGGCATCGGCGCGCGCGCCTTGATCACGCGCCCGCTCACGAGCTCGACGTCGAAGGTCGCCGCCGCCGGCTCCTCGGCGTCGACGCCGTCGCGCAGCGCCCACGCCTCGCGCAGCCCGAGGTAGCGCAGCACGAACGACCGCGTCGCGCGACGGAGCTCCTCCTCGTCGGCGACGCTGCCGCCGCGGGCGGCGATCGACGCCTCCACCGCGAGCTCGACCTCGTCGTCGCTCACCCGGCCCTCCTCCGCGAGCCTCGCGTCGATGCGACGGAGCGACGCGCGCACCGCCCTCGCGCGCTCTCCCGG
Organism: Polyangiales bacterium; assembly: GCA_041389885.1. Taxonomy (GTDB): domain Bacteria; phylum Myxococcota_A; class Polyangia; order Polyangiales; genus JAWKRB01. The sequence continues at coordinate 88,776 of JAWKRB010000014.1, read as the reverse complement.
CGACACGCCCGAGGCCCGCGCGAAGCGATGCGGCCGCAGCCCGAGCACCGCGTCGGCGAGGAAGCGGTAGCGGCAGGTCAGCGCGGCCTCGAGGTCCCGCGCCGAGAACACCGCGTCGGCCAGGCGGCCGCGCACCAGGTCGCCGAGCTCATACCGGCGCTCCGGGCGGAGCCTGGCGGCGAAGAAGTCACGCGTCGAGGCCGACGCCGCGGCGAGGGGCTCGGCCAGCGACCGCGCGAGGTCGACCTCGCCTCGCCCCAGCGCCGCCGCGGCCTGCTGCCGGAGCCCCCGAGGGGTGAGCGGCGCGCCGAGCTCGGCCTCGAGCCACGCTTCCACTCGCGGTATCCCCTTGCGCTGCAAAGAGATACGATCGTCCTCGTGCATCCTCGCCAGGAGGTCGGTCCAGGTGAGCGAGGCATCGCAGGACCTGCCGTCGACGCCGCGGGCGGGCGCGAAGATCAGCAGGCGCTCCCGGGGCAGCGCGAGCAGGCGGAGCGTGTCGCGCCACGCGAGGGCCTGGTCCTCATCGGGGGAAGGCAGGGCGTCGCAGGGAGGCAGCGCGCGGTCGATGGCGGCGCGCTCCCGCGCCCCGAGGAGCAGCCGAGGCGCGGGCGTCGAAGGGTACCTGCCTCGCACGAAGCCGGTCACGATGAGCACGTCGGGGCGGTGACGTGGGCTGCTGTGCTCGTCCAGCACCGACACGCCCTCGTCGATGGGGGGCGCGAGGTCGTCGTCGACCTCGCCCAGGAGGCTCTCGGCGGCGGTGAGAAAGCCGCTCGCGTCCCCCGCGGGCAGGAGCAGCGCGCGCTCCTCGATGCGCGCCAGCTCCACCCGCAGCGCGGCCTCGATCGCCTGCGCCGCGAGGAGCCACGCCGTGCGCTCCCGGGGCCCCCGCACCGCCTCGGCGAAGCGCTCCGAGACGACGAAGCGCGCGATGAGCCCGTCGACCGCGCCCTTGAGCAGCCGCCGGCGATCGGACGCGGCGTGGCGCGCGAAGGGCCCGTGCTGCTCGAAGAGGTCCACGAGCTCCTCGACGCGCGCGCGCGCCTCCGCGAGGCGCCGCTGCCGCGCGGGATCAGGCGCCGCCGCGGGGTCGTCGCCGCCGTCGCCGAGGGGCTCCTCGTCGGTGAGCGTGTCGCGCAGGACCTCGCGAACGCCGCGCCACGCCGTGGGCGCCGCGCGCCGAATCGCGGCGATCAGCCGGTCGCGGTCGCCCCCCCACACGCCCGCGCCCGGCGCCGCGAGGATCGTCGCGAGGTCCACCGCGTCGACCCCCCGCCACGCGAGGCGCACCCCCGCGCGCACGATCTGCCACAGCGGCGTCGAGCGCACCGAGACGCGCCCGGCGCCGCAGGAGTCGACGCCCCAGCGGGCGAGCGACCGGCGCACCCGATCTACCGCGCCCGACGAGCCGCCCACGCGCACGGCCACCGTCGCGGGGAGGCTCCTGAGCCGCCCGCTCGGCGACCCAGCGCGCGACGGCCTCGGCCTCGTCCCAGGGGTCGCGCACGCGCACGGCGCAGACGCTCCGATCGCCGGGTGACTCGACCCCGAGCGCGCCGCGCTGCAGCGCCTCGAGGAGGGTCGGGGCGGAGGGAGGCGGAGCTTCTGGCGCGTCCCCGCTCAGGCCCAGCACCCAGGGGGCGACGTTCACCTCGCAGCCGGTCGCGCGAAGCCCGAGGAGCACTCGTCGCTGCGTCGGGTCGACCCGGTCGACGCCCTCGACCAGGAGCGCCGGGATCCCGCTGCCCCGGCCTCCCTCGAGCGCGGCGGCGACGCGCCGGAGCCTCCCAACGCCATCGAGCTGGCCCTTCACGGCGAGGTGATCCTCCACCCCGCGCACGAGGGCGGCCAGGGTGGCGAGGTGCGACGACGCGATGGCGTCGACCTCGTCGCCACACTCGGCGAGGGAGACGCCGTCGCCGCGCCAGCCGTGCGCGCGCAGCAGGTCGACGACGCCGAGGAGCGAGGCCGACACGCCGAAGGGATCGGCCGCGAGGGCGTCTCGCAGCGACGGCTTCGCGGCGCTGAGCGCGACCAGCATGCGCTCGACGACCAGCGCGCGCTCGGTCTCTTCGATGGGCGCGGCGAAGGGCAGCCCGAGGCGGAAATCAAGGTGCGTCGCCAGCACCGACCAGTCGACGACGCGAAAGAAGCCTCCCCCCTCGGAGGCGACCGCCGCCTCGATCTCCTGCCGCAGCGCGGCGCCGGGGCAGAGCAGCCAGACGGGCGCGCGCAGGGTGCCTCGACGGAGCGCCTCCGCGAGCTCGGCCCGGCGAAGTCGCTCCCGCGCCGGGGTGAAGGGGTCTTCACGCATCGTGGGCCTCGTATCAGAGGGCGGCGCCGCGGCGCGCCTTTTCGACGGATCCCCCGGGTCAGGTCAGGGCAGAACGAATCGAGGACCGCACCGCGCTCATGCGGGCGTCTCGGTCGGGCAAGTCGCTGGCGGCGATGCGGGGGTGCACCGTGACCACCACCTCGACGCCGAGGCGGGGCACGCGGGCGTGCGCCGGCAGCGCGAGGCGCGTGCCCGAGATCGTCACGGGGACGATGTCGGCCCCCACCTCCTCGGCGATCACGAAGCCGCCCTTCTTGAAGGTCCCGAGGGAGCCGTCGAGGGAGCGCGTGCCCTCGGGGGCGATCCAGACGCTCACGCCCTCGGCGAGCTGGCGCTTGGCCTGCTCGAGGCTCGCGATGGCCCGCGCGCGGTCGGAGCGGTCGATGAACACGATGCCGCCCGCGCGCATCGCCGCGCCCCAAATGGGCACCCGCGCGAGCTCGGCCTTCGCGACCATGCGCAGCGAGGGAGGGATCACCTGAAAGAGCACGGGCACGTCGAAGTGCGACTGGTGGTTCGACATGACCAACGCCGCGCGCCACCCCCGGAGGTGCTCCGCGCCGCGCACGCGCACGCGCATCCCGATCGCGGCCAGCATCCCGCGGGACCACGCGTCGATGCGCGCGTCGACCTGGTCGCGGGTGACGCCGCCCTGGGCCTGTTGCAGCAGGATCGGCAGCGAGGCGCCGAGCGTCAGCCCGGCGATCGTCATGAGGGAGCGGGGAGCGTGGGACATCGGTGCCGGGAGGATCATCTCGCGGGGCCCGACGCTCCGCTAGTATCTTTCCAGAGGGGATTTGCAGGGTTCAACGCGACGGACGGGCCCACATCCGTCGCGCTGAACCCTTCTCGTCCGCTGTGGAGAGGCCCTAGAACTCTGCGAGGGGGTCTTCGAGCCGAATGATCCGCGGGGCGCGCCGCGAGCGGCGCGAGGTCGCGCGGGGACGAGGCGCGGCCACGCCCGCGTCGCGAGGCGCGGCGACGGCGCGAGGGGCGGCCACGGGCGCGGCGGGGGGCGCGGGCGACGGGGCGGGGGGCTCGTCGACGAAGACCCTGATCTCGAGGGTGGCGCCGCCGAGCTTCGTGCGAATGAGCTCCCCCGAGCGGCCTCCCCACCGGGCCCACGCCGCGCCGAGCGCGTTCTCGAAGGGGCCCTCCATGTCGTCGACCCGCACCCGAAAGGGAACGGCTGGGATGAGCCTCACCCGCTCCCAGGTCTGCGCGCACTCGAAGGCGTCTTCGCAGGGGCCTACGACCAGCACCTCGTCGCGCACGTGGATGCGCCCGCGAAGGTCGGGGGGAGAGCCGTCGAGGTCCCAGCGACCGCCGCGATCGGTGGCCGCCGCACGGATCGTCGCGTGCACGCGAACCCAGCGCGCGAGCGACGCGTCCGCCTCGGGCTGCGGAGGCTCGGCGCCCTCGCTCCGGTCCCAGAGCAGCGCGGCGGAGCCGAGCGCGGCGGCCGTCACCAGCATCAACGCGAGGGCGCCGAAGAGCGTGCGCATCGCAGACTTCGCCGTCGCGCCCGCGCCCTTCGGGACCGATCGCGCGGAGGGTCCCGCGACGGCGTCGAGCTCCCGCTGCAGCGCCGCGGTCGGGGTGGGCGGGCCGAAGCTGCGCGCGAGCTGCGCGAGGATCCTCGCGCCGTGCTCGACCATGTCGGCGCCCGGGTTCCAGGGCGAGAACGCCGCCCGCAGCAGCGGCCTCGCCACGACGGGCGGGACCCCTGGCTGCAGCGCGAGCCAGAGGAGCGCCCCGCCGTGCACGACGTGCCCCCGCAGCGGCTCCCAGGCCCTCGGGTCGCTCGCCTGTCCGTGCGCCGCGGCGCTGTAGCCGCGCGCGGTCACCTCGTCGCCCGGCTGGCTCGCGTCGAGGGGGAGGTAGCGCAGACCGCAGAGCAGCGCGAGCTTGAGCGCGGCCTGTCCCGCGGGGAGCCTCGGGCGCTCGGCGTGCAGCCCCGCGGTCGCCGCGCCGAGCGTGATCGGGGCCTCGCCGCCGACCGCGGGGACCAGCACCGTGGCGCCGTGAAACCGCTCGATCCACGCCAGCACGAAGCCCCGGGCGATGAGCGACTCGAGCCGCTGCCACGAGGACTGATATGCCGCGACGAGGTCCGCGGGCGCGGTGACGCCGCGATCACCCTGCCCCCACTCCATCACCATGCCCCGATGGCCGATGGACCAGAGCAGCGCGTTGAGCTCGGCGTCGTCGTCCTCGGGGGGCCAGGGCAGCTCGGGGCGCTCGATCTCCGGCGACATCACCGCGAGCCACGCGAGGAGCTGGCCGTCTCGGTAGCATTGCTTCAGCGAGTCCCACACCGCGGCGACCTGCGAGGTGATCCGCAGCGCAGACACCGACGACACCACCACCCGCTCGCCGGCGGCGTCTCGCAGGTGCAGCGGCGCGCGGCCCACGCGGGCGCGCACGCCCATCCAGAGCGGCAGCGGGTCGCTCGGCGCGCCGCGGGCGCGTCGGAGCCGGTCGATCCACACCTCGTCCCGCAGCGCGGGCGGGAGCGACTCCATCCACGCCAGCAGGTCGCCTGACGCGAGCAACGCGAGCGCCGGCGCGCGGAGCTCCTCGCGGGCGAGGACGGCGTTGGCGAAGAGGTCGAGGTCGGCGAAGGTCGCGTCTCCCACGCCGAGGGGCTCTCCCAGCGACCACCCCAGGCGCTTGAGCCCCGAGGGGTCCCCCCGCGCCGCGAGGTCCGCCGCGCCGGCGGCGGCGACCCAGCCCAGCGTTCGGAGCCACGCGCCGAGCACGCCCTCCCTCGCCGCGCGCGCGAGGTCGTCCATCGTGAGGTGCCCGCCGCGCACCGCGGGCGCGAGCTCGGAGGGGCTTCGCAGCCACACGCTGCCGAGCACCAGCTCCCTGCGCCCGAGGGCCCACACCTGCTGGTGCACCGCGAGCACGGGCGACCCTCCCCGCTCCATCACCATCCTCGCCTCGCGCGACCGCTCGACGAGCTCCCCCGTCGCGCCGTTGGCGCGGAGCCAGGAGAGCAGCGCGCCCGCGCGCACGAGCTCCGCGGCCTGCGCGGGGTGCCGGAGCATCGCGAGCGCCGCGTCGTCCATGGACGACGGCGCGCCGGGCAGCGCGTCGAGCGGCGCCCAGGGGCGCGAGTCGACGGTCTGGACCTCGATGCCGGCCTCGCGGAGCCAGGCGCGCGCCTGCGCCGGGTCGAGCCCCCGCTCGCGCGCGGCGGCGTCGATGCGCGCGAGGTCCCCCGCGACGACGGCGCCCGAGGCGCCCGCGAGGAGCCTCGCGAAGCCCAGGAGCGACTCGCGCTGCTCGCGGCGGAGCGCGTCGAGGCACCGCGTGAGCGCGTCGTCGCCGTCGCCCACCCTCGACAGGTGCGCGTCGAGGGCGCGCTGCGCGAGCTGCGCGCGGGCGCGGGACTCCCCGTCGCGTCGACCGACCGCGTCGATCGCGCTGCGGGCGAACTCGATCCGCGCGCGGAGGGCCTGCGCGGGGGGCGGGGTGGTCAAGAGCTCTTGCGCGGAGACGTCGGGCCACAGCGCGGCGAGGAGCGGGCGATCGGAGGGCAGCGCCGACACGATCGCGAGGGAGACGGCGTCGCGCACGGAGTTGTCGGCGCGGGCGCCCACGCGCGCCTTGCGCCGCGCGCCAGGGGCCGCGGAGAGGTCGGGCTCGTCGGGGGCCGCCCGCTCAGACCGCGGTGACTCCAGCCACGACTCCGTGGCGCCGGGCGGGGCCGCCTCGGGGTCGCCGGCGCCCGGGGTCGGGACTTCGAGGAACGTCGATGGGCCCTTGCGGTCGCTCACGCCCTGCGCAGCCTGCTACGCTCCGAGCGGCTTCGGCAAGCGGACTCGGGAGGGGGCGTTGCCGTGCGCCGGGGGAACCCTTAGGGTTCGCGGCCTTGCAACGAGGAGCCGAGAGACAATGACGCGCACAGCGATTCTGGGGGTTGGGCACTACGCGCCGACGAAGGTCGTGACGAACGACGACCTCGCGAAGATGTTCAACACGAGCGACGAGTGGATTCAGCAGCGCACCGGCATTCGCGAGCGCCGCTTCATCGAGCACGACGGCATCGGGGCCAGCGACCTCGCGGTGCCCGCGGTGCAGATGGCCTGCGAGCGCGCGGGGGTCGACGTGAAGGAGATCGACGCGATCATCTTCGCGACGCTCTCGCCCGACGTGTTCTTCCCGGGCTCGGGGTGCTTCTTGCAGCGCAAGCTGGGCCTCGGCGCGGTGCCCGCCCTCGATATCCGCAACCAGTGCTCGGGCTTTCTCTACGGGCTCTCCATCGCCGACGGCTGGATCCGCGCGGGGATGTACCGCCACGTCGCCCTCGTGGGCGCCGAGGTGCACTCGACCGGCCTCGACCTCACCGACGAGGGCCGCGACGTGGCGGTGCTCTTCGGCGACGGCGCGGGCGCGGCGATCCTCGGGCCGACTGAGGACACCGAGCGCTGCGTGCAGAGCGTCACCCTCCACGCCGACGGCAGCGGCGCCGAGGACCTCTGGATGGAGGCCCCCTCCTCCCGCCGCTCCCCGCACCGCATCACCCACGAGATGCTCGACCAGCGCCGGCACTACCCGACGATGAACGGCAAGCAGGTCTTTCGCTGGGCCACCGAGAAGATGCCCGCCGCGGCCCGCGACGCGCTCGCTGCCGCGTCGAAGACCCGCGACGACGTCGACCTCTTCGTGCCCCACCAGGCGAACCTCCGCATCAACGAGTTTGTCGCGCGCAAGCTCGAGATCCCGATGACCAAGGTGGTCACCACCATCGACCGCTTCGGCAACACCACCGCGGCGTCGATCCCGCTCTCGCTCAGCGAGGCCGTGGGCGACGGCCGGGCGAAGGAGGGCTCCCTGATCCTCTTCTCCGCCTTCGGCTCGGGGTACACCTGGGGCGCGGGCGTCGTCCGGCTCTGACCGCCTCGCGCCCACCGCCTCCTCCCGCCGCTCAGTCGCAGATCCGCTCCATGCATCGCCCGTCGAGGCACTCGGCGCTGAGGCACTCGGCGTCGCGCACGCACGTCTGCCCGACGCCGAGCCGCGCCACGCAGCGCCGGGTCACGCTGTCGCAGTACTGACCCGCGACGCAGCTCACGCTGAGGTCGCCCGGGATGCACGCGCTCCCCATCTCGCCGTCGCCGATGCGCGCGCACGCGTTCGTCGCGGTGTTGCACGACAGGGCCAGCAGGGGGTTGCAGAGCACGGCCCCCGTGGCGTCGCAGCGGTCGCCCTCCCTCGACGCGACGTTCAGGCTCCGGCAGCTCCGCGTCGTGGTGCCCGCCGACTCGACGCACGCGGTCCCTCGCGCGCAGGTGTCCCCCGCCTCGCAGGGGGTGCCCTCGGTGAGCAGCCGCCGGCACAGCGGGCGAGGCATCAGGCTCGTGAAGCACGCGAGGCCGGTCTGGCAGTTGACCTGCAGCCACTCGGTCTCGCTCGCGCCCTGCGTGGGGCCGCACGCCTGGTTCTCGCCCACCGGCGTGCCGACGCCGAGGCTCACGCAGCGCCCCTCGACGCAGAGCGCCTTCAGCGGCGCCGGCGCGGTGCACATGCTCGAGGTCGTGCACGCGCCCCCCGGCTGGAGCCGCGGACGGCACGTGCCCGGACAGCTGTAGTTGGTCCCGTGGTCGCACCAGGCGGTGGAGACGCACTCCTGGGTGCGCCAGCAGCCCATGCCCTCGGCGAGGGTGCCCGCGAAGGCGTCGGGGCACAGGCGCTCGAGGTTCAGGTCGGTGTTGCAGCTGAACGAGATGCGCGCGAGGCACGCCTGCGCGAGCACGCCGTTGTAGCGAATGCGCCCCGCCCGAATCGAGCGCACGAGGTCGTTGACGCGGTCGGTGAGGAGCGGCGCGATCCGCGTGACGCAGGTGAGCGTCCCCCCGACGAGGGCCTGGAGCTGCGCGGTCTCGGGCGTGCCGGGGCAGGTCGAGAGCGAGCTGCACGCCGCGCGGATGTACGCGGCCTCGAGCCCCTCGAGGGCGAGGCCCTCGTCGGGCTTCGAGGTGCCGCAGCTGAGGGTCATCGCGAGCGAGGCCAGCAACAGGGAGCGCATGGCCCATGATGGTCCGGCCCTCGCCGGGGGCGCAACGACCAACGGGGGGCGGCGCTCGGACTACGACCCGGCCGGCGTTCGCCGCGCCCGCCGCGCGGAGGGCTGCACCACGTGGAGCACGCCGTAGCGCCCTTCGGACCGCTGCACCGCGTAGCGACCGTCGGGCGGCGCCTGCGGGACCTCGCAGAGCCGCGCGGCGTTGAAGGGGCACGCGCGGCACTTGCCGCGGCTGCGCGTCCCCTCGGGAGCCCGACGGCCCGACCAGTAGCCCAGCGCCCAGCCGAGGTCGCGCTCGGCGCGGGCGCGGCTGTGGCGAAAGACCCAGAGGGCGAAGGCGTCCTCCTCGACCCGGCGCACCGTGAGGCCCTGCACGGGGTCGGGCGCGCCCGTCGGAGCCCGCGCGTCGGTCGCCGAGAGCCCCTGCGCCGCAGCGCGTTCTGCGCGAAGCGAGATCTCCTCGGCCAGGCCGTCGGTGACCTCCCTCCCCCGCGGGAGCACGGCCACGGCGTGCACGAGCGCGTCGGTGCGGTAGCCCTCGGCCTCGAGCATGCGCCCGTACGCCTCGACCTGAACCACGTGGGAGGGAAAGAGTTCTCGACGCGAGCTGAACTTGAACTCCAGCACCATCTGCGCGCGCCGCCCCACGAGGTGGATGCGGTCGGCGCGCCCCACCACCCGCACGCCGTTGAGCTCCGCGGCGAGGGGCATCTCGACGAGCTCCAGGGGTTCGCCCGCGGAGATGGAGCGCTGGATCTCCTCGGCGGAGATCTCCTGCGCCTCGGCCTCGAAGGCGGCGTGCCCCGCGGCGCCCGCGGCCAGCTCGGCGCTCTCGGTGCGGAGCGTGTGCGTGCGCGCCAGGTGCACCTGCATCTCGCAGTAGAACTGATTGGCGAGGGTGCTCACCGACACCCGCGGCGCGACGGGCTGTGGGGGTGACTCGACGAGCTCGGCGATCGCGGCGAGGCGGTCGGGGGTGAACAGCTCGTCGAGCGCGGCCTCCATCCCGTTGCGGCGCACGACCGCGTAGAACTTACCCGCCGACTCGGTGAAGATGCCTGAGCGTTGGAGCACCTCCCACGCCGCCCGGTGCGAGCCGTACGAGGAGATCATCTCGTAGAGCCGTCGCGCGTAGCGCCCCCGGGCCAGGGAGGGCCCGTCGACGCGCGCGGGTTCGTCGGATTCGTCGCAGGGCATTGGGGCGAGTCGGAGAGTGTAGCCGATCGTCGCCCCCGCGCCGACGAGAGAGCGCTCAGGCGGCCTGATGGTCCGTGGCGGCGGCGGCGCCGCGGCGCGCGTCTTCTTCGGCGATGGCCTTCTTGAGCCAGACCTTGGCGTTCTTCATCTTTCCGACCTCCTCGGTGCGGCGGCAGAGGGCCTTCCAGGCGCTCTCGCGCTCGGGCGCGCTGAGGGGCGCGAGGTCGGCGCGGTGCTTCATCCACACCGCCACGGCCTCGCCGGGCAGCTCGATGTCGCCGATGCGGTGGTAGAACTCCCCGAGCTGCGCCGGGATCTCTTCGGGCGACGGGTCGCAGGCGACCTCCGCGTCCTTCGGGGGCGCCTCCTGCGCGACGGGGTCGACCGCCCTCGCGTACTGCGAGAGGTCGACGCCGCCGCCGGGCTCCTGCACGTTCGCGGGGATCGTCTCGAGCTCCATCTCGTCGAGGAGCCCGAGGCCCAGGATCGACAGCGTCGCCCGGCGCTTGGCCTTGGTCTCGCACTTCATCAGCACGTTCATCGGGTCGGCGAGGGGCACCGTCGCGGTGGCGGTCTCGACGCGGCCGTTGGGGTGCGACGCCTTGCAGACCGCGTAGACCAGCTTGGTGCCCGCGAGGTCGATCACCTTGGGGCCCTCGATGATCTCGCGGTTGATGCGGTGAATCGCCGCGAGCTGGTCGGTCGCCCCGCGCGTCGCGTAGAGCACCTCCTTGCCGTTCAGCCGCAGGAACGCGAAGGGCTGGGCGTTGGGGTTGAGCCCGAGGTTCTCGCACATCTGCACGTAGAACCGCGCGCGGTCCTTGGGCGCGAGGCCCGAGAGGTCGCCCCGCAGCACCAGCGACTCGATGACGCGGCCCTGGGTGCCGGCGTCGACGGCGAGCTCCGCCCTCTGATCCTTGTCGTTCGTCTTGTCGTTCATCTCTCAGCCTCCTGCTCGGCTCGCGGTCCCCGCGGGCTCCTCGTCCATCGCCTCGGACTCCATCGCCTCGATCCACGCGTCGCGCCGGGCGTCGCACACCGACTGAAACGCCGGGTCCCCGTCCAACGCCCGGTCCGGGTCCTCGTCGGGGTCGACGTCGTTCGCCGCCGTCAACCCCGCGAGCACCGCCGGGATCTTCGGGGCCTCCCCCGACGAGATCCCCCAGCGACGCTGCGCCTCACGGAGGACCCGGTCCTTCTTGAAGCGCGCGTGCGCCTTCCAGTCGGCCCAGGTCAGCGCGGCCCGGAGCCGAACGAGCTCGTCCAGCTCCAGCGCGCTCTCCACGGGCGCCAGGTCGTAGGTGTCGAGCGCGCCCTGGGCGTTGTTGCCGACCTTGCCGTCAGCAATGTTGCCGAGAGTCTCGGGGGCGGTCTGCCTGGGGGTCTTTCGCGTGTCGTCCATCACGCTCAGACCATACGGTCGCCCCTCGGCCCACGCTCGGATTCGAGGGTCAGTCTATGTCAATTAGACATAATATGACACACGACCCTAGCGCCCGCCTTCGCCGGAGCTCCTTGGGGTCGCGCGGGCCAGTCGGGGCGGGGGAGCTTCGCCGGAGACGACCCGGCGCGTCGGCGCGGGCGCGGGCTCGACGACGTGCGCCGAGGCCACGGCCAGGTCGTACCAGCCCATGAGGTCGCCGCGGTCGTGGGCCGACTGCGCGGCGATGGCGAGCCGCGTCCACGCCGGCGCCTCGTGGCGAATGCCTTGCCGCGAGAGCGCCTCGAGGGCCATGCCGACCGCGCGGTCGGGCTGGAGCACGCCCAGCACCTCGCCCAGGGCTGGGTCGGCGCTGCCGTAGCTCGGCCCAGGCGCCGCCGGCCTCCCTCCGCCCCGCGACGCCGCCGCCGGGAGCGCCGAGAGCGGGCCGCCCACGGCGCGGCGCGCGAAGCTCCTGGGGTCGGGGCGCAGCGGCGCGTCGAAGTAGTCCACCGGGAGCCCGTAGGCGTGCACCACCGCCAGCATCACGTCGTTGCCCAGGGCCCGGTGCCCGCCCAGAATCGCCGCGATCGTGCCCTGCTCCCGCGAGATCGACGCGGCGAACTCGCGCTGCGTGACCTTCGCGCCCCGCGCCGCGCCGAGCGCCTCGAGGAGCGCGGCGAGGCGCTCTCGACGGCGCGTTGCGGTCTCGGGCGGCACGGGGCGAGGCATCGCCGAGCACTGTACCCCCAAGCTGCAATCACCCGCAATCATCGCTTGACTGCTGTACTTTACTTGCGCAATATCGCTCGCCATGCAGACCCCGACCCGACCGCGGCGAGCCGCCTCTCAGCGCGGGCACCTCACGCTCCTCCACGCGTCCCCCGCGCCGATGATCGAGGGCGCGCGCTCGCCGCTCCGCCGCATCGCGGCGCCGCTGAGCGACAGCCGCTCGGTGGTGGGCATCGCGCCGCCGGTGTCGTTTCGCGCGCCCGAGGCCCTCGACCTGCCGCTGCCGGGGTGGCCGGTGAGCGAGCTCGAGTCGGCGATCGAGGCGCTCCGCGTCGGGGCGCAGCGCGACTCGGTGAGCGAGAAGGGCGACGCGATTCTCCTCGCGATGGGACATCTCGCCGCGGCCCTCGGCGAGCTCTTTGACCGGGAGACCGCGCAGCGCTTCCTCGAGCAGCTGTCACGACGCGTCTGATCGCTCGCGGCGCCTTGCGCTCTACCCGCGAGCGACGGTAGAGCGCGCGCAGCATGGACCCTGTCGAGAGCCCTCGCCCCCCGCCGTCGCTCCTGCGACGCGCCCATTTCTTCATGCACCTCACCCGCGCGTGGGACCACCGCTTCGAGTCGATGGCCCGCTCCGGGCGCATCGGCCGGTGGTACTCCGCCGTGGGCAACGAGGTCTGCACCGTGAGCGCCGCGCTGGCCATGTCGCCGGGCGACGCGCTCTCCACCGTGCACCGCGACCTCGGCGCCGTGCTCGCGACCTACCTCGACCCCACGCGCCTCGCGCCCGCGCTCTTCTCCGAGGGCGACGCCACGGCGTGGGACGCGGTGCGCCCTCCCCCGGCGCCCCTGCTGCACCGCCTCGCCTGCCAGGTGCTCGGCAAGCGCGACGGCTTCACCCGCGGCGTCGACCGCTCGTTTCACTACGGGCTCCTCCGCGCCGACTGGGGCATTCGTCACGTCGGGATGATCTCGCACCTCGGCGCCATGATCCCCGTCGCGGCCGGGCTGGGCCTGGCGTCGCTGCAGGACGGCGCCGCCGCGGTGGCGGTGAGCTTCACCGGCGAGGGCGCCACGTCGCAGGGAGACTTTCACGAGGCCCTCAACCTCGCCGGGGTGCTCCGCCTGCCGCTCGTGCTCGTCGTCGAGAACAACCAGTACGCCTTCAGCACCCCGGTGTCGGAGCAGTACGCGTGCGCCCGGCTCTCAGACCGTGCGGTAGGCTACGGCATCGCGGGCGAGACCGTCGACGGCACCGACTTCGACGCGACCTACGGCGCCATGCGACGCGCGACCGACCGCGCGCGCCGCGGCGAGGGCGCGACCCTGGTGGAGGTCATGCTGCCGCGGATGCGCGGACACGCCATCGGCGACGGCTCCTACGAGATCATCCCCCAGGCCGAGCGGGAGCGCTTCCTCGCCATGGACCCGGTCGCGCGCTTCGAGGCCACGCTCCGCGAGCGCGGCCTCCTCGACGACGCCAGGGCCCGCGCGGTGCTCGAGACGGCGACCGCCCTGGTCGAGTCCGCGGTCGAGAACGCGCTCAAGGCGCCCGAGCCCGACCCCGTCGAGGCCCGCCGCCCGGTCTTCGCGCCGGGTGAGGTCGCGACGGCCTTCTCCTCCCAGCACACGGAGCGCCGACATGGCTGAGATCACCTACCTCGACGCGATCCGTCGCGCCCTCCTCGAAGAGATGTCCCGCGACCCCAACGTCTTCGTGATGGGGCAGGACGTCGCGGGCTTCGGCGGAGCCTTTCGCGCGACCCGGGGGCTCTTCGAGCGCTTCGGCCGTCTCCGCGTGATCAACACCCCCCTGTGCGAGAGCGGCGCGGTGGGCGCCGCGCTGGGCGCCGCGCTCGCGGGCAAGCGCCCCGTGGTCGAGATGCAGTTCGCAGACTTCGTGTCGTGCGCGTTCAACCAGATCGTGAACAACGTCGCCAAGACCTACTACCGGTGGGAGCAGCCCGTGCCCATGGTGATCCGCCTGCCCTACGGCGGCGGGGTGGGCGCCGGGCCCTTTCACTCTCAGTGCGACGAGGCGTGGTTCACCCACGTGCCCGGCCTCGCGGTGGTCGCCCCGGCGACGGCGGAGGACGCGCTGGGGATGCTGAAGGCGGCGATCCGCGACCCAAACCCGGTGATCTTTCTCGAGCACCGCTTTCTGTACCGCCGCGAGAAGTTCACCCTCGACGACGACGACACCGAGCACCTCACACCCCTGGGCAAGGCCCGCGTGGCTCGTCCTGGGGAGCTGATCACCGTGCTCTCGTACTCGGTGACGCTCCACGAGGCGCTCGCCGCCGCCGAGGAGGTCGCGAAGGAGGGCATCTCCGTCGAGGTCATTGACCTGCGCACGCTCATGCCCCTCGATGAAGAGACCGTCTTCGCCTCGTGCCGCAAGACGGGCAAGGTGCTCGTCGTGCACGAGGCCACCGAGACCTCGGGCTTCGGCGCCGAGCTCGTCGCGCGCGTCGCCGACCAGTGCTTCGAGCACCTCGACGGCCCCATCCGCCGCGTCGCCTACGCCGACCGCCCCGCGCCCTACAACAAGCACCTCGAGGCGGCGCTGCTGCCCGAGCGCGGGGCCATCGTGAGCGCCCTGCGCGCCCTCGCGCGGTACTGATCCCCCGTCGCCCCGGCGGTCGCGCGGGTGTACGCTCGCGCGCATGAAGCGCTGGCTACTTCCCCTCCTCCCTGCTTTCTCCCTCGCGCTCCTCGACTGCGGCGGCACGGTCGACGAGATCACCTGCGGCCCGACCTACTTCAACGTCGAGGGCCGCACCGTCGGCGTGTTCGGCGTGTCGCAGGACGCCAAGCGCGTCGAGGCCTTTCTGCAGGCCACCGTCGACCTGAACTACGCGATCAACGACGTGCACGACACCCTCGTTCGCACCTGCCGCAACATCGGCACCGCCATCGGGGTGCCCGCGAGCGCGTACGTCGCGATGACCCCCGGCGAGGCCGAGGTCACCACCGTGTGCCGCCCGGTGTACACGGAGATCTCCTCGATCATCCAGGCCGCCGTGCCCATGAACGCCCGCCTCGAGGTCACCGCGCAGCCCGGGGTGTGCAACGTCGACCTGCAGTTCGCCGCGCAGTGCAACGCGCGGTGCACCGCGTCGGCGATGGTGCAGGTGCCGCAGTGCTCCGGACAGGTCGTCGCGCAGTGCTCGGGGGCGTGCTCGGGGGCGTGCTCGGGGACCTGCAGCGGGCGCTGCACGGGGACGTGCATGGGCACCTGCTCGCAGATGAATTCCTCGGGGCAGTGTGAGGGGACGTGCACGGGAACGTGCGCGGGCTCCTGCGACGCGGCGTGCACCGGGGAGTGCCGGGGCTCGTGCTCGGTCGCGAGCAGCGTGCGCTGCGAGGGGCAGTGGGACGTGATGACCAACGCCCAGTGCTCCGGCGCGTGCGACGCGCAGGCCCGCGCCCGCGCGACCTGCACGCTCCCCACCGTGACGGTGGCGGCCTCGGCGATGGGCGGCTCGCAGGCGGCGCAGGCGCGGCTCGCCACGCTGATCACGGCCCTGCAGGCCAACCTCCCGGCCTTCGAGGGGATCAAGCAGCGCACGCAGGTGCTGCTCGCGCAGTCGAGCACGTTCTTGAACACCGTCGAGCCCGCGCTGCAGTCGGCGGGCAACGTGAGCGCGACCGCGGCGCTCTGCTCGGTGCGCGCCGTGGCGGTCTCGGCCGCCGCCGCGGCGAAGTTCAGCGCGTCGGCGCAGGTGACCGTGAACTTCACGGCCTCGGTCTCGGTGCAGGGCATGGCGACGCCCTGACACGCCCCCATCCCCCTCCACCCACGAGGACCTCACGATGAACGTCTCGCTCTTCTTCGACCCCAAGGTCGACCTGGAGAACTTCCAGCGCGTGCTCGACAGCTCGGGCCACACGGCTCGCCTGCTCGCGATCCGCGCGCTGACCCCGCCGCAGCTCGCCGCGCTCTTCGACGCGTGCGCCGAGAGCGACCCGCTGTCCCTCGACTACTTCGTGCCCACCACGGAGCCGATGCATGAGGTGATTCACTACGGAAAGAACAGCCTCCCGGCGTTCTCCTCGTTTCAGAAGCGCTTCTGCCGGCCCGACGGCGACGTCGACGGCGCGCTCTGGGGCTACAACCACAACCCGAAGTTTCAAGAGGTCGCCATCGGCCCCGGGTACTTCGTCGCGGTGCCGAGCGAGAAGGGCGAGGTCATGATCGACTACACCCAGCGACCGCCGCGGCACCCCGAGGGCTGGCCCGAGATCATCCCGAACAGCAGCAGGCTGGGCTTTCTGGTCTGGTCGGGGATGCAGGACTACTGCCGACGGGTGAGCGAGCACGTCACCATCGGCAGGGCCTACAAGGGCGGCAAGCCCTTCGACGCGTGGTTCGCGCTGTGCCGCCACGACCCCGCGCCGGCGGCCTGATCCCCCGGCCTGCTCTTCTTGCGCCGATTCGTTGCCACCCGCGGCCAGCGGGCACACCATCGGCGGCGTGAGCGAAGGGGTGCAACAGGGAACGGTTCTGCCCGGCGGCGCGGTCGTCGACGCGCTCCTCGCCGAGGGGCGCCTCTGCAGCGTGTACCGCGCGACGATGCCCGACGGCGCGACCGTCGCGGCGCGGGTGCTTCGAGCCGACCTCACGCGAGACCTCGCGGACTGGTTCCTCGACACCGCGAGGCTCCGCGCCTCCATCGAGCACCCGAACCTCCCCAGGGTCTACGCCTCCGGGCTCCACGAGGGGCGCGCGGTCGAGATCACGCAGCTCCTCGCCGGGCGCACCGCGCAAGACCTCATCGACCAGGGACAGAACGGCCTCGACGTGCCCACGGCGGTGCGCATGCTGCGCGCGATCGCCGCGGCCCTCGACCACCTTCACGCGCGAACGCCGCCGGTGCTGCACCGGGCGCTCATGCCCGAGCACGTCCTGGTGCGCGACGACGACGGCGCGGTGATGCTCCTCGGCGTGGGTGAGGCCGAGCGCCCGAGGATCTCGGTGACCCGCCCCGCCTACCTCTCCCCCGAGGAGCTCGCGGACGTGTCGTCGCTGTCGCCTCGGGCGGATGTGTTCAGCCTCGCGACGTTGACGTACGAGCTGTTCACGGGTCGCCCGGCCTTCGTCGGCGGCGGCGACGTCGTCCTCGACATCGTTCGCATGACCCGCTTTCCTCGGCTGCGGGAGCACCGCACCGACCTCCACGCGCGCGCCGAGCACGTGCTCCGCGAGGCGTGGTCGCTGACCCCAGACGACCGCCCGCCCTCCGCGGGTCGCTTCGCGTCGCTCTTCGCCGACGCAGTGAACCAGCAGTCGCACACGCTGGTGAACATCCCCACGGCGCCCGCGATGGAGGCCAAGGCGAAGCTCACCCTCAACGGACCGGGCCCCCTCGACGTGTCGACGCGGCGCGCCCTGCGCGACGAGCGCGCCGAAGGACCTGCCCCCCCCGTCGAAGGGCTCGCGGAGTCGGCCCGCCCGATCAGCCCCGCCGGGGGCCGCGCCCTTCGCGCGAATCGCGGCGCGTCGCAGCGCCCGAGGGTGTTCCTGCCGCGGCCGGGCGACGCGGCGGAGGAGGCGACGCGCCCCGAGATCTCGGTCCCCTCGGAGGTGAGCCAGAGCGCCGAGCCACCTCCCGGCGACGCCACCCCCGTCGAGGGGACCTCGTCGCCCGAAGCCGAGCCACCGAAGCCCCGCTTCAATCAAACGACCCCGGGCTTCATGTCGCCGTTGCCCTCGGCGCCTGCGAGCGTGTCGCCGCAAGACGACCCCGGCGACTCTGAGCTCGAGCCGACGCCGGCCTTCGTCTCGGCGCACCCCGCACCGCACGCGGAGCCGAAGACAGAGCCCGAGCACGCCGTATCTGACCCGCCGCGCGCGCAAACGGCTGTGACACAAGCGTTTGCGTCGATGCCCGCCGCGACGGGCGAGCCCGACGCGAGCCCGCCCCCGCCCCCATCGCCGCCCCCAGGACCGCTCACGGGAACCCACTTCGACCCGCAGCCCCCGCAACGACAGCCGCTCGCTGCGCAGCCACACGTGCAGCAGCCGCAGCCCCCGCAGCAGGCGCTGCCGTCACACCAACCGCCGCAGCCGCAGCCACAAGCGCAGCAACCGCAGCCACAAGCGCAGCAGCCGCAGCCACAAGCGCAGCAGCCGCAGCCCTACGTCCCGCAGCCGCCCCCCCCTGCTTCGCCGCCTGAGGCCTCGCCGTACGGAGATTTCTACGCGGCGGCGCCCGGCGAGCAGACCCAGATTCTGGACATCCCCGCGCCGAAGCCGCAGCCGGCGGGCCGCAGCCCCCTCGTCGTCGCCGCGGCGCTGATCGCCAACGCCATCGCCATCGCGGGCATCGCGCACGCCATCGCGTGGGTCCAGATCTCGCGCGCCGCGCCGACGATCGTTCAGGCGCCCGCGCCGACCTGCGCGCCCTGCGCGAGCTGTCCGCCGCCGCCGGTGTGCCCGCCGACGGAGGCGTCGCCGCCACCGACCGCGCCCGCCCGTGCGCCGACGCGGGTCGCCGCGCCTCGTCCCCTGGGGCCTCGCCCGGCGCCCGCGATTCGCCCGAACCCAGGCTTCTGAGCGCTCAGGGCGTCGAGGGGATCACGTCGAGCACCACGCGGTTCTCGCGCGTGAGCACGGTGCTCGCCACCCGCTGCACGTCGGCGGGCGTGACCGCGAGGTACCCGTCGAGCTCCGCCAGGAGCAGCGTCGCGTCGCCGTCGTAGAGCTCGGTCTGGCCCAGGGCGCGCGCGCGGTTGAGCGGCGTCGCGAGGCCGAACACGAACGACGCGCGGATCGCGTTCTGCGCCTTCTGCACCTCACGCAGCGTCACGCCGTCGCGCGCCACGCGCGCGGTCTCCGCGTCGATGAGCGGACGCACCTCGGCGGGGCTGTGGCCCGCGGCGCAGATCGCCCACAGGCGAAACATCTCGGGGCCGCGGCGGTCCGCGGTGCCCATCTCGACCTCGGCGAGCACCTCGCGGCCGCGCACGAGGCTGCTGTACAGCCGCGACGAGTCGCCCCCCGTGAGGACGTTCGCCAGGACCTCCAGCGCGTAGTGGTCCGGGCTGCGCCGCGCGGGCGCGTGCCACGCGATGTGAAACGCCGGCGCCTCGGCGTGCGCGTCGTCGATGCGCTCGACCCGCTCACCCCGCGGCGGCGTCCACGCCGGGTCGCGCCACGGCGCCGCGCCGCGCGCCGGGATCGCGCCGAAGTGCCTGCGCGCCAGCTCCATCACACGCTCCGGGGTGACGTCGCCGGCCACCACGAGCACGGCGTTGTCGGGCGCGTACCACCGCGCGTGAAACTCGCGCACGCGGGCGAGCTGCTCGGCCGGCGGCACGCCGGGCATCTCGAGGTCGCGCATGTCGCCGATGGTGCTGTGCGAGTACGGGAAGTATCCCTCGTAGAAGAGCTCGTCGAGGCGCAGCGACGAGGGCGCGTAGGGCTGGTTCTCGTACGACTGCCTGCGCTCCTCCATCACCGTGAGCCGCTGGTTCTCGAAGGCCTCCGAGGTGATCGCCAGCGCGCGCATGCGGTCGGCCTCCAGCCACAGCCCCAGCTCGAGCGCGCTCGAGGGGAGCAGCTCGTAGTAGTTCGTGCGGTCCTCGCTGGTCGTCGCGTTCGAGTCGGCGCCGCGGAGCGTGAGGAGCCGGTCGAACTCGCCCTTGGGCAGCGTCTCGGTGCCCTCGAACATCAGGTGCTCGAAGAGGTGGGCGAAGCCGGTGCGGCCCTGCTCTTCGACCCGCGAGCCCACGTCGTAGTAGATCGCGACGGCGGCGGTGGCGACCGTGGGGTCGGGTGAGACCACCACGCGGAGCCCGTGCTCGAGGCGCGCTCGGTGCACCGGGAGGTTGAGGCGCGCGGTGGGCGCCGCCGCCGGGGCGGGCTGCGCCGACGCGGGCGCCGCGAGCCCCATGAAGGCCGCGAGGACGAGTGCCTGAATTCTCATCGCGACGGACGATACACGCGGAGGTGTGCTACCGCACCGCGGATGCGCCTGAGCCCCCTCGCCGCCGCGCTCCTCCTCGCCGCGTGCGACCCGCCCGCCCCCGCCCCGCCGCGACGACGCGACGCCTCGGTTCGCCCCGTGTTCCCGGCGTCTTCGGGGCTACGCGACGTCAGCCTCGCGTGCTTTCCACCGGGGTTTCGCGTGGCCAGGGCCCGCGTGCGCGAGGGTCGGGTCGAGCTCTGCGGCAGCGCGCCAGGCTCGGCGCCGCGGTGCTACCGGGTCGACCCCGCGAGCTCCGAGGTCCTGCGCGCGGACGGCGCCGACGCCCCGCGGGAGATGCCCGCGAACCCCGCGCTCGAGCCCCCGCTCACCCGGGGCGAGCTCCTGGTCCGCGGCGGCCGCGCGTCGCTTCGCGGGGGATCCCTCACCACGATCGGTGGGCGCACGCAGGTCGCGCAGGCGCGTCAGCTCGGTTTCACCTCCCTCGAGAACGCCGCGCTGGTGCCCTGGAGCGACGGCTGGTTCGTGGGGGTGGTGGGCATTCGCGCGCCCGACCTCGGCGCCAGCGCGTTCATCGACCCCTCGACGGGGCGGGCCGTGGGCCGCGCGCCCGTGCTCCCCTGCGGCGCCGACGCGGGACCGTGAGCCTGGCGGTGTAAGCCCTCCTGGGCGCGGGCGTTCTCCCTGCGAACCCGGAGGAACCACGCCATGATCTCCCGCCCGACCGCCCTCGCCTCGCTCCTGCTCATCCTCGGCTGCGCCAGCGGCTCGCCGCAGTTCCACGGCCACACGGCCGTCAGCTACCGCCGCGCCGCCTCGGGCCCCGCGTCGTACGCGTCGAGCGCCGAGCAGCGCGTCGCGCCGGCGAGCGTGCGCGTGACCTCCAGCGCCGTGGAAGGGCGCGTCGCGGCGGCCGAGCCCGAGGCCTCCGCGCCGAGCGGCGGGGTGAACCTCGACCCCGCCGCGCGCCCCGGCCTCGCGACCTCCTGGGGCGAAGACCTCCGCTCGCGGGTGCGATATTCCCAATTCGAGCGCGCCAGCGAGACCCCCTTCGACACCGCGACGCTCTGGTACAACGACGCGCGCATGCTCGGTATGCAGCTTGAGCGGGCCGCCGCCGAGTCACCCTGGATCACCCTCGGCCCGCGCCACGACGGCGTCCGGCTGTCCCTCCGCGATGAGGGCGGCGTCCCCCTCCGGGGCGTGTCGATGCACGGGCGAACCTTCGTCCTCGGCACCTCGGGGCAGCGCTACTCGATCGTGCTCGAGAACCGCACGGGCGCGTCCTTCGAGGCGCTGGTCACCGTCGACGGCCTCGACGTGCTGAACGGGCAGCCGGGCTCCTTCGCGAGCCGGGGGTACGTGCTCCGCCCCTACGGCACCGTCGAGGTGCGGGGCTTCAGGCAGTCCCTGAACCACGTCGCGGCGTTTCGCTTCGGGAGCGTCGGAGACTCCTACGCGGCAGACCGCGGCGACGCTCGCAACGTGGGCGTGATCGGCGTCGCCCTCTTCGCCGAGCGCGGCGCCACCTTCGACGTCGACCGCAACGAAGTCGAACTCCGCGAGGGCGCGTCGCCCTTCCCCAGCGGCTTCGCGCCTCCCCCGTCGAGCCGCCGGTGGTGACTCAGGCGTCGCGCATCTGCTGCGCGAGGTAGCGCTCGGCGCCGAGCACCTCGATCAACCCGAGCTGCGCCTCGAGCCAGTCGATGTGCTCCTCCTCCGCCACCAGGATCGCGCGCAGGAGCGTCTCGGTGCCGTGGTCGTTCGCGTCGCGGCAGAGCCTCACGCCGTCGTTCAGCCGCTTCACGGCCTCGTACTCCAGCGCCAGGTCGAGCTTGAACTGCTCGGGCACCGTCTCGCCCACGTTGACCTTGTTCAGCCGCTGAAGGTTCGGCACCCCCTCGAGGTAGAGGATCCGCTCGATGAGGTCGTCGGCGTGCTTCATCTCGTCGATCGACTCGGCCTTCACGTGCGCGGCGATGCGGTCGAAGCCCCAGTTGCGGCACATCTTCGCGTGAATGAAATACTGGTTGATCGCCGTGAGCTCACCGGTGAGCACCGCGTTGAGCACATCGATCACGTTGGGGTCGCCCTTCATCGTCTTACCTCTTTCGAACGCTATACCCGACCCGCCACGCCGAGAGCCAAGACAAAGCGGCTCAACCCGCCGCGGCCAGCAGCCGGCCGCGCCGTAGCGTGGCCAGGGGCGACGCGCCCTCCTGGTGCTCTTCGATCATGTCTTCGAGGGTGCAGCGGCACGAGCCGCAGTCGGTGCCCGCGCCGCAGGCCTCGCCCAGCGCCTCGAGGCTGTCGACGCCGTCGGCCAGGAGCGAGCGGATCTTCGAGCAGCCAATGCCCTTGCACACACACACGATCATGAGCGCGACCTCCTGAACCCGACGAACAATAGTGAGATCCGTTCTCGAATTCAAGTCAGGCGGGGGGCGAAAAAGCTCTCGTCGCGCCCGCGGCTGCGCTACGCTCGCGGGGCGTCGCCTCAGCGGATGGGGCGCGCAGGTGCATCGAGGGAGCGCTGGTGGCGGTGGTCGCGTCGGCGAACGACAGGGACGTCCCGAGGACCGCGACCGACGCCATGATCGGTCTGACGATCAACGGGCGCTATCGCGTGCAGACGGTGATCGCCTCTGGGGGCATGGGGCGGATCTACCTCGCCGAGCAGATCCCGCTCGGGCGCCCGGTCGCGCTCAAGGTGCTGCACTCGCGCTTCACGACGAAGATCGACGACCCCGAGTTTCAGCGGCGCTTCCTGCTGGAGGCGAGCATCCTGTCGCGGCTGCAGCACCCGAACATCGTGACCCTGTACGACTACGGTCGCATCGACGCGGCGGGCGAAGACACCTTCTTCATGGCCATGGAGTACCTGGCCGGCGACACCCTGCACGCTCGCCTGCGCCTCCGCGGCGCGCTCGCGCCGGGGGAGGCCACGGGGCTGGCGAGGCACATCGCCCGCGGGCTCCGTGAGGCGCATCGGCAGGGTGTGGTGCACCGCGACCTGAAGCCGTCGAACGTGATGCTCGTGCCGGGCGAGGACGGCGGCGAGTCGGTGAAGATCCTCGATTTCGGCCTGGTGAAGGTGCTCTCCGACGACTCCGAGGAGCTCACCAAGGAGGGGGCCTTTCTGGGCTCGCCGCGGTACATGTCCCCCGAGCAGATCGCCCACGGGCGCGTCGACCTGCGCACGGACGTCTACTCGCTCGGGGTGATCCTCTATCAGTGCCTGTGCGGGCGAACGCCCTTCGAGTCGGAGAACTCGGTGCACATCCTCATGGCGCACCTGCACAACGCCCCGCCGCCGATGCGCGAGCGCTCCCCCGGCGTGGCCGTGCCCGAGCGCCTCGAGCGCTTCGCGATGCGCTGCCTGGAGAAAGACCCCGCGCACCGGCCGGCCACCATGGACGACTTTCTCCGAGAGCTCTCGGAGTGCGAGCTCGCGCTCGGCCTCTCGTCGGGCGCCGCGAACACGGGGACCTTCACCCACTCCGCGCTCCGGGGCGAGCTCCCCCCCGCGGCCATCGCCCTCGCCACGCCCCCCGAGGCCCCGAAGCGCCGGCGCCTCGCCCTCCCCCTCGCGATCGGCCTGCTGTCGCTCGTGGCCGTCGGCCTGGGGTCCGCGGCGCTCGTGCGAGACCGCGGCGGCTCGCCCCCGGCCGCGGCCCCGGCGGCGGCCGCTCCCCCCGCGCGCTTCACCCTCGTGATCGAGTCGTCGCCTCCGGGCGCGGTCGTCTCTGAGGGGGGCAGCGACCTCGGCCTCACGCCCCTGGCGATGAGCGTCGAGCGCGGGAGCGTCAGCGCCTCCCCGCGCGCGTTCGAGGTGCGGGCCGAGGGCTTCGCGACCGCGACGCTGCGGGTGGGGGACGCGCCCGGCGCCGAGCTCCGTCGCCTCGTCGTGCTCCAGCCGACGACGCCGCCGCGGCCCATCACCGCCCCCGAGGCGCCTCTGCGGGTCGAGGCCCCCGCTCCCCCGAGCAGCCCCCGCCGCCCGCCGCGCAGGCCGCCTCGAGCACGCCCGACGACGCCCGACGACGACATCCGCAGCCATCGATGAAAACACTCCGAACGACCGCGACCCTCCTCGCCCTCGTCGCCTCGGCGGGCGTCGCGCGCGCCGACGACGTCGCCGACGAGGCCGACCTGCACTTCGAGCTCGGCGCCGAGCGCTACCGCGCGCGAGACTACCGCGGCGCCCTCGAGCACTTCCTCGCGTCGAACCGCCTGGTGCGAAACCGCAACGTGCTGTTCAACATCGCGCGCTCGTACGAGCAGCTCGGGCGATTCCCAGACGCGCACCGGTATTTCAGCCTGGCGCTTGAGGGCGAGGCCGACGTCGCGGCGCGGGAGAACATCACCAACGCGCTGCAGCGCATCGCGCCCAACGTCGCGGTGCTCCAGGTGACCACCGAGCCGCCCGGCGCGACGATCTACATCGACCGCCGCGACCTCGGCTCCCGGGGAGCCTCCCCTCGATCCCTGGCCTTCGCCCCCGGGACCGCGCGGGTCATCGCCGAGCTCGAGGGATACGAGACGGTCACGTCGAGCCCGGTCGCGCTCCGTCAGGGGGCGGTGATCCCCGTCGCGCTGCGCCTCCGCCGCATCGTGGGCACCCTCGGCGTCGAGTCCAACGTCGCGAGCGCGCAGGTGCGGGTCGACCTCGAGAACGCCCCCGTCGCCTGCGCCACCCCGTGCGACCTCGACCTGGCGCCGGGCCGGCACACGCTGATCCTCTCGGCGGACGGCTTCCGCACGGCGCGGCGCGAGGTGGTCGTCGAGGCGCAGCGACGCGCGAGCGCGCGCGTCGAGCTCGTCGCGCAGACCGGCTCGGTGGTGGTCAACGCCGACGAGCGCGGCGCGCTGGTCGAGGTCGACGGGCGGCCCGCGGGCTTCACCCCCGCGGTGCTGGACATCCCCGTCGGTCGCCGCCGGGTGCGCGTGAGCATGGAGGGCTTTCGCGCGGTCGATCAGGAGGTCGCCGTCGACGCCGCCGCGCAGCGCACCCTCGACGTGCAGCTCCGCACCGTCGAGGAGGTCTCGGCGGCCTCCCGCGCGACCGAGAGCGTCGAAGACGCGCCGGGCTCGGTCTCGATCGTGACCGGGCGAGAGCTCCGGGCGATGGCGTACCCCACCATCGCCGAGGCGCTGCGGGGCGTTCGCGGGGTGTACCTCTCCGACGACCGGCTGTACCCCTCGGTGGGCTTTCGAGGCTTCGGGCGCCCCGGCGACTACGGCAACCGCGTGCTGGTGCTGGTCGACGGCCACCCCACGAACGACAACTGGATCAACAGCTCCTACGTGAGCTTCGACGCCCGCAGCGACCTCGAGGACGTCGAGCGCATCGAGGTCGTGCGCGGCCCGGGCTCGGTGCTCTACGGCACCGGCGCGTTCTCGGGCGTGATCAACCTCGTGACGCGCTCGCGCGGCGTGACCAACGGCGTCGACGTGGGCCTGGGCACCAACGAGTTCGGCGTCGCGCGGGCGCGCGTCGGGCTGCGCCACCGCTTCGAGGGCGACGCGGGGATCTGGGTGTCGCTCGGCGGCGCGATGGGCGGCGGGCGAGACTTCGTGCTGCCGACGCTCGCGCAGCCCGCGATGGGCGCGCGGCCCGAGGTGCCCTCCGAGCTCCGGGGCGTCGACGGGTTCACCTCGGGCACCGTCACCGGGCGGGCGTGGTACCGCGCGCTCACGCTCCAGTGGCTGCTGAACACGCGCAACAAGGTCTTTCCCGGCGCGGTGTACGGCAGCGCGCCGGGCGACGCTCGAAACCACCTGGCCGACACCCGCGGGCTCCTCGAGCTGCGCTTCGAGCCGCGGCTGTCGCAGACGGTGCAGCTGCTCAGCCGCGCGTTCTTCAACCGCTACGACTACGCCAGCGTGCTGATCCCCGAAGACGACCCGAGGGGCTACCGGCGCGAGACCTTCACCGGGAGCTGGACCGGCGCGGAGCTCCGCCTCGTGCTCGAGCCCGCGCGCTGGCTGCGGCTGAGCGTGGGGGGCGAGGGTCAGTACCACTTCGACGTGCGGCAGCGCGGCGACGAGTTCAACGTGGGCTCGCCGAACAGCACGTACCTCGACGAGCAGCGACCCTTCGGCATCGCCGCGGGGTACCTCTCCGCCGAGGTGATCCCCTCGCAGCGCTTCAGGGTCTCGCTGGGGGCGCGCGCGGACTGGTACAGCACCTTCGGCGCGACGGTGAACCCGCGCCTCGCCGTGATCTTTCGCCCGTGGGCCAACGGCAACTTCAAGGTCATGGGCGGCAGCGCGTTTCGCGCGCCGAGCATCTACGAGCTCTATTACAACGACGGCGGGGTCACGCAGATCCGCGGCGACAACCTCCGCCCCGAGACGATCTACTCGGGCGAGGTGGAGTACACCCACCGCTTCGCGACGAACTGGTCGGCGCTGGTCACCGGGTACGTGAACTACATCGATCAGCTCATCGCGCTGCGCGACGTGCGGCCCGCGGGCGCGATGCAAGACGTGTCGCAGTACGCCAACACCGAGGCGCCGATCCTCACGGTCGGCGGCGAGGCCGAGGTGCGCCGCGAGTGGCGGCGGGGCTGGATGTTCTCGGCGTCGTACTCGTTCCAGCGCTCGGCCTACCAGCAGCCGGCGAGCACCACGGCGGCCGCGCGGCTGCGCGAGGTGCCCAACGCGCCGGAGCACCTCTTCTCCGTGCGCGCGGCGGCGCCGATCCTCCCCGACGTGCTCACGGGCATGCTCCGCCTGAGCTTCGAGGGACCGCGGTGGGACCGCAACGACCGCGCCGACGACCCCGGGCAGCAGCGCACCGACCCGGGGCTGATCCTCGACGTGGTGGCCTCGGGGCGCGCCCAGCGGTACGGCCTGCGCTACGCCGTCGGCGCCTACAACGTCTTCGACTGGCGCTACGCCGTGCCCCTCTCGCGGGAGTACAGCGACCGCCTCACGGCGATGCCCCAGAGCGGCCGCACCCTGCTCGTCTCGCTGAGCGCCGAGATCCGCTGAGGGCTCAGGGGCGGGTCACCGAGACCGTCGCGGAGCCCGACGCGCTGCCGAACCCGTCGAGGGTCAGCGTGTGAATGCCAGCGCCCGCGGTGACGGCGCCCGAGAGCGAAGACTGCAGCCCGCAGCTGTCGTCGTTGCACGCGCCGCCGCCGCCGTCTCCGTTGCGGAGGTAGAGCACGGTGTCCCAGCTGGCGCTGCAGGTCGACGCCGAGAGCGTGCCCGCGGCCGAGCTCGGGCAGGTGCGCCACCACCAGCTCTGCTCCGGGCCTGACCCGGTGCAGCCCACGATCTGCCCCGAGCCCGAGGTGAACCCCGCGAGCGAGCTCGAGCCGGGGCCGATCTGGCCGACCGCCCCGTTGCCCACCGCGAGGTGCTGAAAGCGCAACGAGTACGAGCCGGAGGCGCCGTTGTAGCCCCCGAGCACGAGGTAGTACGTCCCGGGGTTGAGCAGCGCGGTCACCTGCGACTGCAGGCCGCCCACGCAGCCGACCGATCCCGAGTCGTCGTTGCACAAGGCGTCGCCCGACGTCGTCGATCCGCTCAGCGCCGCGCCGCAGCTCGACGCGAAGAAGAGCACCGTGTCGAAGGAGCTCCCGAAGGTGTCTGCGTACACCAGCTCCCGCGACGGGCCGGGGATCGTGAAGCGAAACCACACGTCGGTGCCCACGTTGAAGCCGCAGGGCGCGGCGAGGTTGCCCGCGGCGCCCGCGTTCGAGCCCGTGGTGGTCCACTGGGTCGAGCTCATTGGCACGGTGGTCGCGCCCCCGCAGAGGTCGTTCGCGGGGCCCGGCTGCGTGCAGGCGCCGCCGACGCAGCTCTGCCCCGCCGGGCACACCCTGCCGCAGCCGTTGCAGTGGTTGGAATTCGTCTGCAGGTCCACGCAGCCGCCCGAGCAGTACGTCGTGCCGGGAGCGCAGGTGCTCCGGCAGCTCCCGCCCGAGCACGCCGTCCCCGGCGCGCAGCTCACGCCGCACGCGCCGCAGTTGAAGTTGTCGGAGGCGGTGTTGATCTCGCACCCGTCGGAGGCCACGCCGTTGCAATTCGCGAAGCCCGGCGAGCAGCTCCCGACGGCGCACACGCCCGAGTCGCACGTCGCGCCGGCGTTGGCGAGCGAGCAGCGCCTCCCGCACGCGCCGCAGTTCTGCACGTCGGCGGTGAGGTTGGTCTCGCAGCCGTTCTCGTCGACGCCGTCGCAGGTCGCGAAGCCCGTGGCACACGCGCCGACGCGGCACGCTCCGTTCGAGCACACCGACGTCGCGTTGGCGCGGTCGCAGCGCGCGCCGCAGGCGCCGCAGTGGTCGACGCGGTCTCTCAGCGACGCCTCGCAGCCGTCGCCCGGCGAGCCGTTGCAGTCGCCGTACCCCGTGGCGCAGAGCAGCGCGCAGCGTCCGCCGGCGCAGTTCGGCGACGCGTTCGATCCTCCGGGGCAGGCGTTTCCGCACGCGCCGCAGTGGCTCGGGTCGTCCGACAGCCGCGCGCATCGGTCGGTGCAGAAGGTGGTGCCGGCCCCGCACAGCGAGACGCAGAGCCCGCCCTGGCACGCCGTGCCCACGCCGCAGCGACGGCCGCACCCGCCGCAGTTCGTCGAGTCGGCGCCGATGTCCTGCTCGCAGCCGTTGGCGGCGTCGCCGTCGCAGTCCGCGAAGCCAGGGAGGCACGACGCGATGCCGCACACGCCCGCCGCGCAGCTCGCCGTCGCGTTGGCGACCCTGCACGCCGCGCCGCAGGTGCCGCACTGCGCGGGGTCGGCGTTGAGGTCGACCTCGCAGCCGTTCGCCGCGTCGCCGTCGCAGTCGCCGCGACCCGCCACGCAGGTCGCGCCGCACTGCCCCATGGAGCACACCGCCACCGCGTTGGCCCTCGCCGGGCACGCGCTCCCGCAGGCGCCGCAGTGGGCGGGCGACGAGGCGAGCTCGACCTCGCAGCCGTTCGCCGCGTCGCCGTCGCAGTCGCCGAAGCCCGCGTTGCACGACGCGCGGCACAGCCCGGCCTCGCAGCGCCCCGCGGCGTTGGCCCCTGTGGCGCAGGTGTTTCTGCACGCTCCGCAGTGCTCCGACGACCCGCTCAGGTCGACCTCGCAGCCGTTCGCCGCGTCGCCGTCGCAGTCGCCGAAGCCCGCGTTGCACGAGGCCACGGCGCAGGCGCCGGCCGCGCACGACGCGACGCCGTTCGCCGCCGAGCAGCTCCGGCCGCACTGGCCGCAGTGCTCGGCGCTCCCCGCGGTGTCGACGCACGCGCCGCCGCAGCACGCCGCGCCCGCGGCGCAGGCGACGCCGCACGCGCCGCAGTGGCCCCGGTCGGCCTGCGGGTCGACGCACGCGCCGCCGCAGCACGCGAGCCCCACGCCGCAGCCCCGGGCCTCGGTGCAGCCCGCGACGCACACGCCCTCGCGGCAGAGCGTGCCGAGGGCGCAGTCGTTGTCCTTGACGCATCCCGTGCAGCGCCGCGTGGCGGTGTCGCAGGTGGTGGGCGCGGTGCAGTCCTCGTCGCCGCTGCAGCCGCGCGCGCAGGCCAGCAGCGCGGCGTCGCACACGAAGCCGGGCGCGCAGCGGTCGTCGGCGGGGCTGCACGCGCCGCAGCGCCCGGACGCGAGGTCGCACACGCCGCCGGCGCACTCGTCGTCGCGGGTGCAGCGCGGCCCCGCGTCGAGCGCCCCGGCCTCGGTCGCGTCGTCGGCGACGGCGCCCGCGTCGAGGTCACCCAGGCCGCCCAGGTCGTCGACGGGCGGACCGTAGGGGTCGACGCCGTCGGCGGTGGCGCAGCCTGCGATCAAGAGCGCGAAGAGAGGCGCGAGGCGTCGACGCGAAGGTCCCATGCCGCATAGGAGTACCGCCGAGCGCATCTGCGCGAAAGTGCGGACTATTTTCTGCGAGCGCCGCGCGGCGGCGGCGGCTTGCGGGCCAGGAGGAGATAATTGAACCCGCGGAGGAAGAAATTGTCTCGCTCGGCGGCCTGGTGGTGGTTGCCCTTCAGAAGGTCCTTGTTGTGTCGAACGACCGCGACGATGTCGATGGGCTCGAGCCACATCGTGAGGATCGAGAAGAGCCCGAAGCCCACGGGCGCGAGGCCCTTCTTTCGCTCGAAGTAGTCACACACATACACCCCGAGCACGCCGCCGGGCTTGAGCACCCTGGCGGCCTCCTCGAGGGCGCCGCGCATGGCCTGAAAGAACGCCGGCTCGTAGGCCGAGATCTTTCCGATGCAGCGGGGCTCGTCGGAGTAATGGATGTGATCTCCGTAGGGCGGGTCCATGAAGACCAGGTCGATGGAGTCTGCCTCCAGGGGGAGCTTTCGGGCGTCGGCCCGCTCGATGTCGGGTCGGGAGGGCGCGAGGTCGAAGCCCCTCGCCCGCCGCCCCAGGTCCTTGGCGACGTCGAGGGTGGTGCCGCTGCCGCAGAAGGGGTCGACCACGAGGTCGCCCTCGCGGGTGTAGCGCTTCATCACGTTCCAGATGACGTAGCTGGGCGTGGCGCCGACGTAGCGGGGGTCGCCCTGCACGCCGTCGCCGTAGTGCTGCGAGGGGTACTCCCAGAGCGTCGTGGTCTGCGCCCTCAGCGGGGGCTTCGAGAATCGCTGGCGGCGCACGCGTGATTCCATCGCCGGGAGGGATCACAGCGAAGGCCCGCGGTCAACGGTTGCATTGAGGGGACACTTTGCGTAGGTTCCGCGCCGTCCAAGGGCAGAGTCTCTCCGCGTCCCCATCGTCTAGAGGCCCAGGACCGCGGCTTTTCACGTCGCTAACGCGGGTTCGAATCCCGCTGGGGACACAACGTTTCGCCCTGACGCCGCCGCGAGCTGCGCCGACGCCTCACTCCGCCGGGCCGCGCTTCGCCGCCTGCCAGTACTGGTCGAGCTCCTCGAGGCTGTGCTCCGCGAGCGCCCGGCCCGCCGCGCGGGCGCGCGACTCCACGCCCCGAAAGCGGTCGGCGAAGCGTCGATTGGTCCGGGTGAGCGCGTCTTCGGGGTCGACGCCGAGCTTGCGCGCGAGGTTGACCACCGAGAAGAGCACGTCGCCGAGCTCGTCGCGCGCGGCGTCGAGGTCGCCGCGGGCGCAGGCCTCGTCGAGCTCCGCGAGCTCTTCGTTCACCTTCTCCCGCGGGCCGCGCGCGTCGGGCCAGTCGAAGCCCACCCGGGCGGTCTTCTCGCCCATGCGAAGGGCGTAGAGCAGCGAGGGCAGCGCGCGAGGGATCCCGTCGAGGGTGCCGCGCCCGGCCTTCTCGGTGAGCTTGATCCGCTCCCAGTTCGCGATCACCTCGTCGGCGGTGCCCGCGACGGCGTCGCCGAACACGTGGGGGTGCCGACGCTCGAGCTTGTCGGCGATGGAGTCGACCACGTCGTCGACGGTGAACCAGCCGAAGCGCTCGGCGAGCCCGCTCTGAAAGACCACCTGGAACATCAGGTCTCCCAGCTCTTCGCGGTGGTGGGCCAGGGCCTCGGCGTCGGGCTCCGCGCCCGCGGGCGCGCGCACGTCTCTCTGCCCGGCGGCGCCGAGGTCGTCGATGGCGTCGCAGACCTCGAAGGCCTCCTCGACCGCGAAGCGCTTCAGCGACTGGAGGGTCTGCTCTCGGTCCCACGGGCAGCCGCCTTCGGCGAGCAGTCGGTCCATCACTCCGACGAGCCGCGCGAGGCGCTCGCCGCGTTGGGTCTTGTCGCTCATGGTGGTTCGCTGCTAGCACGTCCCTTCGGCGCGGCTCTACACCCTCTGCCGCGCGCCCGAGGATCACGATGTCATTGCTTCGAGCCGGCCAGGAGATCGACGCCTGGTGCACCAAGTGCAAGCTGGACCTCACGCACAGGATCATCGCCGTCGCCGGCGGCAAGCCCGCGCGCGTCGAGTGTCGCACCTGCAATTCCGCCCATAACTACCGGGCGCCGAAGACGGGCGTGGTGGCCGAGGTGGTCCGCGCCGCGCGGCCTGCGACCAAGAGCTCCCTGGCCGCCGCCGCCAAGGCGCGAAAGACGCGCGCCGCCGAGGAGCACGTCGCCGTCGTGCCCCCGCCGGGCGCGCGCGTGCTCCCCTACCGCATGACCGATCACTTCTCGCGGGATCAGTGGCTCGTGCACAAGACCTTCGGCAACGGCGTCGTGGTCTCCGAGCTCACCGACAACAAGATCGAGGTCCGCTTCGACTCGGGCGTGCGCGTGCTGGTGCACAACCGAGCCGAGTGAGCGCCGAGGGCTCGGCGCTCCCCGACGCCGACCCCGCGCGTCAGGCGATCGTCATCCCGCCGTCGATCACCATCGTCTGACCCGTCATGAACGACGCCGCGTCGCTCGCGAGGAAGAGCGCCGCCCCCGCGATCTCGTCTGGCTGCCCGTAGCGTCCCAGAGGCGTTCTGCGCAGCACCTCGGCGACGAGGTCGTCGTTCTGCACGATGGCCGCCGCGAGCCGCGTCTCGATCAGCCCCGGCGCGATGGCGTTCACCCGAATCGCCGAGCCTCCGAGCTCGAACGCGAGCGTTCGCGTCATCGAGATCACCGCCGCCTTGGTCGCGCCGTACACGCCCTGAAAGGGCGCGGCCATGATCCCCGCGACCGAGGCGACGTTCACGATGCTGCCGCCCGCCCGGCGCCCCTGCAGGTGCCGGGCGACCTCGCGCGACAACCAGAAGTACCCGTTGAGGTTCACCTCGAAGGTCTTGTTCCAGGCGCCGTGGTCGGTGTCGATCATCGGTCCGAAGTAGGGGTTGGTGCCGGCGTTGTTCACCAGCACGTCGACCTGGCCGAAGCGCTCGACCGCGGCCTCGACGAGCGAGACGCACGCCGCCTCGTGCCCCGTGTGCGCGGCGACCGCGTGCGCCGCGTCGCCGATCGACTCGGCGACGGCGCGGACCCCTTCGATCTTTCGCGACGCGAGCACCACCTTCGCGCCGTGCGCGGCGAAGGTGCGCGCGATCGCCTCTCCGATGCCACGGCTCGCGCCGGTGATGACCGCGACCTTGTTCTGCAGCTCGATCGTCGCCATGAGCCCTCTCCTCCGCGTCACCCGACGAGCCAGCGACGCATCACGGCGCGGGCGACGAAGGCGCCGTGAAGGTAGAGCCCCGGCAGCCACACCGGCACCCCGAGGAGCTCGGGTCGCGTGTACCAGAACGCGCCCGTCGACGACAGCGCGGCCTCGAAGCCGGTGCCCACCACGGCGAAGAGCAGCGCGTGCGTGACCACGCCCGGCGCGCGCAGCGACCAGGCCCGGAGCATGAAGAGAACGACGTACACCCCGAAGGCGAGGTGCGGAACCGACTGCACGAAGCCGCTGGAGCCGTACACCGCGACGAGCCAGACCGCGGCGAACACGGCCTCGCGCGTGCCCCAGGCGTCCTTCGAGCCCGCGCGGAGGTCGTGGGCCACGCTGGGGTCAAGGCGGGCCAGGAGCCACCACTGCGCGAGCCCCCCGAAGGCCGCGAGGAGGAACACCGCCGGCACCCACACCGCCTGCCCCGCGACCGCGGGGACGCGGTACGCCAGGACCCCCGTTCGCACGTGCACCTGATCGCACAGGGTACACATCACGGAGCCCGCGGCCACCGCCGCAGCCCACCTCAGCCACGTCGCGGGCGCGCTTCGCATCGGGGTGGTTGTACCCTATTACCCCTCCGTCATGATCGAAGCGATCGATGTCTTCGCGAACGGGATCAGGTTCCGCTGCGCCGCGTCGGGCCAGGGTCCGCTCGTGCTCCTGCTGCATGGGTTCCCCGAGCGCTGGTTCTCATGGGAGCCGCAGCTGCGCGCCCTCGCCGACGCGGGCTACCGCGCGGTGGCGCCCGACCTCCGGGGCTACGGCGACTCGGACCGCCCCGAGACCGGCTACGACCTCGACACGCTCGCGGCCGACGTCGCCGGGCTCATTCGCGCGCTCGGCGCCGAGCAGGCGACGGTGATCGGCCACGACTGGGGCGGCGCGATCACCTGGTGCGCCGTCGAGCGCCACCCCGACCGCGTCGCGCGCTTCGCGGTGCTCAATTGCCCGCACCCCTGGGTGCTCCGCAACGTCGGGCTCTTCGGCTCGCCGCGGCAGCTCGCGCGCAGCTGGTACATCCTGTTCTTCGGCGTGCCGAAGATCCCCGAGCGCTGGCTGAGCCGCGACCACGCCGCGGCGGTCGGCGAGGCCTTCGCGCGGGGCGCGGTCGACCGCACGAACTTCACGCCCGAGCGCCTGCGGCGGTACCGCGAGTGGATCAAGGGCCCCAACGACGTGACCCCGATGCTGGCGTACTACCGCTCCGCCCTGCGCGCCGGGCTCAGGCCCCTGGCGCCTCCGCGCCCCATCGAGCGCTCGGGGCTGCTCCTCTGGGCCGAGGACGACCCCGCGCTGGGCACCGAGCTCATCGCCCCGCACCTGGAGTTCGCGCGCTCGCTCCGCGTCGAGCGCATCCCGGGCTGCGGTCACTTCGTGCAGATGGAGCGCCCCGACGAGGTCAGCGCGCGGCTCCTCGGCTGGCTCGCCGAGGAGGTCAGTTCGCGATCGTGAACCGCCTGGGCTGCGACGCGACGAAGGGCCCCGCGCCCACGAGGTTGTTGCTGAAGCGCGCGGTCACGATCCGCAGCTCGATGGGGCGCCCCGCCGCCTGGGTGCGGAGGTAGCTCCAGCGCGAGGCGTCGGGCGTGTAGCTCGTGAGGGACTGCTGCCGCCGCAGCACCACCTGCCCCTGGATCACGAAGCGCAGCTCGTACGCCTGGCCGCTGAAGGGCGCGCAGTGCGCCTGGGCCTCGGGGATCAGCGTCGTCCATCGGGCGAGCTCGTCGCGCCACGTCATCGGGCGCCGCGGCGGGAGCCCCCTGCGCGCGGTGGGCGCGGACCAGGTGAACGTAAACGGCGCCGCCGCGGGCAGCGCCTGATCCTCGGTGGGCGCGGTGATCGAGGGCGCGCGGGCGGTGTCGGTCGAGAGCCCGCGGGTGATCGCGTCGTCGAGGACCGTGCACGCCTCGTCGCTGAACCGGTCGCTGCCCACGTCGCAGTCGGGCAGGGAGATCGTGTCGGGGTTCGCGCAGGGGGAGCCCGCGGGCGCCGTGGGGTGATCGTCGGAGCACCCCGCGGGGACGAGCAGCGCGAGGAGGAGGAGATGGCTTCGCCGCATGACCCAACGTTGCCACGCCCTGGCGGCATTTACTCGTCCAGGGCGACCTCGTCGGCGCGTTCGCGGAGCAGCAGCCCGAGGATGCGCGCCAGGCCCAGCGGCATCGCGAGGGCCACGGCCTCCAGCGCGATCTTCAGCACCGTGCTGAGAACAGGCACGGGGATCGCGACTCGCGCCGCCGCCGCGTTGATCATGGCCATGGGCACGCAGAGCGCCACCAACACACCCGCGGTGACCGCATAGTCCCTGGGGATTCGACGCGCGAGCTCGAGCACCGGGAGGGGGTTGGCCCCGCCGAGGCACCCCTCGTGCAGCGACGCGACCAGCATCGCGCCGGGGAGGTACGCCGCCGCCCAGGTCGCCGAGAGCGCCACCAGCGGGTACAGCGCGGGCGAGTCGTGCGCGTACCCCAGGGAGAACATCAGCGGCGCCAGCGCCACGACCATCGCCAGCGTCGCCCGCACCGTCGGGCGAATCACGTCGGACCACCCTTCGAACTCCACCGCGTGGGGCAGGTCGTCGCTCCCACGGGCCGTCGCGCGAATGACAGAGAACAAGTACGAGAGCTTCACCCCCGCCGCCAGCAGCCCGCCCACGAGAGGGACGAGGGAGAGCAGCCAGCTCCCGATCGCCAACGCGACCAGCGCCACGGCGCCGTCGCTCGAGAGCGCGTAGCGCCACGCGCGGCCGTAGACCGCCAGCAGCGGCTCGCGCTCGGTGACGGTGACCGCGCGCGTGACCCCGCCGCAGCTCGGGCAGAGCAGCAGGGTCTCGTGCGCCACCTTCGTCGGCGCGCAGCGCCCCCGCGGGTGCTCAAGCGAGCAGCGAGGGCAGTATTGCATCCCGGTGTCGTGAATGGGCATCGGCGCGCCAGGGAGCCTACGCCCCCCGCGGGTCAGCGCGCGAGGGCTCGTACCCCAGCACCGGCGCGAGCCAGCGCTCTGCCTCGGCGAGGGAGACGCCCTTGCGGGCGCTGTAGTCTTCGACCTGGTCGCGCCCGACCTTGCCGACGCCGAAGTACTTCGCCTCGGGGTGGCCGAAGTAGAACCCGCTCACGCTGGCGCCCGGCCACATCGCGAACGACTCGGTGAGCTTGATGCCGGCGGCGCGCTCGACGTCGAGCAGCGACCAGATCGTGGCCTTCTCGGTGTGGTCCGGGCAGGCGGGGTAGCCCGGCGCCGGGCGAATGCCGCGATACTTCTCGGCCAGCAGCTGCTCGGCGGTGAGGTCCTCCCCCGCGCCGAAGCCCCAGTTCTCGCGGGCGCGCTTGTGGAGCAGCTCGGCGAAGGCCTCGGCGAGCCGGTCCGCGAGCGCCTCGGCCATGATCGCGTTGTAGTCGTCGTGGTCGGCCTTGAAGGCCGCGACGAGCTCGGCGAGCCCCTCCCCCGCGCACACGGCGAAGAGCCCGAGGTGGTCGGCGAGGCCGCTCGCCCTCGGCGCGACGTAGTCCGCGAGGCAGCGGTGCCCCCTGGCCGCGTCTCTGGCGACCTGCTGCCGGAGGAAGTGAAAGCGCGCCGCGACCTCGGCGCGGGCGCCGTCGGCGTAGAGCTCGACGTCGTCTCCGACCGCGTTCGCGGCGAAGAGCCCGTACACCCCGCGCGGGCGCAGCAGCCCCTCGGCGACGATGCGGTCGAGGAGCGCGTTGGCGTCGCCGAACACCTTGCGGGCCTGCTCGCCGTAGACCTCGTGGTCGAGGATGCGGGGGTAGACCCCCTTGAGCTCCCAGGTGTGAAACAGCGGCGTCCAGTCGATGTACGGGCGGAGCTCCGCGGGTGTGACCTCGACGTGGATGGGGCCCGTGCGGGCGGGCGTCGCGATGTCGGCCTCGCGCCACGCGATGGGCGTGCTGGCCTCGCGCGCCGCCGCGAGGGGCGTGAGCTCGTGCCGGGGCGCGGCGTGGGCGCGGCGCAGCGCCTCGTACTCCGCGCGGTGGGCGTCGATGAACGCGTCGCGGCCCTCGTCGCTGAGCAGCGAGGTGGTGACGGGCACCGCGCGGCTCGCGTCGAGCACGTGCACCACCGGGTGGTCGTAGTGCGGCGCGATCTTCACCGCGGTGTGCGCGCGGCTCGTGGTGGCGCCGCCGATGAGCAGCGGGAGGGTGAAGCCCTTGCGCTGCATCTCGCGGGCGACGTGCGCCATCTCGTCGAGCGAGGGCGTGATGAGCCCGCTGAGCCCGATGAGGTCGGCGCCGACCTCGACCGCCTTCTCGAGGATCTTCTCGCAGGGGACCATCACCCCCATGTCGATGACCTCGTAGTTGTTGCAGGCGAGCACGACGCCCACGATGTTCTTGCCGATGTCGTGAACGTCGCCCTTCACCGTGGCGAGCACGACCTTGCCCTGGGTCTTCACGGCCTGCCCCGCGGCGACGAGCTCGGCCTTCTCGGCCTCCATGAAGGGGGTGAGCCAGGCGACGGCCTTCTTCATCACCCGCGCCGACTTCACCACCTGCGGCAGGAACATCTTCCCCGCGCCGAACAGGTCGCCGACGATGCTCATGCCCGCCATGAGGGGGCCTTCGATCACGGCGAGGGGTCGCCCGAGCGCCCGCCGGGCCTCCTCGGCGTCTTCGGCGATGTAGGTGTCGATGCCGCGCACGAGCGCGTGCGCGATGCGCTCCTCGACGGTGCCCTGCCGCCACGCGTCGTCGCTCTTGCGCTCGGCCGACGCGTCGCCGCCCGCGGCCTTGAGCCGCTCGCCGAAGTCGACGAGGCGCTCGGTGGCGTCGGGGCGGCGGTTGAGCAGCACGTCCTCGACGAGGTCGCGCAGCGTGGGGTCGATCTCCTCGTACACCTCGAGCATCCCGGCGTTCACGATGCCCATGTCGAGGCCCGCGCGAATCGCGTGGAACAAGAACGCCGAGTGCATCGCCTCGCGGACCTTGTTGTTCCCGCGGAAGCTGAACGAGACGTTCGAGATGCCGCCGCTGACCTTGGCGTGGGGCAGGTTCTTCTTGATCCACCGCGTCGCCTCGATGAAGTCGACGGCGTAGTTGTTGTGCTCCTCGATGCCCGTGGCGACGGTGAGCACGTTCGGGTCGAAGATGATGTCCTGCGGCGCGAAGCCCTCCTCGAGCAGGATCTTGTACGCGCGCTCGCAGATGCGAACCTTGTCGTCGAAGGTCGCGGCCTGGCCCTCTTCGTCGAAGGCCATGACCACCGCCGCGGCGCCGTAGCGCAGCACCTCGCGCGCGCACTCCCTGAAGCGCGCCTCGCCCTCCTTGAGCGACATCGAGTTGACGATCCCCTTGCCCTGCAGACACTTGAGACCTGCCTGGATCACCGACCACTTCGACGAGTCGATCATGAACGGCACCCGCGCGACCTCGGGCTCGGTCTGCAGGAGCGAGAGGAATCGGGTCATCGCGGCGACGCCGTCGATCATCCCCTCGTCCATGCACACGTCGATCACGTTGGCGCCGCTCTCGACCTGCTGCCGCGCGACGGCCACGCCGCCCTCGAAGTCGCCGTCCTTGATCAGCCTCGCGAACTTGGGCGAGCCCGCGACGTTGGTGCGCTCGCCGATCATCATGAACACGCCCGGCTGCTGGGTGAACGGCAGCGAGCCCGAGAGCCGCAGGGGCTCGGGGTCGGCGGGCGCGGGGTCGGGCAGGCGCCGGGGCTCGACGTCGCGCAGCGCCCTGGCGATGGCGGCGATGTGCTCGGGCGTGTTGCCGCAGCAGCCGCCGGCGATGTTGATCAGCGCGCCGCGCCCGAAGTCGCCGAGGTAGCGCCCCATGTCGTCGGGGAGCAGGTCGAAGCCCGTGGGAGACAAGGGGTTGGGCAGACCCGCGTTGGGGTAGCACGACACCGCGACGTCGGCCTTCTCGGCGAGCTCGGCGAGGAAGGGGTACATGAGGTCGGGGCCGAGGGAGCAGTTGAGCCCCACCGAGAGCGGGCGCACGTGGCGCACGGCGTTCCAGAGCGCCTCGACGGTCTGCGCGGAGATCATGGTCTCGCCGCCGCGGCCGACGGCGGCGGAGATCATCACGGGCACGGTCACGCCGTCTTCGGCGAAGACCTCCTCGATGGCGACGAGGGCCGCCTTGGCGTTGAGGGAGTCGAAGATGGTCTCGACGAGGAGCGTGTCGACGCCGCCGGCGAGCAGCGCCCGCACCTGCCGCGCGTACGAGAACTTCACCTGGTCGAAGGTCACCACGCGAAAGCCCGCGTCGTCGGCGTCGGGGGAGTTCGAGAGCGACACCGTGAGCGGGCCGATGGCGCCGGCGACGAAGCGGCGCCGCCCGTCGGCCTGCGCGACGCGGTCGGCCGCCTCGCGGCACTGCCGCGCGCTCTGCTCGTTGATCTCCCACGCGAGGCCGTCGAGGAACTTGTCGTCGATGACGGACTGGTAGAACGCCGGGTCCTTTCGCCCGCCGCGCTCCCGCGGGTCTTCGACGAAGAACTCGCTCTGCGTGATGCTGGTCGCGCCGAAGGTGTTGGTCTCGATGATGTCGGCGCCGGCCTCGAGGAAGCGCCGGTGGATGTCGACGATCATCGCGGGCTGGGTGAGCGTGAAGATGTCGCCGTTGTTGAGCAGGTCCTTGGGCGCGTCGGCGAAGCGCTCGCCGCGCGCGTCGCGCTCGGTCATCCCGTAGGTGCGAATGGTGGTGCCCATGGCGCCGTCGATGATCGCGATGCGCTCGCGGAGCAGCTTCTCAATGGGATGCAAAGACATCAAAGGCTCCTATGGGGCAACCCGCGCGCCCCGCGGCGCGCCGTGGCCGCATCTCTGCCATCACCGGGCGGTTGTGCAACACCCCCGAGAGAATTCATCCGACGCCGCCGTCGAGGGAGAAGAGCTCGGGCGAGGGCGTCGCGCCGCGCGCGAGCGCGCAGAGCGCCTCGAGGGCGCGCACCCGGTAGGGGCACCCGGGGCGGAGGAGCTCCCCCGCGCGGAGCCGCGTCGGCGCGCCTCGCACGCCGTTGACCCGCGCGTCGCCCAGGGCGGGCACCGAGAGCGCGTCGACCTCGGCCGCGCGCCCAGACCACAGCGCGAGCGCGTCGTCGGGGGCGACCACGAGGGCCTCGTCGAGCTCCTCGGCCTGCGGGGTCAGCGCGGGAGGCGGCGCGTCGACCCACGCGGCGAACACCGAGAGCAGCTCGCGATCCCAGACCGAGTCGGTGCGGAGCTCGCTGCGGAGCCTGCCCATCGGGATCACGTCCTCCGGCGTCACCGCGAGGCCG
Source organism: Polyangiales bacterium (assembly GCA_041389885.1). Taxonomy (GTDB): domain Bacteria; phylum Myxococcota_A; class Polyangia; order Polyangiales; genus JAWKRB01. Next base: position 48,864 of record JAWKRB010000014.1, on the reverse strand, counting down.
AGCTCCTCTTCGCACTCCCGCAGCGCGTCGAAGACCCCCTCGCCCGCGCGCACGTGCCCGCCGACGCTCACGTCGACGACGCCCGGGTTCGTGTCCTTGTCCATCGATCGCCGTTGCAGCACGACGCCCACGCGGCCCTGCCAGCGCAGGAGGATCCAGACGTGCACCGAGGCGTGCCAGTCGCCGTCGCGGTGCACCTCGCCCCGCGGCCTGGAGAACCCCGCGGGCTCGCCCCGCTCGTCGAGCACGTCGAAGCGTTCTGAGAGGTCTTGCGCGGCCATGCGTGGGGCTCCGTGTCGGGGGCGCGACCCTGCGCCGCGGCCGCCGCGGGGCACCGTAGCCGCAAGCGACACCCCGAGAAAGCGCGGCGCGCGGGGTCGCGGCGAGGCGCCTGCGAAGCGAGGGTGGCACCAGGCCGCGCACCGTGCACGCGGCTGCGCGGGTTGCGATTCTCTCCGACCTGCGGCAATTCGCGGCGCCTCGACCCTCATTGCGGGGTCGCGCCGACGGGAGCGCTTCAATGTCCAACAATTGGTCCCAGACCGTAGCCGACGCGATTCGCGAGGGCGCCGCCGTGCAGCCCGACCGCACCGCGTACATCTTCGAGACGCCGGGCGAGGAGCCCAGGTCCTACACCTACCGCTCGCTCTACGAGGCGTGCACGCGCCGCGCGGCGGCGTACCGGGCGGAGGGCCTGCAGAAGGGCGATCGCCTCGCCATGATCGTGCCGATGCCCGAAGACTTCGTGCTGACCTTCCTCGGCGCGACCCTCGCCGGCGTAGTGCCGGTGCCGATGTATCCCCCGGTCGCGCTGGGCAAGGTCGAGAGCTACACGAAGAACGCCGAGCACATCGTCTCGTCGTCGGGCGCGAGGGCGCTCCTCACGACGCGGCAGGTGCGCCCCATCGTCGGCTCGCTGCTCGAGCAGGGGGCCGTCGAGCGCCTGCTGACCCTCGAGTCGCTCAACCTCGACGCGGCGACGAGCGGCGCCGAGGCGAGCGTCAGCCCCGACGACATCTGCTTCTTGCAGTACACCTCGGGCAGCACGTCGGCGCCCAAGGGCGTGATCGTCACCCACAAGAACCTGAGCGAGAACACCTTCGCGATCATGCGCACGGGCCCCGACTCGGTCGACTCGCGCGACGACGACCGCGGCGTGTCGTGGCTGCCGCTCTACCACGACATGGGGCTCATCGGCCTGGTGATCGCGCCGCTCATGGGCCGCATCCCGATCACCTTCCTGCCCACCATGGAGTTCGTGAAGCGCCCCGTGTACTGGCTCGAGATGATCACCAAGTACAAGGCGACGATCACCTTCGCGCCCAACTTCGCCTACGCCCTCGCGGCGCGAAAGGTCCGCGACGAGGACATGGCCTCGTACGACCTGTCGCACCTCCGCGTGGCGGGCTGCGGCGCCGAGCCGATTCAGCCCTCGACGCTGCGGTCCTTCGTCGAGCGGCTGAAGCCCGCGGGCATGCGCATGGAGGCGATGCTGCCCTGCTACGGCATGGCCGAGGCGACGCTCGCGATGTCCTTCGAGCCCACCCGCGACGTGCTGAAGACCGACACCGTCGACCTCGACGCGTTTCGCCTCGGCGAGGCCAGGCCCTTCGACCCGTCGGTGGAGGGCGCGCGCAGCGCCGAGATCGTGGCCTGCGGCAAGGTGCTCTCCGGCCACGACCTGGGGGCCTTCGACGAGGCCGGCAACCGCCTCCCCGACCGCATGGTCGGTGAGCTCGGCTTCAAGGGTCCCTCGGTGACGCCGGGGTACTACAACAACCCCGAGGCGACGGCGCAGAGCTTTCGCGACGGGTGGCTCTTCACGGGCGACCTCGGGTACGTGGTCGACGGTCACGTCTACGTGTGCGGCCGCGTGAAGGACATGATCATCATCAATGGGCGCAACTACTACCCGACCGACATCGAGTGGCTGGTGCAGGACGTGCCCGGCGTGCGCCGCGGCTCGGTCATCGCGTTCAGCGTGCAGCCCGAGGGCTCCGCGTCGGAGCAGCTGGTGATCGTCGCCGAGTGGGCGACGAAGCAGCGACCGAGCGACCAGGAGCTCACCGAGCTCGAGCGAAGGATCGCGGGGGTGGTGCAGTCGCAGGTGGGGATCAACCCGTCCAAGGTGGCGCTGATCCCCCTCGGCTCGATCCCGAAGACCTCGTCGGGCAAGCTCCAGCGCCGCCGCACGAAGCAGCAGTTCGAAGACGGCACCCTCGGGGTCGAGACCTCGACGACCGACAGCCTGCAGGCGAAGACCGCCGTCGCGAAGCAGGTGGCGCGCTCGTATGTGAGCATGGCGAAGGGCGAGGTCATGTCTCGACTGCCTGATCCCGTGCGCGCGATCTTCGGAAAGAAGAAGGGCTGAGAACGCGCTTCCCTCCCACGCTCGCATGGTCCACCCTCCGCGCCTGAGAATCGGCGTCTCGGAGGTGACCCCATGCTCGGACCCCTGCTCAAGCCCGACTTCGAGGAGCTGATCCAGGCGAAGGACTGGGACACGCTCCGCGGGACCATCTCTGAGCTCGAACCCTCGGACCGCGCCGAGGTGCTCGACTGCATCTCGCTGCACGACAGCGCGATCGTCTTCCGAATCCTCCCGAGGGAGCTCGCCGCCGAGACCTTCGAGTACATCCCGCTCGAGCTGCAGACGCGGCTCATCGAGACCCTCGGCGACGAGCAGATCGTGCGGGTCCTCGACGAGATGGCCCCCGACGACCGCACGCGGCTCCTCGAGGAGCTGCCCTCGACGGTCACCCGCCGCATCCTCCAGACCCTCTCCCCCGACCAGCGCAAGATCGCGCGGCGGCTCCTGGGCTACCCCGAGGACAGCGCCGGGCGCCTGATGACCCCCGAGTACGTCGCCTTCGGCCCCGAGCTCACGGTGGCGCAGGCCCTGGCGGTGATTCGCGAGCAGGCTCCCCGTCGAGAGACGGTGAACGTGGTCTACGTGGTCGACGCGCGAGGGCGGCTCCTCGACGACCTCGAGCTCTCGACGCTGGTGCTCGCCGACCCCGAGACCCTGATCTCCGAGCTCGACGACGGGTCGCTGATCTCGCTCCAGGCCACGGCGACCCGCGAAGAGGTGGTCTCGCTCTTCAAGAAGTACGATCGCCTCGCGCTGCCCGTGACCGACACGAGCGGCGAGATCCTGGGGATCATCACCTTCGACGACGTGCAGGACGTGCAGTCCGAGGTCGCCGCGGAGGACATTCAGAAGATGGGCGGCATGGAGGCCGTCGAGTCGCCCTACCTCGACATCTCCCTCTGGGTGATGGTCCAGAAGCGCGCGCCCTGGCTCGCGGTGCTGCTCCTCGGCGAGACCCTCACCGCGTCGGCGATGAGCGCCTACGAGCACGAGATCGCGCGGGCGCAGGTGCTCTCGCTCTTCGTGCCGCTGATCATCTCGTCGGGCGGAAACTCCGGGTCGCAGGCGACCTCGCTGATCATCCGCTCCTTCGCGAGCGACGAGCTGTCGGTGCGCGACTGGTGGCGGGTCTTCATGCGAGAGATCCGCACGGGGATGATGCTCGGGCTGATCCTCGGCGTGATCGGCGCGGCGAGGATCCTCCTCTGGCCCGGGCGCGAGCAGCTCTACACGCAGCACTACGTGATGGTGGCGATCACCGTCGCGCTCAGCCTCGTGGGCGTCGTGCTCTTCGGCTCGGTGACGGGCTCGATGCTCCCGTTCCTCCTCCGCCGCCTGCGCCTCGACCCGGCGACCGCGTCGGCGCCCTTCGTCGCGACCCTGGTCGACGTCACGGGGCTGGTGATCTATTTCACGGTCGCGAGCGCAGTGCTGCGCGGCGTGCTGCTCTGATCGGGCTTCAGGCGCCCTGCGCGCGCCCGCGCTCGGCGCGGACCTCGTCGAAGGTCGGGTAGGTGCCGCTCTCTCGGAGCTCTCGGCCCGTCACCGCGTCGACCACCGCGGACCACGCCGCCGGGTGATAGATCAGCCCGTGGTGCCCGATGCCCGGCAGGGTGATCACCGAGCTGCCCTCGAGCGACGCGCTCGCGGCGTCGACCAGCACGTCGATGCCCCCCACGATCGAGGTCACCCGGGTGTTGGCGAGCCGGTGACGCGTCGAGGCCAGCGCGCGCAGCGCGGAGCTCCCGGGCGAGAGCTCCCGCGCGAGGTTGAGCGGCCAGCCGCGGGCCCGCGACGTGCCGAGGTGCGGCGTGCCCATCGCGATGAGCGCGTCGATGCGACCGCCCAGCATCTGCGCGTACCACCGTGAGATCAGCCCGCCGAGGGAGTGCGCGATGATGCACACCGGCCCGTGGGGGTGAACCCGCGCGATGGCGTGGTGGAGCCTCCGCGCGTGCGACTCGATCGAGCCCGCGGGCGCGTAGTTGAAATGCAGCTGGCGCGGGGCGACGCCGCGGGCGGCGAGCTCGTCGGACAGCGGGTTCCACACCCCCGCCGAGGCGAAGAACCCGTGCACGAACACGACGAGCTGATCGCTGTCGCCCTCGACGCGGAGGTTGCGTCGGATGCGTGGGATGAGCATCCCCTGGCGCGCGACCGAAGCCATCTCGAGGACGGTATCGAGCCTCTGACTCATCCGAGGACGACGCATCACTCCTCAAGTAGCACGCATCGCGCGGGGCGCGAAAGATCTCACAAGCGCTCGGATCGGCTGCGAAATGCGGGTTCCAGGGTGCCACCCGAACGACGCGCTTCAGCCGGTGGACCTGGAGGCCTCGATCCACTGCGCGAGGGTCTTCGCCGCGCGCCCGCTGTCGATCGCGTCGACCGCGATGGCGGCGGCTTCTTTGAGGTCGCTGGTCACGTCGGCGACGGCGATCGCCGCGGCGGCGTTGAGCAGCACCGCCGTGCGGGGGCCGCCGGGCGCGCCCGCGAGCACCGAGCGAATGACCCCGGCGTTGTGCGCGGGGTCGCCTCCTCGCAGCGTCTCGAGCCCCGCGCGCTCGAGGCCAAAGTCCGAGGGGACCACCGTGCTCTCGGTGATCACCCCCTGCCGGAGGATCACCACCTGCGTCGGCCCCGCCGGAGACACCTCGTCCACGCCGCCCCCCCCATGCACCACCCACGCCCTGCGGGTGCCCAGCAGCGAGAGGACCTCGGCGAGTGTGCGGAGGTAACAGGGCGAGTGCACCCCGAGGAGCTGGTGCGTCGCGCCCGCGGGGTTCGCGAGGGGGCCGAGGAGGTCGAAGAGCGTGCGAAACCCGAGCTCCTGCCGCACGACCCCGGCGTTCGAGAGCGCGACGTGAAACGACGGCGCGTAGTAGAACGCGATGCCCACGTCGCGCAGGCAGCGGGCGACCGACTCACGCGAGGCGTCGAGCCTCACGCCGAGGGCTTCGACGACGTCAGCCGAGCCGCTCCTCGAGGTCACCGCGCGGAGGCCGTGCTTCGCGACCTTGATCCCGCAGCTGGCGACCACGATGGCCGTGCACGTGGAGACGTTGAAGGTCGACGCCGGCCCCCCGCCCGTGCCGCAGGTGTCGAGCACCGCGCCCTGCACCGGAGCGACCGCGGCGGCGCGGCGACGGAGCGCGCGGGCCGCGGCGCAGAGCTCGGTGACCGTCTCGCCCTTCATGCGCATCGCGGTCGCGAAGGCGGCGATCTGCGGCCCCGAAGCGTCGCCCGAGAGCACCGCCTCGACGGAGTCGCTGGCGAGGCGCTCATCCAGGTCGCGGCCTTCAATGAGGGCGCGGAGCGCGTCATGGATCATAGAGGGACGCTACCTCACCCACCGTCCGCGGCGCGACGCCATGCTTCAGGGCCCTTGCGATCACCTTGACACCCCGTCTTCGCCGACGATACCGTCGCGGCGCCCTCGCGGCGCACAGTCGGAGCAACCCTCGAGACCGGGGCGTTGCCGCGCGGCGCGACGCCGATTCGAGAAGACAAAAGGAGCCTCTGCGCCGATGGCCGAAGAGAAGAAGAAGCCGGACCTCAAGTCACGACTGAACCGCACCCAGGTGGGCCAGAACCCTGGCGCGGGCGTGGTTCCGCCGCCCGAGGTCGCCGCCCCTGCGGGGATCGTCACGCCCCCTCCCGGGTTCGACGGCGGCATCGTGGCGCCTCCTGTCACCGCGAGTGACGACCTGGCCGTGCCCGACTTCATCCGTCAGCAGATGGCCGAGAAGGCCGCGGCGGAGGCCCGGGCCGCGGCCGAGGCCGCCGCCGCGAGCGAGCGCGCCGCGCTGCAGGCGAAGGCCGCCGCCGCCGCCGCCGATCCCTTCGCGTCGTCGGGCGTCACCGCGCCGGCGCCCTCGCAGGAGATCAAGCTCTTCGTCGACGGCAAAGAGGTCAGCGACGACGAGGTGGGCCGCGGCAAGTCCGGCTCCCGGCTCGGGCTGGTGGTGGTGGGCGTGGTCGCGCTCGGAGCGGGCCTGCTCTTCGGCGACCTCCGCGCGACGCAGCGCGAGGCCGCGCGCACCACCGCGGCGATCACCGAGGTGCGCCGCAGCGTCGACACCGCCGGCGCCGCCATCGCGTCGCTCAAGGAGAAGGTCGATCAGGCCGCCACCGCGGCGGGTGTGCAGGGCAGCGAGGGCGAGGGTCAGCAGGCCCCCTCCGCTTCGGCCACCGTGAACGAGGAGCTCGCGAGCTGGTTCGCGTCGCAGCCCCCCGAGCCTCCCTTCAGCGAGACCGCGTACGCGGGGCGCGTCGGGCGACTTCGCCCTGACGTCGTGGGCAAGCTGATGAAGTTCCACTACGAGCTCAACGAGGCGTGGGCCGAGCTCCGTCGGCACACGGCCCTCTCCCAGGGCGCTCAGCTGGCGATGATCCGCGCCTCCCTCGCGGATCTGACGCGGGTGCGCGGCGAGTATCAGCGGATGATGGTGGTGTTCTCGCCGGGCACCGGCGGCGGTCCTCCCGTGCTCGGCTCGCTGGTGTTCGCCGAGCCCGTCCCGGGCGGCGCGAACTTCAACATCACCCCCGCGCCCACCGGGAGCGCCGCGACGCGCTCGCTCTACACCTCGGGCGACCTCGCGGCCTCGCTGGGCACCGTCGGCGTGCCCGTGTCGATCTCGTCGGGCATCGCGCCTCAGGTGGTCCGCGGACTCACCGGCCCCTGGTCCGAGTACGTCGGCCGCCTCCGACGCCTGCGCGGCCTCGCAGACCAGCTCCAGCAGGATCACCGCGCGCTCTCTCAGGCGCTCAACAGCACCTCGTCGCACTGACCCGGCCGGCGCCCCTTCGGGCGCGCCTCTCCCCTCCCCTGAACCTCCCTCCGCCCGCCGCGCTCAGTCGGCGCTCGTCGGGTCTCCGCCGAGCCGCTCGAGCCTCGCGAGGCGCCCGGCGTCGACCGCCTCGAGGGGCTCTTCACGCTTCGCCCACTGCGCCACGAACTCACCGACGGCGTCAGCGAGGCTCGCGTGCTCGAGGAGCCGCTCGACGCCGTCGATGACCGCGTCGGAGGGCACCACCCCGGCGCGGCTATGAAGCTCCAGCACCCAGATCGCCCAGCGAGGGTCGCTCTTCAAGCGCGCGAGCTGCAGGGCGTACTCGGCGATGCGACCGAGCTGAGCGGGCTCGACCTCGCCGAGGCGCAGGCGGTCTTCGGTCTCCTCAGCGGCGCGCTTCAGCAGGCGGTCGGCCTCGGCCAGCTTCTTCTCCCGCAGCGCACGCTCGAGGACCTCACCGAGCATCTGCAGGATCCACCCGCGGCGGCTGGGAATGCCGAAGCCCGACACGGTGTCTTCGTCGGTGACCGACGTGATCGCATGACCGCAGTGGGGGCACGACTGGGGCCCCTCGGGGAACGGGGTCTTGCACCGGGAGCAGAGCCGCATCGCGCCCGTGGCGCGGGCCGCGCGGGGGTCTGAGTCGACCTTCAGGAACACCAGCTCCTGCGCGCCCAGTCGCACGCGGTCGCCGTCGACCAGGAGCACGGGATCGGTCACCGGACGGCCGTTGATGCGCGAGCCGTTGCGGCTGCCGAGGTCGACGAAGGTCGCCACCCCCACCTGCACGATGATGCGCGCGTGCTGCCGCGAGATCAGCGGGTCTTCGATCGTGATCTGGCACTCGGGACTTCGCCCGAGGAGCGTGTCTCCCGGCGGGAGGTCAAACTCTTGAACCAGAAATCGTAGACGGAATCTCGACACGACGTTGAATCCTAGTTTCGCTGAATTCCCAGTGTCAACGCGAACCGGCGAGCCGTGCTAAGTTCCGGCGCACCATGGCGCGCGACGGCACCGAAGAGCAAGCAGACTCGCCCCTCCACGGCGACCTCAAGGAGGCGTTGGAGAACATCATCGCCCCGCTGCTCGCCCGCGACGGCGCCAGCGTCGAGCTCGTGTCGATGACCGACGGCGTCGTCATGCTCCGCGGAAAGGGCTCGCTGCGAGGCTGCCCGGGTCGGGTCTGGACCGAGCGAGAGGTGATCCTCCCCGCGCTGCGCCTCGCCGACCCCCAGGTGACCGAGGTCCGAATCACCTGATCAGAAACCGAGGCCGCCGAGCGGGTCGAGGTCGACCGCGCCCGCGTCCGCGGCTCCGCTCGACGCCGGGCCGGTCGGTCGACCCGCCGGGCTCGGGCCTGTCGGCCCGCCGCGCACCGACGCCGACGCCGCGGCGCCCGCGTCGGCGTGGCTCACGCGACGAATCTTCCCCGTGATCCGGTCGACGATGTCAGCGTTGGGGTCTCCGCTGACGTTGCCCACCTCGGGCTGCGCGAGGTCGGTCTGCGGGCCGCTCCGCACGACCTTCGTCGGCACGTTGCGGCGGAGCGTGGCGAGGTTCGCGAGCGTGTTCATGTCCTCGTACACGAAGAGAAAGAGGTCGTAGAAGGTCCTCTGGTCGTGCACCCGGAGGTGGGTGTTCTCATCGCGCCAGTCGACGAATTCCAGCCGTCGACCGCTCATCCGCCGACGCCCCGTGCCGAAGAGCGCGTCGAGCTGCTCGGCGAACTGCTCAAAGGGCGTGCGCACCCCCACCAGCCGCCGCTCACGGGCCCGCTTCCAGAGACGGTCGTTGATGAAGAAGAAGAACTCGCGGTTGCCCTGCGCGTCGGCGAAGACCAACATCGACTCGTTGTTGTTGTGCGTGTACTCCTCGCCCACGAGAGACTGGTCCCACGCGCGGTGCTCGCGCTGCCCGTCGAACTGCACGTAGGTCTGCTCGATGCGGCGCACCTCGCGGTCGCGCTCGGAGTTCAGGCGAAACAGCTCGATCTGCCCCAGGTTCTTCGCCCGCGGCGCGTACTCGGCGCGGATGCGCTGACGGAAGTACGCGAGCACCTGCTCGTGGTTGAGGCCCCAGCGAAGCGGCTCGAGCTCCTGGGCGATGCGGTCAGACACCGGGGGCTCGTCGGCCGGGGCCGGGCGCGCCGCGACCGGCCGACGAGGACGACGCGGCTGGGTCATCGCCTCGAGGCCGAAGAGCGAAGCACCGAAGGCGACGACACCGACGAGGGCGAACTTCCTGCTCATGAACGACGATCCCTTCCTGAGGCGTTGAAGGCCGCGCACTATAGCTCACCCGCCGGCCGAACCGTGTGACGTCTGCACAAGGCGCCTAGATTCACCCCCGCGCGAGCGAATACCGAAACGACGCAAACCTCGTACGCTGAGAGCCCCATGAGCGCATCGCCCCGTCGCCTCCTCGCCGCCGCCTCGTCCCTCGCCCTCCTCGCCCTGCCGGCGCTCGCCCTCGCGGAGGACAACCAGTTCACGTCGGCGGTGCGCAGCCGCGGCATCGGCGGCGCGCTGCCCCTGGCGTTCATGGGCGGCCTGCTCACCGCCCTCACGCCCTGCGTGTACCCGCTCATCGCGATCACCGTGTCGGTCTTCGGCGCGCGCAACGTGAGCCGCGGGCGCGCGGTGCTGCTCTCGACCTCGTTCGTGCACGGCATCGCCGCGTTCTTCGTGCCCCTCGGGCTCTTCGCCGCGCTCACGGGTCGGGTCTCGGGCGCCCTCGCGGGCCATCCCTTCGTGCAGGTCTTCGAGGCCGCGCTGATGTTCACCATGGCGGCGAACATGTTCGGCCTCTTCGAGATCTCCCTCCCGGCCTCGGTCCAGACCCGCCTCGCCGAGGTGGGGGGCATCGGCGTCAGCGGCGCCTTCGCCATCGGCGTGGCCACGGGCCCCATCGCCGCGCCCTGCGCGACGGCGGGGCTCGTCGCGATCCTCGACCACGTGGCGAATCAGCGATCCGTCGCCGAGGGCGGGCTCGCGCTCTACGCCTACTCGATCGGGCTGGGCCTGCCGTTCTGGCTCGTGGGCGCCCTCTCGCTGGGCCTGCCGAAGCCGGGCGTCTGGATGGAGCGCATCAAGGGGATCTTCGGCCTCGCGCTCGTGACCATCGGGCTCTGGTACCTCCGTCACCTCGTCCCGGTGCTCAAGGACCCGCCCGCGTTCGTGCCGCACGCGACGTGGTTCTTCGGCGCGCTCTTCTTCGCCGGCGTCGCGATCGGCGCGGTGCACCTCTCGCTCAAGGAGGGCACTCCGTCCCAGCGCGCGCGCAAGGTGCTCGGCGTCGCGCTGGCGGCGCTCGGCGCGGTGTGGACGGTCTCGTGGAGCCCCACGCCCGACAGCCTCACGTGGCGGCAAGACGCCCGCGCCGCGGTGGCGCAGGCGCGCGCCGACCGGCGCCCCGTGCTCATCGACTTCGGCGCCGCGTGGTGCGCCGCCTGCGAGGAGCTCAAGCACCAGACCTTCACCGACGCCCGCGTCCGGCGCGAGGCCGCGCGCTTCACCGCGGTGATGGTCGACGCCACCGAGCCCACGCCCGAGATCGACGCGCTCCAGAGGGACTATCGCGTGCGCGGGCTGCCCACGGTGATCCTCCTCGACGCGCAGGGGCGCGAGGCGGCGAGGGTGACGGAGTTCGTCCCGCCCGACCGGATGCTCACGCTGCTCCAGCGGGTGAACTGACCCCGTGCGACGCGCGCTCCTCGCCCTGATCCTGCTCGGATGCGGTCCGAGCACCCCCTCGACCGGAGACGCGGGCGGAGACATCGCTCCCCCCGACGCGGCGTGCTCCCCGTCGGGCGCGACGATCGAGCTCGGCGGCGGCACCGGCCCCACCCTCGCGGGTTACCGCCCCCTCTCGAACGGAGACACGGTCTACCTCACGCCTGGACCTCAGGGCGGCCAACACATCTGGATCGGACTGCGCGCGACGGGCATCGACCCGAGCCAGCCCCTGGTGACGCTCAGGGCCTACCGCGACGACGGCGCGCTGATCGGACAGATCCGCGTGCGCCTCAGGTTCTCTCCGCTCCAGGAGGACCCGAGCCGGTACGGGCTCCCAGCGCTCACGCTGATCATCGACGACGACCGCTACTGCTCCGTGCTCGCCGCGAGCGTGAGGGTCACCGCCGAGGTGAACGACGGCTCGGGTCGCTGCCTCAACGTCGAGCGCACGCTGCGCGTCGACGGCATCGACCCCGCCGCGTTGGAGATCGACCAGCGCGCGAGGCTCGCTTGCTGCGAGCAGTTCCTCCGGCGGTGCTACCCCGCGGGTCCGCCCGCCGACGCGTCGGTCGCCGCCGACGCGGGAGGCGACGCGGGAGACGACGGGTAGTCATCCAGGTCCTGCGGCTGGGTGCTGTCGAAGCGGGTGTAGTCCACGACGCGTCGGCCCTCGTCATCGCGAGACACCACATCGACGAAGCGATGCCCCCACGCGATGTCGTCGGGGAAGTACGAGTGCCGCGCGTGCACCGTCTGACCGAAGGTGTCGTCGGTGCCGAGCACGGTCACGACGAACATCGCGTCGGCCTCCTCAAGAGACTCCAGGGTCTCTCCGTCGAGCACGGAGCCCGGCGTGATCGCGTGGACCGCCGTCCAGGTGAGGGCGAAGACCTGGTTCGAGGACCGCACCAGCGGCAGCTCGTGAAAGCGCCGCACCGACTCTCCCTCGGCGGTGCGCTCGACGCGGGAGAGCGTCAGCCGCGCGCTGGCCTCGACGATCTGGTTGCCGCGCGCGTTCGCCATGCGAAAGAAGACCGAGCGCACGCCGTCGCGACGCGCGAAGCAGATCGGCGCGGAGAACACGACCCGCGCCGTGGGCCGCGAGAACTTCGCGAACATCAAGCCCGTCGACATCGCGGCGTACAGGATCCCGAAGAGCGCCTCGAGGGCCACGAGGCCGTTCGCCCAGGGCCCGACGGGCGTGAGCTTGCCGTAGCCGATGGTCGCCATCGTCTGGATGCTGAAGAAGAACGCGTCGGAGAAGCTGCCGGGCCTCGCGTTCTCGATGCAGTCCCCGCCGAGGAGGTACAGCCCGGCGAACACCGTGTTGAGCGCGAGGTAGAGGCCCAGAACGACCCCGATCGTGCGCGGCCAGCTCGACGCGAGGAGCTGGTGATACGCGTCGGTCATGGGGCGCTCGGGCGCGCCGAGGCGTACGACCGACGCGGTCGTGCGCTGGCGCGAAGCCACGAGCGCGAGGCGGTCAGACGAGCTCATCCGCCCCCGAGCGCGGCGTCGATCGCCGGCGCCGAGAACCCCGCCATGATCCGCCCTCGCACGTCCAGGATCGGGATCGACCCCGTCGGCACGCCCGCCCGCCGAGCCTTGTCCTGCATCTCCTGCGCGGCGGCGGGGTCCTGCTCGATGTCCTTCTCGACGAACGCCACGTGCCGACGCCGCAGGTAGTCGGCGGCCTGGTGACAGGCGGTGCACCACGACGCCCCGTAGATGATCACCGCGGGCCTCGCGGCGGGCGCGCCCCCGTCTCCCGCCGCGGTCGCGGCGACGCGCGCGGGCCTCGGCGAGCCGAGCCCCCCTTCGTGCCCCGCCATCGCGAGCACGACCCCCGAGAGCGCCTCCGCGGGCACCGCCCGGGCCGGGTACTCTCCCGAGGCCCTGCGCTGGCGGAGATCGGCCACGTAGACCCATCCCGGGGCCCGCAGCTCGGGCCGCGAGGGGTCGACGCGCACCACCTGACGACGCGCCTCAGGGACCTCACCTACGCTGCGGACCGGGTGCGCCGCGCCGCGCTCGTCGAACCACAGCAGCATCAGCTCCGTCGAGTCATCGCGGACCGCGAAGGGGACCGACGGCGCGTCGACCGCGGCGGTCGCGCTCGAGGCGTCGGTCGTCGCCGCCGGCGCGCGCGATCGGCAGGCCGCCGGCCCGGCTGCCGCGGCGAGGATGAGCAGCGCGCCGAGGCCTCGCCCCGTGAGCCCGCGGAGCGCTCGAGAGCCTGCGTCAGGCCCTCTCCCGCCCTCGCTCGATCGTCGCCTCGCGGGGCGATCGCTGCGAGACGGGAGCAACGGCGAGGCGGCGCGGCCGAGGCGCGCGAGGGCGGTCACGAACGGGTTCATCGGGCCGCGTTCTGCGAAACGTCTCCGCGCCTGTCAACCACGGCTCAGCGCAGAGGCAGCGCGTAGCCGTCGGCGAGGAGCCCGCCCTCGTTCGCCCCCCACAAGATCACGAGCCGCGCGCCGTCGAAGAAGGCCAACGGGTCTTGGCGCGCCGACGGGGCGCCCTCGGTGGGGAGCGGGCTCCAGCGGTCTGCCTCGAGGTCATAGCGCGCGCCGTCGCCCAGCGCCCCCCCGCCGTCGATGCCTCCCCACACGACCGCGCCCCCGGGCACCTCGACCGCCGCCGCGGACCATCGACGGCTCGGCGCGTCCTGCCGCGAACGCGGGCGCCACCCGCCCTCGCGGGGGTCGAAGCGCGAGAGCTCCTCGCCCAGCGCGAGCAGCCCTCCGCCCGCGCCGACGATCAGCGCGCCCTCCCGCGCGGTGGGCCCGCCGCCAACGTCGAGGGGGCCCCAGCGGTTCGCCGCGGGGTCGAACCACGCGCCGTCGTCGGCGCCGAGCGCGAGGGCCTCGCCGACGCCCCCGCCGACCGCCACGCGACTTTCAAACGGCAGCAGCCAGGCGTCTGCCCTGGGTCGGGGACCTCCCTCGGGGAGGGGCGTCCACGCGTCACGGGTCGGGTCATAGAGCGCGCCATCCCCGAGGGTCTCACCCTCGTCGTCCTCGCCGCCGAAGACCATCACCCGCCCGTCGACCCAGGCCAGCGCGTGCCGTCGCCGCGGCGTGGGCGCGCCGTCGGCGCTCATCGGCACCCAGCGATCGCGCGAGGCGAGCCAGCAGGCGCCGTCGTTCACCCCCTCCCGGCCGACGGCGCCACCCCAGACGCAGAGCCTGTCGCCCGCCCACACGGCGGCGTGGCCCACGCGAGGGCTCGGCGCGCCCTGCGCGGGCAGCGCGGCCCACGCGCCGTCGCGCCAGCGCCAGAAATCGTCGACGGGCGCGCGGTCGGCGCCGACCCCGCCGACGATCGCCACGAAGTCGCCGCAGCGGGTGGCCGACGCGAAGAGCCGCGGCGTCGGCCCTGCCTCAATCCGGGACCAACCTGGAGCGTCATGCATGACCCGCGGGCGTACACCCGCCCGGTCCGCCTCAGCAACGACGCAGCCGATCGAGACGAGCCAGAGAAACAAGGGGATCTTGGACATCGGTGCACCCTCCCTGAGCGCGGGGGGGTGATCGTGTGAACCGGGGCGCCTGGTTGCCGACCTGGCCGAGAAACTGCTCACGCGGGCCGGTCCAGGCGTAGAATCGTGACCTGGTCATGAGCGGGTCAAGCGACAGAGATTCTGGCGGCGGCATCGAGTGCCCGGTCTGCCGTGCGGCGCTCCCCGCCGACGCCACGTTCTGCCTCATGTGCGGCACGCGGCAGACCCTTCGACCGCCTCCTCCCCAGGCGCAGGTGCGGGTCAACCTGGGTCGAGAGGCGACGATGCTCGGCCTCGCCGGTCAGACCGCGGCGTCCCCCCCGCGAGACGCCGCAGAGACGCCGGCCCGAACGCCCCCCGCCGACCCCAAGCGGCTCGCGAGTCAGCACCGCACGATGATGGGCTTCACCGGGAGCGAGCCGACGCCCAAGCCGCCCCCGTCGAAGTCGCGCACCCTGACGGGCGTCGCGCTCGCGCCAGGGGAGCCCGCGCGCGTCGCGGCCGAGCCTCCGCGGGGAGCCGGCCGCACGATGCCAGGGATCCCGCAGCCCTCGTCGGCGACCCCCACGCTCCGACCGCCTGCCGCGGCCCCAGCACCCGCGCGGCGTCGGGAGCCCGCGCCGCTGATCGGCTCGCCGGGCCCGATCGCGCCGCCGTTGAATCGACGGTCCGCGCGCCCCGCCCCTCGACCCGATTCGGGCGAGGACCTTTACGTTCCTGGCCTCAGCCGGCCGCGTCGCAGCCGCGCGACGGTCTACCTGGGCGCGTTGCTCGCGGTGCTCGCCATCGGCGGTCTGACCGCGGGGTTTCTGCTGCGTTCTCGGGGATCTGTGCCGACCCTCGCCGCCACGGTGTCGTCCGCCGAGGGCGAGCGGCTGACGCTCTCGGTGAGCGCGCCCGACGCCGCGGGCGCGACGCTGCGGGTGAACAGCACGCGGGTGCGCCTCGACGCCGCCGGACGGGGCTCGATCGAGGTCACGCCGACGCAGGTGGGCGAGGTGCGACTCCCCGCGACGCTCGAGCGGGACGGGTCGAGCGAGCCTCGGGTGATCCGCTACTTCATCGCCTGGAGGGTGGTGCCGCGCTTCAACGAGTTGGGAGCGGCGCCGCCACGGCTCCTGCTGGAGTTCCACGTGCCCGCCGACGCCGCCCTGGAGGTGTCGAGCCACCCGATTCGGGTCGTGAACGGCGTCGGCATCGCGTCGATCGAGGCGAGCGCGCCCCTGGCGGTGAGCGACCTCGAGGGCGCGCGTCGCTACACCTTCCCGGTGCGAGTCACGCGCGCGGGCGTCGTGACGACGGGGGAGTACGCGCTGCGGGTGCGACGAACGCCGCTGCGCGTCGACGAGCCCGGGAGGCTCTTCGCGACCGACGCCGCGCTGGTGCGCGTGCGCGGCACCGCGCCGAGGGCGACGCGGGTGCTCGTGGGCGGCGTGGGGGCGAGGGTCGAAGGAGATCGTTTCACCGCCGATGTCGCGCTGCAGAACGGCCCCAACCCCTTGCAGGTGGTGGCCTTCGCGCCGGGCGGCGTCCCGGCCAGCCAGCGCATCGAGGTCTACCGCGGCGTCACGCCCGAGCAGTACCTCGCGGCGTCGCCGGGCGAGCACGCGGCGAGCCTGCTCGCCCAGCCCCGCGACGGCGCGAGGGTGCGGGTGCGCGGGAGGGTGCTGCGCGCCATCGAGGCTGGCCCGGAGGGCCCGACCTTTCAGCTCCTCGTGGTCGATCGCGCGTGCCCAGGTTCGCAGTGCGTCGCCTGGGTCGATCCTCCCCACGGCGCCGCGCTGCGCGAGTCTCAAGAGGTCGACGTGACGGGAGAGCTCCGGGGCGCCCGCGCGTACATCGCGGGCGACGGCACCCGCCGCAGCGCCCCGGTGATCCAGGCGCTCTTCGTGCGATGAGCCCTCGGCCCTACGCATCCCTCGCGCTTGTGCTCGCCGCGTCGATCGCCCGCGCGCAGGCGGCGCCGACCTTTCCCTCGACGCCGTGGAGCCGGGTCGGCCACGTCGCGCTCCCCGCCCCCACCGCGGGCCCGCTCCTCCCGCGGCGGCGGGGCGGCGCGGCCGCGATCCTGGGTCCCGCGGGGGCGGTGGCGATGATCCACCCGAGCGGCGAGCTGGTGGGCGCCTGGGGCACCGACGCGGGGGCCAGCCCGCTCGCGTGGTGGGCGGGCGACGAGACCCTGCACCTGACGCGCGGTCGCGACACGCTGTTGAGCTACAGCGTCGACGGCGGTCTCCGCGGGTCCACGCGCTTCGCCGACTCGATCGCGGGGGGCGTCGAGGTCGACGCGGGGGGCGACGCCATCGTCTCGTTTCGGGGCGCCTCGCTCCTGGCCGCCGCGCGGGTCGACTGGACCGGCGCGCCGCAGCGCGGCTACGACGCCCGCGGCGCCTGGCGCCCCGCCACGAGCGCCCCGTGCCCCGACGGACGCGGGGGCGTGTGGGTCGGCGCGGGCGCGGGGATCGTTCGTCTCCACCCCTCCGAGCGCCGCGTCGCGCTCACGTCAGACGTGCGCGCCCTCTACCCGAGGGCCGGCGGGGGTCTCATCGCCGTCGCGCCCGAGGCGATCTTCCTGGTCGACGTCGCGGGCGCGGTGATCGCGAGACTCTCCGTCGACGCGACGGTGCTCGACCTCGCGCCGCGCTCCGACGGCGGCTTCGCCGTGATGCTCCAGACCTCGCCCCCGGCGCTCTCGCTCTACGACGGCGCCGGCGCGCTCGTCGCGCGCGCGCCAGTGTCTCGCTCCGCGCGATCGCTGACGGTCGACGCCGCCGACGCGGTGCTCGTCGCCTCGCGCAGCGGCGAGCTGGCCGTCTTCGACGCGCGAGGCGCGCCCCGTTGGACGCTCTCGCTCCCGCCGTCGCTGCGCCCTCCGGTCATCGCCCTCTCGCCGACGTGCTTCGCCGTAGCGACAGAGGGCGCCGAGTTCATTACGCTTCGCGCCACCGAGGCGGCGCCCTGAGCGGACGCGGGGGCGCGACCTCGCCTGGTGCATCATGCGAACCGACGAACTGGCGTTTGAACTTCCCGAGGCGCTCATCGCGACCTCTCCGCCCGCGGAGCGCGACGGAGGTCGGCTGCTCGTGATGAGCCGCCTCGATGACAGCCGCGAGCACCGCCGGGTGAGCGATCTGCCCGAGCTCGTGCCCGCCGGCGCCGTGCTGGTGGTGAACGACACGCGGGTGCTGAAGGCCAGGCTCCGGGGGCGCAAGGCGAGCGGCGGGCAGGTCGAATTCCTCCTGGTGCGCGCGCTCGACGCGCAGGGTCTCCGGTGGCGCGCCCTCGCCCGCGCGTCCAAGGCGCTCCGCGCGGGCGCCGAGGTTCGCGTCGACGACTCGCTCGCGGTGCGGGTGCTCGGGCGCGACGAAGACGGGCTCTTTCTCGTCGAGCTGCTCTCCGACGAGCCGTGGCAGGCCATCGACCGGAGCGGCGAGCTGCCGATTCCCCCGTACATGCGGCGGCAGGCGGGCGAGGAGGACGACCAGCGGTACCAGACGGTGTTCGCCTCGCGGCTCGGCGCCGTGGCCGCGCCGACGGCGGGTCCGCACATCACCGAGTCCGCTGAACGCGTTGCGACAAGGGGGTGCGCGTGCACCCGGTCACGCTCCACGTGGGCCCGGGGACCTTCTCCCCGTCACCGTCGACGACCTCGACGAGCACCCGATGCACGCCGAGTGGTACGAGCTCCCCGACGGCACCGCCGACGCGATCGTCGCGGCGAAGTCGGCGGGAGCGCCCGTGTACGCGGTGGGCACCACCGTGGTGCGCGCGCTGGAGTCGTGGGCCTTCGACGGGCCCCGCTCGGGCGACACCCGGCTGCTCATTCAGCCGGGGCATTCGTTCCGCGTGGTCGACGCGATGCTCACGAATTTTCACCTGCCCCGGTCGACGCTCCTGGCGCTGGTGATGGCCTTCGGGGGCGTCGATCGCGTGCGCGCGGCGTACGCTGACGCCATCGCGCGGCGCTATCGGTTCTACTCGTACGGCGACGCGATGCTCCTGCGCTGAGCGTCGGGTGTATGGTCCGCGGCCGCCATGATGATCACAGACGGGTTCAGGTTCGAGGTCCACCAGCGAGACGGGCGGAGCCGCCTCGCGACGCTGCACACGCCGCGCGGGCCCGTCGCGACGCCCACCTTCATGCCGGTGGGGACCATCGGCACCGTGAAGGCCCTCAGCGCCGAGGAGGTGCTGGCCACCGACGCGGGCATCGTCCTCGGCAACACGTACCACCTCTGGCTGCGGCCCGGCGCCGAGGTCGTTCGCGCGCTCGGCGGGCTGCACGGGTTCTCCCGATGGCCCCGCGCGATGCTGACCGACAGCGGCGGCTTTCAGGTCTTCTCGCTCGCGAAGCTGCGCACCCTCGACGACGACGGGGTCAGCTTTCGCTCGCACATCGACGGCGCGATGAAGCGGCTGACCCCCGAGGAGAGCGTTCGCATCCAGGCGACCCTCGGGAGCGACATCGCCATGGTGCTCGACGAGTGCCCTCCGGGCGACGCCCCGCGCGACGCCATCGAGCGCGCCATGCGGCGCACCACGGCGTGGGCCGCGCGTTGCCTCAAGACCCCTCGGGGCGAGCGGCAGGCGCTGTTCGGCATCGTGCAGGGGGGCGTGCACGAAGACCTTCGCCTTCGACACCTCGAGGAGATCGCCGCGATGCCCTTCGACGGCGTCGCCCTGGGCGGCCTCTCGGTCGGCGAGAAGGTCGAGGACATGCACCGCATCCTCGACGCCGTCGCGCATCGCATGCCCGAGGACAGGCCCCGCTACCTCATGGGCGTCGGCACGCCGCGCGACCTCCTCGTCGGCTCGCTCGCGGGCATCGACATGTTCGACTGCGTGCTGCCCACCCGCAACGCGCGCAACGGTCAGGCGCTGACCTGGACGGGGCGGGTGAACATCAAGCAGGCGCGAAACCGGCTCGACGACGGCCCCCTCGACCCGCGGTGCGACGGCCCCTGCTGCAACGGCCAGGGCGGGCGGTACACCCGCGGGTATCTCCGGCACCTGTTCCTCGCGAAGGAGATCCTGGCGGCGCGGGTGATGAGCCTGCACAACGTTCACTTTCTGGGCTCGCTGATGAAGGCGATGCGGGGCGCCATCGCGCAGGGTCGCGCCGAGTCCTTCGTGCGCGAGACGCTCCGCGCGATGCGCGAGGGCGACGAGGTCGCGGCGCCCGACAACGGCTGAGTACCTCTCCACAGAGGATCGAAGGGGTCCCCCGCGAGCGCTCCTCGGGTCCCCGCGCGTGGCCTCACCCCGTCGTCCCGGGAGTCTCTCAGCCCCCTCTCCCTGGCGAGAGACCGGAAAATTCTCTCGTAAAAACAGCAGGTTGAGTGCCACGCCCTCAACGGGGAGAGGGGCGGTCCGCGCCGCCCGCGTCGCTGGGGGTGAGGTCACGCGCGGGGCCCCGGAGCGTGCTCGCGTCGAACCAGGCTCCGAGCAAAGGGCGCGCGCTCCTCCACCCTTCACCGCCCCTGTAGAAGGGTGCTGAGGGGCTGGAAACTGGCGCGGAGTGCGCGTTGGTGCTTCTTTGCCGCCATGATGTCCAACGACGACCGTCGGCTACGCCGCTCTGAAGACGCCGCGGTGGCGCTGAGCTTTCTCCTCGCGGCGCAGCGCGAGCGCGCGGGGCTCACGCACATCGCCCTCGCGACCATGGACGGGATGCTCCTGGCGTGGGACGGCGATCACGCCGACTGCGAAGAGATCGCGGCCTACGCGCCCTTCATCGTTCGCGGTGAGGCCTACGTCGTCGACGGTCGTCGCATCGCCGGGGTCACCGTGCACGCGATCCAGTCGGGGCGCGACGAGCTGGTGCTCGCGTTTCGGGGCGACGCGCCCAGGGAGGCGGTCTCGGCGGCGGTGATCTCGGGCGTCGAGGGCGTGGTGCGGATCTTGTCGCAGTAGGGCTCAGCCGCCGCGGCGGATGCGCACGTGGCGAATGAACACGGGCTGATTCGGGCGGTCGGCCGAGTTTCTCGGCACGCCCGCGATGCGGCCGACGAGCGACTCGGGGGTGCAGCGGCCGAAGATCGAGTAGCTGCCGTCGAGGTGCGCTCGGGGCGCCTCGGTGATGAAGAACTGGCCGCCGTTGGTGTTGGGCCCGCGGTTGGCCATGCAGAGCTGCCCCGCGGCGTTGTGTCCGTTGACGTTCTCGTCGACGAACTCATACCCCGTGCCGCCGCGACCCGAGCGGAGGATGTCGCCCCCCTGGATCATGAAGCCGGGGATGACGCGGTGAAAGACGGAGCCGTCGTAGAAGGGTCGACGCGCCCAGGCGCCCCGCACCGGATCCCAGAAATCCCTCTGGCCGCGCGCGAGGCCGACGAAGTTCGCGACCGTGAGCGGCGCCTCTTCGGAGAGCAGGGTGCAGGTGAACGTGCCGAGGCTCGTCTCGATCTCCGCGACCAGCGGGCCGGTGCCCGCGAGGCCCTCGGTGGCCTGCGCGAGGGTGAAGCGACCGCCGCGGGGATCGGGGCTCGACGCGGGAGGGTTCTCGACCTCGGGGTTGACGGGGTCACCGCTGAGCCCCTGGTCGGGGACATCTGCGGACGCGCCGGCCGCGGGGACGTCGGCGGCGGGCGCGGCGGGCGCCTCGGGAGGCGGCGCGGGCGAAGGCGCGGAGCCGTCGGCGGTCGGGGTCGCGCCCGCGTCGGCCGAGAGCGCGGTCGGCGCGGGGGCCGTCGGGTGGCGGTCCTTCCAGAGCGTCCACAGGCCCGCGATGACGCCCAGGGCGAGGAGCCCAGGGATCACCGTGTTCCAGGGGATCGACGGCGTCGTCGACGACGCGTCTACCGTGTGCTCGGAGCGAGGCGTGACCGCCCTGCGCGGCTCCCTCGGACGGTCGGGCTGCTTCTTGGGGGCGGGCTTCTCAGACGGGGGGCGGTTCTTGAAGCGCGCGTCTCGGATCTTCGGCTTGGGCGTCGCCATTTCGCGTGCTTCTGGTAGCGCATCGGCGCGCCGGTGAGAAGGGACATCGGGTCGCGACGCGCTCAGCTCACGGCGAAGACGCCGTCGAGGTAGGGGTCGGTGCCCGGCACCCTCGCGGCCTCCCCGAAGCGCACCGAGTGGCGCGCGAAGTCGCGCTGCAGCCGAGGCATCGCCGCGCGCAGCTTGCGCAGGGTGCTCTCGTACGCGAGGTGCTCGATCTCCTCCCGGTAGAGGAACTTCATCGGCGACCCGGAGAGCACGCGCATCTCGTCGCCTTCGGGGCGAAAGAGGTGAAACGCCACGCCCGGGAACATCTCCATGATCGTCGCGTGCGCCTTGTCGAAGCGCCCGTTGATCAGCGCCTTGAGCCCCTGGGTGACCGCGAAGAACCCCCCTCGCCGCGACACATACCCCGGAGACTCCGCGCGGATCGGCACGAGCGGATCGATCAGCAGACACATCGTCGCGCCGTGCTGCACCGCCGTGCGCATGTTGGTCGTACGGCTGAACGCGCCGTCGACGTAGTACCGCCCCGCGATGGGCTCGGCGGTGTAGAACGGCATCAGCGCGCACGACGCGCGAATCGCGCGGTGAATGGGCACGTCGGTCCACCCGGGTTCGCCGAAGGTCACGGCCTCGCTGGTGTCCTGGTCGGTGGCGCCGATGAAGAGCGGCCGCCGCAGGTCGTCGAAGTCGTCGCTCATGCCGGGGCGGGCGAAGACGCGCTCGAAATAGCTCCGGAGCGCGTCGCCCGCGAAGAACGCCGTCGGGATCGCTCGGTACAGCGCCGACAGCGGGTTGCGCGCCTCGCCGCGGCCGACGATGTCGCGGGAGAGCCGCAGCGCGCGGCTGGCCATCTCGCGGAGGTTCGGGTCGAACAGGTCGCCGCGGCCGATGCGCGGCACGCGGTCGTTGCCGCTGCGCAGCCCGTCGGCGATGTCGTCGGGCGCCACGCCGTTGGCCAGGAGCGCGGCGATGAAGCTCCCCGCGCTGATCCCGAAGAAGAGGTCGAGGTCGCAGAGCCGCCGGTCGAGCAGAAAGTGATCGATCGCGCGGAGCACGCCGACCTCGTAGAGCAGCCCCTCGATGCCGCCCCCCGCGAGGCACACCGCGACCTTGCCCGTGGGTCGGCTCACCGTGAGCTCGGCGATGACCCTCCGCACCTCCTCCGGCGTCGGGACCACCAGCGGCGCGGGCAGCCGACGAACGCCGCAGCCGTGCGCGACCCTCGCGCCGGTGGCGCTCTCGTCGACGAGCGCGAGCACGCGCGCGCGGGAGTGCAGCCCGTGGCTCGACCGCGCGGGCGCGATGCGCTCGAGCGCGTCGAGGGCCGACGCCGCGTCGAGGCCGCGGCCCTCGCGAGCGTCGACCACCACGAGGTCGACCGGGCGCGCGGTGATCCAGCGGAGCGCGCGGCCCACGTCGGCCTCGACGACGAGGCTGAGCGTGGCGGTCGCCCCCTCCGCGGTGCTCACCGCGAGGTGCACGGCGCCGTCGGCGGCGGATCGACCGGTGTCGTGCGTGGCGAGCCACGCGGCGGAGCTGCCAAGGTACAAGACGGTTTGCATCGAGTGTCGTCGCCTTCGTCGTCGGCCGCGGCGCGCGAGCGCGTCGGCTCCCTGGCCGATCGTGGCCTCGCCCCGTAGGTTACGTAGGGAGCCGCGCATTCGACAAGTCACCGCCGCGTGGCTCTCGCCAGCAGAGGGGTTGTGGTAGGGTCGTAGCCTCGCGAAACGAGGGCGGGCTACGTCGCTCCTCGTCGTGCCTTGGAGGGCCTGAGAGCGTGGTCGAAGTCAAGGAGCTGAAGAGAGCGCTGATCGCCGCGGGCTTCGAGGTGTTTCGCACCCGGGGCGAAGAGATTCATCTCGCCGAGCGGCAGAACGTGTCGCTGATGGAGGCGGGGGTGCGCGTGCGCGCGGGCGCGGCTCCGATGGTGTTCGTGGTCGCTCGCGCCCAGCGCAGCGACGCGGTCTCGGTGCGCCCCGAGCAGCTCTTCGACCTGGTGCGCAGCCGCAGCGCGCCCCTCGCCGCCGAGGGCTTCTCCGAGGTGAGCGCCGAGCCGCGGGAGATTCGCTCCGTGAGCGACGCCGCGCAGCTGGTCGACACCTGGTACGAGGTCACCTTCTCCCGCGCGGCGAGCGACATCGACGGACTGATCCGGCTGACGCGAGCGGCCTTCGCGCTCGAGCGCTACGTCGTCCCCTGACGCGCCCGCCGCGCGAGCCTCGCGGCGCGCCTCGACGCCGCGCCCTCGGCCCGCTGCGCCTCGTCCTCGCCGATCGTCGCCAGCGGGGGGATCACCCGGGTGTTCCCCTCGGCGTCGATGCCGACGAAGGTGAACCGCGCGACGAGGCAGCGCGCGCGCTCGGTGACCTCCGGGCGCTCTGCCCACACCTCCACCTCCACCTCCATCGACGTGCGAAACGCGGCGTTCACCCTCGCCTCGATGACGGCGATGTCGCCGATGCGCAGCGGCACCTCGAACACCAGCTCGTCGATCGCCGCGGTCACGGTGAGCCCCCCGCTGTGGCGCATCGAGCAGATGCCGCCGGCCATGTCCGTCCAGGCCATGACCTGACCGCCGAAGGCCTTCCCCAGCGCGTTCGCGTGCTCGGGGAACACCAGCTGCGTCATCTGCGTGCGCGAGAGGGCGACGGGCCTCGCGGGGGGGAGCTCGCGGATGGATCCTTTTGACACGGTGGAGACGCCTCCTTCGGGGCGCGCGGCGCGCCTGGCGCCGGGAGCCTACGCGACGCGGGCTCGCGCCGCCTCCCTTCGCGCGCGTCGCGGGGGCGCTGTAGGCTGCGCCCGCGAAGATGTCTGACGAACCCGACCCGAACGACGCCCCGCTGCCCTCCGACGCCCCCTCGCGGCCCCCGGAGCCCCACGACCCCTCGCAGATCCTGGAGAGCGAGGACGCGGCGAGCGGTGAGCCGCTGGGCACCGTCACGCTGTCGAGCGAGGCCGCCACCCACGACGCGGCGCGGAGGGCGCGGGCGGCGGCGGCGGCGTGGTCGGAGCTGCCCCTGGCGGAGCGCGCGGAGCGGGTGCGCAGCGCCGGAGAGCGGCTGCTCGC
Source organism: Polyangiales bacterium (assembly GCA_041389885.1). GTDB lineage: Bacteria > Myxococcota_A > Polyangia > Polyangiales > JAWKRB01. The sequence continues at coordinate 24,452 of JAWKRB010000014.1, read as the reverse complement.
GGAGTCAGACGAGCTCGTCTCGCTGCTGCAGCGGGAGTGCGGGCTGACCCGCACCGAGGCCCTGGCGCTGGAGCTCCTGCCCGCGGTGCACCACGCGCAGTGGGCGGCGGGCGCGAGCTCGGACGCGCTCGGCGGCGTCGAGCGGCACCCCCACCTGCGCCCGCACCGCGACCTGGTCATCGTGCAGAGGGCCCGCGGCGTCATCGCGGTCTGCTCCCCGTGGAACGCCCCCCTCGCGATGCCCCTGCGCGCCGCGTTCGACGCGCTCATCGCGGGCAACGGGGTGGTGCTCAAGCCCTCGCGCTCGACGCCCCTCGCGCTGCGGCTGGCGAGGGAGATCCTCGTGCGTCGGGGCATCCCGAGGGACCTGCTGACGATCGTGTACGGGGGCGCGCCCGTGGGCGAGGCCCTCGTGTCGGCGGGGGTCGACCGGGTGGTCTACGCGGGATCCGAGCCCTCTGGACGGCGGCTGGCGCTGCAGTGCGCGGCGCGGATGATCCCCGCGACGCTCGAGCTGATGTCGTCGTCGCCGGGGATCGTCTGCGGCGACGCCCCGCTGGCCCGCACGGTGGCCGCCGTGGTCGCCGCGCGCTTCGCGCAGGCCGGCCAGCGCCGGGGGTCGCTCCAGCGGCTCTACGTGCACACCTCGCGCTACGACGAGGTCGCGGCGGCGATCGTCGAGGCGGCGCGCGAGCTCAGGCCCGGCGACCCGCGCTGGACCACCACCGACGTCGGTCCGGTAAAGCGCCGGCGCGACCTCGACCGGCTCGAGGAGCAGGTGGCCGACGCCGTGCGCCACGGCGCCGAGCTGGCGGTGGGTGGCGAGCGCCTGGGCAACGGGCGGCTCTACGCGGCGACGGTGCTCTTGAACTGCACGCCCGAGATGCGGGTGATGCGCGAGGTCGTGGTCGGTCCTGTGCTGGCCCTGATGCGCGTCGACGACGACCGCACGGCGACGACCTTCGCCTCGCACCCCTCCCCCGGCGCCCTCGCCTACCTCTTCACCGACGACGAGGACCGCGCGCGCGCCCTCGCCCCTCGCATCCCCGCGGGCTGCGTGGCGGTCAACGACGCCCTGGTCGCCGAGGGGCTCCCCGACGCGCCCTACGGCGCCGACGGCGCGCTGGGCATGGGCCGCAGGGGCGGACTCGAAGGGATGCGCGAGATGGCCCGGGGGCAGGTGCTGGCGATGTCTCCCTTCAACCTCCCCGAGCGGGCGCTGCACTGGCCGCCGTATTCGTCGACCCGCGAGGCCGCGGTCGCGCGGCTCGCGCAGGCGGTGCACGGGCGATTCGCGATCCTCGGCGCCATCGCCGACCTCTGGTGAGCCGCGTTGACTCCCTTCGCGGCCGCGTGATAGCCCCTTCGCCGCCTCGCGCCGCGGGATCGAATGGTCGCCCCGCACAGGCGGCGCGTGCGGAGGTTCATGCGTCGTCTCGTCGCCCCGGTTGCCGCCCTCACGCTCTCTCTCGCGCCCTCGATGGGCGCCGCGCAGACCGGCCAGCCCGCATCGCCCACCACCCGCGCGACCAACGGCGTGCCCGAGCCCTCGCCCACCGGCGCCGAGGCGCGTGAGGCCGTCGCGGCCGAGACGGGCCGTCCCGTGGCGACGCCGGCGCCCGCGAACCTCCTCGACCGCGTGGGGCAGATGTTCGTGCTGCACGGGTACCTCCGCGTGCGCCCCGAGCTCATGGCCGACTTCGACCTCGGCTGGGCCAACCCCGCCCTCGCGGCGGGCTCCTACGCGCGCGGCAACGTGCCGTGGATTCGCAACCCCGACGGGCTCATCCAGAACCTCTGCTCCACCGACCCCGCGCCGGGGACCACCGCGCGCGTGCCGGGCAATTGCACGGGCTCCACGCAGACCATGGCGAACATGCGCCTGCGGGTGAACCCCGAGATTCACGTCACCGACAACATCGCGATCCACGCGCAGATCGACATCCTCGACAACCTGATCCTGGGATCGACCCCGCAGGGCTACTACGCCCGCGCGGGCGCCGCGGCGTCGCCCTGGGCGCCAGTCACGGCCTTCTCGCAGACGCAGGTCACGCCGACCGAGCAGAACTCCCTGGTCCCGTCGATCATGGTGAGCCGCGCCTGGGCCGAGGTCACCAACCCCACGCTCGGCCAGATTCGCTTCGGCCGCATGCCCAGCCAGTGGGGCCTCGGCATCCTCGCCAACGCGGGCAACGGCGTCGACAGCGACTACCAGACGCACACCGACCGCCTGATGTACGCGCTGCGCATTCGCTCCATCGGGCTCTTCGCCGCGGCCTTCTACGACTTTGCCTCCACCGGCGCGACCTCGCAGTCGTTTCGCAACGAGCCTGGTCAGGGACAGCCCATCGATGTCTCGCAGCTCGACGACGTGCACCAGTACGGCGTCGCCGTCGGTCACCGCGTCGACGCCTCCGAGGCGCGCCAGGCCCTCGCGCGCGGCAACATGGTGTGGAACGGCGGTCTCTACGCGCTCTACCGAAACCAGCAGCTCTCCAGCGAGCTCAGCGTCGCCAACACCATGGACGACCCCCGCACCGTGGGCTCGACCGACACGTTTCGCAGCTCGTTTCTTCGTCGCAACGCCCAGGCTGGCATCTTCGACCTCTGGTTTCAGCTGCTGCACCGCAACTTTCGCCTCGAGATGGAGGCCGCGTTCATCTACGGCAACCTCGCCATCGGCACGACGCCCGGCGACCCCGGCGAGCGTCCGCTTGAGATCGCGCAGTTCGGCGGCGCCCTCGAGTTCGAGTACCGCCTGCTGAACAACCGCCTCTCGCTGGAGTTCAAGACCGGCTTCGCCACGGGCGACCCCGACGTCGAGGGTCTGAACTACCAGAACGCCCAGCTCGTGCCGATTCGCGCGCAGGCGCGGGCCCTCACGGCCTTTCGGTTTCACCCCGACTACCGCATCGACATGATCCTCTGGCGACAGATCTTTCGGCAGATCTCGTCGGCCTACTACTTTCGCCCCAGCGTGACCTACGCCTTCGTCGACCGCCCCGGCGGCGACCGCTTCTACGGCCGCGCCGCCGTGATCTGGTCGCGCGCCAGCGAGTTCGTGCAGACCCGAGGAAACGCCGCCGACCTCGGCGTCGAGCTCAACGCCGAGCTCACCTACATCTCGAACTACCGCGACCGCACCTTCGGCGCCTCCCCCGCGCCGGGCTTCTTCGCGTCGCTGCAGTACGGCGTGCTGTTCCCCATGGCCGGCCTCGGGCCGCTGGAGACCGAGCGCGCGTCGGGGGGCGAGTTCGCGGGCTTCTCCTCGTCGACCGCGCAGACCCTGCGCGGCGTGCTCGGCGTGATGTACTGACATTCACTGTCCTCGATCGCGTTGCGCCGCAGCGCGATCGCGCGCACCCTCCGCCCTCGTGAAGGGCACCAACTACGTCTGTCAGCAGTGCAGCACGATCCACTCGAAGTGGACCGGCCGATGCTCCGGGTGCGGCGAGTGGAACACCGTCGTCGAAGAGGCCGTGCCCCGCGGGGTGAAGGCGGGTCGCGCCCGCGGCTCGGTCGCGGTGAGCGCCACGGGCGGTCGGGTGGTCACCCTCGCCGACGCCCTCGCCGAGGAGTCTCTCGCGCCGCGCACCCCCGTGGGCATGGGCGAGGTCGACCGGGTGCTGGGCGGCGGACTGGTGACGGGCTCGGTGGTGCTCATCGGCGGCGAGCCTGGGGTGGGCAAGAGCACGCTGCTGCTGCAGGTCGTCGCGAGCCTCGCGGCGAGGGATCCGGGGCGCGGGGGCGTGCTCTACGTGAGCGGCGAAGAGAGCGCCGCGCAGGTCGCGGGGCGCGCGCGCAGGCTCGGTGTGAAGGAGCACGACGCGCTGCGGCTCCTCGCCACGGGCGAGCTCGAAGAGGTCGAGGCGGCCATCGCCCGCGCCGACCCCGCGATGATCGCCATCGACTCGGTGCAGACCATGCGCACCGCGGAGCTCGAGAGCGCGGCGGGTTCGGTGGCGCAGCTCCGCGAGGTCACCGCGCGAATGGTCACCCTCGCCAAGCAGCAGGGGCGCACGATGGTGCTCATCGGCCACGTCACCAAGGACGGCTCCCTGGCCGGACCGAAGGTGCTCGAGCACCTGGTCGACGTGGTGCTGGCCTTCGACGGGCAGCGCAGCGGCGGGCCGAGGATTCTTCGCACGGTGAAGAACCGCTTCGGCGCCTCGGGCGAGCTCGCCGTGCTGGAGATGTCGAAGGACGGCCTTCGCGAGGTGCCCGACCCCTCGTCGCTCTTTCTCGCCGAGCGCCCGAAGGACGTGCCGGGCTCGGTGGTGATCTCGTCGGCCGACGGCGCGCGGCCGTTGCTGCTCGAGGTGCAGGCGCTGGTCACGCCCTCGGCGATGCCCTCTCCGCGCCGGGTGGCGACGGGCATCGACGCGACGCGGCTGTCGATCCTCACCGCGGTGCTCTCGCAGCGCGCCGGGCTCTCGCTGCGCGACCGGGACGTGTTCGTGTCGGTGGCCGGGGGCGCGTCGATCGAGGAGCCCGCGGCCGACCTCGCGGTCGCCTGCGCCCTGGCGTCGAGCGTGGTCGAGCTCGCGCTGCCTCCGGACCTGGTGGTGTTCGGCGAGGTCGGCCTCGCGGGCGAGGTACGCGCGGTGCCGCGCTGCACGCCGCGGCTCGAGGAGGCCGCGAAGCTCGGGTTTCGCCGGGCGCTCATCCCGAGGGCGAACGTCGAGCGGGGCGAGGTGCCCTCGGGCATCTCGGTGCACGGCGTCGCGCACGCCCGCGAGGTCGCCGCGTGGATCGAGCGCAAATCGAGCGGGAGCTGAGCGCGAGCGCTGGAGCTCCGATGCGATTCATCTGTCCAGTGGTTGCCGCGCGCGGGAGATCGTGGGACCTCCAACCATCATGGCGGAGAAGCGAACGGACGTGTTCAGGGAGAACCCCATCTTTCTCACCACGCGGGCCGCGCTCGCCCTCGCCGCGCGGTGCCGACGCGCGCTGAAGGACCGCGGGGTGGCAGACGTGTCGCCGGCGCAGCTCGCGATCCTCGCGAGCCTCGACGCCAAGGACGGGCAGACGCCGACGGAGCTCGCGCGCAGCGCGAAGTACGAGAAGTCGTCGCTCACGCCGATGGTCGACAAGCTCGAGAAGGCCGGGCTCGTCCTCCGGGTCAAAGACCCGAAGGACGGCCGGCTGCAGCACCTCTACCTCTCGAAGAAGGGGCGAAAGCGCCGCAAGGAGGTCGAGGCGATCCTCGACGAGGTGACCCGCGAGCTCTTCGAGGGGCTCTCGCGCAAGACCCTCAAGCACCACGCCGCGTTCTGCGAGGCGGTGCTCGGGGGCGAGGCGAGCGCCGACGAAGAAGACTGAGCCCCGTCGGGCTCAACCCTTCACGCACAGCACCTGCTTGAGCGTGTGCGCGACCTCGACGAGGTCGTCCTGGGCGCGCATCACGGCGTCGATGTCCTTGTAGGCCAAGGGGGTCTCGTCGATCACGTCCTCGTCCTTGCGGCACTCGACGCCCGCCGTGGCCCGCGCGTGGTCCTCGAGCGAGAAGGCCTTGCGCGCGGCGGTGCGAGACATCTTTCGACCCGCGCCGTGGGAGCACGACGAGAAGCTCTCGGCGTTGCCCTTGCCGCGCACGATGTACGAGCGCGCGCCCATCGAGCCGGGGATGATCCCCAGCTCACCCTCGCCCGCCCGCACCGCGCCCTTGCGGGTCACGTAGACCCTCTCGCCGTAGTGCCGCTCCACGGACACGTAGTTGTGGTGGCAGTTCACCGCCTCGAGGGTCGCCTCGAAGGGCGGCAGCACGCCCGCGTCGCGCATCGCCCGCAGCGTGGCCGCGAGCATGAGCTCACGGCTGGTCGCCGCGAAGTGCTGCGCCCAGCTCAGCGCCCGCAGGTACCCCGCGAAGTGCTCAGAGCCCTCGGGGAGGTACGCGAGGTCGGCGTCGGGCAGCGCGATGAACCAACGGCGCATCTCGGCCTTCGCCCGCTCGATGTAGTTCGAGCCGATACGGTTCCCCACGCCGCGCGAGCCCGAGTGCAGCATCACCCACACGGCGTCGGACTCGTCGAGGCAGACCTCGATGAAGTGGTTGCCCGTGCCGAGGGTGCCGAGGTGCTCCGCGGTCACCCCGCGACCGACCCGCGGACAGTCGGCGACCACCTCCTCGTAGCCCGCGCGCAGGCCCTCCCACGCCGCCGCGACGGCCGCGGGCACGTCGCGCCAGGCGCCGCGGTCGTTGCGGGCGCCGTTGTCGGTGCGCCCATGCGGGACGGCCCGCTCGATGGCCGAGCGCAGCCCCTTGAGGTCGTCGGGGAGCGACGAGGCCGTGAGCGAGGTGCGCACGGCGATCATCCCGCAGCCGATGTCGACGCCCACCGCGGCGGGGATGATCGCGGCCTTCGTCGCGATCACCGAGCCCACCGTCGCGCCCTTGCCCGCGTGCACGTCGGGCATCACGGCGACGTGCTTGTGCACGAAGGGCATCGCGGCCACCCGGCGGAGCTGCGCCTCGGCCTCGAGCTCCATCTCCACGCCGTGAACCCACGCGCGAACCGGAACCCCACCCTCGACGTGCAACACCTTGTGCGAAGTCATCGTGCCCATGTGCGACTCTCCCTTCGAGACCTTCGCTTCAGCAGCGAGCGTGCCATTCCCCCGTCGACCGATTTCGCCCGGCGCGGCCCCTCTCGGGTCGATACAAGGGGATAGAGTCTGATCCGTATGGCGAAGCGACGAAGCACCGTGGTGATCGGGCTGCTGGGCACCGAGCTCGACAAGGGGATGCGCCCAGAGCGTTGGAGCCGTTGGCGCCCGACGGTGGCGGCGTGTCAGCACGCCGACCTGCGCGTCGACCGCTTCGAGCTGCTGATGCAGGAGCGCCACAGGGCCCTGGCCGAGCAGGTGGCGCGTGACATCGCCGAGGTCTCGCCCGACACGACGGTCAACCTCTGGCCCATCGCGATCGCCGACCCCTGGGACCTCGAGGAGGTCTACGGCGCGCTCCATGATTTCGCCCGCGAGGCGCGCTTTCGCCCCGACGACGAGGACTACCTCGCCCACATCACCACGGGCTCGCACGTGGCGCAGATCAGCATGTTCCTGCTCGCGGAGTCTCGGCGCATCCCCGCCCGGCTGCTCCAGACCTCGCCCCCGCGCCGCGACCGGGACGGCGTGAAGCCCGCCACCGTCGAGGGCACCTACCGTCTGATCGACCTGGACCTCTCGCGCTACGACCGCATCGCCTCGCGGTTTCAGCGCGACCAGGACGACGCCATCGCCTCGCTCAAGGCGGGCATCGCGACCCGCAGCGCGACCTTCAACCGGCTCATCGAGCGCATCGAGCTGGTCGCCGCGCGCTCCAGGGCGCCGATGCTGCTCATGGGTCCGACCGGCGCGGGCAAGTCTCAGCTCGCGCGGCGCGTCTACGAGCTGCGCAAGGGCCGCCACCTGGTGCGGGGCGAATTCGTCGACCTGAACTGCGCCACCGTGCGCGGCGACGCCGCGGCCTCGATGCTCTTCGGCCACGTCAAGGGCTCGTACACCGGCGCGCTGAGCGACCGCCCAGGGCTGCTGCGCAAGGCCGACGGCGGCGTGCTCTTTCTCGACGAGATCGGCGAGCTGGGCCTCGACGAGCAGGCCATGCTCCTCCGCGCGCTCGAAGAGGGGGTGTTCTACCCCGTGGGCAGCGACCGCGAGGCGCGCTCGGACTTTCAGCTCATCGCGGGGACCAACCGCGACCTCGCCGTCGACGTCTCCGCCGGGCGCTTTCGCGACGACCTCCTGGCCCGCATCAACCTCTGGACCTTTCGGCTCCCCGGCCTGCGCGAGCGAAGCGAGGACATCGACGCGAACCTCGACTACGAGCTCGAGCGCGCGGCCACGTCGCTGGGCACCCGCGCGACCTTCAACCGCGAGGCCCGCGCGCGCTTTCTCGAGTTCGCCACCGGCCCCGAGGGCCACTGGCGCGGCAACTTTCGCGACCTCAACGCCGCCGTCACCCGCATGGTGACCCTCGCGCCGGGCGGCCGCATCGACCGTGACGTCGTCGACGAAGAGAGCGCCCGGCTGCGCGCGCACTGGGCCTCGTTTCAGTCAGGGGCCCCTGAGCGCCCGGAGCCCGCGCGGGGCGACGACGAGGTGCTGGTGGCGGCGCTCGGGAGGGAGGGCGTCGAGGCGCTCGACCGCTTCGACCGGGTTCAGCTCGCCGACGTGCTGCGGGTGTGCCGCGCCGCGGGCTCGCTGAGCGCCGCGGGGAGGGTGCTCTTCGCGGCCTCGCGCGCGCGCCGCACCTCGCTCAACGACGCCGACCGGCTGCGCAAGTACCTCGCGCGCTTCGGGATCTCCTGGCAGGACCTCGCGAAGTAGGCACCGCCCCTACCGCGAGAAGGTCACGTAGCCGCGCGCCTCGGCGCGCTCGAGCATCTCGCGCACCTTCTCCGCGCTCGCGGGGAGCGGATCGAGCGCCCGCGGAGACAGCTCGTCCGAGACCGTTCGATCTCGAACGATCGCCTCGCGACGGCCTTCGAGCGCCGGGAGGAGCGCCCGCAGCGCGGCCTCGACGTCTCGGCGCGCGCCGCCCAGGGCGGGGAGCACCTTGCCCAGCACGGCGCGGTCGAGCCACCAGCTCGGCGGCGCGTCGACGCCCTCGCGCTCGCAGAGCTGAATGAAGCGCAGCATCTCGGCCAGCACGCGGTACCCGAAGGGCCGCCCGTGCGCCGCGAGGGCCTCGTAGAGCGCGTCGACCCGCGCGCCCACGCCGTCGCGCCCCATGGCGAGGACCATCGCGCGCACGGGGTCATCGAGCGTGGCGCCGTCGAGGAGGGCGGCGCGCTCATCGGCGCTCGCGGCGGGGGAGACCCTGCGCTCGCCGAGCCACTGCCGCGCGAGGTCCGAGGGCGCGAGGGGGGTGAACTCCCAGGTCCACGCGCGGTCGATGACCTTGGGCGAGAGCGCGTGGGTGGTCTCGTCGACGTTCACCGTGCCGATGAAGAACACGTTGCCGGGCACGCGCACCTCGGCCGGGACGAGCCTCGCCCCGTCGGTGGTGGGCACGGCGGAGGCTCGACCGTGCAAGGCGATCGGCGCGCCGCTCTCGAGCGCCGAGAGCACCTCGGCGAGGTAGTGCTCGACGCGGGCGAGGTTCATCTCGTCGAGGACGATGAAGTGCGGCTCGCCGGGCTCCTCCTGCGCGTGGAGGAGCACCCGGAGCGCCTCGGTGTCCTCCCAGGCTCCCTCCAGGGCGTTGAGCCAGCCCAGCAGCCCCCGCGAGTCGAGCCAGTCGGGCCGCACCGGGACCACCGCCACCCGCCTCGCCCCCGCCGCCGCCCCCTCGGTGAAGAAGCGCGCGAGGCACTGCGCGACGCGGGTCTTCCCCGTGCCCGACACCCCCGCGAGCACGGCGAAGGGCTTCGTTCGAAGCCCAACGATCAGGGATCGTACGAGGTCCAACTTGATCGCGACGCCCTGCGCGAGCGCGTACCGCGCGAAGCGCTGCGAGACCGCCTCGAGGGTCGCGCTCCGGGTGATGCCCCCGAGCTCCCAGGGCCTCGCCAGGGCCCGCTCCCTCCGCGCGGCGGCGGACGCGGGGAGCACCTCGAGCCCTCCGAGCGCCCGCTCCGCCGCCAGGGCGAGGGTGGGTCGTAGGGCCGGGTGCGAGAGGCATCGCCGGACGTCGGGGTCACCGCGGCGCAGCACGCCGTGCTCGGTCAACCGCGCCGCGCCCCGAGCCGCCGAGCCCGCGAGGCGCAGGGGCACGCCCGACGCGACCGAGGAGGGGTCGAAGAGGTCGGCGTCGCCCTCCCGCGCGCGCTCCAGCAGCGCGGCGATCGCCACGGCGACGTCGCCCGAGGCGTCGCCCAGGCACGAGGTGACCAGCGCCTCGAGCGTCGGCGCCTCGTCGGCCCCCGGCGCCCGCCGCGCCGCGACGAGCACCTCGGCGGTGCTCGCGAGGGTGGGGTCGCGCGCGCCACGGGCCGAGAGCCAGCGGGCGAGGCGGGCGTGGAGCCCGCGCTCCACCGGCGCGAGGGCGCAGTGGGGCGCGAGGCTCGGCGCGCGGAGGTCGGGGTCGAGGCGCGCCCGCGCGAGGCTCGGCGGCTGCTTCGCGGCGAAGCCCGCCGGCGCGAACCACCCCGAGAGCGGGTCGTACACATACGAACGACCCAGCGGCGTGAGGCCCGACGGGGGCGCGCCCACGCCCTGCGCGCGCTCTTCCCAGCGCATCGCGCGCACCGCCTCGACCAGATCGTTCGCGTCACGAACGACCTGATCGGGGACCGGCTCAGGGAAGGCCCCGAGCGAGCGCGCGAAGGCCGCCAGGCGACCGACAGACTCAGCGACCCTCCGGGCGAGCACCTCCCCCTCGTCGAGCCCCTGCAGGTGCCACGAGAACGCCACCGAGCCCACCGGCGACCGAGCCCACTCGTCCTCAGCGACGGGGATGCCGTCGTCGCGCACGTACAGCGCCGCGCCCGACGCGCGGAGCACGCTCAGCTGGTCGCCGAGCGCCTCGCCCATCGCGCGGCGCAGGCGCGCGCCCTCTGCGACGTAGCGCCCCCGAGGCTCGCCGCGAGATCCGCCGCGGCCATAGCCCCAGCGCGCGGTGAGCGCGGTCTCCCCGAGCGCGAGCACGAAGCGCGGCCCCGAGGTCGCGGCGCGCTCGACGCCCCACCCGACGTAGAGCGTCGCGGCGCGGGGCGACGAGGAGATCTTCGGCAGCGCCCCGAGGTCCGGCAGGAGGGCCTCGACGCGAACCGCGAGGGACCTGAGCGAGGCGAGGACGCCGACGCCGAGCTCGCGACGCGCTCTGAGTTCCGTCGTGGGGAGGGCCGCGCGGGTGCGGTGGAGCGCGAGGTCGATCATCAGGGAGCGCCGGAGTGTAGTGGACGCCGCGTGGGAATTCCCTCGGTGCCGACGGCCCAGGCGTCGTGTACGCTCACGGCCCCACGACGAGGCGTTGGTTCGCGAGGTCCGACGCCAGGAGGCAGGCGATCCATGAGCGGTATTGCAGCGGGTTCACGAGTGATGGCCTCATGGCTCGGCGGCGGCTTCGCGCCCGGCACCGCCGCGGAGGTGAACCCCGTGACGGGCCTGGTGAAGGTGCGCTTCGACGACGGCCGTGAGGCATGGGTCAGCGCGATGAACGTGCGCGTCGCGCCGCAGGCCGCGGCGGCGCCGCAGGGTCCCGCGGCGGCTGCGCCCCACCAGGGCTCCTTCGGCGCGGGGCCCGCGGCGGCCTTCACCGCCGTGGCCGCGGGAGGAATGCTCGGAGGAAATCCCCTCCAGGGCATCTTCAATCGCGGCGCCCCTACTCGCGCCGGGCCAGGCACCCGCCGCCCCCGGCGCGCCCCCGCCCAGGCCGGCCCCCGCAGAACATCGCGACCTTCGGTCAGGCCGCCGCCGCGGCGGTGGCCGCGTTCAACCCCTTCGCCCCGCAAGCGGGCCCTGCCGCCCCTCAGGGCGCGCCCCAGGGGCCCCGCAGGCCGCGCCGCCCGCTCAGGGCTTCAACCCTTCGCCCCGCAGGGCGCACCCGCCGCAGGCCGCGCCGCCCGCCCAGGAGGCTTCAACCCCTCGGCCCCGCAGGGCGCACCCGCCCCGCAGGCCGCGCCGCCCGCCCAGGGCTTCAACCCCTTCGCCCCGCAGGGCGCACCCGCCCCGCAGGCCGCGCCTCCGCAGGAGGCTTCAACCCCTTCGCCCCGCAGGGCGCGCCCGCCTCGCAGGCCGCGCCCCCCCGCAGGAGGCTTCAACCCCTTCGCCCCGCAGGGCGCGCCCGCCCCGCAGGCCGCGCCTCCCCCGCAGGGAGGCTTCAACCCCTTCGCCCCACAGGGCGCGCCCGCGGCCCCGCCGATGATCCCTCCGACGCAGTTCAACCCAGGCTCGGCGCCGGGCGGGGTGTCGTCGACGGTCGCGATTCCCGAGCCGCCTCAGGCGCCGATGGCGCCCCCGCCGCCCGGAGAATTTCGTCCGTTCCGAGCTCCCGACGCGGCCCCTCCGCCCGACGCGGCGGCGCCCCCGCCGCCGAACCCCTTCGCGGGCACGCCCTTGCAGGCGGCACCCGGGGGCTTCAACCCCTTCGCCCCGCAGCCGACACCCGCCGCGCCCGAGGCGCCCGCCGCGCCTCCGGCCGAGTACAACCCCTTCGCTCCGCCGGGCTCTCGATCCTGATGGGGCGACGCAACCGATGGGGGCACCCACATGACTGAGATCGTACGTACGCTGAACAATCTGGTAGACGGACGCCGCGTCCCCTCTTCTTCTGGGGAGACGACGATCGTACGAAACCCTGCGACCGGCGCGGTGACCGCCCGCGCGCCGCGCTCGACGCGGTCCGATGTCGACGCCGCCGTCGCCGCCGCGAAGCGAGCCTACGCCGGCTGGAGCGGCACCCCCGCCCCCGAGCGGGGAGAGCTGCTCTACCGCGCCGCGGCCCTGCTCACCGAGCGCCGAGACGCCATCGCGTCGGTCATGGCCCAGGAGATGGGAAAGCGCCTCGAAGAGGCCCGGGGTGACATTCAGGAGGCCATCGACACGGCGTACTACGCGGGCTCTGAAGGCCGGCGGCTGTTCGGTCACACCGCGCCGAGCGAGCTGCGCCACAAGATGGGGATGACCCTGCGCCGTCCCATCGGCGTGGTCGGGGTGATCACCGCGTGGAACTTTCCGGTCGCGGTGCCGAGCTGGAAGATCCTCCCCGCGCTGGTGTGTGGCAACACCATGGTGTGGAAGCCCGCGGAGGAGTCTCCCGAGAGCGGCGCGATGTTCGCTGAGGCGCTCCTCGACGCGGGTCTCCCCCAGGGCGTGCTCAACGTGGTCCACGGCCTGGGCGAAGAGGTCGGCGAGGCCCTGGTCGAGCACCCCGACACGGCCGTCCTCGCGTTCACCGGGAGCACCGAGGTGGGCAAGCGCATCGCCGAGGTGGGCGGCCGGCGCCTCAAGCGCGTCTCGCTGGAGCTCGGCGGCAAGAACCCCGTCGTGGTGATGCCCGACGCCGACCTCGACCTCGCGGTCGACGGGATCCTCTGGGGCGCCTTCGGGACCGCGGGGCAGCGCTGCACCGCCACGAGCCGCGTCATCTGTGTGGGGGACGTGAAGTCTCGCCTGCTCCCCAGGCTCGTCGCCCGCGCTCAGGCCCTCAAGGTGGGCGATCCCCTCGACCCCTCGGTCGAGGTGGGCCCTGTGGTGAGCGCCCGACAGGTCGAGCGCATTCACGGGTTCGTCGAGAAGGCCCTCGCCGAGGGCGGGGTCGTTCGCTGTGGCGGCGCGATCCTTCGAGACGGCGCCTTCGCCGCGGGGAACTTCTACCCCCCGACGGTGATCGACCTCGTGCGCCGCGGCTCGACCCTGGCGCTCGAGGAGGTCTTCGGCCCGGTCCTCGCCGTGCTCGAGGCCGCCGACCTCGACGAGGCGATCTCCATCGCCAACGAGGTGCGCTACGGCCTCTCGTCGTCGATCTACACCCGCGACATCAACGCGGCGCTTCAGGCCGTCGAGCGGATCGAGGCCGGCATCACCTACGTCAACGCGCCGACCATCGGCGCCGAGGCGCACTTTCCCTTCGGCGGCGTGAAGGAGACGGGCAACGGCCACCGAGAGGGCGGCTGGTCTCCTACGAGTTCTTCACCGAGCTGAAGACCGTCTACATCGACTACTCCGGCGCCCTGCAGCGCGCGCAGATCGACAACCGAAGCGAGTGACCGCTACTCGAAGATGACCGTGCGAGACGTGACCGTCACGCCTCCGCGGTTGTCTTGCGCGCTGAACCACAGGCGCGCCGTCGCGGCCGTGGTGGGACCCTCGAGGGTGTTGCGAATGGGGCCGTCAGGCACCTCGTTCGAGTCGACGCGAAAGCTCCCGTCGAGGGTGCCCGCGGTGCTGTAGAAGCCGAACACCAGCCGCTCGTTGCTGACGATGGTCTGCGCCTGGCTGTTGAGGGTGGTGTTGCGCTCCCGCGATCCGTCGCGCACCCGCACCTCGAGCCCGTACTTCAAGCACGGGTCGGTCGAGCAGCGGGGGACGCGCAGGGGCGTCGCCGGGTCGAGCACCACGGGATCGGTCGTGGGCCCCCCCCGGTACAGCAGCACCTCGGTGATCTCGGGGTTGTGGTTCGACGGCTCGGTGTCGGAGGGCACGCGCACCAGGATCGAACGGGTCATCGTCCAGCTCACGGCGCCCTCGCCCGAGCAGCTCGGGAGCATCGTGGCGGGGTCGAAGCCCAGCGTGCCGGTGCACGCGACCGCCAGGGCCTGCACCCTGGGCCTGCCCTGCGTGTCGATGGAGGTCGAGAGCCCCGCGGGCACCTGGTAGGTCACATCAGCGCCCATCTGAATCGACGCGCCCTCTGGGGCGCAGCCGAAGGTGTTCCCGGTGCGGGTCACCTGGGAGCAGAACACCCAGAGCGCCTGAAAGGCGCGGGGGGGATCGCGGTCGTCGGCGGTGATCAGCCGGAGCCGAACGCGCTCGCCCGGCGCCGCGTCGGTCACGGCCGGGCTCTCGACGCGGTCGAGGTTCTCGATGGGGGCCGCCAGGATTCGAAAGCTGTTCACCTTCCAGGCGGCGTCGAGGTCACCGCCGCAGGAGGTCACGAGGAGGGCGGTGCACGCCAGGGCGGCGAGGCCGATTCGGGGCTTCATCTCAGTACTCCACCCTGACGCCGAGGTTCGGAAAGATCGGGATGCCCGTCACCGTCTGCGACTGCGTGTAGTTATAGTTGTACTGAACGCCCTCGGGGTTGGCGTTGTTGTAGACGTTCAACACCTCAAGGTAGAGGTTGAGGCTGCCGCGGCTCCAGCGCCAGGTCTTGTCGACGCGCACGTCGAGCTGGTGAAAGGGGTTGTTTCGCGCGCTGAAGGGCTGACCGGGGATCTGGGTATAGGTCCCGGTGTCTCCATTGAACACGCTGCCCGCGATGGGGGTGCTGGGGTTGCCGCTCACGAGGCGAAAGCGCGCGCCGATCTCCCAGCCCCGGCCGAGCTGGTAGCTCCCGATGACCGTGAGGATGTGCGTCTGATCGAACTGAAAGATCCGGTAGGGGAGCCCCGGCGCGTCGCGGCGCTCGCTGCGAGAGATCGTGTAGGCGAGCCAGCCGAAGAACCGGTCAGACGGCCGGTGCCTCAAGAGGATCTCGGCGCCGTAGATCCGGCCCACGCCGGTGTTGAGGTAGGCCGGGCCGGTGAGCGAGGCCTGCGAGACCACCTGCGAGTCGAGGTCTTTGTAGAACCCCTCGACGCTGGCGGTGACGTATCGAGAGAAGTTTCTCTCGATACCCAGGCCGTACTGAATCGAGCGCTGCTGGGCGAGAAAGGGGTTGCCCGTGGTGGTGCTGGGCTGAAACACGTTGGGCGCGCTCGAGCTCTGCTGCGGCTGCGGCGGCTGGTTGAAGACCCCGACGCCGCCCTTGATGAACCAGTCGCGGAGGAACTCCCAGCGAAACGAGAACCGAGGCTGAATGGCCCAGACCTGGTTGGTGTCTCGGGCGTAGTCGACGCGAAACGCCGGGATGAGCCGCAGCGAGGGCGTGGGCGTGAGCTCGAGCTCGACGTAGGCGCCGGGGCGGTAGATCACGCTCGTCGCGTCGGTCGCCACCCGCGGCGCCTGAGAGAAGCCGCCGCCACCCTGGCCCTCGGTGGGGGGGCGAATGCCGTTGAACGCGATCTGCGCGGGGCCGCCGGAGATGTCGATGCCGACGTTCATCCGGGCGTTGCGCGCGGCCTGGTACTGCACCTCGTAGCGGGCGTTGTACTGCCAGAAATTCAGCGTGAGCCCGAAGGCCTCGCCGCCGCCGAAATTGATGGAGTTTCGCCCCATCGAGAACATCGCCCGGCTGGTCACGCGGTCTGAGAAGGTGTGGTCCCAGAGCAGCTGGCCGACGTGAAAGCCGATGCCCGTGCTGAAGGTGCCCGAGAAGCGGGGCGACATGTCGTTGGGGCGATTGAGCACGAGCGCGAAGCTGTCGTCGCTGCCGAGCATCGAGAGGCGGATCTTGTCGCGCCGGCCGGGGCGGTACTCGAGCACGGCCTGGTAGTCCCAGTAGACGGGGAGGTTGGTGATGGTCACCGCCTCGATGCCGCCCAGCACGGCGCCGAGGATCGCGTCGACGTAGCTCCGGCGGAACGACACCGCGAAGGAGAGGTCGCGGGTGATCGCGCCCTCGGCGAAGAGGCTCGCGTCGATGAGGTTGATGTTCCCCACGAAGCGAAAGCCCTGGCGGCGTGGCGAGCGCAGCCCGACATCGACGATGCCGCCCTGCGCGCGGCCGAAGCGCGCGGAGTAGTTCCCAGGGTAGAAATCGATGTGGTCGAGGAGCTCGGTGCTGATCACCGAGCTCAGCCCGCCGAAGTGGTACACCAGCGGGATCGCCGTGCCGTCTGCGAAGATCTGCGTGTCTTGCGGCGTCGAGCCGCGCACGATCAGCAGCCCGTTGATCGCGCGCCCCACGCCAGGAAAGTTCTGCACGGCGCGCAGCGCGTCGCCGCCCGTGCCAGGCATGCGCAGGATCTCTCGAAACTCCAGCGTCTGCCGGGTGACCTCGCGGGCGGGGCGCCGGGCGCGGATCACGGCCTCGCCGACGCCGTCGTCGTCTGTCGGCGCGCGCGTCGTGGTCGGGGCCTCGACGCGCGGGTCGAGCCGGTAGGTGCCGTTGACGTCGTCGCGGTCAGCCAGGGTCTCGCTGAAGCGAAGGTCGTCGAAGCCCTCGGCGCGAATGCGAAGGTCGACGGTGCCCAGGGTGTCGATCTCGAACCGAAACGCGCCCGCCGCGTCGGTGACCTGCTGCTGCGACGTGCCGTTGGCCAGCGTGATGACCACGGTGGCGCCGTCGATCGCCCGATCTTCTCCCCTCGCCCGCACGACGCCTCGGAGAATCGCCCGGTGCGTCGGCGCCGCGGCCGCTCGCGCCGCCGCCGCGCTGAAGCGGTACCGGTAGCGGATCGACGAGGGGATCGCGACGTCGCCGCGGTGCGCCGGCTCGAAGGTGAAGCGCAGCGCCGCCGCCACCGCGGCCTCGTCGAGGCCCTGCCCGACGCCCTGGAGCACCACCGCCTCGGTCACCCGCCCCTCGGCGGTGATCGAGAGGCGGAGCACCACCGAGCCCTCGACCCCCTGCGCCAGGGCCGCGGGTGGATAGTCGGCCTGAACGAACTGCACGAGCCGCGGGGGCCTGAGCGCAGCCGCGGGCGCCTCGGGGTCAGACTGGGTCGTCGCGCCGATCTGCGCGAGCGCAACCCCCGACCAAGTCATCACCGCAAGCCCAAGAGGCAGCGCGCGTAGCCCGCGCGCGAACCGACGATCTCTGCGCATGTTCGCCGCCTTAGATGCCCTGTCGCGTTGGCTCGGCGCAAGATCGACGTGACCCCGCGCATTCTTTCCGACGGGGATCAGCTCGCGAGGCCCGCACGCACCACGCCGACCAGACCGTCGCCGTACGCCCGGATTCGCTCGGCGCCGAGGCCGGTGATCCCCGCGAGGTCGTCGACGCGCAGGGGCGTGCGCGCGGCGACCTCTTCGAGGGTTCGGTCGAAGGCCACGACGTAGGCGGGGTAGCCCAGCCGGCGCGCGGTCTCGGCCCGCCACGCGCGGAGGCGCTCGAAGAGCTCGCGGTCGAATTCGACGCTCGGTCGGCTCTTCGCCCCAGACCTCGCGGCGCTTCGGGCGCGAGGCTGGGGCGGGAGCCTGAAGCGCAGGCCCTCCGTGGAGCGCATCGCCTTGCCGCCCGAGGCCGTCAGGAGGGGCACCGGGTGATCGGTGGGCGTGAGATCGATCCACCCCGCCGCGATGAGCCCCCGGAGCACCGCGACCACCCAGTCCTGGCTCGCGTCGCGGAGCAGGCCGAAGGTGCTCAGCCGGGTGAAGCCGAAGCGCTCGGTGCGCGGGGTGCTCACCCCTCGGAGCATCTCGGCGATGGCCTGGGTGCCCGCCCTGCCCTTGGCCCGCGCGACGCCCGCGAGCGCCTTGCGCGCCACCAGCGTCGCCTCCTCCCGCTGCGCGTCGTCGTCGGCGACCTCGTCGAGGGACGCGCAGACGTCGCAGTGCCCGCACCCTCCCAGGATCTCCTGCTCGTCTCCGAAGTACCGCAGGATGAAGTCGTGTCGGCACGTGCCGGCGTCGAGGTACCGCAGCAGCTCGCGAAACTGCCTCCAGGCCCGCGCCGCGACCGCCGGGTCGACCTCTTCGCCCTCGAAGCCGAGCTGCACGAGCCTGCGCCGCAGCGCGATGTCTGCGCCGGACATGAGCAGCAGGCCGTGCGCCTCGCGGCCGTCGCGCCCCGCGCGGCCGACCTCCTGGTAGTACGCCTCGATGCTCGACGGCGGCTGGTGATGGATCACCGTGCGAATGTCGGCGCGGTCGATGCCCATGCCGAAGGCGTTGGTGGCGACGACGACGTCGACCTCGCGGCGCGAGAAGCGGGTCGAGAGCTCGGTGCGCGTCTCGGCGTCGAGGCCCGCGTGGTAGGGCGAGGCGTTCCACCCCCGGCGCCTGAGGTCGTCGGCGACGACCTCGACCTGCTTGCGCGTCGCGGCGTACACGATCGCGCCCCCCGCGGGGCGGCGCGGGTCGCCGAGCACCCGCTGCAGCTCGCTCCGCACCCGCTCGCGCGCGGCCGCGGGGCCGTCGACCGACTGCGCGGCGAGGTGGAGGTTGGGGCGCGCGAAGCCCCGGAGCACGACCTTGACCTCGCCGTCGACGAGGCCCAGCCGCTCGAGGATCTCCCTTCGCACGTCGGGCGTCGCCGTGGCCGTGCAGGCGATGATGCGCGGCGGGTTCAAGCGCCCGATGAGCTCGCCGATGCGCAGGTACTCGGGGCGAAAGTCGTGGCCCCACATCGAGATGCAGTGCGCCTCGTCGACCGCGAGGAGGCCGATGTTCGAGGCGGTGCAGGTCTCGATGAAGCCGTCGTACTGGAGGCGCTCGGGCGCCACGTACACGAGCTTGTAGCGCCCCCGGCGCATCCATCGCTCGCGCTCGCGCCGCAGCTCGGGCTCGAGGGTCGCGGCGAGGTAGGTCGCCTCGATGCCGCGCGCCTGGAGGGACTGGACCTGGTCCTCCATCAGCGCGACGAGGGGTGAGACGACGAGGGTGGTGCCCGGCAGCTCGGTCGCCGGGAACTGGTAGGTGAGGCTCTTGCCGCCGCCCGTGGGCGCCACCACGAGGGCCTTGCCCGGCGCGCCGAGCACCGCGTCGATGGCCTCGCGCTGCCAGGGGCGAAAGTCGTTCAGGCCAAAGCGCTCACGGAGTCGAAGCGCGAGCTCGTCGGCGTCTGCAGCACGCGCCTCCGGGGGATTCATCGCGGCGCGACCATAGCACCCGCCCCCGGCGCGACCTCCGAGATCGACGCGAGGCGCGCGCGCGGTCCCCACGGCGCTCACGCCGCGGATCGGTTCGAGACGCTGGCCGCGACCGCCGTGGCCACGCGCGCGTCGAGCCGGGCCAGGCGGTCTTGCGTGAGCGCGATGCTGATGGCCACGGCGAACGCCGCGGGGTCCCTCCGGGGCGCGACCTCAAGGGATCGCACCTGCGCCACGAGCGCCAGCGCCATCGAGTAGAGCCGCTCCCGGGCGTCGCTGCGAACGCTCGCGGTGGTGACCCAGTGACGGCCTCCGTCTCGGGGGTCTTCGACCCACATGTCGAGGCGGGTCCATCGCCGGTCGCGCACGCGCGTCCAGGTGAACAAGAACCCCGCCGCCCGAAAGAACCGCTCGCCGCTCATGGTCATGCTCTGCTCCTCGCGACGCCACGCTGCGCCGCCGCACAGATGATCACCACAGATCAAACGATCAGTAAAAATTCTGGGGGTACATTCCGGCCCCCGTCGCGACATTGACTGACACTGAAAGAAATTCTCCCAGAGCGCTCGACCGACGACTACCCTCCGCGATCGGAAATCCAGAGGAGTTCGCCGGCAGATGGACGAGTTTCTTTCGCGCTTCGACATGATGGACCACTACGAACTGCTCGGGGTCCCCGCAGACGCCGACGCGCCGGCGATTCATCGCGCGTGGCAGGCCCGGTCTCGGCGCTACGACCCGACCTTCGCGCCGCCCGCGGAGCGCGGCCTGTTTGAGCGGGCGCTGCGCTCGATCGAGGGCGCCTTCGCGGTGCTGTCAGACCCGGTGAAGCGTCACCGCTACGATCAGTCTCGCCTCGCCGCGGCGGGGGGGCCTGCGCCCGCGGCCACCCTCGCGGACTTCACCTGGGTGGCCTCGACCGCGGCGGCCACGGAGGTCCCGCGGGCGGCGGCGCCCGCGCGGCAGCCGTCCGCGCCCGACCTGCGCGCCGCGCTCCCCCCTGATCCCCGTCTCGAGTCGATGCGCGCCGACCTCTCGAAAGTGATCGTCGAGGTGGAGCGCCTCAGCGCCGCGGTGCACCTCCTCGTGGCGCGCTCGGTGGAGCCAGGGGCCGTGCGCGTCGACACCCTGCTCGCCGCGGCCGAGACCGTGACGGAGACCCGAGCGACGCTCGCCGCGATGCAGGCCGAGCAGGCCGAGGGCGCGGGGCGATGGTCAGACGCCGCGGGGCTCTGGAAGCGCGTCGCGCGCCAGCGCCCGGCCGACCCCTCACCGCTCGTGCGCGCGTCGGTCGCGCTGCGCAAGGGCGGGCAGGACCTCGACGGCGCCGAGGCGCTCGCGCAGAGGGCCATCGAGCTCGACCCCGACTGCGCGGACGCGCACGCGTCGCTCGCGGTCACGCAGGCGCTCAAGGCACGAAGGCGCTGACCCGCCCGCGCCCTGCGCGGCGGCCCTCATCCCCGAAGAATCTCGTAAGCTCCGAACTGGAGCTTGTCAGTGCGCTCAACCACCCGAGGGCGCGTTGTCGGCGGAGGGGGTGCCCTCCATCGCGGGGGGAGGCGGCGGGTTGAAGGCCACGGGCGCGGGGGGCTCGGGCACGACCTCGGCGGGCGGGGTCGGCGCGTTCATCATCGCGCCGAAGATCACCAAAATCGACGCGGCCGCGAGGGCGACGAGGGTCTGCATGACGCGGCTTATAGCACCCCTTCGCGCGTCACGGCGCGCGGGCGAAGACGATCCCTGCGCGCTCGCGCCAGGACTCCTGGAGGCGCAGCTCTTCGGAGGGGGTGCCCCTGGCCGAGCCGAGCACCGAGTCACGCCAGAGCGTCCACCAGGCCTCGCGACGACGGGACGGCGAGACGCTGCCGTCTCGCAGGAGCAGCAGCCTCGAGGCGGTGAGGGCCTCGCGCAGCGCGGGCTCCATCGCCGCGACCGCCCAGGTCGGCGCGGTGCCCGGCTCGGTCAGCCCCAGCGCGCGCTGCGCGGCGTCGAGGGCCGCGGGCGAGGTCAGCCGCCCGAGCACGCAGCGCGCCGCGCGCCCGCGGAGGGACGACAGCCCCGACACCCACCCCAGGAGCTCCGACGGGACCACGTGCGCGCCCAGGCGCAGCGGCTCGCCCCGGGCGTCGAGCCTCCAGTCGTCGCCGCGAGGCATCCGCGCGAGGCGCCAGCGCGACGCGTCGACGCGCCGAAGCCGCGAGAGGGGCGCCCAGCCGAAGGCCACGTCGGAGCGCTCGGGCGGGAGCGGGTCGTCGTCGGTGAGCTCGGCGCCGATCGAGAGCAGGTCGAGGGACTGCAGCGCGCGGTCCCACCCCAGCACGGAGGTCAGCCCGTGCGACGACCGGAGCTCGCTGGCGGACTCGGGCTCGTGGGAGGCCGCGCGGGCGGTCCAGGTCTCGGCCGCCGCCGCCGTCGCGCCCGCCGCCACCCACACCCGGTACGCGCCGAATCCGCTGCGCCGCAGCGTGACCGACGCCGAGGCGAGCTCCCAGCTGCCCCAGCCATCGAGGTCGCCCGAGGGCACCCTCCCCCCCCGCGGCGCGCCGCCGAGGGCCTCGCTCAGCGTCGCGCGCAGCGAGTGCGAGGCCGACTCGGGCGCCTCGGCGAGGGCGGCGAGCGCGTCTCGGCGCGCGAAGAACACGGCGGGGTCGACGCCGAGCGGCACGAAGCGCACGGCCGCGGGCGCGTCGTCGGCCGACCGGACGCTCACGCCCAGCGCCCGCCCCGTTCGCACCGCCCGCGCGCGAGCCTCTTCGGAGAGCTCGTCGTCGAGGGGCGCGAAGCGCGTCGCCGCCGGCGCGAAATCCCGCCAGGCGAGCAGCGCGAGGTCGGCCCGCGCCGCGCCGCTGGGGTCGACCACGGCGATGCGCGCGGCGCAGCGCGCCTCGAGGTCCCGCCGGAGGGCCGCGGTGGCGCGGGCGGCGACGAGGTCCAGCGCGAGCGTCACCGCGGGCTCGGCGGCGGGGGGCGGTCGCGGCGCCGCGGGGCGCGTGCGTCGCTCTGCGAGGAGCGCCACGACGAACACCGCGACGGCCATCGCGCCGCGCTCGGCGAGCCTCCGGGTGCGCGAGGGTGGCGGCGGCGGCGGCGCCTCGGGAGCGACCGCCTCGGGGACCGCCACCTCGTCTTCGGCGGTGAGGGTTCGCTCGCTGAGCGCGGCGGGCGGGGCTGCGCGCGCGCCCTCGAGCGAGCGCACGGTCGAGGCGAGCATGCCGCGCTCGGCGCGCACCGCGTCGACGGCGAACGCGCGCTCGAGCGCGTCGTGAAACGCGCGCGCGTCGGGGAAGCGCGCGTCGGGGTCGGCGGCGACGGCGCGCGCGACGACCTCGGCGAGCTCGTCTGAGACCCAGGGCGCGCGCTCACGCAGCGGCACGATGTCTCCAGCGCGCACGGCCTCAGCCAGCGGGCGGTCGTCACGCTCGCGGTAGGGGCGCGCGCCGCAGAGCAGCTCGTAGAGCACCGCGCCCGCGCCGAAGAGGTCGGCCCTGGCGTCGATGGCGTCGCCGCGGCACTGCTCAGGCGCCATGAACGCCAGCTTGCCCTTGACCTTCGCGTCGCCCGCGGGGTCGCCGACGCGTCGCGCGGCGCGGGCGATGCCGAAATCGGCGAGCTTCACCTCGCCCGAAGCCCCGAGGAGCACGTTGTGCGGAGAGACGTCGCGGTGCACGAGCCCCAGGGGGTCGCCCGCGTCGTCGCGCAGGCCGTGCAGGTACTCCAGCGCCTCGAGGAGCTCGCCGACGACCCACGCCGTCACGCCCATCGGCGCAGGGCTGCCGTGCCACGAGCGAATGAGCGTCGCGAGGTCGCAGCCGTCGACGAGCTCCATGGCGAGGAAGTAGTCGTCGGCGTCTCGCCCGAACTCGTACACCTGCACGATGTTCGGGTGCCGGAGCCGCGCGGCGATGCGCGCCTCGTCGACGAACATCGCGACGGCCTCGGGGTCTTGCGCGAGGGCGCCGTGAATGCGCTTGACCACGAGCTCGCGGGTGACGCCCTCGGCGCCTTCGAGCTCCGCCCGAAACACCTCGGCCATGCCTCCGGCGCCGATGCGACGGAGCAGGCGGTAGCGGGCGAGGCGGCGCTCGGACACGACCGCCGCACTCTACGTTGGATCTCCTCCGCCGCGCACCCTCCCCGGCGTCGCGTAGACTCCGCCTGCCATGAGAGACCGAATCGTGTGGACCGACGGCGCGCGCTGGGGCGCGGACGACGCCAGCTTCGGCGCGCTGCGGCGCCAGCTCGACGGGCTCCGAGACTCGGTGATGGGCCTCGACCCGGTGCTCGACCGCTGGCCCGCAGACGGCGCCGCGACGTCAATCGACGAGATCGCCCCGAGCGAGGCCGACCGCGCCGTGCTGACCGCGGCGACGCTCCGCGCGCTCGACGAGGTCGAGGGCCTCTCCGACGCGTCGCTGGGCCTCGAGGGCGAGGCGCCCCGGCGGCGCTACACGGCCGCGCTCGGCGAGCTCGCGGCGCTCATGCAGACCGACGTGACCTGGTGAGGGCGATGGCGGTCTCGCGGGCGGTGTCCTAGGGTCTCGGGCTGTGAGCACGCAACTGGTTCCTTTGCGGCGCAACGCGAGCGCGCCGCCCCGCGACCTTCGCAGGTTCTTGCCCACCACCCGCGAGGAGATGGACGCGCGGGGCTGGGACGCGCTCGACATCCTGCTCATCAACGGCGACGCCTACGTCGACCACCCCGCCTTCGGCGCGGCGCTCATCGGGCGCTTTCTCGAGGCCCGAGGCTTTCGCGTGGGGATGATCGCGCAGCCCGACTGGCGCACCGTCGACGACATCAAGCGCCTGGGCGCGCCGCGGGTGATGATCGGCGTGACCGCCGGCAACCTCGACTCGATGCTCAACAAGCTGACGGCGCAGAAGAAGGTCCGCGCCGACGACCAGTACTCCCCCGGCGGCCGCACCGGCGCGCGGCCCAACCGCGCCTCGATCGTCTACTCGAACCTCTGCCGACAGGCGTTCCCCGGCGTGCCCGTGGTGCTCGGGGGCATCGAGGCCTCGCTGCGTCGCATCGCGCACTACGACTACTGGAGCGACGAGGTGCGCCGCTCGGTGCTGCTCGACGCGAAGGCCGACCTGCTGATCTTCGGCATGGGCGAGCGCCCGGTGTGGGAGGTCGCGAGGCGGCTGCGCGACGGCGAGAAGATCGGCGCGATTCGAGACGTGCGAGGCACCGCGGTGCCCCTGCGCAAGGGC
>JAWKRB010000013.1:0-215729 GCA_041389885.1 Polyangiales bacterium | reverse complement strand
GTGTCGGTAGAGCGGCGCCTGCACGACGTCGCCCGGGTTCACGGCGGCGAGCCGCACGGGCTGAAACGCGCCGCTCATCGCCCCGGCGAGGTGGTCGACGAACGCGAACTTGAGGAGGTACGGGGCGAGCTCGTTGTAGCGGCATCCGAGCGCGCTGCGGCGGGCGGCGGCGACGTTCTGGACGGCGTTGCCCAGCGCGGCAATGTTGGTGATGTCGTGGTAGACGATGTTGGGCAGGGCCTCGGCACCGACGTGAACGAGCTCGATGCCGTGAGGCGCGAAGGTCGCCACGAGCTGCGTGCGAAACCACACCTGGTCGACCCGCGCGTTGGCCGGGTCGTTGGCCAGAAAGGTCGCGAAGAAGAGCGTGCGCTTCGTCTCGATCTCCGGCCCCGAGAACACCACGTTGCCGTTCACGTCCCAGGCGACGAGCTTGTACTTCGCGCCGCCCGAGGGCGGGAGCGCGAAGTGCCCCTCGATGACGGCCTTGCCGTTGCTCCCGGTGCGCCCGGTGAAGATCGCGCCGACGTAGTGGTCGAAGGCCCCCTGAACGTGCTCGGGCGCGGCCGGGGTGAGCGCCGCGCGCGCGAACGCCGCGGAGTGCGTCTGCTCGGGGCCGGCGTACACCGGGTTGGCGCTGTGCGCGAGCAGCGCGACCTTGAAGTCTTCTTTCTTCTTGCGGCGGAACGTGACCTGCGCCCGCAGCGCGTGACCGAGGCGGTCGCGGTGGGTGACCCGCACGCCGTCGACGAACTTGCGCTCCTGAGGGAGGTTCACCCGCTGCACCGCGTTGGCGTTGAGCTCGGTGCTGCCCGAGAGAAACGCGACGCTCGCGATCGCGTTCTTGAGCGGGCAGGGCTCGACGGCGTCATCGGGGACCTTGGCCTGAAAGCCCGCGCCGTCGTCGACCGTGCCGCCCTCGTGGGCGTAGAGGTCGAGCCAGGCCTCGCGCCGGCGCCGGTGCTCGCGGCTGCCCGGCTGCGGCTGGGGGTTGGGGTAGCGGTTGATGTAGGCCACCCGCGCGCGCTGAAAGGCGAGGTCGTCGACCGGGGTCACGATGCGACGGCTCACGGCTCACCCGCGGGGTCGAGGAGCATGTGCCGGTCGGCGAGGAGGTCGGCCTTGTCGCGGGCGAAGAGGGTGTCGTCGCGGAGGATCTCCCCCGCCCACGCGCAGTCTGGGCGGGTGTCGAAGTCGACGCCGAGCTCCAGGCGGCACTCGAGAAAGACCCGGAGGTCGGACTCGGCCTCGAAGCCGTAGCGCGCGGCCTGCGCGACACCCTCTTCGACCTCGCGCAGGAGCTGCGCCTGGGGCATCGCGGCGGCGCGTGCGGGGCACGCGAGGTGGAGGTGGTCCCGCAGTCGCAGCATCGCGCGACGCCGCGCGTCTCGCTGGAGCAAAAGCATCTGTTCGTCGCGGATGGTCAACATCCCGCGGGTCGTGTGGGCCATCGGGCGATGAGAGGAACGGAAATCTCCGGGGGCGTCAATCCCGAGGTGCGCCTGTCGCGCGGCGCCGCCCGCGGTTCGCACGGACGGGCTTCTTGAGTATGTTCCCGCCCTCGCCGCGAGCGACGCGGCGCTGGAAAGGACCTGGTTCGTCCCCGTGAGCAAGATCTACGACTCGATCCTCGACGCGATCGGCAACACACCCATGGTGCGCCTGCGCCGCATCGGGCAAGACACGGGCTGCGAGATCCTCGTGAAGTGCGAGTACGTCAACGCCGGCGGCTCGGTGAAGGACCGCATCGGCAAGCGCATGCTCGAGGAGGCCCAGAAGAGCGGCCGGATCCACCCGGGCGACACCCTCATCGAGCCCACCAGCGGCAACACCGGCATCGGCCTCGCCCTCGCCGCCGCGGTGCACGGCTACCGGATGATCATCACCATGCCCGAGAAGATGTCTCGGGAGAAGCAGGTGGTCCTCGAGGCCCTCGGGGCGGAGATCATTCGCACGCCCACCGAGGCGGCCTTCGACGCGCCCGAGAGCCACATCGGCGTCGCCAAGCAGCTCCAGGAGATCCTCCCGAACTCCCACATCCTCGACCAGTACGCCAACCCCGACAACCCCATGGCGCACTACGAGGGGACCGCGGGAGAGATCCTCGAGCAGACCGACGGCAAGCTCGACTACCTCGTCGCGACCGCGGGCACGGGCGGCACCATCACGGGCATCGCGAAGCGGCTGAAGGAGGCCGTGCCGGGGGTGAAGATCGTGGGCGTCGACCCCGAGGGGTCGATCCTCGCGGGGCCCGCGACGGTGCACTCGTACAAGGTCGAGGGCATCGGCTACGACTTCATCCCCGACGTGCTCGACCGCTCCCTCGTCGACGAGTGGATCAAGACCGAAGACCAGCCCTCGTTCCTCATGGCGCGGCGGCTGATTCGCCAGGAGGGCATGCTCGTGGGCGGGAGCTCGGGCTCGGCGGTGTGGGCCGCGGTGCAGCTCGCGAAGCGCGTGGGGCCCGGCAAGCGCATCGTGGTGATCCTCGCCGACTCGGTGCGAAACTACATGACCAAGTTCCTCGACGACCGCTGGATGCGGGAGAACGGCTTCGTCGAGAGCAACTGGGAGACGGGCACCGTGGGCGAGCTCCTGCGCTCGCTCCCGCGCCGCGAGGTGATCTCCGTGCGCAGCGGGCAGAGCCTCTCCGACGCCGTGCGCGTGATGAAGGAGCACGGGATCTCGCAGCTCCCGGTGATCGACGAGGGACGGCTCGTGGGCATCGTCACCGAGAGCGACCTCCTCGCGAAGCTCGTCGAGGGCCGCGCGGCGCTCGGCAGCGCGGTGGCCGAGGTGATGTTCCGCAAGGTGACCACCGTGCGCCAGGGCGACGACGCCGGCGCGCTCCTCGAGCTCTTCGCCAAGGGCATGGTCGGCATCGTCGTCGACGAGCGCGACGTGGTGCAGGGCGTGGTCTCGAAGATGGACCTCGTCGACGTGCTCACCGCCCGCCCCGACAAGCGCGCCTGAGCGCCGCCCCTCCCCGCCGTCGCTCCCCGGGCGTAAGCTCTGCCCTCCCCGGCGCGTATTACCCCCGACGCGGAACCTCCCGCGGCCTCCGTGGTCGCACAGGGACCCAGAAGGAGCGACGACCCCCATGCGCATGAACACCCTCCTCCACGAGAGACACCTCCTCGAAGCCGTACGGCGCGGGGTGATCAGCCAGGCCCAGGCCGAGGCGCTCCTCGGCCTCGCGCGCACCGAGGAGGGCGGCGACGCGAGGCTCCCCGACACCTCGTGGCTCGGCCTCGTGCAGGCCGCCGTGGCGCTCTTCGTCACCGTGGGGGTGAGCATCGCCAACGTCGACCACCCCTACCGGACCTCCCCGGCCGAAGAGGGCGCGCGCTCGCTCCTCGCCGCGGCCATCTTCTTCGCCGCGGGCTACGCGCTCCGCAGGGTGCGCTCCGCCGAGGCGCCCGCCTCGGTGCTCCTCGCCGGGGCCGCGCTCCAGGCGCTCGGGCTCGTGCACGCCGTCGCGCGCTTCTCGGAGCCCTACGCGTCGTCGAACCGGATGATGTGGTTCGGCTTCGCGGCGCTCGTGGTCGTCGGGGGCGTGATGTGGCGGGCCATGCGCGTGGGCCCCGCCCTCGGGGTGCTGGGCCTCGGGCTCGTGGGGATCTCCCTCGAGCTCTCCCGCCATGCGATGCAGCTCCACGGATATCGTCGGGACTTCATCGCCTTCGCGGTGGCCGGCGCGGCCCTGACCGCGATCACCGTCGCCCTCGACCACGCGCCGCGCCGCGCGCCGGTCGACGGCGGCTTCTGGACCTCCCTCGGCGCCGGCCTCGCGATGAGCCTCGCCGGGGCCATCCTCATCGACCGCGAGCCCCTCGCGGCCTTCCCCGCCCTGGGCGTCGCGCTCCTGGTGGGGCGATGGGCCCTGCAGCACAGGCGCCGTCTGCTCCTGGCGGGGGTGGGCGTGGCCCTCTTCGCGCTCCCCCCCTTCGCGGCCTCCGAGGCCCGTCTGGGCGACGCCGCCGTGGCCCTGGCGCTGCTGGTGAGCGCGGTGGGCGTGGGCGTAGGCGCGCACTTCACGCGGGGCGCCCTCTTCGCCCGCGCGGCCTCGGGCGACGCGGGCGAGGAGCGCTCGGTGTGGTGCTGAGCGGCGGCGAACTCGCCTGAGCCTCCGTGATAGAACGCCCGGCGATGGCGAACCTCGACCCCACGCTCCTGATCAACCGCGAGCTCTCCTGGCTCGAGTTCAACCAGCGGGTGCTCGACGAGGCCGAAGACGAGTCGGTGCCGCTGCTGGAGCGGGTGAAGTTCCTCTCCATCGTCGCGTCGAACCTCGACGAGTTCTTCATGATCCGCGTGGCGGGTCTCAAGCAGCAGCTCGGGAGCAACCTCGACGAGACCACGGCCGATGGGCTGTCTCCGCAGGAGCAGCTGACCCGCATCGCGGCGCGGGTGCACGCGATGGTGGCGGCGAAGTACGCGCTCTACCGCGACCGGGTGCGCCCCGCGCTGCGCAACGCGGGGATCATCCTCGGCGGCTCGTCGGCGTGGACCCAGGCCACCGCCGCGCGGGCCGAGGCGTACTTCATCCGCGACGTGTTCCCCGTGCTCACGCCGCTGGTGATCGACCCCGGGCACCCCTTTCCGCGGCTCAAGAACAAGTCGCTCAACCTCGGCGTGGTCTTCGAGTCGAGCACGCACGAAGACGGCGTGGGCTTCGCGGTGGTGCAGGTGCCGGCGATCCTCCCGCGCCTCGTCGACACCACCGCGGGCGACGACGGGCTGCGCACCTGGATGTTCCTCGAAGACATCATCCGGCGGTACGTGGGCAAGCTCTTTCCCGGCACCACCATCTCGTCGGTCTCGCCCTTTCGCATGACCCGCAACTGGGACCTCGAGATCGACGAGGAGGAGGCCGAAGACCTGCTCGCGACCATTCAGGCTGAGCTGCGGCGGCGCGAGCGGGGGAGCGCCGTGCGCCTCGAGGTCGCCGCGCGCACCGACCAGCGCTTTCTCGCGCTGCTGCGCAAGGTCCTGCAGATCGAGGACGACGACGTGTACGCCGTCGACGGCCCGCTCAACCTCGGCGACCTGATGTCGGTGGTCGGCTCCGAAGACCGTAGAGACCT
Organism: Polyangiales bacterium; assembly: GCA_041389885.1. Taxonomy (GTDB): domain Bacteria; phylum Myxococcota_A; class Polyangia; order Polyangiales; genus JAWKRB01. Next base: position 210,642 of record JAWKRB010000013.1, on the reverse strand, counting down.
CAAGGACGAGGTCTTCGCGCCGCAGGTGGTGCCCCCCTTTCGCGACGTCGAAGACTACTTCGCGCTGGTCGCCGAGCGCGACGTGCTGCTGCACCACCCCTACGAGAGCTACGACTCGGTGGTCGAGTTCGTCGCCCGCGCGGCCGAGGACCCGCGGGTGCTCGCGATCAAGATCACCCTCTACCGCGCGGGGTCGAACTCGCCCTTCGTGCGCGCCCTCGCGCGCGCCGCGGAGCTCGGCAAGCAGGTGACCGCCCTCGTCGAGCTCAAGGCCCGCTTCGACGAAGAGAACAACATCCAGTGGGCGCGCGCCCTCGAAGAGTCGGGCGTGCACGTGGTGTACGGGGTCATCGGCCTCAAGACCCACGCCAAGGCCTGCCTCATCGTGCGCCGCGAGACCGCGGGCCTGCGCCGCTACGTGCACCTCGCCACGGGGAACTACAACCCCTCGAGCGCGCGGCTCTACACCGACCTCTCGCTGTTCACCGCCCGCGCCGAGGTCGGCGAAGACATCACCGACTTCTTCAACCTCCTCACCGGGTACTGCACGCCGCCCGAGTGGCGCGTGCTCGCCGTGGCGCCGATGTCGCTGCGCGCCAAGGTGATCGAGCTCATCGAGGCCGAGGCCGAGCACGCGCGGGCGGGGCGTTCGGCGCGGGTGGTGGCGAAGCTCAACTCGCTGATCGACCCCGAGGTCATCGCGGCGCTCTACGCGGCGTCGCAGGCGGGGGTGCGCGTCGACCTCATCGTGCGCGGCATCTGCGGGCTGCGTCCGGGCCTCCCTGGGGTGAGCGAGAACATCCGGGTGATCTCGGTGGTCGACCGCTTTCTGGAGCACTCGCGCATCCTCTCGGTCGACAACGGCGGCGACCCCGCGGTGTACCTCTCCAGCGCCGACTGGATGCCGCGCAACTTCGACCGCCGGGTGGAGCTGCTCTTCCCCGTGCTCTCGCCGGCGCTCGCGCAGTGGGTGCGCGAGTCGGTGCTCGCGCCGATGTTCGCCGACAACGTGAAGTCTCACGAGATGCGCGGCGACGGGACCTACGCGCGCCGCGCGCCCGCCGAGGGCGAGGCGCCGATGCGCTGCCAGAGCCGCTTCATGGAGATCGCGCGGAGCCGCGCGCGCATGTCGGTGCTCGCGCCGCCGCAGGGGCCCTTTCGCGCGAGCGCCGCGACGGTGCCGCCGCCCTCCGACGACGCCGCCCCGCCGCTGCCCGACCCCCCGCGGCCGAAGGCGCGCGCGCGCCGCAAGCCCGCGCGAAAGTGAGGGGAGCGCGACGCCCGCGCGCGGCGATCGGGTCGCGCCGATGTCGTCGCGCGAGGCGCAGGACCCGCTACGGCGTGAGCGCCGCGAAGACCGACGGGTCCTTCTTCGCGCAGTACGCCGACGCGGCCAGGTACATCTCCTCGGCGGCCGCGGGGTCGGCGTCGTAGAGGGCGACGTAGTCGCGCGCGCAGGCCGCGTACGGAGAGGCGTCTCCCACCGCGGCGTCGACGAAGTCCCCCGACACCTTTCGTCGGGCCGCGGTCTTGCCCTGGACGCGCGCCTCCAGGTGGGGAAAGAGCCCCGCGATCACCCAGCACCGTCCGCCGAAGAGGTCCTCGCGGGTGTCGAGCTCGAAGAAGTCGATGACCGTACGCGCGCGCAGCACGCCGTGCTGTTCGCCCGAGGTGTGCCGCGGCACCGGCCCGACGAAGCCCAGATAGTCCGCGGGGTCGTCGCCGTCGTCGCCCATCGGAAAGAGCAGCAGCGGTCGCTCCCTGGCGTCGAGCCTGGTCCGGTCGACCAGCGTCTCGCTCGCCGTGCCCGCGATGGGGAAGCGATCGGCCTTGTACGAAGAATTGCAGACCTTGCACGACACCACGTAGTTCGTCGGCTCGAACGCGAGGCGCACGTACCCCGCCCCGTGCCCTGCCTTCACGAGACTGGCGTAGTCCAGCGCGGGGCGCCTCCGCAACACCTCCGCGTTGGGCCACGGCGTCACGCGGTTCTTCGGCCGAAAGTGCTCGACGTCGTAGTCCACCGCGACCTTGTCTGCGCTCCCCTCGGTCGTCTTCGCCATGGGCTGCTCGCAGTACGCGCACTTGTGGTGTTGGAGCGCGATGTACACCTCCTTGATCTTGCTCCAGGTGCCTTCGCCCTCGCCGACCTTGCCCGCTGCGACCGCGGCCTGGGTGCGGGCCTTCGCGTCGTCGAGCCAGCCCGGCGACGCCGCTTCGATCCGCGCCCGGAGGTCATCGCCCTTGACCCCGATGCGGATCATCGCGGCGCCTTCTTCTTGGTTGAGGGCCGCTTCGCGACAGCCTTCGTGCCCTTCTGCGCCTTGGCGCGCGTCGGCTTGGGGCCCGAGGTCGCGGTGGTCTCTTCGAGAGCGGCCCCGCCCAGCGTCATCAGGCGCATGAACCGCAGCGCGGCGCCGGGGTCTCCCGACTGCGCGGCGCGCGCCGACGAGGTGAGCGTGCCTAGCATCGCCTCGTTGCGCGGGCTTCGCAGCCCGAAGTGACCGCTGGTGAGGATCTGGTCCGCGCTCAGGCCGTAGACCTCTTCGCGCGACGGCACGAGGTCGGTGGCGCGCACGCCGTCAGCCTCGCGGGCGTCGAGGATGACCACGTTCTCTCTCCACACGGTGCCCGCGACGAGGGGGCTGTGCGAGGTGAAGACGAACTGAAGGCGAGGGAGCGTTCGCGCGAGGGTGGGGATGACCTCTCGCTGCCACTCGGGGTGCAGGTGCAGGTCGACCTCGTCGACGAGGACCACGCCGCGGTTCTCGTCGAGCCGATGCCCCGACGGAGCGCCCATGCAGATGTGGTAGAGCAGGTCGGTGATCCAGGAGATGTAGCCGCGGTAGCCGTCGCTCAGCGCGGCGAAGGGGAGGTCGCTCCCGCCCACGCGAAAGAGGTACTCGCCGTCGATGGGCTCGGCGAGGAGCTCGGCGTGGGGCGCGAGGAGCTCGTTGAGCAGCTGAACGACCTGCTTGTGACGCCCGGGGTTCTCGCCGCGAAAGCGCGGGAGCCAACCAGAGAGCGGGACGAGGGTCGCGGCGTCTTCGAAGAGCCCCGCGACCCGGTCGTACCGGAGGATGCGCGACTTCTGTCGCACCGACTCGAGGTGCGGCGACTGAGACTCCGCCCGGCGCGTCGAGCCGTAGCCCACGAGCAGAAACGCGGGGGAGCGCTCGTCCCACATCGCTTCGGCCCAGGGCGGCGTGTCGCCGGGCGCGAAGCGGTCGACGAAGCCGCGCGTCGGGAGGAGCCGGGCGCGGGAGGGCACCCGCTGCGGCTGGCCGTCTTGGGGATGGAGCACGAGCCGGGCGTCGACCGTGGCCTCGGGCGCGGCCGCTCCCCGCACCCGACGCACGAGCGAGAACGGGACGTACCCAGACCCCGACGCGATCACCGGCGCGAGCGCGGCGAGGGCGATGGCGCGGAGCACCGTGGTCTTTCCCGACCCGTTGTCGCCGAGGAGCAGGGTGACGTTCGGCAGTCGCCCTCCGTCCGTCGCCTCGATCGGCACGCGCAGCGCGAGCTCCGCGGCCTCGATGGAGCGGAGGTTTCGTATCCGCAGTGACTCGACGTACATGCGGCGGACTGTACCGCAGCGGACCCGCGGAAGACGCGGTGTGAGAGACGAGGGGCGGTCGCTCCAGCGCGGTAGGTCAGCCGCGCGCCGCCTGCCGCGCTCAGAAGTAGAGCTGGAGCTGGAGCCGCGCCTGGTGCTCGCCGCGGTCGGAGAGCGCCTCGCCGAAGTAGTAGAAGTAGTCGCTCTGGAGCTTCAGGGCGTGGCCGAGAAAGTACCAGTTCACGCCTCCGCCGAGCTCGCGCCGACGCCGCTGCGAGGGGTCGACGTCGTTCGGGTCGAGCGCCGTGGGCGTGAGGTCGCCGTAGCGCGCGACGAGCTCGAGGTGCTGGTTGAAGAGGTACCCCGCCTGCGCGAACCACCCGAAGGCGCTGCGCGAGTACTCGCGGGTGGTGGTCCCGTCGGCGGTGCGCGCGTGCGAGGCGACGTCGGCGCGCCGCAGGATCGCCTCGGCGACGACCGAGAGCCCGCGCCACTTGAACGAGAGGTCGACCTCGCCGTGGAGGTAGTCGAAGCCGCCGAGCGCGAAGGTGCCCCCGAAGGTGCTCAGCGAGCGCACGCTGTTCTGGTTGTAGGCGACGCCGACGCCCATCGCGAGGCGCGGCCGCGCGAGTCGCTCGAGGTCGGCCTCGCTGTAGTCGTCGTAGCTCCCCATCGGCGTGAACTCCAGGCGCGCGACCCAGAGCAGCCCCGACGCGCTGCTCAGCCGGTTGCGCCCGTCGCCGCCGAAGACGCCGAGCTGGTAGCCCAGGCGGTGCCCGAGGCCGAAGAGGTCGCGGGAGTAGAGCTGCACGCCCACGTCGCGGTCGAGGTTGAGCTCGCCCGTCACGATGGATCGATCGCAGAACTGCAGCGCCGACGAGCTGTTCACCCGCTGCCGGTCGAAGGGCACCTTCATCTGCCCGGCGCGGATGTGCACGTCGCGCCAGCGCGTCCAGGCGATCGAGGCGTCGCGGAGGGGCAGGCGGAGGTCGGGCTCGGTGTCGCGGTTCGAGAAGCCGAGCTGGAGGTAGAACTGCAGGTGTCGGTTCAGCGCGTGGCCCTGAAACAGCAGGCGCATACGGCGGATCGAGAACTCCGTCGCGGGCTCCTCGGCGGCGCCCTCCTCGGCGGTGAGGGTGAAGCGCGCTTGCACCCGCGCGCGGAGCGTGACGGAGAACGCGTCGTCGGCGGTCGCGAAGGTCACGCCCTGCCCGAAGGCCATACGGACGCGCGCGTTGCCGGGTGCAGCGGGCGCTGGGGCCGTCGGACGCGCGGGCGTCGACGAGGGGCTCTGCGCGCCCGCCGCCCGAGGGCAGAGCAGCGCGACCAGGGTGAGCGCGGTCCGTGGGACCCGCCGCGAGTTCGTGGATCGTGCGTCGGACATGGTTCGGTCGTGTGGTGACGAGGGGGGGCGCCGCGCTCAGCGGCGGCGCGCGCGCAGGCTTCGGACCTCGCGCTGCAGCGCCTCGATCTGCTGCTGCTGCCGCTGCACCGTCGCGAGGATCGCGGAGGTGTACCCATAGAGGTCGACCCCGGAGATGTCGGGGTCGCGGGCGTAGGGGTGGGTGGTGTTGTCTTCGTAGATGAAGCCGAGGCGGCGCCGTCCGCGCAGGGCGGGGTCGGTGTACTCGTAGGTCGCGAGGCGCGTGCGCAGCGCGTCGCGGGCGAGGGTCTCGCGCTCGGCCTCGCTGAGGTAGCGGATGTCGCGCTTCGCCGCGCGCGACGAGATGGGGCACTGGTTGTAGGTGGGGGTCCACACGCCGTCGGTGCAGAGCCTGCCGCCGTTGACGCCGTACTGCTCGCAGTCGTACTCGCAGCGCTGGCCGTTCATCGCGCAGGTCACGCCGAGGTTGGGCTGCACCGCGGGGCACCCCGTCTGCATGTTGGGCGCGACGCAGCGCCAGCGCGTCGGTCCGTCGCAGCGCTCGAGGGGGAACGAGCGGCAGTTGGTGCAGGTGCACGCCAGCCCGCCGTAGTCGCAGACGGATCCCATCGCGGCGCACTCGGCGTTGGCGGCGACCTCGCGCGAGGCGGGGCACATCGCGGGGTCGGTGATCGCGCCGCAGGGCGGGAGGCTCACGACCCACTGCCCCGACGCGCATCGCGCCGAGGGCCTGCAGCTCTCGCGGGGGTCTGCGCCGTACTGACACACGAGCCCCTCGCGCCCGCAGGGGCCCGGCTGCGGAACGCTCGCGGGGCACGGCGACGCGGGGACGTCGGGCACGGTCGGGACGTCGGGGACGGTCGGGACGTCCGCCGCGGGGACGTCGGTCGCCGGGGGAGAGACCGTAGACGCGCTGCAGCCCAGCGCGGCGAGGGTGACGACGGCGGCGAGGGCGCGCATGGGGGAGCTCAGAATCCCACGTCGCGGGTGCGCGGGGGGGTGCCCGCGGGGCGCGACATCGGGTCGAAGGGGTCGGTGCTCATCGCGCGCTCTTCGTCGTCGGTCCAGAGGTCGTCGTCGAAGTCCTGGTAGGCGTTCATGCCGGTGGCGTCGATGGCGCCCATGCCCGCCCAGGTGGTGGTGAAGAACGAGCCGATGGCGCGCTGGTAGATCACCGCGGGGTTGCGAATGCGCACCGAGGGGCCCGCCTCGAAGCGCATCGCCGGGGGCTGGTCGTCGCGGGGGAAGGGCGTGCGGAAGGTCAGCGTGCCCCAGCGCTGCGAGAGGTTGCCGCCGTGCGTCGCAGGTGATTGCAGCAGAAGGGCTTGCGTGCGCCCGCCGACGTTCCCGCGCACCGGCGAGGGGGTGGTCTCGAGGCCGCTCACGGTGCGGTAGGCCCCGGCGACCTGCGGCAGCCGCAGCGCCCGCGCGAGGAGCTCGTTGGCGCGGTTGGGGACCACCGAGTCGCCGTCGACCATGGTCATCCACACGTCGTGGGGCGTGCCCATCGCGGGGCGGGTGACGTCGGCGGCGTAGGCCGAGGGGTCGCCGCCGTCGAGCACGCCCTGGAGCAGCGCCGCCACCGGGTGAAAGCGGTTCACCGCGACCGAGCCCGGGAACCCGAACACGATCGTCGCCGCGGTGTTGAGGCTCGACCCGATGGAGGGCGAGTCGGTCGCCAGCGCGCCGATGAGCGCGCCGCCGGGCACGTTGAGCACGAAGGGGTTCACCGTCGGCTCGATCGCCGCGAAGACCGTGCCCACGATGCCGCCCAGGGAGTTGCCGACGTACCCCACGCGCGACGCGTCGAGCCGCGGCGTCGCGCCGGGGTACTGGTCGGCGATGGCGCTCAGGTCGAGGGCGGCGTTGCCCACGAGGCGGCGCACCTGCGCGTAGTCCAGCGCGGTCTGCCGGATGTTGTCGCGCAGCGCGAGGATGTTCGTGAGCCCGCCGAAGAAGTCGGTGTTGTCGTAGCCCTCGGCGTCGGGGAGGCCGTCGGGGCCGCGGTAGGTGCCGCGGGTGCCGTAGAGCGAGGTGGCGTCGGCGGCGGCCCCCGCGGCGCGCTGGCCGAAGGTCGCGGTGTCGATGCCGACGGTGACGATCCCCGCGCGGGCGAGCTCGTTGGCGACGCCCAGGAGCTGCTTGCGCTGCCCGCCCAGGCCGTGCCCGAAGATCACCACCGGCCACCCGCTCATGGGCGGCGCGGTGCGGGGGAAGGCGAGGGTGATGGGCAGCGTCTTGGCGCGGTCGACCGCGACGAAGGCGCCCGTCGCGTCGGTCTGGATCGTGCCGTCGGTGCGCGCGGTCGTGCCGGTCCACGGGCCGCGAAACTCGGGCGACACGAAGGTGCCCGTGATCACCGCGCCGATGGCGTCGTGGGGCACGCCCGTCGACGGCGGCTCGGAGCTGTGCGGCTCGCCGGGGAGGTCGCGCCCCATCGCGTCGCGCGCGGGCATGCCCAGCCACTCGTCGAGGGTCGCGGTCCACCCCGTGTGCGCGCTCGCGCCGAAGCGCGCGGTGTTGTAGGGGCGCGCGGCCGTGGCGTCCATGTTGAGCTGCGGCGCGGCGCCGTAGGTGCCCGCGGCGAGCGCGTCGCGCGCGGCGCGGAGCTGCCGGTGCGTGGTCTGCGTGGTGAACACCGCGAGGGCGGCGATGCGGTCCTTCGCGATGCCCGCCTCGACCACCGCGTCGACGGCGCCGCCGTAGAGCGTCTCGGCGGGGGTGCTCCGGGCGCTCGCGGGGAGGTCGCGAACGCGCGCGAAATTCGGGTGCGCCTGGAGCGCGCCGGCGCTCGTCATGACCTGCGTGGTGAGCACCACCGCGTAGCGCCGACCCGCCTCGAGGACCACCCCGTCGGGCAGCACGTTGAGCGTGCGGAATCGCTCGACGTAGCCCGCCACCGCGGGCACCCACGCGAGGCGCGTGGGCGACATCGGGTCGATGTCGATGATCGCGTAGGCCGCGTCGGCGTTGCGCGCCCCCGGCGCCGGCGGGAGCACCGCGGGGGTGGGGTTGCCCGTGCCGTCGAGGACGAAGATCGCGCCCGCGTTGCGGGAGAAGCCGTCGATGGCGCCGTAGCCCTCGTTGAGGCTCGCCTGCCCCGTCGCCGACGAGCCCACGCCCAGCGCCGACCAGTCGCCCAGCAGGTCGGTGACCGTGCCGTCGGCGTCGCCGCGGAGGTAGAGGTCCGAGGGGAAGGGCACCTCGCCGGGCTGCGGCACCCCCCGCGACGGGAGCGCGAAGCGCGCGGCGGTGCCCGTGAACGGCGGCGCGTCCGCGGGCGCGTCGACGGCGGCGTCGGCGGCGGGGGCCGGCGTGTTCGACGAGGAGCACGCGCAGAGCATGGAGAGAACGGCGGCGAGGTAGGGGCGGCGCATCGCGGCGAACATTACATCATCCGTCGGCCTCCGGGCCGCCACGGGGCCGCGCGGGGTGCTAGCTTGCGCGCCTTTGGAGGAATGACCCGATCTGGGACATGGCTGGTGGTCTGGGTGGCGTGGACGGCGTGTCGTCGCGAGGGCGTCGAGGCACGCCCAGACCGCGCCCCGCCGCCGCCGCCCGCCGCCGTCGCGCGGCCGCAGCCGCCGCCGAGGCCCGCCGTCGAGGTGCACCCCGAGCGCTGCAACCCCGTGCGCCCCTTGGACATCGCGTCGGGGTGGCGCGCGGTCGGGTGGCGCCCGGGACCCGAGATGCGCGACGTGCTCGCGACGGGCCCGCGGCGCCGGCAGCTCATGGCGACCACGCGCGAGACCGTGTGCGTGACCCGCGACGACGGGCGCACCTGGACCTCGCCCTTTCCCCCCGACGCGCGCATGGCCTCGCCGCAGGTGCACCGCCTGGAGCGCAGCGACGCGCTGCTGCTCATCGCCCAGGGCACCGTCGAGGCCCCGACGCGGCCGCGGGTGATGCTCAGCCGCGACGAGGGCGCGCGGTGGACCGACCTGGCGCTCCCCGCCGCCGCGGGCGACGCCGCGCGGGTGTTCACCGACGGCGCGCGCAAGGTGTACGTCGCGTCGCCGACGCGGCTGTGGGCGAGCGAAGACCTCCACACCTTCGGCGAGCCGGTGACGCTCCCCGGCGAGAGCGCCGACCGGGTGGACGTGTGCGGCCGGGTGATGATCGCGCGGGCGCGGGTGGGCTCGGACTACTTTCACCACCGCAGCGACGACTTCGGGCAGAGCTGGCGCGCGTTTCGACTCGGCGCGATCGGCCTGGAGGGCAATGAGATCCGCGTGCGGTGCCTCGGCTGGCGGGGCGGCATCGAGGCCGGCTATGACCCCCTGCCGCGCTCGTGGACCTTCGACGGAGGCCACGCCTGGGAGGCCGCCGACTACGACGCCAAGGCCCGCGCCGCCGCGCGCGCGCTGAGCGAGGTGCCGCCCGACGAGGCGGTGATCCCCCGGTGCGTGACGACCCCCGCGGGCGCGAGGATGTGCCTCGACGCGGGCCGCGCGCGGGTGGGCGACCGGGAGGTCCACGCCCCCGGCGGGTGCGAGCGCATGCGCGCCATCGACGACCGCAGGCTGATCGCCTTCGGCGCCTCGTGCGGGAGCTTCGTGAGCACCGACCTGGGCGGCGTGTGGCGCCCGATGTCGACCTCGCTCCGGGCCGTGGGCAGCGCGCCCGCGGGGGCCGGGGGGTTCATCTCGCGCGACGTCGCCTGGCGCGTGGCCGGCGGCGTGTGGTGGACCCACGACGGCGGCGCCCACTGGCGGCTCTCGCCCACGGTCCAGGGCCGCACCATCGAGCGCGGGGTCTTCGTCGACACCGAGCGCGGGGTCTTCGTGCGCGACGACGGCTGGGTGCTCTCGACCCGCGACGGCGGGCGCACGTGGCGCTTCGTGACCCGCGGCGAGGGCGTGCGGGTCACCAGCGCGCGGGGCTGGGTGATGGTCACCACGGCGGAGCGCGCGCGGGTCTCTTCCGACGGGGGCGCGACGTGGCGGGCGAACGCGGCGATCCCGCCGTCGATCCCGCTGGACCCCAGCCTGGTGGTGGCCGGGGCGGTGCGCCGGATCGACCCCGCGCCGGGCGTGCGCGTGCAGCAGACGGGGGACCGCGTCGAGGTGCGCGCCGGCGGAGAGACCGTCACGCTCGTGCGGGCGCTGCCCGAGCGCTTCGAGCTCCTCGCGGCGCACGCCGACGCGCGCGGGGTCGACCGGGTGATGCTCTCAGACGGGGTGATCCTACACCGCGCGCCGCGGGGTCGCCGCGACGCGTCGGCGCGCGCGTCGGCCGACGCGGCTCAGGACTCGAGCGACGAGATGAACTGAAGCAGCGCGAGCACGCCGAAGCCCGTGCCGCCCTTGGGCCCGAGCGCGTGCGCGCGGTCGAGAAAGGCCGGGCCCGCGATGTCGAGGTGGGCCCACTTCGTGCCGCCGACGAACTCGCGGAGAAAGAGCGCCGCGGTGATCGATCCCCCGTAGCGGTCGCCGGTGTGCTTGAGGTCGGCGACGTCGCTCTTGAGCTGGTCGCGGAGCTCTTCGAGCAGCGGCATGCGCCACATCGCCTCGCCCGTCGCGCGGGCGCCGTCGAGGTAGCGCGTCGCGAGCTCCTCGTCGTTCGAGTAGAAGCCCGCGGTGTACGTGCCCAGGGCGACCATGCAGGCGCCGGTGAGCGTCGCGTGGTCGATCATGTAGTCGGGCTCGAGCTTGTGGCCGTACGCGAGGGCGTCGGCGAGGACCAGCCGTCCCTCGGCGTCGGTGTTGATGATCTCGACGGTCTTGCCCTCGAGGGAGCCGAAGACGTCGCCCGGTCGGTACGCGTCGCCGTCGGGCATGTTCTCGGCCGCCGCGACGAGCGCGTGGACCTCGACGTCGGGCTTGAGCGCCGCGACCCCGGCCATCGCCGCGACGGTGAGCGCCGCGCCGCCCATGTCGCTCTTCATGTCGCCCATGCCCGCGGCGGGCTTGATGCAGAGGCCGCCGGAGTCGAAGGTGAGGCCCTTGCCCACGATCACCACGCGCTTGCGCCCCTTGCGCGACTTCTCGGGCTTGTAGGTGAGGTGAATGAAGCGGGGCTCGTTGCGCGAGCCGCGGCCGACGGCGTCGAGGAGCTTCATCCCCGCGGCGCGGATGCGCGCGCGGTCGAGGACCTTCACCGACAGCCCGCCGTCCTTGGCGACGCGCTCGGCGGCCTCGGCGAGGGCCGCGGGGGTGAGCTCGTTCGGGGGGTCGTTCACGAGGTCGCGGGCGAGGTTCACCGCGCGGCCCAGGGACTCGCCCTGGGCGAGGGCGCGCTTCTTCTCGGCCGAGGGCTTGGACATCTTGAGCCCCTGCGGCGCGAGGGTGACCCGCTCGAGGTGCTTCTTCGGCTTGCGGTCGCCCGTGAGGTACCGGGTGAAGCGGTAGGAGCCCAGGAGCACGCCGAGGGCCGCGGCGCGGACCGTCGCCTCGCCGTCGTCGACGAGGCCGACGGCCAGGGTGGTGGCCTTCTCGGCGTTGGCCGCGCGGCCCGCCTTCGCCGCCGCGGCGCGGACCTCGACCTGGGTGACCTTCTCGGCGGGGCCGAGGCCGAGGAGCAGCACCTTGCGGGGCGCCGCGCGACCGTAGGTCACGACCGTGAGGGCGCTGTCCTTCTTGGCGGTGAACTCCTCGTCCTTGACGGCGGTGCGGGCGGCGCCGCCGAGGGCGGCGTCGAGGGCGTCGAGGAGGGCGCTGCTCTTGAGGTCCTCTTCGGTGAGCATCACCGCGAGGAGGTCGACGCCCGTGTCCGGGCCGATGGAGCCGAGTGTGAACTTCATTCCGTTGTGTCCTTCGGGGAAACGCCGCGCGCGTCTCGCCGCGCGCGAGGGGCGCCATGGTGCCACGACGACGCCGGGTCACAAGTGCGCGCGGGGGGGGCGCCCCTCGGGAACATAGGTGACAACGCACGGCCCGCGCCGATACGCTCTGTGGCAGCGAGGTCGCAGGTAGATGACGCAGAAGCTCTTGCTCTTGGTATCGATGGTCGCCCTGGGTTGCTCGAACGCGAGCATCGTCGGCCCATCGGGGGCCGTCGGCGACGCGTCGATCGACGCCGTCTCGAACCTCGACGCGCAGGTCTCGTGCGACGGCGCGACCGTGTCGTGCGGCGGTCGATGCGTCGACATCATGGCCGACCCCGCGAACTGCGGAGCCTGCGGCGACGCCTGCCCCGCGGGGCAGGTCTGCGGGGGCGGTCGGTGCATGTTCTCGTGCCCGCCCGGGCAGAGCCTGTGCGGCGGCAACCGCTGCTCCGACGTGCAGACCGACAACGCCAACTGCGGCGCGTGCGGCAACGCCTGCCCCGCGGGCCTGGTCTGCGCCGCCGGGCGCTGCGCGCTCGACTGCGGGCCCACCCTGGCGATGTGCGTGAGCGCCGCGGGCGACGCCGGGGTCGACGCCGGCGCGGGCGCGTTCTGCGCGAACGTGCGCACCGACCGGCTCAACTGCGGCGCCTGCAACAACGCTTGCCCGCCGGGCCACTCCTGCGAGAGCGGCGTGTGCCGCGTGTCGTGCCCCCCCGGGCAGGACGTGTGCGGCGCGACCTGCCACGACCTCCAGACCGACCGCCGCAACTGCGGCTCCTGCGGCAACCCCTGCGTCGCCGGCGAGGCCTGCGTCGCGGGCATGTGCACCGTGAACTGCCCGGCGGGGCAGACCAACTGCACCGGCGTGTGCCGCGACCTGCAGACCGACCGGCTGGGCTGCGGCTCGTGCGACACCGCCTGCGCCGACGGCCGCGCCTGCGCGGCGGGGCGCTGCGTGGTGAGCTGCGCTGGGGGCTTCACCGACTGCGGCGGCAATTGCCGCGACCTCCGCTTCGACCGGCTCAACTGCGGCGCCTGCGGCATGACCTGCCCGAGCGGCCTCGTGTGCGCGAGCGGCAACTGCGTGCTGGTGTGCGCCTCGGGGACCACCGACTGCGGCGGGAGCTGCCGCGACCTGCAGACCGACAACGCCAACTGCGGCGCCTGCGGCGCGCCCTGCCCCGGCGGGCAGGTGTGCACCGCCGGGAGCTGCCGGGTGTCGTGCGCGACCGGGACCACGAACTGCGGCGGGGTCTGCCGCGACCTGCAGACCGACAACGCCAACTGCGGCGCCTGCGCCAACCGTTGCTCGGCGGGTCTGACCTGCTCCCGGGGCGCCTGCTCGCTCATCTGCGCGGCGGGGCTCACGGCCTGCGCGGGCGTCTGCCGCGACACGCTGACCGACAGCGCGCACTGCGGCATGTGCGGGCGCGCCTGCGCCGCGGGGCAGGCCTGCGCGGGCGGGGTCTGCGTCGCGTCGTGCGGGGCGGGCTTCACCGACTGCGGCGGCAATTGCCGCGACCTGACGAACGACCGGCTCAACTGTGGCGCGTGCGGCCTCGCCTGCGCCTCGGGGCAGATCTGCAACAATCGCCTCTGTCGGGCGCTATAGCGCCGGGCAGATTGCCTCGGGCGCCCGTGTCTCGGTACCATCGCGGGATGCGATTGCTTGGCGGCCTCCCGAAGACGCTGGTGCTCCTGTCCCTGGTCGCGGGCTGCGCGACGAACTCTGGGGGCGTGCTCACCCCGGGGGGCGACGCGGGGGCGGACGGGGCCGCGAGCGCGGACGGCGCCGCGGGGCAGAAGGACGGCGCGGCGAGCTCCGACGCGCCGAGCCCCGCCGGCGACGCCGCGGTGGATGTTGCCGCGGCGGGCGACGTCCCCGCCGTGATGGACGCGCCGGCGGTCGACATGGACGCGGCGCTCACCCCCGACGCGGCGACGCCGCCCGCGGACGGCGCCGGGGCCGACGTGGTGATCCCCGGCGACCGCGTGGGCGGCTGCACGAGCGACGAGAGCTGCGCGTCGAACGAGCTGGGGCTCAACCGCTGCGACGTGAGCTCCGGGCGCTGCGTGCAGTGCCTCCCGAGCGGCAACGACTGCCCGGCGGACCAGTACTGCGACCCCAACGCGCTCCTCTGTGTGCGCGGCTGCCGCGACGACAGCTCCTGCGCGACGACCGGCGCCGACGGCGGGGCCTCGATGCGCCGCTGCGACCCCACGACGCGCCGCTGCGTCGACTGCGTGGTCGACGGCGACTGCGGCAGCGGGAGCCTCTGCGTCGGCGGCGTGTGCGTGACCGGCTGCTCCGGCGGGCGCGGCTGCGGCGCCGGCGAGTCGTGCTGCTCGGGCGCGTGCATCAACACGGCGTCGAACGTCGCGAGCTGCGGCGCCTGCGGCAACGTGTGCCGCGTCGCGAACGGCAGCGCCACCTGCGAGATGGGCCGCTGCGAGGTGGGCGCGTGCGACGGCACCCGCCGCGACTGCGACCGCGACCCGTCCAACGGCTGCGAGACCGACACCCTCAACGACATCAACCACTGCGGCAGCTGCGGTCGGGTGTGCCCGTCGCCCCCCAACGCGGCGGGGAGCTGCTCGATGGGCGTGTGCGGCTTCGCCTGCAACGTGGGCTTCGCCGACTGCAACGGCGTGCCCGAGGACGGCTGCGAGGTCAACCTCGACTCGAGCCCCGAGAACTGCGGGCGCTGCATGAACCGCTGCGTCGTGAACGGCGCCACCGCGGCCTGCACCGCGGGCCAGTGCGCCGTCGGCGCCTGCGGGCAGGACCAGGCCGACTGCGACGGCGACCCCTCCAACGGCTGCGAGACGAACACCCGCACGAGCACCGCGCACTGCGGGATGTGCGGCAACCGCTGCCCGACGCCCGCCAACGGCACGCCCACGTGCAACGGCGGCACCTGCGGCATCGGCCGCTGCAACGACGGCTACGGCGACTGCGACAACATGCCCGGCAACGGCTGCGAGACGCCGCTCGACGGCGACCCCGCGAACTGCGGGGCGTGCGGGCGCGTGTGCGTGGTCCCCAACGCGTCGCCGGTGTGCATGAACGGGACGTGCGGCATCGGGATGTGCAACCCCGGCTTCGCCGACTGCAACGGCGACCCCGCCGACGGGTGCGAGGTCGACACCCGCACCAGCAACGACCACTGCGGCGCCTGCGGCTCCCGCTGCGGCGTCGCCAACGGCACGCCCATGTGCACCGCGGGCGTGTGCCGCATCGGCGCCTGCAACCCCGGCTTCGCCGACTGCAACGGCCGCGTCGACGACGGCTGCGAGACGCCGGTGAACTTCGACCCGAACAACTGCGGGAGCTGCGGCAACTCGTGCCCCACGCCCACCGTCGGCAGCCGGGTCTGCCGCGCGGGCACCTGCGCCATCGGCTCGTGCCCCACGGGCTTCGAGGACTGCGACATGAACAGCGCCAACGGCTGTGAGGTCTCGGTGCTCAACGACCTGAACAACTGCGGCGCCTGCGGCCGTCGCTGCCCGACGCCTCCCAACGCGGCGCCGAGCTGCGTGGGCGGCGCCTGCGGCATCCTCCGCTGCAACGCGGGCTGGGCCGACTGCGACGGCAACCCCGTCAACGGCTGCGAGACCAACATCACCCTGCCGTCGAACTGCGGGCGCTGCGGCAACGCCTGCCGCTTCGCCAACGCCGGCGCGCTCTGCACCGCGGGCGCCTGCGCCCTCGGCGCGTGCAACGCGGGCTACGGCAACTGCGACGGGCAGGCCTCCAACGGCTGCGAGGTCTCGCTCACGGCCAACACCTCGAACTGCGGGTCGTGCGGCAACGTGTGCCGCGGCCCCTCGGGGGCGAGCGTGTCGTGCGTGAGCGGGGCGTGTCGGTCGAGCTGCCCGACCGGGCAGAGCGACTGCAGCGGCGTGTGCCGGGCCACCGGCGCGAGCTGCACCTCGGCGGGCAGCGGCGGGTGCGCGCAGACCGGATCCATCGTGTGCTCGGGGCAGGGCACGCGCTGCACCGCGGTGCCGCGCACCAGCGGGAGCTGCACCTCACCCGTCGGCGGCGTGTGCAACACCAGCGGGAGCTGCGTGTGCGCGAGCGGCAACTCGCTCTGCAGCGGGCGCTGCGTGAACCTCCAGACCGACCGGAACAACTGCGGCGCGTGCGGTCGCGCCTGCGCGACCAACGCGGCCTGCGTGAGCGGCGTGTGCGTGGGTCAGGGCTCCCTGCGCTTCACCCTCACCTGGAACATCAGCGGCGACATGGACCTTCACGTGCGCCCGCCCTGCGGCACCGAGATCTACTACGGCCGCCTCACCGCCTGCGGCGGTCGCCTCGACCGCGACGACCTCTCCGGCCGCGGCCCCGAGAACATCTTCTGGGACGCGATGTACACCCCCGGCCGCTACTACGTCTGCCCCGAGGCCTACTCGTCGACCGTGGCCAACGCGACCTGGACCCTCGTGGTCGTGCGCAACGGCGTCGAGGTCGCGCGGCGCACTGGCGTGCGCGGTCGCCGCGACGGCAACGTCGCCTGCGGCTCGGGCACCTCGGGCGTGCAGGTCTTCGACCTCTGACGCGCACCGCTCCCCCCCGATGTCCAAGAAGAAGCCTGCGCCCGACGCCCCCGTGACCTCCAACCCCTTCAAGGGCGCCCTCAAGGCGCTCAAGAAGGAGATGGAGCGCGAGGCCGTCGACAAGCCCGCCGAGAAGCCCGCGCCGCCGAAGCCCGCGCCCGTGACCAAGGCGGTGAGCGACGTGTGGCGCCCCGACCGCGACGCCGAGCTCTTCGCGGTCGCGATGTACGGGGTTCAACCCCTCGCGAACAAGAGCCCCGAGCGCGTGTCTGCGCGCGAACCCGGCGCGCCGCGGCAGGGGCGCACGCCCCTCGACCTGAAGACCCGACGCGCACACGCCGAGGGGGGCCGCGCGCTTCAGCCCGAGGTCTCGCCCGAGGGCGTGGTGACCTGCGCCCACCCCGGGCGCTCCTTCGCCCTCGAGGCCCTGCAGCGCTTCGCCACCCCCGACGACTCGATCGACCTGCACGGGCTCAACGAGGCCGAGGCCGCGCTGCGCGCGCAGGAGTTCGTGCGCACGCGACGGGCGCGGCGGCTGCGCTGCGTGCTCATCGTGCACGGGCGCGGCAAGCGCTCGCCCGCGGGCGACGCCGTGCTCCGCGACGCGGTGGTCAAGGCGCTGAGCGAGCCGCCGACGTGCAACGAGCTCGACGCCTTCGCGAGCGCGCCCGACCACCTCGGCGGCGTCGGCGCGACGATGGTCTCACTGCGCGGCTGAGCCGAGGCCCGCGCGGTCGAGCTCTTCGCGCACCGCGCGTCGCCGGATGTTCCTCTGCCGCAACGACTTGAGCCACGCGATGCCCTCGGCCGGGGGCATCACGCGCAGGATCTTCTGCGTGTACACGGCGGCCTCGCGGTAGCGCGGGCGCTGCCCCGTCGCGATGAGGTCGTCGACGTGCTTCTGCCAGATCGCCACCGCGGCCTCGGGCCTGCGCTCCGCCGCGGCCTCGGCCACCAGGAGCCGCGCGCCCGAGAGGGCCTCGTGGCGGTGCGAGGCCACGGTGGGCTCGTCGTGCACGAGGGCGAGGGCCTCGTCGGTCATCGACTCGGCGAGGAGCATGCGCGCCACCACGGGGGTCATCGCGCGCACCGCCGGCGCCGCGAGCACCCGCGCGCGGGTCTCGGGCCAGAGGGCCTCGGGGGTCATCGCGCGGAGGGCGAGAAAGCGCTCGAATTCAGGCTCGACGCAGAGCAGCGCCTCGGTCCACCGGCGCACCGCGGCGGGGTCGCTGCGCTCGGGGCTGTGGTGGAGCAGCCAGGCGAGGCACTCGGCGTCGCCGGTCTCGGCCGCGCGGGCGTCGACGAGGCGCGCGGCGTCGGAGACGCGCCCGTGCCGGCGGAGGGCGTCGGCCACGGCGGGGAGCTCCGTGACCCCCGCGCTCCGCGCGACGCTCAGGGCGTCGTCGACGCGGCCGAAGAGCAGCCAGTGCTCGCAGAGCTGCGCGTCGCGGTGGAGCAGCCGGCAGGCCCGCGCGAACGACTCTTCGGGGAGCTCGTCGACCACGAGGTCGAAGAGGAGCTGCCCGTGGCGAATCTGGTCCCACGGGGTCTCGGAGGACTCGGTGGCGGGGAGCTCGTCGTCGCCGCCCAGCGCCCGCAGCCAGCTCGCGAGCACCACGCGCTCGTCGGGGAGCGTGTGCTCCAGCAGCAGGTCGGGGATCTCGTCGGACGCGCTCCCCTCGCGGTCGGCGTCGAGGATGTCGACGAGGGCCCGGAGGCACCGCCGGCGGGCGTCGCGGGGCGCGTCTTCGATCGCCAGCGCGCGGCCGAGGCCCCGCACGCAGCCGCGCACGACCTCGCGCAGCAGCCCGCGGTGGTCGTGGGGGCCGTAGACCTCCTGGCGGTCGAGCACGGCCTGCGCGACCTCGTCGAAGGTCTGCGCCGCGCGCTCGACGTCGCCCGTGGCGACGAAGCCGCCGCCCACCTCGAGCAGCGGCCCCAGGCCCTCGGCGATGGGGACCACCGCGGCGTAGCCCGCGCCGTGTTCGCGAAAGACCTCCTCGGCCTGCCGCCCGTACACCGGGAGCGCGGGGGAGGGGGCGTTCTGCTGTCCGGGCAGGGGGCTCGCGAGGAGGCTGTCGAGGGCGGGCTCGCGCTTGAGCATCTCGGCGATGAGGGCCTCGAGCTCCTCGCGGGAGCGGCGGCGCAGCGCGCGGTCGAGGGGCTCGAGGGCAAGAAAATCCTCCGGGCGCAGCGCCCAGGAGCGGGCGAGGGCGGCGGCGTGCTTGCAGCGCCCGTCGGCGCCCACGGCGCAGGTGCAGCGGGCGAAGGAGATCCCGCCGTCGGCGCCGAGGGTCACCGTGGTGGCGTAGGGGGTCGGCGCCGAGCCCTCGACGCGGGCTCGCAGCGTGCGCGCGTCGCGGCGCAGGGCGTAGAGCTTCGCCCCTTCGAGGTACGCCTCGGCGCGGGACCAGGTCGCCGCGTCGAAGTGCGCGCGCGCGTTCTCTTCACGGAGGGTGGGGGCGTCCATCACGCCGTGGTGACTACCACCGCGCGCGGGTCTCGAGGAAGCGCTGCACGGCGGGGTTCACGATCTCGGGCCGCTCGAGGAGCACGAAATGGCTCGCGCGCTTGAGGTCGAGGAGCTCGCTGTCCTTGAGCCGCGAGGCGATCACCTTCGATTGGTACGACGGCGTGAGCCAGTCGAAGGCCCCGGAGATCACCAGCGAGGGCGCGTCGATGTAGCGCAGGTGCGGCAGCGCCGAGTGCGCGTCGAGCTCCTGAAACAAGTGCAGGTAATTCGGGAAGTTATGATCGCTGAACACCTCGCGGGTGTAGCGCTTGAGCAGGGGGTAGCTGTTCGAGAAGGGGATCTGCGTGGTGAGCCAGAAGACCGCCGCGGCGGGGTGAATCCCGAGCGGCGCGACGGCGGCGATGGCGCGCCCCACGGAGGGGTGGTCCATGACGAACTCGACGAGCGCGTGCATCCAGGCCGCGGCGAAGGGCAGGCGCACGACGGGCTGGAGCCCGCTGCTGAAGACGTGCCCGTAGGTCCCGTTGAGCAGCACGAGGCCGGCGACGCGCTCCTCTTCGAGGGCGGCGGCCTCGAGGCTCACCTGCACGCCCATGGACCAGCCGCAGAACACAGCCTTGTCGACCTTCTCGGCGTCGAGGAGGCGCAGGGCGTCTTCGGCGTGGTGCGGCACCGAGAGGTGACGTCGGCGCGTGGGGCGCGTGGAGTCGAAGAGGCCGCGGTAGTCCCAGGTGATGACCTTGTAGCCTGGGGGGAGCGAGCGAATAAGCGGCTCCCACGCGTAGAGCCTCCCGCCGAGGCCGTTCGCGAGGAGCAGCGTGCGAGGTCCCTCGCCGAGCACGTTGTACGCGATGCTCACCCCGTCGGGGCGCTCGAGGATCTTCGTCGGACCTTCAGGGAACTCGTCGTGCATCGCCCGGCATGATCCCACGGAGGCTGCGCGCGGCGCGAGAAAGCACGGCGCCGTTGTCTGCGCGGGGAGGGCGGGTACGATCGCCGTCGATGGAGACACGTACTGGACGGACCCCGAGGCGCGGGCACCGCGTGTGTGCCTGGTGAGCTCCGCGACGCTCAAGCTCTTTCTCCCGTTCGGAGACCCGCGGAGGCTGCGCACCGCGGAGATTTCGAATTGGAGCGGCAAGGCGATCGCGGCTCCGCGCACGGACCTCGAGGAGCTGCTCGCCCGCGAAGAGCTCGGACAGGCTGGCGTCTATCTTCTGCTCGGGACCAACGCAGACAGCGGCCAGCCCGCGGTGTACGTCGGGGAGGCCGAGGCCCTTGGAAAGCGTCTCAAGCAGCACCGCGAGAAGGACTTCTGGAATCAGGTGGTCGTGTTCTTCAGCAAGGACGACAACCTGACGCGAGCGCACATCAAGTTCCTGGAGAGCGCGCTCATCAAGCAGGCGCGCTCCACGGGGCGAGCCGAGGTCTCGAACGATCATGACGGCGGCGCGAAGCTCCCTGAGTCAGACCGGGCCGACATGGAGGTCTTCTTCGAGAAGATCGAGCAGCTTCTGCCGGTGCTGGGTAGTGAGCTGCTGGTCCCCGTGGACGGTGCGGGCGACGGCGCGGCCGCAGAGGCAATTCTGACCTGCGAGATACGCGGTCACATCGCGCGGGGACGGCGTACCGCCAACGGCTTCGTCGTGCTCAAGGGCTCGCAGGCGGTCGAAGAGGAGAGGCCCTCGGCGGCCGAGCGTCACCCTGGCGTACCGCGTCTGCGAGCGCGTCTGCTCGAAGAGGGAAAGCTCAAGAAGTCGAAGGGCGTGCTGCTCTTCACGCGCGACGTGGAATTCACCAGCCCGAGCGCCGCGGGGAGCGTCGTGCACGGCGGCGGCGCGAACGGGCTGATCGTCTGGAAGGACGCGCAGGGGCGCACGCTGAAGGAGATCGAAGGGGGCTGACCCGAGCGGCTCCTACAGCCACACGGGGTGTGCTTTCAGAGGGGAGGGCTCGAAGGGGTGAAGCGATCGCGCAGCGCGATGGACGTACCCACAGCCCGCGCTGCCGCGCACCCCTTCTCCCGCCTCGCTGCGTTCGACACACAAGTCATGAATTCGCTTGAAAACAAGCGTGATGCGCCTCTGGTCTGTCCGCGCCGCCGCGCGTCCCTTCGACCCGACGCGGGGCCCCTCCACTTCGCCCCCTCCTCCATGGGCTTCGCCGATGGAGGAGGGCTGAGACACAAGGGATGGCAGACACATCCTCGCGGTCTCAGGCCATGTGACGCATCCCAGGCAGTTCGACGCGGAGCATCCACCCGAAGGACGTAGCCCCTCCTCCATCGGCGAAGCCCATGGAGGAGGGGGCGGGGGTGGAGGGGCCCCGCGTCGGGTCGAAGGGACGCGCGGCGGCGCGGACAGACCAGAGGCGCATCACGCTTGTTTTCAAGCGAATTCATGACTTGTGTGTCGAACGCAGCGAGGCGGGAGAAGGGGTGCGCGGTAGCGTCGGTGTGGGCGCGCGGCGTGAGTTCACGCTCAGCCCTTCAAGTTCCCCATCTCGCAGAGGTCGCGCTCAGTACGCGAGCGTCGCGGCGAGGCGCGGGCTCGCGCGCACCGCGGCTTCGACCCCGGCGCCGATCTCGGGGCCGTACCACCAGAGGTGCTTCAGCCTCGGGCACGCGCCGTCGATCAGCAGCTTCGCGTTCGCCAGGTCGAATCCCGCGCCCAGCTCCAGCCGCTCGACCTCCGCCAGCGACGGCGCGCGCAGCATCGCCCCGAGCCCCTCGGCCGTGAGCTGCGTTGACTGCAGCGAGAGCGCCCTCCAGCGCTGCGGGCCCTCGGCGATGGCGCGGGCGGTCGCGTCGCCGACCTGCGTCGCGTCGAGGCTGAGGCTGTGCAGCGCGGGGAGCCGCGGCAGCAGCGCCGCCACGCCTTCGTCGGTCGCCGCGGTGTTGTTCAGCCGCAGCGACTCGAGGCCGGGCATCCCCGCCGCCCACGCCTCGCCGCGCAGGCCCACCTGGGTGTGGCTCACGTCGAGGGTGCGCAGCGAGGGCAGGCCCGCGTGAACGAGGTGGTCGAGGGCCACGTCGTAGACGGGGTTGTACGAGAGGTTCAGCCAGGTCAGCTGGCGGCTCCAGGGCATCGCGCCCAGGGCGCGCAGGGCCGACGCGTCGAGGGCGTTGGAGCCCAGGTGCACGGCGGTGAGGGCGGAGAGCCCCGGCGCCTTCGCGAGCCCCGCGAGGCCGGCCTCGCCCATGCGGTTCTGCTCCAGGTTGAGCATCTCGAGGCTCGAGAGCTCCGCCGCGCCGAGGAGCTTGAGCGCGGGCGCCTTCAGGTCGCAGGTCCAGAGCCGCAGCGCGCGCCATCGGCGCCAGACGCCGTCGCCCTTGAGGGCCTTGAGAAAGCCGCCTGACACCTTGGCTTGATCGAAGCCGACCTGTCGCGCGCGGGTGACCTGCGCCTCGGGCGCGAGGAGGTTCTCGAGCTTCTGCCCAGACATGGGTCGCCGCGGGCTCTCGAGGATGCGCACCAGCGCGTGCTTGGGCGCGTGCTGGCCGGAGTACACCTCCTTGACCCAGTGCGGCGGCGAGCGACGCAGCTCCTGGCCCGGCGCGAGGGTCATGCCGGTCCAGGGGTCGAGCGCGGTGGGCCAGTGCGACGACGCGGCCTCGAAGGCCAGCACGGCCTCGGCCTGCTCCTCGGGGGGCATCGCGTCGAGGAGGCGCGTGGCCTCCTGCCAGTTGTCGTACGAGGGCGTTCCCGAGGCGAGGCCGATCAGCTTCTTCATGGCGGGCGTCTCGGCGCGTGGTGTACCGCGAACGGGCGCGAGATCCAACGCAGCGGGGGGACCGCCCGCGCCGCGCGCGAGGGCGCGGCCGGGGGGAGGGGGAGCCGGCGATCAGTCCTTGATCGCCTCGGCGCCGCCGATGATCTCCATGAGCTCCTTGGTGATCGCGGCCTGGCGGGCGCGGTTGTACACCAGGGTCAGCGACTGGATCATCTTCTTCGCGTTGTTGGTCGCGTTGTCCATCGCGGTCATGCGCGCGCCGTGCTCGCTCGCGCTGGAGTCGAGCATCGCGCGAAACACCGAGACCTCGACGTACATCGGCAGCAGCCGCGCGAGGAGCGCGTCGCGCGAGGGCTCGTAGATGAAGTCGCCCTTCGACGCCGCGGCGTCGCCCCCGGAGGTCACGATGGGCAGCACCTGCTCGAAGGTGATCCTCTGGCTGATCGCGCTGCGGAACTCGTTGAACAGCACGATCACCTGGTCGACCTCGCCCGAGGTGAAGTCGTGAATGAGCGCGCGGGCGATCTCTTGCGCCTTCTCCGACTTGCCCTCGGCGGCGCCGGACCAGTCGTGCCGCGCCTCGAAGCCGCGGCGCTTGAGGTACTCGCGGCCCTTGCGGCCGAGGGTGGCGACGAGCACGGTGCTCCCCTCCTCGCGCAGCTCGCGGATCTTCTTCTCCGCGGCGCGCTGGATCGACGAGTTGAACGCGCCGGCGAGGCCGCGGTCGCTCGTGAGCACGAAGAGCAGCACGGTCTTCACCGGCCGCTGCTCGAGCAGCGGGTGCGCCGCCTCCTCGCCCCCGCGAGACGCCACCGAGCGGAGCACCTCGGCGGTCTTCTGGGCGTACGGGCGCAGCTCGGTGATGCGCTGCTGCGCGCGACGGAGCCGGGCCGCGGCGACCATCTTCATCGCGCGGGTGATCTTCTGCGTGCTCTTCACCGACACGATGCGTCGGCGGATGGCTTTCAACGAGGGCATCTAGGCCTCACTGCTCCGTGAAGGTCGCGGCGAATTCCTTGAGGGCCTTCTCGAGCTCCTCGCAGTAGGGCTGGCCGTCCTTCTTGCTGGCCTTGACCTTCTGGTTGAGGATGTTCGCCATGAGGTCGGCGTGCTTCGTCTCGAGGTGCGACGCGAGCTCCTTCTCGTAGCGGCCGAGGCTCTTCACCGCGTAGCCGTCGAGGAAGCCGCGGTTCGCGGCGTAGATGATCGCGATCTGGTACTCGACGCCGAGGGGCGCGTACTGACCCTGCTTCAGGATCTCCGTGAGCCGCTCGCCGCGGGCGAGCTGCGCCTGGGTGGCCTTGTCGAGGTCCGAGGCGAACTGCGAGAAGGCCGCCATCTCGCGGTACTGCGCGAGGGTGAGGCGCAGGGTGCCCGCGATGGCCTTCATGAACGAGATCTGCGCGTTGCCGCCGACGCGGGACACCGAGATGCCCACGTTGATGGCCGGGCGGATGCCGGCGTAGAACAGGTCGCTCTCGAGAAAGATCTGGCCGTCGGTGATCGAGATGACGTTCGTCGGGATGTACGCCGACACGTCGCCCGCCTGCGTCTCGATGATCGGCAGCGCCGTCAGCGAGCCGCCCGTGCCGGGCACCTTCTTGAGCTCGAGGTCGCCGCCGTGCTCCTTGATGTGCTCCTCGGCGTGCGCCTTGCCGAGCACGCCCATGTGCACCTTGCCGTCGACGCCCTTGGTGTCGCGGGAGACCTCGGCGCCCTTCTTCACGATCACCCACTCGTCGGCCACCTTGGCGGCGCGCTCGAGGAGGCGGGAGTGGAGGTAGAACACGTCGCCGGGGTACGCCTCGCGGCCCGGCGGGCGGCGGAGGAGCAGCGAGAGCTGGCGGTACGCGACGGCCTGCTTCGAGAGGTCGTCGTACACGATGAGCGCGTGCTGCCCGCTGTCGCGGAAGTACTCGCCCATGGTGACGCCGGTGTACGGCGAGATGAACTGCAGCGGCGCGGCCTCGGCGGCGCTCGACGCGACCACCGTGGTGTACTCCATCGCGCCCATCTCCTGGAGGCGGGCGACGACCTGCGCCACGGTGCCCTGCTTCTGGCCGATGGCGACGTAGATGCAGAAGACCCCTTTGCCCTTCTGGTTGATGATCGTGTCGATCGCGACGGCGGTCTTGCCCGTCTGGCGGTCGCCGATGATCAGCTCGCGCTGGCCGCGGCCGACGGGGATCATCGAGTCGATGGCCTTGAGGCCCGTCTGCAGGGGCTCGTTGACCGTCTGGCGCTGGATGATGCCGGGGGCCTTGAGCTCGATGCGGCGGCGCAGGGTGGTGTCGATGGCGCCCTTGCCGTCGATGGGCTGGCCGAGGGCGTTCACCACGCGGCCCACCAGGGCGGGGCCCACGGGGACCTCGGCGATGCGCCCGGTGCGCTTGACCTGGTCGCCCTCCTTGACCGAGGTCGACTCGCCGAAGATCGCGACGCCGACGTTGTCCTCTTCGAGGTTCAGCACCAGGCCGAAGAGGTCGCCGGGGAACTCCACGAGCTCGCCGGCCATCGCGCCAGAGAGCCCGTAGATTCGCGCGATGCCGTCGCCGATGGTGAGCACGGTGCCCGTCTCGGAGACCTCGACGGCCTTCTCGTAATTCTGGATCTGCTTCTTGATGATCTGAGAGATCTCTTCGGCGCGGAGTTGCATCATCTGCCTCGGTGCTTACAGCGCGGACGCTCGTCGCCGCGCGTTTTCGTTGAAAACCCTACGAAGACCCTTCGACCCTCGGCGCCCTCAGGACGCGAGGGCGGCGGCGCGGAGCTGCTCCAGCCGCGTGCGCACGGTGCCGTCGAAGACCCGGTCGCCCACCCGCGCCACGACCCCGCCGATGAGCGCGGCGTCGACCTTGCGGGAGAGGGAGATCTTGCGGCCCGTGAGGCGCTCCAGCGCGCTCTGCACCCGGAGCGCCTGCGCGTCGGTGAGGGGCGCCGCCGAGGTGACCTCGGCCTTGACCTTGCCCGAGCGCTCGTCGACCAGCGCCTCGAGCGCCGTCGCCACCTCGGGGATCGACGCGCCCCGGCGCCGGTCGGTGAGCAGCAGCGCCGCGTCGCGCACCGAGGGCGAGAGCGCCAGGCGCTTCGCCAGCTCGCGCATCACGGCGGCGCGAGCCTCCTGCGGGATCACCGGGCTCGCGAGCACCGAGCGGAGCTCTTCGCTCGCCGCCACCGCGTCGCCGAGGCTGCGCACCTCGCGGGTGAGCGCGTCGAGGCGGTTCTCCTCCTCGCCGAGGGAGAGCAGCGCCTTCGCGTACCGTCGTGCCATGGGGGTGCTCACGCCTGCGCTCCCTGCTGCGCCTCGCGCTCGAGGCCCTGGATGTAGTCGTCTGCCAGGCGGCCGTGGTCGGCCGCGGAGATGGTGCGCCGGACGGTCTCTTCGGCCGCGGCGGCGGCGGCGAGGGCGGCCTCGCGGTGGAGCTCGTCGCGCAGCGACTTGACCTCCTGCTCGAGGGCCGCGCGGGCGTCGGCGCGCATGCGCTCGCCCTTCTCGCGGGCCTCGGCGACGATGCGGTCGCGCTCGGCCTCGCCGGCGCGCACGAAGTCGGCGCGCATCGCGGCGATCTCGTCGCTGAGCTGCGCGAGCTTGTCGACGTACTCCTGGTGCAGCGCCTCGGCCTCGGTGTGCATCCGCTGCGCCTCGGCGATCTCGGTCTCGATGGCCGCGCGGCGCGCCGCGAGGGCCGGGTTGATCGAGCGGCGCAGGGCCATGTACCCGAGCACCAGCAGGAGCGCGAAGTTGATCACCGGGCCGATGAAGGCCGTGGCGCCCTTGGTCTCGTTGCCGTGCGCGTCGCGCACCATGGGCGCGGGGTAGCTGGCGACGTTGAAGGGCACCGCCGGGGCCGCGAAGCCGCCCGCGGACTCGTGGTGCGCCTCCTGCGCGAGGGCCGGGAGCGCGAGGGCGAAGACCGCCCCGAGGACGAGCAGAACCGAGCGGGGGCGATTCACGACACACTCTCCTGGCGCAGGGCCTTGCGCGCGATGTCGGAGGCGAGGGCGGGCACGGCGGCGAGCACGTCGCGCCGGAGCTCTGAGCGGCGCTGGTCGAGGGCGGCGCGCTCGGTGTCGAGCAGCGCGGTCACCTCGGAGCGCACCTTCGCGAGGGCCTCGGCCTCCTGACGGCCGCCGTCCGCGCGGAGCGCCTCGCGCTCCCTGGACGCGTCGCTCCGCGCGGCGCGGAGCTTCTCGTCGACCTGCTCGCGGAGCTTCTTGGCGTCGGCCTCGAGGGTCGCCGCGTTGGCGCGGGCGCCGTCGGTGCCCTTCTCGCGCGCCTCGATGAGGTCCATCACCGGGCCCCAGAAGGTCGACTTGAGGAAGAAATACAGCACGAACCACAGCCCGATGTTGAGCAGCAGCGTGATGTCGATGTTGATGAGAGGGCGCTCGTTGGCGACGAGCGCGAGGAGGACGTTCGGCATGAAGTGCTCCCGATCGCGGGTGTCTGCGGAGATCCGCGGACACGTTGGCGAGAAGTGCCCTGTCCCTGGATCGCGCGCGCTTCTAACACTCGCGCGATCGCGGGGTCAAGGCGAGGGAGACGTAGGGGCCGAGGGCGCGACAGGGAACTCTCCCTGCGCGGTGGCGCCGGTGATCCCGGGGCTCGGCGCCGCGGCGGGGGGCGGCGTCGGCGCGGGCTGCGCGGCGGGCGCGGCGGCCGCCGACGAGAGCGCGGCCATGCGGTTGCGCAGGGTGTTGGCCATGGTGGCCAGGGCCTGCCGGTTCTCGCGAGAGAACACCGTCGAGGGGAAGGGGAGCTGCGGGATCGAGAGCATCCGACACTCCACCAGGGTCTGCGCGGGATCGCCCGGGGAGGGCTCGATGCGCGCGGCGAACTCGAAGCGGTCGAGGTTGCCCTCCAGCCCCGCGCCGGTCACCGTCACCCGCTGCGGCGCGCGCTGCACCGACACCCGCACCCGCGACCACAGCGCCCCGAGGTTGCCCCCGAGGTCGACCTGCAGGTAGACCTCCGTGCCCGCGCGGGTGCGCCGCACGACGCGGGAGGTCGTCACGTGCGGCAGCAGCTCGGTGTAGTGGGGATAGTCGGTGAAGGCCCGCACCACGTCGGCCATGGGCGCGGCGACGAGGTAGCGCGAGACGCCCCGGCGCACGTTGGTGCCCTCGGCGGCCTCGTCGCTGAGCTGGATCTCGATCCCCTGCGGGGGGGCGGGGTCGACCTGCGCCCGCGCGGTCGACGGGGCGCCCGCGAGCGCGGCGGAGAGGGCGAGCGCGGCGAGGGGGGGCGTGCGCATCGCACACGAGACGCCGCGGCGGGGGGCGGCATTCATCGCCGGGGCCCCCCTGGCGGCAGCGCCCTGGCGGCGAGCCGCTCGAGCAGGGGCGTGCGGCGGCCGCTGCGGTTGTACGCGTGGGCGTAGCCCACCCCCGCGACGGCGAACACCGGGAGCGAGGCCGAGAACAGCGGGAGAAACAGCGCGGCGGGGAGCAGCGCGGCGAGCACGGTCATCGCCGCGATGGCGGGGATCGACTCCTTCAGCGGCGCGGCGTAGAGCCACCCGAAGGGGCCGAAGACGAACGACAGCACCCCCGAGGCCACGAGCGATTTCTCGTCGCCCACGGCTTCGGGGCGGTCGACGAGGCGGGCCTCGACGCGGGCGTAGGCGGGGGTCGAGGGGGCGGTGCCGACCTCGCGGTTGAGCCGGTCCCACGCGTGGATCTCGCCGACGGTGCGGGGGCCCGTCTTGGCCCGCTCGGCGCCGCGCACGCGCCAGAGCATCTCGCCCTCCTCGTCGGAGTCGAGCTCGGCGATGCCGTCTTGCACCAGCGAGCTCATCCAGCCCTCGAGCTTCGCCCTCGGCGCCTCGGTCACCGCGAGCAGGTTGGCCCGCGTCAGGGGGACCCGCGTGGTGGTCCACAGCCGCAGGACCGCGCGCTCGAATTCCTCCTGTCGCATGGGCAGCTGAACCTTAGCCTCGCGCCGCGGTCTCGCGCAACGCGCTCAGTCTTCTCGCTCGAGCATCCGGCACTGCCCCTCGAAGAGCACGCCCTTGTCGATGAACACCTCGACGGCCGCGATGCTCCCGTACACCCGGCTCGGCGCGTAGAGCTCCACGGCGCCGGTCGCGACGATGTCTCCCCGCACCACCCCGCCGCGCACGATGAGCGTGCCCACCTCGAGGGCGCTCGCGGTGACCACGGCCTCGTCGCCGACGATCAGCACGCCGTCGGAGAAGATCTCGCCGTCGAAGGTGCCGTCGATGCGCACCTTGCCCGTGAAGGTGAGCTTGCCCGCGAAGCGCGTGCCCCGACCCAGGAGCGCGTTGATCTCCCCGGAGACGGCCTGCGTCGCCCGGGGCGAGAGCGGTGAGGGCTCGTCGCTCACGGCGAGGGCTCCGCGGCGCGGCGCAGGTCGAGGGGCAGCCCGAGGGTGCCCGCGGGGCGGTTGCGCGCCCGCGCCCAGGCGATGGCCACGAGGATCCTCGGGATCACCAGCAGCGCGTCGCGCAGGCGGATCCCGCTGCGCTCGTCGCCGTACACCGGGCGCACGGGCACGTCCCTCACGCGAAAGCCCGCGTGGGCGAGGGCGCCGAGGAGGTGGTTGGGGTAGCCGTAGCGGGTCCACATGCGCGAGGTGTCGAGGTGGAGCAGCACCCGGCGCGAGACCACGGTGTATCCGCACTGCGAGTCGTGTACGTGGCGCAGCCCCGTGGCCGCGCGGGTGAGCGCCGAGAGCACGAGGTTGCCCGCGCGCCGCGCGAGGGGCATGACCCGCGCGCAGCTCGGGTGCCCGAGGCGGTCGCCCTTCGCGTAGTCGACCTGGCCCAGCGCGACGGGCGTCGCCAGGGGGATGAGGTCGTCGGGGTGCATCTGCCCGTCGCCGGCCATGACCGCCACGAGGTCGGCGCCGAGCTCCAGCGCGCGGGTGTACCCCGTCGCGAGGGCCGCGCCGACGCCGCGGTTTCGTCCGTGGCGGCAGAGCGTCACGCGGGGCTCGTCGAGGTCGTCGAGGAGCGCGCGGGTCTCGGCGCCGCTGCCGTCGTCGACGACCACGGCGCCGTCGACGACGTCGGGCAGGGTGCGCACCACAGAGAGCACCCTGGGGCCGGTGTTGTACGCGGGGATGACGACGAAGAGGCGCTGGCCGTGGAGCATCAGGCGGTCCCTGCGGCGCGCGGGGAGGATGGAAGAGGGAGGCGGGGCGAGATCAGTGCCCGCCGACCTTGCCCTGGAGGAAGAACGCGATCAGCAGGGCGTAGAGCACCAGCGACTCGATGAGCGCGAGCCCGAGGATCATCGGGGTGCGGATCTTGGCGTCGGCGCCGGGGTTGCGCGCGATGCCGTCGAGGGCGGCGGCGGCGACGCGGCCCTGGCCGAGGGCGCCGCCGAGGGAGCCGAGGCCGATGGCGATGCCGGCGCCGAGCGCCGACGCGAGCTGCGCGTCGAACGCGTTGGAGGCCGCGCCGGACTCCTGCGCGAAGGCCGTGAGCGTGAAGAGGAAGGTCGCGAAGGCGCTGGAGAGGGCGAGGAGCTTCTTCATGAGAGTACCTTTCATTCCTGAGAGAGCGTTGGCTTGAACATCAGGGCGGCGCGCCGAGGCGGCCGCGGGGATCGCATCACGCGTGGGCGGCTGCCTCCGCGTGCTCGTGCCCGTGCCCGTGCTCCGGGCCGTGGTCGTCGTGGTGCTCGATCGCGAGCTGGATGTACACCGCCGCGAGGAGGCAGAACACATAGGTCTGGAGCACCACCACGAGCACGCCGAGGACCATGATCGGCACGGGGATGAGCACCAGCGCGAGGCCGGTGAACACGCTCACGACGAGGTGGTCGACGAACAGGTTCGCGCAGAGCCGGATGCCCAGGGAGACCGGCCGCACCAGGTGCGACACGATCTCGAGCGGGATCATCAGCGGCGCCAGCATCGGCACCGGGCCGACGAAGTGCTTCAGGTAGGCGCCGCCCTGCCGCTGCAGGCCGTAGATGTGCGTGGCGAAGAAGATGATCACGCCGCACGCGAAGGTGACGTTGAAGTTGCTCGTCGGCGGCACGAAGCCGGGGATGAGCCCCAGGGCGTTCGAGAAGAAGATGAACGCGCCGCAGGTGCCGATGAGGGGCAGAAAGTGCCGCGCCTCGTCCTTGCCGAGCACCTCGCGGAGCATGCCGTAGAAGGCCTCGGCGAAGTTCTCCATGAACGACGCGACGGTGAGCGAGCCCTCGGGCACGACCGCGGCGCTGGTGCGGGTGACCCGCGCGCGGGCGATCATCACCATCGTCGCGATGAGCAGCACCACGAACACGCCGAGCACGGTGTACTCGAGGGTCACCGGGGTGTTCGCGGGGTAGGTGAAGTGGTTCGGGAGCTCCTGGAGCTGGTACCCCGCGGGGCACTGCGCGCCGACCTCGGGCGACACCGACTGGCCCTCAGGGCTCACGCACCCGAGGTGATTCACCAGCGCCCACAGGCCGCGAAAGTTCGGCATGGCGAGGAGGTACGTGAACCATGAGGCGTGGTCGGGCATCGGTCAGTCTTCCTTCTTGTCCGCGTCGTCGGCGCGGGGAGGGTCAGCGCCCCAGAGGCCGCCGACCGTGATCGCGAACACCACCGCGGTGAAGCCGGCGATGAAGCCCGGGCCCGAGGCCCAGGGGCGGGTCACGACGAGGCCCGTGAACGCGATGAGCGCCAGGGTCTTGAGGAGCAGCAGGGCGCTCGCGCGGGCCTTGTCGGCCTGCTGAGACATCAGTCGGTCGATGAGCCCGGCGATGGCGACGAGGTTGCCGATGCCCACGACCGTGCCGAGGATCGACGAGGCCGCCGCGCCGGGGCCCGAGTGCACCAGCATCGCCGCGGCGCAGGCGCCGCCGAGGACCGCGGAGATCGCGACGATGCGCCGGACGGTCCGTCGCTCGTTGGTCATGCTCGCGTCATCGGGGAGTGCCATGGTGCTCATCGCGGCCGTTCGTCGGACCCTGGAGGTGGATTCCGAGGCGCGCCGGGGTCGGCGGCGCCCTTAGCAGAACTTGTCGCAAACCGAAAGGCAGAACGCATTCCCGCCGCAATGCCCAGGAGGGCGCCGAGGAAGGTGAAGGTCGAGCCCGTGCCGACCTTCTGGTCCAGCCACCACCCCGCCGCCCCGGTGAGGACGAGCGAGAGGAAGATTTCGAGTCCGAGTGTGAGGCCGGTCAGCTCGCGAAGAGTGGTTCGCATGGCAACGCCTCCTCGCCGAGTGGGCGCGGCCTTCTAACACCGGCTCGAAACTAGGGTCAAGGTGGCCGCGAAGCAATGCCCGGCGCTCCCCGCGCGGGCTGTCTCGCCGCGGGTCGGGTCGGCGCGCGACCGCGCGCGGGCATGTCAGATTCGACGGGGCGTCGACGTCTCACCCCCGCGTCGCGCACTCTCCCGGCGATGCGCAGGGACCGAATGACCACCGCCCGCCCCGACCCTCGCAAGCTCAGGCTGCTCGTCGACGCGCTCCGCGAGGGGCGCTTCACCTACGACGAGCTCGCCGCGCTCCCCGACCTGGAGCTCTCCCGCCGCTCGCTGCAGAGCTACGTCGAGACGCACCTGCCCGCGGCGGGCTACGCGGTGGTGCGCGCGAAGACCCCAGGGCCGCGGCCGCGCGCGGTGTTCTCGCTGCCCAGGGCCGAGGCCGCCCCCGGCGCGTCGGTGAACCGCGCGGCGCTGGCCCTCGCCCACGGGGTGCTCGCCGAGCTCTTCCCCGTCGACGGGACCGACCTGGAGCACAAGCACGCCGGTTCGAAGGTGCTGGCCTTCGCGAGCGGCGTGCCCTTGTTCAAGGAGCACCACCGCCGCGCGCTGATCAAATGGATCAACGCCGCCGAGCGCACGCCTCCCCGCGCCGTGCTCTTGCGCTACCGGGCCGCGAGCGACGACGACGACGAGGCCGTGTCCGACGAGGCCCTCCGCCCGCGGCTCGTGTGGCCCCTGGGGGTGATCCTGCGCGAGGGGCGCAGGGTGTACCTCCCCGGCATCGCCGAGCCCGCGCTCTCGATCCACGACCGGCGGATGTACGCCCTCGAGCGGGTCGTCGCGGGGCCGCAGGACTGCGGCGTGACGCCCGCGCCGTCGTCGATGCAGGCGCTCCCCGCGATGCTCCGCGAGGGCGCGCCCCGGCTGAAGGACCTCGTGCAGTCTCCCTTCGGCCTCTTTCGCCCCGACAAGGCCGACGACCGCGTGGAGCTGCACGTGCGCTTCGACGCGCGGCAGGCGCGCTACGTGCGCGGGCGCCGCTGGTACCCGCGGCAGCGCGAGCGTGACACCCTCGACGGTGGGCTCGAGCTCCGCTTCGGTCCCGTCGAGCTGCGCGAGGCCGTCGCGTGGTGCTCCCAGTGGATCGACGGCGTCACCGTGCTCGGCGACGCGAGGCTGCGCGAGGCCTACGAGCGCTCCCTCGAGTCGCGCATGCGCGCGCAGCGCGACGAGGGCTGACCGGCAGCGGGTCGCCACGCAGAGGGTGCCTGCTCGGCAACGGGTTGCCAGGCTCAGCGGGGCTGATCGGAAGCGCGTTGCCAGGCGGCGAGAGGCCGCGGAGGGGCGGGGCTCTAGACCGTTCCCCGATGCGCGAGCGGGACGACGGAGAGATGTACGCGAGAGCCTGGCGCGACGCCCTCTCGACGGCTCGGGGCGCTGGGCTGCGCGATCGCTGGTCGCGTGAAGACGTCGCGCAAGAGACCCTGATGCGCGCCTGGCGCGCGGGGCGCACCGAGCGATGGTGGCTCCGCGCGGTGTGCCGCAACTGCGCCATCGACGCGCGCAGGTCGATGCGGCGCGTGTGCTTCGACGAGATGGACGCGCGCGAAGGCAGCGACGACATGGCCATGACCGAGGCCCGCCTCGACGCGCGGCGCGCGGTGCGCGCGGTGCACGACCGCGCCCGCGCGCTCACCCCCGCGCTGCGCGAGGTGTACGAGCGCGTGCTGCGCGACGGAGAGAGCATCGACGAGGTCGCGCGCGCGCTCGGCGTGAGCCGGGCGGTGATCGACACGCGGCTGAAGCGCATGCGGCAGCAGCTCCGAGGCGACTGAGGGCGCCCCGCGAGGCTCGGGCGGGCAGAGGCGAAACGAACACGCTCCACGGGTGACGCCTTCGGGGGACGAT
This sequence comes from Polyangiales bacterium, assembly GCA_041389885.1. Lineage (GTDB taxonomy): Bacteria > Myxococcota_A > Polyangia > Polyangiales > JAWKRB01. Next base: position 177,088 of record JAWKRB010000013.1, on the reverse strand, counting down.
CGGACCGCGCGGTCCGCTCGGGCCCCGGGGAGACCGTGGCGGGGCTGAGCTTGCTAGGATCCAGCGCATGGCGAAGACGCGCCCGGCCGCCCCCGTCGACCCTCGCTGGGGGCATCGCCTGCCCGCGCCGCTCCCCAAGCTGAAGGTCGTCGACCCCTTCTGCGCGCGGGTGCAGACCTACCTCCGCAAGGGCGGCGGCGACGCCGAGGTGCGGCGCGCGCTGGAGGATCCGTCGCCCGAGGTGCGGGCGCTGCTGCTCCGCTACCTCGCGATGCCCGAGAGCGCCGACGTGGGCGCCGCGCCCTGGGACCCGCTCACCCACGACGCGCTGGACCCCGCCCTCCGCCGTCTCTACAAGAAGTCCCTCCGCGCGGTGGAGCGGGCGCGCGGTCCGCGCGTGTGGGGGCTCTTCTACGCGGTGCGCGCGCTCGCGCCCTTCGCCGACGGCCGAGCCCTCGCCCTCGCGCGCTTTCGCGAGGGCTCCGACGACGCCCGGCTGCACATCGCGCGGGCGTGGGTCGAAGCCCCCGCGCACCTTACCGAGCGCGAGCTCGACGCGCTCGCCACGATGCTCGACGGCCCGGCCACGCCCGAGACCCTCCCGTCGCTGAAGACCGGCGCGTGGGCGGCGTATCGCCGCGAGCCGAGCGTGGCCTTCGAGCGCTTGTCTCCGAGGCTCGCGCCCGCGGCCATCGACAGCGCCGAGGGGGCGCAGCGGGCCATCGCGGTGCTCGTGACGCTGCGCGGAGAGACCTCGCTCGACCCGCGGTGGGGGGAGGTGATTCGACCGCTGCTGCGACACCGGGCGCTGGGAGGATTCGCGGTGTGGGCGCTCGACCCCTCTCCCCTCGACCGCTCGTGGGTCGACGACCTGCTCGCGTACCTGCACCTCGAGCCCGGCTTCGTGAACGTCTGGGACCTGCAGGCCCTGACGCTCCTCACCCGCGTCCCCGACCCGCGCGCGAGCGCCGTGTTTCGTGAGGCGCTGGCGACGAACTCCAGCGCGCAGCAGCTCGTGCTGACCTTCTTCGAGGCCGTCCCGGACGAGGGCCTGCGCGCCGACCTCGCCGCGTGGGCCGAGCGCCACGCGCGAGAGGGCGCGCCGCCCGACTGGCCGCCCCTGGCGCGCGCCCGGGCCCTGCTCGCCCAGGGCGACCGCATCGAGGCTTGATGATGTTCCATCACGACGTTGTGGGTCCCGAGTGGGGCGGGCTGGCGCGCGCCGAGGTGCGACCACGACGCGAGGCGACGGGAGACGACGGGATCGCGTCTCTCGACAGGGAGAGGGGCGATCCGCGCCGCGGGTGTCGCTGGGGGTGAGGTCACGCGGCGCCCCGAGGAGCGCTCGCGCTCACCCCTTCACCTCCCCTGCGGAAAGGCCTTAGCACGACTGTCCTGGCGCCGATCGTAGCGAGGGTTCGTGCGACGGCGAATCCGCGGCTTGCGTCCTCGCTCACTCCCGCAGCGGGCTTCTGCCCGCTTGGGTCGTTCGTTCCGGGCGCGCTCGCGGACTTCGCTCATCGCACGAACCCTCGCTACGATCGGCACCAGGACAGTCGTGCTAGCCTGAGTCGCCCTCGTCGTCCTTGAGCTCGGCGGCCTTGCGGTAGAGCGTGCGGCGGTCGAGCCCGAGGATCTTCGCCGCGCGGCCCTTGTTCCCCCCGGTCTTCTCCAGCACGCGGCGGATGTAGGCCCGCTCGAGGTCGCGCAGGGAGGGCTCGCGCTCCAGCAGCGCGTCGAGGGAGGACGACGCGGCGATGGCGCCGGGGGGGTGCGCGAAGTCGTCGAGCACCAGCACGTCGTGGTCCGAGAGCATCACGGCGCGCTCGAGGGTGTTGGCGAGCTCGCGCACGTTGCCTGGCCAGGGCTGCGAGGCGATCCAGCGCATGGCCTCCTCGCTCACCCCGAGCACCCGACGCTCCTCGCGCGCGGTGAGCCGGGCGAGGAGCTGGTCGACGAGGGCGACGAGGTCCTCGACCCGCTCGCGCAGCGGGGGCACGTCGATGCGGATCACGTTGAGCCGGTGGTACAGGTCGGGCCGGAATTGCCGCGCGCGCAGGGCCTCCTCCAGCGGTCGGTTCGTCGCCGCGATGACCCGCACGTCGACGCTCGTCTCGCGCGCGCCGCCCACGGGCCGCACGCGCATGGTCTCGAGCACCTGGAGCAGCTTGGGCTGCACCTCCAGGGCCATCTCGCCCACCTCGTCGAGAAAGAGCGTGCCCTGGTGGGCCTGCTCGAAGAGCCCCTTGCGGTCCTCCACGGCGTCGGTGAACGCGCCCCGGCGCGCGCCGAAGAGCTCGGCCTCGACGAGAGACGCCGGGAGCGCGGCGCAGTTCAGGTGCACCAGGGGCGCGGCGCGCCGGGCGCTCGAGGCGTGGATGAGCCTCGCCAGCGCGCCCTTGCCCGTGCCGCTCTCGCCTGTGATCAGCACCGTCGACGCCGTGGTCGCCGCGCGGCGCGCGAGGTCGACCGCGGCGCGCATCCGCGGCGTGCGGGCCACGAGCTCGGTGGGCTCCTCGGGGCGCGACGCCTGCCGCAGGCGAACGATCTCCCGGCGCATCCTCCGCTCGCGCAGGGTGCGCTCGATGGTGTGCACCAGCGCCTCGACGGCGAAGGGCTTGGTCACGAAATCCGCGGCGCCCGCGCGCATCGCCTGCATCGCGAGGTCGATGCTGCCGAAGGCCGTCATCAGCACCACCAGCTGCGACGGTCGTCGGGCGTGCACCGCGCCGAGCAGCTCGATGCCGCGGAGCGACGGCATCTCGATGTCGCTGAGCACCACGTCGAAGCCCTGCTCCGTGATGCGCGCCAGCGCGCGCCGGGCGTCGGTCTCGCCCGCGGCGGCGTAGCCGTGCTCCTCGAGGGCCTCGACCAGCCAGCTGGTGACCTCGGGCTCGTCGTCCACCACCAGCACGGTTCTACGCGACGTCGCGGGCATCGTCCTCTCCCTGCGGCGTGGCCGCGTGCGGGTCCTCGCGGGGCAGCGACACGACGATCCGCGCGCCGGCGCCGGCCTCGGTGGCGACCTCGATGGTCCCGAAGTGTTCATCGACGATGCCCTTGACCACCGCGAGGCCGAGGCCCGTGCCCTCGCCCTCGCGCGTCGTGAAGAAGGGCTCGAAGACCCGGGCGCGCACCGCCTCGGTCATCCCGTGCCCGCGGTCCTCGACCACCAGCGCCCCGCAGGGGACCGGCGCGCCGATGCCCTCGCGCGAGATCGCGCCCTCGCGCACCGTGACCCTCACCGCGCCCCCGCGCGCCGAGGCCTGCAGGGCGTTGCGCACGAGGTTGAACACGACCTGCTGGAGCTGGTCGGGGTCGGCGAACACCACCGGCGCCCCCTCGCGCGCGAAGGTGAGCGACACCGCGCCGCGCCGCGCCTCGAGCGAGAGCAGCTCGACGATCGGCTCGATCGCCCCCGCGAGCTCCACGCGCTGGCGGTGCGCCGGGCGGCGCCGGGCCACGTCGAGGAGCTGCGACACCGTGCGGGTGATCCGCTGGGTCTGCTCGACGATCACCGCCGACACCCGCCGGGTCTCGTCGTCGGGGGCCTTGCGCGCCAGCGACGAGGCCCGGCCCTCGAGCACCAGCAGCGGCGAGCCGATCTCGTGCGCCACGCTCGCCGCGAGGCGCCCCACCGCCGCGAGCTTCTCGACCTGCTGCAGGCCCCGCTCCAGGCGCCTGCGCTGGTCGAGCTCCTCGTCGAGGCGGTCGCGGGCGTGACGGAGCTCCGCCACCAGCCCGTCGAACTCGCGCAGCGCGGCGCCGACCTCGTCGTCGTGCGTGGCGCCCGTGGCGGCGTCGAGGTCGCCCGCGCGCACGCGGCGCATCGTGTCCACCATCGACGCCAGCGGGCGCGCGACGTAGGCCCGGCTCAAGAGAAACGCGCAGCCCGCCACGAAGAACACGAACAGCGGGTACGCCACCAGCGCCGAGCGGCGCTCACCGCGAGGTCGGCGCGCAGCTCGTCGAGCGGACGGACCACCATCAGCGTCGCGTCGGGCGAGCGCTCCAGGTCGAGACGCACCGTGTGGATCAGGTACTCCCGCGCGCCCTCCTGCACGAAGCGCAGCCGCGTCGCCGGGGTGCGCTCCAGCGGCGCGCGGGGGGGCGCCCCCCTCGAGCGGGCGACGATCCTGCCCTCGGCGTCGAACACGTAGATGCTGACCTTGCGGTCGATCTGGTCGAGGCGCTGGAGGGTCTCCTCGACGTCCTCGGGCTGCACGTCGCGCAGCGCGTTCTCGACCGCGACCTGGAGGCTGCGCCCCAGGAGCCGCATGGAACGCTCGGCGGCGCTCCGAAGGTCCCGCTCCTCCTCCCGGATCTGCCACCAGCCGACCACGCCGAAGAACACCAGTGCCACGCCGGCCAGGGCGGCCGTCAGCCGGGACGAGACCTTCATGAGTCGCCAGAAGGTACACCCTGGTCGCAAATTGCGACACCCTCCCTGGCGGGGCGCCCGTGGCGGTGGGGATTCGTCGCGGTCCGACGCTTGCTCACCGTGGCGCCGCGATGCCTCGTCGATGCACCGGATGGCTGATCTTGTTGCTGACCGCCTGCGGCCCTGCGGCTTCGGAGACGCCCACCTTCCTCGCCCCCACGGCGGAGCGCCTGCCTGACGGGGCGCTGCGGGTGCCGCCGGGCGGGATGCGGTTTCTCACCGTCGAGGCCTTCGGGTCGAACCCCGTCGCCGCGCTCGTGAGGGCGCCCGGGCGGGTCGCCTTTCGGGACGGCGCGGTCTCCGAGGTGGGGGCGCCGGTCGCGGGGCGGGTGACCGCCGTGTCGGCGCAGCTCGGGCAGCGGGTGCGCCGGGGCGAGCTCCTGGTCACCATCGCGAGCCAGGGCGCGGCCTCGCTGCGCGCCGAGGCCGCGCGCGCCGCGGTCACCGTCGCCGCCGCCGACGCCGAGGCCGCGCGCCAGCGCCAGATGCTGGAGCGAGGCGTGGGCGTGGCCGCCGACCTCGCCGCCGCCGAGGCGCGTCTCGCCGAGGCCCGCGCGCAGCTCGGGGGGCTCCGCGCGGCGCTGGGCACCCTGGGGCAGGGCGCCGCCGCGGGGGTCTCGGTGCGGGCGCCCATCGACGGGGTGGTCCTCGCGCGCGCGGCCTCGGTCGGTCTGGCGGTGGAGCCGGGCGGGGCGGCCCTGGTGACCCTCGGAGAGCCTGGCGCGCTGCGGATCGTGGCCGACGTGTTCGAGCACGACCTCGGACTGCTGCGCGTGGGCGCGCCCGCGACGGTGAGTCTCCCGAGCGTGCTCCGACCGCTGCGCGCGCGCGTCGAGGCGCTGGGCGCCCGCGTCGACCCGGAGTCGCGGCGCGCGCCGGTGTACCTCTCCATCGAGGGTGAGGCCGGGGCGCTGCGGCCGGGGATGTACGCGACCGTCACCCTCGAGGCCACCGCGGAGGTCGCCCCGGGGCTGCCCGTGACCGCGGTGCTGGTGAAGGAGGGCGGGCGCAGCGTGGTCTATGTGGGGCGCGACGAGCGCACCTTCGCCGCGCGCGAGGTGCGCATCGGGCACCCGGTCGACGGGCGGGTGCCGGTGCTCTCGGGGCTCTCGGCGGGGGAGCGGGTGGTCACACGCGGCGCGCTGCTGCTCGACGGCGCCGCGGAGATGCTGCGGTAGGAGGCGCGCGTGGTCCGATCCCTGCTCTCGTGGTGCGTAGAGCGTCGCCTCGCGACGATCGTGCTCACCCTGCTCGTCGCCGCGTACGGGGTCTTCGCGTGGCGGAGCACGCCCGTCGAGGCCTTCCCCGACGTCACCAACCTCCAGATCAACGTCATCGCGCAGCAGCCGGGCCTCGCGCCCGAGGAGATCGAGCGGCAGATCACCGTGCCGCTGGAGCGCGTGCTCAACGGCATCCCCGGCGCCATCTCGCTGCGCAGCGAGAGCCTCTTCGGCCTGGCCCTCATCTTCATCACCTTCGACGACCACGCCGACGTCTTTCGCTCGCGCATGCTCGTCGCCGAGCGCCTCTCGACGGCGCAGATCTCGCGAGAGGCCGAGGTCAAGCTCGCCCCCGACGCCACGCCCCTGGGCGAGGTGCTGCAGTACCGCCTCGCGAGCGACCGCCACGACCTCTACCAGCTCCGCGCGGCGCAGGAGTGGACCGTCGCGCGGGTGCTCCGCCAGGTGCCCGGCGTCGCCGACGTCGTGAGCTTCGGCGGGTACCTCGAGGAGCTCCACGTCGAGGTCGACCCCGCGCGGCTCGAGTCCCACCGGCTGACCCTCGCCGAGGTCGCCGACGCCGTGGGCCGCGCGAGCCAGAACCGGGGCGGCGGGATTCTCGTGTCGGGGGAGCAGGAGCTCACCGTGCGCGGCATCGGGCTCTACCGCAGGGCGGGCGACCTCGCGCGGGTGGTCCTGCGCAGCGAGCGGGGCGTGCCCGTGACCGTGGGCGACGTCGCGCGGGTGGTGCAGTCTTCGACGCCGCGGCGCGGCACCGTGGGGCTCGACCTGCAGCCCGACGTGGTCGAGGGCTTCGTGCTCCTGCGGCGCGGCGAGAACCCCTCTGTGGTGCTCGAGAACGTGCACGCGCGCATCCGCGAGCTCGACGCCCGCATCCTGCCCCGGGGGATGCGCATCGAGCCCTTCTACGACCGCAGCCACCTGGTGGCGCAGACGCTCTCGACGGTGCACCGCAGCCTGATCGAGGGCTTCGTGCTGATCCTCGGCGTGGTCTGGCTCTTTCTCCGCACGCTCCGCGGCTCGCTGGCGGTCGCGATGGTGATCCCCCTCTCGCTGCTGGCGGCCTTCACCGGGCTGTACCTCCTGGGCTTGCCCGCCAACCTCATCTCCATGGGCGCGATCGACTTCGGCATCCTCGTCGACGGGGCGGTGGTGCTGGTGGAGAACGTCATCCACGAGATGAACGTGCGCCGCCCCACGGGCCGTCGCGCGCTCTTCACCCTGATCGTCGACGCGGCCTTCGACGTCGCCCAGCCGACGCTCTACGCCATGGGGATCATCATCGCCGCGATGATCCCGGTCTTCTCCCTCGAGCGCGTCGAGGGGCGGATCTTTCGCCCGCTGGCGATGACCTACAGCCTGGCCCTGGTGGGCGCGCTGGTCTTCGCGATGACCATCGTGCCCGCGGTCCTCGCGGCGGCGCTGCGGGCGGGCGAGGCGGCGAAGCACGAGCCGGGGTGGCTGGTCGCGGCCCGCGCGCGCTACCGGAGCCTGGCCGCGCGCGCGCTCGGGGCCCGCGCCGTGCCGCTGGCGGGGGCGCTGGCGCTGCTGCTCGCCGCGGGCGCCGTCGGCGCGAGGATGGGCACCGAGTTCCTCCCCGCGCTCGACGAGGGCGACATCGTGGTGTTCGTCGAGATGCCCGCCAGCATCTCGCTCGAGGGAGGGCAGCGGATCCTCCTGGAGGTGCGCCGGCGGATGCTGGCCTTCCCTGAGGTCGCGGCGACGATGAGCGAGCACGGCCGCCCCGAAGACGGCACCGACAACGAGGGCGTGAACATGAGCGAGACCTTCTTGCGCCTGCGCCCGCGCGAGGCCTGGCGCCGCGGGCTGACCAAGGACCGTCTCATCGACGAGATGCGCCGCGCAGTGGCCGACATCCCCGGCGTGCGCTTCAACTTCTCGCAGCCCATCAAGGACAACGTCGAGGAGTCGGGGAGCGGCGTGCGCGGCCAGGTGGTGCTCAAGGTCTTCGGCACCGACCTCGCGGCGATGCGCGCCACCCTCGAGCGCGCCGTCGAGGTGCTCCGCCCCATCCGCGGGGTGGTCGAGCTCGACCTCTACCGCGACACCACGGTGCCCCAGCTCCAGGTCGAGTTCGACCGCGACGCTCTCGCGCGCGAGGGGATCTCCATGGAGAGCGCGCAGCGCACCTTCGAGACGGCCTTCGCCGGCGAGGTGGTGGGCGAGTACTGGGACCAGGAGCGGCCCGTGCCCATTCGCGTGCGCCTCCCCCGCGAGGAGCGCGCCGACTCCGAGCGCGTCGGCGCGCTGCTGGTGCCCGCGGGCGCGGGCCGGCGCGTTCCCCTGCGGGAGCTCGCCCAGATCCGCGTCGAGGAGGGCCGGGCGTCGATCAACCGTGAGGACAACAGCCGCACGATGGCGCTGAAATTCAACGTCGCCGGCCGCGACCTGGGGTCGGTGATCCGCGAGTCGATGGAGGCGGTGCGGCGCGGGGTGCGCGCGCCCGACGGGCACTACCTTGTGTGGTCCGGCGAGTTCGAGAACCAGCAGCGCGCGATGGCGCGGCTCAAGATCATCGTGCCCCTCTCGCTGCTCGTGGTGCTCGGCCTGCTCTTCTCCGCGCTGGGCTCGGCCCGCAGCGCCTTCGCCGTGCTCCTCGCGGCGCCCTTCGCGATGACCGGCGGGGTCTTCGCCCTCGCCGCCGCGCGCATCCCGCTCTCGGTGAGCGCGGCCATCGGGTTCATCGCCCTCCTCGGGCAGGTCTCGCTGGCGGGGCTGCTCGTGCTCAGCGCCATCGAGCGCCGACGGGCCGAGGCGCCCGGAGACCTCCGCGAGGCCATCCTCGACGGCGCGGCGGGGCGCTTTCGCGCCGTGCTGATGACCGCCCTGCTCGCGATGATGGGCCTGCTCCCCATGGCCTTCGGGACCGGCGTGGGGAGCGAGACCCAGCGTCCCTTCGCGCTGGTCATCGTCGGCGGCATGGTCACCACCCTGGGCGTCGCGCTCTTCGTGCTGCCCACCATCTACTCGCTCATCACCAAGGCCGTGCTCCCCGCGCCGGGCGGCGAGCCGGGGGGGCCGCTGTGAGGGCCGCGCGCGTCGGGCTGATCGCGTGGCTCCTCGCGGGGCGCGCGCTCGCGCAGGAGACCCCCGCCGAGCCCCGAGAGCTCACCGTCGAGGCGCTCGTCGCCTACGCCCGCGACCAGGCCGCGCGCACCCGGGCGGCCCGCGCCGAGCTCCCCGTGGCCGAGGCCGAGGTCGCGGCCGCGGCGGTCTACCCCAACCCCACGCTGTCCTACAGTCTGTACGGCAGGGTGCAGGGGCAGAGCGACGCGATCAACGGCACCCAGCACCAGGTGACCCTCGAGCAGCCTCTCCTCCTCGGCCACGACGCGTTGCGCCGGGACGCGGCGCGGGGCGCGGCCGAGGCCCGGCGCGCGGAGGTCGACGCGGCGGTGTTCGACATCGTGATCGAGGCCCGGCGCCGCTTCGTCTCGCTCCTCGCCGCGCAGGCGCGCCTCGGGCTGCTGAGGGCGACGCGCGCCGAACTCGACGCCATCGCCGACATCGTGCGGGGCCGCGCGAGCGCGGGCGCGCAGAGCGCCTACGACGTCGCGAGGGTCGAGCTCGAGGCCGCGCAGCTCGACGCCCGCGCCGCGAGCGCCGACGCCGACGTCCGCGAGCGCGCCGCCGCGCTCAGCGCCTGGCTGGGCATCTCGGGGTGGACGCCTGTGGCGCGCGGGGAGTTCCCCTCCGCGGCGCCCGCTCCCTCGGTCGCGCGGCTGTGGCCCGAGGTCCTCGCGCGCTCGGCCTCGCTCCGCGCCGCGCGGCGCCGCGCGGCGGCCGCGGGCCTCGACGTGCGGCGCGCGGAGCGCGAGCGCGTGCCTGTGCCGACCCTCGGGCTCGGCGCCTACGTCACCACCGACGGCGGCTCGAGCTCGCTCTACGGGAGCGTCTCCCTGCCCCTCCCGACGTGGGACACAGGGAGCGCCCAGCTGCGCCGCGCGCAGGCGGCCCGCGCGCAGGCCGAGGCCAACCTCGACGCCGCGGAGCGGGAGCAGCGCGCGCGCCTCGAGGGAGCCGTGCGGGTCTTCGAGGCCCGCCGCGCCGCCCTCGACACCCACGCCGAGGGCGCGATGCGCGGGCTGCCGGGGCTGCGCGAGATGGCCGAGGCGTCGTACCGCAGCGGCGCCTCGCGGGTCTTCGACCTGCTCGACGCCTTCCGCACGCGCCTCGCCGTGCAGGAGCAGCGGGTCGAGCTCGTCGAGCAGCTCGAGGGCGCGCGGGTCGAGGTCGACGCCGCGACCGGGGCGGCCACGCCCTGAGCGTCGCGCCGCGGCGAAGTCTCGCCTCGGGGGGGGCGCTGGGGGTACGATGCCGTATCTTCGCGCATGGCTTCGACTCCTGAGGGGGAGAGACGAGATGACAGACGCCGACCCGGCGACCACCCATGACCCACTGCGGGCGGCTCGCGCGCGCGACCGCCGGCGCGTCTGCGCGCTCGCCGCGCTCGTGGCCCTGCTCGGCGCGGCGGGGGTCGCGGGCTTCCGGAGCTTCGCGCGAGAGACCCGGGAGAACACCGCGAACTACCTCCAGGGCGTCGCCCGGGCGCGCAGCGCGACGCTCGCGATGCAGCTCGACGAGCGCCGCGCAGACGCCTGGCTCCTCGCGCGGCACGAGGAGGTCCGACGCGTCTTGCGGCCAGGGAACACGCCGGCCGCGCAGGCGGTCGCCGTCGCCGAGCTGCGGGCGGTGATGCGCGACGCCGCGCGGGCGTACGGCTACCGCGACGCGCAGGTCCTCGACGCGGCGGGGCGCCCGGTGATGGCGCTCGAAGACGACCGCCTCGAGGCCAACGTGCGGGCGGTCGCCGGGGTGGTGGCGCGCACGCGGCACACCACGCTGGTGCGGGTCCACGCCGCCGCGGCGGGTGTGCTGGAGTTCGGCGTGGTGGCGCCGGTCTTCGCGACCGCGGAGGGCGTCGGGCCGGTGATCGGCATGGTCTGCCTGTCCCTCGACGCGCGCCAGAAGCTCCTGCCGCTCCTCGACGGGCAGGGCATTCGGGCCCGCTCGTTCGAGGCGATGCTGCTGCAGCAGGACGGCGCCAACGCGGTGGTGGTGGGCGCGTCGAGGATGTCGCCGGAGCGCGCGCCGCTCACCGAGCGGGTGCCGATGCCCTCGATGGAGCGGGCGCATCGGGCGTCGGGCGCGCGCGTGGAGCACCCGGTGGAGGGCCTCGACTACCGGGGCGTCGAGGTGGTCGGCGGCGCCGCGCACGTGCCCGACTCGCCGTGGATCGTCGTCGCGAAGATCGACCAGAGCGAGGTCGAGCGGCCGCTGCGCGTCGCCGCGGTGGCGACGGCTGGGATCATCTTCGGCCTGCTCGCGATGGTCGGTCTCATCGCGCGCCTGCTGTGGCTCCGGCGGCACCAGGAGATCGCGCGGCGGCAGGTCGCGGAGGCCGAGCGCGCCACGCAGATCGTGCAGACCTCCCTCGACGGGTACCTCTTGTACGACGAGGGCGGGACCATCCTCGACGCCAACGCCGCGCTGCTGGCGATCTCGGGCTACACCCGCGAGGAGCTCATCGGGCGGGCGCTCTGGGACTTCGACGTGGCGCGCACGGAGCGGGAGATCGTGGAGGCCATCGCGGGCACGGTGGCCGAGGGGGGCGGTCGCTTCACGACCCGCTGGCGCCACAAGGACCGATCCATCGTCGACCTCGACGTGCGCGCCTCGGTGCTCCGCGAGGGGGACGCGCCGCGCATCGTCGCCTTCAGCCGCGACATCACGCACCAGCTCAAGACGCAGCGGCGGCTCGAGCGGTACAACCGCCTGTACGCCTTTCTCAACCAGACCTCGGAGCGGCTCTTTCAGGCGCGCACCCGCGACGAGGCCTTCGAGGTCGTCGCGCGCATCGCGGTCGAGCAGGGAGGCTTTCGGCGGTGCTGGGTGGCGATGGTCGACGAGGCCGCCGGGCTCCTGCGGCCGATCGCCCTCGGCGGCGCCCCCGACGGCGACTCCCTCGCGCCGACGCCGCTGATCGCCGGCGGCCCCGTCGGGCGCTCGATTCGAGAGGTGGCCCCGGTCGTGATCGATGGTTTCACGACCCACGAAGAGACCGCGAACTGGCACGAGCGCGGGCGCGCGCTCGGCCTCGAGGCGATGGTGTCGCTGCCGGTGGTCGTCGACGGGAAGGTCGTCGCCGTGGTGGTCTTCTTCGCCGAGGCGCCTGGCTTCTTCGAGCCCGAGGTCGTGGGCATGCTGGGGCAGACCTCGCGCTTTCTCGGGGTCGTGGCGCAGTCGGTGACCGCGGAGGAGCGGCGGCGGCGGGAGGAGGAGCGCCGGCGCGAGAGCGAGCGGCGGCTCGAAGAGCTCTTCGAGTCGTCGCCCGTGGCGATGCACGTGATGCACGAGCCCACGGGGCGCGTCACCCGCGTGAACCACGCCTTCACCGAGCTCTTCGGGTACGCCCTCGACGACGTGGCGACCCTCGACGCGCAGATGCGGCGGTTCTTCCCCGACCCGGCGTACCGCGCGGAGCTCGAGGCGATGTTCGCGGGCAAGACCCTGGCGCTCGAGCAGGGGCAGCGCCTGCAGTCGCCGGACCTCCGGGTGCGGTGCGCCGACGGCAGCGAACGCGCGCTGCAGGGATCGGTCAGCCGCGTCGACGACGAGGTGATGGTGGCGTGGATCGACCTCACCGAGCTGCGCGCGAACCAGTCGCTGCTGAGCGAGGCGCAGCGCATCGCGAAGCTCTGCAGCTGGGCCTACGACTTTCGCACGGGCGTCATGCGTCGCTCGGAGGACTTCTACCGCGTGCTGGGCCTCGAGGAGCCCGAGGCGCCTGACCCCCTGCGCGTGCCGCCCTTCGCGCTCCTCGTGCCCGACGACCGGGACGCGGCCGCGGAGGCCTTCCTGCGCGCCATCGCGGAGCGCAGCCCGTACGACCAGACCTCGCGCGCGATCGACCGCGGCGGGCGGCCGAAGTACATCCGCGGGCGAGCGACCATCCAGTACGACGCGGCGGGAGAGCCCGTGCAGGCCGTCGGCTCTTCTCAAGACGTAACCGCCGAGGTCCTCGCCGCGGAGGAGCTCGTGCGGTACCGCGACCACCTCGAGGAGCTCGTCGGGGAGCGCACCGCGGCGCTCGCGGAGGCCAACGAGGCCCTGCGCAGCGCGAAGGTGCAGGCGGAGGAGGCGAGCCGCGCGAAGAGCGCCTTCCTCGCGGTGATGAGCCACGAGATTCGCACGCCCATGAACGGCGTGCTGGGCATGGCCGAGGTGCTCGCGCAGAGCGAGCTGCGCGCGCGCGACGCCGAGGCGGTGCGCACCATCCGCGCGTCGGCCACGAGCCTTCTGGGGCTGCTCGACGACATCCTCGACTTCTCGAAGATCGAGGCCGGGCGCCTCGAGCTGGAGCACGTCGACACGAGCCTCGAGCAGACCCTCGAAGACGTGCGCGACGCGCTCATGCCCGTGGCGCGGGCGCGCGGCGTTCGGCTGTCGACCTTCCTCGCCCCCGACGTGCCTCGGCGCATCGTGACCGACGCCACGCGCGTGCGGCAGATCCTGCTGAACCTCGTGGGCAACGCGATCAAGTTCAGCAGCAGCGACCCGCTGCGGCCGGGGCGCGTGCGGGTGCGGGTGGAGGTCGCGTCCGCCGACCCGCTGCGCCTGCGCTACACCGTCGTCGACAACGGCATCGGGATCTCCGACGAAGACCAGCGTCGGCTCTTCACCTCGTTCCGCCAGGCCGAGAGCTCGACCACCCGGCGCTTCGGCGGGACCGGGCTGGGCCTCGCGATCTGCCGCCGGCTCGCCGAGCTCCTGGGCGGCGACATCGACGTGCGCAGCGCGCCGGGCGAGGGCGCGACCTTCTGGCTCACGCTCCCGACCGTCGCGGCCGAGCACCAGCCCCCGCGCCTGCTGCCCGACGTCGCCGGGCTCGAGTGCGTCGTCGTGGTCGACCCGCAGGAGCCCGACGACGCCGCGGAGATGGGCGCGTACCTGCGTCACGCCGGGGCGCGCGTCACCACGGTCGTGAGCGCGGAGGAGGGGCGGCGCGAGGCCACCGCGCGCCCGCCGCCGGTGGTCCTCCTCGACCGCTCCGACGAGGCGCGGGGAGGGGCGGTGTTCGACGACGACCGCGTGCGGCACCTGCGCATCACCGAGGGCGACCGGCACATCGCCAGCGTCGTGGCGCCCAACCTCGTAGTGCTCGACCGGAGCTACATGCGCGAGGGCAGCCTCCTGCGCGCCGTCGCGGTGGCCGTGGGGAGGGCCTCGCCCGAGGTGTTCTACCAGGAGGCCCAGGAGCCCGTGGTGGAGCCGGGCACGACGCCGCTCACCGCGGCGCAGGCGCGCGAGCAGGGGCGGCTGATCCTCGTGGCCGAGGACGACGAGATCAACCAGCGGGTGATCCTCCGGCAGCTCGAGCTCCTGGGCTACGCGGCCGAGGTCGCGGTCAACGGCGCCGAGGCGCTGCGGCTGTGGCGCGGCAACCAGTACGCCCTGCTGCTCAGCGACCTGCACATGCCCGAAATGGACGGGTACACCCTCGCGCGCTCGATTCGACGCGAGGAGTCCCCCGGGGAGCACCTGCCGATCGTGGCCCTCACGGCGAACGCTTTGCGCGGCGAGGAGCTCCGCGCGCGTCAGTGCGGCATGGACGAGTACCTCACGAAGCCCGTGCAGCTGCGTCGCTTGAAGGAGACGCTCACGCGGTGGGTCGGCCGCCCGGGCTCCTCCGCCGACGACCTCGAGGCGACCGGCCAGTCGCTGCCCGCGGCCCCTGTCGAGGCCCCCGCGACGCTCGACGTGAAGGCGCTCGAGGCCCTGGTCGGGTCTGAGCCGGAGGTGATTCGAACGTTCTTGTCGGAGTTTCGGGCGGCGGCTCAGCGCGACGCCGAGGCCCTCCGCGGCGCGCTCTCCGCGGGCGACCTCACCGCCGTCGGGCGCGTCGCGCACCGGCTCAAGTCGTCGTCGCGCTCGGTCGGCGCGCTGGCGCTGGCCGACCAGTGCGCCCGCCTCGAAGCCGCGGCGAAACGCCACGCGCTGGACGAAGTCACGGCTTCTATGCGACCTTTCGAATTGTCCGTGACGCAAGTTGTGCGGGCGCTGTCAGAGCAGCTGTGACGTGGCCAGACCGTGCGGGAGGGAGCCCGACGAGACCCAACCATGAGAATTGTCCTGGTCGATGACGACGAGCTGGCGCGGCATCTGGTGGTCCACCAGCTCGCGAAGCTCGGGTTCACGGACGTCGTCGCGTTCGCCCGGGGCGCCGACGCGCTGGAGATGCTCGCGCACGACGACGACGCGGTCGACATGGTGCTCCTCGACCTGCAGATGCCCGAGATGGACGGCGTGGAGTTCGTGCGCCACCTGGCGAACCTGCGCTACTCGGGTGGGCTCACGCTCCTGAGCGGCGAAGACGCGCGGATCATCGACACGGCGCGGAGGCTGGCCGCGGCGCACCGGCTCGACGTCCGCGGCGCGCTGCACAAGCCCGTCACGCCGGCGCAGCTCCAGGTCATCCTCGACGGGGGCGTGCGGCCGCGCGCGAAGTCGGGCCGGTCGCCCCACCGACGCTACCCCGTCGAAGAGGTGGCGCAGGCCATCGCGAACGGCGAGCTCGTGAACTTCTACCAGCCCAAGGTCGACCTGCGGACCGGGCAGATGCTCGGCGTCGAGACCCTGGTCCGTTGGCAGCACCCCGACGACGGCCTGGTGTTCCCCGATCAGTTCATCGCGGTGGCAGAGGACCACGGCCTCATCGACGACCTCACGCGCGTCGTGCTCGCGGGCGCGCTGCGGCAGTCGCGCCTCTGGGACGACCAGGGGCACTCGCTGCACGTCGCGGTCAACGTCTCCATGGCCAACCTGCGGTCCCTCGACTTTCCCGAGGTCGTGGTGCGCTCCATCGCCGAGGCCGGGGCCTCGCAGCGCCGGCTCGTGCTCGAGGTGACCGAGAGCAGGCTGATGGAGAACGCCCTCGCCGCCCTCGATATCCTCGCGCGCTTGCGGCTCAAGCACATCGGTCTGTCCATCGACGACTTCGGCACCGGGCACTCATCGCTCGCGCAGCTCCGCGACGTGCCCTTCGACGAGCTGAAGATCGACCAGCAGTTCGTGCGGGGCGTGCACGCCGACCGCACCAACCGGGCGATCGTCGAGGCCAACGTCTTGATGGCCCACCAGCTCGGGATGCGCGCCGTCGCCGAAGGCGTCGAAGACCGCGAGGACTGGGAGCTCGTGCGCGGCCTCGGCTGCGACCTCGCGCAGGGCTATTTCATCGCGCGCCCGATGCCCGGCGACGCCATCGTCGAGTGGATGCGCTCCTGGGAGCCGCGGCGCGCGTCGCTGACCCCGCCCGAGCACGCCTGAGAAGGGCCGTCGGGCGAGCGGCGCCCCTCGGCGCCGGGCCTCCGCGCGTCAGGGGTCCCACCAGATGCGCGGGCGCACGTCGGACTCGACGCCGTCGATGGAGAGGGTGAGCACCGACGAGCCCGCGGCGCCGGGGTGCGCGATCGTGAGCGTCGTGACGCCGTCGGCGGTGCGCGAGGCGAGCGCGCCGGGGCCCAGCAGTCGCGCCTCGACCGTGGCGCCAGGGCGGAGGCTGCCGTCGGGCGCGCGCGGGGTGACGGTGACCGTCGCGGCGCCGCCGCGGGCGACGTGGCGCGAGGCGGGCTCGACGGCGAAGAGCCGCGGCTCCTCCCAGACGTGCAGCGCGCCCGCGGGCACGTCGGCGCGCTCCTGCACCACGCCGCTGGGCCAGGTCACGCGCACCCGCGCCGCCCGCGTGGCCTCGCCGAGGCCCACGAAGGTGATCGGATCGACCACCACGCCCGGCGACCCCACGCTCCCCGCCTCGAACTCGATGGGCGCCGCGCCCGGGGTGACCTCGACGCGCACCCGCGCGCCGACGCCCAGCACGTTGCTGCTCGTGCCTCGGAGCCGGAGCGAGAAGCCGTGCTGGCCGCGGTCGATGCGGTTCAGCAGCACCCTGGGGTGCTCGTTGAGGGCGCCGACGAGCACGTCCGCGGCGCCGTCGTGGTCGAGGTCGTCGACGTAGAGGCTGTGGTACTGCCCGGGACGCCCGACGCCCAACGCCTCGGTGGCGTCGACGAACTGTCCGTCCCCGGCGTTCCACTCGATGATGGTCCGCTGGGGGCCGATCTGAGACTCGGGCTCGACCTCGGCGACGTGGTCGTTGCCGTGCGCCACCACGAGGTCGTTGCGCCCGTCGCGGTCGAGGTCCACGAGCGCCATGCCCCAGGGGATCATCCTGCGACCGCTGGCCGCCAGGTGCGGCATCGCGCCGAACTGCGCGGTGAGGTCACGCAGGGGCATCGCGCCCTCGTCGACCCAGAGCCCCGCGAAGAAGTTCAGCGACATCGCGACGTCGTTGCGCAGGTCGTTGTTCACGTCGCCGAGGGCGAGGCCCATGGGCACCCAGTGCTGGATCGACTGGCCCTTGATGAAGGGCCACGCCGGGTCGGACGTGCGAATGAACGAGGTGCGGGGCGTCGGGTCGAAGGGCTCGTAGTGGGGATAGCCCTGGGCGTCGCGGGGGACCTCTCGGTAGAACACCGGCACGTCGGTGTTGCCGCAGTTCTGCCCGACCATGAACACCGTTCGCCGCCCCGCGAGGGTGCCGTCGACGATCGCGTACGCGGTCGCCCCAGGCTCCATCGGGATCATCTCGCTGTGCCGCTCGAAGCGCCTCGGCGCGACCTGCAGGTAGACCTCCGCCGCGAGGCAGGTCGAGCAGCACGTGCCCGTGCCGGTGATCACGTCGAGCCAGCCGTCGTGATCGAGGTCGGTGACGTGCATCGCGCGGTGGGGCGGGCGCCACTCGCCGTCGGGGGCGTCGGCGCGCAGCTTGGCGGGCGCGGCGAACTCCCCGCCGCCCAGGCCCCACGACAGCTCGAAGTTCGCGCGGTTCAAGAGCGCGTCGACGCGGCCGTCGCCGTCGAGGTCGACGAGGCCCATGACGTTCAAGCGGTCGGCCCCCGACTGCGTGCGAAAGTGCGAACGAAAGCGCAGCCCCGCGCCGTTGGGGAGCAGGTCGAAGATCGCGGTGCGCCGGCCCTCGGTGTTGTCGTAGGTCGTCGCGAAGAGCACCTCGGTGGTGCCGTCGCCCTCGAGGTCGGCGGCGATGCCGTTGATGGGCTCGGGGTCTTTACCCATGCGCATCGGCGCCTGGAGGTAGATCTCCGACGCCGGGCTCGTGAGGGTCTCGGTGAGGTCGCTGAAGCGACCGCCCCACGCGGCGGGGAGCCGATCGGCGGGGCGGAGCATGCGGGCCGGCGGCGCGTCGACCGCGACCACGTCTCGCGCGGGGACCGACGCGTCGGACGCCGAGGGGACGACCGGCCCCCCCTCGTCCACACAGCGCGTCAGCAGCAGCGCCGAGCCGAGGATCAGGCTGTGTGAAGACCGCCTCATCACCCATTCATTCCTGCCCGATGGGGGCGCCGCTGTCTAGCGCGGCCGTTGGCGGTCCCCGGGGGGTTCACGGGCGGTCAGGGCGAGGCGCTGCGGATTCGTTGACCGCGGCGAAGAATCCGCGAAGGTTGTGCGCCGATGCCCGCCCCCACCGCCCCCCTTCAGGACCTCTTCATCGGCATCGCCGGGATGATCGGCGCGGGCAAGAGCACGCTCGCCAAGGCCCTCGGCGAGCACCTCTCCCTGCCCGTGTACTACGAGCCCGTCGAGGACAACGAGTACCTCGAGGACTTCTACGCCGACACCGCGCGCTACGGCTTCGCCACGCAGATCTACCTGCTCAACCGGCGCTTTCAGCAGCACCAGGAGATCATCTGGCGCGGCGGCGGCGCGGTGCAGGACCGCACCATCTACGAAGACGCCGTCTTCGCCCGGATGCTGGTGAACATCGGGCTCATGGAGGAGCGCGACTACCGCACCTACGTCTCGCTCTTTCGACACATGAGCAACTTCATGTGCCGACCCAGCCTGATCGTGTACCTCGACGTGCGCCCGGAGCGGTCGATGGAGCGGATTCAGCTCCGCAGCCGCGGCGTCGAGAGCGGCATCAGCCTGGAGTACCTCACCGCGCTCTACGACGAGTACGAGCGCTTCATCGCCGACATCGGGCGGAGCGTCCCGGTCGTGCGCGTGGACTACGACCGCTTTCGCGACGCCACCGCGATGGCGACGATGATCGAGCGGGAGTACCTCCAGAGCAGCTTCGTGCGAAACGCGCGCTGGGAGCCCACGCGGGGGTGAGCGGGGCCCCGTTCAGCCCGCGTTAAGGTTCGTTCGCTAGACCCCTCGCATGGTGTCTCGCAGACGCGCCGCGCTCGCCGCTGCCCTCGCGATGGGCTGCGCGAGCTCTCCCGTCGATCGCGCCTGGCTCGCGCGACGACTGGTCGAACGCACGGGCCACGGCACCCGCGGGAGCGACGTGGCCGTGGCCGCGCCGTCGGTCCCCGCCGGGGTCGACCTCGACGACGGGATCACCGAAGACGAAGCCGTCGCCGCCGCCCTCTGGAACCACCCCGGTTTTCAAGCCGACCTCGCGCAGCTCGGCGTGGCCCGCGCCGACCTCGCCGAGGCGGGGATGCTCCCCAACCCGATCCTCTCGCTCCTGCTGCCCATCGGGCCACGGCAGGTCGAGGGCTGGCTCCAGTGGCCCCTGGAGGTGCTCTGGCAGCGCCCCCGTCGCGTCGCGGCCGCGCAGGCCGAGGTCGCGCGGGTGGGCGAGTCGCTGGTGCAGAGCGGCCTCGACGTCGCCCGCGACGCGCGGGTCGCCCACGCCGACCTCCTCGTCGCCCGCGCCCGCGCGCGGCTCCGCGCCGAAATCGCCGACGCGCTCACGGGCCTCGCCGACCTCGCCCGCCGCCGCGCCGCCGCGGGAGACCTCGGAGACGCCGACGCCGCCGCCGCCCGCGCCGACGCCGGCGCCGCGCAGGAGCAGCGCGCCCGCGCCGAGGTCGAGGCCGTCGTCGCCCAGGCCCGGCTGCTGCAACTGCTCGGGCTCGCGGAGCTGCGCCGCGAGGTCGAGCCCGTGGCGCCAGAGCTCCCCACGGAGCCGCCCCAGGAGCTCGAGGGGCTCTTGCGGGTCGCCATGGCCGCGCGCCCCGACGTGCGGGCCGCGGAGCTCGGCCTCGAGGCCGCAGGCGCGCGCCGGGGCTGGGAGATCAGCCGGATCTTCTCCGTCGTCGCCCGCGTCGACGCCTTCTCGCCCGCGCCGCAGGGCGGACCCACCTCCGTGACGGGACGCGCCGGGCTCCAGATGACCCTGCCGATCTTTCAGCAGAACCAGGGCGGCATCGGCCGCGCCGACGCCGAGATCGAGCGCGCCACCTGGCGCTACGCCCAGGCCCGTCAGCAGGTCGTGACCGAGGTGGTCACCGCCCGCGCGCAGGCCGCGCAGGCCCTGGAGGCCCTGGCGCCGTGGCGGAGCGAGGTGATCCCCGCGGCGGAGGAGGCCCTGCGAGGCGCCGAGCGGGCCTTCGCGCAGGGAGAGACCTCGTACGCCGCGGTGCTCGAGGCCACCCGGCGCGTGCTCGACCTGCGGCTGCGCGAGGTCGAGCTCCAGGGAGACATCCAACGCGCTGCGGCGCAGCTCGATCGGAGCACAGGGGGCCGTCATGGGTCGCGTTGAGGCGTGGGCGTTGGTGGTGTCGCTGGGGGCCTGCGGCCGTGAGGCGCCCCACGCGTCCGCGGGGCACAGCCCCCCGGCGACGGTGGCGAACCGGGTCGCGGAGTCTGAGCTCACCACGGTGACCCTCACCGAGGAGGCCGCGGGCAGGCTCGGGATCGAGACCGAGCGCACGGTCGAGGGCGAGGTCCCCAGCGCGCGGGAGGTCGGCGGGGAGCTCGTGGCGGTGCCGGGGCGCGCGGTGGTGCTCTCGGCGCCCGTGGCGGGGAGGGTGCAGGGCAGCGCGCTGCGCGCGGGGGCGGCGGTGCGGCGGGGAGAGATCCTGGCGAGGTTGGTCCCGCTCGCGCCCGCGGACCGCGACCTCCGCGCGCAGGCCGCGCAGCAGGTCGCCGCGGCGCAGGCCCGCCTCGACGCCGCCGAGGCCCGCGCCGCCCGCGCCGCCCAGCTCGCGCAAGACCGCGCGGGGAGCGTGCGCGCCTCGGAGGAGGCCGTGGCCGAGCGCGACACCGCCCGCGCCGCCCTCACCGCGGCGAGAGCGCGCCGCGCGAGGCTGAGCGCCACGCCCCTCGACTCCGACGTCTCCCTCACCCTCCGCGCGCCCGCGGACGGCGTCGTGCGTCAGGTGCTCGTCGCGGACGGACAGAGCGTCGCCGGCGGCGCCGCCCTCGTCGAGGTCGCGAGCCTCGCGTCGCTCTGGGTGCGCGTGCCCCTCTACGCCGGCGACGTCGCCCGCCTCGACCCCGCGGCGCCCGCGTCCGTGCGCGCGCTCTCGGGCTCCGCGCGCTTCACCGCCGCGCCCGTCGAGGGCCCCCCCACCGCCGACGCCGTCGCCGCCACCACCGACCGCTATTACGCCCTCGAGAACGCCGACGGCGCGTGGCGCCCCGGCGAGCGGGTGATGGTGCAGCTCCGCGAGCGCGCCACCGAGCGCGCGACCACGGCCCCGTGGTCCGCCGTGGTGTACGACGCCTACGGGGGCGCGTGGGTGTACGAAGCCCTTGCACCGCAACGCTTTGTGCGACGTCGGGTGGAGGTCGAGCGCGTCGTGGGAGACCGCGCCGTGTTCACCCAGGGCCTCGCGGCGGGGGTGACGGTCGTGCGCGTGGGCGCCGCCGAGCTCTTCGGCACCGAGTTCGGAGCGGGGCACTGATGCGCGCGCTGCTCGCGACCGTCTTGCGGCTCAGGGTGCTCGTCGCGGCGGCGGCGGTGGCCTTCATCGTGTGGGGCGCGTGGGTCGCGCGGAGCACGCCCGTCGATGTCTTTCCCGAGTTCGCGCCGCCGCGGGTGGAGGTGCAGACCGAGGCGCCGGGGCTCTCGAGCGAGGAGGTCGAGCGGCTGATCTCGGCCCCCCTCGAGAACGCCCTCGTGGGCGTGATCGGCCTTCGCACGCTGCGCTCGAAGTCGGTGCTGGGCTTGTCGTCGGTGCTGATGATCTTCGCCGAGGGCACCGACCTGCTCACCGCCCGCGCCCTCGTGCAGGAGCGCCTCGCCCGCGCCTCGCAGCTCCTCCCGGCCCTCGCGCGCACGCCGGTGGTGCTCTCGCCGCTCTCGTCGACGAGCCGCGTGCTCAAGGTCGGCGTGTGGTCCGACACCCTGTCGCAGACCGAGCTCACCGACCGCGTGCGCTGGGTGGTGCGGCCGCGGCTCATGGCGGTCCCAGGCGTGGCCAACGTGGCGATCTGGGGGCAGCGCGACCGGCAGCTGCAGGTGCGCGTCGACCCCGACCGGCTGCGCGCCCACAACGTCCGCCTCGACGACGTGGTGCGCGCCGCGCGCGACGCGGTGACCCCCGCCGCGGGAGGCTTCGTCGACACGCCCACGCAGCGCCTCGCCGTGAGCCACGTCGGCGTCGCGGGCACCGCGGGCGAGCTCGCCAACGTCGCCGTCACCCCGCGCGGCGTCGCGCCCATGCGCCTCGGCGACGTGGCCGAGGTCGTCGAAGATCACCCGCCCCCCATCGGCGACGCGGTGATCAACGACCGCCCGGGTCTCTTGCTCATCGTCGAGAAGCAGCCCGAGGCGAACACCGTCACCGTCACCGCGGGGGTCGACGCCGCCCTCGGGCTCCTCGCGCCCGCGATGGGCGACCTGCGCTTCGACGCGACCATCTTTCGCCCGGCCTCGTTCATCGAGCGCGCGGTGGGCAACCTCCGCGAGGCGCTGATCCTCGGCTGTGTCCTCGTGGCGCTGATCCTCGCGCTGTTTCTGTACGACCTGCGCACGGCGGTGATCTCGATCCTGGCGATCCCGCTCTCGCTGCTCGCGGCGACGCTGGTGCTCCGCGCGCGGGGCGGGACCCTCGACACCATGGCCCTCGCGGGCCTCGCCATCGCCCTCGGCGAGGTGGTCGACGACGCGATCATCGACGTCGAGAACATCGTGCGACGCCTTCGGCTCAACCGCGAGCTCGCGCAGCCCAGGCGGGCCTTCGAGGTGGTGCTCGCGGCGTCCCTCGAGGTGAGGAGCGCGGTGGTCTACGCGAGCCTCATCGTCGTGCTGGTGTTCCTCCCCGTGTACTTCCTCGAAGGCCTCGCGGGCTCGTTCTTTCGCCCCCTCGCGGTGGCCTACGGACTCGGCGTGCTCGCCTCGATGCTCGTGGCGCTCACGGTGACGCCCGCGCTCGCGCTGATCCTCCTGCCGCGCGCGAAGACCCACCGCGAGTCGCCCCTCGGCCCGTGGCTGCGCCGCGGCTACGAGCGCGTGCTCGTGCCCGCGGTGAACCACCCCCGGCGCGCGGCCGCGGCGCTGGTGCTCTCCTTCGTCGCCGCGGGCGTCGGCGCGTCGCGCCTCGGCGAGGGCTTTCTCCCGAACTTTCGCGAGACCGACTTTCTCATGCACTGGGTGGGCAAGCCCGGCACCTCCCTCGACGCGATGCGACGCACCACCGCGCGGGTGAGCCGCGAGCTCCGGGCGATTCCCGGCGTGAGGAACTTCGGCTCGCACATCGGCCGCGCCGAGGTCGCCGACGAGGTCGTGGGGCCGAACTTCACCGAGCTCTGGATCAGCCTCGACCCCGCCGCCGACCACGACGCCGCCGTCGCGCGCATTCGCGCCGCGGTCGACGGATACCCCGGCCTCTACCGCGACGTGCAGACGTACCTGCAAGAGCGCGTGAAGGAGGTGCTCACGGGCACCTCCGGGGCGGTGGTGATTCGCACCTTCGGCCCCGAGCTCGCGGGCCTGCGCGCCGCCGCCGCGAACATCGGGCAGGCGATGGGGCGCGTCCCTGGCGTGGCCGACCTCAAGGTCGAGCCGCAGGTGCTGGTGCCGCAGATCGAGGTGCGCGTGCGCCCCGACGCGGCGCGCGCGTTTGGAATCACCCCTGGAGAGATTCGCCGCGCGGCGACGACGCTCTTGCAGGGCACGCGGGTGGGTGAAATCTACCGCCCGCCGCAGGTGGTCGACGTGGTGGTGTGGGGCGTCGAGCGCGCGCGCCACGACGTCGCCGCGCTGCGGGCGCTGCCCATCGAGACGCCGGGGGGCGCGATGGTCCCGCTGAGGGACCTGGCCGACGTGCGCGTGGCGCCGACGCCCAACGTGATTCAGCGCGAGGGCGCGTCGCGCAGGGTCGACGTGACCTTCAACGCCCGCGGTCGGGACCTCGGCGCCGTCGTGCGCGACGCCCGCGCGGCCCTCGCGGCGATGCGCCTGCCCGACGGGTATCACGCGGAGATTCTGGGCGAGTACGCCGCGCGCGCGCAGGCGCGGGGGCGCCTGCTGGGCCTCGGGCTGATCTCGCTGCTGGGGATCCTCGCCGTGCTCTACGCCGACTTTCGCTCGACGCGGATCACGCTCCTCGCCTTCGCCACGCTGCCCTTCGCGCTGGTGGGAGGCGTGGGGGCCGCGCTGCTCGGGGACGGGGTGCTCTCGCTGGGCTCCCTCGTGGGCTTCGTGACCGTGCTCGGCATCGCCGCGCGCAACGGGATCATGCTGGTGTCGCACTACCGCCACCTGGAGCTCGAGGAGGGGATGCTCTTCGGTCGGGAGCTCGTGCTCCGCGGCGCGCGCGAGAGGCTCGCGCCGATCCTGATGACCGCCCTGGCCACGGCCCTCGCGCTGGTGCCCCTCGCCCTCGCGGGGAACAAGCCGGGGCACGAGATCGAGCACCCGATGGCGGTGGTGATCCTCGGGGGGCTGGTGACCTCGACGGCGCTCAACCTCTTCGTGATGCCCTCGCTGTACCTCTGGCTCGGAGGGTCGGCCGTCGCGCCCGAGGGCGAGGAGTGACACCCTGACGCCATGCGCGTGCTGCTCATCGAGGACCACGCCGAGACCCGCGAGCTCGTCGCCCGCGCGCTCACCCGCGACGCCCACGCGGTGACCGCCGTGGCGACCGCCCACGACGCGCGTATGACCGTGCGAGACAAGGACTTTGACGTGCTCGTGGTCGACCTCGGGCTCCCCGACGGCGACGGCCTCGCGCTCTGCGAGGCGCTGCGGAGAGAGGGCTGCGAGGCGCCGATCCTGGTGCTCACGGCGCAAGGGGCGATCGCGCGGCGGGTGGAGTGCCTCGACGCGGGCGTCGACGACTTTCTCGCCAAGCCCTTCGCGGTGGCCGAGCTGCGCGCGAGGGTGCGCGCCCTCGGGCGGCGCGGGCCGATGCCCAGGGGCCTGACGCTGCGCGCGGGCGACGTGAGCCTGGAGGTCTCGGCGCGGCGCGCGACGCGGGGGGGAGAGCCGGTGCCGTTGACGGCGCGGGAGTGGGCGGTGCTCGAGCTCCTCGCGCTGCGGGCGGGGCGGGTGGTGAGCCGCGAGGCGATCCTCGACGCGATCTGGGACGAGCCCAGCGAGCGCGCGGGGGCCAGCCTCGACGTGATCCTCGCGCGGGTGCGAAAGAAGCTGGGCGACGGCGTGGTGCGCACGCTCCGGGGCGAGGGCTACACCCTCGAGGCGACGTGAGCCGCTCCCTCGTCGGGCGGGTGTCTCGCGCGATGACCCTCGTCGCCGCCCTCACGGCCCTGGGCGCCGCGCTCCTCGCCAACACCCTCGCCTGGCGCAGCGCGATCGCGCGAGAGGACGCGCGGCTGAGGGGCGCGGCGGCCACCATGGTCCGCGAGCTCGCGCGCGTCAGCCCGGAGAGGCTCGGCGACGAGGCCGACGACGAGGCCGCCGAGATCGCCCCCGAGGGCATGCGCATCGCCCTGTGGGAGAGGGGGACGCGCCTGGGCGGGGCCGAGGGCGAGCGCCCGGGGCCCGAGGGCTGCGCGTCGCTCGGCGCGCGCCGGCGGTGCACGGTGCCCGCGGGGCCGCGCTCGGTGGTGGTGTCGAGCGGCCTCGAGGGCATGTGGTCCGCGCGGCGGTCGTCGGCGTGGGCGGCGCTGGCGGCGGCGCTCCTCGCGTCGCTCGCGGCCTACGCGGCGAGCCGGGGCGTGGCGGCGAGGGTGGTGGGGCCCCTCTCGCGGCTGCGGGCCTCCGTCGATCGCCTCGACGCCGACGCGCCCGACGCGCGATCGCTCAGCGCCGCAGAGGGATACGACGAGGTCGACGCGCTGCACGGGGCCCTCGCGGAGCTGGTCGGGCGGCACGCCGACGCGCTGTCGACGGCGCGGCGCTTCTCGGCCGACGCCGCCCACGAGCTGCGCACGCCGCTGGGCACGATGCGCGCGGAGCTTGAGCTCGCCGCCGAGACCCCGGGGATTCACGGCGAGGTGACGTCGGCGCTCGCGCGCGTGGGCGCGTCGCTCGCGGCGGTGTCGGCGCTGTCGGAGCGGCTGCTGATCCTCGCGTCGCCGCACGACGGCGCGCGCCTCGGGCGCGAGGCGGTCTCGCTCGCGGAGGTGGTGTCGCAGCGCGTCGAGGCGCTCGACGAGGCGCGGCGGGCGAGGGTGGAGGTGTCGGCCGACGAGGAACTCCTGGTGCGGGGCGACGCGGTGCTCCTCGGCGCGCTGGCCGAGAACGTGATCGACAACGCGCTGAAGTTCAGCGACGGGGCGGTGCGGGTGAGCGTCGCGCGCGAGGGCGGCGCCGCGGTGCTGCGGGTGCGCGACGAGGGACCAGGCGTCGCCCCCGAGGAGCGGGCGCGGGCCTTCGAGCCCTTCTTTCGCAGCGCGCGGGCGCGGGCCGGCGGGCAGCGGGGGCACGGCGTGGGCCTCGCGCTCGTCGCCCACGTCGCCCGGGCGCACGGCGCGACGGCGCGCTTCGAAGACGTCGACCTCGGGGCGTCGATCGCGGTGTCGTTCGCGCCGTGGTCCGAAGCGGGGTGAGCGCGGCGCGAGAACGCGCTACACACCCATCCCCGATGCACAAGCTCTCGCTCTCGCTCTCGCTCTCCCTCGCCGCCTGCGCGAGCACCCCCGCCCCCGCGCCGGTCACCGCGGCGCCCGCGACCGCGGTGGCGTCGCCCCTCGACGCGCCCGACCGCAGCGCCGACGACCGTGCCCTCGACGCGCAGCGCCGGCCCGCAGAGATCGCGGAGTTCTTTCGCGTCGCGCCGGGGCAGCGGGTGGCCGACCTCTTCGCGGGCGGGGGATACACCTCGGAGGTGCTCGCGCGCATCGTGGGCCCCACCGGCGCGGTGTTCAGCCAGAACAACCGCTTCGTCATCGACCGCTTCGCCAACGCGCCGTGGACCGCGCGGCTCGCGACGCCGGTCATGTCGCGGGTGACGCGGGTGGAGCGGGAGTTCGACGCGCCGCTGCCCGCCGAGGCCACCGGCCTCGACGCGGTGGTGTTCATCCTCGCGTACCACGACACGGTGTGGATGCAGACCGACCGCGCGGCGATGAACCGCGCGATCTTCGAGGCGCTCCGGCCCGGCGGGGTCTACGGCATCGTCGACCACAGCGCCGCGGCGGGGCGCGGGGTGCAAGACGCGCAGACGCTCCACCGCATCGAGGAGGCGACGCTGATCGAAGAGGTCACCGCGGCGGGCTTTCGCCTCGACGCCCGCTCCGAGGTCCTCCGCAACGCCGCCGACGCCCGCGACTGGAACGCGAGCCCCCGCGCCGCCGGCGAGCGCCGCGGGCAGAGCGACCGCTTCGTGCTGCGCTTCGTGAAGCCCGCCGCGTGACCCTCCCGGGGAGAGAAGCTCCCCACGAAACACCGCCAGTCACCTCGGCGAACCCGGAGCCGAGCAGGGGATCCCATGGAGACGAGAGAGCTGCACATCCTCGGTCACGGCCGCATGGCGGTCGCGACGCGAAACACCTGCGCCGAGCGCTTCGCCGCGGCGGTCACGCACGAGGGGCGGGCGCTCGCCGGGGGCGCGGCGCTGCGGCGGGGGGCGCGGGCCATCACGCTGATCCTCGCGGTGCCCGACCGGGTGCTCGAGGGCGTGGCCGCGGCGGCCTCGCCGTCGCTCCGGGCGGGGGACGTGGTGCTCCACCTCGCGGGGATGCGCGGCCCCGACGCCCTCGACGCCGCGCGCGCGAGCGGCGCGTCGCTGGGCTCGCTGCACCCCCTGGCGGCGGTGTCGTCCCCCTCGGAGCGCGCCGACCTCCGCGACCGCGCCTTCGTCTTCGAGGGCGACGACGACGCGCACGCCGAGGTCCTGCGGATGCTGGGCGACGCGGGCGCGACGGTGCACCGCGCGTCGACGGTGCACCGCGCGGGCTACCACGCCGCGGCCGCGCTGGTCGCCACGGGCGCCGTGGCCCTGGCGCAGGGCGCCTCGGCGATGTTCTCCGAGGTGATGTCCCCCGCGCCCTCCGACCGCGCGCAGCGCGAGATGGTGGCCTCGCTGCTGCGCTCCGTGGCCGACAACGTCGCGCGCGACGGCGCGTGGGCGGCGCTGGCCTCGCCGCTCCGTCGTCACGACACGGGCGCGGTGGCGAGCCACCTCGACGCGATGTCGCCGCGGCCCCGCGTCGCGGCGATGTACGCGGCGGCGCTCGAGCAGGTGCTCGACGCCCTCGAGGCGCGCCGCGAGCTCCCGCCCGAGGTGCTCGCGGCGGCGCGCGAGGTCGTGCGCGCGCGCGCGGGCTGAGCGTCGGGTCGGCCGAGGGTGGTGGTAGGGTGGACCTACGATGAGCTTTCTATTCGTGGGTCCGAAGGGTTCGTTCGAGGTTCGGTGGATCACCTACGCGCTGCTGCGCGACAACGTGCAGCACCACGTGGGCGACGAGCCGACGCCCCTCAACGACGTGAGCGCCGCGATGGGCACGGGCCGCGCCGAGCTCTCGGCGCCCGCGGTGAACGCCGCCGCCCGCGCGGCGCGCGACGCCCTCGTCGAGCTCCCCATCGACCAGCTCGCCGTGAGCGAGCGCACGCTCTCGGTGCTGTCGTTCAAGGCGCTGCCCAGCAGCACGGGCGCGACGGTGCTCGCGTCGGAGATCGGCGGCGTGCCCTTCGTCGACCCCCGCGCGGTCACCCTGCGCGACGTGTTCGGCAACCTGCTGACGAACCTCATCGAGGTCACCGACGGCGCGGTCGAGGGCGAGCTCGTCGAGGTCCGCGACGTCTGAGCGTCGTCAGCGCGAGCAGATGAAGCCCACGATGCCGGAGTGGGCGTAGGTGAGCTGCTCGTCCATCACGCCCATCGCGCCGGTCGCGGTGTTGGTGCCCGTGCACCCGTCGAAGTTCGTCGACGTGCCCTTGCGGTACACCACGAGCCCCTGCTCGCTCGAGGTGCAGTTGCAGCCCGTGTACATCGTGGCCTGACCCGTGGGCGTGTACATCAGCCCGTACTGGTAGGGCTTCGGCGTGGCGGTGGTGGCGTTGCCGCAGGTGAAGTTGTTGTGCCCGTCGATCCACCAGCCCGTGGTGTCGGCGGCGAGGGCGGCGTAGATCCCGTCCCACTCGGCCTGGGAGTTCGGCCGGGCGAGGGCGCCCCCGAGGCGAACGCAGGCGGCCTCGGCCGCGGCGCGCCCGGTGTTCGTCGCGCCGCCCTGGGCCCAGGTGTACCGACCGTAGACGCGCCCGTTGGCGGTCCACGAGCTGCCCGCGCCCACGAAGGCCCGCGTGCAGACGCCGCTCACGCAGCTCTCGCCCGTGCCGCACGCGTTGCCGCAGGACCCGCAGTGGGCGTTGCTGCTCTGCGTGCTCACGCAGGCGCCCGCGCACACCGTCTGCCCCGACGGGCAGGGGAGGGTGCAGAGCCCCGCGACGCAGGTCGTGCCCCCGCCGCACGAGACGCCGCAGCCGCCGCAGTGCGCGTCGTCGGTCTGGAGGTTTCGGCACGCGCCGCCGCAGGCCGTGAGCCCCGGCACGCAGGTCACCACGCAGCCGCCGTTCACGCAGGCGCTGCCGCTGCCGCAGCGGTTGCCGCAGGCGCCGCAGTGGGTGTTGTCGTTGAAGAGGTCGCGGCAGACCCCGTCGCAGGGGCTCAGGCCCGTCGGGCAGCTCGCGACGCACTGCCCCATCGCGCACGCGGTGCCTGCGGCGCAGCGGTTTCCGCACGCGCCGCAGTGGAGGTTGTCGCTCTGGAGGTTGGCGCACGCGCCCGCGCACACGCCCTGCCCCTGGGCGCACTCGGTGGCGCAGCGCCCGCCGGCGCAGACCTGCCCCGCCGCGCACTGGGTCCCGCAGGCGCCGCAGTTCGCGCGGTCGCTCTGCACGTCGCGGCAGGCGCCCGCGCAGCGGCTCTGGCCCATCGGGCAGGGGTTGGGGGTGCAGCGCCCGGCGACGCAGCCCTCGCCGGAGGTGCAGGCGGTGCCGCAGGCGCCGCAGTGGGAGACGTCGGTCTGCGGGTCGACGCAGCGACCGCCGCAGTCGACGAGGCCCGCGGGGCAGGCCGACACGCAGGTGCTCATCGCGCACACCTGACCCGCGGCGCAGGCGGCGCCGCAGTCGCCGCAGTTCGCGGCGTCGGAGAGGGTGTCGACGCAGCGGCCGCCGCAGGCGGTGAAGCCCGGCGCGCAGAGCGGGCCGCAGCGCCCGTCGACGCAGGCGTTCCCCGCGGGGCAGGCGGTGCCGCAGTCGCCGCAGTTCGCGCGGTCGTTGCGGGTGTCGACGCACGACACGGCGCCGCCGCCGTCGCGCGGGTCTCCGCCGGCCACGCAGGTCGTGAGGGGCGCGGGGCACTCGACGCGGCAGGCGCCCATCGCGCAGACCTGCCCGGACGCGCAGGCGTTGCCGCAGGCGCCGCAGTGGGCCCGGTCGCTCGTGGTGTCGGAGCACCGCCCGGCGCAGAGCACCTGCCCGACGCTGCAGCTCGGCCCGGCGTCGACCGGCGCGACGACATCGACCGGCGTGATGACGTCGACCGGCGCGACGACGTCGGCGGCGGGCGCGTCCGGGCTCACGCCGGCTTCGACGTAGACGTACACCACGCTCTCGCCGCAGGCCGAGAGCGCGAGGGGGAGGCACAACCCGAGGAGCTTCGCGCGCGTCATGAGCCTCGGAGGAGACACGGGATGCGCGGTGCTTGTCCAGCGACCCCGGCGGGGGCCTCACTCGGACATGCGCTCGTTCTCTTCGTCGGGCTCGACCTCGGCGTCGAGGGCCTCGACGTGGGCGGGGTCGAACCACCGGGGCATCATGCCCCGCACGGGCACCAGCAGCGCGATGAAGAGCGGGAACAAGATCCCCGCGGGGCTGGCCTTCACCACCCAGAGCACCGCGAGGCACACGGCCTGGAGCGCCGTGAAGAGGTGCACCGTGCGCGTGGGCACCCGGCGCAGAAAGTGGGTGCTGGGGTACATCGCCGGGTCTTTGAACCAGAGGTCCACGCGCTCGAAGAACTGGTTGCCGTGCATCGACGCCACGCCCATGTACAGAAAGAGCCCGTGCAGCGCCGCGAGGGGGATCGTGCGGAGCACCGGCGTCGCCAGCAGCGACGCGCCGACGAGCGCGTGGATCAGCAGCGGAGACACGCGGTTCTCGCGCACCGACTCGATGCGCGGCGCGGGCGAGTCCTCGCCCCCGGAGGCTCTTCGCGGTGGAGGAGCTCACGCACGTGGTTTGAGCAGGCGCACCGTCGCGCCCACGAGCCACGGGAGCCCGAAGAGGGACATCACCCCCAGGAGCGCGGCCACCACGAGCAGGTCGAGGTCGTAGCCGTGCCCCTTGCGCAGCCGGTGCTGCGCGCTGTTCACCAGGCAGGCAGTGATGTTCCCGATCGAGAATACACCAGCACCGCGACGAGCGACGCGGGGATCGCCGACGCGAGCCACACCCACCGCGGCGCCGAGAAGGGGTCGACGCGCCACGGCCGCCCCGAGGTCGTCGCGAACTCGAGCGGCACCTCCAGCGTGCGAACCCGCACCGACTCGAGCAGCAGCGGCATACGCCGCGCTCACCCGCGATCACCGCGATGGTAAACCCGAAGTCGGCGAGGAACTCCCGCAGCCAGCCCCGCAGGTGGCTCCTGCGCATGCGCGCCATGTTGCGCGCGCGCCGACGTAGGTGCCCAGGGCGATGAGCAGCGAAACAGCGCCGAGCCGTTGGTGTGCGACTCGTGGGAGAAGTCGAGGCGAACGCTCTGCGCCGCCTGCACGATGAAGATCAGCGAGATCAACGCCGCGAAGGTCTCGTCGGTGAAGCGGGTGAAGCGGTCGATGAAGCGGTTGGCGCCCACCGCCACCAGCACCACGAGCAGGAGCGCCGTCCACAGGCCCACCCAGGCGTAGACCGGCAGAAAGGCCAGGCCCAGGCGCTGACAGAGCTGGTAGAGCAGCCCGGTGAACACCAGCAGCGGCCCGGTGCCCCCGAGGATCGTCAGCGGCTGCGCCGCGAAGAGCGCGTAGGCCACCCCGCACGCGGAGGTCGCCACGAGCATCTCGACCGCGCCGATGGCGCCGCCCGTGAGCTCGGCCATCAGCCCGCCGAAGGCGATCGCCGGCGCGCAGCACGCGAAGAACAGAAAGAGCGTCGAGGCCGCGATCTTCGGGTGCAGCCCGTCGCGCCAGTCGCTGGCGTACACCGCCGCGCGGCGCGCGACGTCGCCGCGGAGGCCCGAGAAGAGGGGCGGCCGGGCGTCGGAGACGGCGCTCATCGCGCGTCCCCTGGGGTCTGGGCGTGGCCGTTCTGAAGAAGCGTGCGCATCGGTTCCCTCCGCGAGGCTCGGCGAGGTCCGCTCGACGGCGAAGGGGGGCTAACACCCGCGATGCGCCCGAGGCAAGCTCCGTGGGCGCCTCGCATCGGCGCCCGATGCGGTACAACCGCGCTGCGATGAGCCAGACCGCTTCGATGACCTCAAGGCTTCAACAAGCCGCGGCGTGGGTGCTCCTCGGCGCGCTCGGATGCTCGGCCACGAGCGCGGCGGTCGACGCCGCCGTCCGTGACGCGGGCGCAGAGCTCGCGACCGTCGACGTCTCCGCGCCGCCGAGCGACGTCTCCGCCGCGACGGACGTCCCGAGCGCGACGGACGTCCCGAGCGCGACGGACGTCCCGAGCGCGACGGATGTCCCGAGCGCGACGGATGTCCCGAGCGCGACGGATGTCCCGACCGCGACGGACGCGGTGGCCTGCGTCGGCGAGCCCACCTCGTGCGCGACAGGGACGTCCGGAGGCGTCTGCGGCGACACGGTCACCCAGGCCCGCTGCGAGGGCGGCACCTGGCGCTGCGGCGATGGGATGATCCCGCTGAGCGAGTGCGGCTGCGCGGGGCGGCCGCCGGGTCCCTCCTGCGCGTGCGTCGACCGCATGTGGCGCTGCGACGCCGGCGACTCTGGCGCGGCGCTCAACTGCGACCCGGCCACGGTGCTCTGCAACGCGCTGCCCCAGCCCTGCGCCGGCGGCGGCGAGGTGCGCGAGGTGCGCGGCGGCTGCTGGGGAGCGTGCGTGGTCTACACCCGCTGCGCGCCCATCGCCTGCGACCCCGACGGTCCCGCCACGCGCTGCCCGATGAACACCGTGTGCTTTCGCACCACGCGTCAGTGCGACCTCCCCGTGCGCTGAGCGCCCGCGAGGAGCGCGAATTTTTTTCAAACTATAAATTTACCAAAAATTAGACCACTTCGGCCTGCCAATATAATCCACATCGCGCGGCCCGCCTCGACGCAGACGCGCAGCCCCGCGAAGCGCGGGAGGTACTGCAGCGGAGGGGGATCCTTGCGGTTGCCGTGCACCATCTTCAGGGTCACGGACCTTCGCCCGAGGTCGTAGTCGGCCTCGTACACCGCGTCGCCCACGCGCACCGTGCGCGGGAATTCCTTGTCGAGCACCGCGCGCACGGCGTCGGGGAGGTCGGGGGCGAGGAGGTCCTCGGCCGAGAGCATCGCGAGCTCGTCGCCGCGGGTGACCCCGAGCTCTGTGAGTCTCGCGCGCACCCACACGCCGACCTCGCACGCTTCGAGAGGAACCGGCTTCATCTCGTCGTCGGGGATGCGCCCGCGCCCGTGCAGCCGCGACGCGAGGGCCGTCGCCGCGAGGCGCTCGCGGGTGATCGGGAGGCTCTCGCGAAAGATCGAACCGCGCAGAAAGAGCTCGGCGATGGCGTCACGGGCGACCTCGCCCTCGGGCACCTCCTCGCGCTCGCCGAGCACCTTGCGCGCGTACACCCGCTCGATCTTCGCCACGGCGCGCCCGCGGGTCACCGTCACCGACGCGAGGCGGTCCCTCCCGATGCCCGCTTCGAGCAACCACGGTCGCGGCAGGGGTGTGGCGCAGGTCACGTAGAGCGCCGCGTCGCGCCCTTCGCCCACGGCGCGGCTGTCGAGCACGGCGATGGCGTCGATCTCTTTGAGCACGGCGTTCACCGCGCTCTCCTTCGCGAGCTCGAGCTCGGTGCCGCCGTTGCTCCACGCGATGTCGTTGCCGCGCTTGCGGGCGACGTGCACGCAGCGAGGATCGGCCGCCAGCGCCGTGCGCGCGAGGCGCTCGCGGTCGATGGGGGTGTCGTACGCGGCGCGCTCGGAGAGCCCGTGCGCGCGGCGCAATCGCTGGCTCGTGCGACGCGCCTCGTCGAGGGCCACGCGGTGAATCCCGTCGCTCTCGGGGTCGCCCCAGCGCACCGCGCGAATGAGCGCCGTGGCGTCGCAGCCGCCCGCGCGCAGGCTGTGGTCGTCGTCGACGGCGCCGCGTCCTGAGAACATCGGGCGGCCTGTGCCGAGCGCGGCGATGAGGTCGATGACGTCTTCGAGGGCGCCCGTGGCGCGGGCTTCGACCAGGAGTCTCCCGAGCTGCGCGTCGACGGGGAGGCCGAAGAGCTCGCGGCCGAGGTCGGTGAGCGAGCCGTCGGGCGCGAGGGCGCCGAGGGCGCTGAGCTCGGCGCGGGCGTCGGTCATCGCGCCGGGCTTGGGCGCGTCGAGGAGGGGCAGGTCTTCAGGGCGCGTGCCGCACGCCGCCGCCGCGAGGACCATGGGCACCAGCGACTCGCGGTACACCTCCGGGAGCGTGGCGGCGGCGAGGCGCGCGGCCTGGCTCCAGAGGCGGTAGGCGACGCCGGGGGCGGTGCGTCCTGCGCGGCCCGCGCGCTGGTCGGCGCTGTCGTTGGCGATGGGCACGAGCACCAGCGACGCGCGCCCTCCGCGGTAGCGCGTCTGTCGGACCATGCCCACGTCGATCACCACGCCAATCCCAGGGATGGTCACCGAGGTCTCGGCCACGTTCGTCGCGAGCACGACCTTGCGTCGCGTGCTGCTGCGAAAGGCCTCGCGCTGAGACTCCAGGGTGAGCGATCCGTGGAGCGCGATGACCTCGAGCTCGGGCCTCCCTCGCAAGGCCCGCAGGCACTCGTTGATCTCGCCCTTGCCGGGGAGAAACACGAGCACGTCGCCGGGGTCTCCCTTCGCGGCGTCGAGGGCGCGGCGCACGCGGTGGTCGATGCGGTCTTCGTGGGGGAGCTGCGAGGGGTGGTCGGCGAGGTAGCGGTGCTCGACGGGAAAGGTCCGCGCGCTGCCCGCGAGGTGCTCGCCGCCGAGGTGCGCGGCGATGCGGTCCCCCGCGAGGGTCGCCGACATCACCACGAGGCGGCCCTGGTAGTGTTTCGCGAGGAGCCCGAGGAGCAGGTCGGTGTCGAGGCTGCGCTCGTGAAACTCATCGAGCACCACCGCGCCGTAGCGCGTCCACTCGGGGAACATCCTCAGCGCCACGCCCGGCGTCACGAAGAGCACCTTCGTGCGGTCGGACTGCTTGCGCTCGTCGCGCACGTTGTACCCGACGCGGTCACCGAGGGCCGTGCCTTCGAGCTCCGCGACGCGGGAGGCGAGGGCGCGGCAGGCGAGTCGTCGCGGCTCGACCACCAGCACCCGCGGCGCGTCGGGGAGGGCCGCGAGCCACCGCGGGACCTGCGTGCTCTTGCCCGATCCCGTGGGCGAGGTGAGCACGACGGTGGCGCGCGAGAGCGTCTCGACGAAGCGCTCGCGGAGCGCGTCGATGGGGAGCGCGTCGTGCTTCATCGCGCGCGGAGCACGGCGCGGCGGAGGGTCAGGGGCATGGTGGGGCGGGAGGGTCGCCCGCGGCGGTGGGTGAGTAAAGCGCGCGCCGACGGAGCGTCGTGACCCGCAGGTCCTCGCCGTCGTGGGACCACCCCGGCGCGTCGAAGAGGTAGCGCAGGCGCGCCGAGAGCGTGGGCGCGCGGCGCAGGTCGCGCCAGAGGTCGCGCCAGGGAGAGAGCTGCACCTCGGCGACGTCGCAGGGGTCGACGGGCTTGAGCACGCCGTAGGTGGGCGCCTCGCGCTCGGGGGCGTAGGTGCCGAAGAGGCGATCCCAGAGGAGCAGGACCTCGCCGTAGTTCGTGTCGAGGTACGCGAGCTCGGTGCCGTGGTGCACGCGGTGAACGCTGGGGGTGACCAGCGCGCGGTCGAGGGCGCCGAGGCGACCCACGATCGACGGGCTCACGTGCGTCGCGACGCCCCACATGCGCGAGAGCGACTCGACCACGAGGAGCATCGCGGGGTGCACGCCGAGGGCGGGGATCCACACGAAGAACCAGGGGAGGTACACGAAGTCGAAGGCCGACCCGCGCACGGCGGTGGTGAGCCGCATCTCGGTGGCCGTGTGGTGCACGCTGTGGAAGCACCAGAGCACGCGCACGCGATGCCCCGCGACGTGCGCGAACCAGAACATGAAGTCATAGACCACGAAGGCCGCGAGCCACGCGAGGATCCCCGCGCCGAGGTCGACCGCGCGGAGGCTCCACGCGCGCGTCATCACGTGCACGAAGAGCAGGCGCGAGGCGATCGCGAGGAGGCCGAAGGCCATCGCGCCGCTCGCGAGGCTCGCGAGGGCCTGGCGCGCGCGCCGGGGGCGACGCATCGCGTGGAGCGCGACGCGCTCGGCGACGATGAGCGCGCCGGCGACGACGTAGGTCGCGGGGACCGCGATGCGCGAGAGCGAGGCGAGGGAGGACGGGTCCATCGGGAGCGGAGGGGAGTGTGCACCGGATGGGGGGCGAGGGGCTCTGGGGGCGGCGTACGTGTCGGCTGACAGCAATCGCTGGCGAATCGGGTCCCGAGGGGGATGCGCCCCAGGGAGATCGCATCAATTCATCATTATTTTCAACGCATTCAACGCACGCGGAGCGGCTGTTCGGGATCGTTCGGAGAGCCATTCGAGGATCCGTGAAGCCTCCGCCCGGCGGTTGAAACCGCGGGGCTACGCAGGGCTCCATGGATCTCGCGCCTCGGCCTCGCGCGTAACTCCGTCACGGCGCGACCTCACCCCACGCGACGCTGTAAAGCCGCGCGACCCCTCTCCCTGAAGGGAGAGGGGTTCAAGCTCTTGAAATCAATAGAATCATTGCCCCTCGCCCTTCAGGGAGAGGGGCTCCACGGATCGGACGGGACGCTGGGGGTGAGGTCGTGCCGCGACGGAGTTACACGCGAGGCCCGCGCCTCCATTAGGGCGCCTGGCGAACGATCCCGGCTGCCCCCTTCGCGAGCACCGTATCCACTGAAAATGCCAAGGAATTGATGCGATCGCCCTGGGAGTGAACGGAGCCGCCCTCGCGGACACCCGCGAGGGGTATGCGATCCGTGGCGCGTGGTGGGTGTTGCTCTCGGTGGACCTCACCGCGGCGCGCGGTGGCGGCCGTCGGCGCGCGACGAGCTCACGATCACCAGCGGGCTCTACCTGGGCTTCGGCGCGCGCTCGGTCGGCCCGACGCGCGGGTTGACAACGCGCGCGCGAAGACCCTATCCGCGGTTACTCTATGACAGACCTCTTTCAAGACAAGGCCGCCGATTGGGACAGCCGCCCCGTGCCCCAGCAGATCTCGCAGGGGGTGGTGGCGGCGATGCAGCGGCGCGTCGCCCTCTCGCCCGACCTCGAGGTGATGGACTTCGGCGCGGGCACCGGGCTCCTCGCGGGCGCCCTCGCCCCCTCGGTCGGCGCGCTCCACGCGGTCGACGTGTCGGCGGCGATGCTCGCGCAGCTCGCGGCGAAAGAAGCCTTGCGGGACAAGGTGATCGTGCACCATCACGACCTGCTCACGGGCCCGCTCGAGCTCCGCGTCGACCTCGTGGTGAGCGCGATGGCGATGCACCACGTCGCCGACACCGCGGGGCTGCTCCGCGCGCTCCACGCGCAGCTCCGCCCCGGCGGCCGCGTCGCCCTCGCGGACCTCGACCTCGAGGACGGCAGCTTTCACCCACCCGGCACCGAAGGGGTCTTTCACGCCGGCTTCGACCGCGCGTCGCTCGGGGACGCGCTGCGCGACGCGGGCTTCGTCGACGTCGACTTCGACACCGCGACGGTGGTGCAGCGCGAGGGCCGGAGCTACCCGATCTTTCTCGTGACCGCGCGCCGCGCGGAGGGCTGAGCGGCGCGCCGCCGCCCCGCGCGAACCAGCCCGAGGCGTGGGGCGCGAGCTGCTCGTGTGTCAGCCACGCCACGCCCGCGCCGAGGCAGACGCCCGCCCACCGCAGGGACTTCGGCGAACGCGGTATTCTACCGGCGGCGACCGAGGACCTCGATCACGTGGGTGCGCTCGTGCAGCCCCCCCCTCGAAGCAGAGCCCAGGCGTCGCGCAGGCCGCGTGGCGGGACGCGTGGACACGGCCGCGCGGGCAGTGGCCGCGAGAATTTCGGGGCGCGTCGTCGTGGAGGACGGCGAGGAACGCGGCCGTCCGTGCGACGGGCAGGGACGAGGTGGCGGGACGCGTGGATCTCATCCGTGAGGGACGCGGGCGCGAGGGAGGTATGCGGGAGGCGGAGGTCAGACCGGGTCTTCGAAGAGCTCCGAGGCGCGCGTGGCGACGAGGACGCGCGAGAACCAGCGGCGGAGCACGGCTTCGCGCGCCTCCGAGTCGATGCGCGCGCGCTGCACGACGCCGACGCGCATCCCGCGAGCGCGCAGGGTCTCGAGCAGCAACGCGCGGGCGGCCTCGACGCGGCCCCTTTCGACTCCCCGCTCGATGCCCTGCTCGATGCCCTGCTCGATGCCCTGCTCACGGCCAGCCGCGAGCCCCCGGTCGTAGATGAGTTTCCTCATGAGAATCTCTCCTGGCAAGAAATGCCTCGATGGGTGCGCGCAGTCCACGCGCGCGGGTGTCGGCGTCGGCGAGCACGGCCATCGCGACGCGAGCTCCTCGAAGCGCGCGTCGCTCGCGCCGGCGCTGGCGTCGACCGCCAGGGGCGCGAAGACCATCCAGAAGGGAGATCCGCGGTCGGCGAGCTGCTGCACCGTGCGCTGGTAGACGGGCTCGATGTGCACGCGCAGCCCCGAGAAGCCCTCGTCGCGTGGCGCGGTGCGAAAGCGCCGGTGCTCGGGCCAGGGGCGCTCGCGCCCCGGGGTGGACCTCAGTGCGAGTGGCGGCGAGCGCCTGGCCGCGTGCCCCCAAAGTCTTGCAGCAGCAGGCGCGCGCCGAAGCCCGCGCCTTCGAGCGAGGCAGGCGGCGCGACGAGCACGGCGTCGCGCTCGGTGAGCTCCTCCAGCGCGTATCCCAGCGCGGCGAGCTCTGTGAGGGCCTCGAAGGGGTCGGGCAGGTCGGCGAAGGCCACGCCCGTCGGCGCCGGAGGTCCGCCCGCGCGCGCGCCGACCTGGAGTCCGCCGGCGACGGCCTCGCGCCACGCGGTGCGCCGCGCGTCTTCGGTGGCGAGGGAGGGTGGCGGCTCGCCCGGTCGTCGCTGCGCGAGCGCGGCGGCCTCGCAGGCGCTTCGCAGGGGCGCGCAGCGCACGGCTCGGGGCGTCGCGCGCGTTCGCCAGAAGAGCACGCCGGGTGGCCGCGCGCCCCAGGGCGTCAGCGCGTCGGCCAGCTCCCTCACCCTCGCCTCGGCCGCGGCCACGCCCTCGGGATCGCTGGCGAACGCGACGCAGTCGGCGCAGGTCGCGGGCGCCGCGAGGTCGACGCCGCGGCAGAGCGGACAGGTCTGCGCCGGCCCTCGGTGCCATGACCTGGGGTGACGCGCCGCGTGGCGACGCGCGCGAACGCACACCGGGCACGCGAAGCGCCGGGCGGGGTCGTCGCGCCACGCCTCGGGGATCGCGCCCTTCGCCGCCAGCGCCCCCCACGCGCCGCGGGCGACCTCGGCCTCGGCCACCGACCAGGCGAGCGCGTGCTTCGGCGCCTCGCAGCAGGGGAACGCGGTGTATGCGTGTCCGCGGATCGTGATGGGCCTGACGAGCGCGTCGAGCGAGGCTTCGACGACGCGGCGCGCGAGGTCGAGCTGGCGTCGGGCGGGAGCGCGCATGGCGACGCACGATACCCCGAGCGCGTTGGGTCGCGGGTACACTCCGGCGCGCCCCATGCGCTACGAAGGTCGACTCTACCGCCCGCCCTCCGAGGCCGACTCGCTCATCGTGCAGGCCACCCTGGGCTGCTCGTGGAACCACTGCACCTACTGCGACATGTATCGCGACAAGACCTTTCGCGAGCGCGATCTCGACGAGGTGCTTGAAGACCTCGAGTCGGCGGCGCGGCGCTTCGGTCCGCGGGTCGACAAGCTCTTCGTGGCCGACGGAGACGCGCTGGTGATGCCCACCGAGCGCTGGCTCACCCTGCTCGCGCGGGCGCGGGCGCTCTTTCCCAACCTCCGGCGGGTGTCGTGTTACGCGATGGCGCGCAACGTCGCCGCGAAGACCGACGCCGAGCTCGTCGCGCTGCGCGAGGCCGGGCTCTCGCTGCTCTACGTCGGCCCCGAGTCGGGCGACGACGTCACCCTCAAGCGCATCGCCAAGGGAGACAACGCCGCCGCCCACGTCGAGGCCGCGCGGCGCGCGCACGCCGCGGGGATGCGCCTGAGCGTGATCGCGCTGCTGGGCATCGCCATGGAGCGCAGCGACGAGCACGCCCGCGGCACCGCGGACCTCGTCACGGCGATGGACCCGGAGTTCTTCTCGGCCCTCACGGTCACGGTGGTCCCTGGAACGCCGCTGGCGACGCTGCGCGCGCGGGGGCGCTTCGAGGTGCCCGAGGTCCCGTCGCTGCTGCGCGAGCTGCGCGCCATGGTCGACCTCGCGCGACCGACGCGGGCGGTGTTTCGCACCAACCACGCGTCGAACTACCTCCCGCTCGGCGGCGAGCTCCCGCGGGACCGCGCGCGCATCGTCGCGCTCATCGACGCCGCGCTGAAGGGCGAGGTCCCCCTCCGACGCGAGGGGGACCGCGGGCTGTGACCTACGGCGTCGCGGTGAGGTCGACGTCGAGGTAGCGCAGGTCGACCCCGCCCTGCCCACGCACCGGGACGACCATCAAGAGGTGCTCGCCCCGCGCGGCCACGTCGAAGTACCCGGGCACCGGGCCGCCCGTGTCGAAGCGGAACCGATGCGCCGAGCTCACCCCGCTGGAGGTCACCCGGCCGATGTGCACCGTGAGCTCACCGCGGCTCCCGCTCGGCGTGATCATGCACACGCACCTCGGAGGCCCGCCCGCGTCGACGCCAGGGCCTCCCCCGCCCCCGCCGCCGCCCGTGCACGGCCCGCTGCTGAGGGTGAAATCCTCGGTGTCGTCGCGCTGGGTCCAGACCAGCCAGAGGCCCCCTGACGCCGTGCGCACGAGGCCGTGCATCGACGCGCCGCCGACCGTGCGCTGCGTGCAGGAGCTGCGCCCGCCGCAGGGGTCTCCGCCGGGGCCCACCGACCCGGTGGGGCAGTCTCCCATGGGCTGTCCGAGGGCGGTGTCGGGCACCGAGACGCCGCTCCAGCTCGGGGCGTCGTCGGCGCGCACGCGCAGCGACAGCCCCGCCGGATCGCGCACCACGGCGACGGGCCAGCGGCCCTGTCCGTCGAGTCCGCCCGCCACGAAGCGCGGGAGCTCGCGGGAGCTCAGCCCCTCCCCGCCGCCCGACGCGCGCCAGAGCTCGTGGGTCTGCCCGTCGGGCGCGAAGGCCCGCAGCGCGTACCCGCCGGCCGCCGAGGCGTAGTAGCCCACCCACGCGTCGCCGGTGCGGTCGAGGTCCAGCGTGAGGTCGGTCATCACGGTGTCGGGGATCTCGCGAACGCTCCAGCACCCCGCGCGCCCCGTCGCGACCGCGGCCGCGTGGTTGTTGAAGTTGAACCACGTCACGTACCCCGCCGCCGCGGAGAAGCGCGCGTCGGTGACGAACAGCCCGCCCGAGGGAGGGGGAGGCGCCACCGCGCTCCGACTCCACCCCGACGCGCCGCGGGCGAGCTCCGCCGCGCCGGGCGTCTCGCCGTACACCAGGTGAAGCGACCCGTCGGGCGCGCCGCGGAGCGCCGCCGCCGCGACGCCGACGCCGCGCACGTCGAACGCCTGGTCCGCGCCCGCCGCGGGCAGGCTGAACAGCCTCGGCACGAAGCCGCCGGTGTTCGTCACGAAGAGCACCGCGGCGCCGTCGCCATCCGCCGTCACCCAGGGGCCGTACCCCGAGGCGCTCTCGCAGCGCAGCGCGCGCATGGACGTCACAGGGCACGCCATCCCGCTGCCGCACAAGGACATCGGATCCACCCTCATCGCCTCGACCCGGCAGGTCGGCGACGGCACGGGCGACTCCACGGGCGACGGCGCCGCGCAGGTGGGAGGTACGTCCTCGCGCGCCACGTCCTCGCGCGCCACGTCCTCGCGCGCCACGTCCTCGCGCGCCACGTCCTCGCGCGCCACGTCCTCGCGCGCCACGTCCTCGACCGCGGCGTCTTGTCGCACGACGTCGGCGCTGACCGCGTCGGTGTTCACCGAGCCGTCTCCCGTGGTCGTGAGGGTCTCGGCGCATCCGAGCGCCGTGACGCAGGTCATCGCGACCCACAGGCGCCGACGCCCTGGCACGAAGTGGCACGCCCCCAGGGCGCGGGGATCTTGGATCGAACGGCGCTTGCTGCTCATGGCGCAGGTAGACCGCAAGGGTCGTGCCGCGGCCCCCTGCGCCCTGCGCGCGGGTCGCGATATACCTCTCGGGCTTTGATCCTTCGAACGCGCCTCGTGGTCGTGTGCTCGGTCCTCTCGCTCTCGGCGTGCGCGATGCCTCCCGCGCGGGCGCCGCTTCGGGTGCCTCGCAGCGGCGCGGCGGCCATCGCGCGCTCCCTCGCCGACGAGGTGGGACCGCGCCTCGCGGGCTCCCCCGGCGACGCCCGCGCGGTGGCCTGGGCCCTCGCCCGCATGCGCGCCATGGGCTTCTCGAACGTGCGCGCCGAGCCCGTCATCGTACCGCATTGGGTGCGCGGCGAGGGCGAGGGCGAGGTGCTCGAGCCCGCCGCGCAGCGGGTGAACCTCGCCGCCCTCGGCGGGTCCGTCGCGACGCCCGAGGAGGGGATCGAGGCCGAGGTCCTCGAGGTCCCCTCGATCGACGTGCTGGAGGCGGCGGCGCCCGAGCGCGTGGCGGGCCGCATCGTGTTCATCCACCAGGTGATGCGCCGCACCGCGGACGGCAGCGGCTACGGCGAGGCCGTGCGCGCGCGCACCCGCGGCCCCTCGATCGCCGCCGCGAAGGGCGCCGTCGCGGTGATCGTGCGCTCCATCGGCACCGACCGCTCGCGGCTCCCCCACACCGGCGCGCTGCGCTACGCCGACGACGCCCCGCGCGTCCCCGCCGCGGCGCTCAGCGTGGCCGACGCCGAGCTGCTCCACCGCCTCGGCGCCCGCGGACCCGTGCGATTTCGCCTGCGCCTCACCTGCCGCGCCGAGGCCGACGCCGAGAGCGCGAACGTGGTCGGGGAGCTCCCCGGCACCGACCGCGCGCGAGAGATCGTGCTCCTCGGCGCCCACCTCGACGCCTGGGACCTCGGCCGCGGCGCCCTCGACGACGGCGCCGGGGTCGCCATCGCCCTCGAGTCCGCTCGCCTTGCGGCGCAAGGGGATCCGCTTCGACGCACCGTGCGCGTGGTGCTCTTCGCCAACGAAGAGAACGGCCTCGCGGGCGCCCGCGCCTACGCCGCCGCGCACGCCGGCGAGCTCGCGGACCACGTCGTCGCGCTGGAGGCCGACGCGGGCGACGGGCGCGTGCGCGAGGTGGCGTTCAACGGCGGCGCCGAGGCCGCGCGCGCCTTCGACGACCTCGCCGCGCGCCTCGCGCCCCTGGGCGTGCGACGCAGCGCGGAGCTGGCCTGGGGGGGCGCCGACCTCTCGACCCTCGCGGGCGTGCCGCGCATCGGCCTCGAGCAGGACATGTCGCGGTACTTCGACGTGCACCACACGGCCAACGACGTCCCCGAGGCGATCGACCGCCGCGCCCTCGACCACGCGGTGCGGGTGTGGCGCGAGGTGGTCGGCACCCTCGCCCGCAGTGACGCGCCCCTGGGACGCGCCCGCGCCCGCTGAGCGCTCAGCCCGCGTCGGCGTCGTCGAGGAAGCGGTTGTAGTCCTCGCTCTCGTCGTAGACGTGGAGGAGCTCGTAGGCGTGGGCGGGGCTGCGGGCGGCGTAGAGCTGGTCGCGAATCGCGTGGTCCGAGCTCACCGCCCGGGCGAGGGCCGCGAGCACCTCGAGGTGGCGGTCGCGCTGCGAGGCCGGCGTCGCCAGGAGGATCATGCAGTGCACCGGGCGCCCGTCGGGGGTCTCGAAATCCAGGCCCTCGCGGCTGATCCCGATGGCGCCGAGCATCGAGCCGCCCTCTTCGAGCTCGCCGTGGGGGATCGCGAGGCCGTCGCCGAAGCACGTCGACATCCCCCGCTCGCGCTCGAGCACCTGGCGCAGCAGCCGGTCGCGGTCGAGCACCAGGTGGTTCGTCTCGATGAGCACGTCGACCAGCTTCTCGATGGCCTGCTCCATCGTCGCCGCGCGGAGGTTCGTGACGATGTTCTCCTCGTGAATGAAGTCGAGCACCCGCGCGCGGTCCTTGCCGGCGTCTCCCGAGCGGTGCAGCGCGCGGCGGGTGAGGATCGGCCCCACGAGCTCGTTCAGGGTCACCAGCGTGAGGCACACCGCGAGGAGCGTCGCCCGGTACGCCGCGAAGGCGGGGTCGCTCGTGACCAGCAGCACGAGGCCCAGCGCCAGGCCCGCCTGGGGCACCAGCGCGACGCCGAGGTTCTCTCGAATGCGCCGCGTCGCGCCCGCGAGGCGCATGGCGAGGTGGGCGGAGACGTACTTTCCGAAGGCGCGCGAGACGAAGGCCACGAGGGCGACGCCGCCCACCACGGCGAGGTGGTCGAAGACCAGCTCCATGCCCGCGAGGGTGAAGAACACCGCGAAGATCGCGCCCTCGAAGTTCGTGAAGACCTCGTGGCCGATCTCTTCTTTCTCCGGCGTGAGGTTCGCGAGGGCCATGCCGAGAAAGAGCCCCGAGAGCGGCACCGAGATCCCCAGGTGGTTGCCCAGCCCGATGGTCAGCAGG
Source organism: Polyangiales bacterium (assembly GCA_041389885.1). Classification (GTDB taxonomy): domain Bacteria; phylum Myxococcota_A; class Polyangia; order Polyangiales; genus JAWKRB01. The sequence goes on along the minus strand of JAWKRB010000013.1, from coordinate 132,336 downwards.
ATCGCGATCATCGACGCCGTGGTCAGCCGCTCGGGGCGCACCACGTTGCGCGTCGCGAGGATCAGCGCCGCCCCCGCGCCCACGCCCAGCGCGCCCGCCGCCGCGAGCTGCCGCAGCGGCGCGATGAGCACCACGCCCACGTTGAGCGTCGCCCCCGCCTCGGCGGCGCGGGCCACGGTGCGCGCGACCTCGAAGAGGCTGATGCACGCGATGTTGTTCAGCGCGACCCCGGCGACCAGGGTCTTCACGAAGGCGCCCTTGGCCTGGCTCTCCTTGACCAGCGCGAGGATCGTCGCCGGCGCCGTCGACACGCTCAGCGCCGCGACGAGCAGGGCCACGCGCCACGCGCCGTTCAGCGCGGGGGTCACGGCGAAGAACACCGCCAGCGGCGTCACGATGCTCTCGAAGAGCACCAGCAGCAGCAGGCGCTTCTTGGCGTTGCGGAGCTTGCGCACCTGGAGGTGGCTGCCCACGGCGACGGCCATGAGCCCCAGGGCGAAGTGGGTGAAGGGCTCGAGGCCCACGAGCGCCCGGTGCTCGAAGACGTGCAGCGCCGAGGGCCCCATGATCACGCCCACGAGGATCTGCCCCGTCACCGAAGGGACCTTCAGCTTGCGGGAGACCGCGCCGCCGAAGGCCCCCGCGACCAGGATCAGCGACAGCACCAGCAGCGGGTTCGCGTCGTGGAGCATCGGAGGCCGGGGACCTTACCCCAACGCCCTGCGCAATGATCACGCACATTGCGGCCCCGGAGCTACCCGCCGGTCGCTTCGCCCAGGCGCCAGCGAATGAAGGCCGCGACGAAGTCGGCCTCGAGGCCCGCGGCGACGAGCTCGTCGGCTTCGAGGGAGTTGAGCTTCGCGAGGGGCACCTTGCGGCACGCCTTCGCCCGCGCGACCTGCGCGGGGTCGAAGCCCTCCTTCACCAGGCCGGCGAGGCTCGAGGCCACGCGAACGTCCCTCGGCGCGACGTCGCCCTCGAGGAATCGCGGCGGCACGGGCACGAACACGTAGCTCGACGCCCCCTCGATACGCCCTACGCGGCGGTCGTTCGACGTGGTGACCCAGCGGTCGGTGAGCGCGCGCCCCTCGTCGTCGAAGGCGATCTCGTGCGTCGACACCGTGGTCACGAGCTGCCCGGGGTTCTGGTAGCGCACCGTCAGCTCCCCGCGCACGGTGTCTCCGTCGAGCGTCCAGCGGCCCTGGGCGATGTACTCAGCCGCCCCGGCGCGGAGCCAGCACGCGATGCGCGCCGCGGGGGCGGGGGGAGTGCCCGCGAGCAGCATCTCGCCCGTGGCGTAGAAGCGCATCCAGCCCACCGAAGTCGGCGATCGGATGGCCCGGTACAGCCCGTCGGTGAGAGGAGGGCGCATCGCCCGGGATGATAGCGCCGAGCGCCCCGCGCGGGCGAGCGCGCGGTATGGTCGCGGGGATGAAGCGCACCGCCCGCACCGCGATCGCCTGGCTGCTGCTGGGGTGCTCGAGCGACCCCGCCCCCGCGCAAGACGCCGCGCGCGCGGCCGACGCGACGAGCGACGTCGCCGTCGCCGACGTCACAGACGTCACCGACGCGCCCCCCGAGCTCCCGTGCAATCCTCTTGCGACAGAGGGCGATTGCGCGCTGCCCTTCCCCTCCGACCACTTCCTCGTCGCCGACCCGTCGCTCCCCTCGGGGCACCGCGTGTCGATCCCCACGGCGGCGATGCCCCGCGACCGCCGCGGGGGGCCGGTGAACCTCCTGCGCGATCACCCCGCCGACGGCTTCAGCCACGGCGCGCAGATCCTCGCGCGGCTCGCGCAGCCCATCGACCCCGCCCCCCTCGCCACCTACGACCCCGCCGCGCCGCAGGCAGGCTGGGATCGTTCGATCTCGAACGACTCGCCCACGGTGCTCCTCGAGGCCGACACCGGGCGGCGCGTCCCGCACATCGCCGAGGTCGACCCGCGCCCCGAGGCCGCGCGGGCGCCGCTGGTGATTCGCCCGCTGGAGCGCCTGCGCAACCGCGCGCGCTACGTCGTCGCGATCCGCGGGCTGCGCACCCCCGCGGGCGCCGCCATCGCGCCGTCGCCGGGCTTTCTCGCGCTGCGAGACCGCGCCGCGCCGTCGGCCCTCTCGACGCGCTACGAGGCCGAGGTCTTTCCCGTGCTCCAGCGCGCGTCGGTCGAGCGCGCGGCGCTGCAGCTCGCGTGGGACTTCACCACCGAGTCGCAGGAGCTGGTCACCCGCGACCTCCGCGCGGTGCGCGACGACGCGATCGTTCGCATTCGAACGACCCCGCCCACGGTGCGGGTGACCCGCGTCACCGAGAGCCCCTCCCCCGACATCGCCCGGCGCCTCGACGTGATGCTCCGCGTGCCGATGTACACCGACGACGACGTCCCCGGCGCGCGCCTGGCCCGCGACGCCATGGGTCGCCCGGCGTTTCAGCGCTGGATCGAGGTCCCCGCGGTGGTCGTGGTGCCGCCGTCGCTGATGCGCGAGGGCGCCGCGCCGGGGCGCTTCTTGCAGTTCGGCCACGGGTTCTTCGGCACCCTCGAAGAGGCCGCCAACGGCTTCGTGCCGCGCTTCGCGAACACCCACGGCTTCGTCGCCGCCTGCCTCGACTGGGCGGGCATGTCGACCGAGGACCTCGCCTTCGTGCTCCGCGCCATCGCCACCGACCCCTCGGCGAGCATGGACTTCACCGACCGCGTCCCCCAGGCCATGGCCAACCAGCTCTCCCTGGCCGCGGCGCGGGCCTCCATCGCCGCGCTGCCCGAGCTCCAGCGCGGGGGCGCCTCGGCGCTCGACGCGCGCGAGGCGTACTTCGTGGGGATCTCTCAGGGGCACATCCTCGGGGGCACGTACCTGGCGCTCTCTCCCGAGATCCGCCGCGCGGCGCTCGAGGTGGGGGGCGCGAACTTCTCGTTCATGATGTTCCGCGCGCGGCCCTTCGCGGCCTTTCTCGCGGTCATCGGCATGAGCGTGCCCGACAAGGCCGAGCAGCAGCTCTTCGCGTCGATCTCGCAGACCACCTTCGACCGCATCGACCCGCTGACCTGGGCGCCCCACGTGCTGCGCGATCCCCTGCCCGACGCGCCTCGCGACCGGGTGATCCTGCTGCAGATGGGGTTGGGGGATACGCAGGTGCCCAACGTGGCGAGCGAGCTCCACGCGCGGGCCCTCGGGGTGCGCTTCGTGACGCCCTCGGTGCGCCCGGTGCCGGGCCTGGAGGGCGTCGCCGCGCCCACGAGCGAGTCGGCGATGACGGTGTTCGACCTCGGGGTCTCGCCCCTCCCCGGCGCCCAGGGCGTGCCGCCGAACGACGGGAACATCGTGCACGAGGGCGTGCGGATGCTCCCGGCGTCCATGCGCCAGCTCGACGCGCTGCTGCGCCCCGACGGGCGCGTCACCCAGACCTGCGACGGCCCGTGCGACCCCGAGTGACGCGCCCGCCGCTACCCCGCTCCGAGCATGGCGAGGGTCGTGCCGAAGGCAAGGCTGAGCTTGCTCACGATGATGTACCAGGGGACGTGCTCCGCGGGCGACATGGGCTGCGCAGACACAACTTCGACGTGGGTCTTCTCGAGCATGGTTCGACGTGCCTCCTTCCAGCGTTTGTGATGCGCCGCGGAGCGCGCGCGAGCCATCAGGAAGTCTCGAAGGCAGCCTCCGCGCGGGCGCTCCCGCTGGGCCTCGGTCTCCTCGCGTGCCTCGCGGGCTGCGACGAGCGCTCGATCGTCGGCCCCGCCCGCGCGGCGAAGGACGCCTCGGTCGGCGCGGAGGTGCCCTCGGAGCCCGCCGAGCGCTGCGCGACGGCGCTTCTCCCGCCCTCGCCCGACCTCGCCGCGGCGCCGCTGCGCGGGGGCTTCGCCCGAGACCCGGCCCTCGACGCGACGCTCAACGTCGGCGCGAGCAACCCGTACCCCGACGAGGTCACCGCGGTGAGCGCGACGCTCCTCGCGGACCTCGACGGCGACGGGCGCACCGACCTCCTGCTCAACGATCAGCGCGACGTGAGCGGCTCGCAGCGAGACGGGCTCAGCCGCGTCTGGATCGCCCTGCAGCGCGGCGACGGCACCCTCGGCGCGCCCGAGCGCCTCGCGGAGGTGCACAGCTGTCAGCTCGCCGCGGACCTCGACGGCGACGCCCGCCTCGACCTGGTCTGCGGGCTGAACCGCGGCGGGCGCGCGGTGCTCTGGGGCGGCGACGGCGGCTTCGACGTCGCGCGGTCGACGAGCGTGGTCATCCCCTCCCCGACCATCGCCGCGGCGGCGTGGGACCTCGACGGCGACGGGGTGCTCGACCTGGTGCTCAGCGCCTTCGGCTTTCGGAGCCGGGTGTACCGCGGCCTCGGCGCGCGCCGCTTCGAGGAGGTCACCGAGCGATGGTCGGTCGACGTCACCGGGAACACCTTTCAAGCGGCCTTCTTCGACTTCGACGGCGACGGCCAGCACGACCTGTACTTCGCCGACGACGGCAACGCCCACGAAAACCGCGCGCTGCGGCTGGTGCGGGGCGACGACGACGCGGAGCCGCGCTTCGAGCGCTTCAGGCCCACGGAGCCGGCGTGCGACACGCTGGGCTTCTTCGGCACCTCCGACGCGTCGCCGATGGGCGTGGCGATGGCCGACCTGAACCGCGACGGCGTGAGCGAGCTGATGCTCGCGACCGGCCCGGAGCTGCCCGTGCTCGCCCGGCGGCGTGAGGCCCCGCTGAACTGGATCGACGTGCAGACCCAGCTCAACCTCACCCGCGAGGTCAGCACCTCGGGCAGCTTTCTCGTGCCGTGGTCGCCCGTGTTCTGGGACTTCGACCACGACGGCGCCGTCGACCTCTGGGTCGCCACCGGCGACGACATCGGCTTCTCGATGATGCCCAACCGCGGCGAGAGCCGCCCGCTGATCTACCGCGGCGGCCCCGGCGCGCGCTTTCGCGAGGAGAGCGCGGCGCTCGGGGTGAGCGTCGTCGGGCACTTCGCCCACGTCGCCCTCGGGGACCTCGACCACGACGGCGACCTCGACGTGGTCCTCGGGAGCTGGTCGGGCGCGCCGATCTTCTTGCGCAACAACGTGATCGCCGCGGGGCGGCACCTGCTCCTCGACCTGCGCGGCACCGTCAGCAACCCCCACGGCCTCGGCGCCGCGGTCTACGTCGCCGACCTCCCCGCGGTGCACCCGGTCGGCGACCGCTGGGGCTCCTGGGGCACCGCGCAGCCCACCCTCGACCTCACGCTCCCCGCCGACGCCTCGCGCGATGTCCTGCGCGTGCGCTGGCCCAGCGGCGTCGAGCAGACGGTGCGCGGCCCCTTCACCTCGCCCCGGCTCACGGTCACCGAGCCCGCGTGGCTCACCCTCACCCCCGCGTCCCGTCACCTCACCGCGGGCTCGACCGAGACCCGCACCGTGCGCGTCGACCTCGCCGCCCTCGGCGCCCGCGCCGACGCGACGGTCGAGATCGACGCCCTCGACCCCGCGGCGCCCTGGACCGGCCCCGCGGCGCGAGGCGAAGACGGCGCGTGGTCCCGCACCCTCGCGGCCCCGGCGGCGCCCGGGAGCGTGGTGCTCCGAGTGCGCGTCGACGGGCGGTCGATGCCCGCGCGCCCGCGCCTCTGGGTCGAGGCCCCAGGCTGATCCCCCGCGAGGTCATGTATCGTCGGCGCCGTGAGCGAAGACGAGCGAATCCACGACCCCCGCGTCCCCGCCATCGGCGCGATCCCCCAGGCAGAGCGCATGTTTCGCGTGAACTGGATCGCCGCGGAGCTCCGCTCCCCCAGCGGCGTGCTGATGCTCCAGCCCGACTTCGTCGCGTGCCTCGGGCGCGGCGCGCGCGTCGTCGACCTGCGCACCCCCGAGGAGCTCATCGGCCCCCACGGGCACATCCCCGGCAGCGACTGGGTGCCCCTCGAGGGCGCCGAGCGCGCGCTCGTCTCCCTCCCGAAGGACGAGCCCGTGGTGCTGGTCTCGCGCGGCGGGGAGCGCGCCGGCGTGATCGCGCAGGCCCTTGCGCTGCAAGGACATCGCTTCGTCGCCGCCCTCATGGGGGGCGTGGTCGCGTGGCGGCAGGTGGGCTTCTCGACCACCCGCGACGCGGCGATCCTCTCGCGGGCGAACGAGCTCCCGCCGCTGCGCCCGACCTGGGAGGCGGCGAAGCGTCACCTCAGCGCCGACGACATCGCGGAGCACGTCGGCGACCCCCGCGCGCTGCGCTGGATGAAGGTCGCGTCGATGCTCGTGAGCGGCCGGCTGTGCTGCGTCGACGGGCGCGCCGAGGCCGGGGTGATCGGCACGCCGGGGGGAGACGCCGGGGAATTTCTGCTCGCCGCCGCGGCGCTGGAGTCGCTGTCGGGCAAGCGCTTCGACGAGGCCGGGCTCCGCGCGATGCTCATGTGCCGCCTCGACGCCTTCGGGCGGCTGTACCTCCACACCGACGTGCACGCGTCGAACGAGCTGATCCGCGCCCTGCGCGGCGACCGTCGTCTCGACGCCGCGCTCGAGAAGGTCTTCGAGCCGCTGGAGTGGCGGCGCTTCATGCGGTCGCCCCCCGCCGCGGTGCGCCCGGTGATGCTGGAGCACATGGTCAACGCGGGGCACGTCGGCTGCGGCCACGTGCGGCTCTCGATGCAGCGCAGCGACGACTACGGCGTGCGCCAGGAGCTCGTGCGCGACTTTCTCCGCGCGTTTCTCACGCTGCGCTGGGAGGGCGTCGACGACCACGAGATCGGGGTGCTGCCGGGCGGGCACGCGGAGGGCGCGGTGGTCAACGTCCTCCTCGCCGACGGCGCCGAGGCGTACTCCCAGATCCCGCTGGTCTCGCCGATGGCGGGGGGCTCGCAGATCTTTCTGCAGCACCCGCAGGTGGCGGGGTTTCTCCGCGCTCAGCTCGCGCGCTTCATCGCGCGCTCGAAGGAGTCAGGGCTCCGAGGAGACGCCGAGGGCGCGCTGCTCGCGCGCATGAACGAGCTCGCGGCGCGGCAGCTCGGGTGCACCCTCGGGGCGCTCGCCGCGGGGCTGCCGGTGTACGACGTCACCTTCGACGAGGACGACGGCGTGCGCGTCGACGCGCGGGGGAGCGTCGCCGGGTGACGTGAGGGCGCGCCCTCACATCAGCACGCCCTTCGCGTCAGGCCTGGGGATGGGCGGCACGTCGGTCTCCCCCATGCGGTGCCGGAGGTTGGTCTCGATGGTCTTCGAGAGCGCGTAGAGCGGGAGCCCGTTCCAGAAGAGCGTGAAGGGGTCTTCGAGCACGCGACCGACCTCGGAGATCATCGCGAAGGCGCCGCACACCAGGAGGTTCATCGGCACCGCGACCCACCCGAGCGACTCCACCATCCCGAAGGGGAGCATCACGCCGAAGGCCAGGATCAGCCGCTCGGCGATGTAGTTGTACGCCCTGGGGAAGGGCGTCTTCTTGATGCGCTCGCAGCCGCCCTGCACGTCGAGCAGGCTCCCGAGGGTGGCGTCCATGGCGAGGAGCCGGTCCTCGTGGAGGGCGCCCGCGTCGGCGCGCGCGGTGATCGCGGCGCGGTGGGCGTGGAGCGCGGCGAAGCACGGGTTGCTGTCGCCCCTCCAGCGCGCCTGCTCGTCTTCGGTGAGGTACGCGCGCACGTCGGCGTCGGCGAAGGGGTCCTGGTCGCGCAGGCCGCAGCGGAGCAGGTGCGCGTAGGCGATCTGCCGGCGTACCACCGCGCGCGCGGTGTCGGGGTCGAGGTTGAGCAGCGCCTGCGACGCGAGGTGGCGGGAGCTGTTGATCAGCCTCCCCCAGAGCTGCCGCCCCTCCCACCACCGCGCGTAGCAGGCGTTGGTGCGAAAGCTCACGAAGATCCCCAGCGCCGCGCCCGCGACGGTGAGCGGCAGCGGCGGGAGCTTGAGGTGCACCATACCAAGGTGCTCGTGCAGGAGCTGCGCGGCGACGGCGGTGCTCACGAAGAGCAGCGCGTTGCGCCACTGCCACGCGATGAGCCCGAGGAACGACCCCTTGAAGCTGACGATCATCGACGCGGGACGATGCCACGGCCGCGCGCGCGGCGCTCCAGCCGAAGCGCCGCCCAGGGCGACGGGGGCGCGGAGGGGGGATTCTTGTCGAAGCGACAACGCTCTCTTGTGCGCCTGGGGTTGTCGACGCCGGAGCCTCGCTGGCAAGACCCTCGGCCTCATGCGTTCCTCCTCGCCGCTCCCCTTCCGGCCCGCTGCGCTGCTCGCCGCGTGTAGCGACCCCGCCCGCACCGCCGCCGACGCCTCCGCCGCCGACGCGCCCGCGACGGACGTGCCCGCGACGGACGTGCCCGCGACCGACGCGCCCGCGACCGACGCGCCCGCGACCGACGCGCCCGCGACCGACGTGCCCGCGACCGACGCGCACGCGACCGACGCGCCCGGCGACCGACGTGCCCGCGACCGACGTGCCCGCGACGGACGTGCTCGCCTCGAGCGACGGCGGAGGCCGACCGCGCGCGCCTCGAGGGGCTCGTGCGCGAGGTGTCGGGCGCGCTGTGCGCCACGCTGGTACCGCTGCTGTGACGCCGGCAGCCGCGCGCGCTTCTTCGCGCCCATGCGCTCCGACCCCGCCCTCACGGCGCTGAGCGCGCGCATCCCTGCTGACGGGAGCCTCGCGTCGTCGCAGTGCCCGGCGCTCCTGGCCGAGGTGTACGAGATCAAGCCCGTCGGGAGCTGGGTCCGCGCGGCCCTCGCGGGGCAGGTCGCGTTTCGCGCGGCGGAGGCGGACGCGTGCCTCCAACGGCTCTCGACGCGGTTTCGCGGCGCCCGAGCGCACGGCGGCCCTCGTCGACGGCGCCGGCTTGGCTTCTCCCCGGCTGGCGTGGCTGCAGCAGCGCAGGGCCTTCTCGCCTGCTCCGCCGGATGGCCCCTTGCGTTGCCCTCGCCGACGGCGCCGGAGGAGGCTTCTACGGCACCTGCGACCCCGCTCGCGCCTTCTGCTGCGGAGGAGCCTGACGCCTGCCGCCCCGTGGGACGGGCGCGGGCACCTGCCGCCCGGCCTCGCAGGTCGGCGACCTGCACCGTGACCCCTCGCTGCGGGTGTGCGCGACGGGGCTCGAGTGCGACAGCGCGACGGGGCGCTGCGGGGCCTCGTCGAGCGCGCCGCTCGCCGTGGGCGACCTCTGCGCGATGGGCTTCAACCTCCTCGGCGAGTGCCAGGACTCCTACTGCGACCTCGGAGGCACCAGCTGCTATTGCGTCGCGCTCGCGTCGACGGCGCGGCGTGCACCCCGCCCTTCGAGCGCCGCAGCGCGTCGGGGGACGCTGCGTCGCCGAGACCTTCTGTCGCGCGCCCTGAGCTCCGCTACCGCGGCGCCGGGGGGAGCGCCGAGAGCCGCAGCGGGCGCTCGATGCGCGCGCGGGTCGCGCCGTAGAGCCAGGCCCCGACGAGGGCCGAGTGTAAGGGCGTAGAGCTTGCCCTCTCCGAGGTTCACGAAGATGGGTCCTGGGCACATGCCGGTCATGGCCCAGCCCACGCCGAAGAGGGCGCCGCCGAGGAGGTTGCCGGGGTGCGATGACTTCACCGTGAAGCGCACGCGCTCGCCCGACGCGGTGCGTCCGTGGCGCTGCAGGAGCCAGAGCCCCGGCGCGGTCACCGCCACCGCGGCGCCGATGATCCCGTAGAGCTGCAGGTTGGTGAACTGGAACATCCCCTGCACGAAGCCGAAATCGGCCGCGCCGCTGCGCGAGAGCGCGAAGCCGAAGACCGCGCCGAGCGCCAGGAACATCCCCCGCAGCGCCGCGCTCATCGCCACACCACGCGGTAGAGCAGGTTCGAGGTCACGACGCCCACGGCCATGAAGGCCGCGGTGGCGCGGAGGCTCGCGGGCTGGAGCCGGGCCACGCCGAAGATCCCGTGGCCGCTGGTGCAGCCCCCCGCGAGGCGGGTGCCGAAGCCCGTGCACACACCGCCGACGAAGAACCACGCCGCCTTCGCCGCGGGGCTGAGGCGGGCCGCGGCGTCGAGGGGCTCGACGGCGAAGGTCGGGGTCCAGCCCCCCGCGAGGAGCGCCGAGGCGAGACCTCCCAGAAAGAGCCCGAGGACGAAGGGCAGTCGCCAGGCGCTACCCTCGTCGGAGGTGGCGCGCAGCGCGGGTTGATCCGAGGCGATGGCGCAGAGGTCCTCGAGGCCGCTCGACACGCCGAGGGAGCGGTTGCTGACGATCCGAGGGTGAGGGTGACCAGGGCGATGACCAGGCCGCCGAGGGCCCAGTGCATCGCGGTGAGGTGGTGCAGCGCGAGCATCGGCGCGAGCATCATGCTCGGGGCGCGCGCTGGGGAAGCCCCCAGCGGCGCTCGGGGCGGCGCTCGCGCCCTCCCTCCCAGGCGGCGGCTACCGCGCGGGCCTGTCGCTGGCGCAGCGCCGCAGAGCTCGATCGCGAGGGAGCCTGGCTGCCCTTCGGCGCTCGATACCCCTGCGCGGCAATCACATCCGGTCACCGGGGATTTTCGCGGTCGAAGGGGACCTCGGCGTCCTCTTCGGGGCCGAGGTCGACCAGCCATGCCTGGAAGGGCTCGACGGCCGTCGGGCTGCCCGGAGAACGCTTGTCGCCCGCGTCGACCTCGGCGGCGGCGTCGGGCTCCTCGATCACGTTCGAAGGCTGTCCAGACGTCGGGTCTGCGCCGGCGTCGGACCGGGCGCCGGCGGACCACGTCGGGCGCGCGTCCCGGCGTCGACCGCGCAGGCGCCTCGTCGGCCATCCTGTCGCAGTCGTCGTCGGCATGGTCTCTGCGCGCGGGACCACCTCGTCCGCTGCACGAGCTCCACAGCCCGCGCGGCAGGTCTGTTGCTGCCGCGGCACGCCGCGGTTGGTGCCTCGCGGGGCCCGTGTAGCAGGCTCGGGCTGTCGTCGACGCGCCTGTCGCAGTCGTCGTCGCGGTTGTTGCAGGTCTTCCGCGCGCGGGACCACCTGCCCTGTGCACGCCCCCCAGCGCCCCGCGGTGCAGGTCTGGGTGCCCGCGCGGCAGCTCCACGCCCGCTGGTCCTCGAGGGGTCGTGGTGTAACAGCTCCGTCGTGCACGCTGTCGTCGATGCGCCCGGCCGCAGGCTCGGTCGTCGCGGTTGTTGCAGGTCTCCGTGGTGGGCACGCACGCGCAGGTCGCGCCGGGAATGCCGGGTACGCGCGCTGCTGGGTCCACACGACGGGGCCTGAGGCGCAGCGACCGCGAAAGGGGTCCTGCGGACGACGAGCCCGACGAGCGGCGCCTGATCCGAAGTGCAGGTGCGGCCCCGACGAGCTCCCGAGCTCGCCGAGCGCCTCGAGGGTCTGCCCGCAGGCGACGCGCCGCCCCCGCGAGACCCGAATCGAGTTGAGCTGCATGTGGCAGTAGATCGTCACCGACCCGTCGGATGCTGAGCTGCACGGTCGGCAGCGCCCGCCGCAGGGGTTGCTGACGTAGCCTGTGTTCGCGCAGCCGTTGTTCGTCGCCGTGACCGTGCCGTTGGCGCTCGCGAGCACCGCGGTGCCCACGGGCACGGGGATGCCGGTGCCTCGAGTGCCTGTCGCAGCGCGAGCCGCAGTTGTAGTCGCGGCAGCCGCTCCCGCTGTTGTTGTCGAAGCCGCGGATGCCGCGCGGCGGCGACCGGGCGGCGGTGGCGCACCTGTGCCGAGGCCGCGCTCGGGAGCAGCGCCGTCACGAGTCCCAGGGCGGCGGCGAAGCGGCTCATCGCGCGCGGTCCAGGTCGCGGGGCGAGAGCACCAGCGCGCGGTGCTGCGGCGTCTTGCGCGAGGAGCGTGGCGCTCGCCACGAGCACGGGCAGGCCGACGCCCTGGAGCGTGCGGCGGGCCACGCCGTCGAGCCCTGGCGTGCGGCGCGCCGTCGGACTCGTAGACCAGCGCGTCGCCGAAGACCACCGGGCGCCGAGGGGCCCGTCGGCAGCGCGGTGTTCGCGGGGAGCCTCCCAGCGCGCGGGGGGCGCGTCATCACGGAGGCGATAGAGCGAGGGCGTGCCGTCAGGGCTTCGCGACGGTGATCACCCGCGCGCCGTCGCCCGCGAGGGTGGGCACCAGGCGGGCACGAGCCCCGCGCCAGGGCGCGGGGGTGAGGGCCCGAGCGGCGCGCACCACTCGAATGCAAACGGGCATCTCGCCGCGCGTAGGTGCCGCCGCGCGCCCTCGAGGCGTCGAGGCTCAAGGGGGAGACACCTGGCGGTCGATCACCCGCGGCGCCAAGGTCGGGCCTGTCGAGGCGCACGGAGTCAGGCCTCGTGGTGATCACCAGCAGCGCTCGCTGCGCGGGATGAAGCGCTCGGACGGGCGTCGGCATAGCGCCAGGCGACGCGCCGCTGGCGCGGAGCAGACGCACGGTCATGCGTGGTCGCCGCTCTCTTCAGGCGCGGGGATCACGCGCGCCACGAGGGCCTCGCCGCGAGACGAGAGGTCGAGCACGAGCTCGCTCCGCCGCGCGGCGCACAGCTGTCGACGCGCCGTTACGGGGCGCGCTCCTGGGGGCACCCCGACAGCGCGAGGACCATTCCAACCGCGATGCGAGTCTTCACGCCGCGCACCATACCAGGGGACGCGCGGGACCGTCGCGCGCCCCCATGAACAGCTCCGCCGTTGTGCCATGATCCACCCCGCGATGAAGCACCCCTCCCTTACCCTCGCGGTCACCCTCGCCCTCTTCGGCTGCAGCCCTTCGCCCGTCGAGATCCTCGACAACGGCGACGGAGGCGGCACCGCGCGCACCGACACCGGCGGCGCCAACCCCGGCACCGACGGCGGGACCACCCCCGGCACCGACGGCGGGACCACCCCCGGCACCGACGGCGGGACCACGGGGAACTGCACCAGCGGGAGCATGGTCCCAGGGACGTGGGCGCCCTCGACGAGCGGCACGATGGCGGACTTCGTCGGGCTCTTCGGCGCCGACCCCGCGTCGCTCCTGGCCGTGGCCGACACCGCCGCGCGGCGCAGCGACGGCGCGATGTGGGGCGCGGGCCCGATGTTCGAGTTCGACCGCCAGGTCGGCATGAACGCCCAGACGTTGCGTCTGACCGCGGTCGGCGGCTTCGACGCGAGCTCCACCTTCGTCGCCGGCATCGTCGGGACCAACGGCGGCGGCGAGGCTCCCCGCGGCGAGATGTACCGGGTGATGGGCAACGCCGTGAGCGCGGTCCCGCTGCCCAGCGCGGGGATGCAGCTCGTGTCGATTCGCGGGTCGGCGGCGAACAACGTGTGGGCCGTGGGCGGGCGCTCGGCCGCGCAGTGGGACGGCGCGCGCTGGGTCGATCGATCGAACGGAATCCCCAGCGGCGCAGAGCTCTACGACGTCTGGGCCTTCGCGCCCGACGACGTCTGGGCCGTGGGCACGCGCGTGCTCCGCTGGGAGGGCACGGGCTGGCGCGACGTGGGCCTCAGCGTCTCGGGCGCGTACTTCGGCGTGTGGGGGTCGTCTCCCACGGACGTGTACATCGTCGGCAACACCGTCACCCGCCGCTGGAACGGCACCGCCTGGCTCGACGTGCTCACGGGCACCACCGCCGACCTCCGCGCCGTGTGGGGGTCGTCGGCGACCGACGTGTGGGCCGCGGGCGAAGGCGGCGCGCTCGCGCACTTCGACGGCAACGCCTGGGGCGCCGTGCCGAGCGGCGTGCAGACGCGCATCTCGCGGCTCTGGGGCTTCGCGCAGAACAACGTGTGGGCCGTGGGCGAGCGCGGCGTCGCGCTGCACTACACCTTCACCGGCGCGGGCAACCCCACGGGGATGCCCTGCGACACCGGCAACCCCATGGGCCTCGGCGACGGCATGGGCACGCGGGTGAGCGCGGTGAACCAGTCGGTGTGCGCGCGGCGCGCGAGCGGCGCCGTGCTCTGCTGGGGCAACAACAACGGCGGCCAGCTCGGCGACGGGACCATGATGACCCGCCTCACGCCCAACCCCCTCACGGCGCTCACCGACGTCGTCGACGTGTCGATCAGCGCGTTTCACGGCTGCGCGGCGAAGACCGACGGCAGCGTGTGGTGCTGGGCCTCGGGGCGCTCGGGGCAGCTCGGCAACGGCATGGAGCTGATCACCAGCCCCACCCCGGTGCGCGCGAGCACGCTGAGCGACGCGGTGGCCGTGGCCGTGGGCGCGTCGCACTCCTGCGCGCTCCAGCGCGGCGGCGGAGTGCTCTGCTGGGGCGCCAACGCCAACGGCCAGGTGGGCGACGGGACCACGATGCAGCGGGCCTTCCCCGTCCCGGTCGCGGGGTACATGGACATCACCCAGATCGCCGCGGGCTCGAACCACACCTGCGCGCGCAGGGCCAACGGCGCGGTCATCTGCTGGGGCGCGGGCACCCTCGGGCAGATCGGCGACGGCGCGATGAGCAACCGCCCCCAGGCCGCCGCCGTCGCGGGGATCACCGACGCGCTCTTCATCGGCGCGGGCGCGAACCACACCTGCGCGGTGCGCGCGAGCGGTGCGGTGGTGTGCTGGGGCGCGAACGCCAGCGGGCAGCTCGGAGACGGCACCACCACGAACCGCCCCTCGCCCGTGGTCGTCGCGGGGGTCACCGACGCGTCCGCGGTGGGCGGCGGCCTCGGGCACACCTGCGCGGTGCGCCGCGGCGGGGGGTTGCGCTGCTGGGGCGCCAACGCGCGCGGACAGCTCGGAGACGGGAGCAGCGCCGACCGCCCGATGCCCGTCGACGCCCGAGGGATCACCGACGCGACGCGGGTCACCGGCGGCGGAGACTTCACCTGCGTCACCCGCGTCGACGGATCGCTCCTGTGCTGGGGCGGCAACAGCAACGGGCAGCTCGGGCGGGGCGCGACCACCGCGAGCGAAGGGTCGCCCGCGGCGCCGACGGGGTGGTGAGGGCGACGCCCTCCACCTCGCTCCCTCCTCCATCGGCGTTGCCGAGGAGGAGGGACGTGACGGTTGGGATGAACGATGCGCGGAGGTGCGCGGCCCTTGCTCGACGCGACGCGCACCTCACCGCGAGCACCGCGTCCCTCCTCCCTCGGCAACGCCGATGGAGGAGGGAGCGAGGGTGGAGGGCCGTTACCGGTTGGTCATCACCCGGCGCGCGCTGAGCTCCTCGAGGTAGACCTCGAGGTTGGTGTAGCCCGCGCGGCCCATGCGGGCGACGGAGAGCTGCGTGCCGTTGTGGTCCTGCGCGGCGGGGTTGAGGCCGTTGGCGCGCTCCCAGTCGTCGGGCATGCCGTCGTTGTCGGCGTCGGCGGGGGCCGCGGGCGCCGTGGTGAAGGCCGTGCGCAGCGCGTCGTTCGCGGGGTTCACGTTCGCCGCGCGGGTGTCGATGCGGCCCGACTGCACGAAGCTCACGAGGCGCGTGTCCATCGGGTCGCGGGGGAACGCGCCCGCGTTCGCGCCCACGAAGGTCTGGACCATGCTCGCCGGCATCGTGCTCACCGCCGGGAAGTTGTGCCGCGTCACGCGCCCGCCGTTGGGGATCGCGCGGGTCGCGGGCCGCGTCGGCAGGTCGTTGCAGCAGTACTCCAGCGCCCAGTCGGTGCGGTTCGGGTAGATGTTCATCGTGTCGTTCGAGATGAACGCGCTGGAGCGCCCCGTGGGGTTCGGGAAGTACAGCATCCCGTAGCGGTAGCCCGGCCGCACGAACGACGAGTTCCCCACGTGGTTGAGCTGATAGAAGATCGCCGCGGCGCCGTCGTTGCCCGACTGGATCGTGGGGTTGATGTCGGCGTAGTAGTGCTGGTCCCAGAAGAGGTTGTTGCTGATCTCGATCTGCATGGTGGTGCCCGCGGCGGCGCTCCCGCTCTCGCGAGAGAGCTCGGGAAAGCGCCCCATGATGCGGTTCCAGTGGTTGCGCAGCAGCGCGATGCGATCGAGGGCGAAGCCCGCGGCGGGGTTCGTGTAGTTGATCAGCACGCCCCCGCGGTCGGCGTGGCCGCCCACGGTCTCGGCGATGATCGTGTTCTGAAGGGTGATGTTGTTCGCGTACGAGATCTCCACCGCCTCGTCCTCGGCGTTGCCGATGGACACGTGGTCGACCATCACCCAGCGCGCGTAGCGCAGCCGCAACCCGTCGGGAAAGTCTCCCCCCGCGGGCCGCGAGCGCAGGTGGCGGATCACCACGTTGTCCACGCCCCGCGCGCGGTTGCCGCACTGCTGGTCGCAGTAGGGCTCCTCGGTGGTGTCGATGCCGCGCACGGTGATCCCGCCCGGAGAGGTCTGCCCCGCGATGGTCACGTCGCCGTGCGCGATGTGCACGCTCGACTGAATCACCCCGGAGACCTTGAAGACCACCGTGCGAGGTCCGCTCTCGTCGAGGGCGGCCTGCAGCGAGCCGGGGCCCGACGCGTTGAGGTTGGTTACCGCGATCACCCGCCCGCCGCGTCCGCCCGACGCGCTCGCGCCGAAGCCCTCGGCGCCCGGAAAGGTCGGGATCGACGCCGGCGCCGTCGCGCCCCAGACCCGCGAGGGGCTGCTGGTGACCGGCGTGGTCGTGGGCGTCGGGGTGCTGGCCGCCGGCCGAGGCGTCGGAGTGCTCACGGGCGTGGGCGCGCTCACCCCGGCGTCCCTCGGCGCCGCGACGGCGCGGCAGGCGACGCGACCGGGGAGGGCGTAGCAGTCGTTGTCGGCGTCACAGTGACAGCGCCGCTCGCCCGGCCAGCAGTACCGGATCTGCCCCGCGGCGTTGCGGGGGTCGCCGCGCCCGTCGCGCACGACGAACTCGGGGCAGGCCCGCGCCGTCACCTCGTCGGCGGAGAAGTCCTCGTCGGAGTCATCGCCCACCGGCGCACAGGCCATGAAGGACATCGCAAGGGAGAGCAGCAGGAGGGAGCGCGCGTCGCGTGAAATCATGAGGGCGCTGTTCTTCGCCGATGCCGTCAGGGCCCTCAACGAGGCGGATTCCAAGTGATTTCGTAGGGTGGTCGGGCGCGGTGTGGCCGCAGCGGGGGACATGTAGGCACCGGGAGCTCCGGCGCGCTCCGCGGGGGAAGTCGCGCGTCGATTTGGGAGATGCGATCCGGCGCGCGGGCGTTAGATCTTCGCTCGATGAGCACCCCGATCACCCGCCGCGGAGTCCTGTTGCTGGGCGTCGCGGGCGGCGCCTGCGCGGTCGAGGGAGGAACCCTCGCGAGACGTCCCGTGCGCGAGGGCGCTGACGCCGGCGCTGACGCCAGCACGGCCTCCGACGCCCCCGTCGATGCTGCGACCGAAGACCACCTCGACGCCGCCATCGAAGACCGCGTCGACGTGGTGACCGCGGATCACCTCGACGCCGCGACCGCGGATCACCTCGACGCCGCGACCGAAGACCGCGTCGACGCAGCGCACGAGGACCACCTCGACGCCGCCCTCGAAGACCGCGCGGACGTTGCGGCGGATTGTGGGCTGAAGGAGCTCTACGACCCATCGCTCCCGCTGAGCGAGGTCCCCCTCGTCGGCGGCGTGGTCGACTACCGGATCAGCGTCGTGCTCGCGCGAGACGCGCGGGGTCTCTACGCGTTCTCCGCGGTGTGCCCGCACAACGGGTGCATCGTGCGCGTCGAGTCGGGCGCGTCGACGATCTGCCCCTGCCACGACTCGACCTTCGACGACGACGGCCAGTGGATCATGGGCCCCGCGCGCCGCCCGCTGCTCAACCACCCCGTCGAGGTGTGCGACGGGAGGGTCTACGTCGACCGCTCGCTGGGCGTGCCCGTGGGCACGCGGCGGCCGCTCTGAGCGATCAGGGAGGCGCCTCGATCGACGCGATGGTGGTCACCCCCGCGCCGCTGAACTGCATCGTGGGCATCGAGACCCTGCGCCCCGCGCTGGTGCGGGTGTTGATCGTGATGAACTCGCCCGCGCGGGTGAAGCCGTAGAGGGTCTGGCGCCAGTAGCCCAGGCCGAAGACCCGCGAGAAGCCCACGCCGTTGGTGCTCACGATGCGCAGGCCGCGGTTGCGAAAGTCGACCACGCCGAGCACGTCGGGCGAGGTCGAGCTCGCGCCCGTGCGCCGCAAAGTGATGTACGTCGCGTCGCCGTCGATGGAGACGAGGTCGCCGGAGATCTCCCAGCTCTGCCCCGAGGCGCGCGGGAGGGTGAAGAGCTGCGTCGCGCGGCCGGTGCCGAGGTCGATGCGCCAGAGGGTGCCGTCGGTGGTCGCGCCCACGAGCACCTCGTTGCCCGCGTCGACCACGCCCCGCGGGACCCACGAGAGCCCCACGAAGAAGCGGCGATCGGGGAGGGTCACGACGCGCGTGCACGCCCCCGTGCGCGCGTCGATGCGCCACACCGCGTCGCCCGCGGTGCCCGTGATCGCGCCGTCGGAGTCGACCGCGATGTCGGTCATGTCCGCCACCGTCGTGCCGCGCGGAAAGGAGAAATCTCCGATGCGCGCGAAGCGGTTGGTGCGGGGGTCGACGGAGTACAGCGTGGTGTCGGAGTGCGCGTAGACCAGCGCCTCCTGCGCCACAGGTCCGTTGTCTCGAATCGGGATGGTCCCCACGTCGAGGGGGGTCACGGCGGCGTCGTCGGCGACCTGGGCGTCGTCCATCGCGGGCGCGTCGACGGGGGTGTTGCCGGCGTCGGTGGTGAAGCGCAGCATCGGCTCGTCGCCGCAGCCGAGGAGCGACGCGCAGCAGGTCAGGGTAAGCAGGGCATGGCGCATGGCCGCGGACCCTGGATGATCCCGCGCCCCGACGCAAGGTCGGCCCCCTCTCGCGCCCACGCGAACCGCGTGCGCCACGCAACCTCTCCCCCCGCTCCTCACGAGAGCACCCCCTGGCCGCGCCGGACCCATCGCTCCCCCGGCGCCCGGAGGACCCGTGAGAATTCCCATCGCCCTCTCGATCGCCTTGTGCGCCAGTGAGATCCGCGCCGATCCCCCCTCGTGGCTCGACCGCGTCGTCGTCGCCGACCTCACCCGCCGCGCCGCGCAGCGCGCCCACCTCGACGACGACGCGCCCGTCGCCCTGGCCACCCGCGCCCGCGCCGCCGCGTGGGTCCCCCGCCTCTCGGGTCGCGTCGCGCGCGGCTTCGGCGCGAGCAGCACGCAGTACCTCCTGCCCGACAGCGACCGCGTCGCCACGAGCGACTCTCTGGCCTTCGAGGTGCGCGTGACCTTCGACCTCGGACGCGCGGTCTTCGCGCCGCAGGAGATCGACCTGCTCCGCCTCCGCGCGCAGCAGGCGACGCAGCGCCGCGCCCTGGATTCTGCGGTCATCGAGCGCCTCGCGCGGCTGGAGGCCCTTCGCCTCGCGGGCCCCATCTCCGCCGACGACCCGCGCGGGGTCGAGCGCCTGCGCCTCCTCGCCGAGCTCGAGCAGCTCACCGGCGCGAGCCTGGGGCGGTCGCGCGGCCGCGAGGAATGAGTCCCCTCGTCCTCCTCACGCCCCCGCGCTGAGCACCTCCTCGGCCGCGCGCTCGGCGCTCTCGAGCGCGCCCTCGAAGTATCCCACCCACGCCGTCGCGGTCTCGGTGCCCGCGAAGTGCACCCGCCCGTGCGGGTCACGCAGCCGCGCGCCCTCCGCCGTGAGCACGCCCGGCGCGGGGTTGCACACGGGGCAGCCGCCCGTCCACGGGTCCTCGGCCCAGTCGTGGCTGCGCACGGCCACCGGCCGCAGGGCCTCTTCGCCGAACCACCGCGCGAGCTGCGCCAGGGCCTCGCCCTCGCGGCGCGCGGGCGAGCTCGCCGTCCAGCGCACGGCGTCGTCGCCCACCACGAAGCCCAGGATCATCGCCGTCGAGTCGTCGTGCGCGCTGTTGTCGACGCAGTACGAGATCGGTCCTCGCCCCGAGACGGCCTCGCCCGAGAGCCCGCGCTCGCGCCAGAAGGGCCGCGCGTACCTCGCGAGGAACTTCACCGTCGCGCCCATCGGCATGCGCGCCATCGAGCGCGCGCGGTGCGCCGGGAGCGCGGGGCTCCACTCGATGCGCGCGGTGAGGTTGGGCGGCGTCGCGCAGATCACCCGCGCGGCGTCGAAGCTCCCCGCGTCGGTGGTCACCCGCACGCGCCCCTCTTGCTCGCGCACCGACCGCACGGCGTGACCGAGGCGCACGCGGTCACCCAGCGCGTCGGCGAGGCGCGTCGAGAGCGACTGCGCGCCCGTCACGAAGCGTCGCTCCTGCGCGCCGCCCTTCACGTCGACGTGGGCGCCGTAGCCTCCGCCAGTCTGGAGGTACCAGAGGAAGTACAGCACCGAGAGGCTGTGTGCCTCGGCGCCGAAGACCGTCTTCACGCTCACGTCGAAGAGGCGCCGCACCGAGTCGACCGGGAGCACCCTGTCGCGCCACTGCGCGAGGGCCGCGCCGTCGAGGCGCAGCGCGTCGGGGGCCGCCTCGGGGTTGTGCGCGGGGACCTTCTCGGCCAGGCCGTCGACGTACCGCTTGCCCAGAGACTCGGCGACCTGCGCGAGGGAGGGGAACCTCCCGTCGGTCTTCTCGCGGGTGAGCGCGCCGTCGAGGTCGACCACCCGATCGCCCGCCACGCGGGTCGGAAAGGTCTCGACGCCCAGTCTCGCCGCGAGGGCCTCGAGGCGGTGCTGACCGGGGCCGATCCACTGGCCGCCGAGGTCGATGGTGGCGCCCTCCCAGTCCTCGGTGCGGCTGCGCCCTCCGACGCGGTCGCGGGCCTCGACGACCGCCACGCGCTTGCCCGCCTCGACCAGAATCTCCGCGGCCCGAAGCCCCGCCAGCCCCGCGCCGATCACCACCACGTCTACCGTCTCGTCGCTCACGGCGAATTCGTACCGCGCCTGGGCGGCGGCGTCGCCCTTGTGCGACCGCGGGGTGGCGGTTCATGCTCGGCGGCACCTTGAAGACTCGCGCCCTTGCTTTGGCTCTCGTGTTGTTCCCCTCCGCGTGCCGCGAAGCGACGACCTACGTCGGCTACGACGGCGACATCCCCGACGATGTCGTCGCGGTCGACGCCGTCGCCGACGCGCCGCAGGTCGACTCGGGCTGCCCGGTGATCCCGCGCATCACCCCCGACACCGTGCCGAGCGACTACCTCCCGCCGCAGCGGGTGACGTACATCCGCACCATCGACGGCGACACGTCGCACTTCGCGTTCCCCATCGTGGGCGACACCACGGTGCGCTTCTTGTGGGTGAACACCGAGGAGTCGTCGGGCGCGGAGACCACGGCCTTCGGCACCGCCACCAGCGCCGCGGTCCGACAGATCATGCAGCGGGGCACGGTCTTTCACGTCGCGCCGCACCGGCTCCGCGCGGGGTCGTCCATGCCCGAGCTCGACATGTTCGGCCGCACCCTCGCCCTGGTCTTCATGGACGGCGAGCTGCTCCAGACCCGCCTCGTGCGCGAGGGCTGGACGGCCTACTACACCGCCTTCGGATGCCCGGTGCCGCCCATTCACCAGTCGCTGCTCTACGCCGAGGCCGAGGCCCGGGCGAACCAGCGAGGGATCTGGGCGCCCGGGCACCCGACCAACTACGCCACGGTCTTCGCGAGCTGGATCGGCACTCGCGGCTGCCGCCCCAACCCCTACCGCTCGCAGCCCTACTGCCCCTGAGCCTTGCGCGCGCGGTCCACCATCGTCGCCCTGATCCTCCGCGCTGGCGGGGCCCTCGCCCAGGAGGTCGATCCCCCCGAGCCCGACGTGGGCGAGGCGTCGGTCGTCGCGCCCTCGCGCCGCGAAGAGACGCTCCTCGACACGCCCCGCGCGGTCTCGACCGACAGCGTTGAATCCGCGCGCCGCGCCCTCGCGCGCGACGTGGGCGAGCGCCTCGACGAGCTCCCCGGCGTGTTCGTGCAGCGCACCACCACGGCGTCGGCGGCGCCGATCCTCCGCGGCCTCGGCGGGCAGCGGGCGCTGCTGCTCTTCGACGGGCTGCGCCTCAGCGACTCGCTCACGAAGGTCGGCGGCAACGCGCTGCTCAACCTCGTCGACCCCTCGGTGGTCGACCGCGTCGAGGTCGTGCGCGGCCCGGCCTCGGTGATGTACGGCTCCGACGCGCTGGGCGGCGTGGTGAACGTCACGCCCCTCGAGGCCGTCGCCCGCGCCGACGGACACTTTCGCTGGCGCGGCGACCTCACGCTCCGCGGCGCGTCGGCGGAGCGCGCCTTCGTGTCGAGCGGCATGATCGAGGGAGAGACCGGTCCTGTGGGTCTCCTCGTCGGCGCCTCGGGCGGCACCACGGGACGCCTCGTCGCCGGCGGCGACCTCGGCGCGCAGCCCTACACCGGCCACGACGACTGGGCCGTGAGCGCCCGCGCGACGGTCACCGCGCGGGGGGGGCACCGCGTGGGCCTCGCGTTTCACACGAGCTCGATCCTCGACGCGCCGCGCCCCGACCTCTCGACCCCCGGCGACGTGCGGGTCTTTCGCCTGCAACAGCGCGACACGGGCTACGCGCACTACCGCTACCGAAGCGGCGCGGTCTCGCTGACCGTGCGCGGCGGCGCGACGGTGCGCACCGAGCTCCGCGACCGATTTCGCGACGGACGCACCGACGTCGAGCGCGACCAGGTGCTCACCTGGATCGGCGGCGCGCAGCTCGACCTGCGCCACCGCGACGCGCGGCTCTCCTTCGGCGCCGAGCTCACCCTCGACGAGGTCGACAGCGGCACCGTCACCACCCGCGGCGCCGCGGTCACCGCGTCGCGGGGGCGCTACGTCGGCGGCAGCGGGTACCTGCAGGGAGGGCTCTTCGCGTTCTGGCAGCAGCGCGTGGGCGAGCGCCTGCTCGTCGAGGTCGGCGCCCGCGCGGCCCTCGTGCGCGCCACCGCCCCCGTCGACGGCGCCACCCCCGCGATGGACCAGGTGCTCCTCGCGCCCGTGGGCTCGGTGGGCGCGCGCTACCTCGTGGCCGACGGCGTGGCGCTCATGGCCAACCTGCTCACGGGCTTTCGCGCGCCCAACCTCGATGATTTTCAGGCGCTCGGCTCAGGCGCGCGCTCCTTCGACACGCCCAACGCGAACCTCGGCTCCGAGCGATCGTGGAGCGCCGAGGTGGGCGCGCGGGTGATCCGCGACGGGTGGAGCGGCTCGGCCTTCGTGTACGGCGCGCTGCTCACGGGCCTCGTGGTGCGGGTGCCCTCGACCTTCGAGGGCATGACCATGATCGACGGGCGCCGGGTCTTCACCCGCGAGAACGCGAGCGAGGGGGTGCTGTGGGGCGTCGAGGCCGACCTCTCGTACCGCGCGCGCAACGGCGTCTATGGCGCGCTCGCGGCGATGTACACCCACGCCGACAACACCTTCCCCGACGAGGCGGGCAACCGGGTGACCGAGCCGATGGCGAAGATCCCGCCCGCGGTGGGGCGCGTGTCGGGGGGATGGCGGAGCGACCGCGGGTGGGCCGAGCTCTCGCTCCAGGGCGGGCTCCCGCAGCCGCGCCTCGCGACCTCCGACCGCGAAGACGTGCGCCTCTGCCCCGGCGGCGCGATGTCGTGCGCGCAGGTCGACGGCTGGGTCAGCATGAACGTGCGCGGCGGGTGGAACATCACCCGCTGGATCACCGTCGCCGCCGCCGTCGAGAACGTCTGGAACGGCGCGTACACCCCCTACGGCGCGGGCTTCCCCGCCGCGGGGGTGAACGTCGTGGGGATGCTGCGCCTGCGCGCGCGGTGACTCACCCGCCGGCGGTGTCGACGCGCCCGTCGGCGTGGCGCGCGAAGCGGCGGCGCTCGTTGCCCAGCGTGGGCGCGCTGTCGGGCCAGGGCCACCCGCCGAACTGCGTGCGCTGGTAGTCCATGTGCGCCTGACGGATCTCGTCGAGGGTGTTCATCACGAAGGGCCCGCGCTGCACCACGGGCTCGCCGATGGGCCTGCCCTGCAGCAGCAGGATCTCCCCCGGCGCGTCGCCGTTCTCGATCACCGCGTCTTGCCCCGCGTGGAGCACGGCGAGGTTGCGCGCGGCGACCTCGCGGCCCCCGAGGCGCGCGCCGGCGCCCTTGTAGATGTACACCGTGCGGTTGAGCGCGGGGTCGTCGGCGGGGAGCGTGTAGACCGCGCGCGGGGCCATGGCGAGGGTCGCGATGGTGACCTTCGCGTCGCGGGTCGAGGCCCACGAGTGCGGCGGCGGCGCGGGCACCCGCGCGCCGTGGAGCGCGCCGGCGATGATCGTGACCTCGGTGGCGCGGCCCTCGCGGTCGAGGGCGTGGTGCCGCGGGATCGACTCGCTCCAGAGCATCGAGAAGTGCGCGGGCACGCGCTTGTTCGCGCGGGGGAGGTTGAGCCAGATCTGAAAGAGGTCCATGGGGTTGGGCGCGTCTTCGCGCAGGAGCGGGAACATCTCCGCGTGCTGAATCCCGTCGCCCGCGGTGAGCCACTGCACGTCGCCGTCGCCGTAGCGCGCGGTGGCGCCCAGGGAGTCGGCGTGGTCGACGAGCCCGCGGCGCGCGATGGTCACCGTCTCGAAGCCCCGGTGCGGGTGCTGCGGAAAGCCCGGCACCGTGCGGCCGTGGTACATGTTCCAGCCGTCGCGCCAGTCGAAGTCCATGCCGAGGTTGCGGCCGGAGAGCGACGCCGCGGGGCCCAGGCGCCCGTTGCCCGCGGGGAAGGCGTCGTTGTGGTGCACGCAGAACAGAAAGGGGTCGAGCGTGCGCCACGGAAAGCCCAGGGGCTCCACCGCGCGCACGAGGTCTTCGCGGGGCGCGCGGATCACCGCGGGGGACGGGGTGCGGGGGTTGTTGTCCATTTTCGTGCAGGCGGCGACCACCGGCACGGACCCGACCGCGCCCAGGAAGGTTCGTCGTTCCATAGGGGTGAGAGGTTACCGCGACCCGAAACGTTTCGCCCGCGCCTCCGGGGCGGCGAGGGCTCCGCGCGGTCGCCCGCTTGCGTCCTCGGCGCGAGTTGTTAGGTTGGGGAGCCCTCGTCGGCAGGACCGGGGCGACCACCGATGGGAGATGACCACACCGCGCTGTTGATCGCGCTCGCACTCTTCGTCCTCGGCGCGCTCCTGGCTTCGGTCGAAGCGTCGCTGCTGGCGACCCCCGAGGCGCGCATGCGCGCGCTCCGAGACGAGCAGGGCGACCGGGGCGGTCACATCGAGGCGTACCTCGCCAACCCCTCGTGGGTGCTCACCCGCCTGCTCTCGGGCAGGGTCTTCGCGCCGCTGCTGGCCATGGGCCTGGCGACCCGCGCGCTGCTCACGCCGACGTCGCGCTGGTGGGCGACCGCGCTGGTGATGGTGGGGGTGTCGTTCTTCTACGGGCTGCTGAACTTCGCCGCGGTGAACTTCGGCCGCGCGCGGGCCTGGGACCTCGCGCCCCTCGGGCTGTTCTGGGCGCGCCCCGCGCTGCTGCTCTTCGCGCCCATCGCGTGGCTGCTGCAGCGCCTGGGCGCCCTGGCGAACCTGGGCCTGCGCGAAGACGGCTCGAAGGACCCGCCGCCGGTCACCGAGCGCGAGGTCGAGTACGTGGTCGAGCAGGCCGAGAGCGCGGGCACCGTCGACCCGGTGAGCAGCGCGATGCTGCACAACGTCTTCGAGGTGAAGACCCTCACCGCGCGGGACGTGATGATCCCCCGCACGCGGGTCATCGCGCTGGAGATGCACACCTCCGTGGCCGAGGCGCTGCGGCGGCTCAACGAGGAGGGGCACTCGCGGGTGCCCGTGTTCCGCGAGCAGATCGACAACATCATCGGCACCCTCCACGCGAAGGACCTCTACCGCCACGCGGTGCAGCGCGCCGACGGCGCGGGGGAGCACGCCGAGAGCATCGAGTCGCTCGCGCGCCGCCCGGCGTTCCTCGTGTCTGACACCCAGCCCGCGCTGTCGGTGCTGCGGGACATGCAGCAGCGCCGCGCGCACCTCGCCGTGGTGGTCGACGAGTTCGGGTCGGTGGTCGGGGTGATCTCCCTCGAAGACATCCTCGAAGAGATCGTCGGCGACATTCAAGACGAGGACGACAGCGCCGAGGCCGAGTTCGAGGTCGTCGGCGAGAACCGCTGGATCGTGAGCGCGGCGATGCCCGTCAGCTCGCTGGAGGAGCACCTCGACGTGAGCTTTCCTGAGCGCGAAGACTACGCCTCCCTCGGGGGCTTCCTCGCCGCCCGCGCCGGGCGCGTGCCCGAGGTGGGCACCGTGGTGGTGTGGGAGGGCTTTCGCTTCATCGTGCGCGAGGGCGACAAGCGCCGCGCCACCAAGGTCGAGGTGCTCCGCACGCCCCGCGCCGCGACCTCCGATCGGGCGTCGGCGTGACCCGCGGTCTCCGCGATCACGGCCGCACCGCGCGCGCCTTCTCGGTCTCGGGGGTGCGCGGCCCGCTGGCCTTTCTGTCGGACATCCACGGCAACCTCGCCGCCCTCGACGCCGTGCTCGACGCGCTGAAGAGCAGCTCCGTCGCGGGGATCTTCGTCGCCGGCGACCTGCTCTTCGGCGGCGACCAGGCCCTCGAGGTCTGGATGCGGCTCCAGGAGGTCGGCGCGCACTGCGTCGCCGGCACCTCCGACCGCGCGCTCACCCTGCTCGACCCGGCCCGCATGCGCCCCCGCGACGACGCCGAGCGCGCGCGCCTCGAGCGCTTCAAGCGCACCCGCGAGGCCCTGGGCGACGTGATCCTCGAGCGGGTGAAGCGGCTGCCCGAGGCGATGCGGCTGACCGTGCCGGGGGGAGACGAGTGGCTCATGGTGCACGGCTCGCCGCGCGACCCTGACGCCGTGATCTCCCACGACCTCAGCACCGACGAGATCGAGGCGCTGGTCGACGACGACCCCGCCGACGTCGTGGTCTGCGGCGGCGGCCACGTGCCCTTCGCGCACAAGCTCGACGAGACCCTGATCGTGGGCGTGGGCAGCGTGGGCGAGGCCCCCGAGGGCGACGTCGCGCACTACACCCTGCTCTGGCCTGGCGAGGAGCTCCCGGTGATCGACGCGCTGTGGGTGCCCTACACCCGTCGCTGAGCGCCGGCGGTTCACGCGCCGCCCCGGCTCCGCTACCCTGCGCGGCGACCGCCGTGCGCACCCTCACCCTCGCCCTCGCGTCTGCCCTCGCGCTCAGCGCGTGCCACCGTCACCGGGGCCGCGCCCGGCCCGCCCCGCGCGCCTGGCGCTGGGAGAACCCCTCCCCGCAGGGCAACAAGCTCAACGCCGCGTGCGTCGACGACGCCGGCGTGGGCTACGCCGCGGGAGATTTCGGCGCGCTGCTGGTGCGCGACGCGCGGGGCGCGTGGCGCGCGGCGGAGGTCGCCACCACCGCGCACCTGCGCGCCGTCGCCTGCGGCGCGAGCGAGGTGCTCGCGGTGGGAGACGGCGGCGTCGCGCTGCGCTCGCGCGACCACGGGCGCACCTGGCGGCGCGTGTCGCTGGGCACCCGCGCGGACCTCCACGCGGCGCAGATCCACGCCGGCGTGACCCTCGTGGCGGGCGCCGGGGGGGCGCTCCTGCGCGGCGCAGACAGCGCGCATCTCGCTGCGGTGCAAGGGGTTACCACCGACAACCTCAACGCCGTCTGGACCGACGGCGCCCTCGCGATCGCCGCGGGGCAGGGCGGCGCGCTGCTGCGCTCCGACGACGGGGGCGCGCGCTGGCGGCGGGTCGAGAGCGGCACGCAGCGCACCCTCACCGCGGTGTGGGGCAGCGGGCGCGACGACCTCTACGCCGTGGGCGCGGGCGGCGTGATCCTCGTGTCGGCCGACGGCGGCGCGGGCTGGACCGTGCTCCCGAGGAGCACCTCGGACGACCTCCGCGCGGTGCGCGGGCGGGGGCGACGCGACGTGTACGTCGTCGGGTCGAGCGGGGTGGTGCTGCACACCCGCGACGGGGTGCAGTTCATTCAAGAGGCCAGCAACGCGCCGGGCGACCTGCTGGGCCTGGCCCTGCGCGGCGACGACGTCTTCGCCGTGGGCGTGCGCGGCTCGATCACCACGCGCGACGCGACCGGCCGCTGGCGCCTGCTCCCCGGCGGCCACCGCGGCACCCTCCACGCCGTGTGGCGCGGGCGCGACGGAACCGCCTGCGCGGCGGGGCAAGGGGGCGTGATCCTCTGCCAGGACCCGACGCTGGGCTGGGTCCCCGCGCCCTCGGGGGTGCGCGCGAACCTCGCGGGCATCGCGGGCGACGACGCCGGCGTGCTCGTCGCGGTGGGCGACTACGGCACCGTCATTCGCAGCGTGAACAACGGCCGCGCGTGGACCCTGCTGCCCACGGGCGAGCAGGGCACCCTCGCCCCCGACGACACGTCCCCGACCTGGGCGCAGCTCCCCACGCGGCAGAACCGCGCGCTATCGGCGGTGTGGCTCAGCCCCGAGGGCCGCGGGCTCATCGTGGGCCGCGACGGGATCACCCTGCGCACCTCGGACCACGGCGCGACCTGGCAGCGCGTGCGCCACGCCTTCAACGACGGGCTCTTCGGCGTCTGGGGGCTCTCTGACGGCCGCGCCTGGGCCTGCGGGGTCGGCGGCACCGTGCTCCACAGCAGCGACCACGGCGCGACCTGGCAGAAGCTCCCGCAGACCCACCCCCAGGACCTCTTCGCCGTGTGGTCCGACGCGGGGGAGACCCTCGCCGTGGGCCGGGCGGGCACGCTCCTGCGCGCCGCCGACGGCACCCATTTCACCCCGATCGAGACCGGGATCACCACGCCCATCCTCTCGATCGCGGGGCGCGGAGACGACCGCTGGGTGGCCTCGGTGAACGGGCAGCTCCTGCGCGTGCGCCGCGGCGCCACCCGACTCACCCCCGAGGCCGTGCGCACCGGCGACGACTTCACCGCCGTGCACGCCGCGCCGGACGGCGGGCTCACCCTCGTAGGCTACTGGGGCACTGTGCTCTCGTCGCGCTGAGCCCCGCGCACCTCGCCGAAGGCCGCGAGGGCCCGCAGCCGCGCCGACGCGTGGTCGACCATCGGCGGGGGGTACCCGAGGCGCTGCCGAAGGGTCTCCTCGGGTGTGTGAATCCCCTTGGGAGACAAGGGCTTGAGCGCGGGGATCCAGCGCTTCACGAAGGCGGCGTCGGGGTCGAAGCGGGCCGACTGGGTCCAGGGGTTGAACACGCGGAACCAGGGCTGGGCGTCGGTGCCGGTCGAGGCGCTCCACTGCCACCCCCCGTTGTTCGCCGCGAGGTCGCCGTCGACCAGGTGTCGCATGAAGAAGCGCTCCCCCGCGCGCCAGTCGATCAGCAGGTCCTTCGTGAGGAACATCGACACGAGCATGCGCAGTCGGTTGTGCATCCAGCCCGTCTCGCGGAGCTGCCGCATGGCCGCGTCGACGAGGGGAAAGCCGGTCTCCCCGGCCTCCCAGCGCGCGAGCTCGTCGGGCGCGTCGCGCCAGCGCACGGCCTCGGTGGCGGGCTGAAACGCCCGGCCCATGCTCACCCGCGGAAAGTTCACCAGCACCTGCTGGTAGAAGTCTCGCCACGCGAGCTCGGAGATCCAGGTGAGCGGCCCCGGCTCGCCCGCGGTCACCCGTCCTCCGTTGGCGTCGACCGCGCGCTGGAGGCACTGCCGCGGCGAGATCACCCCCGCGGCGAGGTAGGGCGAGAGCGCCGACGTGCCGTCCGTCGCGGGGAGGTCGCGCTCGCGGTGGTAGTCCGCGAGGCGCTCGTCGACGAAGCGCGCGAGCCTCGCCTGCGCGCGGAGCTCCCCCGCGGGCCAGAGGCCCGGCGCCACCTCGGGCTCGAAGCCCTCGAGCGACGCGGGCGGCGCCGCGGCCTCGAGCTCCACCCTCGGCTGCGCGCCCACCGCGGCGAGCGGCGCGCAGCCCCGCGCCTCGAGCCACGCGGACCACGCCCTGCGGTACGGCGTGAACACCCGATACGCCCCGCCAGAGCCCGTGCGCAGCGCGTCGGGGGGCACCGCGACGCGGTCGTGCAGCGCCTCGACCTCGAGGCCCGCCTGCGCGAAGGCGAGGCGCACGCGCTCGTCGCGCCGTCGCTCGTTCACCTCGTACTCGCGGTGGTGCAGCAGCGCCGCGCAGCGACCGCGGGTCGCGAGGTCGAGGAGCTTCGCCGCGAGCTCGTCGTCCCCCTCGGCGCGGAGGGTCACCAGCGGGATGTTGCGCGCGGCGAGCTCCCGCGACAGCGCGTCGGCGCAGCGGAGCCAGAGGTCGACCTTCGCCGGGGCGTCGTCGTGGGCGCGCCACATCGCGGGGGTGAGCGCGAAGGCCGCCACCACGCCGTCGCGGTGGCGCTCGACGGCGCGCGAGAGCGCGGGGTGATCGCTCACGCGGAGGTCGCGGCGAAACCAGACGAGGGCGCGGGTCATCGTGCGGGTGAGATGCTCCCCGACGCCCCTCGGAGCCGCGCGCGAGTGTAGTCGAAGCGCGGCGAAAGTTCATGTCTTGCAAAAGGGCGGGGGCGACATCACATTGATCACCGTCCCTCTGCGAGGAGCGATCCCAGCGACGAATCCCCCTACATTTCCAACCCGCGGGCCATGGCTCTGGCGGCTGTGTGCAGACCCGGCAAGTTCACCGGGGAGCCTTACGCTGTCATCTAGGCACCCACCTATCAAAAGGTGTGGCGGGGTTCGGATACGCTGAACGACTGAGCGGTACGGACGACGAAGGGCGGTGACTCCAACGGGTCTCCGCCCTTCTCTTTTGCGCGTTCGGATGCTACAGCGCCGCCTCTTGCCCGGACGCGCCGGAGACCTGGTGCACTCTCGGTTCAACGTGTGAGCGGTGCGGCGATGACGAACGACGAGACGAAGCAGGCAGACGAGTCCACGCAGGCGAAGGCCCCTGAGGCCGCTGCGGCTGAAGCCCCTGTGACGGAGGCGCCCGCGACCGAAGAGTCCGCGGCCCCCGAGGCGACGGCGGCTGAAGAGGTCGCGGCCGAGGTCGCGCCGCCGAAGGTCGAAGACCCGGCGGAGGTGCGCGCGGCGGCGAAGGAGGCCCTCGAGGCGCTGCGGGAGAACCCCACGGCGGCCGAGGCCCTGCCCAACCTCGCGACGATCTCCGAGCTGGTGAAAGACCCGTCGCTGGAGACCGACCTCGTGGCCGCGGCGCAGGCCGTGGTCCTCGGGACGCTCGCGGCGCCGCAGCTCCCGCCGGGCACGCACGCGCACATGACCGTGCTGTTCTCGCACCTGCTCGCGCTGCCCAACGAGCGCGACGCGGTCGACGCGCTCTACGCCGCGTGGGTACGCCACGCAGACGCCTTCGGCGTCGGGCACGCGACCCCCGCGGCCTTTCAGCAAGAGGTCTTCGTGCAGCGCCTCGGCGACCTCCTCGGCTGGGGGCTCCTCGACGGCGACGCCGACCACGACGGCCTCGCGCGCTTCGCCGCGTGGATCGACTCGTGGAACCCGCGCAACAAGTTCCGCGTGCGCCGGGTGATCGACCTGCTGCACCGAAACTTTCCCGCCCGCGGCGCGTGGCGAGGGGTGCACTTTCCGAGCGGCGAGGGGCGCGGTTCGCGCCCGCAGGGGCAGCACCAGGGGCCCCCCCGAGGCCCGAAGCCCGACGCCCCCGCCGAGGCCGCGCAGGCCGCTCCTGAGGCCGCCGAGGCCGCCCCTGAGGGCGAGGCTCAGCCCGCGAGCGCCGACGGCGCGCAGGCGCCCCGCGAGGGCAAGCGCCGCCGCCGCCGGGGCGGTCGCAAGAACCGCGGCCGCAAGGAGGGCGCCGCCGGGGGCGCCGCGCCGGGCGAGGTCGACGAGAACGCGGGCAACCTCAAGCCCGCCGAGCCCTCGCACGACGACGACGACGACGACACGCAGCCGCCGGGCATCTGAGCCCCCGCGCGGCTGAACCCTCGACCACGCCCCCCGCGGTCCGCGCGCGTTGCCGCCCGCTCGCCGCGCGTGACATGCTCCCCGGCGCCATGGACCCTCGCAGCTCCCGCCCCTCGATGCGCGCGCCGGGCTTCGGCAGCGCCGCAGAGCCTCCGCCCCTCGACGCCCACCTCGTCGAGCCCGAGGGCCGCGACGAGCTGCTGCGCGGCCGCAAGCTCTACGCGTCGCCCGCGCTGCCCGAGCACGGCGACCCCCACCTGCGCATCGACGTGATCGTGGGGACGCACGGCGCCGCCGACCGCGTGGGCTCCACCGACCTGCTCACCCGCGTCGCCGACGACGGCGACTTCGCGACGGATACAAGCCTGCGGCGCAGGGGGATCGATCCCGCCACGGGTCAGCGCTACCTCGAGGAGATGGTCTTCGAGGTGGTGAACACCCAGCGGCTCTCGGAGATCACCGGTAAGGCCGAGGAGCTCTCCGCGCGCGGCGTGCGGCGCATCTTCGCGGTCTTCGTGCGCAAGGGCGTGGTCTCTGAGTGGCGAGACGACCGCTGGGAGGACCTCTCCCCCGACGACGAGATCGCCGACGAGTGCCTCGCCGCGCCCATCCCCGTGCGCGCGCTGCTGAAGGATAGCGAGGTCGGCCCCGCCGCCGTGCGCGCCCTGCTCGCGCGCAACGAGCCCGCCCTCGAGGCCCTCCTGCGAGAGCGAGAGGCCCGAGGGGAGGCCCGAGGGGAGGCCCGAGGGGAGGCCCGAGGGGAGGCCCGGGGGGGCATCGCCGCGCAGCGAACGGTGCTCCGGGCCGTGCTCCACGCGCGGGGGCTCCCCCTCGCGCCCGAAGACGCCGCACGCGTCGATGTCTGCGACGACGAGGCGACGCTCCTCGCGTGGATCACCCGCGCCGCCACCGCCACCCGCGCCGACGAGGTCTTCGCGTAGCCGAAGACGGTTTGCCGTTCATCGAGCGAGCCCGACCGCCCATGTCTTCAAGCCCTCGCACCGTGCTCATCACAGGCGCCAACGCCGGCATCGGCTTCGCGGCCGCGTCGCAGCTCGCGGCCGCGGGGCACTCCGTGCTCCTCGGGTGCAGGTCGCGGGCGCGGGGCGACGAGGCCGCGGCGCGGATCCTCGCCGAGACGCCGGGCGCGGAGGTCGCGGTGCTCGAGGTCGACATGGCCTCGCAGGCGTCGATCCGCCGGGCCGCGTCGACCGTCGACGCCCTCGACGCGCTGGTGCACAACGCGGCGTTCTTCGACATCCGCGAGCGACGCCGCCGGCTCACCGCCGAGGGCCGCGAGGTCACCTGGGCGACCAACCACCTGGGCCCGGCGCTGCTCACCGAGTTGTTGCTCCCGAAGCTCCTAGAGGGGCGCTCGCCGCGGGTCGTCGCGGTCACCTCGAAGGGGCTCGTGACCCAGCCCTGGATCGCCCTCGACCTCGACGACCCCGAGTTCGAGACCCGTGAGTTCAGCGTGGCGCGGGCGTACTACCACTCCAAGCTCGCGCACCTCGCGTGGATGCTCGACCTCGCCGACCGCCTGCGCGACACGCCCGCGCGCGTGCACGGGGTGCGGGTGACCAACGTGAAGATCGACCTCGCGCGCTACGAGGGCCTCGCCTGGTACCTCCGGGCGATGTACGCGCTCAAATCGCGCTTCTCGATCACGCCCGCCGAGATGGCGCGCGCCTACGCGTGGCTCTGCGTCGACGACGCGCCCGGCGAGGCCACCGGCGGTTACTGGGACGACGTCGACAGGCCCGCGACGCCCTCGCGCTGGGCCCGCGACGCCGCGAACCGCGAGGCCCTCGCGGCCCTCACCCGGCGGCAGATCGGCCTCGACTGAGCTTCACGCGGGCGCGCGAAGGGGGTACTCCGGTCGCGATGATCGTCGCGACCTCTCCCAGCGCCCGCGTTCCCCTCCAGCTCGTCGAGCTGCCCTCTCGCCCGCTGCGCGAGAACGAGCTGCGGGTGAAGGTGCGCGCCATCGGCGTGAACCCCGTCGACTGGAAGATGCGCGGGCTCAGCCCCCTCGGCCTCGCACAGCGGCTGCTGGGTCCGTCGGGCCCTCTCGTGGTGGGCACCGATTTCTCGGGCGAGGTCGTCGAGCGCGGCGCGGCGGTGACCGCGCGCTCGGTCGGCGACCGGGTCGTGGGCGGCACCGACTTCTCGCGGGGGCAGCTCGGGAGCTACGCCGACGAGGTCGTCGTGCGCGAGGACCAGTGCGCCCTGCTCCCCGACGAGGTGTCGTACGAAGACGCCGCGTGCCTCCCGGTGCCCGCGGTGACGGCGTGGATCTGCCTCACCCGCGTGGGCGGGCTCACGCCGGGGCGCGACGCCAAGGCGTTGATCCTCGGCGCGTCGGGGGGCGTGGGGCTCTTCGCGGTGCAGCTCGCGCGCAACCTCGGCGCGAAGGTCGTGGGCGTGTGCTCGGGACGCAACGTCGCGCGCGTCGAGGCCCTCGGCGCCGCCGCGCTGGACTACGCTGGCGGCGACGTCCTCGAGCGCGCGAAGGCGCTGGGCCCCTACGACATCATCGTGAACGCCGTGGGCTCGGACCACTACCCCCTCGCCGCCCTCCGCGCGCTGCGCTCGCCCACGGGGTCGATCGCGATGGTGGTGGTGAGCCCGTGGGAGTTCCCCTCCATCGCCCTCGACCCGAGGGTGAAGTCCGTGCTCGGGCGGCCGACCCGCGAGACCCTCGAGCCCCTCGTGAAAGCCCTGGCGCGCAAGGAGATCGAGACGCTCATCGAAGAGGTCTTCCCCCTCGCCGAGGCCGAGCGGGCGCAGCAGCGGTCCCGCGAGGGCAAGGTCGTGGGCAAGCTCCTGCTGCGCCCTGGGTGAGGCGCGGGCCGCTCAGCCCCCGGTGGCGCTGAGGGTGTAGAGGGCACGATCGAGGTAGAGCGTGACCGAGGCCACGTGCGTCGCGGCGCGCAGGCGCGAGACCGCGGCGTCGCGGTCGGGAGACGACGAGAGGAGCCAACGCAGGGAGCCTTCGAGCAGGGTCCCGAGGCCGTTGCGCCAGCTCTCCGGCGCGGCGCCGAGGCCCGCGATCACCCCGAGCGCGTCGGCGCCCAGGGCGTTCACCGCGACCGCCGAGAGCAGGTCGAGGACGTGGTAGCCCACGCGCGGCCCGCGGTGCTGGGGGAGCCCTCGCAGCGCCTCGACGACGCGCTCCGCGGACACCGACGCGTGGCCCTCGCGCGCCGCCGCGCGCAGCCCCTGGGCGCTCCGCGCGGTCATCGCGAAGACCATCGCGGAGAGAAAGCGCCGCGCGCCCTCTGCGGTGAACGCCGCGCGCCGCGGGGCGGGGCCGTTGCCCCAGAAGTCGTACGCGTCGGGGAGGCACTGCAGCGCCTCCAGCAACGGCAGGCCCCGCGCTTCGAGCACGCCGAGGGCCTCGTCGACCTCGTCGAGGTCCCAGGGCTTCGCGGGGGGGGAGAGGGAGACGCGGCTGCCCACGCTCCAGCGCCAGCCGTCGAGGTCGCGCAGGACGTCGTCGTCGGTGAGCGCGGAGAGCGCTCCGCCGGCGAGGTATCCGTGGAGGGACCCGTCGCCGAGGGAGCTGTCCCAGCTGAATCCGTAGTCCTTGCGCGCGGGGTTCACGTCGAGGTTCTTGAGCTCGATCGCCAGCCCGCCGGGGTATCCGAACGCGTTGATCTCGCGCACCCGCTCGCGCATGAAGCGCCGCACGGGCGCGTCGACGTCGCTGAGCTTGCGCGAGAGCGCCGCGCCGCTCCCGAGGTCCAGCACCGCCTCCGCGTCCCAGGGCAGAAACTTCATCGCCGCCCCCTCGCCGAAGGGGCGCCCGGGGCCCTGCATCGCCTCGGGGAGCGCGAAGCTGACGGCGCTCCCGTCGTCGAGGGAGGTTCGCAGCACGCGCGCGTCGTCGGGCTGGTGCAGCGCGGCGTCGGGCGAGAGCAGCGCCGGGGGCGCGACCGCCGGTAGCGTGCGCATCACCTCGACGCGGCCGCTCACCGAGAAGCGCGCGACGGTGGCCTCGCGGCGCCGGGGCGAGAACGCGCAGAGCGCCACGCGCCCGTCGTCGAAGGGGTGGAGCGTGACGAGGTCTCCCGCGGCGAAGGCCACGGGCGCGCGCCAGCGCAGCCGCACCGGGCGCTCGGAGAAGTCTCCGACGTAGAGCGTTCTCGGGCTGCCCCGGAGCACGGCCCACACGCCCGACGAGGCGCTCTGCAGCGGCGCCCACGCGGGGCCGTCGACCGCGCCGTCGACGCGCAGCCCCTCGCAGGTGGGCGCGTCGAGCAGGGCGATGTCGACCGGCGCCTCGGAGGTCGCGGGGGCGCTCCAGCGCCGCGCGGTGGTCGCCGCCTCGGAGCCGTAGTGCGAGCGGATCTCGACGAAGCCTCCATCCGCCAGCACCGACTGCGAGAGCTGAAAGCGGTCGATCTTCGTGAGCGATTTGAGCTCGGGAAAGCTCAGGTGATGCATCGAGTCCCAGTTCTGCCGCCACGCGAGGAGCTGCGTGCGCGTGGGGTCGGCGCTCAGCAGCGCGTCGTGCCCCGAGGTGATCTTTCGCTCGGTCTTCACCTTCGCGGGCAGCGAGACCCGCGTGAGCCCGAAGCCGTCGGAGAAGGCGAAGTGCTTGCCGTCGAGGCTGTGAACGCTGCGCATGGGCGCGGGAGGGTGCCAGAGCTCGAACCCGGCGTCAGGGCGCGCGGGGCGGGAGGTACCAGATGGGCGAGGTCCACGCGCGCTCCTGCACGGTGTCGGGCAGGGCGCCGTCGCAGCACGCGCGCAGGGGCGAGTCGCTCGGCGTCGCCGCGCAGTCGACGCGGAGGGTGTTGCAGAGCCGCCGGCTCCAGCGGCACGAGGGGTCTTCGAGCACCCGCGCGTACCAGAGCGCGGGCTGCGCGGGGTCGAAGCCGGGGTCGCTCCAGCTCGCGCAGAGGGCGCTCGCGCCGGGGGCGCCCGTGGGCGCGCAGGTGGCGGTGTCGACCCCCGCGGCGGAGTCTCCGCCCGCGACGCGGTAGACGCGCTCGTGGGTGCCCGCGGCGTCGGCCCAGAGCTTGACGACCTCGAGGGTCGCGAGGGGAGAGCCCATCGCGTCGCGCAGGGCCGAGAGCACGAACGAGGGCGCGCCCGCGCCCGAGGGCCGCGTGGGGAGGTCGGAGCCCATGGGCACGCCGCGCGCATACCCTTGCGCCGCAAGGTCTCGCGCGTCGCACAGCCCCTCGCCCAGGGACCACCCCCCGAAGAAGCGCACCACCACCCGCGTGCCGCTGGTCGCGTAGCTCTCGCGACGTCGCATCGCGGCGAAGAGCGACTCGCGGGAGTTCTCTTCGGCCCAGAGCACCGCGAGGCCTCCGGGGCTGTTCAGCCGAACCGAGATGGGACGTCCCCCCGGCGGGGTGAGCAGCCCCTCGGGGGTGTCGTCGCCCCGCCCGGCGTGGCCGGGAAAGACGTCTTCGTCGGTGTTCCCTGGCGTGGCGTTGTGGGTGTCGGTGCTGGCGATGAAGCCCAGGTGAAAGGGGTCGGCGCCGGTGCGAAGGAACTCCGAGAGCCCCCGGCGCAGCGCAGGGCGCACGAAGTCTCCCGGCTCGACGCAGTCGCCCGCGAGGCCCAGACCTCCCGCGACGGAGCACCGCGGCGTGCACCCCGGCGGGTCGTTGGGCGCGGCGCAGGGGGGCGCGGTGAGCTGCTCGAAGCCGCACGCCTCGTCTTCGCTCGCGAGCACGCTGGCGGCGCCGGCGATGCACTCCGAGCTGCCCTTGTGCTGGTAGACCTCGACGAGGGGCTCGAGGGCGGCGCGGCGGCGGGCGAAGGCGGCGTCGTAGGGGCGGCGGTCCTCGGTCACGGGGTTGAACATCAGCCCGGCGGACTGGTTCGAGTTGTGCGGGATCGCCAGCGCGTCGCAGCCGGTGCCCGCCGCGAGGCAGTCGCGCTCCAGCGCCGACCAGAGCCGGTCGGGCGTGGGCGCCTCGATGTACGACGTGGGCGTCTCGGGGACCCTCCGGCTGCGAAAGATCACGTTGCGGTGCAGGTTGTTGGCGCCGGGCGAGCCCGTCCACTCGTAGCCCACGAAGCTCGTGAAGCGGCACGCGTCGGTGCGGTCGTAGGCGTCCTCCGCGGCGCGCTGCACCTCCTCCCACACGGCGCCCAGGGCGCGCTGGCAGGTGCCGTCGTCGTCGCGGCAGATCGCGGGGCGCACGGGCGTCGCCGACGAGAGCGGGAGCGCGTAGTCGAGGGCGGCGACGAAGCGCGTCTCGCGCTGCTCGCGGCAGGTGCGCGAGTCGTAGAGGGCGGAGCCCGGCGTGGTGCACAGGGAGGTCTCCGCGAGGAACTCCGAGTGGTCGGTGACCGCGGCGAAATCGAGCGGGCGCGAGAGCCGCGCGGTGCGGGTGGGGCGGCCGTTCGCGTCGTAGGGCGAGAGGCCGATCGCCTCGCCGCGGGCGAAGCGGTAGGCGTCCGCGGGGCGCGCGCGGGTGCCCCAGGTGGCGGCGTCGAACGACAGCGCGGTGTGCACGTGCAGGTCGCCGAAGAAGGGCTCGCGCAGGGGGTTGCGCCGCGCGCACGCCGGGTGCTCGTCGGGGAGCAGCCGCGAGGGCCGGTCGGCGACGGCCGCGTCCGCCGCGGGAGGGGTCGACGACTCGCAGGCGCTCAGGGCGAGCAGCAGGGGCAGGGTTCTCGACGCGCGCACGGCGCGATCCTACACGGCGGCGCCGACGGCGCGGTCGCGCGCTTCGGGGATCGGCTCGGGTCGTGCTACCAAGGAGCCTCGATGGTCGCGAGGCGCTTCGTCATGGGGCTGGTTCTGGCGGGGGCGATCGCGGCGGGTCGCGCGGAGGCGCAGCCCCTGCCGCAAGACCCCGGCGCGGTCTTCTCGGTCGGCATCGAGGCCTTCGAGGCCGGGAATTTCCGTCGCGCTCTTGAGGCCTTCGAGCGCGTCTTCGCCCTCCGGGGCAACCCCGACCTGCTCTTCAACATCTACCGCTGCCACCGCGCGATGGGCGACCCCGAGCGGGCGGTGAACGCCCTGCGGCGCTACCTCGTGGCGCGCCCCGACGTGCCCGAGCGCGCGACCCTCGAGGGGGAGCTCGCCACCCTCGACGCCGAGGCCCGGGCCCTCGCCGCGCGCCCTCCCCCCGCGGCGCCGAGGGTCCCCGCGCGCCCCGCCGCGAGCGCGTCGCGAGGCCCCGGCGCGGGACCGTGGATCGTGCTCGGCGCGGGCGCGGTGGTGGCGGGCGTGGGCGTGGGGCTGATGGTCGCCGCGGGCGGGAGCCAGGGCGACGCCTCGTCGGCGCCGAGCGAGCTCGCGCGGCAGGAGCGCCTCGACGGCGCGTCGGCGCAGCACACGGCGGGCATCGCGCTGCTCGCGACGGGCTCCGCGGCGGCGCTCGCGGGCGTGCTCTGGCGCGTGCTCGCGCCCCGCGGCCCGACCGTCGACGTCGCCGTCGGGAGCGACCGCGTCGCGCTCACCCTGGGCGCGCGGTGGCCTTGAGGCGCGCGCTCGTCGGGCTCGCCCTCGCGGCGGCGTCGTGCCTGAACCCCGCGGCGCCCTACCGCTGCGATCAGGCGGGGGGAGACCGCGCGTGCGACAGCGAGCCGGGGGCGCGGTGCGTGGGCGGATACTGCGCCGCGCCCGTCTCGATGTCGCTGTGCCCCAGCGGCTTTCGCTACACCTCAAGCGCCGCCTCGCCGGGCTCGTGCGCGGGGGTCGACGCGGGGCTCGACGCGGGGGTCGACGCGGGGGTCGACGCGGGGCTCGACGCGGGGCTCGACGCGGGGCTCGACGCGGGGCTCGACGCGGGGCTCGACGTCGGGGCGCCCGACCTCCCTGCCGCGAGAGACGCCGACGACGCCGACGACGTCATCGCGCCGATCGACGTCCCGGCGTCGATGGACGCGCTCGACGCGCCGCTCCCCGTGGACCTCCCGACGGTGCGCGACGCCCCCGTCGACGACACGGTCGACATCCTCGACGGGCCTCCCGTGCGCGACGTGGTCGACGCGCCCCCGGTGCACGACGTGGTCGACGCGCCCCCGGTGCGCGACGTGGTCGACGTACCGACGGACCTCGGGGCTCCGGTCTCCACGCGCTGTCCGCCGACGATTCGGATCGTCTCGCCGATGCCCAACGAGCGCAATTTCGGCCGCGCGATCACGGTCCGCTTCGAGCCTGCCAGCGCCGCCCTCACCCTTCACCTCGCCGCGGGGGTCGGGTGTGACCAGGAGAGCCTCTCCACGGCCGTCACCGGGGGCACGACCACCCTCGTGCTCTCGGGCCCTGGGCACTACTGCCTCGCGCTCACGCAGCGGGGCGCGGGCCGCGACTGCACCACGCTCTGGCGCCGTCGCGCTCGCGGCCCGCGACCTCGGCGCTTACGCGCCCACGCACTGGGGGACCTGGCCTGACTTCGACAATGGCTGCCGACTCGCGTTGATGGCGACCTCGACGCAGGTCCTCGTGCAGCGGATGGCCCTGGCGGGGGCTTCGTTCAGGGGCTCCGTCGCCGACGCCTCCCCCCCCCAACGCCTCGACGCCCATCGCGACGCCGCGGTGGGCGACATGAACGGCGACGGCTGCCGCGACGCATGTGATGGGCCGTCGGCCTGGTGAGGGCGCTGCACTTACCCAGGCGCGGCCCCGCGGGGCTGACGAGCGCGCCGATCCAGCTCGCGGTCGGGGGCGATTGTCCCAACTGATCTGGGGCACGCAGGTTCCGCTGGCCTCGGCGACCGCGACGGGGACGGGCGCACCGAGGTGGGTCACCTCGACGGCACCGGCCGCGTGCTGCTGGTCTCGTCGTTGACCGAGGCCAACGCCGTCTTGCCGCGCACCCCGCTGGTGGCGTCGGCGCCGATCTCGGCGGTGGCCGCGGGCGCGGACCTCACCGGCGACAGCCTCCCCGATGTCGCCCTCGGAGCCGGCGGGCGGGTCATGGTCTTCGTCGCCGGGAACCCTACTCCGATCGTCCTCGAGCCGCCGACGCCTTCGACCAGCGGGACCTTCGGTTCGATCCTCGCGAGCGGCGGTGACCTGACCGGCAACGGCGTGAGCGAGCTGGTGATTCGAGACCCCACGACGCAGCGGGTGAACATCTACCAGTACAACGGCGCGGGCTTTCGCATGCTCGCGAACCCGCTGGGCACGGCGAGCGGCTCGGCGGCGGTGGTCTTGCCGGGGGACCTCGAGCCGGTGCTCCCCGACGACGCGGTGGTGCTCGACGGGATCAACGTGATGAGGGTCCATCGCGGGGGCTTCGCCACGAGCATCGCAGGCACCTTCACGTGGCGCGCCCCGGTGGGATCGATCATCGCCGGCACGCCGGGCGCCGGGGTGCGGGGTCGCTACTGGTCGCTGCGCTCGCGCAGCACCACCCAGCACGGCTTCGTGACCTTCGGATTGAGCGGCACGGACATCACCTCCACCGTGGTCGACGCGGTGTACTCCAGCCCTGTGCGGCTCGTCGCGCGCTGAGATGCGGGACCTCTACGCGCACACCGTTGTTGTCGGCGCGGGCTCCGCGGGGTGCGTGATCGCCGCGCGCGTCACCGAGCGCAGCGACCGCGAGGTGCTGCTCGTCGAGGCCGGCCCCGACTACCCCGGCGCGCTCCCCGACGACCTGCGCGACGGCACGCGCAACTCGATGCGCGAGCACGACTGGGGGTACACCCACCGGCCCTCGGCGCCGCAGCGGCTGCCCTTTCCGCTGCCCCGGGGACGGGTCGTCGGCGGGTCGTCGGCGGTGAACACCTGCATCGCGCTCCGGGGCGTTCCGGCCGACTACGACGAGTGGGCCTCCCTCGGCCTGCGCGACTGGACCTGGGACCAGTGCCTCCCGGCCTTCATGCGCCTCGAGCGCGACCTCGACGCCGACACCGACGACGCGATCCACGGGAGGGACGGTCCGCTGGCCATTCGCCGCCACGGGCCCGACGAGCTCACGACCTGGCAGGGCGCCTTCGTCGAGGCCGCGCGCTCCCTGGGCTTCGCCTCGGTGCGGGACCACAACCGACCCGACGCCGAGGGCGTGGGACCGCACCCGATGAACAAGGTCGACGGCGTGCGCCAGAACGCCGCGAAGGCCTGGCTCACCCCCGAGACCCGCGCGAGAAAGAACCTCCGGATCCTCCCGAACACGTTGGCGCACAAGGTGATCGTCTCCGCGGGGCGCGCGGTGGGGGTCGACCTCGAGACCCACGGCGTGCGCCGCACGGTGCGCTGCGAGCGGGTGGTCCTCGCCGCGGGGGCGCTGGCGTCGCCGGGGATGCTCCTGCGCTCGGGCATCGGCCCGCGCGACGCGCTGTCGCGACTCGGGGTGGCGACGGTGGCGGTGGTGCCGGGGGTGGGCGCGAGGCTCCTCGATCACCCGGGCACGGCGGTGTTCCTCTGGCCGAAGCGCGGGATCTCCGACGTGTCGCACCCGCTCATTCAGGTGGCGCTGCGCACCCGCGCCGAGGGCGAAGACTTTCCCGGCGGGCTGCAGGTGCAGCCGGGGTCGTTCTGGGCCTTTCCCTCGATGCAGCTCCCCGGCGTGTCGATGATGATGCACGTCGGCAAGACCGCCTCCCGCGGCGAGGTGCGCTGGACCTCCCTCGACCCCCGCGCCGCGCCCCGCGTGCGCTCGAAGCTCTTCTCGCACCCCCGCGACCGCGCGATCGCGTGGCAGGGTCTCAGCCTCATTCGCGAGCTCGCGCACACCGCGCCGCTGCGTGACCTCGCGCGGGTGCTGTGGCCTCGCGAGTCGGTGCTCCGCGACCGCGCGAAGGTCGAGGCGATGCTGCCCACGCACTGCGACTCGGGCTACCACCCCAGCGGCACCGCGCCCATGGGCGCCGACGACGACCCCGACGCGGTGTGCGACGGGCGCGGGCGGGTGCGCGGCGTCGAGGGGCTCTACCTCGCCGACGCGTCGATCATGCCCACGATCCCCACGGCGAACATCCACCTCGCGGTGCTGATGATCGGCGAGCGCGTGGGCGCCTGGCTCCGCGACGGAGACTGAGCGCGCTCACTCCGCGTCGACGCCCATGTCGCCGAGGTGGTGAAGGCCCTCGGGCTCAGTGCTCGTCCCAACCGCGCGAAAGCAGCGAGCGCACGGTCGCGGGCGCCTCCCCTGGTGGCTCGACCCGGCGACCCGGCGCAGCGCGGCGCTGCGCGGACGCGGCGCGCGACGGCGGTTGCGGGCGCGCCGCCACACGCGGCGACGGCGTGGGCGGCGGGGGAGGCGCGACCAGGACCTGCGCCACGGGAGGCGCGGCCACCGCCCCAGGAGAGACCGCGCGCCGCGGCGGCGACAGCGTCGGCGCCGACGCCACCGGGGGCGGCACCGCCGCGCGGCGCGCCCCGAGGTAGAAGGCCAGCACCGCGACGAGGCAGAGCACCCCGAAGGCCGCGAACCAGACGCCGATCGACGAGGCGCCCCCGCGACGGCGCGCCCCGCTCCACCCGTCGAAGGGCACCAGCTCGGTCATCGGACGATTCGGCAGGACGGTTCGCTCGGTCACGTCTTGCAGGTGCTCCGCCGCGAGCGGCTCGGCGACCGGCCGCTGGAGCGCGGCGAAGCGCTCGGGGAGCACCCGCGCGAAGAAGCGCGCGAGCTCCTCAGGGCCGCCGACGCAGCGCTCGCCCACGGCGCGCAGCTCCGCCGCGAGCTTCGCGCTGGTCGCGGTGCGATCCCCGACGTCCTTCGCGAGCGCGCGAAAGAGCACCGTGTCGAGCGCGATGGGCGCGTCGGCGCGGAGGGCCGCTACGGGCTGCGGCGCCTCCTCGACGAGCTTGCGCAGCGTGTCGAGCTCGCCGTCGCCGCGAAAGAGCCGCTGCAGCGTGAGGCTCT
The DNA here is from genome assembly GCA_041389885.1 of Polyangiales bacterium. Lineage (GTDB taxonomy): Bacteria > Myxococcota_A > Polyangia > Polyangiales > JAWKRB01. The sequence goes on along the minus strand of JAWKRB010000013.1, from coordinate 89,028 downwards.
CCCACAGCACCACCCCGAGCGCAAAGACGTCGGTGCGGCGGTCGATCGCGCGGCCCTGCGCCTGCTCGGGCGACATGTACGCCAGCTTCCCCTTCACCACGCCCGTGCGGGTGTGCGTCATGGCGTCGCGCACCTTCGCCACGCCGAAATCGATCAGCACGACCTCGCCGTCGACGCCCACGAGGATGTCTCTGCGGGCTGACGTCCCGCACCAGTCCTCGGGCCGCCTGTCGGCGCCGCGGAGCCACCGTGCGCCGCGTGGAGCCTCCGCGACGCGCGCTGGCGATGTGCAGCGACCCCGAGAGGGATGAGGTGCGGGCCTGTGCGTTTGTATGAGCATGAGAGCTCCGAGCGCGACGCCCGGGACGTACTGGAGTGCGATCCACTTCGCGGCGTCCTCGCCCGAGGCGATGACCTTCGACCACCGCGGATGCCGCAGCCCGTCGAGCAGCTGCGCCTCGGCCACGAACATGCTCGAGACGTGAGGGTCCTTGGCGAGGTGGGGGTGGAGGCGCTTGAGCGCGACCACGCGCCCGACGAAAGGCGGCCGCGCGCCCACCGCGCGGTAGACCGTGCCCATGCCCCCCGAGGCGATCTCATCGACCACCTCGAACGAACAGGGGTCGTCGTGCGGCATCGCAGCGTCGTTCGCCGGGCGATTCAAATCCGCCTGAGCCTACCACCGATCCAACGCCCCAGACCGGGCCCCGGATTCGGTAGCAGCTTCTAGGGCGGATTGGTAGCTTGGAGCACCGTGCGAGGTGTTCTGCCAACGATGCTTGTCCTCACACTTCACGCCGGGGGGGCGGCGGCGCAGACTGCCCCGGGCAACGCGTCCCAGGCGCGCGCGCTCTTCGAGCGTGGCGTCACGGCGGCCGACGAGCTCCGCTGGGCAGACGCCGAAGTCGCCTTCTCCGAGAGCTACGCGCTCGCCCCGCGCCCGGCGACCCTGCGAAACCTCGCGCTCGCGCACCGCGCGCTCGGCCGTTACACCCTCGCGATCGAGGCCTTCGAGCGCGTGCTCGCCGAGGGGCGCCCGCACGCCAGGGTAGCGCGGGAGTTCCGACGGCTCGTCACGGAGATGCGTGGGCAGCTCTCGTCCCTCATCGTCGAGACCACCCCCGAGAGCGCCAGGCTGCGCGTCGACGCGCAGGCGGTCGGGGCGGGTGAGCCGATCACCCTGGACCCTGGCGAGCACGCCCTCGTCGGTGAGGCGCGCGGCCATGAGCGACGCACGCTCAGGGTGACCCTCGCGCCCGGCGAGCGCCGACGGGTCCGCCTGGACCTGCTCGCGCTGCGACCGGCGCCCGCCCCTCGCCCCTTTGAAGCGACGCCCCCCGAGGCTTCGCCGACCCCTGGGCTCCACACCCGGTGGTGGTTCTGGACGATCGTCGGCACCGTGGTCGCGGGCGCCGTCCTGACCACGGTGCTCCTCGTAGACACCCCCAACGACCCCGGCTGCGGGACCCTCGGCGCATGCTTCACACCGCGTTGAGCTCGTCGCGAATGCGCGCGCTCGCGCTGGCGCTGAGCGTCGTCGCGTGCGCGAACGCGCCCACGGCCATCGTCGTGAGCGTCGACACCGACGCGCCGTCCTCGCTCCCCCTGCGCCTCGCCGTGCGCGTGAGCCGCGAGCGCGACGCCGCCGCGGCTGAGCCTCGGACCTTCGTCTTTCGCACCGCGCCCGGAGACCCGACGCTCCCCGCGACCTTCACGGTGCGCCCCGACGAGGGCAGCTCCGAGGGCGTCGCGTGGATCCACCTGGAGGCGACCGTCGGCGCGGCGGGCGGCAGGGGCTATGTGATCCGTCGCGAGGCGAGCGCGCGCTTCGTGCCCCACGAAGTCGTGCGCCTCTCGCTCTTTCTCAACGCCGCGTGCGGAGGCGCCGCTTCGGGCTGCACGAGCGCGCCGCCCGAAGCCTGCACCCAAGGCGTGCGATGCGAGGAGCTCGGGCTCACCTGCGGCGACGACGCGCGCTGCATCTCCGTGGGCCTCGACCACGACGCCGGCGCCGCGATCGACATCCCCGCCATCGACGTGCGGACCGACACCCCCACCATCGACGCCGCGATCGACATCCCCGCCATCGACGCGCTGACCGACATCCCCGCCATCGACGCCGCGATCGACATCCCCGCCATCGACGCGCCGACCGACACCGCCTCAACTGATGTCACGACGCCTCCCGACCGGGTCGCGCCGCCCGTCGACGTTCCGGTGCTCCCGATGGACGCCGGCGGCTGCCCCAATCACCGGCCGGCCTGCGGCACCGTCTATGTCGACGCCATCGCCGCGAACGAAACCACTGCGGTGCTTGCGGTCGAAGCGTGCGCCCCCGCCGAGTCCTGCGTGGCCAGCGCGTGCCGCTGCGTGCCCAGCCGCGGGCAGCTCGCGGCGACGACGGCTGCGGCGGCTCCTGTGGAGCTGCCCCACCGGCACGAGCTGCACCGGCGGCGCGTGCCGTTGCGTACCCAGCTGCAGCGCGCCTGCGGCGACGACGGCTGTGGCGCCTGCGGGAGCTGCCCCACCGGCACGAGCTGCACCGGCGGCAAAGCGCGTTGCGTACCCAGCTGCGGGGCAAGCTCGCGGCGACGACGGCTGCGGCGGCCCTGCGTGGAGCCGCCCACCGGCACGAGCTGTCAGGCGTGAACCAGTGCCGCTGCGTGCCCAGCTGCGCGGGCGCTCCGCGGCGACGACGGCTGCGGCGCTCCTGCGGGAGCTGCCCCACGGGCACGAGCTGCACCGGCGGCGCGTGCCGCTGCGCTCAGCTGCGCGGGCGCAGCTGCGGGAGCGACGGCTGCGGCGGCGCGTGTGGATCTTGCGCGGCGGCACGACTTGCGTCGCCGGGACCTGCCGCTGCGAGGCGAATTGTGCGGGGCGTAGCTGCGGCGACGACGGCTGCGGCGGCTCCTGCGGGAGCTGCCCTGGCTCGCTCTCGTGCATCGGCGGCGCGTGCGGCTGCGAGGCGGGCACGACGGCCTGCGCGGGCGTCTGCTGCGCGGCAGGCCTCGCGTGCGTGTCGGGTCGGTGCTGCGCACCCTCCTGGCGACGGACCTTCTCGGGCGTCTTCGCCGAGGGCCTCTCGAGAGCGAGCGACGGTACGCTCTGGATCGCGGGCCGGGTCGGCGCCCCCGCGAGCTTCGTGACCGGAGACCGGGCCTGGATCAGCTCGCTCGACGCGTGCGGAACCCTCACCTCGCAGACCTCCTGGCTGCCCTCGAGCATGCCCCGCGCGACCGCCACCCACATCGCGACGCGCACGACCGCGCGCGTCCCGTCGAGCCCCCTCGCGATCGTCGGCTTCGGCGGCGCCGACGGCAACCTCGACGGCCTCGTGAGCACGCTCATGACGAGCCCCGTGCGCGTAACGCGCGACATCACCCTGCCCGCCAGCGGCTCAGACGACCTCTACTGGCAGAGCACGCAGTCGCCCGACGGGCTGCTCTGGTCGGCCGGCCAGACCAACAGTCAGGTCGGCACCTGCGCGTCCGTGTCGCTGGCCTCGCCCTCCACCGGCACCGTCTGCACCTGGAACATTTTCTCCTCGTGCATCGGCGGCGGCACGTTTGGCACCTCGATCGGCCACGACGGCGGCGTGTGGTTCACCGGCGCGCACGGCAACAGCGCCTTCGTCGCCCGCTACCCCTCCTTCGGCTGCGCCGCGACGCCCGGGTGCACCTGCGCGCCTACCCTCGTGCGGGAGTTTGGTGCGCCGGGCACGGTGTCGACCACGGGTCGAAGCGTCGTCGCGGGGAGCGCCCGCACGCTCGTTGCCGGATACGCCTTCCTCAACGGCACCGACGCCGCCGCGGTCGTCATGGGCGTCACCGCGGACGGCACCGTGAGCTTCGGGAGCCCCTGGAACCCCACCACCATCGGCGACGCCTTCCTCGGCGCGGCCTTCGTCGACGGCCCCAGCCCGACCCTCTACGCCGTCGGCCTCCGCGGCTGGGACGGCCTCGGCAACACTGCCTTCGCGCAGGGCGTGCTCGCCGCCTACGACGCCAACACCCTCACGCAGCGCTGGGTCGTGTCGGTGCCCAACGCGGGCGGCTGCTGGGGGGTGGTGGGCGACGACGCCGGCGGCGTGATCGTCGCGTGCGGCGGGAGCACCAGCTCGACGGTGCGCCGCTGCACCTCCGCGGGCGTGTGCCCGCCGTGAGCCTCGCGCGGTGATCGCGCGTCCTCGCAGGGGCCTCACTCCGCGTCGACGCCCATGTCGCCCAGCCGGTGCTGCAGCACCGCGAGCCCCGCGAACACGGCGGTCTCTGCGCGCAGCACCCTGCCCCCCAGGCGCAGCGGACGCGCCCCGGCGGCGACCAGCGCCTCGCGCTCCTGCGCGGAGAATCCCCCCTCGGGGCCGACCACCAGCGCGATGTCTCCGCCCTGCGCGGCGCCCAGCGCGCCCGCGAGCTCGCTGCGGTCGTCGAGGAACACCCGCAGCGACGCCGCGGCCCACTCCGGCGACGCGAGCACCTCCGCGAGCGGCCGCGCAGGATCCACCGGAGGAACGCTCCCCCGTCGGCACTGCCGCGAGCCCTTCACCGCCTGCGAGGGCCACGCGTGGACCTTCTCATGCGCGAGCCCGTCGGCCTGCACCGAGCGCGAGGTGAACACCGGGGTGATGCGCGTCGCGCCGAGCTCCGCGGCCTTCTGCGCGACGATCAACATGCGCTGGCGCTGGAGCACGGCGACGACGAGGGTGATCCTCGCAGACGACTCCGGCGACGCGGCCATGCGCTCGTAGGGGAGCGCCCGCGCCGAGGTCTCGTCGAGCGACTCGAGGGCGCAGCGGTACCACCGCGCGTCGGGGCCAAGGAGGGTGAAGGCCTCCTTGGGGTTCACCTTGCGGTGGCGCAACGACGCCGCGGCGACGGCGTCGAGGGTGAGCGAGGTCTGCAGCTCCACGGGCGACGTCGTCTCGATGGGCGCGTAGGGAGGAGCCCGGTCGTCGCCGCGGGGCGCCACCGTCGGCGCCTCGCGGGGCACTGCGCGGACCTTGAGCTTGCGCGGGGGACGCGGGCTCATCGCGGGCCTCGCACGTTCGTGAACCTCGAGGCCCGTTCGATCATCTCACGCGGCATCGAACCTCATGGTCGCGCGAGGGTGCAAGCGCCTCGCGCGTGTAGTAGGGGATTCGCCTCCGCGTCCCACCCATGCGCATCGCGCTCCACATCGTCATGTACGCCGCGATGGCGGCGTATCCCGTGCTGATCCTCGTCGCGCTCACGCGCTGGAGCGCGCGCGCGGCGGCGGCGCTGGTGCTCGCGGCGGTGCTCCCCCGGGCGGCGCTCACGCTCCGCGGCGCGCGCCCCGAAGACCGCGCGCAGGCCCTCGTGGTCCCTGGGCTCATCGCCCTCTTCGCGGGGCTCTCGGCGGCCTCGGGCGACGCGCGGCTGCTCCTCGCGGCGCCCACGCTGGTGAACCTCAGCCTCCTCGCGCACTTCGGCCGCTCGCTGCGCACCGACACGCCCCTCGTCGAGCGCTTCGCGCGGATGCAGGTCCCCGACCTCTCCCCCGCCGAGCGCGCGTGGTGCCGCGGCGTGACCGTCGCGTGGTGCGTGTTCTTCGCGGTCAACGCGCTCACCGCGACGCTCCTCGCGGTCTTCGCGCCGCTGCGCGGGTGGGCGGCGTACACCGGCGGCGTCGCGTACGTGCTCATGGGCGCGATGTTCACCGTCGAGTACCTCGGGCGCAGCTACCGCTTTCGACGCTACGGCACGAGCCTCCTCGACCGCGCGCTCTCCCGCCTCTGGCCCCCCTCGGAGGACGCGTGCGCCCCGGCTTCGTCGTGACCGACTTCACCGTCGACGGCGACCGCTGCGCCTGCGAGGCCGTCGCGCCCGCCGACTCGCCCTTCTTCGACGGGCACTTCCCCGGTGATCCGGTGCTCCCCGGCGTCGCGCAGCTCAGCGCCCTCGCCGAGCCCGCCGCCCGCCGCGCCTGGCCCCAGCTCGGTCCCCTGCGACGCGCCAACAACCTGAAATTCCATAAGATTTCGCGACCCGGCGAGGCCCTCTCGCTGCGCTGCGAGCGCGCGGGGCTCACGGTGCGCTTCACCCTGAGCGCGGGGGAGGCGCGGGTGAGCTCAGGGTCCCTCGAGTTCGCGGGGGTGGCGTCGTGAGCGCGTTTCGTCCGTGCGTGTTGATCCCGACCTACGACAACCCGGCGACGGTGCGCTCGGTGGTGGCCCGCGCGCGGGCGCAGGTCGACGACGTGCTGGTGGTCGACGACGGCGGCGGCGACGAGGCGCGGCGGGTGCTCGACGCGATCGCCGCGGAGGGCCTCGCGCGGGTGCGGCGCAGGGAGGTCAACGGCGGCAAGGGGGCCGCGGTGAAGACGGGCCTCGCGTGGGCGCGGGAGCTGGGCTTCACCCACGCGCTGCAGGTCGACGCCGACGGGCAGCACGCGATCGAAGACGCGCCGCGCTTCCTCGACGCCGCGCGGGCGCGCCCCGAGGCGCTGGTGCTGGGCGCGCCGATCTTCGACGAGAGCGCGCCGAGGGCGCGGCGCGTGGGCCGCGAGATCACCATCTTCTGGACGAACTTCGAGGCGGGCCCTGGGGTGATCACCGACCCGATGTGCGGCTTTCGGGTGTACCCCGTCGAGGCCGCGCTCGCGGTGACCGTGCGCGGCGACGCGATGGACTTCGACCCCGAGATCGCCGTGAAGATGGTCTGGGCGGGCGCGCCGGTGATCAACCTCCCGACGCGGGTGAGGTACGTGCCGCGCGGCGAGGGCGGCGTGTCGCACTTTCGCATGGTGCGAGACAACGCGCTGATCTCGTGGATGCACACGCGGCTCTCGATCGCGCGCATCGCGCGGGGGCGCCCGCGTTGAGCGAGGGGTGGCTGAGCGCGAGGGAGCGGGGCACCGTCGCGGGGATTCGCTTCGTGACCTGGCTCGCGACGGCCTTCGGGCGCGGTCCCGCGCGGGCCTTCGTGTCGGCGCTCGCGCTGTACTACGCGCTCGCGCACGGGGCCGCGCGCCGGGCGTCGCGGGCGTACCTCCGCCGCGCGGGTCAACCCCACGGCTTCTGGGACGTCTACCGTCACCTCCGGCGCTTCGCCCACGCGGCCCTCGACCGGGTGTTCTTTCTCCGCGGGAGGCTCGACGGGATCACCCTGGAGAGCCACGGCACCGAGCACCTCCGCGCGGCGCAGGAGGCGGGGCGGGGCGCGGTGCTCCTGGGCGCGCACCTCGGGAGCTTCGAGGCCATGCGCGCGCAGGCGTCGGCGCGGGGCTATCCCCTGAACATCGTCGGGTATTTCAAGAACGCGAGGATGATCAACGAGGCGCTCCGCGCGCTGTCGCCCGAGAGCGTGGTGCGCGTGGTGCACATCGACCCCGACGGGATGGAGCACGTGCTCGCGCTCCGCGAGCGGGTGGAGCGGGGGGAGTTCGTGGCGATCCTCGCCGACCGCCACGAGCTCTCGAAGCGCAGCGCCGAGGCGACGCTGCTGGGCGGCGCGGTGCGCCTCCCCACGGGGCCGTTTCTGCTGGCGTCGATGCTCAAGTGCCCGGTGCTGCTCACCTTCGGCCTGGCCCTCGACGGCGGCCGCTACGCGCTGCACTGCGAGCCCTTCGCCGACCCGCTGGTGCTCGACCGCCGGGGCCGCGACGCCGCCCTCGCCGCCTGCGCCGCGCGCTACGCGTCCCGGCTGGAGCACTACCTCCGCCTCGCGCCGGACAACTGGTTCAACCTCTACGACTACTGGGGAGACGCGTGAGCGCGATCATCGAGCACACGGTGCCCTTTCACGACGTCGACCCGCTCCTGGTCGTGTGGCACGGGCACTACTTCAAGTACTTCGAGTACGCCCGCGAGGCGCTGATGCGCGCGCGCTCCCTCGACGCGCCCGACCTCGTGGCGCTGGGGCTGCGGATGATGGTGGTCGAGAGCCGCTGCCGCCACCACCGCCCGCTGCGCCACGGCGAGCGCTTCTCGGTGCGCGCGCGGGTGGGCGCGATCGATCACAAGATCATGGTCCACTATGAGGTCACGAGCCTGGCGCACGGCCACTGCGTCGCGCGCGGGCACACGGCGCTGGTCACCCTCGACGCGTCGGGCGAGTTTCTGCGCGACACCCCCGAGGTGGTGCGCGCGCGGCTGGCGGGGGCGGTCAGTTCGGGGGCGTGAGGGCGCGGTCGATGCCCGCGGAGATGCCCTTGAGGTCGACCTTGATGTAGGTCTCGTCGGCGCCCGCGGACCGGGCGGCGGCGAAGTACTCGTCGCGCAGGCCGATGGCGACGATGCGCACGTCGCTCAGGTGCGGCGACTGGCGCAGCGCGCGCACGATCATCGGGGCGTTCAAGAAGGGCAGGTCGAGGTCGACCACGATCACGTCGGGCACCGAGGCGCCGATGGAGACCAGCGCGCCGTAGAGGTTCAGCTCGTGCTGCAGCTCGACGCCCGAGGGCACCGCGGAGCGCACGAGGTTCACGATCTCCGGCGTCTCGCTGACCAGGGCGACCACCGAGCGGCCGCCGCGGGCCTCGAGCTCTGGGGGCACCGCGCAGTTGCGCTTCACGAGGTAGGCGCGCGCCTCTTCGGGGGCGATGCGCGCGCTGCGGCCCGCGGTGCGCGACGCCTTCAGCTCGCCGCGACGAATCGCCAGCAGCACGGTGCTCTTGGAATCGTTCGCCAGCTTCGCGAGTTCTTCAGCATGCAGGAGCTTCACGGGACCTCATCCTCCTTGAAGGTCGGCGCCGCGCGCCGATCCACGCGCGGACGGTACACCATTTCGCGCGGGGCGCGACGGCCTGACGAGCTCGCGCTCCGGGCCGCTCAGTCGCCCCGGCTGGCGACCCCGGCGTCGGTGGCCTGGGTCGAGGCGAGCTCGCAGTAGGCCCCGCGCCGCCCTCCCCGAGGGGCGGGGCTTCGAGGGGCGCAGTACCGGTCTCGCAGTCGACCTCCGAGGCGCAGCGGCGGCGGCACGTGGCGTTCAGGCAGTCGTAGAGCAGCACGTCGGAGGCCGACTCGACGCAGTCGCTGACGGTCGCGCAGCGCCGCAGGTCGGGCACCGGGAGCCCTACGCGAAACGACTGCGCCACGCTCGACGCCACCACCTGCCCGCGCACCGTGGCGAACACGAACCAGTAGTAGAGCCCCCGGGGCAGGGTGTCGCCGCCGTAGGCCGGCCCCGGCACGCCGTTGCGGTCGACGCCCGCGCGGCCGTAGCGCAGGGGCACGGTGCCGTCCATCACGGGGCCCCCGGGCTCCGCCGACGACCAGATCCACCGGACGCTCTGCGCGTTGCGGATGCGCCCGGTGTTGACGTCGAGGGTGGGCGTCGCGTCCATGATCGCCGCGACGGTGACCGCGCCGCTCATGCCCCGCAGCGGGGACCACCGCAGCAGCACCCCGCCGTGACCGGGATGTCAGACTCGCGGTTGGGGCGCTCGAGCGCGATCGACGACGAGGTCGGGAACACCACCCGCGTCGGCGGCTGAAACGAGCACGAGCCCTCGGCGCCGGAGCCCACCTCGCAGCGGGCGTCGGGGTAGCAGTCGACCGCCACGCGCTCGGGGCAGCGGCCCGTAGGCACCCGACACCGCGACACAGACTCGCCGGGCGAGGGCTGACACACGCGGTTCGCCTCGCAGTCCTGCGTGCGGGAGCACCCGGGTCCCGCGTCACCGCCCCGGCCTCGGGGCCGAAGGCGCCGGTGCCCTGCGCCGAGTCGGCGCACGACGCGAGGACCTGCGCGGCCCCCGCGAGGATCGCCCACTCCAAACCCCATCGCGCGAGGCGCTGCATGCTCATGGCTCCACTCCAAGTCCGATGAGCGCTGCTACCTGCAGGAGCGATGCCGCCTCGGTGGAGGCCCCGGCGGCGCCGAGGTACGAGAACTGCCGCCCGCGGGACCCGAAGGCGGGAAAGACCATCGCGCGCAGCCCGGCGTCGACGACGAAGATCCCCGCGAAGCGGTATCCCACGCGCACGTCGAAGCTCACGCCCATGCGCGAGGCCTCGGGCGAGAGCAGCAGGGCGCTCGCGTCGGGGTACACCTCGTCGCCGCGCCAGCCCAGCGCGGCCGACACCGTGCCCGTGAGCCGCAGCCGGTCGCCCGTGCCCGCGGGGACCAGTGTGACCCCACCGCCCACCTCGCCGAAGGCCAGCAGGCCGCTCACCGAGCCGTCGGCGACCACCGAGGCGCCCGGGCCGATGAAATGATGTTCCGCTCGTAGGGGATCGCGCCCGCGGCGACGTGCAGCACCGGGCGCGCGCAGGTCTCGCCCATGGGGCAGGTGCCGGCGAGGGAGCGCAGCGCGGGCACGACATCGAGGAGGCGAGGCCCCGACGCCCGCGCCGTTCACGATGCCGACCAGGCCCGACACCCGCGGCACCGCCGTGGGGAGCAGGTGGCCCTCCACCTGCGCGGTGACCTCCACCGTGCGCTCCGGCGCCGAGGCGACGAAGGGCATCCGGGCGATGCCGTAGCCCGGCACCCGGGCACCAGCCCCATGTGCGCCGGCGCCGCGGTGAGGGAGCGCACGCACCAGGATCGCCCCGGTCGGGGCGCTCGCCCGTGCAGCTAGCCGGGGTGCACCTCGAGCTCGCGCTCGGACACCGCGTCGGCGCGGAGCCCATGCGCCCGAGGTCTCGCGAGCACCACGCGCCGACCGTCGTCGCGGGTCACGATCAGGTTGAGCGCCACGTCCCTCGCCCTGGGGACCAGCGCGACGCGCACCCTGCGCGCCTCCCCGCGCCCCGCGCCGAGAGCTGCGCCGCGCAGCCGAAGTAGCGCAGCGAGCCCGCGCCGTCGACGCGCACACCGTAGGTGTCGCCGCGGGGCATGAGCACCGTGCGCGCCACGACGTTGCCCTCGACCGAGGTGCTCCCGTCGAGCACCGGCAGCGGCGCGCCGTCGGGCCCCACCGCCACGGGCTCGAGGCCCTGGATCTCGCGCTCGGCCAGGGGTGCCCATCAGGGCGTCGACGTACTCAAACTGTGCTCCACCGCGTTCGCGGGGCGCACCTCGGCGCTCGGCGGCGGGTCATGGGTCGCGATGAGCTCGATGGCGCAGCGGAGCTGGGCGATGGGCACGAACACGGCGGAGGCGCACTGTATCAGTTTCGCCGCAGGTGGTATCAGCGCGCACGTTGTCTCCCGCGGAGCTCTTCACCCCCTGGCGCGCGCGCTGGATCCTCCACGAGGACCCGCTGCTGCTCGTGGTGAACAAGCCCGCGGGGATCGCAACCCACGCCGCCGACGCCTCCCGCCGCGACGACGTCGTCTCGCGCCTGCAAGACTGGATCGCCCGCCGCGACGGCGTCTCCCCCGACGCGGTGTACCTCGGCGTGCACCAGCGCCTCGACAAAGAGACCTCGGGCGCGCTGGTCTTCGCGCGAGACCCCTCCGCCAACCCGCGCCTCGCCGCGGCCTTCGAGACCCGCGCGGCCGAGAAGCGCTACCTCGCCGTCGTCGAGCCCGCCCCCCGCGGCGCCCCCTCGGGCACCCTGAGCCACCTCGTCGAGCGCGGCAAAGACGGGCTCATGCGCGCCCGCCCCTGCCTCCCCCGCGACCGCGTCGCCGACGACGACCCGCGCCTCGCCGTGACCGGGTACAGGCTCCTCGAGCGCGCGGGCCGCCGCGCCCTCGTCGAGTTCACCCCGCGCACCGGGCGCACGCACCAGATCCGCGTGCAGGCCGCCGCCGCGGGCTTTCCCCTGCTGGGCGACGCGGCCTACGGCGGCGCCCCCGCGTCGAGGATGATGCTCCACGCGGCCTCCCTGAGCCTCCCCGGCGCGAAGGGGAGGGCCGCGCGCTACGAGGCCCCCACGCCCGACGAGCTCCGCGCCGCCCTCGAGGGCCGCGACGCGTCGATCTCGCTGCGAGACAAGCTTTTACGCGCCGCCGACCTGCGCTGGGAGCTCGCGCGCCGAGGCGACACGACGGCCTTTCGCCCGGCCCACGACGGCGACGGCTTCGCGCACTGCCCAGTGGACGTGTACGGCGAGCACGCGGTGATCCACGCGATGGGGGCGACCCACGACCCGGCGATCCCCGGGCGCTGGTGGAGCTCGGGCTGCGCGGGGTGTACGCCAAGCACCGCCCCAAGCAGGCCAACACGCTGGTCTCGTCGCGGCGCGGCGACGTGGCGCCGCCGAACGCGGTGGCGGGCGAGAGCGCGCCCGACCCGATGGTGATCACCGAGTCGGGGGTGCGCTACCGGGTGCGCCTGGGCGACGGGCTGAGCACGGGGATCTTTCTCGACCAGCGCGAGAACCGCCGGCGCGTGCGCGAGCTCTCGAAGGGCGCGGCGGTGCTCAACCTCTTCGCGTACACCGGCCCGTTCACGGTGGCCGCGGCCTCGGCGGCGCGCGGCGCACGGTGAGCGTCGACGTGTCGAGAGACGCCTCGCCTGGGCCGCGGAGAACCTCAAGGAGAACGGCGTGGCCCTCGACGACCACGCGATGATCACCCACGACGTCTTCGCGTGGCTCCAGGGCGCGCGGGCGCGGCGCGACCGCTTCGAGCTCGTGATCTGCGACCCCCCGAGCTACTCGAACACCAAAGACTCGCGCTTCTCGTCGGAGTCAGACTACCGACGGCTCGTCGAGGCCCTCGCGCCGGTGATCGCGCCAGGGCAGGCTCCTCGCGTGCAGCAACCACCGGGGCTGCACCGCATGAAGCCCGGCGCTACCTGCACGAGGCCCTGCGCGCCGCGAAGCGCGAGGTCGCGCAGATGAAGGACCTCGCCGACCCCGAGGACTTTCCCCGTCGCCCGGCGAGCCCTCGCACCTCAAGGCGATCCTGGTCACCCTGGCGAACTGACGCCGTCTGATGCGGGCCGAGAGGCATGGCTCAAAACCGCTGGGAACGCACGACATCCGTCGGGACGCAGGGCGTAGATCCCGCACATGTTGTTCGCGAGGTGCAGGCGGTCAGCTCGTCGCGGAGCACCAGCAGCGAGCGCCCGTGGTCGCGGCGCACGAAGGGTCGGGCGCCGAGGTCTTCGCGTCGGCCTCCTCCACCGCGCGAAGTCGTCGTCGTCGAGGACGACCTTGTTGCGGCGGCAGCACGCGCCGCAGGTGAGGCAGTCGAGGCGCACCTCGGTCGTGGATCCCTGGAGGGGGCGGTCGCGCTTGAGCCAGCGGCGCACGAGCACGGCCTGGGCGTCGGTGATCTTCGCCCAGGTGGCGCCGTCGAGGGCCTCCTCGACGCGCTTCGGGGCGCGCACCCCGAGGTCCATCATCGCCCACATGCAGAGCTCGGGCACGTCGCCGTCCTCGTCGGTGGGCACGTAGAGCCTGGCGCCGCTCGGGGCGCGCACGACGGCCGCCCCGGCGCGCGTGCGCGGCCCCGTCGAGGTCGTGTCCGCGAAAGGATCGCCAGAGCGGTCGGGTGATCGTCTCCATGGGTCTCTGGGGCGGGGATCGTACTTCGTTCCCGCGCGGAGGGAGTGAGGTAGCGTCCGCCCGCGATGAGAGACCGATTCTTGAAGGCCTGCCGACGCGAGCCCGTCGACGCGACCCCGTGTGGTTCATGCGCCGTGCGGGGCGCTACATGGCCGAGTACCGCCGCGCTGCGCGAGAAGCACACGCTCCTCGAGCTCTGCCGCACCCCCGAGCTCGCGGTGCAGGTGACCCTGCAGCCCGTGAACGCGATCGACGTCGACGCGGCGATCCTGTTCGCCGACATCCTGCTCCCGCTCGAGCCCATGGGCGCGCCCTTCGAGTTCGCCAAGGGCGAGGGCCCGGTGGTGCACGAGCCCATTCGCACGGTGGAGCAGATCGAGGCGCTGCGGGTGATCGACCCCGAGGAGGGCCTCGGGTACGTCCTCGAGGCGATTCGAATGCTCCGGGTCGAGCTGGCCGACCGCTGCCCGCTCATCGGCTTCGCGGGCGCGCCCTTCACCCTCGCGAGCTACCTCATCGAGGGCGGCAAGAGCGCCAACTTTCAGCGCACCCGCACGATGATGTACCGCGAGCCCGAGGCGTGGTCCTCGCTGATGGAGAAGCTCGGCGAGGTGGTCGCGCGCTTTCTCTGCGCGCAGATCGACGCGGGCGCGCAGGCGGTGCAGCTCTTCGACTCGTGGGTGGGCTCCCTCGGCCCCGACGACTACCGCGCGTACGTGATGCCGCACGTGAAGCGCATCCTCGACCGGGTGAGCGCGAAGGGCGTGCCCGTGATTCATTTCGGCACGGGCACCGCGACGCTGCTGGAGCTGCAGCGCGAGGCCGGCGGCAGCGTGATCGGCGTCGACTGGCGCACGCCCCTCGACCAGGCCCGCGCGCGGCTCCCCGGCGTGGCGGTGCAGGGCAACCTCGACTCGATGCTGCTCTACGCCCCCCGCGAGGTGCTCGCGTCCCGCGTCGAGCGGGTGATCGACCAGGCCGGCGACGCGCCGGGGCACATCTTCAACCTCGGCCACGGGATCACCCCCGAGACCTCGGTCGACGCGGTGAAGTTCGTCGCCGACCACGTGCACGAGGTCAGCGCGCGCCGCCGCGCGGGGTGACGGGCTCCGTGGCCCTCGCGCGCCGACTCCGCGCGCCCCTCGCCGTGGGCGCCGTCGCGATCGCCCTCGCGCTCGCGTGGTCGCGCCGCCCGCCCCCCGCGCCGACGCCCCCCGCGCCGACGCCCCCCGCGCCGGTCACGCCCGCGCCCGAGCCCCCAGCGCCGCCGCCACCGCGGAGGGTTCCGCGCGTGGCGCCCGCGCCTGTCGTGACGGCCGACGCGGGTGAAGACCTCGCGCCGGGCGAGGTGGCGCGGGGCGCGTGGGGGAGCGCGCTCGGGTCCTTCGGGCACACGAGCGAGCCCGAGGCCAACCCCGAGGGGCCCATGGCCATCGCGGTCGCGAGCGACGGGAGCCTCGACGTGTTGGATGCGCGCAACGGGCGCGTGCAGCGCTTCGTGAACGGCCGCGCGGTGTCGACCGCGGGTCCCGTGGGCGCCGCGACGCAGGACCTCGCGCACACCCCCGACGGACGCGTGGTCGCCCTCGACCGCCTCGGCGCGGGCACGGTGACGGTCTTCGACCGCGAGGGGCGACCGGCGGCGACGGTGGCGCTCCGCGGAGGTCCCATCGCGGAAGGGGGCGCGGTGACCGGGGTCTTCGCCGACGCCGACGGGATCTACGTCGAGCACGCGCACCGCGAGGTCGTGCGGGTGGCCGACGCCGAGGGCCGTGATGACCCCGCGCGCCCGACGCTCTGGGGACGTCCCTCGCGCGACGGCGCGCAGCTCCTCCGCGCCGCGATCGAAGACCGCGCGCGAGGGACCGTGCGGGTGACCGTCGCCGCGCGCGAGAACGGCGCGGTGGACTGGTCCGCGGTGGTCCCCCTGGGCGCGTCGGTGCTGCACCTGGTGATGCTCGACAGCGACCGCGCGGGGCGCGTGTACGTCGCCGCGACGGTGGGCACGTTCACCGAAGACGGACTGCGCGACCCGGCCCTCGTCGTCGCCCGCCTCGACCGGGCGGGCGCGGTCGACGGCACCCTGCGCCTCCCTCCCCTCGCGGGCGACGACGAGCTCTTTCGCCCGGTCGTCGTCGACGACGCGGGCGCGGTGTACGTGATGGATTCGGGTCCCGACGGCCTCGTGGTGCGCCGCTACGCCTTCGCCCGCTAGCGCGCGGCGCGGCCGCGGTTGTACCGTCGGGCCACGATGCGCCTGTCGATCGCCTCCACCCCGGGTCTCCTCGGCGTGCTCTCGCTCCTCGCCGCGTGCGGCGCAGGCAGCGACCCCGAGATGGTGATCGGCGACGCCAGCGCGCCTCGCGATGTCGTGGCACCTCGCGATGTCGTGGCGCCTCGCGACGTTCCCGCGGTCGATGTGCCCGTGGTCCTCGACGCCCCGACGGGACCTACCCCCGACGACCTCACCCCCGACCTCACCCCCGACGGCGGCGCGCCGGTCGACGTCGAGGCGCCCGCGCCGACCATGGGCGCGACCCTGCGGGTCACCGCGAGCGCGCTCAACCTCCGCGCCGGCGCGGGGACCTCGAACGCGATCCTCACCGCGATGCCCTGCGGCGCGTCGGTGACCGTCGTGGGCGGCCCCACCACGGGCTGGTGGAACGTGCGCTACCAGACCTTCACGGGGTGGGCCTCGGGCGCCTACCTCGTCGACGCCGCGGCCTTCGACCCCGCGACCTGCGGCGGCTCCACCCCCACGCCCACGCCCGGCGCCACGCCCGAGGTCTCGCGCATCTTCGAGATCGCGCGCTCGGGGGTCGGGTACTCGTACTACTGGGGGCACGGCTCCTGGGGCACCGACGGGCTCAACCACGGGTCGTGCTCGGGGAGCTGCCCGTCGTGCACGCACTCCGGGCGATACGGCGCCGACTGCTCGGGCTTCGTCGCGAAGGTGTGGCAGATCCCCTCGGCCTCGCCCGTCACCACCGACGCGCACCCCTACTCGACGTACAACTTCTACAACAGCACGACGCGCTGGAGCCGCGTGTCTCGCAGCGCGATCCGCCCCGGCGACGCGCTGGTGTACAACTCCGGCGGCTCGGGGCACATCGTGCTCTACGAGTCGGGGAGCGACCCCTGGGGCAGCGTGTGGCTCTACGAGGCCCGCGGGTGCGCGACGGGCATCGTGCACAACCTCCGCGCGGTGGGGAGCACGTACGTCGCGATCCGCCGCGAGGGGCTCTGAGGCTCTACCATCGCGGGTGATGTCCCAAGACCCCCACGACGAGCTCCTCGCGCTGATCACTCCGCTGCTCCCGCCCGACTGGCGCGACGAGCTCGCCGTGAGCGCGCACCCGGAGCAGCTCGTGGTGAGCCTGCGCGACACATCGGGCGCGCGGCACGCGTTCGACCTGCGCCCGATGCTTCCAGGCGCGCCCTCCCTCGTGCCGGGAGAGCGCCTCGCGTACTCGTACGTCGCCTCGCCGGAGCAGCGCGTCGACGAGGCGCTCCTCGGGCGCTACCGCGCGGTGCTCGAGGCGATGCGCGCGCGGGAGGACGCGCTCGCGCCGCACCTCCGACCCGCGGTCGCCGCGCCGCGGGAGAGCGCCCCGGTGACGCACGGCGTCGGCCCGGAGCGCCTGGCGTTTGAGCTCGGGATCAAGCCCGCGCTGCGCGTGGTGCTCGCCGAGGCGCCCGAGACCGAGGCGCTCTCGCGCGAGGCGCGCGCCCGGGGCTGGGGCTTCTACGCGCCCGAGGAGCCCCTGCGCTTCACCCGCTACACCCAGCGCGTGGCCTACCTCGCCCGCAGCGACGAAGACGCCCTGCGCCTCGCCGACGCGGAGGCGCCCATGCGCCCCGGCGAGGGGCGCGTCGCCCTGGGGGACGCCGCGTCGAACGCGCGGGTGGGCAGGCTCCTGGGCTATCCCGCGTGCTGCACCGAGGCCTTCGCGGCGCGCGTCGAGCGCGGGGTCACCCTCTGCCCCGAGGGCCGCCTCGCGCACGAGGACTACGCCGCCGCGCGCTGGGCGATGCGCGACGTCGCGCGCGCCGAGAGCCTGCTCAACAACCTCCTGCCCGACGACGGCGGCGCGCGGCTGATCACCTGGTACCCGTGCCGCTACGACTGCGCGGCGTCGACGGAATTCGCGCGGGCGCTCCTCGACGCGGTGCGCGCGCGCGCGCCGGAGCAGGCCCGCGCGTGGTCCGACGAGCTCCGCGGGCGCCGCGGGATCGACCGGGAGGGGCGCAGGCTGCGCGGGGACGAGCGCTCCGACGACGACCCCCTGTGGATCGACTTCGAGGGCGGCTGAGCCCGGCGCTCGCGCCTCAGGGCGCGGGCTCGATGCGCATCCCGTACCGCCCCTCGTACTGGTTCGAGAGCTGACGGACCTGGCTGTCGCCGTCGAGCTCGAGCCACAGCGTCGCGTCGGGGCCGCCGAGCTGGGTGGTGAGCTGAATCCGCCGCGCGGCGTCGCGGTAGGTGCTGCTCCCCAGGGGCAGCGCCGCGAGGTTGGAGAAGGGCAGCGGCGCCCAGAGCGAGATCAGCGCGTCGAGGGACTGCTGCGGATCGAAGGGGGTCACCAGCACCCGAAGCTCGCGGCCGTCGCCGAAACTGCCGTGCTGCGAGGCCCACAGCATGTCTTCGAGGTCGAGCCACTGCAGCGCGCAGTCGGGCACCAGGGTGTAGAGCCAGGTGTTGGTGAAGGGCAGCCCCGAGAGGCGCCCGGGGCCGATGAACTCCTCGCCCAGGGTCGCGACGAGCACCGAGTCCTTCACCCGCACGCTGCCCTCGATGGCGACCATGGCCTGCCCCGGCCGCGCCTCGAGCCACCCCCGCGCGCCGGGCGCCACGGTGAGCGGCCCCGCGCGCACGGGGACCTCGAAGGGGTTCGCGACCTCGAAGCGAGACGGGCGCTCCCGCGACACGGCCACGCTCAGCGGGCGGTCGACGCGGGGCGTCACCGCGAGGTCGCGCCGGATCGTGTAGCGAATCAGCGAGCGCCAATCGAGGGCGTAGCCCTGGTCCCCCTCGACGAGGACGTCGGTGATGCCGTAGCTCGCGCGGGTGCTGTCGCGGAGCGGCCCGAGCGCGGTGGCCTCCCGCGGCGGGAGCGCGTAGAGGCGCACGCCCCGGCGGCACCCCACCACCAGCGCCTCGTCGGTGGCGTCGACCGCAGAGACCACGCACCCCACCGGCAGGTGCTGCACGGCGCGGCGCGTGAGGTCGACCCGCGCGACGCCCTGCGAGCCCAGGGCGACGAACAGGTCCGAGCCCCGGAGTCGCAGGTTCTGCGAAGGCCCGGGCAGCGGGATCGCCTCGACCGAGCCGTCGTCGCGGCGAAGGACCAGCCCCCGGCTGCGCTCCGTCGCCGCGATGCCCCCAGGCACCTCGACGAGGTTCACATACGCGCCCTCGTCGAGGCGCTCGGGCGGGCCGAGCTCGCCCCCGGCGAGGATGGGGCGCCGCCACAGCCCCCGCGAGAGCGCCGTAAAATACAGCGACTCGTTGTGCACGATGAGGTCGAAGGGCACGGGCGCGCCCGCCGCGGGGACGACGCCCAGGTAGCGCCCGGTCTCGCCGTCGAAGCGAAAGATCCCCTCGACCATCAAGCCGCCGCAGAGCACCGTGCGGCTCGCCGCGTGCGCCGCGGCCCGGTGGCAGTACAGCACGGTGTTGGGCGGGGTGTTCGCGTCGGTGTGAAAGCGCATCGTCGAGGGTCCGTCGGCGCGCGTCGCGAAGCGGTAGAAGCCGCCGAAGGAGTCGGCGATCACCAGGTCGCCGCCCAGGGAGGGCTCGCGGCGCAGGGAGATCCCGTGCGGCGTGCCGGAGCGGGCGTAGGGGAGCTCGAAGGCGTCGAAGCGCGGGTCGAGCCCCAGCCCCGCGGAGAGCGATCCGGCCGGAGCCCCCCCGTCCGAGGGGCCGGGCGCGGGGGTGTCTGCTGCGACGAAGCGGTCGCGCGGCGCGAGCACGTCTCCCGGGGCGAAGCCGTCGGCGACCACGAGCGCGTCGGTCGGCGCGAGCGCGTCGGTCGGCGCGAGCGCGTCGGTCGGCGCGAGCGCGTCTCCCGCGCCGTCGACGGGGGCCGTCTCGCAGCACATCAGCAGGAGCGGGGCGAGCGCGGCGCACGACCTTCGAGCACGCTTCATCGCGATCATTCGACCCGCAACCTTACGACACAAACCGCGCGAAGCCCGCCGCGGCGTGGACCGCGCAGGCGCTCGGATCACGCCTCGTCCCCGGGGGTCGCCCGCCGAGCTCACCTCGTGGGCGGGGTGCTCGTTCGTCGGCGGCGAGGCCCGCGGCGTCGTGGGCGTAGAGCGCGGCGGTCTTCTCGGCGGTCATCGCGGTGCGCGCGAGGGTGGCGCGGGGGCGGCGTGGGCGGGCGCGGGGCGGAGCCGCCCGTCTTCCATCTCGTAGAGCACGTCGAAGACGTCGAGGGCGCGGTGGTCGTGGGTGACCACCAGCACCGCCGCGCCGCGGTCGTGGGCGACCTTGCGAAAGAGCTCCATCACGCTGCGGCTGCGCACGCTGTCGAGGGCCGCGGTGGGCTCGTCGGCGAGGATCAGCGAGGGGTCGTTGGCGAGGGCCCGCGCGATGGCCACGCGCTGCTGCTCGCCGCCGCTGAGGGTCTCGGGGTAGGCGTCGGCGCGGTGGGCGATGTCGAGGTACTCGAGGAGCTCCCGGGCGCGCCTTCGCCCGTCGGTCTTTCCGCCGAATTCACAGGCGATCTCGACGTTCTCGCGGGCGGTGAGGAACGACGTGAGGTTGGCCTTCTGAAACACGAAGCCCAGGTGTCGTCGCCGCAGCGCCGGGAGGTCCGCGAGGGGGCGGCCGTCGCGCACCACGAGCTGCTCTTCGAAGTACACCTCGCCGGTGTCGGCGGGGGAGACGAAGCCCAGGGCCTTGATGAGGGTAGACTGTCCCGAGCCGCTGGGGCCCAGCAGCGCGGCCACGGAGCCGCGGGTGAGGGTGAGGCTCACGCCGCTCAGGGCGACCACGGTCGCGGGTCCTGCGCCGTAGGTCTTCGAGAGCTTCACCGCGCGGACCGCTTCGGTCATGGTCATCCCTCCAGGGCGCTCGCGGGGTCGATGCGGAGCACGTGGCTGAGCCCCACCGCGCTCGCGAGGGTCACCACCGCGAGGGTCGCGAGGGGCGCGACCACCGAGATCGCCTCGGTGATCAGCACCCGCCTCGGGAACATCGGGTACAGCGTCGCGCCGAGGGTGTACGCGACGGCGTAGCCCAGCGCGCCGAGGAGCCACGACTGTTGCAGCACCATGCCGAGCAGGCGCTCTGCGCGGCGCGCCCATGAGCTTGAGCACCGCGAGGTCGTGGGTCTTCTCGAGGGTGAGGTTGTAGATCACCATCATCACGATGATCGCCGCGGTGAGCGTGAGGATCACGGTGAAGAGACCGATCTGCATCCGCGCGCGCTGCACCACGCCGCCGAGCAGCAGCGCCTCTTCTTCGGGCTGGGTGAACACGCTGACATCGCCCCAGCGACGCACCGTCGCGAGGACCTCTCCGACGCGGTGCGGGTCGACGTCGAGGAGCACCGCCGCGAGGGGCGGCGAGGCGAGGGCCGGGGCGCGCCAGCGGGGGTCGCGGGCGAGGTCGGCGAGTCCCGGCTGACCACGCCCCAGGTCGGTGCGGAGCAGGCGCTCGACCACGCGCTGACGCTCGAGCACCGTGGCCTCGGGCGACTGGTCGAAGGCCACGAGCTGCGTGTCGGCCACGCTCATGAACGCCACGGAGTCTCCTCCCGAGGTGAGGGCGTTTCGCGTGAGCCCGACGACGCGGTAGGGCTCCCCCGCGAGGACCAGCGTCTCGCCGAGATCCAGCCCGAGGGAGGCGTCGACGATCATCTCGCCGTGGGCCTGGTGGAGCCTACGTCCGCGCACGAGCGGGAGGGTGTGCCCGGCGTCGTCGGGCCAGCCCAGGCCCACGAGGGCGATGCGCAGCACGGCGCCGCGGTGCGTGCGCTGAATGAGCTGGTAGTTGTAGGGCCGCGCGCGCCGCACGCCGGGCACCGCCGAGGCGCGGGCCTCGACGCTGGGGTCGAGCCGCGAGGCCTCGGCGAAGGGGCCGAGAGTGTCGCGCTGCACGATCCACACGTCGGCCCTCATCGCGCGGGTGAGGATCGTCGCGTCGTCGACCATGCCCGCGTAGATCCCCTGCATCGCGACGACGACGCTGAGCAGGAGCCCGAGACCCGCCGCGGTGCCGAGGAAGCGCGCGACGTGCCGGCGAACGTCTCGCAGCGCGAGGTTCACCGCGCCACCCAGCGGCGGCCGGGCGGCAGCGCGAGGGCGGGGCGCGGCGGCGCGAGCACGGTGTCGCCCTCGGAGAGCCCCGCGCGCACCTCGACGTGCTCCGCGCCAGTGCGCCCGAAGCGCGGGCGAAGCACCGCGACGCGACCTCCGCGGTCGGCGTACACGAAGGGTCCGCGCTCGTCGTGAAAGATCATGCGCGTGGGGATGCGCAGGGCGTTCTCGCTGCGCCCCACCTCGATGCGCACGTCGGCGCGCTGGCCGATGGCGACGCGGCGCGCGAGGCGGTCGGGGGTGACCTCGACGACGAGCTCGTGGGTCTGCCGGTCGGCCTCCCAGGGGATGCGCGTGAGCCGCCCCGGCACGGCCTCGGTCTCGCCGGGAAAGGTGATGCTGCAGCGCTGATCGACGGCCAGCAGCGGGAGCACGGTCTCGTCGATGGCGGCGTTCACGTACACCTGCGAGGTGTCGACGATGCGCAGCACGGTCGAGCCCACGGTGACGGTGTCGCCGGGCTCGCGGAGCCGTCGTGTGATCAGCCCGTCGAAGGGCGCGAGGAGGGTGGCGCGCACCATGGTCACCCGCCGCTGCTCGGCGCCCCCGGCGGCGACGTCGATGCCCCGCGTCGCCTCGGAGCGCAGCGCGAGCACGCGGTCGAGCTCGGCGTGGGCGAGGCGCAGGCGGTCGTCGGCCTCGTCGCGCTGCAGGCCCGAGATCGCGCCGGTGCCGAAGAGAGACTGCGCGCGGGCGTGCTCGCGCTCGGCGGTGCGCAGCAGGGCGCGGGCGCGGGCCTCGTCGGCGGAGAGCCGGCGCAGGGAGGTGCGCGCGGCGGAGACGCCCCGCTGCGCGGACTGCAGGTCGGCCTGGGCCTGGTCGGTCTGGAGCCGCGCGAGCTCCTGGCCGAGGGTGACCCGCGCGCCCTCGTCGACGAGCACCTCGCTGAGCCGTCCGACGAGGTCGAAGCCCACGGCGGCCTCGCGCTGGCTCTCGAGGGTCCCGCGGCCGAAGGCCTCTTGCACGACGGCCGCGCGGTCGACCCGAACGACCTCGACCTTCACCGGGGACCACACGCGCTTCCACGCCACGACGAGCGCGAGGGCGACGAGGAGCACGACCCACAGCGCGCGTCGGAGCGCGCCGAGGACGCGATGGGCGGCGGGAGAGAGGGTCACGGGTGAGACTCTGCGCCGCGGCCGAGGTGATGCACGAGCAGCACGAGGTCGGTGCCTGGGTCGGGCAGCACCGCGTGGGGCACGTTGGGCGCCAGCACCACGGCGTGCGCGGCGTCGAGGCGCAGGCGCTCGGCGCCCGCCGTGACGGTCCCAGCGCCCGTGATCGCCATGATGGTCACGGGGACCGCGGCGCGATGCTCGGGCAGGGCGGTCCCCTGCCGGAGCACGATGGACACGAGCTTGAGCGCGGGCTCGTCGACCAACACGCGAACCGCCCGCGGCTGGCCTGGTCCGGGCGTCGCGGGGAGTTCGAGGCCGCGCACGGTGGGGCCCCCGAGCGCGGGCGCGTGGTGCGCCACCGCCGACTGCGTGGCGCAGCCCGTCGAGGTGAGGGCCGCGGCGACGAGGAGGGTGTTCAGTGCTGCAGGCTTCATCGGGTCTTCTCTCTGGTTCACGGGTGATTCGCGCCTGGGCGACGCCGCGCGTCGGAGTGAGGCGCTCATGGGCGCGGGGGGCGCCTGGGGCGGGTCGCCAAAGGCCCCTTCGCGCGAGGTGATTGCGGCGCAGAGCGAAGCAGCGCGTCGAGGGTCTCTCGAACGAGCGGCGAGGGGGCCGCGAGGGGCAGCCGCCGGGCCGCCGAGAGCGCGAGCATCTGGATGGTGCCCAGCACGAGGACGGCCAGCGCGCTCGCGTCGAGGTCGTCGCGAAACTCGCCCGCCGCCTGGCCCTCGCGGAGGCACCGCGAGACGAACTCGCGGGTCTTCAGCACGCAGGCCCCGAGCCGCGCCGCGGCGCCCTTCGGCAGCGCGAGGAGGAACTGCTCCGAGAGCACGAGCTGCATGATCCCCCGCTGGCTCCCCACGGCGGCGCTGCGCGCCTCGACGAAGAGACCGAGGCGCTCTCGGGGGCTCAGCGCCTCGTCGGGGTACGTCGCCTCGAGCACCGACTCGACCCGCGCGACCACGGCCTCGAAGAGCGCGTCGATCGAGGCGAAGTGCCGAAAGATCGCGCCGCTGCTCAGCCCGACCTGCGCCGCGAGGCTGCGGGTGCTCAGCGCGGCGATGCCCCGCGTCGCCAGGATGTGCAGCGCCGCGTCGATCAGCTCGACCTGTCGAAGCTCCGTCGGACGTCGCCGCTCGGCCATGGGCATGCAAGTAATCACTTACTTGCTTCAGGTCAAGCCCCGCCCGCGGTCGCCAGGCGGGTCGCGCGACGCCGCGCTTGACACCGGCGCTCTGGGGAACGAAGCACGTCGCCCATGCGAACCCTCCATCTCCTCGCCGCGCTCGCCCTCGGCACGGCCTGCTCGAGCACCCAGACCCCCACCGCCGCCGCCCCCGCCGCCGCGGTCGTGCCGGTGCCCTTTGGCTCCGTCGACGCGGCGCTCACCGGCTCGCACCGCGCCGAGGCCAACCGCGCCCGCGACACGCACCGCCACCCGGCGGAGACCCTCGCGTTCTTCGGCGTGCAGCCGGGGCAGACGGTCGTCGAGCTGTCGCCGGGCGGCGGCTGGTACACCGAGATCCTCGCGCCGCTGCTCCATGACAGCGGGCGCCTGGTGGCGGCGATCCCCTCCGCCGAGGGCTCGCGGGCGCGGTATCACAACCGCTTTCAGGAGTTTCTCCGCACGCGGCCCGACGTGTACGGCAACGTGCAGACGGTGATCCTCGAGCCGCCGGCCTCGGTCGACCTCGGCCCCGCGGGCTCCGCCGACGTCGTGCTCACCTTCAGGAACCTCCACGGCTGGCAGAACGACAACGCCCTCGACGCG
Source organism: Polyangiales bacterium (assembly GCA_041389885.1). Classification (GTDB taxonomy): domain Bacteria; phylum Myxococcota_A; class Polyangia; order Polyangiales; genus JAWKRB01. Next base: position 64,446 of record JAWKRB010000013.1, on the reverse strand, counting down.
GTCTTCACGGCCGTGCACCGGGTGCTCAAGCCCACCGGGGTCTTCGGCGTGGTCGAGCACCGGGCCGCCGAGGGCGCCGACCCCGCCACGAGCTCGCGCCAGGGCTACCTCGCGCAGGCCTACGTGGTGCAGGTCGCCGAGCGCGCGGGCTTCGTGCTCGACGCGTCGTCGGAGATCAACGCCAACCCCCGCGACACCCACGACCACCCCGAGGGCGTGTGGACCCTCCCCCCGTCGCTCCGCCTCGGCGAGCGCGACCGCGAGCGCTACGTCGCCATCGGCGAGAGCGACCGCATGACCCTGCGCTTTCGCAAGGCCCCCGCGGCGCAGCCCGCCGCGCAGCCTGCTCCGTAGTCCTTTTCGCGTCGTCGGCCTTGGCAGACCCGCCGGGTTTCCGCGAAGGTGTGCCGGTGAAACTCCGCGCCACGCTCCCCGTCGTCGTTGCCCTGCTCTCGTGCCGCAGCTCCGCCCCGGTCACCCCGCCCCACACCGCCGCGACGCCCGTCGAAGCCCCTCGGCTCTCGGAGACGCCGACGGCGACCTTCGCGCGCTTCGCCGTCGCGGCGGATCACCCCGAGGCCTCGCGGGCGGGCGCCGAGGTGCTCACCGCCGGGGGCACCGCCGCCGACGCCGCCGCCGCGACGATGCTGGCCCTCGGGGTCGCCTCCCCCGCGTCGAGCGGGCTCGGCGGGGGCGGCTTCGCGCTGTACTACCGCGCGAGCGACCGCACGCTGACCTTCATCGATTTTCGCGAGACCGCGCCGGCGGCCCTGCAGCCCAACGCGATCCAGCGCTTCACCCCGGGCGGTCCCCCGAGGCCCATGGGGCCCACCATCGGCGTGCCCGGCGAGCCCAGGGGCATCGACGAATTGCTCCATCGCTTCGGACGTCTCGACCGCGCCCGCGTCGTCGAGCCCGCCGCCCGCCTCGCGGAGCAGGGCTTCACCCCGAGCGAGCACATGGCCGCGATCTCGGGGCGCTTCGCCGCGGCGCTGGGCCGCGACCCCCTGGGGCGCACCTTTCTCAACGCCGAGGGCACGGCGATGGTCGCCGGGTCGACCGTGCGCAACCCCGCGCTGGCCGCGACGATTCGCGCCTTCGGCCGCGAGGGCGCCGACTACTTCTACCAGGGCGCGGTGGCCGACGAGATCGTGCGCGCGGCCGCGGGCATCGGCGGGGTGATCACCGCCGACGACCTGCGCGCGTACCGCGTGGTCGAGCGCCAGCCCCTCACGGCCGAGCGCTTCGGGTACCGCTTTGTCACCGCGCCCCCTGAGAGCGCCGGGGGCTTCACGATGCTCTCAAGCCTCGCGCTGATGGAGCGCTGGAACCCCCGCTCCGAGCCCGACGTGGTGCACGCGCTCGCGGAGTCGTGGCGCGGCCCGTTCCTCGATCGCGCGCGGTATTTCGGCGATCCTGATTTCGTGAACGTGCCCATCGACGCGCTGATGGCGCCCGAGCGCACGGCGGCGCGGGCGGCGCGCTTCGACATGGCGCGCGCGCGGCCGTCGAGCGACTACGACCTCCCGCTCCCCGAGTCTCCCGCGCCCGCCGCGGTGCCTCCGGGCACGGGGACCTCGCACCTCTGCGTGGTCGACGCCGAGGGCAACGTCGCGAGCGTGACCACCACGGTGAACATCCCCTTCGGCGCGGGGGTGAGCGTGCGCGGCTTCTGGCTCAACGACGAGATGGACGACTTCACCTCGCCCCCCGCCGCCGACGCCACGGGCCCGCAGGCGAGCACCACGAACCTCGCCGGCGCGCGGCGACGTCCGGTGTCGACGATGACCCCGAGCCTCGTGTTCGAGGGCGACCGCCCCGTGCTCTGCGTGGGCGGCAGCGGCGGCACGCGGATCGTCACCGCCGTGACCCAGGTGGCCTACCGCGCGATGGTGATGCGCACGCCCGTGGGCGAGGCCGTCGCGCACCCGCGGGTGCACCAGGCCGCGTCGCCCGAGTCGATGGGCGTCGAGGCCGACGTGCCCGAGGCCGTGCAGGCCGACCTGCGCGCGCGGGGACACGAGGTCACCCCGCTGCGCTACGGCGCGGTGGTGCAGGCCATTCGCATCGTGCGCGAGGGCGACGCCGTGCGCCTCGAGGCCGCGACCGACCCGCGCAAGGGCGGACGCCCCGCGGGGCGGTAGCCGCGCTTCTACAGGGACTTGAAGGGGTGAGGTGAACCCACGCCGCGGGCCCACCCCGCGCGACCGCGCGGGCCCTCACTCCATGCCCTGCCTCGCGCCCACCCAGACCGTGAACGCGCTGAGCGTCGCCGTGTACGCGCGCCGTCGACACTCACCCGAGCTGATCGTGCGCCCTCGCGCGCGCCACACCGCGCAGATGCCGCGCGCGATCGCGCCCACCCTCCCCTCGGCCGCGCTGCGGTACGCGGCGAGACGCGAGAGCGACGCGGGAGACTCCTGGGCCATGCGCTCGACCACCGCGCGCGCGGCAGCGTCCTGCGCCGCAAGGGGATCGCCCTCGACGCCGAGCAGCGGATCGGTGAGCGCCTCGCGGGCGGAGATCGCCACCATCGTCCAGATCGTGCCGTCGGCGGGGCGCGGCCACTGGCGAAAGAGCGCGCGGGTCACGGCGTCGACGGCGGTGCTCACCCGCGCGCGCTCGGACGACGACAGCGCCCCCGCGAGCGCCTCGGCGACGCAGCGCTGCTTGAAGGGCGCCATCAGCGCGTCGCGGGTCGAGCCGTGCATCGGGCCGAACGCACGCGCCGCGGACGCAGGGTCCCAGGCGAAGACCGCGCAGGGGAGCCGGGCCATCGCGTCGTCGCCCAGCAACTCCGCGTGCTCCCGCGCGAGTCGCAGCGCGCGGTCGGCGGGCGCGGTGACCGCCGCGTCGAGGGTGGGAGTCTCGCCGTCGCGCGCGAGCGCCGCGAGGGCGGTCTCGGCGGCCGCGTCGTCGCCCGCGTGGTGCGCGAGGTACGCCGCCCACACCCGCGCCGAGGGCGCCCGCGATTCACCGAGGATCGCGCGCGCCTGCTCCGGCGCCCTTGGCACCTCGGCCATCGCGCGGGTGAGCGCGGGGAGCCCTTCGCGGAGGCATTCCACGCGATCGGCCTGGCAGCGCGCGGCGGGGGCGCGCGGTGGCTCGGCCATCGCGCGGGCGTCGAGCAGCAGCGGCGTGTGGTGATGCGCGGTGAGCTGCTCGAGGACCACCCCGCGGAGCGTCTGCTCCCTCCCAACACCGGCCTGGAGCTGCGCGCGCAGCGCGGGGTCGAGCACCACGAGCTGGAGCCGCGGCGAGGTCACCGGGCGAGTCGTCGCGCCCTCTTGCGAGGGCAGCTCGACGCACACGGGCGACGACGGCTCCACCGCGAGGTAGCGCTCCAGGCGACCGTTCGCGTCGCGGCCCTCCGACTGCACCAGGCGCCCGCGAAGGCTCGCCTCACCCGGGCCCGCGGGGAGACAGGCCGTCGCCGCGCAGTCACAACGGGCCTGCTGGGCCAGGGCAGAGGCGGGGGCGAGCACGGCGACGAGCAGCGAAGCGAGCAGGGTGTTGCGCATGGGCGACCTTCTTCCTTGGGGGTCCAGCTCGCCCATCACGATCCGTTCCAGCCCGCGCCTTGGACCCGCGAAGCGCCGGTCCGCGGGCCGCCCGTGGCCCGCTCCCCACACGGGGCGTGGACCGCAGGACATGGCCCGCGGGCGAGGGCCGACGCCCTTCAGCGCGCCGCGCGGAACGAGAGGCTCCACGCGGCGGTGGAGCCCTCGGGCACCCACCGCGCGCGGCCCTCTTTGAGGGCGTTGCCCGGCGCGCTCCAGGGCTCGACGCAGACGAAGTCCTTGTCGGGGAGCGTCCACACGACCAGCACGGGGAGCGCGTCGCTCCAGCTGACCTCGACGTCGCGCAGGCCGGGTCGGCGGAGGGTGGTGCGCGTGGCGCGCGCGTCGAGGAGGTGCAGGTCCACCTCCCCTTCGCCCAGCGAAGGCAGGCCGGTGAACTCCACCGCGCGCCTCGCGGCGTTGTCCCACGCGCGGGTGGCGTCGGCGTCGACGGTCGCGCGCGACGCGACGGACCAGGGGAGGTTTCGCGCGAAGCCGTGTTGCTTCATCGCGAAGGCGCGGTCGCCGAGAGCGTAGCGGTCGTCGTCGAGCCTCCCGGCGATGGGCATCAGCAGCGGCACGCCGCCGCGCACGTTCTTCGTCGGGTCGCGGAGGGTGGCGTCGTCGAGTTAGAGCACGGGCTCGTCGGCGACGGTGAAGCAGGTGACCATCGCCCCGCGGGCGGGGGCGACGTGAACGACGGCGTCTCGCGCGCGGTCGACCAGGGCGAGCGATTCGAGGGCGTCTTCGGTGTCGCGAACCTCGTACCGCGTCACCGCCGTCACTCCACCACGCGCACGACGCCCGCCATCCCGCTCCCGCTGTCGGTCCCGTGGAACTCGCAGAAGTACGGGAAGTACCCGACGCCCCTGAAGCGAATGGTGTTGGTGACCCCGGCCGCGGTGCGCGTGATGGGCGTGTTGCTCGTCCCTCGGGTGGAGGGCATGAGGGGGTGGCCGGCGAAGTTTCCCGAGAAGATGACCGACTCTCCCAGGCGCACGGTGAGGCAGCGGGGCTGGTACGCAGAGCCCAAGGTGCCACCGAAGGTCACGGTGTTGCCGGTGGTGTAGTCGCCGGGCACGTTGCAGGGCGCGAGCGCGGTGAAGGGCGTCTGACAGGCGCCGTCGACGCAGGTCTGACCCGTGGGGCACGCGCTGCCGCACGCGCCGCAGTGGGCGGCGTCGCTTCGCAGGTCGCGGCAGACGCCTCCGCCGAAGCAGCCGACGGGGGGCGTGGCGGGAGGACACGAGGTTTGCCCGGCGGGGCAAGCGTTCACGCACATGCCTACGGCGCAGACGTTTCCGGCGCAGCACACGCGCCCGCAGCCGCCGCAGTTGTTGTTGTCGGTCATCGTGTTGCTGCACCCCGCGTCCGTCGGGCCGGTGTCCGTCGAAGCAGCGTCCGAGGACCCTGCATCGGTGACGCCCGTGTCGGTGACGCCCGTGTCGGTGACGCCCGTGTCGGTGACGCCCGTGTCGGTGACACCCGTGTCGGTGACGCCCGTGTCGGTGACGACGTCGACCGCGTGACGGTCCTGGTCGTTGACGTCTCGCGAAGCCACGTCCAGCGTGCCCGCGTCGGCCGTGCCCGCGTCGGCCGTGCCCGCGTCGGTGATGGCGGCGTCGGTGATGGCGGCGTCGGTGATGGCGGCGTCGGCTGTGCCCGCGTCGGTGATGGCGGCGTCGGTGATGGCGGCGTCGTCGGAGCACGCCGCGACGAGGGTGACCGCAATGATCGCGAAGGTTCGATGAAGGATTCCCACGCGCCGAGTTTCGCAAAGAGCGGGCCCTTCGTCTGCCGTGAATGCGCGCAGGCTCCAGAGGCCCGCACCGCCTCGCAGCGGGCGAGCCGCCGCGCCCACCCCGGTACATCGACCAGGCCCGTTCCGCACTCCCGAGGTGCGCGTCCTCGCGCGCCGAACTTCGTGTGCGGGAGCCCGCAGCGTCGTCCCCTCCTTCGGTCGCGCCGTCGCGGTCACCGAAGCGGCCGGCGGCGCTGACAGTTCGTTCGAAACACGGACGGCGGCGCCCTCTCGCGGCTCCCCTGGAGCGCCCCCTGGCGCGTCGTCGCCGAAGGCAGCTACCGCACCGGGATCACCGCGCCGCGCTACATCGACCGCAACGGAAGCGCGCGCCCCCTCGCGCGCACGAGCCCCGTGGTGATCGAGCACCGGGTGGTCCCCGCGGCGTGTCGGCCCGACTGCCGCGCGCCCCGCTGCGGCGACGGCTACCTCGACGCGGGCGAGCGCTGCGACGACGGGAACACCCGCTCGGGAGACGGCTGCGACGAGACCTGTCAGCGCGTGGAGTGAGCGGTCTTCACCCCAGCAGCGCCGTGCTGTGATGCGCGGGCGTGCGACGCGCCACGCTCGCCTCGATCACCCGCGCCGCGCGAAGGAGCGCGTGCTCCTCCCAGGGGCGCCCCATGAGCTGCGCGCCCACGGGCATGCCCGCGCGGTCGAAGCCCGCGGGCACCGAGATCGCCGGGCACCCCGTGAGGTTGGCGACGCGCACGAAGCGCATGAGCGCGTCGACCACCGGGAGGTTCGACTCGCCATCGGGCAGCGCGTGCTCGGGGATGAGCGGCGCGGTGATCGCCGTGGTGGGCGTCAGCATCACGTCGACGTCACGGAGCGCGGTGAGGGTCTCGCGGGTGATCCGGTGGCGGTGGCGCATCGCGTGAACGAGGTCGGTGGCGGTGAAGCGCGACGCGATCGCGAGGTTGGTGCGCGAGTCGAGGGCGAAGCGCGCGCTGCCCTCGCGAAGGTGCCGCAGCATCGCCGTGCGCATCTCCGACAAGATGATCACCGCGTGGGACCACAGCACGGAGTTGAGCTCCGGCGGCGGCACCTCGCGCACCTCGGCGCCCGCGTCCTTGAGCGCGCGCAGGGCCTCTTCGCAGCGCGCGACCACGTCGGCGTCGGCGTCTTCGAAGTACGGGCGGCACACCCCCACGCGGAGCCCGCGCAGGTCGGCGTTCGAGAGCCCTTCGAGGGTCGGCGACGGCTGGCCCAGAGACGCCGTGTCGTGCCCGTCGTCGCCCGCGATGACCGCGTAGCACGCCGCGACGTCGTCGACGGTGAGACCCATCGGACCCGCGTGACCGACGTTCCAGCACAGCGCGGGGACGCCGGTCTCGGGCACGCGACCGTGCGTCGCCTTGAGCCCGACGATGCCGCAGAGCGCCGCGGGAATTCGAATCGAGCCACCCCCGTCTGCGCCGATGGAAATCGGTGCGATTCCAGCGGCCACCACCGCCGCGCTCGCGCTCGAGGATCCTCCGGTGATGCGCCCGCGGTCCCAGGGGTTGCGGCACGCGCCCCAGTGGGGGTTGAGCCCGATCGGGTTGATCCCGATCTCGTTCATGTTCCCCTTGCCCACGATCACCGCGCCCGCCGCGCGCAGCCGCGCGCTGATCGTCGCGTCGTGCATCGCCCTCTCTCGCAAGAACTTCGTGCCGAGGGTGGTGGCGTAGCCGGCCACGTCGACCTCGTCCTTGATCACCACCGGCACGCCCTCGAGGGCCGAGCGGACCTCGCCCTCGCGCCAGCGACGCGCGCTCTCTTCGGCGTCGCGCATCGCCTCGTCGGGGTGCCGCGCGATGAAGAACCCCATGCGCTCGCTCGCCTCGAAGCGGTCGACCGCGGCGTGCACCCGCGCGAGGGTCTCGGCGGGCGACGCGCCGTCGCGGTACGCCTCGCGCATCGCGCGCACCGTTGCCAGGGGCGCCGTGACCGGCACCGCGGGCGCGTCGAAGACCTTGTCGCACAAGGCCTCTCGCTCGGTCACCGCGGGCGCCACCTCGGGCCGCGGGAGGGGGAACTGCATCGGCGACGCGCTCCCAGGGTCGGCCCCGCGAAAGCGCTCGAAGCCCGAGTCTCGAAGGATCTGGTCGATCACCGGCGCCCCGAGGGGCGACTCGATGGCGGCGACCATGGCCTTCAGCGCCGCGCCCGAGAGCTTCGGCGCGCGAACGGGATCACGTCGGTAGGTGCTCATCGCCGCGCACTGTACCCCGAGTGAGCCTCGCCACGGCGTAGAGCCCCGCGGCGATCGCCACCGGCCCCGCGACGAAGAGCACGCGCAGCGGCGCGTCGTCTTCCCCCGACTCGACGGAGGTGCTCACCACGCTCATCGTGTTGTTCAGCACGTGCGCGCCGAGGGTGGGGAGCACGCTCTTCGCGCGCAGGGAGGTCCAGCCGAGCGCGAGGCCCACGAGCAGCGCGAAGGACGAGTGCACAGGGTCGAGGTGCATCAGCGCGAAGAGCGCGGCCACCACGGCGTTGCCCACCCACGGGCGCCAGCGCGCGGCGAGCCGCGTGAGGAGGTAACCGCGAAAGAACAGCTCCTCCCCCACGCCCGCCGAGACGCCGATGATCGCCACGCCGAGCGCCATCTGCGGCGGCGTGAGCCCGCGCAGCGCCTCGCGAATCAGCGGGAGCGTGCCGCGGTTCTCGAAGTGCAGCATGCGGGTGACGGCGCTCGAGAGCGCGCCCATGCCCACCATCGCGAGGGTCGCCGCGAGGGCCACGAGCGAGCCCCGGCGCGTCGGCACCAGGCGCAGCCGCGCGAGCACGGGCTGCGGCGACAGAGACGCCGCCGCGAGGGCCACGCCGACGCCCGCGAGCGACGAGACCAGGCCCGCGAGGAGAATGCCGGGGAGGGAGGTCCCGAGGGCCGCGACGGCCTCCTGCGTGAGGGCCTCGTCGACGCGTCCGGGCTGCGCGCGGGCGAGGAGAAAGAGCGCGAGGGTGACCACGGTGCCGATCAGCACGGTCGCGAGGTACACCGCGAAGGCGAGGGCCGAGGTCCAGAGGCGGGGAGGCCTGGGCGCGTCGCTCACGAGGGCACCGCGGGGGTGACGGCGAGCACCGCGGCGAAGCCCGCGGCCCAGAGCGCCCCGACCATCACCAGCACGAGAAACGCGCGCAGCCCCGACGACATCGCCGGGAGCATACCCCCGGATCAATCGCGCAGCGCGGCCCAGCTCAGCCCGAGCGTCGCGCGCACGTTCGCCGCGGCGTTGCCGCCGAAGCCGTCCACCAATGGATCGATCCCCGCCGACGCGAGCACCCGCAGCGCGGGCAGCGCCTGCCAGCTCGCGCCCACGGTGGGTCCCACCCGGTGGCTCACGGAGGGGTCTTCGCGTACGCCCTGCACCCAGGGCGAGAGCTCCGCCCACGCGGTGACGCCCGCGGAGAGGGCGACGCGCTCGCTGGGGCGCCACACCGCGAGCAGCAGCGCCGCGACGCGGGGCCCTGGGGTGACCTCGACGTGGTCCCAGGTCGCGGGCGCGCGAGCGCCGAGCTCGACGCCGACGCTCAGGGTCCAACGCGCGCCGAAGGACCAGCTCAGCTCGCCCCCGAGGCTCGCCTCCCAGTGCCCGAGGCCCACGCTCGTGAGCCCGTTCGCGCGGGGGTCTCGCTCGCCCGTGGGCGCGCGCGCGCCGAGCCAGAGCGCCGCCGCCGGGACCCCCGCAGACGAACCCCTCGGGAGCTCCCACCGCGCGCGAAACGCGCTGTCTCCCAGGGAGATCCCTTCGGCCAGCACCCCCGGCTGCGACGCGTGGGACCACGCCGCGGCGACGCCCAGCGAGAGCTCCACCGCGGCGATCGGGCGCCACGCCGCGAGCAGGTCGAGGGTCACCCGGTGCGCGGCGACGTCGCGCGGGAGGGGCCACGCGCGGGCGCGGTCGTCGAAGCTCCCCACCTCGCCCGCGTAGCCCGCGAGGGCGGTGACGGTGACCCGCTCGTCGAGGGCGGTCCACGCGGGGAAGGCCCCCGAGGGCGCGCCGCAGGGGCACGCCGCGACGGGCGCGCCGAAGAGCAGCGCCGCGAGGGCGAGCTCAGCGCAGCGAGGTGACGGCGAGCGCCTCATCCTCGACGCCCTCGTGCGCGACGCGAAAGGTGATCACCCAGCGCCCGGGCATGGTCATCTCGAGGCCGTCGACGCGCCACGCGCCGTCGACCGCGCGCACCTCGGCGAGGGACTCGGCGTGGGCGTGGCCCGGCATGCGCGCGCGCACCTCGAGCAGCGACGCGGGCTCGCCCTCGGGGGTGAGCGCGCGCACGGTCATGGGGTTGCTGCCGCGGCGAAAGCTCCCCTCGTCGAGGGAGACCTGCAGGCGAAAGCTCCCGCGCTCGGAGATGTCGGGCACGAAGTCTCCCGCGGAGGTCTCGGTCGGGCTCGCGCCGCACGCGCCGAGGAGCGAGAGACCCAGCGCCAGGATGTGAGAGCGACGCGTCACGGCGGCGATACCTGTCACCCCTTGGGGGCGCTCGACAAGGCGATGCGACAATCGGACGCAGCGCGGCGAGCACGCCGTGCGCGGGCTTTCGTGCTAGCTCCGCGGTCGTGTCTGGCACGCTGCTCCTCGTCGACGACGACGCGCCCTTTCGCGAGGCCCTCGCGTCGGCCTTCACGCGCCGGGGGTGGTCGACCACCGCCGCGCAGAGCCCCGACGAGGCGCTGCGCCTCGCGGCCACGGTGCGCTTCACCCACGCCGTGATCGACCTGCGCATGCCCGGCGGCTCGGGGATGGACCTCTTGCGCGACCTCACCGCCGCCCTGCCCGGCATCTCCGTGGTGGTGCTCACGGGGTACGGGAGCATCCCCACGGCCATCGAGGCGATCAAGCGCGGCGCGGTGAACTACCTCACCAAGCCCGCCGAGCCCGCGGAGATCGAGGCGGCCTTCGGCGAGTCGGAGCTGGCCGAGCCCGCGCACGTCGACGACGCCACCGTGCCCTCCCTCGACCGCGCGCAGTGGGAGCACCTGCAGCGCGTGCTCGCCGACTGCGACGGGAACATCTCCGAGACCGCGCGGCGCCTCGGGATGCACCGCCGGACCCTCCAGCGCAAGCTCCAGAAGTACCCGCCCCGGAGGTGAGCGCCCCCGTGTCACGCGACGCTGTGATCGACGCCGCGCCGACCCCGCTGCCGGTGGAGCCCATCTGGCTGGTGCGCCTGCGCTGGGCGCAGATCGCCGCGCTCTTCGCCACCGTGGCCGGCGTGCGCTTCATGCTCCACGCGCCCTTCCCCCTCGCGCCGCTCTTCGTGGTGGTGGGCGGGCTCTCGGCCGCGAACCTCCTCCTCGCGCGCTCCCTCCGCCGCGGGGGAGGAACCCTCAGCGAGCGGGGCATCGCCGCGCACCTGCTCCTCGACGCGCTGGGGCTCACGGTGCTCCTGAGCTTCACGGGCGGCGCGATGAACCCCTTCACCGTGCTCTACGTGCTGCACGTCGCGCTGGGGGCGATCCTCGCCGGGCGGCGCTGGGGACTCGTGGTCACCGTGATGGTGGTGATGGCCTACGGCGCGCTGCTGGTGGTGCGCCCCGAGCAGGTGCACGTGTGGCACTCGGCGTCGATGTTCGGGCTGCACGTGCGGGGTATGTGGCTGGGCTTCGCGTTCACCGCCGGGGCGCTCTGGTTCTTCATCGACCGCGTGCTGAAGTCGTTGCGAGACAGAGAGATCGAGCTCGCCTCGGCCCGCCTCGACGCCGAGCGCGCCGTGCGCTGGACCGCCCTGGGCACCCTCGCCGCCGGCACCGCCCACGAGCTCAACACCCCCCTGGGGACCATCGCCATCCTCGCCGCCGAGCTCGCCGAGACCCTCGACGCCGACAGCGAGCAGGGGGCGCAGGCGCAGCGCATCCGCGCGGAGCTCAAGCGGTGCCGGGAGATCCTCGCGCGGCTGCGCTCGCACGCCCCCGAGGACGAGGAGCGCGCCGACGTCGAGGTCGCCGCGTTTCTCCGCGAGGTCGCCGACGCGTGGCACGCCGCGAACCCCGACGACCGCGTGGCCGTCTCCGCCCCCGAGGGTCTCACCGCCCGCTTCGCGCGCGCGGCGCTCCGTCGCGCGCTGCTCAACCTCCTCGACAACGCCGCGCGGGCGCAGCGCGGCGCGGGGGCGCGGGGGGCGATTCAGCTCCGGGGCGAGGCGAAGGGGCGCGGGCTGCGGCTGGCGGTGATCGACCGCGGCGTGGGCATTCCCCCCGAGCACGCGACACGCCTGGGTGAGCCCTTCTTCAGCACCCGCCCCGAGGGGCAGGGCATGGGCCTCGGGCTCTTTCTCGTGCGCGCCACCGCCGCCCGCCACGGAGGGCGGCTGGAGACCCGCAGCGAGGGAGGCGAGACCGCCGTGGCGATCGTGCTCCCCCGCGCGCCGAGCGAGGCCGAGGTCAGTTGAGGCAGAGCCCCGTGCGGGGGTCGCCGGTGAAGGCCTGGCAGGAGTACCCCGCGCGGCACGCGCCGAAGCGCGAGGCGCTGGTCATCGCGTCGCAGAGCTTGATGCACGCGCCCTGCACGCCCACGCTGCGCGAGGAGCAGTAGCTCCCCGCGGGGCAGGTGTCGCCGCCGCCGGCGAGGGCCGCGCAGCCCGCGGTGCAGTACCCGTCGCGCCACTGCGCCACGCCGCCGTTGACCATCGGGGTGAAGCAGGTGCCGCCGCGGCACGCCTCGTTGCTCGCGCAGGGCGCGCCGACCTCCCCCGCGCCGGGGAGCGGCGAGAGCAGGCAGCGGTCGCTGGCGACGTCGCAGGTGTAGCCCGCGGCGCAGTCGGCGTTGGAGCGGCAGCCGACGTTCGCGCAGAGGCTCTGCGCGGTGCAGCGCCAGGAGCCCGGGCAGTCGGCGTCGCGGCTGCTCGCGCAGGCGCGGGCGCAGGCGAGGGTCTCGCCCCCGGACGTGCTCAGCGCCGAAGTCCCTGCGGGACAAGGGGTCGTGAGCGAGGCGCGGGCGCAGAGGCCGTCGCGAAAGCCTTGAAAGAGCAGGCAGTTGCCCGTGGCGCAGTCGGTGTTCGCGCGGCAGACCGTGCCGGGGAGCCCCGCCCCCGCGCTCGTGGTCACGTCGGGGATCCCGTAGGGGATGCACGCGCGCACGCCGTTGTAGGTCTGGCACGAGAAGCGCCCGGGGCAGTCGGCGCTGGTCGCGCAGGCCTTCATGCACACGCCCGTGAGCCTCCCGCCGAGCACGTTGAACGACGACTCCCAGTAGCCCGTGTACGCCGCGCCCATCTCGGTCTGCGCGGCGTTGAGGCCGTAGTAACAGACGCCGGTCCCGCAGGTGAGCGTGCCCGAGGCGCTGTCGCAGGCCTGGGTGCAGAAGCCGCTGTTCTGCGCGGAGTCGCCGAGGCAGTAGTTCTGGCTGCACACCACCGGCGCGCCCGGCGCGGGGTTGCAGGCGGTGTAGAGCGCCGCGGGGGTGGGCGGGTTGCAGAGGCCGTTGTTGCAGGCCGTGCCCGCGGGGCACATGCCGTCGCAGTCGGTGCGCTCACACGCGCGGTTCGTGGGGTTGCACGCCGAGCCCGGGGACATGCACGCGTCGGGTCCGCTCGCGGTGCACGACGCGAGGCACACGCCGATGCCCGCGAGCCCCGCGTCGGCGCCGGGGCGCTGCCGGTAGCCCAGCCACGCGCAGGCCGCGCCGGGCGCGCAGGGGGTGCTCTCGTCGCACCTGGGGAGGCAGTACTTGCTCCCGTCACTCCCCGCCACGCAGACGCCGCGGTCGCCCTCGCAGAGGGTGTTCGCCGCCTGGGTGTCGCAGGTGTGCATGCAGAGCGGCGTGCCGCGCGCGGTGGAGCAGATCCCGCGCTCGCCGGCCGGGGCCGCGCAGCGGTCGGTGGGGAGGGCGCAGGCCTGCCCCCACGCGAGGAGCGGGCCCGTCGCGTCGGCGGGCGCGTCCTCGGCCACGACGGCGTCGGCGAGGGACGCGACGTCGACCAGGACGATCGCGTCGCCCTGCGCGCCCGCGTCCGTGAGCGCCGGCGTGTCGCTCGCGACGGGGACGTCGGCGAAGCCGCCGAGGTTCACGCTGGCGGTCGGGGTGCAGGCTGCGAGCGACAGCAGGAACACAAGGCTCTTCACAGGCGACACGGCTTCGTCGGCTCCTCACGCGGCCCCGCGGAGCCGCGCGGCAGAGGTACCAGCACTCGCCTCGACCCGTCGAGGAGGCGACCGGCGCCCTACGCCGCCCCGAGGCCGAGGGCGCGGGAGAGCAGCGTGTCGAGGAGCTCGGGGTGCGCCTCGGGCATGGTCGCGGTGACCCCCGCGGCGCGGAGGGCCTCGTGGGTGCTCGCGTCGGCGCCGACGGCGAAGACCAGGGTGTAGCGCGTGTCGGGGTGCGCCCGCAGCGCGGCGGACCAGCGCGCGCCGTCGAGGTCACCCGCGGCAACGTCGACCACCACGGCGTCGACGAGCGCGGCGCCCGAGCAGCCGAGGCCGATGTTCGCGAGGGCGCGCACCGCGTCGGTCTCGACGGCGAGCTCGAAGCGCTCCGAGAGCCTCGGCGCGAGGGCGGCGAGGGGCGCGTCGGCGGCGGCGACGAGCATCACCCGGGGGCGCTCCGGCGCGACGCCCTCGGGGACGTCTTTGTCGTAGCGCCGGAGCAGGTGCAGCAGCGCGCGGCGGCGAAAGCGCAGGTGGCGCCCGGGGGTGCGAAAGGCCTCGATGTCGCCCCGGTCGACCCAGCTGTGCACGGTCTTGAGGTCGACGCCCCAGATCTTCGCGACCTGCGAGGCCACGTAGATCGGCTCCTTGGGCGCGATGGGGAGGCGACGTCGTCGCGGCCGCCGGGCGGTCGGTCGCGCCTCGCCCCACCCCAGCGCCTCGACCTGCCGCTGCAGCGCCGCGGGGAGCTCCCGGCGATCGACCACCGTCGCGACGCCGGGCTCCCCCGCGAGGGCCGCCGTCGCCCCGGAGTCGTCGACCAGGACGCAGCGCAGCGCCTCGGCGCCGAGCAGCTCCCTCGCCGCGGCGAGCCATCGCGCGTCGACCCCCTCGAGGCCCGCGGGGAGCACCACGATGTGCGGCGGCGCGCCCGCGCCGAGGCGCTCTCCCAGGGCGACGAGGGCGGTGTACGGGTCGTCCCACACGTGGAGGTAGAAGCGCCGCGCGCCCCAGAGCCCCGTGCTGACGCCCTCGCGGGCCTCGCCGCACTCGTCGCCGGGACGTCGCAGCTCGAGGGCGGCGACGAGCTCGGCGCGCCGCGCGGCCTCGGGCTCGACGAGGAGCACGTGCGGTCGGTCGGCGAGGAGCGCGTCGGGGATCGGGTACCCCCAACGGCGCATGAAGCGCATCACCGACGCGTGGCGAAAGCGCAGGTGCCCGCCCTGCGTGCGAAAGCACTCGAGCGCGCCGCCCTCGTCGCCGTCGCGGGCGCACCAGTTGTGGATCGTCTTGAGGTCGACGTCGCACATCGACGCGAGCTGCGACGCCAGAAACACCGGCTCGACCGGGGCCGCGAGCGCGCCTCTCCCCTCGCGAACAATCCCCTTCGCCGTCACGCTCTGGCCTCCATCGCGGGCTCGAAGCTACATCGATCGGGCGTCAAGACAACCTCGACGCGGCGCGGCCCACGAACTTTCAATCCTCCGTAAATTTCGAGGGAAAATCCCCCACCGCCTCACCCGCGGCGGGGTGCTCGCACGGGGATCCACGCGCCGTCGTCGTACCGAAAGCGCGTGGGCAGGTCGTGGTCGGGCTCGCCTGGCGCGTCGGGGTGCGCGGCGTCGTCGGGGAGGACCACGTGCACCTCGTCTCCCTCCCTCTGCACGACCGGCTCGCAGGGGGCGATCACGGCGGGCGCCAGGCTCAGCGCGGCGTCGACGCTGTCGACGCGGGCGACCTCGGCGAGCACGCGCCAGGTGGGCGGCGCGAGCACGATCTCGCGGCGTTGGGCGCGCTCGAGGGCGGCGGACGGGGTCATCCACTCCGACGCGACGGTCTCTCGGCCGTCGTGCGACGCGCCCTCGACCGAGTCGGGCGCGCGGGCGATGAAGAAGCGCGCGTCGAAGCGTCGCGACTCGAGGCGCGGGGTGATCCACCGCGCGAGGGGCACGAGGGACGCCACGCGGAGCGTGACCCCCGGCGGGAGCACCTGCGCGAGGGGCGGCGCGCCGCGGCCGCTGAGCGAGGCCCGGAGGGCGCGCAGGGCGTCGTCGGTGAGGGGGCCCTCGGCGAGAAAGATCCCCGACTCTTCGACGCACTCGCGAATGGCGGCGACGTGGAGGGCGAGGGCGAGGGCGGGGTCGGGCTCGCGGATGCGCGCGGCGGCCTGCTCGGGGGTGAGGTCGCAGCGCAGCGCGGGGTCGGCGTCGCCGGGGTCGACCCGGCCTCCGGGGAACACGTACGCCCCGCCCATGAAGCGCGCGTCGGCGCTGCGCCGCAGGAGGAACACCTCGGGCCCGGCCAGGCCGTCTCGCAGCACGAGCACCGTGGCCGCGGGGCGCGCCTCGGGGACCTCGCCGTCGAACTGGAACTCGACGCTCACGGGAGCGCGTCGAGAAAGCTCTCGAGCTCTCCCAGGCTGTGGCTGTCTTTCGCGGCGCGGGCGGCGGCGATGCCGTCTTCGCACCAGCGCCGGGCCTCGGGGTCGCGGGCGAGCTCGTGGAGCATCTGCGCGGCCATGAGGTACTGCGCGACGTAGGCGGGGTACTTCTCGCGGGTGCGCTCGAAGGCCACCAGCGCCTCGTCGAAGCGCCCGGCGCCGCGGTACTCCATGGCGAGGCCGTACCAGGCCATGGGGTTGTCGACGCCGGCGGCGACCATCTTCTCTAGCGATTCGAGGCGGGAGGGCATCGCGGGGTCACTCCGAGATCACGCCGATGTACGGCAGGTGGCGGTAGCGCTCGGCGTAGTCGAGGCCGTAGCCCACGACGAAGTGGTCTTCGATGGTGAAGCCGAGGTAGTCGATGGGGACCTTGACCCGCGTGCGCGAGGGCTTGTGCAGCAGCGAGCAGAGGCGCACCGAGCGCGGGTGTCGGGTGGCGAGGTTCTCGAGGAGGTAGCGCATCGAGAGGCCGGTATCGACGATGTCTTCGACCACCAGCACGTCGCGGTCGGTGATGGGGGAGTTGAGGTCGTAGGTGATCTGCACCACCCCCGACGACTCGGTGCCCGCGCCGTACGAGCGCAGGCCGAGGAACTCCACCGACAGGTCGGCGTCGATCGCCCGGATCAGGTCGGCCGCGAAGAGGAACGACCCCTTCAGGATCGGGACCACCATGAGCTGCGGGCAGTCTTTGTAGTCCTCCGTGATCTGCGCGCCGAGCTCCTGCACGCGTTGGTGAATCGCCTCGGCCGACAGGAGAACGTTGGGCTTCTTCATCGGTGACTGACTCCAGAGCGGCGCTGTACCACGACTCGCCGGGGCGCCGGCTCAATTCCGCCCCCCCGGCCCCGCCCCGGGACACTTCGCCGGGGTGGGTGGTGCGCGACGGGTTGGTTTGTTGTAGTGAACAGCCCTATGCCCTACCGCTTGTCGTCGGCCGGTCGAGCGTCGCTGCTCGCGCTCTCCCTCTCTTGCGTGCTCGGAGGCGGCGTCGCGAACGCGATCCCGCTGCTCAACGGCTTCGGCGGCCCCACGGGGTACGGCCTGCCTGAGAACTGCGTGCACCCCAACGACGACGGGTCGTACTCGGGTCAGCCCCCGACGGCGCCGCGGGCCATCGACATCCGCCGGGCCTTCCCCGACGGCATCGACTTCTTCGGCAACCGCTACACGTCGATGTACGTGAACACCAACGGGAACATCACGTTCCGCGCGGCGCTCCCGACGTACACCCCGGCGCCCTTCCCCGTGGCGCAGCAGCCGATGATCGCGCCCTTCTGGGGCGACGTCGACACGCGCGGCGGCGGCCAGCCCTCGCGCAACAACATCTGCTTTCACGTCGAGCCCAACCGCGTGGTCGTGACCTGGCACCTCGTCGGGTACTACTCGTCGCACGACAACCTGCAGAACAGCTTTCAGCTCGTGCTCACCCGCTCGAACACCTGCACCACGAGCGGCGACTTCGACGTCGAGTTCCGCTACGCCCGCTGCACCTGGACCACCGGCGACGCCTCCGGCGGCACCGGCGGCTTCGGCGGCACCCCCGCGCAGATCGGCTTCGACGCCGGCGACTCGCGCAACTACGTCGCCCTCCCGATGTCGCGCACGATGCAGATCCTTCAGGTCTGCGGCACCTCGAACATCCCCGGCGGCGAGCCCGGCCTCTGGCGCTTTCAGATCCGCGGCGGCGGCAACGACATCTTCGGCTGCGCCCAGGGCGGCGAGCGCTGCGTGGTCGAGGGCCAGCGGGGCATCTGCGCCCAGGGCGTGAGGGTCTGCACCGGCATGGGCACCACCTGCCGCCAGGTGAACATGCCCCGCGCGCGGGCCTGCAACGGCCTCGACAACGACTGCGACGGGATGCCCGACACCGACGACTCCCTCTGCGGCACCGGGCAGATCTGCGAGCTCGGCGCCTGCGTCGACCGCTGCCAGTCGGAGCTGGGCTGCCCCACCGGCCGCGAGTGCACCCCCCGCGGCGCCTGCGTCGAGGCCGCGTGCCTGAACATGACCTGCCCCGCCGAGCAGGTGTGCCGCGGCGGCCAGTGCGTCGCCGTCTGCGACGGCATCACCTGCCCCTACGCGCGCTTCTGCCGCGCGGGCCGCTGCATCGACCCCTGCGCCGAGATCACCTGCGGCGCGCAGGAGGTCTGCGAGGTCGACGCGCGCTCCGCCGTGGGCCGCTGCGTCACGGCGTGTCAGTGCCGCCCCTGCGAGGCGGGCCAGACCTGCGAGGCCGACGGCCACTGCGTCGATGATGGCTGCGCCGGGGTCACCTGCCCCACGGGCACCCACTGCGCCATGGGCACCTGCCGCGACTCCTGCGAGGCGGGCCCTGACGCCCGGCTCTGCCCCAACGGCGAGATGTGCGAGCTGGGCGAGTGCGTCCCCACGCGCCGCGGCGGCAGCGACGGCGGCACCTCGGTGCCCCTCGGCGACGGCGGCCTCGTGAACCCCGGCGGCGACGGCGGCGGCGTGGTCACCCCCGGCTCCGACGGCGGCGTGGTCACCCCCAACCGCGACGGCGGCGCCGCGGGCATGACCGACCTCGGCCCCCGCGTCTTCGAGTTCGGCACCCGCTCGGGCTGCCAGTGCAGCACGCCCAACGGACGCACCCCCCGCGGCGGCGCCGCGGCCTTCTTCGGCCTCGCCCTGGGCCTCGCCGTCACCCGCCGACGACGCCGCGCGCGCTGAGCGCGCCCCTCCCCACCCCACGGAACCTCCCTTCGCCCCCTTCATTGACGCCCCCGCGCGCGCGGGCCATGATGCGCTCCTGCGTGATGGATCGCGACGTCCACGCCGGTCGGGCTCGATGCTCGGTCTACCGCGTCGTTCAGCGGGTCGGGCGAGGCACCTTCTGGAGGTGTACGAGGCGCACAAGCTTGGCCTGGGCCTCCGTGGCGCTGAAGGTCATGCGCTCGGGAGTACGCGACCCAGCCCGAGGCCATCGCGCGCTTCGAGCAGGCGCGGGTCGCCGCCACCATCGACCACCCCCACGTGGGTGAAGGTCCTCGGACCGGCTACGTCGACGCGCTCCCCGTGCACGAGATGGAGTTCCTCGACGGGCCCACGCTCTCGGCGACCATGCGCGCAGGGCCCTTCTCGGCCATCGCGATGGCGAACGTCGCCGCCCCTCGCGAGCGCCGTGGCCGCTCGACCTGGGCTTCGTACACCGCGACCTCAAGCCGGGCAACGTGATCCTGCCGACGAGCGCCCGGCGCGCGAACGATGCTGATTGACCTCGGCATCGTGCAGGCCCACGAGGGCCCGGAGAGCGACTCGTCGCTCACCCGCACCTCGGCGCTGCTGAGGAGCCCCGGGTACATGTCCCCCGAGCAGGCGCGCGGGTCGCGCAACCTCGACGCGCGGGCGACAGTTCCCCTCGCGGTGATCCTCTGGGAGCTGCTGCGCGGGGCTGAGGCTCTTCGAGGGCGACGTGCTCTACAAGATCCTGCAGCGGGTGGCCGAGGGCGCCCATCCGCTTATCGCCCTGCGCCCGGAAACCCGCTCGCTCTCTGACCCGCGCTGCTCCGCGCCCTGAGCCGGCCTCCAGCGCTTCGCGTCGATTCATGGCGAGCTGGGCTCGGCGCTGCTGCCCTTCGCGTCGCCGTCGATTCGCGCGCGCTTCGCGAGGCGAAGGGTCGAGCTTCGGGCCGCGGGGTGCAGAGCTTTCTCGACGCCGACGAGCCCACCGTCGTGCGGCTGCGCCTCCGTCGGGGCTGGGCGCGCCTGCTGGTCCCCCGCGGCGGGTGGCGCCGGTATTCTCCCGAGGGTCGCGGTCGACAGCTCCCCGGCGCCTCGACGCTGCCCACGGGATGCTCTCGCAGGAGACCTGAGCCCGCAGGACGTGCCTCTCCCCAGGGCCCCACACCCTGCCGCTCTCGCGCGGCGCGGCCATCGGCGCGGCTCTTCGTGGTGGCGGTAGTGGCGGTCTTCGGCGGCAGCTTCGACGCGGTTTCTGACGTCGCGGTCACGCCGCCGCCTTCCATGACGCAGTTCCACGTGGACCTCCGTTGATCCCTGAGCACGCGGCGATCTCCCTCGGCAATGCCCGGGTCGCGCCACGGTCACGGCCTGGGCCTCCCGACGGCTGCGCGCCCACCGCGCGATGCGGGTGCAGGCCCAGGGCTTCGTGCCGCGCGAGGTCGAATTCACCGACGCGCCGCCCCGGCGGCGTCCACCCTCGTGCCCAGCGCGCCCATGGCCCGCGAGGCGCTCCCTGGGGCTTTCCCGTCGCGCAGCCCATGGCGCCCACGGTCGTCGACGCCGCGGTCCCGCCGCCCGAGCTCCCGCGACCGCCGCGATGAGCGCGCGCTGCGCGAGTGCGGCGCGGTCATGGCGCCTGGCGGCGCGCGCTATACCCGGTGCGGCGAGGCGAGCGCCGCGGCCCTCTCTCCCGACGATCCACGAGCCCACCGCCCGCGCGGGCTGGCGCGCTGGCTCCACGCGTGGGAACCTACGGCTACGCCCTCGCGCAGCTCGCGCTCGTGTCGCTCTCGAGCGCGTCCCCCGCGCGCGGCGCCCCGCACCTCGGCACGCGCCTCGCGCTCCTCGCGGTCATCGCCGCACCGCTGTGGATGGCGCGCCGCCGCGCCCGCGCGTGGATCACCCCTGGGCCGCGCTTCTGTGCGCAGGAACGCGCATCGGCCCTGGCGTTTCTATGCGGGCCTCACCCCGCGGGGGCGCTCCCGGCGCTCACCCTGGCGGTCAGCGCGGCGTGGTCGGCGGCGACGGCCTGCGCCGCGTGGCTCGTGCGGCGCAGCGAGGGGCCGGGGCGGTCGAATCAGGTGCCTCCGAGGCGGAGCACCCTACGGCGTTGGCGCGAAGCGCTCCGCCGCCACAAGAGACGAGCACCGCCCCCATGCATCCCGTTCGTGCCTCTCGCGGTGCTCGTCTTCGGACAATATTCGCCTGAGCCGAGTCAGTGCGCTCTTCATGCGATGCAGATGACCGAGAAGGTACGGAATCTCCTCGGTAGGCCTGATACGAGGACCAGCAGGCGACTTTCGCGAACAAGGGCAGCGCGTGAAACGAAGGGGGCCAAGCCTGCTACATCGCACAACCACATCCGCATGCATCAAGCGGATCGCGGAGGGCGACCAACTCTGCCCAGATGGCCGCATTGGGTAGGGCACGCGGCGTCAGACTTGCGCGTTGGACGCTGCGCTCGCGCGAGCGTCGCGAAGAACCTGCGCTCGGCAGGCGACCGCGGGCAAATCTGGCCTGACGGCCACTCATTCTCTGAGCAGAGTCTCCCACATCCACCTCGCATTCTGTGATTGATCTCGACACGATCAACATCCAGACTGATCACGGCATCGCTCGTCTGAAAATCGATCAGGTCGTTGACCGCGTTGCTCAGGCGTCCCTCGCGCATTCTGCATTCCGCCACTGCGGAGGGGTTCGCGTAGTCACCAGCCTGTACGGCCCTGTCACACTCCAGCCGAGCCTCTTGAAGCGCTCGGCCATCGGCGATAATTTGGTTGATCGCACGTCGCAGCCCCTCTGCCCTGGGGCCCGGAGGTGTGCGTTTCAATGCCCTGTTCAGCTCAATCAACTCCAACTCCTGTGAGCGAATGACGTCACCGAAGTACGCACATGTACGCAGGGCACGGCGACTACACTCTTGAACCGCTGTCCGCTCGATCTCGATCAGGGCACGTAGAGCGTTGTCTCGATGGCAATACTCTCTCGCCTCGATTCGGTACAGTTCGCAGTCCATCTCAGCGTTGACACACGCGGGCGAAGGAATAGTCGGCCGAACTCGACGATCGTCCCACCTCCGAGTGGAGTCAGCGTCAGGCGACCGCGGCCCCATACCCAAGAACGGACTCTCGGAATATCCCACAGCAGCCTTTGGAGCATGGATGGGAACGAAGTGCGACCCATCGAGTCGAACTCGCGCACCTCGAGGATTCGAATTCGCCGGAAGGACTTCGTAAGCCTCCAGCGCCCTCCCCAGCAGCGGATGCACCGGCGCGGCCTTCTTCTCCCCGCCACACCCGCCGCCGCAGCCACACCCTCCCCCGCCCGGTCGAATCTCGTAGCCGTTCACGCGCGCCCTCCCGTCACATGGATCGCCCGCACGCGATCACGCGCACGATGGCGTTGTCCTTGCTCGCAGAGACCACGAAGCGGCTGAAGGCGGCCTGATTGGGAAACGTCGTGAAGGCCACGCTGGGTCCCGCTCCGGCGGTCGTCACGGAGACGACCTTCGGCGTCAGAGATGGGTCCCAGCTCACCCCGTCGTTGGATCCCTCGACGTTCACCGTGACGTCGGTCGCGCTGTTCGCGACGCCATCGACGTAGATCTGCGTGAAGAGCGTGTCGGCCGTGCCCAGCGTCGCGTTGAGCTCGGGATCGCTGTACACCGGGCTCGCAGGACCGCCGATGAGGGTCGCCTTCACCACCTGAAGATTGAACACTCGCGCCATGATCGCCTCCCTTCGATCTACCGCACAACTGGGTAGACCCGTTGCGATCAAGGGCATTACCCCCCCCCACCGATTCGTTGTCAACCCTCGCTCGCACGATTTCTCTTGACCCACGCAGATTCTCTCCGAGCGTCGACTTCCAACGAATTTCCGGCGGCGCGTTTCTTCGACTCGGCGCGCAGCCTGACTCGTGCGACGCCGCCCGTCTGACCGCGCTCCATGAAGCGATGGAAGCACTTCCACTCGTGACAACGCCACCCGTCCAGCGTCCGGATGTCCGATTTGAAAGGCGGCGTTCGAGCCCCAGCACCACACCTCGTTGGTCTGTAAAGTGGCGCAGGCGTGAAAGGTCCCTGCGGCGAGCTTCGTGGCGCGCGAGGGGAGCGCGATATCAACGTGAAGCGGCGATCGAGCGAACACACCGAGCTCGCCGATCGTGCTGCTCCCCCAGCAGTGCACCCCGCCCGCTCTCGTGATCCCGCATTGAAAGGAGATCCCCGCCGCGATGGCCTCGAGCGGGGGGACATCGCTCACTCGACGAGACGGGACGCAGTCAGGTCTCCCCGCATAGGCGTTAAGCGACACATTTGCGGAGAAATTCGAGGTACGCGGCGAGGGCGGCCGGGCGCGAGGGCGGGTGGTTCGATCGGAGTCGCTCGGCGATGCTTGGAGCGAGCCCCAGGAACGCGTTGAGCGTGATGGGCAGCAGAGCGGCAGAGAGGAGTTGGTGCACGATCTTGAGCAGCCGCCGCCGGGCCTTCTTCGCCTGCGGCTTGGGCAAGCGGATCGCGATCATGCGTCCGAAGACTGCGCAGCCCTTGCATTCGACGATCACCGCTCGGCTGCGAACCTGGTCTCGCGTTCGGCGCGCGAGCACCCACGCCTCCACGTCGATCGGTTGGCGGCGGCGCGCGTCGAGCACGGGCAACGTCCCGCGGTTGTAGCGGACGATCAGGTCGCCGCCGTGGACTCGGCGGGGTGCTGTAGGCACGGTCCACCAGATCCAGGTCGCCCGGCTGGACGAAGTTTCGAAGGGTCTCGCCGCCCTTGTCGTCGGTGAAGTGCGCCTGCTCGGGACGCAGGGTTTGTGCGTGGATGCGGCAGTGGACACGGAAGGTTGTGCCCATGGCGCCTGGTCGCGTTCCCGTGGTCGCGTCGGTGCAAAAGATCCGAAAGCCCGCCCACCGCGCCACGTCGAACATCTCCGGCGCGCGATAATACTGCGCAGGGCGAGCGCATGGTCCTCATTGGTTTCAAGGAAACGGTGCTCGCCGCTTTCAGCTGCCCCCCTTCGCTCGCCGGGCGCTCCCTGCGGTCACTGGCTCGCTGAAGTGGGGCTGAACCTGGGCGCCCCCGCCGGGGCGGGGGCTGACCGGGCGCACGCCAGGTGTTCCACACCCGACGGTGTGTGAAAGGGTTCGCGGGATGTTCCGCCGTGAGCTGCCGACGCAGTTCCATGCGAAGATGAATGCCCACCGTCGGCGCAGCGCGCGCGCGCGGCGTCGCCAGTCGGCCGCCCCGGCGGGCGGCAGGCCAGGCTCCCACTCAGCAACCAGCGTGGCAAAAACATACAAATCCATTGAATCCAGCGGAAGTCGATGCGCTCGCCTGATCATCTGCGCCGCCATCTCCAGAGCCGGGACCGACCGCGCGCATGCGGTAATGGAGCGCGACGGTAGACACGTCCCGCAGAGCACCGGTAGGTCAAGCCAGCGGTGACCTCGCGGTACCTCGCTGACCGCCATCTTCTGGCAGGAAGGCCAGCAAGGTTATGACGCTGCTGTGGTCGCCTCCGGTCAACTCTCTGCCATGGCTCGTTCCTCGCCGCCTTCGCAACGGCAAGCTCTACGCGTTCTGCGTGCAAGGGTTCGACACGACCTCTTCGACGCCGCGCGGCGGCCTTGATCGATGGCTACCCGCCATTCCGGTGGCCAGGCCCTGTCCTGCCTGCTCGCGATGGTGCTGGTGCTTCGGAGCGCCCTCCACGTCAGCGACGAGAGGCCGTCGAGCACGCCCTCCGACCGACGATGGCAGCTCGTGCTCGGCACCTTCGACGCCGACGACGAGGCACCGTTCACCAAGAGTGCCTCTTCGCCTTCGGCAGCGCCTCATCCGACAGCCTCGACGTGCAGCTCTTCGACCGCGTCGTCGCCTGGGCGCATCGCGCCACCTGGAGGCTGCAGCCACTACCGCTCAAGCCGCCTTCGGCGCCGCGCCGCTCGCAGGCGGTCGCGTCGAGACCTGCCAACCTCCTCGGACCGCCGATGCCGCAGGTGCTCCCCTGTGGCCGCGCGGACCGACAGGAGGTCGAGGTTGTCGCGGGAGCCGCCAGGATTCCCCTGGTCATCGGCTCCAGCTTGAAGGCCGCTGCCCTCGATCGCGACTGGGACGACCCGGCGCAACGGCAGCAAGCTCGGGACCTTGCTGGCGCAGATCGGCTCGCTGCGCGCGGTTGAAGCTGAGCACGAGACCGCGCTGATAACAAACCGCCTCCTGGTGCACCGTAGAATATGGGCGGCTGATCGCGCAAGACACACCGAGCCGGACCCCGACGGCGGTGTGGGGCGCGTGCGTATAGGAGGCTCCTGGAAATATCGGCTCGCAACCTTCCCGGAATAAGACGGCGCGTATCGCCAGCCCAACGCTCTGCAATCAGGCCGTCGATGCTGCACGGGAGCCTCTCCCAAGAACTTGCGAGTAGAGCGGCAGATCTACAGCAGCGACCGGCCCGGACATGCGCCATGGCCGTAGAG
Source organism: Polyangiales bacterium (assembly GCA_041389885.1). Lineage (GTDB taxonomy): Bacteria > Myxococcota_A > Polyangia > Polyangiales > JAWKRB01. The sequence goes on along the minus strand of JAWKRB010000013.1, from coordinate 39,378 downwards.
CAAGTCCACCGTGCGGGTCGACGGATACAGCGCCATCTGGAACCGAGTTGCCGACGAAGCTGATCGTGGCGGTGGCCATCACGCGCGCCATCGGCCGGGGGCGAGCCCGAGTAGGCGAGCTGGTGGGGGATCTGGCAACAGGGTCGGCGCTGGCGAGCGCGTACGTCGATCGGGCGTACCTCGAAGCGCCGCCCTCGTCGCGGCACGGGAGTCGGGAACGGCGCTCTTCTGCAGGCGTTCACCTCCGCAATCGGGGGCTGTTCACCAAGGCGGACTTCACGTCGGCCGTGGCTCCAGGGCGCATCGTCTGCCCGGCCAGGAGGCGCGGCCGCTCCGTGATCGGCAGCGCGGCTGCTCCCGCGGCGAGCTGCCGGGTCGAAGCTGCACGCGGTCACCCGCAGCAAGGCCGGACGGAGCCGCGATCCACAGGGACGAGCCGTTTCTGGTCGAGCTTCGAGCGCAGAGAAGACCGAGGGGGAGGCGAGGTTGCGCCAGCGCGAACCGGTCGAGCACCGCCTCGCGCCTCGTTCGCTCCAGGACCTCGCGCCGCTACCGCGGCAAGCGCAAGAACCTTCTCGACCTCCGTCGTCATGCAATGGTCGAGAATCTCACCGATGCGGTGGCGCATGAACCCTGAACCGAGGTTCAATCGAGTACGGCGCTCTGAAAACTGCCGCTGACTTCGCCAGCGCCTGCGGTCCGGTCAGGCAGAGAATGATGCCACGGCGATGCCGACGCCAGTCGCAAACGCCGGGATCCGGGCGTGGCCTCCTCTTCGGCGTTATGTGAAGCGCCAGATCAAACGTCATGAATACCCGGTTCTTCCACCGCGACCAGTTTTTCGGCAGGAACGGCTGGATCGTCGCCCAGCCGGCGGGGGTCATCGGGTTCTCGTCCATGCCCCCGGATACCACAGGAGCTCCTCTTACTTAACGCCTATGGGGTGCATCCCTGGGGCAGTCAGCCCGTGGAGCGCGGAGAGTTCACCCTACGGTCTACCTGCGTGTGCATCAAGAAGTCATGACTCTCGCGATAGCCTCTCGAACGCACTCCGCCCACGCCTCACGGAACCAACTCACATTGACCATTGCTTCCGTATGAAGCTCTCGGCCGGACGATACCATGTCGAGCATCTCATGCGATAGGTACTTCTCCAAGGAGATTTTCGCATCATGTAGCCGGCGCCGCGTATCGACCTCTCGCGCCCTCTCCGGTCGATGCACGAGACAGCGACCGAACGCATTCGCAGGTATCCTCGCGAGCGTATGCGCGAGTGGCGATATCACGTCGAGCGGCGGAGGGAACAGGGCATTTCGTCCGGTCCCGCCTCGGATCACCGAGGCAAGCGCAAGCAGATCCTCCGCGCTATACTCGCACCAATAGACATAACGTCTGCCTGACCCAAAGGCGGCGATCATCCTATCAACGTCAGATCGCCGAAGGGGCCCGCGAACCGCTACAATCCAGCAGGATGAGAGGCGAATCACGTCACTCATCGCATCAATGACGTATCGAGGTTTGCGACACAAAATAACACTCATTCCATCGCCACCGACGACCGTGCGATACCTCGTCCCACGGATTCGACGGTCGCTCGACAAGCTCGATGTGGTCATCAGCAGTTGGCCGTTGAGGGACAGGGCGCCGTGTGATCCCCAGGGTTGCACGACACAGAGCGCGTGCAGCTCGCCCCACAATCGCCTCCGTAGGTACAGGTCGCCCGTCCGTTCCGGCACCCAGAGCTGCCGATCAGGCCACACGTCACGAACGGTCCGAGGCCGCTGCGGCCGTTCAGGCAGTCCTGGAGCCTTGTCCGAAGACCGTCCACCTCTCGCTCCAGCGGCTCGATGTCGCGTACGTAGTCGTAAGGTGGCGTGACTCCACGTCGCATCGCGAGTTCTCGTTCGACTCGTCGCGCGTTCTCTCTCAGTAAGTAGCAGAGGAAGCTACCCGGCCCGCTTGCAGCACTGAACTGTGTGCGATTGATGGTGCATTGATTCCACACATGCCATATCGCGTTGCGGAGGGCGACTCCGGGACCTTCGAGTGGCGATGCCTGCCAGGAATCCCAAAGGGCCTGACACGGGTCTGAGGAGACCAGCGCACTACAGGCCATGCGCGCTGCACGCCAAACGCCGCGGAGAGATTGAGCGTTGTTCGAGCCAAGCGCATCGCCGAGCGACGCCCACATCCTCTCAATGCGCGCATTCAGAGCAACGATCTCTGCGGAGAGCGATGCACAGAGATGCGACGCCGGTCCGGGTGAAGCGCCAAGACCGAAGGCGACGTCACCGATCCTGTCACCGTGAAGGGGGGCCTTCGCCACGACCGATGTCAAGGGAGGCCCCATCATCTCAAACCCCTCCAGCGCCCTCCCCAGCAGCGGATGCACCGGCGCGGCCCTCTTCTCCCCGCCACACCCGCCGCCGCAGCCACACCCTCCCCCGCCCGGTCGAATCTCGTAGCCGTTCACGCGCGCCCTCCCGTCACATGGATCGCCCGCACGCGATCACGCGTACGATGGCGTTGTCCTTGCTCGCAGAGACCACGAAGCGGCTGAAGGCGGCCTGACAGGGAAATGTCGAAGGCCACGCTGGGTCCTGCTCCGGCGGTCGTCACGGAGACGACCTTCGGCGTCAGAGATGGGTCCCAGCTCACCCCGTCGTTGGATCCCTCGACGTTCACCGTGACGTCGGTCGCGCTGTTCGCGACGCCATCGACGTAGATCTGCGTGAAGAGCGTCGGCCGTGCCCAGCGTCGCGTTGAGCTCGGGATCGCTGTACACCGGGCTCGCAGGACCGCCGATGAGGGTCGCCTTCACCACCTGAAGATTGAACACTCGCGCCATGATCGCCTCCTTCGATCTACCGCACAACTGGGTAGACCCGTTGCGATCAAGGGCATTACCCCCCACCGATTCGTTGTCAACCCTCGCTCGCACGATTTCTCTTGACCCGAGCAGATTCTCTCCGAGCGTCGACTTCCAACGAATTTCCGGCGGCGCGTTTCTTCGACTCGGCGCGCAGCCTGACTCGTGCGACGCCGCCCGTCTGACCGCGCTCCATGAAGCGATGGAAGCACTTCCACTCGTGACAACGCCACCCGTCCAGCGTCCGGATGTCCGATTTGAAAGGCGGCGTTCGAGCCCCAGGGCGAGCGCATCAATTCCTCATTGGATTCAATGGATTTGTCGCAGGCGGAGAGGCTGCCCCCTTCGCTCGCCGGGCGCTCCCTGCGGTCGCTGGCTCGCTGAAGTGGGAGCCTGAACGTGGGCGCCCCCGCCGGGGCGGGGGCTGACCGGGCGCACGCCGGGTGTGTCCCACACCCGACGGTGTGTGAAGGGTTCGCGGGATGTTCCGCCGTGAGCTGCCGACGCAGTTCCATCGCGAAGATCGATCACCCTACCGTCGAGCGCGGCACGCGCGCGACGATCGCCCGGTCAGCCCCCGCCCCGGCGGGGGCGCCCAGGTTCAGGCTCCCACTTCAGCGAGCCAGCGACCGCAGGGAGCGCCCGGCGAGCGAAGGGGGCAGCTGAAAGCGGTGAGCAACGTTTCCATTGAAACCAATGAGGAATGGATGCGCTTGCCCTGCGTGGATCCCCCGCACCGGGAGGGACGCGAACCCCAGCCGCGTACCTCGCGACCTTGACTGGGATCCCCCGAAAGACCTCATCAAACAAGCTCCCAATCCAAGAACACCTTGATAACCCACGTCATTGAAGACGGTCACCCGGCGCGCCTCGCCCTGCGCCGCTCCGCCCACGCCGCGAGGGCCACCGCGAGGAGCCCGGCCCCGCCCCCCTCGCGTCGCGTCGCGCGGCACCCGCAGCCGCCGACCGGATCCTCCTCGATGGCCCCCCCAGACGCGCTGTCTGCCCTGGGCACGTCGAGCGTCACGGTGTCACCCGGCGCCGCGCGATCGGACGGAGCGCTCACATCACGCGTGACGACCCCCGCGTCGAGCACGCCCGCGTCGAGCGCGCCCGCATCGAGCACGCCCGCATCGACCGCCCCCGCGTCGACCGGCGTCGTCTCCGGCTCGACGGTGAGGCGCAGCACCGGGCCGCGGCCGGGCGCGCGCTCGCGGGCGTCGAAGTGCGCGCTGTTCGAGTCGCCCGCCTCGGGGAGCACGGCGAAGGCGTAGGTCCCTGGCGCGGTGATGGTCCCCGCGGGGAGTTCGACGGTGTAGAGCGTGTCTTCGGCGACGCCCTCAATGCGCGCGAGCCGCGCGCCCCTGGAGCCCGGACGCGCACCCCAGGCGAGGGTCATTTCGGACCAGTCGTCCCGCGCCGCGGCGAACACGCTCGCGCCGGTTCCCACCGCCGGCGGGTACGCGCCGCTGCGGAGCAGGAGCTGCGCGCGCACCACCCGCCCGGGGATCGTGCCCACGCGAAACTTCACATAGAACTCGCTGTCGCCCGCGCCCACCGAGAGGTCGTTCACGTCGGGGTACACCGTCGTCGCGTGCGTGGGATCGACGGTGACGTCCTCCACCGCGGGGAGCTCGAGCACGTTCGAGACGGTCGTCCCTGCGTCGGCCGCGGTCATCCCCGCGTCGACCGGCGCGACGCCGGGACACATCGCGAGCTCCCCCTCGCTCCCCTCGATCACCAGGTCGGAGAACACGATCCCGACGGGGAGCTGCGCGGTGTCGACGGCGCTCGGCCGCGAGGTGCCCAGCGAGACGTGCAGCGAGGACGGACCGAAGCTCAACCCGCTGCTCGACCAGTCGATCGTGACCACCGGCGCGCCGTTGCGCAGGTAGCGCGTGACCCCAGATCCCCACTCGATGCGCAGGCGCTGCGCCGAGCCGTCCCAGGCGCCGTCGCCCCCGAAGGGCTCCTCGAAGAACGAGCGACCGCAGGCGCAGGCGCCGAAGCCAGGCGCGCCTCCAGGGCACATCCCCCACATGAGCTTCTGCTGCCCCGCGCGGCCGGCCTCGCCGTTCGCGTAGAGCCGCAGCATGCACTTGTAGTGGTTCTCTCGAAACGCGCTGTACGCGATGGGCTCGGCGATGCCGTAGCCGGCCTCGTACATCGCGAAGAGCTCGTTGTCGGAGGTGTCGCCGAGGCTCGACATGGTGAGGTTACTCACCGTGAACTCCACCGAGCCCGACACCAGCCGCGGGACCGCGTACCAGAGCCGGTCGGTGCGCGCGGTGACGTGCCACCCGTCGCCCTGCACCGAGCCCCCCACGGGGTTGCCCACGGTGCTCCCGCGGAGGCTGTCTTCGAGGCGCCACGCGCCCGCGCGCCCCGCCGCGAGGCAGAGCGCGAAGACGGCCAACAGCGAGCGGCGCGCGACGATCATTCCCGCCCCGAGAGTGCCCCGCCTTCGCCCGGACGTCGACGCCGCGTCCTGAGCGGCGCGCTCAGAGGTCGCGCAGGGCCGTCGCGCGGTCGAGGGTGTCTCCGCCCTTCGCGCGCGTCGCGCGCTGCGCCGAGTAGATGCTGCGGTTGCCCGTGAGCAGCCACGCGAGCGCGCTCACCACGATCACGTGCGGGAGCACCCGCGCGCCGAGGAGCTCCACCGCCATGATCGACAGCGCGATGGGCGTGTTCGACGCCGCCGCGAAGACCGCCGCCAGGCCGACGCCCGCGCCGAGCTCGAGCGGGATCCCCAGGGGGCGCGCGAGGGCGTTGCCCAGCGTCGCGCCCACGAAGAACAGCGGAGTGACCTCGCCGCCGAGAAAGCCCACGCCCAGGGTCACCGCGGTGAACACCAGCTTGAGCGCGAAGGCGTAGGCCGGGAGCTGCGGGTCGACGAAGGCCCGCTGAATCGTCGGCACGCCGAGGCCGAGGTACTCGCTCGTGCCCACGAGCTTCCACAACGCGACGACGGCGACGCCCCCGAGGAACATCCGCACCGGCAGCCTCGGCGCGTGGCGCGTGGCGCGTCGCTTGATCCAGTGCGTGAGCTCGATGAAGGCCGCCGTGGTCGCCGACACTGCCACCGCGAACACCACCCATTTCAGCAGCAGCGCCGCCGTGAGCGGAACCTCGGGGGCCGCGGGGTAGTGCGCGTGGCCGATGCCCAGCGCGCGCGTGGTCAGGTCGCCCACCACCGAGGCCACGAGCGCGGGGATGAGCGCGTCGTACTCGACGCGTCCCAGCACCACGAACTCCATCCCGAAGACCGCGCCGGCGACGGGGGTGCCGAAGACCGAGCCGAAGCCCCCGGCGACGCCCGCGGCGAGGAGCTGGCGCCGGGCCGAAGGTCCGAGTCCGACGCGGTGCGAGACCCAGTCGCTCAGGCTCGCGCCCATCTGCACCGCGGTCCCTTCGCGGCCGGCGCTGCCGCCGAAGACGTGGGTGAGCACCGTGCCAAAGAGCACCATGGGCGCCATGCGCAGCGGGATCTCAGGCCCCTCGTCGTGGAGCGTGTCGATCACCAGGTTGTTGCCGCCCTGGATGGGCTGGCCGAAGCGCTCGTAGATCCATCCCACGCCGAGGCCCGCGAGGGGCAGGGTGTAGACGATCCAGAGGTGCCCGCCCCGAAAGCCCGTGGCGAGGTCGAGGAGCCACAAGAACAACGCCGACGACGCGCCGCAGAGGACCCCCGCGACGGCGCCCAGCAGCGTCCACCGCGCGAGGGCCGAGAGCCGCGCGGGGAGGGCGCGGCGCGACGCGGCGGGGGCCGTGCTCACGGGTTCAATCGGGCTCTCGGCGGAGGTTCACGGTGATCGTGTTGCGCCGTCCGTTGGGGCGCAGCTCCTGCTCCTGCGGGAGCCACGGGTCGCGCTCCACGCGGAGGCGGTGCACGCCGGGGCCGAGGCCCATCCAGCGGTCGCGCCAGAGCAGACACGGGCCGCGGTCTTCTTCGTTGATGAAGATGTGCGCCTGCGGGGGGTCGCACACGAAGCGGTAGGCCACCGCCACCGTGCGCGGCGCCTGCGTGCGGCAGGCCGTCGAGAGCAGCGCCAGCGCGAGGAGTCGTCGCACCGGCCTCACTCCCACTCGATGGTCGCCGGAGGCTTCGACGAGATGTCGTACACGACGCGGTTCACCCCGCGCACCTCGTTGATGATCCGCGTCGAGATCCGCGCGAGGAGCTCGTGGGGGAGGCGCGACCAGTCGGCGGTCATCCCGTCGCTGCTCGAGACCGCGCGCACGGCGATGACCCGGTCGTAGGTGCGCTCGTCGCCCATGACCCCCACGGTGCGCACCGGGAGCAGCACCGCGAAGGCCTGCCACACGCTCTCGTAGAGCCCCGCCGCGCGCACCTCGTGGTCCACGATGAGGTCGGCGCCGCGGAGCACCTCGAGGCCCTCGGCGTCGACCGCGCCGAGCATACGAATCGCCAGGCCCGGCCCCGGAAAGGGCTGCCGCCAGAGCACCGCGCGGGGAATGCCCATGGCCTCGCCCACGGCGCGCACCTCGTCTTTGAAGAGCTCGCGCAGGGGCTCGACGAGCTTGAGCTTCATGTGCTCGGGGAGCCCGCCCACGTTGTGATGGCTCTTGATCACCGCGCTCGGTCCCTTGAACGACACGCTCTCGATCACGTCGGGGTAGAGCGTGCCCTGCACGAGGTGGGTGACCCCGGGGATCGTCGCGGCCTCTTCATCGAAGACCTCGATGAAGACCTTGCCGATGATCTTTCTCTTCTGCTCGGGGTCAGAGACCCCCGCGAGGGCGTCGAGAAAGCGCGCGCGGGCGTCGATGACCCGGAGGTCGAGGTGAAACGAGTCGCCGAAGAGCCGCTCGACCTGCTCGCGCTCGCCCCGGCGGAGCAGCCCGTTGTCGACGAAGATGCACGTGAGCCTCCCGCCGATGGCCCGCGCGGTGAGCACCGCGGCGACGGAGCTGTCGACCCCGCCCGAGAGCCCGCAGATGGCGTGGCCGTCGAGGGGCACCGTGTCGCGAATGCGCGCGACGCACTCCTCGGCGAAGGCGCCCGGCGACCAGTCGGGGAGCATCCCCGCGACGTCGAAGAGAAAGCCCGCGAGGAGCTCCGCGCCCCGGGGCGTGTGCGCGACCTCGGGGTGAAACTGCACGCCGTAGAGCTTGCGCGCGGGGTCGCCCACGGCGGCGAAGGGCGAGTGCGCGCTCGTGGCGAGCACCTCGAAGCCCTGGGGCAGCGCGATCACCCTGTCTCCGTGGGACATCCACGCGTCGAGCACTCCCCCTGGGCGAAGCGCGACGGATCCCCTCGGGCTTGAGCACGTGCACCTTGGCGGGGCCGTACTCCCGGTCGGCGGCCTTCTCGACCTTGCCGCCGAGGAGGTGGGCGGTGAGCTGCTCGCCGTAGCAGATGCCGAGCACGGGCACGTCGAGGTCGAAGATCCCCCGGTCGTAGCTCGGCGCGCCCTCGTCGAACACGCTGCTCGGCCCCCCGAGAGGATCACCGCGCGGGGCTTGCGCGCGCGCACCTCGTCGAGGGGCGTCGTGCACGGCAGGATCTCGCAGTACACCGACTGCTCGCGCACGCGCCGCGCGATGAGCATGGTGTACTGCGACCAAATCGAGGATGAGCACCAGCGGGCGATCCATAGGGCCTCTGCGTGTATCACGGGGTGCGGCAGTGCGCAGCGTCACCTCGCAGGGCCGACGCGACGTAGACTCCCCCCAGGCGGCGCCCGGCGGGCGTCAGCCGAAGGATCAGCCCCTCTGTGACCCAAGCGAGCGCCTCTCACCTCGACGCCGTGCGCAGTACTACGGCGCGTGCTCTCCACGAGCGCCGACCTCAAGACCGACGCGTGCTGCGCCGCCGAGCCCCTCCCCCTACCTGCGCGCCCCGTCGCGGCGAAGCTGCACCCCGAGGTCGTCGAGCGCTTCTACGGCTGCGGCTCGTCGATCCCCCCGTGCCTGGAGGGCGCCACGGTGCTCGACCTGGGCTGCGGCACGGGCAGGACGCCTACCTCGTGAGCGCCCTCGTCGGCGAGAAGGGCAGGGTGCTCGGCGTCGACATGACCCCCGAGCAGCTCGAGATCGCCCAGCGCCACCAGCGCCACCACGCCGACGCCTTCGGCCACGCGAGCTCGAACGTGACCTTTCTCCACGGGTACATCGAAGACCTCGCGGGCGCCGGCGTCGAGCCCGGCAGCGTCGACGTGGTGATCTCGAACTGCGTGGTGAACCTCTCCCCCGACAAGCCCCGGGTGCTGCGCGAGATCTTTCGCGCGCTCAAGCCCGGCGGCGAGCTGTATTTCTCCGACGTCTTCTGCGACCGCCGGGTGCCCGCGCACCTCGCCACCGACCCGGTGATCCTCGGCGAGTGCCTGGGCGGGGCGATGTACACCGAAGACTTTCGCCGGGCGCTGCGCGCGGCGGGGTGCCTCGACCACCGCACCCTGTCGAGCCGCCCCCTCGCGATTCAGAACCGTGACATAGCCGCCAAGCTCGAGGGGATGACCTTCACCTCCCGCACCGTCCGCGCCTTCGCCCTCGACCTCGAGGACCAGTGCGAAGACTACGGCCAGGTCGCGGTCTACCTCGGCACCGAGGTCAACAACCCCCGGCGCTTCGTGCTCGACGACCACCACGTCTTCGAGGCCCACAAGCCCATGCTGGTGTGCGGCAACACCGCCGACATGCTCACCAAGACCCGCCTCGCCCCGCACTTCGCCGTCACCGGCGCCAAGGGGACCCACTACGGGCTCTTCCCCTGCGGCCCGAGCGCCCCGGCGGCCTCCTCGGGCGGCGCGGCGGGCGGCACCTGCTGCTGATCACACCCCCTCGCGCTTTTTCCCGCATCGCCCCCTGCCCGCGCGGAGCCGCGCTATCTTCGCGGCTTGACCTCTCACATCCTCGTGGTCGACGACGACCCTGACAACGCCGAGCTCGCGAAGGACATCCTGTCGGTGGGCGACTGGCGCGTGACCACCACGAGCTCGGTCGCGCAGGCGCTGGCCGTGGTGCGCCGCGAGCCCGTGCAGTGTGTGCTCTCCGACGTGTGCATGCCCGGCGCCGACGGCTTCTCGCTCCTCGACGCGCTCCGCGCCGAGCGCCCCGGGCTGCCGGTGATCCTGCTGACGGCCTTCGGGGGCCTCGACGACGCGGTGCGCGCGGTGAGCCGCGGCGCCGAGAGCTACCTCCCGAAGCCCATTCGCGCGGCGCCCCTGCGCGCGGCGGTGCAGACCGCCCTCGACCGCGCCGCGGCGACGCGTCGCACGGCGCACCCCACGCCCGCGCAGGCGCCGCAGCCGCGCGAGTCGATCGTCGGTCGCAGCGCGGCGATCGTGTCGCTCTACGGCACCATCGCCCGCGCGGCGGCGTCGAGCGCGCCGGTGCTCGTGCGGGGCGAGACCGGGGTGGGCAAGGAGTGGGTGGCCCGGGCGATCCACCGCTACTCGTCGCGGCGCGACATGCCCTTCGTGCCCGTGAACTGCTCGTCGTTCAACGAGGGCACGCTCGAGAGCGAGCTCTTCGGGCACACCCGCGGGGGCTTCACCGGCGCGGTGGCCTCGCGCAAGGGGCTGTTTCAGCAGGCCCACGGGGGCGTGCTCTTTCTCGACGAGGTGGGGGAGCTCCCGGCGCGGGTGCAGGCCGAGCTGCTGCGGGTGCTGCAAGACGGCGAGGTGCGCCCGGTCGGGAGCGACGAGCTCGTGAAGGTCGACGTGCGGGTGGTGTGCGCGACGCACCGGGACCTCGACGACCTCGTGGCGCAGCGGCGCTTTCGCGACGACCTGCTCTTTCGCCTGCGGGTCATCGAGATCAACGTGCCGCCCCTGCGCGAGCGCCGAGAAGACATCCCCGCCCTCGCCGCGCACTTTCTCAGCCACTCGACGAGCTCGCCGGGGGAGCCGCCCAAGCGCCTCGCGCCCGAGACCCTGACCGCCCTCGAGCGGCGGCCCTGGCCCGGCAACGTGCGCGAGCTGCAGAGCGCCGTGCACCGCGCGGCGGCGATGGCGTCGGGGCAGGTGATCCTCCCCGCGGACCTCCCGCCGGTGGTCGACGCGGCGACGGTGAGCTCGTCGACGGGGGCGGCGCCGCTGTCGCTGCCGGCGCTGTGGAGCAAGGTCCTCGCGCACGGCGTGCCCTCCCTCGAGGACATCGAGCTGTCGTTCGTGCGCGCGGTGCTGCTGCACCTGCACGACAACAAGACCCAGGCCGCCGAGGCCCTCGGGGTCGACCGCAAGACCATCCGACGCATCCTCGCCCGCGGCGGCGAGGTCGAGGACTGACCGTGGCGTCCCTCGTCCCTCGCGGCCGCGCGATGCGCTTCGCCGAGGCCGGCTTCGCCGCCATCGCCCTGGTGCTGCTGGCGAAGCTGCTCGCGGCGCAGTGGCTCACCGTGCGCGCGCAGCGGCGCAGCGACGAGCTCTTCGTCTCGCTCTCGCACCGCATCGACGCGGTGGCCGAGCTCAACGCCATCGTCGCCTCGCTGCACGCCGAGGTGCTCCGGGTGATGCCCCGCACGCGCCACGACGAGCTCGTCGAGCTCGCGCGCCACGCCTCCGAGTCTGACGCGACCTTTCGCGAGGTGGGGCGTCGCTACCTGAGCAACCCCGAGCGCAGCGAAGACACCCAGCGCCTGCAGGACTACTTCCGCATGGTCGCGGTGACCCGGATGTACTTCAGCACCCTCGAGCGGGTCATCGCCGTGGCGCAGCGGGGCGAGGCCGACGAGGCGCGGGTGCTGCTCTACAACGCGCTCTCGCCCATTCGCACGCGGCAGGCGCTCATCGCGGCGAACCTCCTGCGGCAGCACACCGTCCGCTCGAGCTCGCTCTACGACATGCTCGGCGCCACCCGGCGCACCGAGGGCCGCGTCGACCTCGCCGCGAACCTGATGGTCCTCGCGCTGCTGCTGGTGGTGCGCCGGCTGGTGGTGGGTCGGCTGACGCACGAGAGCGACCAGGGCTCGCGGCACCTCGCGCTCCTCGCCGAGCGCAACCGCGACCTCGACGACTTCGCGCACCGCGTGGCGCACGACCTCAAGGGCCTCGCGAACCCGATCACGGGCTACGCCTCGCTGATCTCCGAGACCCCCGACGACCCCGACCGGGTGGCCCGCTACGCCGAGCGCATCTCGCGCAAGACCGACGAGCTCGTGGCCATGGTCGACGAGCTCCTGCGCCTCGCCCGCGCGGGCAACGTCTCGCAGGGCCCGGCCTCGCTCAGCGCGGTGGTGAGCTCGGTGCTGGAGCAGTTCGAGGCCGAGGTCACCCGCGTCGAGGCGACCTTCGAGGTGTCGATCCCCGAGGCGGTGGTGGGCATCGGCGAGGTCCCCCTGCGCGAGGTGGTGCAGAACCTCGTGCAGAACTCGCTGAAATACCGCGCGCCCGATCGCCCGCTCTCGATCTCCCTCGAGGCCGAGGTCGACGGCGACGTCGTCGAGCTCAGCGTGAGCGACAACGGCGTCGGCATGAGCGGGGTCGTGGTCGAGCACGCCCACGAGCCCTTCTTTCGCGCCACCCCCGAGCGCGACGTCGCCGGCAGCGGGCTCGGCCTCGCCATCGTGAGCCGCATCGCGACCGCCCACGGGGGCGCGCTCCACATCGAGTCGCGCGAGGGCGCCGGGACCACCGTGCGCGTGACGCTCCCGCGCTGGGTCGCCGCCCCCTCGCCGTAGCGAACGCGCTCTCTCCCAGAGGGATCAGTGCGACGCGGCGCCCTCGACGCGCTCGCGCGCGAAGAGCCGCGAGAGCGTGCGCCGGTCGATGCCCAGCACCTCGGCGGCGCGGGTCTTGTTGCCGTTGGTGTGCAGGAGCACCCGGTCGATGTACTCGCGCTCGATCTCGGCGAGGGTGCGCCAGGGCTCGGCGCTGCTGACGTTGGCGCGGGGCGCGAGGGCGCGCTCGACGTCGTCGCGCACGATCATGTCGCCGCGGGCCAGGAGCACCGCGCGCTCGAGGGTCTGCGCGAGCTGCCGGAGGTTGCCGGGCCAGGGGTGCCGCACCAGCGCGTCGCGCGCCTCGGGGCTCAGCGAGGGCGCCGGCCGCCCGAGGATCATCGCGTAGTGCTGGGTGAAGTGCTCGATGAGCGCGGGGAGGTCCTCGCGGCGCGCCGAGAGCGGGGGCACCTGGAGGGTGACCACCTGGAGTCGAAAGAGCAGGTCCTCTCGGAACCTCCCCTCGTCGGACTCGGCGTTGAGGTCGGTGCTCGTCGCGGTCACCAGCCGCAGGTCGACCGGGCGGGAGAGCCCCCCGCGGCGCACCGCGCGCTCCTCGATGACCCGCAGGAGCTGCGCCTGCCCGCGGGGCCCGAGCGCGTCGACGTCATCGAGGAAGAGCGTGCCCTTGTGGGAGTCTTCGATGAGCCCCGGGCGCGCGTCGTCGCCGAAGAGCTCGCGGGCGAAGTCGGCGTCGCCCCCGCGGCGGCAGCGCGCCGACACGAAGGCGCCCACGCGCTCGGAGCGGTCGTGGATGGTCCTCGCCACGAGCTCCTTGCCCGCCCCCTCGTCGCCGAGGATCAGCACCGACGCCGAGGTCGGCGCGAGCTGCACGATGACGCGGTAGAGGTCCATCATCGCGGGCGACGAGCCCACCATGAGCCCGAGGCGAGGCGGCCGCCGCTCCTGAACGCCGTGCTTCAGGGTGCGGTTCTCGACGGCGAGCTTGCGCCACTCCGCGGCCCGGCGCAGCGCGTGGCTGAACCTCGGCGCCTCGGCGGGCCAGGGGAGGCAGTCGTAGATCCCCTCGCCGAGCAGCAGCATGGGCTCGCGCGCCTCCTCGCGCGCCCCGACGACGATCACCGGGCGCTCGGGGTTCTCGGCGATCACCCGGCGCACCTCGCGCAGGCGCTCCTCCTCGGAGCCCCGCACCGGGAGCAGCAGGACGTCGGGGTCGTGGCTCACCACGACCGCGCCGCAGGCCTGCGCCGCGCGGCAGACCTCATCCCTCCACGCCCACTCACCCCCAAGAACGAGCACCCTCACGGCACCGCTTCGTTGCATGGCGCGGAGCAGAGCAGCCGTCGTGCCGTGCGGAAAATCGCGTGAGGCCCGAGCCCGGGGGCGGGGGCCGCCCGGGGCTTTCTGTCCCGACTTCGGGACGAATCGGACCAGCGACGTCAGCGCCTCGCCGCCGGGGAAACCCATGGGGGGGGAGAGAGGTGTCGTCATGAATACGCTTGAAAACAAGCGTGATGCGCCTCTGGTCTGCCCCCTGTCCGCACCGCCCCTCGTCCCTTCGACCCGACGCGGGGCCCCTCCACCGCCCCTCCTCCATGGGCTTCGCCGATGGAGGAGGCTGAGACACAAGGGATGGCAGGCACATCCGCGCGGTCTCAGGCCATGTGACGCATCCCAAGGGCAGTTCGACGCGGAGCATCGTACCCGAAGGACGCAGCCCCTCCTCCATCGGCGAAGCCCATGGAGGAGGGGGCGGGGGTGGAGGGGCCACGCGCTGGGTCGAAGGGACGGGCGGCGCGGACCGACCAGAGGCGCATCACGCTTGTTTTCAAGCGGATTCATGACTTGTGTGTCGAACGCAGCCCGAGGCGGGAGAGGGCGCGCGGTGTGGGCCCGCGGCGTGGGTTCACTGCAACCCTTCACGTCCCCTGTGGAAACGGACTAGCGAACGCGGCGCGGCCGTCGGCGCGGGGGCGGCCCCGGCGCGGGCTCGGGCACGGGCGCGGGCGCGGGCTCGGCGACCTCGGGCTGGGTGAGCTCGACGCTCACCGGGATGGTGATCGCCGCCCCGGTCACCGACGCGTGAAAGAGCAGCTGGCGCCCGAGCGTGCGGATGCAGTCGCGCCAGGGTCCGACGCCGAGCATGCCCTGGGCCTCGGTCTCGAGGTCGCGCACGTGCCCCGAGGGCTCGACGGCGACGCGGAGCGAGAAGCTCCCCGAGAGCGTCGGGATGATCACCAGCGCGGCGGCGTAGCAGGTCTCGACCAGGGAGGTCACGTCGGGCACCGACTGGATCATCAGCTCGCGCGTCGCCACCCGCGCGGGCGCGGCGTTGGGCACGAGCGTGGGCCGCCACGCGCGCACGGTGATGGGGTCGGGGTTCGCCGCGAGGATCTCGCCGGGGCGCGCCCGCGAGGGGTCGACCGCCGGGGCGTTCTGCGCGCCCGCCTCGCCGTTGTTGAACGTGAAGGGGAACGACACCAGCGACGAGCCCCGCGTCGCGGGGAAGCGCCGCGAGCGCACCGCGTCGAGCACGCAGGGCATCATCAGCGCGATGGAGGGGTCGGGCGAGCCCACGGTCTCGACGTCGCGCACCTGCCCGTCGGGGTCGACGCGCATGAGCGTGGTGACGCTCCCCGCGGCCTGCGGGTTGAACGCGAGAAAGCCCTTGTAGCACGCGGTGACCGGCGCGTTCGCGCTGCGGAGCACGGCCTCGGCCAGGGCCTGGGTGAGCTGCCCGCGTCGCCCCACCAGGGCGGAATTCGCGGCGGTGTCGGTCTGCGCCCAGGGCTCGTGGGTGACGCGGATCGCGTCGAACGAGAGCAGCGCCGGCTCCGGCGGCCGAGGCGGGGGCGGGGGCGGGGGACGTCGCGACGGACACCCTGACAACGCGACGCCGACGACGAACCACAATCCGCTTCTTCTCACCAGGCACCTCACAGCAGCCGCCGAGGATGCCAGACTCCCTCGCGTTCGGGGAATCACCGACTGCACGCCGCCGCCGCTTGCACTACGCTCCCGCGCACCACCGCCGATGCTCTCTGAGACCCTGCGCGCGCGCCTGGAGACCCTGCCGAGCTCTCCCGGCTGCTACATCTTTCGCAACAAGAAGGGCGCCGCGGTCTACGTCGGCAAGGCCAAATCGCTGCGCGCGCGGGTGCGCCAGTACTTCCAGCCGAACTCGTCGGACTACCGGTACTTCATCCCGCTGCTCGAGCGCGTGCTCGGCGACATCGAGACCGTGGTCACCGCCACGGAGAAGGAGGCGGTGCTCCTCGAGAACGCGCTGATCAAGGAGCACCGGCCGAAGTACAACGTCCGCCTCCGCGACGACAAGGACTACCTATCGGTGCGCCTCGACAAGCGCGCGGCGTGGCCTCGGCTCGAGGTGGTGCGGCGCCCGCGGGCCGACGGCGCCGAGTACTTCGGCCCCTACCCCAGCGCCACCGACGCGCGGCGCACGCTGCGGCTGATCAACCGGCACTTTCAGCTCCGCACCTGCGACGACGACGAGCTTCGCTCGCGCAAGCGGCCCTGCCTGGAGCACCAGATCAAGCGCTGCCTCGCGCCCTGCGTGCTCGAGGTCGACCCCGCGCAGTACGAGGCGCAGATCGAGTACGTCGAGCTCTTTCTCCGCGGCCGCAGCGGCGAGCTCGCCGAGCGCCTCGAGGGCGAGATGCGCGACGCGGCGAGGTCCCTGGAGTACGAGCGCGCCGCGCGGCTCAGGGACCAGGTGACCGCGATTCGCCGGGTCACCGAGACCCAGCGCGTGGCGATCGTGAGCGACCGCGACCGCGATGTGTTCGGGCTCTACCGCGAGGGCGAGAGCGTGGTGGTCACCCTGCTGATCGTGCGCGACGGCTTCGTGCGCGACACGCAGAGCAGCACCTTCGG
Source organism: Polyangiales bacterium (assembly GCA_041389885.1). Taxonomy (GTDB): domain Bacteria; phylum Myxococcota_A; class Polyangia; order Polyangiales; genus JAWKRB01. The sequence goes on along the minus strand of JAWKRB010000013.1, from coordinate 22,972 downwards.
CCGCGTCGAGCTCCCCGACGACGAGCTCGTCGCGCAGGTGATCTCCGGGCGCTACGCCGACGCCGCCGTGAGCGTCCCCCACGAGGTGCTGGTGCCCGTGCTCCCCGACGGCGTCGACGGGGTGCAGGAGTGGCTCTCGGAGCGCGCGGGACGCGCCGTCGACGTGCTCCGCCCCGACGGCGAGAGCGACTCGGGGCGGCTCCTCGCCCTCGCCATGGAGAACGCCCAGCACGCCTTTCGCGAGCGCCGCATGGCCGTCGCGCAGGCCGAGTCTCAGGCCGAGTCGCTGGGCCGCGCGCTGGGCCTCGAGGAGGCGCCGCGGGTCATCGAGTGCGTCGACATCTCGCACCACCAGGGCGCCGAGACCGTGGGCGCCGTGGTGTGCCTGCGCGAGGGCGCGCCGTGGAAGAAGCGCTACCGGGGCTACCACGTGCGCGCCGCCACCGGAGGCGACGACTACCAGGCCATGCACGAGGTGCTCTCCCGACGCTTCAAGCGCGGGCGCAAGAACGAGGCGGGTTGGGAGTTCCCGGACCTCTTCGTGGTGGACGGGGGACGCGGGCAGCTCAACGTCGCCCGCGCCGTGCTGCAAGAGCTCGGGGTCACCGAGCTCCCCGTGTGCTCCCTCGCCAAGGAGCGTGAGACCGTCACCGGCGAGCGCGTCGTCGACCGGATCTACGTCCCCGGCCGCAAGAACCCCCTCACCATGAAGGACAACGCGCCGGGGATCATCCTCCTCGCCAAGGCCCGCGACGAGGCCCACCGCTTCGCCAACAAGCTCCGCGAAGACCTCCACCACCGCGTGCGCCTCCGCAGCGCCGTCGACGACCTGCCCGGCGTGGGCCCCGTCGCGCGCACCGCCCTGCTCCGTCACTTCGGCTCCCTCGCGGGCGCCTCCGAGGCCACCCTCGCCGAGCTCGCCGCGGTGGAGGGCATCGGCAAGCGCAGGGCGCAGACCCTCTACGAGCACCTTCACCCCGGCGTGCTCCAGCCCGATCCCGACGAGGGCTGAATCCCCCTGCGAGAGAGGGGGATCGGACTCAGCAGATCACGGCGCGGCCCGTCACGCCGATGTCGTCGACGGCGGCGCGGAGCGTCGGGTGCGCGAGCAGGAGCTCGCGAAACCCGTCGGACGACACCCTCGCCGCGAGGCCGTCTCGCAGCGCGCGCACGGTGACCCCCGAGGGGCCGTCGCCCACGCTGGCCTCGATGCCCAGGGCGTCGCCCGCGCGGCCGCGCCACACGGAGCGCGGGTCGAGGGCGCCGCCGTAGACCTCGACCAGACCCGCGGCGACGATCCAGACCCACGCGGGGCTCTCGCCCTCGCGGAGGAGCACGTCGCCCTCCTTGATCGCGAAGGGCTCGAAGCGCGCGTACACCTGCGCCCGCGCGGCCTCGGGCACGTGCTGGAGCACCGGCGCCGCGTGCCCCAGCGCCGCGAAGGCGCGCTCCCACGCGAGCTCTTCGAGCACCTCGCGAAAGCTCTCCGACTCGCGCAGCAGCGAGCGCACCAGCGCGGGCGCGAAGCTCACCGCCGTGAGGGGCTCCTCGACCACGGCGTCGACCGCGCTCGGCCCCCCGTAGAGGGCGCCGGCCTCGCCCGCGGTGTCGCCCGCCCCGAGGCGCTGCGGCGCGCGCGCGCCGTGGGACCACAGCGACGCCGCGCCGTCGGTGATCAGCAGCATGGGCGTGTCGACGGGCTCTTCGCCGAAGGGCAGCGCGCGGAGCAGCGCGTCGCCCACGTCGAGGCGCAGCAGCGAGACCTGACGCGCGAGGGCGCGGAGGCGGTTGGGGGTGAAGTCTTGAAAGAGCGGCAGCGCGAGGAGGCGAGCCCAGAGGGTCTCGAGGTCCTGCGTGCGGTCGGCGCGCCAGACGAGGGAGTCTCGCGGGGGTGACGAGCTCCGCGCGCCCCCTGGGCGAGGCGGGGCCGAGGGCACCGGCGGCGACGCCGGCGCGACCCGCGAGGGCGCCGGGATCGACCGCGCCGGGGCCGGGATCGACCGCGCCGGAGGAAAGGGCGCGGGCGCGGGCTCCACCGGCGGCGCGTTGATCGACGCCGACGGGGGGAAGGGCGCGGGGATCGAGGGCTCCGCGGCGGCGACCGCAGGCGGCGGGGTCACCCCCGGCGCGGGGATCACCACGGGCGTAACCCCCTGCGGCGCAGGGGCTTCAGACGACGGCGGGGGGGTCACCGACGACGCCTCGGCGAGGGAGGCGGCGAGCTTCGCGACCTCGAGGGCGCGGTCGTCTTCGCCCGCGTCCATGAGGTGATCGGCCGCCCGAAGGAACCAGCTCCGGGCGCCCTCCAGGTCTCCCCTCGCGCGGAGGGTCTCTGCGGTCTCGAGCTCCCACGCGGCCTCCTCCGCCGCCTCTGCCGCCTGCTCTGCCTCGCCGCTCATCGCGCTCCGTGACGCCTGCTGTGGCGCGCCCCACGGCTGCTACGCGGTCGCGCGGGCTCGGACGCCGGAGCGTCCTGAACAGACGCGTCGCCCTCGAGCGCCGCGTCGAGAACCGGTGCCACCCGCGGCGGCTCGTGGGCCGTCACGTGCACGATGGTGGGCGGCGCGGGGTCGACGAAGCGCACCGAGTTCTGCATCACCACGCGCTCCGTCGGCGGCGGCAGCACCCGGTCGCGCCAGGCCCTCCAGGTGCGCGGCGCGACCGCCGAGAAGATCAGCAGCCCGATCGCCACCGCCGCCGCGAGGACGAAGAGCGCGATCACCAGCCGCAGCCGCCGCGCCTGCCCGATGACCTCTTCGACCATGTGGTCCTTCGGAGGCTGCGACGGGTGATCGGTGCGGAGCCGCGCCCACATGTCGTCGGTGGGCTTGGCCTTCGGCCCCTTGGGCAGCACGATGGGCGGCGCGTCGAGGGGCGAGTCGAGGATCAGCTCGGGGAGCGACGGCGAGGCCTCGACCTCGTCGAGGGGCGGGTTCTTCGAGAGGTCGGTGGGAGAGTCTGCGCGGGCCCCGCGGCGGGCCTTGCGCGGCGGCGGGGGCGGCTCGTCGTCGTCGTCGTCGTACGAGACCTCGGGGCTCGAGGTGCGCCCGGCGCTCGCCGACGGCTCGTCGTCGCCCCGGTAGGGGATCTGCACCACCACCGTGGCCTCGCCCCGCTCGACGTAGTTCGGGTCGTCGGGGGAGAGCTCGTCGTCGAACTGCGAGAGGTAGCCCACCTCGCCCTGGCCGCCGCGGAGGTCGAACGCGGGGGTGTCGGCCGACACGTACGCCGCGGCGTTGGCGTTTTGCAGCCGCGAGGCCGAGAAGGTGCGCGGGGTGTTTCGGTTCGCGTGCCACTGGCCCAGCGAGTCGGCCATCTCGCGCGCGGTCTGGTAGCGCGCGTCGGGGCGCTTCGCGATGGCCTTCATCACGATCTGCGCGAGGCGCGGGTCGAGGGAGGGGTTGCGCGACAGGATCTGGATCGGCGGCTTGTTGAGGATCTCGTTGATGAGCAGGTTGTAGTTCTCGGCCTCGTAGGGCAGCCCGTTGCAGAGCACGGCGTAGAGCACCGCGCCCGCGGCGTAGAGGTCGATGCGCACGTCTTGATCGCGCGCGCCGGCCGCCTGCTCGGGGGCCATGAACTGCGGCGTGCCCATCACGGTGCCGGTGCGGGTGAGGGAGTTGAGCTCCTTCTCGTCGCGCAGCTTCGAGATGCCGAAGTCGAGGACCTTGACCACGCCCCGGGCGTTGTCTTCGTCCTTGGTGAGGAAGATGTTCTCGGGCTTGAGGTCGCGGTGGATCACGCCCCGCTTGTGCGCGGCGTCGAGGCCCGCGAGCACCTGGCGCATGATGTCAACGGCCTCGGCCGGGTCCATGCGCCCGCCCACCGACTCGACCACCGTCGCGAGCTCCTCGCCGCGGAGCAGCTCCATCGCGATGTAGGGGCCGTGCTCGTCGGTGATCCCCGTGTCGATGATCGACACCACGTTCGCGTGGTTGATCTGCCCCGCGGTGCGCGCCTCGCGCTCTACGCGGGCGACGAGGTCGGGGTACACGGTGTACTCCGGCAGCAGCATCTTGAGCGCGACGGTGCGCTCGATGTTGCTCTGCACCGCGCGGTAGACCACGCCCATGCCCCCGACGCCGATGATCGCGTCGATGCGGTACTTGTCGTCGACCACCGTGCCTACGGGGAGGAGCCCGTGCAGACGTCGGTTCGTCACCGGGCAGACGAAGGTCCCCCCGGTGTGCTCGCCGCCGCAGAACGGACACGACACAGCCGTCACGGGGCTCACGTTACTCAATAGAACCCCACGGTTCTACGGCGCGTGATGCCCTCGCGTCGCTTCGTGCGAATCCTCAGGTGGCTCCCCGTCGTTAGGACCATCGTCTCGACCGCAGCGCGTACCGCGGACCCGATTCGTACCAGACCCGGCGCGTCACGCTCAACCGTAGGATTCACCCGCGGCGCTATTGGTTCGCCCGATCGATCAGGACGCGAGCGGATCTCGCGGAGGCGGGAGAGAAAGCTCCCACACCCCATCGATCACGCAGCGGCTCCCCTCGCAGCGCACGCGGGAGCCGCAGCGGGTGGCGTGGCGCCAGGGCCTCGCGTCGAGGGCCCCCTCCCCCTGCACCGGCGTGAGGTGGCTCGCGTCGCGCATCAGCACCGCCTCGCCCCGGCGCACCATCACGGCGCGCACCTCGTCGACCTCGGCGTAGTCCTCCGCGACGAAGGGCAGGGGGCGGTTCTGCAGCCGGATCACGTCGGGCGCGGGCTCCTCGCCGACCACCCGCAGCGCGCGGGGCGCGGCCTCGGTGCCGGTGTGCATCACCGCGCGGAGCTTGCCGTCGTCGCCGAAGGCCGCGCAGATCCACCGGGCCGTGGGGTCGTCGGCGACCAGGGGGATCCAGTGGCCGCGGTCGATGTCGTAGAGCCCCACGACCTCGTGGGTGATCGCCGGGCGCTCGGGCAGCTCGGTGCGCTCGGTCCACCGCAGGAGCGCGCGCTGGCCGTGCACGTCGAGGAGCTGCGCGCGGGGCCGATCCATCAGCCAGGTGCGCCAGCCGGCGCCCTGGTCCCAGCGGCACCCCGCGGACTCCCGGGCGAGGTCCAGGCGGCGGTCGGCCTCGCAGGCCCCGGAGCGCGCGAGGGTGCGCCCATCGCGGCTCCCCACGACCCTCGCCATCGCGCCGCGGAACACCCCGAGCGCAGAGGCCTCGCCGGGAAAGAACGCCTCGCCGCCTTCGCTTTCACAGGTCGCGAACCCGCGACGTCCCCAGGGGTGTAGCGCGCAGCCCTCCGGTCGTTCGACCTGGAGCGTCGCGTCGGCGACGCCCGGGAGCTCTCGGGTGAGCGCCCCCTCGGCGGTGAGCGTGAGGGTGCCCCCGTTCGCCAGCGGGACGAGCTGGAGCACCCCAGGGCGGCGCGGCGACGCGGAGATCGGCGCGGTCCGGAGGACGGGCGCCGGGCGCGCCACCGGGGCCGGCGGCGGGCGCGAGGCGCAGCCGACGGCGAGGGCGAGGCACACGGGTCGGATCACGGTTCGCACACGGGCTGCTACCACGGGGCGCCGAACGGTGAGGTCGCGATTCGCATTCCCGACGTCGCGCTCAGGGCGTCGGCACGAAGCGCTCGCGCCCGGTGCCCGCGCGAATCACCGCGGGGGGATCGATCAGCAGCGGCATCGCGCGGTTGCCGAGCCAGAGCCGGGCCTGGTCGTCGAAGTGCTCCGAGTTGCGAATCGCCGACTGCCCGCCGGGGACCACGTTCTGCCCCGTGGTGGCCGTGGCGCCGGGGGCGCGCAGGGCGACGACCATGCGGTACGTCGGCCCCGAACCAAAGGTGAATCTCGAGCCGTCGAGGCCCGAGTTCGCCGCGTCGACGCACCACTGGTCCCCAGGGCGGGGAAAGCCCGGCAGCGTCGCCCGCGGGTCGGACATCATCAGGCCCTCGGCCAGCGGCAGCCGCGCGGGGGTGATCGAGAAGCCGTCCACCAGCGGGCCGAGGGTGGCGTTGTTGCCGAGAAACGACGCGAGGATGGACTTGAAGCGCACGTGGTGCCGCAGGCCCCAGCGCCAGGTGTCCATGTCCATGGACCCGAAGCCTCCATCACCCGGTCCCCGCGGGGCTGAGCGCAAGAAGCTCAGCGCGCCGTCGAGGGCGGCGAGCATGACCTCGTGCGAGGTCTCGACCGCGTCGGTGCCGAGCACGTCGAAGTACGCGCTCTCGTTCGTCGCGGTGTTGAACGACGCGAGGCGCGAGGTGTTCCCCGCGCCGCGGCCGTCGAGCATGAGCAGCAGCGTGCGAATGCGCCCCGCGCTCCCGCCGCCGTTCTCCCACACGCCCTCGGGGAGCCGCTCGTCGCTGAACACCCCGTTCACGAAGCGCCCGAGCCACGCGTTGAACACCGTGGTCGCCACGCTCTGCGCGCGGTCGGCCTCGTCGGTGGTGTGATAGAAGGTGTCGACCCCGCTGCTCGCGACGTAGCCCCCGTCGCGCCACGCCTGGAGCCTGCGCTCGATGTTCTCGTAGTCCGCGCGGGAGGCCGTCCAGAGGGCCGCGAGGCGCGCGTCGGCGGTGCCGGGCGCCGGGGTCGCCGCGGCGGCGGCGCGCGCGCGGGAGATCGCGTCGAGGAGCATCGGGACCAGCCGCGCCCCGAGGGGCGAGCGCACGTCGGCCTGCAGCGTGGCCATGGCGGCCTCGTCGAGGCTGCGGGCGGTCACGCCGGCGCTGAGCACCTCCTCGATGCGCGCGCCGCGAAAGCCGTCGTTCCAGGGCCCGCCGATGTAGAAGGGCTCGGAGGTGAGGTCGTCGTCGCCGGTGATGTCCCCGGGCTCATTGTTCGCGGTCTGCACGTAGCCCCGCGCGGGGTTCCTCGCCGCGGGCGTGCGCTCCTGAGGGACCACGCAGCGGTACGGGTCGGCCCCCTGCGTCTCGTCGATGAGCCCGTTGGTGACGGGGATCGTGAAGCCCCCGAAGCGCGTGCCGTCGAGGAGCATCGCCGGGTTCGCGCCCGCGGCCCAGGTGCGGTCGGGGTTGCGCGTGAGGTAGCCCCGGCACGGGACCGCCTGCCAGCCTGCGTAATAGACGTTCCCGTTGCGGTCGGCGGCGACCTGGTTGAGGGAGGTCGCGACCAGCCCCCGGCTCGCGCGGCGGTACTCGTCGACGGTGTGCGAGCGGCCGAAGCCGTCGTAGGCCTTGAACGCGTCGCCCGCGTCGAGGCCCACGTAGTCGAAGCTCACCGCGGTCACCGTGCCGTTGCGGTCGGCGTCGCCCGGCACCACGAAGCCCCCGAGGACCATCACCCGCGTCTCGTTCGGCCCGAGCGTCGCGCTCGCGGTCACCGTGCGCCCCTCGATGGCCGAGATGAAGCGCCCGTCGAAGGTCACGTAGCGCGCGAAGGTCTCGGTGCGCCCCATGCTCATCAGCGCGGGCACGTTGGCGACCTCGAAGCGCTCCTCGACCCTGCGCAGCGGGCGCCACTCGCCGTTGAAGCGGCTCGCCGTGGGCGCGCCGTCGGGGCCGAGCTGAAGCTCCTCGCGGTACCAGTCGGTGATGTCACCCGCGAGCTGCGTGAAGCCCCAGGCGACGTCGCCGTTGGTGCCCATCGCGAGGAGCGGGATGAGCGGCAGCGTGAGCCCGGCCTGCTGCACGTCGCCGCCGCCCAGGAGCTTCGTGTCGAGCCCCACCTGGTAGAACAGCGTGGGGATCGTGAGCGGCAGGTGGCCGTCGGCGGCGAGCAGCGTCGCGCCGTCGCGGGTGTGCCGCCCCATCACCGCCCAGGCGTTGGAGCCGAAGCCCTCCTCGCGGGAGCGCGAGAGCCGCCGCTGCACCCGGTCGAGGGCCGCCGTGAGCCCGTCGAGGAGGGCCGGGCCCACCCGCAGCGCGCCGGTGGGACGCGACAGATCCGCTTGTCTCGCAGGGGGTCGCGCAGGGTCGCGGGGCGCCGGGCCGAGCATCGAGGGCATGGGGTCGCCGCTCTCGAGGCCCCACTGCACCCGCGCCGACGAGACCCGCGCGGGCTGGTGGATGCGGTTCCAGATGTCGCCCAGCACGCCCGCGGCGCGGAGCTCGGCGAGGGCCTGCCCGGTGAAGTCACCCGGGAGCCGCTCGGCGGCGCGCTGGCGGTTCACGTCGCCGGTCTCGAAGCCCGACTGGTAGAGGAAGGTCACGCCCATGGCGACGACGTCCCTGCGGGAGAACGGGGCCATGGCGTCGGCGGGGTTGCTGAACCCGAGCAGCGGCGCGGCGATGCCGAGCTCGCTGGGCGCGGGCACGTCCCGGTCGCGCACGCGCTCGATGTACGCGTTGATGCCCGCGGCGTAGGCGTCGAAGACGCGGCCGATCTCGGGGTCGAGGGCGCCCAGGAGCTGCTCGGTCGCGAAGGTCATCCCCGTGCCGCGGCTCTCGGTGTCGGTGTCGAGGGCGGCGTCGCCCAGGAGCTGCGAGAGCGTGCCCTGCGCGAGGCGCCGCGCGAGGTCGAGCATGAAGTACCGGTCGCGGGCGGTGACGAAGCCGAGCACCCGCGCGAGGTCCTCCCGGTCGCGGGCGTAGACGTGGGGGACGTCGCCCTGGGTGAACACCACCTGCGCCTCGCCGTGCAGCCCTGGGAGCCCGTGCGTCGCGCGGAGGCTCACCGGCGCGAAGACCCCGGCGTCGGTCTCGGGCGCGATGCCCTCGGAGGGGGTCGCGTCGCTCTTCGTCGCGGCGTCGCCCGCCGCGGCGTCGACGATGTCGGACGTCGCGGCGTCGGTGGCCGAGGGGCTCTCGGTGCACCCGAGAAGCAACGAGAGGACCGCGGCGGTGGCGTGTACGCGCATGGGCCGGGAGTGCATCCCCCATCCCGCGTGGCGTCAAGGGCGGTGAACGCCTCGCGAGTGTGCTACCCGCTGTCGCATGGAGACCATCCTCGTGCGACGCACGCTCCGCGCCCCCCTCGACCGGGTCTTCGACGCGCTCAGCGACCACGCGGGCTACGCGGCCTTCCCCGGCGTGCGCAGCGCGGCGGTGACCCGCCGGGCCGAGGGCGACGAGCCCAACGGCGTCGGCGCCGTGCGCGAGATCGACACGGGCCTCGCGTGGTTTCGCGAGGAGGTCACCGCGTTTCAGCGACCGACGCGCATGGAGTACGTGATCACCGCGTCGCGGCCGCCCCTGCGCCACCGCGGCGGGGTGATCTCCCTGCGCGAAGAGGACGGCGGCACCCGCGTCGAGTGGACCTCGACCTTCGCCCTCGAGCTCCCCTTCGCCTCGGCCCTCGCGACGCGCCTCGCGGCGAAGGCCATGGCCCGCGCCTTCGACGCGACGCTCACCGCCGTGGAGCAGCGCGCGCGCGCGTGGTGACGCCCCTGCGAGTCACCGCGGCGCACGCCCGGAGGTTTCACCGCCGCGCGGCGCTCCTCGACGCGCCCGCGCCCGACGTCGCGACGGCCCTCGCGCACCACGGGTACGTGCAGATCGACCCCATACAGGTGTGCGGGAGGATGCACGACCTCATCCTGCGCAACCGCGTCGCGGGCTACCGCGAGGGCGACCTCTTCGCGCACCTGCACGGCGCCGACGCGCCCCTCCCCCGCGAGGCGCGCGCGGCCATCGAGCAGCACCTCCCGCGGCACGGCGTGCTCGCGGCGATGCCCGTCGACGCCTGGCCCTACCTCCGCCACGCGATGACCCGGCGCAGCGCCCGCGACGACCGGTGGTCCGGGAACCTCTCGGGCGACGAGCTCGCGGTGGCGAACGAGGTGCTCGCCGAGATCGCGAGGCGCGGCCCGCTGAGCTCCGACGACTTCGACGACAGGCGCAGCGCCGACGCCGTGTGGGGCGCGGCGACGATCGTGAAGTCTGCGATGCAGAAGCTCTTCTTTCACGGGCGGCTGCTCATCGCCCGGCGCGGGAGCGGGCAGCGCCGGGTGTACGACCTCCCCGAGCGCGTGCTCCCCGCCGCGGTGCACGCCGCGGCGCCGCCCTCCGAGGCCGACGCGGCGCGCTGGGCGGTGCGCCTTCGGGTGCGCCAGAGACGTCTCGTCTCCTTGTCTCGCAACGAGATCGCGCACGTCGCGGAGGACGTGAGCCCCCTCGACGTCGAGGGCCTCCGCCTCTACTGCCTGCGCGAGGACCTGCCCTTGTTCGACGCGACGGCGCGCGACGAGCCGAGCTCGTCCCCGCGGCTCCTCGCGCCCCTCGACCCGCTGGTCTACGACCGCAAGATCACCGAGCGGCTCTGGGGGTTCTCGTACACCTGGGAGGTGTACACGCCGCCCGAGAAGCGCGTGCGGGGCTACTACGCGCTGCCGGTCCTCGCGGGGGACGCGCTGGTGGGGCACGTCGACCCGAAGCTCGACCGCGAGGCGGGACGTCTCCGGGTGATCTCCCGCGCGGTGAAGCGCGGACACTCGACCCGCGAGGCCGTGGGCGAGCTCGCGCGCTTTCTCGGCGCGAAGGCGTAGGCGCCCGCTCCGCTACCCCGCCGTCCACTCGACGGAGCGGTCCCACAGCTCGCGGGCGAGCTTCGGGTCGCGGGCGAGCCTGGAGCTGGGGCGCGCGAGGCCGTCTTCGTCGTAGTAGAGCCCGTCGTCGTCGGCGACCTCGGGCGAGGCCGCGCAGCGCAGCGAGGCGACGGCGCCCTGCTCCGGCGTCTTCATCCTCCACATCATGAGGGGCCGCACGGGCCAGGGGACCTCGCGCCACACCTCCGACGCGATCACCCCGGGGTGCAGCGCGTAGCTGTGCACGTGTGGACCGGCCTCGCCCCGCGCGAGCTCGGCGGTGAAGAGCACGTTGCAGAGCTTGCTCTCGGAGTACTCGAGAAAGCCCGTGGGGCGCTCGCGCTGACGAACGCGCTCGAAGTCGAGGCGCAGCACGCGGGCGTGCGCGCGGCTCGCGACGTTCACGACGCGGGCGCCGGGGCGCTCGCGGAGCTTCGGGAGGAGCAGGCGCGTGAGCAAGAAGGGGCCGAGGTGGTTCGTCGCGAAGGTGAGCTGAAAGCCGTCGACGCTGAGCCCGCGCACCCCGGCGACCCCCGCGTTGTTGATCAGCACGTGCAGGGCCTCGCCCCGGGCGAGGAAATCCTCCGCGCAGCGGCGCACCGAGGCCAGGCTCGAGAGGTCGAGGTGGAGGTAGTCGGCGTCGCCCCCCGCCCCGCGAATCGCGTCGAGCACGGGTCGGGTCTTCGCCTCGGAGCGGTTCGCGAGGAGCACCCTCCCCCCGCGGGCGGCGAGGGTCTGCGCGGTGACCTTGCCGATGCCCGCGCTCGACCCGGTGATCAAGAAGGTGCGCCCGTTCAACGCTCCGTCGCTCTGGCGCGGAACGGTACCTCACCGCGCCGCGCGGCGTGCTACCCGCCCGCCTCGCCGTGCTCTCCCCGTCCGATCTGTCCCGGCTGCGGTGCCCCCCTCGGTGTGCTGGTGCGACCACGCGGTGTCGCTCCGCTCGCGCACCCGCGTGGTGATCCTCCAGCACCCCAGGGAGGCGAAGGTCGCCATCGGCACCGTCGCCATCGCCGCGCGCTGCCTCCCCGACGCGCGGGTCGAGCGCGGGGTTCGCTTCGATCCCGCTGCGCTGCAAGAGATCTTGTACGGCGACCCCGCGCGCCCGCCCGTGATCCTCTTCCCCACCGACGACGCGCGCGACCTGCGCGACGAGCCCTTCGCGCACGACGTGACCCTGGTGCTCCTCGACGGGACGTGGTCGCTCGCCGCGAAGCTCCTGAAGCACAACGAGGCGCTGCGGGCGCTGCCGCGGGTGCGCTTCTCGCCGACGCGCCCGTCGCAGTACCGCATTCGCAAGGAGCCCGCGGAGCACTGCGTCGCCTCCATCGAGGCCCTCGCCGAGGCCCTGGGCGCGCTCGAGGGCGACCCCGAGAAGTTCTCCGCGCTCCTCGCGCCCTTCGCCGCGATGGTCGACCACCAGCTCCGCTGCGCGCAGACCGCCGCCCCGCGGCACCGCGCCCGCCCCCACGGCCCGGCGCCGCGCAGGCCGCCCGCCCCCACGGCCCTCGACGGCGTTGCCCCCGAGCGCGCGGTGCTGAGCTACGGCGAGGCCAGCGCCTGGCCCCGCGGGACCGACGCGCCCCCCGGCGACGAGCTGCTGCACCAGGTCGCGCTCCGCCCGCACACCGGCGAGCGCTTCGAGCGCTTCATCGCCCCCTCGCGCCCGGTGGCGTCGAGCTTCTACCACCACGCGGACCTCCCCCGAGACGTCCTCGACGCGGCGGTCTCGCGGGACGAATTCGCGCGGGACTGGGCGCGCTTTCTCGGCGACGACGCCGCGCTGCTCACCTGGGGCGGCTACGCCACCGACCTCCTCGCCGCCGAGGGCCTGCCGACCCCTGGGCGCCTCGACCTGCGCGGGGAGCTCGCCCGGCGCACCCACGCGCGCCCCGGCGCCCTCGAGGACGTACCCTGCGACGCGCGCCTCGGGGCCGGGCGCGCGGGGCGAAGGCTCGCGGCCCTCGCGCGGGTCTACGCCGCGCTGCGGGGAGAGGTCCCGCTGGCCTCGCTTCGTCGCGAAGATTGACCGATGCCGGGGGCGGGCAGCACCCTCCCGAGCCACCGTGCGACTCGCGAAGATTTTGTCTGCCGTCGGCCTCGCCGCGCTGGGCTGCACGCCCGCCACGCTCCCCTCGACGATCCCCGTCGACGCGGGCGCCGACGACGCGTCGGCGAGCCCCGACGCGCCGGCCCTGGAGGACGCGCAGGGTTCGTCCGATGTCCTTGCGGCGCAAGACGCTCCGCTGGGCGTCGACGTGCCGATCCTCGCCGACGTGCCCGCCGACGCGCCGACGGCGAGCTGCGCGCGCTCGGCCGACTGCGCGGCGCCCTTCGGGGTGTGCGACGCGGTCAACCGCCGCTGCGTGCAGTGCCTCACGGCGTCGGAGTGCGGCGCGGGCCAGGTGTGCGTCGCCAACCGCTGCGCGGCGCAGGTGCCGTGCGTGTCGTCGCGCACCTGCGACGGCCTCGTGTGCGACGCCTCGCGGGGCTTCTGCGTCGAGTGCCTCACCGCGGTCGACTGCCCCATGGGCCAGGAGTGCCGCGCGCAGAGCTGCGCGGCGCCCCCTCCGAGCTGCACCTCGTCGCGGCAGTGCTCGGGCTTCGACCAGGTGTGCGACCTCGCGCGCATGGTCTGCGTCGACTGCGTCGACGACCGCGACTGCCCCTCGGGCGGCGTGTGCGGCGCGGGCAACGTGTGCGGCGCGCGGGCGTGCGCGCCCAACTCCACGCGCTGCGTGAGCCCCACGCGGGTGAGCGTCTGCGACGCGCGCGGCGCGGCCCTCACCGAGCGCGACTGCGCGGGGGGTGAGACCTGCGCGGGCGACCGCTGCCAGGCCCGCGTGTGCGCCCCCGGCGCCGCGAGCTGCGCGTCGGCGACGAGCACGCAGACCTGCAACCCCGACGGCCTCGGGTACTCCGCGGCGACGGCGTGTCCCAGCGGGCAGACCTGCTCGCAGGGCGCGTGCTCGGCGTGCGACGGCGACGGCGACGGCGACGACGACGGGATCCCCGATGTCAACGAGCGCGCGCGGGGCACCGACCCCTGCTCGCGCGACACCGACGGCGACGGGGCCACCGACCTGGTCGAGCGCCTGGCGGGCACCGATCCCCTCGCGCGGGGATCGGCGCCGGGCGGGATGATCCTCGAGCTCCCCTTCGGCGCGGCGCCGCTCAACCGCGAGGTCGAGGTGCGCGCGGGGCGCAGGGCCCTCGACGTGTTCTTTCTGGTCGACAGCACCGGGTCGATGGAGCCCACGATCACCGAGCTCCAGCGCAACGCGGCGACGATCACGTCGACGATCCTGTCGACCATCGGGCCGGGCGCCGACGTGCGCTTCGGCGTCGCCGACTTTCGCGACTTCGGCGCCGAGTCGATGGCGATGCCCATTGACTACGCGCTGACGGTGCGCAGCCCCCTCTCCAGCAGCGTGACGGCGTTCTCGGCGGGTCTCGGGACGCTCACCCTGGGCAACGGGGGAGACAGCGCCGAGGCGATGGTCCCCGCGCTGCACGCGCTGCTCGAGGGCAGCGGCTCTCCCGCGTACCGGGGCACGGCGACGCGCGCGGCCACCGCGGCGGACTGCAACAACGACCCCCGCGGCATCGGCTGGGGCTGTCATTTCGCCGACCGCCTCGCGGTGTTCGTCACCTACTCCGACGCGGCCTGGCACAACCCCCCCGGGCAGGCCGGGAACTTCTACGGCACCAGCGCCCCGAGCGCGCCGGTGTACGGCGACCTCGTGGTCGCGATGCGCCGCCGCGGCGCGCGCTACGTGGGCGTCGACGTGGGCACCGGCGCGCGGCACCTCACGCCGAGCATTCAGCTCGCGCGGGACACCGACAGCTTCGACAACACCGGCTCGCCCACGACCTACGCGGGCTCGCCCACGGGCACGCTCAACCGCCTGGCGAACACCCTCGCGGGCTTCACCGCGGGCGGTCGCCCGGACTACCTCGCGACCGCGACCTCAGACCCGACGGCGACGGGCCTGCCGGCCGGGCGCAGCTCGCGGGAGTTCGTGCGCGCGGTGAACGCGCTGCGGGGATCGCCCGACGCGCCCGCGGGCTTCGCGCGGCGAGAGGGCAGCGCCTTCATCGGCGTCGTCGCGGGGACCACGCTCACCTACAACCTCGTGCTGCAGAACGACTTCGTGCCACAGGGGAGCTCGGACCAGGCCTTCCCCGCCGCGGTGCTGGTGACCGCCGCGGGGTACCCCGTGCAGCGGGTGCCGGTGTGGGTGGTGGTCCCGGCCCGATGACGTCGTCGCGGCCGGGCGTGTATGGTCGCGGCGATGCCGATTCGGGTCTGTCCGCAGTGCAACTCGCGCTTTCGTGACGCCGCGTCTCGATGCCCCCACGACGGCGCCGAGCTGCAGGTGCGCCCCGATCCGCTCGTGGGGCGGGTGCTCGGGCGGCGCTACCGGATCCTCGACGAGATCGGCTCCGGCGGCATGGGCACGGTGTACCGCGCGCGCCACGTGCTCGTGGGACGCGACGTCGCGATCAAGCTCCTGAGCCGCAGCGCGACCCGCGACCCCATGTGGCGCGAGCGCTTTCTGCGCGAGGCCCAGACCACCAACCTGCTCAAGCACGAGAACATCGTCGACGTCACCGACTTCGGCGACGAGGGGGGGTCGGTCTTTCTCGTGATGGAGCTGCTGGAGGGCGAGAGCCTCGAGGAGCGGCTCACCCGCGAGACCCTCAGCCCCGTCGAGGCCATCGACATCGCCCTCCCCGTCGCCGCCGCCCTCGCCCGCGCGCACCAGCTCGACGTCGTGCACCGAGACATCAAGCCCGGGAACATCTTTCTCTCCAGCGCCCCCCTGGGCGCGCGGGTGAAGGTGCTGGACTTCGGCATCGCGCGCGCCGCGGGCGACGCGAAGCTCACCGACACCGGGGTGCTCCTCGGCACGCCCGAGTACATGTCCCCCGAGCAGTCGCTGGGTCAGACCGTGGGCCCCGCGAGCGACCTCTACGCCCTCGGCGTGGTGCTCTACGAGTCCATCGCGGGTCGTCTCCCCTTCCTCGGCGCCGGCGCGCACCTGCTCGTGCAGCACGTGCACGACGCGCCGCCGAGGCTCCAGGCGCTCTGCCCCGAGGTGCCCGACGCCCTCGACGCGGCGGTGATGCGGCTGCTGGCGAAGTCTCCCGCGGAGCGCTTCGCCGACGCCCACGCGCTCATCGCCGCGCTGAGCGCCGCGCGGCGGGAGCGCCCCTCGTCGCTGGGCGGGCGCGCGGGCGAGGCGCGCCGCGAGGGGGCCGCCCTGGAGCCCTTCAGGTCCCGGGCGGAGACCCTCGAGGCGAGCCTGCGGGCGAGCTTTCCCGACGCGCTCCCGGCGCCGGTCGCGTCCCTCGCCGAGGCGATGCGGCGCGCCTACGACGAGCTCGCCGTGGCCACGCGCGAGGGGGGCGGCGTCGCGTCGGAGCTCGTCGCCACCGACACGCGGCACCGCACGACCCTGTCGCGCATCGGCGGCGCCCTCGACGAGCTGTCCCGCGACGCGAGCGAGGTCCGCGGGCGCATCGAGGCCGCGAGGCTGCGGCACCGCGCCGCGGAGCTCGACGCGCGGAGCGCCGCCGAGGCGCTGGACGGTCAGCGGCCCACGCCCTCCCTCGGCCTCGACCCCTTCGACCAGAAGACCACCCCCGACGTGGTCGCCGAGGTCGAGCGCGGCGCGCGCGACGCGAGGCTCCGCGCGGCGGCCTGCCTCGCCGAGCTCCGCGCCCTCGAGGCCGAGGCCGACGACCTGGCGTTTCAGATCCAGGCGCTGCGGGGGCGCATGGGGGCGGTGAGCGGCGAGCTCCAGGCCGAGCGCGAGGCGAGCGAGCAGCGCGCGAACGAGCTCGCGTCGCGGGTCGCCGAGGCGCAAGACGCCTTCGTCGCCGCGGCGGACTCGCTGTCGCTTGCCGTTGACGGCGGGCGCCGGGGTGGATGACCCTCCCCGCGCGATGAGCAATCGAGGCAATTTTCTCGACCAGACCCCGGAGGAGGTCGAGGCCGGCGCGTTCGCGTCGACGAACGGGTATTCGACGAAGAACCTCGGCGCGCCGCGCCCCGACCCGAAGCTGCTGGGGTGGCGGCGCTTCGTGTTCGCGAGCGGGCTGGCGCCGACCTCGGCGTCCTTCGAGCTGCTGGTGAACGAGCAGGGCGCCGCCGAGGTGGCGACGCTGTGGCTCGACCGCAAGGCGCTGAGCGACCGCGCCGAGGTGCCCGCGCTGGTGAAGCTGTACACGGCGTTCCTGAAGGACGCCCTCGGCGACGACCTCTCGGCGGCGGACCAGCAGACCGCGGGCAACCTCCTCGCGGTGTCGTACGAGCTCCGCGCGACCTTCGAGCCCCTCCTGCGCGCGCTGTCCTTCGTGCCCAAGGACGGCGTCGGCGCGGCGACCGAGGTGTTCCTCGGCCGGCGGATGGACTCGTCGGCGAAGCTGCGCGGCGGGGCCATGACCCTCATCGTGCGCAACGACGCGAGCGGCCGGCTGTTCGTGACCGTGGCGACGCAGCGCGCGAGCTTCGACCTGAACGCGATGCTGTTCTCGGCCCCGGTGGCCTTCAGCAAGGGCGACCGCGGCGGCGTCGCGGGCTTCAGGACCCCCGACCTCGACGCGACCCCCTTCGGCCGGAGGTGGGGCCTGGAGCTCGACCGCGCGGCGCCCCCGAAGGGCCGCATCGCGAAGCGGTACTACGGCTCGTCGAGGGTCCCGCGCACGGTGAAGCTCGAGGTGCTCTCGGAGCCCACCCGCGGCCTCGCGGCGGTGTGGCTCCGCATCGACCAGGACTGGATTCAGGAGAACGACACCAACTTCTTCGCGGCCCTGGAGGTGCTCTCGACCTTCATCGCCGAGGGCATCGGCGACACCCCCGACGCGCGCACCCGCGTCGAGATCGCCGACCTCCTCGCCTGCGGCGGCGAGGACGAGGACCTCTGCAAGGTGATCTCCAAGTCGCTGCCCTTCATCGAGCGAGGCCGCTGCGGCGCAGGCACTTCGGTCTTCGTCGGGGAGTCTGAGAAGGCCGCGGTGTTCCTCGACGAGGGGCGCGTGGCGGTGGTGCTCCACGAGAACGCCGACGGCTGGCTCGACTGCATGTTTCACCTCTGCGAGTTTCAAGACCTCATCGGCGAGCCGGCGGTGGCGGCGCCCAGCGCGTGAGCGAGGTCCTCGACGAGCTCGTGCGGCTGCTGTCGCTCGAGCGCATCGAAGAGAACCTCTTTCGCGGCCAGAGCCAGGACCTCGGCTGGGGCACCGTCTACGGCGGCCAGGTGCTGGGCCAGGCCCTCTCGGCCGCGGCGCAGACCACCCCCCCCGACCGCGCGGCCCACTCCCTCCACGCGTACTTTCTCCGCCCCGGCGACGTGGCCATGCCCATCGTGTACGAGGTCGAGCGCATCCGCGAGGGGAGCTCGTTCACCACCCGTAGGGTCGCCGCGGTGCAGAAGGGCCAGGTGATCTTCTACCTCACCGCGTCGTTTCAGCGCGACGAGGAGGGCTTCGAGCACCAGGACACCATGCCCGAGGTGCCCGCCCCCGAGACCCTGCAGACCGAGCAGCAGCGCGCGGCGGTCTACGCCCACCGGCTCCCGCGCATGCTCCGCGAGCGCGCCGTGGGCGAGCGCCCCTTCGAGATGCGCTACGTCGACGTGGGCGACGACCCGGTGCTCCCCTCCCCCGCGCCCGCCTCCCGCGCGATGTGGATTCGCACCGTCGACCGCCTCCCCGACGACCCCGCGCTGCACAGGTTTCTCCTGGCCTACGCGTCGGACTCGGGCTTCATCACCACAGCGCTGCGCCCCCACGGCGTGACCTGGCTCACCCCGGGGATGCAGGTCGCGAGCATCGACCACGCGATGTGGTTCCACCGGCCGTTTCGCGCCGACGAGTGGCTGCTGCACGTCATCGACAGCCCGTCGGCGCAGAGCGCGCGGGGGCTGGTGCGCGGCCGGGTCTTCGACCGCGAGGGCCGCCTCGTCGCCTCGACCGCGCAGGAGGGCTTGATTCGCCAGCGCGGGCAGAGCCGCTGAGGCGGGGCGGCCGCTCAGCGAGCGACCCATCCGCTGAAATTATTACAGAATCGAGGCGCTCGCCCCGGCCGGAGTCTCTCAGCCGACCTTGCGCCGCAGGGTCTGCGCGGCGTCGCGGGTGCTCTCTTCGTCGGCGACCTCCTCGAGGCGCTTGAGCCGCTGCACCAGCACCGGCTTGCGCTTCGGGAGCTGCCCCGCGAGGAGCGAGTCGAGCTTCGCGATGGCCTCGCGCACCCGAGACTCGTCCCGGTGCTCGAGGAGCTGGAGGTAGACCTCCTGGTCGTCGGGGAGCGTGAAGCCCGCGCGGTGAAACGCGTCGGCGGCGTCGCTGATGGCCTTGCAGCCCTGGGCCGCGCCGAGCTTGCGCAGGAGGTCCTGGCGCTTGGTGCCCGCGGAGACCGGCGCGTCGGCGGGGGCCGCGGCCTCCATCACCCGCGGGAGCTTCACCGACGGCATCATCTGCTCGATCTTCTCGGCGGCGTCGGGCTTCTTCTGAAAGAGCGCCTCCAGCGCGGCCTTGTACTCCTTCACCACCGCGCTCGGCTTGCCGGCCTGATCGGGGCGATCGAGGGTCTCGGAGCGGTAGCTCGTGATTCGGGCGCGGTCGACCTCGCGCCAGCTCTTCCTCTCGCGTTCACGCGCCATGCGGCATCTGCCTCGTCGGTTCGGATGGGTCTCGTGCTGCGAGGTGGCGGCGCTCACCGGGAGCGCGCGTCGCGCCTTCGCGCATCGGAGGAGAAAACGGGGGGTCGTGGGTCTGGAGTGGAGGTCGTCGCGTGGACGCGCAGGGCCTCGGGCGTGTGAGCCTGGTTCAGGTCTCGTCGGTTCGATCGCGGGGGAGACGCTCGGGCCGCGCTCGACACGGCGGACGGCGGAGCAGAGACCCCTCTGGGCGCGGCGCTCTGGTGGAGCTCCGCGGTGCGAATTAGAAGCACGCTTCGCCGCCCTCGCGCAAGGGTCCCCGTCGCTCTTTGTCTCGGGGCGCGCGTTCGGAGCAAAAGTTGTCTCCGAGGCCCTCGGGAGCCCATAGCTCCGAGGCGTGCGACCGCGATGGACCCCCCTCTGCCTCTGGGCGATCTTGAGCGCGACGAGCGTCGCCGAGGCGCAGCCTCGCTCGACCCGCCTGGCCGCGCCGAGCGCCCCCGCCGCGCGACCGAGCCGACGCAACCCCGAGCGCGTGGCCCTCGCCGCGGCCGAGGGCGCGAGCGACGACCTCGCCTTGTCGCTCCAGGAGTCTCGGGTGCGCCGCCTCGCCGAGTCGCGCGCCCCCGCGGCGCCGCAGGCCGCCGCGCCGTGCCTGCACGCGCCGGTGGAGATTCGTCGGCTGCGCACCCGCGACGCGCCGCGTTGGTCGGGCGCGCTCACCGACTGCTCGGGGCGCCCCACGCTCCGCGCCATGGCCGCCCTCGCCCTCCTCGCGCAGCCCCTCCGGACCTTTCAGACCCACCTCGGCCCTGCGGTGCAGGAGCTTCGTCGCGCGGCGCCGTCGTCGGGGTGGTCCCTGGCCGACGACGCGCCGGCGCGGCGCAGCCGGAGGCGCGCGCGGGCGCCGCAGATTCAGGTCGCCCGCGACCCCGACACCCGCGACCCGATCATCGAGCTCGGGCAGGGCGTTCGCGCGTTGCACCCGCGGCTGCTGCAGCTCCTGCAGACGCTCTCCGAGCGCTACCCCGGCCGCGCCATCGAGATCATCTCGGGCTTTCGCCCCAGCGACGGCGCCAGCCGCCACGCCCACGCGCGCGCCCTCGACCTGCGGATCCACAACGTCACCAACGAGGAGCTGCGCGACTTCGCCCGCACGCTGCACAACGTGGGCGTCGGGTACTATCCCAACTCGGTCTTCGTGCACCTCGACGTGCGCGACCCGCAGGAGGGTCGCGCCCTGTGGACCGACTACTCCGGCCCCGGCGAGACGCCGCGCTACGGCCACTGGCCGCCCACCGACGAGGACGTGCAGAGCGAAGTCGACTTTCTGGTGAACCGGAACCAGGACACCCTCGACCGCGCCCGCGCCCAGGAGACCGTCGACCCCACCGAGGTCCCGCCCGCGCGCTGAGCGACGGGGCGCGGTAGGCTCGTCGGGGTGTTTCCCCTCCAGGTCGGTGCTCGCGGCGCTGGTCGCCGTGGGCGCTCCTCGACCGCCTGTCTGTGGTCATGATCCCTTTCAAGGTCTCGCTCGTGGGTGGGGAGCGTCCTCTCCAAAGATCCACGAACCATCGTGACTCTTTGGATTCATGCCGAAATTTTGACGGATCCCCGCGACGCGGGCTGGGCGCGGCTCGCGCTGGCGCCGCTCGCGCCCTCGCGGCGCGCGGCGTGGGGCCCTGAGGGCGAGCGTCAACCCTCGCGCCGCGACTCGCCCGAGGCGATCGCTCGAGGAGCGCCGCGACGCCCCCGGACGGCGGCTGTGCGATCCTGGCGCGTGCGAGCTCCACCGACGCGGCTCGCCAGGGGCTCACATGCACAGATGGATTCGGTCTTGCGCGCCACGCGGCTCGCGTCAATCACGGTGATCGCGGCCTGCGACGGCTCCGCGGTGGTGGGGACGGGCGGCGACGGCGGCATGGACGCGTCGATCGACGTGGTGCCCGAGCGGTCAAGCGCCTGCGGCGGCGCCTGCGGCCGACACCACCGCGAGCGCCGCGCACTGCGGCGCGGCGTAACGCCTGCGTCGCGGGCAACGTGTGCGTGAACGGCGCATGTATGCAGAGCTGCCCGTCGTCGCAGACGCTCTGCAACGGCAGCGCCTGCGTGAGCCTCGGCACCGACCGCGAGAACTGCGGCGCGTGCGGGGTCGCCTGCGCGCCGGGTCAGGTGTGCTCCGACGGCCAGTGCACGCTCACCTGCGCGCCCAACCTCCAGACCTGCTCGAGCGGCGGCGACGCCGGCGCCGACGCGGGGGGCGCGCGCTACTGCGCCGACCCGATGGTCGACCGCGGCAACTGCGGCGGCTGCGGGAACGTCTGCCCGAGCGGTCAGATCTGCGAGCGCGGCGTGTGCGCGGTCTCGTGCGTGATGGGGCAGACGGCGTGCAACGGGGTGTGCCGTGACCTCCAGACCGAGCGGGCCAACTGCGGCGCCTGCGGCAACGCCTGCATGGCCGGTCAGGTGTGCTCCAACGGCGCCTGCCGCGTCGACTGCGGCGGCGGGACCACCGAGTGCGGCGGCGTCTGCCGCGACCTCCAGTCCGACCTCGCGAATTGCGGCGCCTGCGGGACCGCCTGTCCCTCGGGTCAGGTCTGCAGCCGCGGCGCCTGCGAGGTGAGCTGCGCGAGCGGGCTCACCAACTGCGGCGGCGTCTGCCGCGACCTCACCACCGACAACAACCACTGCGGCGCCTGCGGGACCACCTGTCCCTCGGGTCAGGTCTGCTCCGGCTCGACGTGCCGCACGAGCTGCGCCGCGGGCACCACCGACTGCGGCGGCGTCTGCCGCGACCTCCAGACCGAGCGCGCCAACTGCGGCGCCTGCGGCACGACGTGTCCCAGCGGGCAGGTGTGCTCCGCGGGCGCGTGCCGCGTCGACTGCGGCGCCGGCACCACCGACTGCGGCGGCGTCTGCCGCGACACGCAGACCGACCGCGCCAACTGCGGCGCCTGCGGCACCGCGTGCGGCGCCGGGCAGGTGTGCTCCAACGGCATGTGCCAGGTCTCGTGCGTCCCGGGCACCACCGAGTGCGGCGGCGTGTGCCGCGACACGAGCACCGACCGCGCAAATTGCGGCGCCTGCGGCACCGCCTGCGGCGCCGGGCAGGTGTGCTCCAACGGCGCGTGCCAGGTCTCCTGCGGCGGCGGCCTCGTCGACTGCGCGGGCACCTGCCGCGACACGCAGACCGACCTCGCGCACTGCGGCGCCTGCGGCAACGCCTGCGCCGCCGGGCAGGTCTGCTCGAACGGCGTGTGCCAGGTCTCCTGCGCGGTCGGGCTCACCAACTGCAACGGCGTCTGCCGCGACCCCAGCACCGACAACAACCACTGCGGCGCCTGCGGCAACGCCTGCGCTTCGGGACAGGTCTGCTCCGCGGGGGTCTGCCAGCTCTCGTGCCAGGCGGGCACGCGCAACTGCGGCGGCTTCTGCCGAGACCTCCAGAGCGACGTGCGCAACTGCGGCGCCTGCGACGCGGCCTGTCCCAGCGGGCAGGTGTGCTCCGCGGGGAGCTGCGAGGTCTCGTGCGGCGCCGGACTCACCAACTGCAGCGGCGTGTGCCGCGACACCCAGACCGACAACAACCACTGCGGCGCCTGCGGCCGCGCGTGCGCCGCCGGGCAGGTGTGCTCGGCGGGCGCGTGCCAGGTCTCGTGCGGCGCGGGCCTCACCAACTGCATGGGGAGCTGCCGCGACCTCACCAACGACCGCGGCAACTGCGGCGCCTGCGGCCGCGGCTGCGCGAGCGGCGAGGTCTGCACGGGCAGCGCCTGCGTGCTGAGCTGCGTGACCGGGCAGACCGCCTGCGCGGGCGCCTGCCGCGACACCCAGACCGACCGCGCGCACTGCGGCGCCTGCGGCCGCGCGTGCCTCGCG
>JAWKRB010000012.1:0-242787 GCA_041389885.1 Polyangiales bacterium | reverse complement strand
CACTCCACGCGCCATGCCACGCGCGATCTCCCTGTCGCACAAGGGATTTCATCGCACGCCCGCGACGGGATCCCGTACGACCCTGACGGGATCCCGTACACCCCGCTCGCGCCTCGCGCCGCCCCGCGAGGCCCCTGGGGCGCGGCCCGCGCCTTGCGATACCGTCGGGCGAGATGTCGGCCCCCGCCCCCACCCCGCGTCGCCCGCCCGCGCAGCTCCGCGCCGTCGCGACGGGCTTCTTGCGCCGCCGCCCGTGGATCGTCGCCCCCGCCATCGCCGCCCAGGCCGCGATCCTCGGGGGCAGCGACGCGCCGAGGAGGCAGGTCGCGGCGGTGTTCACGGGCTTCACCCTGCTCCTCGGGCTCTTCGCGTGGGAGGCCTGGCGCGGGCGCCGGGTCAGGGTCACCGAGGGCGCGTTCGCGCGCTCCCTCGGGCTCACCCTGGGCGGCATCTCCGCGGGGGTCTTCGCCACGGGCGGCCTCGCGAGCCCGCTCCTCCCGCTGCTCTTCGCGCCCACCGTCGTGGGCTTCGCGGCCTTCGGGCGCGCGCGGACCGCTCGGAGCCTCCTGGTCGGCGCGGTGGCGGCCCTGGGGCTCCTCGCGCTCGCGCCGGTGGGCCTGCCCTTTCCCCCGCTCCCGCTCGCGACGTCTCGGCCGATGTCGGCGGTGGCGGCGCTCGCGGCGCTGGCCCTGCTCTGGGCGGGGGTCACCAGCCTCTCGGACGCCTACGCGCACGCGGGCGAGGCCCTGGCCGACGCGGGCGACAGCCTCTTCGCCTCGGCGCAGGACCGCCACCGCGAGATGGAGGCCCTCGGCGCGCAGGTGGCCCACGAGATCAAGAACCCGCTCACGGCGATCAAGGGGCTGAGCGAGCTCCTCGCCGAGCGCGCCGAGCGCCCGGAGGACCGCAAGAAGCTCGAGGTGATGAGCGGCGAGATCGCCCGCATCGAGGAGATCCTGCGAGACTACCTCTCGCTCTCGCGCTCGCTGGGCGAGGTCGTTCGGGTTCCAACGAACCTGTCGGAGGTCCTACGGCCCTTCGAGGCGCTGTTGGATCATCGCGCCGAGCGCCTGGGGATCAGCCTCACGGTGGAGGGAGACCCCGTGGTCGCGCGGGTCGATCCCCGGCGCGTGAAGGAGGCCGCGCTGAACCTGGTGCTCAACGCCCTCGAAGCCACCGAGCGGGGCGGCGCCGTGCGCCTGCGCTGGGGGCTCGCCGGAGGGACCCCCGCGGTGACCGTCGAAGACACCGGGATCGGGATGACCGACGAGGTCGCTGACCGCGCGGGCGAGGAATTCTTCACGACCCGCGAGGGGGGCACGGGGCTGGGGGTCTCCCTCGCGCGGCGCGTCGCGGTCGAGCACGGCGGCGAGCTCACCTTCGAGCGCGCCCCCTCCCGCGGCACCCTCGCGCGCCTCACCCTGGGACCCACCCGAGAGGACGGCTGAACATGGCGACGATCCTGGTGTGCGACGACGAGCCCGCGGTGCGCTTCACCGTCGAAGAGGCGCTGAGCTCCGCGGGCCACGAGGTCATCGCGGTGGACGGCGCCGACGCCGCGAGCGCGCGGCTGGGCGACTGCGACGCGGTGCTCACCGACCTGGTGATGCCGGGGCGCGACGGGCTGTCGCTCCTGGCCGAGGCGCGGGCCCTCGACGCCGACCTGCCCGTGGTGATCCTCACGGCGCGGGGCACCGAGCGCGACGCGGTGAGCGCGATGAAGGCCGGCGCCTACGACTACCTCACCAAGCCCTTCGCCCTCGACGAGCTCCGGGCGGTGATGGCCCGCGCCGTCGAGACCCGCGCGCTGCGGCGCTCCGCCCGACAGCTCGCGGTGGAGCGCGCCCTGGGCCGTGCGCTGGTGGGCGAGAGCCCCGCGTTTCGCGCGCTGGTCGACGACGCGCGGAGGGTCGCGCGACGCGAGGTCACGGTGCTGCTCCGGGGAGAGACGGGCACGGGCAAGGAGCTCATCGCGTCGCTGATCCACGCCGAGAGCCCGCGGCGAGACGGCCCCTGCGTGCGCTTCAACTGCGCGGCGATCCCCGCCGAGGTGGCCGAGTCGGAGCTCTTCGGACACGCCCGCGGCGCCTTCACCGGCGCCGTCGCCGCGCGCAAGGGCTACTGGGCCCAGGCCGACGGGGGCACACTGGTCCTCGACGAGGTCGGAGAGCTCCCGATCGCGTTGCAGCCCAAGCTCCTACGCGCGCTGCAGGAGGGGGAGATCCAGCCCGTGGGGGCCGCGCGGGTGGAGCGGGTGAGCGCGCGGGTGGTGGCCTCGACGCACCGCGACCTCCGCGCCGAGGTCGACGCCGGGCGCTTTCGCGAGGACCTCTACTACCGCCTCGCCGTGGTCGAGCTCACGGTGCCGCCCCTCCGCGCGCGCCGCGACGACATCCCTCGGCTGATCGACCATCTGCGACGTCGCTACGCCGCGCGCTTCGAGCTCCCCGACGCGAGGTTCTCCCCCGAGCTGGTCGACGCGCTGCGCGCCCGCCCGTGGCCGGGCAACGTGCGCGAGCTCGAGAACGCCGTCGCCCGGATACTCGCCCTGAGCGACGGCGGAGCGCTCGGCCTCGAGGCCCTCTCCCGCCTCGACGGAGACGCGAGCGCGCCCGCGGAGAGCCCCCGCCGCGGGCTTCGGGACGAGGTCGCGGGCTTCGAGCGGGACCTCCTGCAGCGCGCGCTGGCGGAGTGCGACGGCAACCAGTCCGAGGCCGCGCGGAGGCTCGGGCTGTCGCGGATGACCCTGCTCGACAAGCTCAAGCGCCACGGCCTTCGGTGACTGGACTAGCGGTGAGGAAGCCCTTTCGGACGAATTCTTCCAACGCGCTCGGGAGGATGAACTATGCATCCACATACAGCGCGTGATGACCATCCAGATCCAACCCTCTCATTCAACAAGCTCTGCAAACCCGCCCGGAAGAGATTTCGGGCGTGGTTTACACTCGTCGATGGATTGTTGAGCTTATGCTCGATCTCGCGGGATACCTTGTGTCTTCACCGCTTGTGGATCGAGTGGCGGTCGAGCCGTCAGCTGGTGACGGAGCATTTCTGGTCCCGATGGCTGAGCGGCTGATCGAAGCATGTAAGAGGGCTCGTCGCCCCTACGAAGCATGCGCCAAGTCGTTGATCGCCTACGAACTCAACGAGCTCAGCGCAAGCCGCGCGCGAGCCGCAGTAGTCGACGCCCTCCTGGCCGCCGATGTTCCAGAGGCAGCGGCGAAAGGTCTAGCGGAGGCTTGGGTTCGCACCGGTGACTATCTCGCCGACGCGCCACGACTGCCGATGGCCGACTTTGTCCTTGGGAATCCTCCGTACATTCGTTTGGAGGATCTAGAGCCCGAGGCGTTGGCCTTCTATCGAGATAGCTATGGCACAATGCGAGGCAGGGCCGATATCTACGTTGGCTTCTTCGAGGCCGCACTGCATCAATTGAAGCCGAATGGCATCTGCGTCTTCGTCTGCGCCGATCGGTGGATGTCAAACCAGTATGGAGCTAGACTTCGATCGCTGATCACCGGTCGATTTGCTGTTGACACTCTCATTGAACTACATGACGCAGACGCGTTCGAGCGGGAAGTATCAGCCTACCCTGCGATCACCTGCATCCGACGAGGCAAGCAGAATTCGGTCGTCGTCGCACGCATCGAGCGAGGTGCGCAGGGCCACGCCGCCGCTGCGCTGAAAGAGTATTGTGACGGGCTTCGAAGTGAGCGACATCCCGAACCCATCGAGTACATCACTGGGAGTCGTGTGGATCACTGGGTCACAGGTGAACAGCCCTGGCCCTGCTCGACACCTGATCGAATCGCGCTGCTTAGGCGACTTGAGACCATCTTCGAACCCCTCGAAGACGAGGCTACCGGCACGGTAGTCAGCATCGGGGTTGCGTCGGGGTGCGACAAGGTCTTCATTACGAAGGACCCAGAAATCGTTGAGTCGTCGAGGCTTCTCCCGCTCGCAAGGGTCTCAGATCTGAAGGCGGGTGTGGTTGTCTGGTCTGGACACTATCTTGTAAACCCTTGGGATGAATCTGGTCTCGTCAACCTGGCGAGCTTTCCACGTCTTCATGGCTATTTGCGCCTTCATGAAGCGTCACTGCGTGGGCGAAACGTGGCAAAGCGACGGCCGGAGGTTTGGTTTCGCACTATCGATCGTGTGCGCGTCGACCTGACCTCGAAGCCCAAACTCTACTTTCCTGATATTCGAGACACAATTCATCCGGTGTTGGATCACGGTGGGACCTATCCCCATCACAACCTGTATTACGTCACGTCCACGAGTTGGGACCTCGAAGTGCTCGGAGGGCTCCTGCTCTCTGCTGTTGGCCAGTTTTTTGTTGAAATGTACGGCGTTCGGATGCGCGGTGGTTGGTTGCGTTTTCAAGCACAGTACCTCCGACGTATTCGCGTGCCGAAGCCTGAGTCAATCAGCCCTCCCCAGGCAAAACGGCTGCGAACGGCCTTTGCAGCCCGAGATGTGGAGTCCGCGACGGAGGTGGCATGTGAGATCTATGGCATTGATCCTGAATTCTTCGGAGCGCGCACATGATTGATCTGGACGAGAGGTTTCGTGCCGCGGTGGAGAGCTTTTGGCAGACGCGTGAAGTGCAAGCCAAGAATCAGGCTCGAAGGGGACGAGTCGATGCTGGGACTCGGGGTGCGGTGACTGGCGGGGCGCAGATGGCCGCGATCGAGTCGCTGATCGTGCAATTGCTCTGCGAGGTTGGACTGCGGCCAGATGAATTGCGAACGGGCTCATCGCTTGACCTCCCTGGGTTCTTCCGACCTGAGAAGCGATGGGATCTCCTTGTCATCGCTGATCGTACACTGGTTGCTGCGATCGAGTTCAAGTCGCAGGTCGGCTCGATTGGTAATAACTTCAATAATCGCACTGAAGAGGCGTTGGGAAATTCGGTCGATCTTTGGACTGCGTTTCGCGAAGGCCGCTTCGGGGTTCCGACGCCTCCAGAACCGTTTTTGGGATTCTTCTTCCTCCTCGAAGATACCCTCGCGGTACACCGGCCTGTTCGGCCGGCCGAATCGCACTTTGCCGTCGATCCGATCTTCAAAGTGGGCCGTGATGGCGTCTCATATGCCCGACGCTATGAGATTCTCCTGCAGCGTCTTGTGGCCGAACGGAAGTATAGCGCAGGGTGCCTGACGCTGTCGTCGAGGGGAGCGCGTGGGCGCGGGGCTACAGTCGAGCACCCTTCGGCCGATCTTTCTTTCAAGCGGTTCGCAGCCTCGCTGCAAGGTCACGCGGTGACCTTCCTTCGAAGCCGTTGACCCTGCTCGACAAGCTCAAGCGCCACGGCCTGCGGTGAGCGGCGCCCGCGCTCAGCGCAGCGCGGCCCTCCACGCCGGGGTCACCGCCCAGAGGTCGCTCCCGTCGGCGCGCAGCCACGCCGAGCCCGCGCGAAACTCCCCGCGCGCCACGGCCACCAGCGGCACGCGCACGCTGTGGGCGCCCGCGCGGAGGCTCGCGAAGCGCACCCGCACGCCGTCGTCGAGGCGGGTGACCCTGGCGCGAGCGTCCCCCGCCGGGCCGTCGAGCTCGCGCCACCCCTGAAACGGATCCCTCTGCGCCACAGGGCTCTCTGCGCCGAGCGCGAACTCCAGCCCGGCCGGGATGGGCGCGTGAAGCTCCACCCCCGTCGCGTCTCGCGGGAGGGTGAACGCGAGCACCATCACCCGCTCGCGGCCTTCGCCCTCGAAGGTGCGCACGAGGCGCACCGAGCCCACCGGCTGCGAGGGCGGCGCCACCCGCATCGCCCGCACCGCACCCGCGTGAAGCGCCCGGCGGCGGCGGCGGAGGAGAGGCAGGGTGCCGGGGTCGCGCGGTGACGGTGAGTCCCGCGCGGGCGTCGCCTCGCCGAGGCGCGCGTCGCCCAGGCTCGCGGTGAAGCGAGCGCCGGCGCGGTCGTTGGGCTCAGCGCCCCGAGGAGCGGATGTCGGCCTCGGCGGTGCCCCAGCTCCAGCGAAGGCCCTCTTCGGGTCGCGTCGAGAGCCAGCGCGCCGCGCGCGCACGACGGAGGGGCGGGCCGCGGGCTGCGCCTCGAGCGGCGCGCGCGCCGCGAAGGCCAACGCGCCGCCAGTGCCGTCCGCGACGAGCACAGGAACCACGCCGGGCCCGCGCAGGACGCGGGAGTGATCGTTCGAGACCGTACGATCGACCGCCTCTCGCAGCCTCACCGCGAGACGTCGCGCGCGAGGGCGTCTCCCACGGCGCGCGCCGCGCGAGCGACCAGGCGAGGGTCTTCGAGGTCGCCCCCTCGACGCGGTCGACGAGGGCCCACGAGGGCGCGGTCGGCGGGCGTACCCCGCGAGAGGGCCGCGGCGAGGCGCGCGGCGAGGGGGCCGCTGGCGCGGGGGGCCTCGGCGCGCAGGGAGGTCCACGCGTCGGCCCAGGCGCGGGCGTCGTCGGCGCCGAGGGCGAGGGCCGTGGCGGTGAGCGCGTGGCTGCCCTGCATCTGCGACCACCACGCGAGCTCGCCGTCGCTGCCGCAGAGCGCGCGGAGCTGCGTCGCGGCCCCCGCGAGCTCCAGGCGCAGGGCGCGGGCGAGGGTCCTGCCCTCGGCGCTCCGCGGCCTCGTCGCGAGGGACTCCAGCGCGCGCAGCGAGGCGTAGCGGTCGAGCTGCAGGGCGCCGAGGTGCCAGCAGGGCGAGCGCAGCCGCGACAAGGCCTCGGCGGCGGCGACGAGCGAGCCGTCGAGCTCGACGCGCAGGGGACGCAGGCTCGGCGAGGAGCGGGATCGGCAGGTCGACGATCGGTCGGCTCGGACGTGAGCACGGCGCGGTAGTCCACGGGCTGTTCGGCGTGGTCGTCGCGCACGGCGATCGCCGCGCGCAGGGCGTCGATGGCGCGGCCCGCGCGGAGGGTGGTCGCGGTGACCGCGCCGTCGCCAGGGCGCGCGCCGCGCAGGCGCACGACGCGCTGGGCCACGCCCTGGGCGTCGAACGCGAGGAGCTCGCCGGCGCCCTCGACCTCGACGCCACCCTCGGCGTCGAGCCCGGAGGGTGGGGGTCACGCTCCCGCCGTCGTTGCGGCGCACGAGGACCTCGGCCTCGACGACGTCGCCCGCGGCGAGGGCGCGGGGCGCGTGGAGCGTCGCGGCGACCTGCTGGACGGTGTCGAGGTCGGCGTCGGCGGTGGAGCCCGCGCCGTCGTCGGCGATGGCCAGGGCGTGCAGCCTCCATCGCCCCGGCGCCGCGGGGAGCGGCACCTCGAGGCGGAGCTCCCCCGTCGCGTCGATGCGTCGCGCGGGGAGGAACCACTGCGTCGCCGTGAGCTGCTCGCGGTCGCGCGTGCGAACGCCACCGCGCCCCACGCCCACGCCGCCCGCGCCGCGGCCCGAACCCATGCCGCCCATGCCGTCGCCGCGGTCTTCGGGCTCGGTGCACGCGAAGCGTAGGCCCCCGGCGTCGCGTCGCACCCACGTGTTGGTGCGCTCCGCGAGGCGCGCCGCGACGAGGTCCCAGGGGAGCTCACGGACTTCGAGGTCGACGGTCCCCGCGGGGCGCACCCTGGCCGCGCACATCGACGCGCCGTTGAGCCCCGCGGCGCGGGCCAGCTCCGAGGCGACGCGGGAGAGGTCTCCGCGCGCCCTGAAGCTCACCACGGCGCTGCCGTGACCCCACGCGTGGCGGAAGGTGGTGCGGGGGAGGCGCTCGCCGTTCCAGAACATCCCGCTGTCGCTGCGGCGGCCCTCTTCGCTGCCGAAGCCCAGCGGGCGCGTGCTGTCGCCGCCGCTCGCGGGGCGCCCGGTCGCGCGAAAATACGCGTCCACCGAGGGCTGACGGTCCTCCCCGAGGGACCACCACCCGGCGTCTTCGAGCCACATCGAGAGCACGGCGCTCCTGGGTGCGCCCGAGGTCGTTCGTGCTCGAACGATCACCCGCGCCGTGGCTCCCGCGGGGTAGGTCGTGCGGTCGGTGTCGACGGTGAGGGCGAAGCGCTGCGAGCTGGCGACCTCGGCGACGGCGCTGGCGGTCTCGACGCGCCCGAGGTGCACCCTCGTGGCGACGAGCGTGGCGACGCCTCGCGCGCCGGCCGGAGGGTCGAAGCGCAGCGACGCCATCCCGTCTCGCCCAGGCGTGGCGAAGGCCGAGGACCACACGCCCCCCTGCTCCAGGGTGACCACACCGGCCCGGCGGCGCGCAGCGCGCCGAGGCTCTCCCCGGCGCGACATGCTCCCGGTCGGGGGGAGCAGCGCGAGGGCCGCTCCCCGACAGGCTCGCGGGCCGCGGACGCTCCCACACCACCGTCTCGGCCAGCGCCTCGCCGCGCCGCGCGCACCCACACGGACCGCTCCCCGCGAGCCGCACCCGCACCGAGCGTCGCCGCTGGGCGCGACGGTGAACTCGCCGGTCCATCCGGGCCTCGCCTCGGGGGCGGTTGCCGTCGAGCCATAGACCCCGAGCTGCACGGGTCCGGGAGGGCGCGCCGCCGAGGTCCAGGCCCCGGAGCGCGAGGGCGAGCTCGGCGTTCTCTGCGCCCCGCGCCTCGCCCGCGTCGAGGAGAGCACCTCGCGGAGCCGCCCGGTCCACAGGCTCACCTGCGCGGCGACGGTCTCCGACGCGCCGGCGCCGTGGCTGCAGTGAGTGAATCGTTCGAGGGCCGACGAGGTCGTGGGCATCACGAACGACACCGACGCCACGGCGCCGTCTGACACGGGCCGTGACTCGCGACCGCCGGGCCAGGAGAAGTCCACCGCGCGCACGTTCGCGCCCGTCGAGGGCGTCGCGGTGACGGTCACGCGCTCGCCCGCCGCCGCCCAGGGACGATCGACCCCGAGGCGCAGGCTCCCGGTGGGGACGGGGCGGCTGTCGAGGTGGATCGTGCGTCGGTGCACGCGCCCCTCGTGTCGGCGTGGAGCTCGGCCGCGGCGGGGAGGGTGACGGAGAAGTTCCCGTCGGCGTCGGCGGTGACGGTCTCGCCGGGCTCGTGCTCGCGGTAGGTACACCCGCACCCGCGCGCCGGCGAGGGGCGCGCAGCCCCGCGTGCCCGCGCACCGCACAGGCTCCACGGGGCGGCGTGGGTGGGCGCCGGTGGCGAGGTAGACCCGCGGGTCGCAGGCCGGGAGCCGCGCGTGGGTGGCGTCGGCCCAGGCGAGCTCATCGCCCGCGTCGCGTAGACCCGTCGCGAGGGCGCGTCGCTCGGGGGGAGCGTCGCCTCGCCCTGGGCGTTTGTTCGAGCTCGAACGACCTCGCTCCCCGCCACGGCCTCGACCTCGACGTCGGCGAGCGCGCGGCCCTCGCTGTCGGAGACCCGCGCGAGGTCTCGGGCGTCGCCGCGGCGCAGCAGCACCACGGTCTCGCCCACCGAGAGCAGGGCGCTGGTGGCGAACATCCCGTCCTGGGCGCGGAGCAGGTAGGTGCCCGCGGGCAGGGGTCCCAGGTCGGCGTCGGCGACGCCCCAGCCCCGGGCCGAGACGCCCCAGGTCTCGACCATGCCCTCGTCGTCCTCGTTGCTGTCGTAGGCCGCGCTCTCGTCGCCCACCGCCCGGCGCGGCGCCGCCTGCAGGACCGTCGGGACGTGCCGGAGCATCACCAGCGAGAGCCGTGAACCCCTGCGCGGCAAGGGGCTGTGCGCGCGAAGGAGCGACTCGCACTCCTCGCCCCAGGGCCCCGCGGCGGTGCTCACGCCCTGGAGCGAGACGCTCGCGTCGACGAAGGCCCGGGCGTCGCGCACGCGAAAGAGCGAGAGCGAGACCGCGCCGCCGCCGCGGCGCTGGAGGTACGCGTGGGCGTGGTCCTGCGGGCGGTAGCGGCGGCGGGCGTCGAGGAGGAGAAAGGGGCGCGAGGGCGACGGCACGAACACCGCGTCGCCGTGCTCGTCGGCGCGGGCGGCGGTGACCGCGAGGAGGGTGACGACGACGGCTGCGCGGGCCCTCATCGCGCCGACTCCGACTCGATCGCCCTGCGGCCCCGCGCGATGAGCGTGTCTTCAATCACCACGTCGCCGAGGGTGAGGAGCTGCCCGGTGCGCTCGACGTCGCGCTCGAAGCGCCACCGCCGCTCGGCCGTGGTGTTGGGAAAGAGCACGACCTCGGCCCGCACCCGCGTCTGCGGCGCGCCGGGCGAGGCCCAGCGGTCGAGGCGCGCTTCGAGCACGCCGCGCTGCTCGACGAGCGCGCGGCGGGCGTCTCCCACGGCACCGACGAGCCGCGACTCGACGTCGTCGAGGGCGTGAATGGCCTCGCGCCAGGTCCACGCGCCGCGCTCGTCGCCGCGACCCCGCGCGGACCAGTAGTGGACCTTCACCCGATACCGCCCCGCGTGCACCTGCGGAGAGACGTAGGCCTGCGAGCCGAAGCCGATGGCGTTGGCGCTGAAATCGAGGAGACGTCCGCCGCTCGTGGTGCGGCGGTGGTCCCATTTGCAGGTCTGCCCGTCGGGCTCGCGCACCCAGAGGTCGATGATCTCGCCCTCGCTGGGCCACGCGAGGAGGACCATCAATTCCGCGCGCTCTCCGCGAAGATGAAACGTGGTCGAGTCGACCGCGGTGCGGCCGTTCTCCGCGACGGTGAGGGCGACGCGGTTGTTGCCGGGCACGCCGATGACCTGCTGCCGCACGCGCCCGCCGGATACGGGCACCTCGTAGCTCGCGCCGTTCACCGTGAGCATCGCGGTCTGGATCGTGGCGGGGGTCACCGTCGCCTCGAAGGGCACCACGAGCTCCGCGTCGACGAGGCCGGCGCCGGGCAGGGTGATGCGCGCGGTGGGCGCGGGCACGGTCTGCGCGATGAGCTGCGGGGTCACGAGCACGAGCGCGAGGAGCGGGAGCGGGCGCATGGTGGACGTGACACCGCCAAGGTGGTTTGGGTTCCGAGAATCCAAGCACCCCCCGCCGTGAGCGTCGCCACCTGGGCGCGCGGGGGGTGGTGCGTCGAGGGAGTGTTGGGATCCCAGATGTCCTTCGCGCCGACGGTGATGCTCCTGGGTGAGCCCGAGGCCCTCGCGCTCTTGAAGGCTCCGGCACCCGAAATGGCCTTCTATGCCGCGTGGGCGATGCAGACGCGGCACGGCCCGGCGGCGATCGAGATCGCGCTCGCGGCGCTTCGACGCACCGACGAGCTCAGCGACCCGGCGTTGAAGGACGCTCTCAGACAGAGCATCCTCGCCGTGCTCTCGGACACGCTCAAGGAGGCGCTCCCCGCCATGATCTCTCTCGAGAAGATGCCCAAGTTGGAGCCCTGGCTCCAGGAGCTCATCCAGCGATTGGAGGCCCGCGGTGAAGCCCGAGGTGAAGCCCGAGGTGAAGCCCGAGGTGAGGCCCGAGGTGAGGCCCGCGCGCTGCTGCGCTTTCTCGAACATCGCGGAATCGCCGTGGACGCCGCGGCGGAGGCCCGCATCACCGCCTGCACCGACACCGCGATCCTTGAGACCTGGATCGCGCGCGCCGCCAAGGCCACGACGCTCGTCGAGGTCTTCGGCGCGTCCTGAGCGTCGCGCCCTCGAACCCCCCTCAGCAGCGCGTCGGCTCGTCGAGCAGCGCGCGTAGCCGCGGGGGCAGCCGCTCGGCGCTCGCGGGGTCCTCTCGCGGCGGGGCCGACGAGAGGGTCTGCCACCAGAGCACGGTCTTTCCCTTCCATTTCGGGTCCTGCGCGACCCGGCGCAGCGCGGCGAGGGCCTTCGCGCTGTACGTCACCTCGCCGTCGACCCCGATCACCTCGCGCACCCGCGGAATGTTCGCGACGGCCTCGTCGGTGGGCTCTCCGTAGCCGCCGCCGATGACCCCGTGGTCGAGCGACCACCGGGGCTCGGTGACCATCGCGAACTCAGGCGCTCGCCGGGTGATGAACCCCGCCGTCGCCCGGATGCGTCCGCGCACCGTCGCGTCGTTGGTCACCAGACGCGTCGCGATGCGCGCGCCGATGACCTCCGTGCTCCACCCCAGGTGCGCCGCGCCCACGGCCATCGCCGCGAGGGTGCCCGCGCTGCCCGTGGGGACCACGATCGCGTCGGGGCGCGGGAGCAGCCCCTCGTCGACCTGCGCGGCGAGCTCGAGCATCGCGTCGACGTAGCCCACGTTCGCCAGGGCGTGCGACGCGCCGGGCGTGATGAAATACGCGCCGCGACGGCGCGCCAGGGTCGCGATCACCCGCAGCGCGGTGCGCACGTAGCCGCCCCCCGCGATGAGCCGCGTGCCCGCCGTCGCGTTGGTGAGCAGCGCGCGCTGGGCGAAGCGGGTGAGGGCCTGGTCGAAGAGCACCGCGGTGAGCGGGATCTTGAGGGCCTCGCAGAAGAGCGACGTGGCCATCACCTGCGTCGAGGCGAGTCCGCCGGCGGTGACGATCTCGGGGGCGCCGCGGGCGATGGCGTCGGCAGCACGAACTCGTAGCGGCGCACCTTGTTGCCCCCGTAGCGCGGGGAGATCTGGTCGTCGCGCTTCATCCAGAGGTCGTCGCGGCCCAGGTACGCGCCCAGGGCGTCGAGGCGGGTGACGGGGGTGGGCACGTGCGCCAGCGCGAGAAAGGGCAGGCGCTCGCGCAGGGAGGGGAAGCGCGCGAAGATCCTCGGGCTCTCTCGATGGGCGGGGCGCCAGCTCGACGGGGGGACGGTGGGCACGAACGCGGGGTAGAACACCCGCACGATGTCCGCGCAAGACTCCGACGAGGGCGCCGAGCTCATCCCCATCCGCCGCTACGCGAAGGGCAGGTTCTCCGTCGCCCGGCCCCTCGCGCGGTGGTACGTGCTCGCGGCCTCGTCCGAGCTGCGCGCGAAGCCCTTGTCGCGCACGGTCTTCGACCTGCCCATCGTGTTGTTTCGCGACGCCTCGGGGGAGGCCCGCGCGCTCCTCGACCGCTGCCCGCACCGCAACGTCGCCCTCTCGGACGGGCGCGTCACCGGGGGCGAGCTCGAGTGTCCGTACCACGGCTGGCGCTTCGACGGCGGCGGGGTGTGCCGCCACGTCCCGTGCCTCGTGGGCGAGTCGAGCGCGAAGGCGCGCAACGCCGTGGCCTTCCCCGTGAGGGAGCTCGACGGGTACGTGTGGGTGATGCCCTCGCCCGACGCGGAACCCGCCGAGGAGCCCTACCGCTTCGCCCTCGCGAGCGACCCCGCGTACACCACCGTGCGACAGGCGGTCGAGGCGCAGGGCACGCTCCACGCCGCGGCGGAGAACGCCCTCGACGTGCCGCACACGGCCTTTCTGCACAAGGGATTGTTCCGCTCCGAGAGCCGGGGGATCACCCTCGAGGTGCGGGTGAGGCGCAGCGGCGACCGCGTCGAGGCGGAGTACCTCGGAGAGCCTCGCCCGCCGGGCATCGTGGGGCGAATCCTCTCACCCACCGGGGGCACGGTGCAGCACTGGGACCGCTTCATCGCGCCCTGCATCGCCGAGGTGGAGTACCGCCTCGGAGACGAGAACCACATCCTCATCGCCACGGCGCTCACGCCGGTCTCAGACTTTGTCACCCGGCTCTACGCGACGGTGAGCTTTCGATTGCGGGTGCCCTCGCTGCTGGTGCGCGCGGTGCTCCCGCCCCTGGCGCTGCGGATCTTTCAGCAGGACGCGAGGGTGCTCGCGAAGCAGACCGCGCAGGCGAGGCGCTTCGGCGGCGAGCAGTTCGCGTGGACCGACGCGGACGTGCTGGGCAAGCACATCTGGTGGCTGCTGCGCGCGGCGGAGCGGGGAGACAGCGGGGGAGAGTCGGCCGAGGTGAGCGAGACCGTGCGGCTGGTGGTGTGAGTCAGCGCGGAGGGACGGGCGAGACCGAGATGGAGGTCATCGCGAAGTACGCGAGCACCAGCGCGATGAGCACCAGCGCCGCGAGGAACTCCAGCGGGAACACCCCCGCCGCGCGGGACCAGCGGTCGGCGTAGAAGCGCCCGCCGCTGCGGGTGTGGAGCTTGCGCTGCACGCCGTGCAAGAGGTCAGGAGGAGGGAGCTCGGCGGGAGGAGGCGACGCCGCGCCCAGCCCCGACAGCCCGTCCAGGACCGCCGTGAAGTTACTGTATTCCCTGGACAATTCAGGGCTCGCGGCGAGGGCGTCGCGCACGGCGTCGTGCTGGTCCTGAGGGAGCTCCCGGTCGTGGTAGGCCGAGAAGAGGTCGCGGATCTCGTCGTGAGTCATCGCCATGTCACGTGGGGACCTTCGCCCCGAGCTCTCGCTCGATGGCCTCGCGCAGCGCGGCGCGCGCGCGGTGCAACCTGCTCTTCACGGTGCCCTCGATCAAGCCGGTGATCTGCATGATCTCCTCGTACGAGAGCCCCTCGATGTCGCGCAGCACCACCACCTCGCGGTGCTCCGGGTCGATGGACGCCAGGGACCGACGCACCGCCCGCTCCATCTCCGTCCCCTCTGCCGACTCGTCGGGTCGGTCGACCCTGCCCACGAAGGGACCTCCGTCGGAGATCACCCGCTCGGAGCCGTCGTCGAAGCCGTCTTGGCCCTTGCGGGCGCGGCGGTCGAGGTACTTGATCCGGTTCTTCGAGTGGTTCACCGCCACGCGGTAGAGCCAGGTGCCCAGCCGCGCGTCTCCGCGAAAGGTGTCGATGGACCGAAAGACGGTCACGAAGACCTCCTGGCACATCTCCTCGGCCTCGGCGCGGTTGCCCAGCATCCGGAGCACCAGGGTGAAGACCTTCTGCTGGTAGGTCCGCACGAAGAGGTTGAAGGCGGCTTCGTCCCTGCGCTTCAGCCGTTCGACGAGGGCGCGCTCGGCGTCGTGGTCCAGGCTCACGCGCCAGTCCCCCGTCGGGTCGAGCTCCAGCGCCGCTTCATGGCCACGAACACGCACATACGCCGAGACAGCGCCGCCCGTCGAGAGGTTCCCCGCGAGCGCCGGGAGGGGTACATTGACCCCCAGCGGCCCTCATCGAATCGACGGCGGGGGTCCTTGCGTACAAGGCTGCACCATGACCCCACGACGAAGCCTCCGAGCCACCCTCACGGCGATGATCCTCTGCGCGAGCGTCGAGGCGGTCGCGCAGCGTCGCCGGCGCCGACCGCAACCTCCGCCTCCGCCGGTGCAGCCTCAGCTCCCGCCGAACTCGACCTTCGACCCCAACGAGGTCATCTCCGTCGACGTCGCCCGCGTCAACGGGATGCTCCGCATGATGCGGGTCTACCTCTTTCAAGCGCCCCCGAACGACACCAGCTTCGGCGTCGGCGGCCTCGGGAGCGGGCGTCGCCTCTGGTCGCTCCTGCCCTCGTGCCAGGAGCGCAACACCATCGACAACCGCAACCCCTGCCCGGTGCAGCGCGTGGTCATCGAGGCCGTGGGCCGCGGGAACGTCAGCGGCACCGACCCCCAGAACCTCGACCCCCGCGCCGAAGACTCGCGGCGGGCGCAGGGCTACGTCGTCGCCGAGGGCACGACCCGCGTGCGGGTGAAGGTCATCAGCGCCGACGCCACCGTGCGCTACGAGGCCGTGGTCGAGGCCGAGCGCCTCGCCGACCTGATGCTCCCCCAGGGCACGCCGAACCCGGCGGGCTTTCGCTTTGATTTTCTGCAATATCCCGCGCGATGAAGCCCGCCAGAGCCCTGGGTCTGCTCCTCGCCCTCGCCACGGGGTGCGCCACGGTCCCGTCCCGCCCCGCGCCGCCGAGGGTGCTGACCCTCAGCGTGGTGGGCACGAGCGACCTGCACGGCCGCGTCGAGATGCTCCCCTGGCTGGGCGGGCACATCAGGGCGCTGCGCGCCGCGCGTCACGGCGCCGTGCTCCTCGTCGACGCGGGCGACATGTTTCAGGGCACCATCGCGTCGAACCTCGACGAGGGCGCCACCGTCATCGCCGCGTACAACGCCCTCGGGTACCACGCCGCGGCCATCGGCAACCACGAGTTCGACTACGGCCCTGAGGGCGAGGCCACCTTCGCGTCGCGGGCGGGCGAAGACCCACGCGGGGCGCTGCGGGCGAGGGCGCGTGAGGCGCGCTTTCCCTTTCTCGCCGCGAACCTCGTCGAGGGCGAGCGGCCGCCGGCGTGGGAGAACGTGCGCGCCTCGACGATCGTCGAGGCGGGCGGCGTGCGCGTGGGGATCGTCGGGGTGTCGACGATTCACACCGGCGCCACCACCCTCGCGGCGAACTTTCGCGGGCTCGAGATGCGTCCCCTGGCCGAGTCCATCGCCCGTGAGGCCGCCGCGCTGCGAGCGCAGGGCGCCGTCGCGGTGGTGGTCGCCGCCCACGCAGGAGGCGCGTGCCGTCGCTTCAATGATCCTCACGACCTCTCGTCCTGCGAAGACCGCGAAGAGGTGATGGACCTCGCCCGCGCGCTCCCCGCGGGCGCCGTCGACCTGGTCATCGGCGGGCACACGCACCGGGGCATGGCCCACGTGGTGAACGGCGTGCCCGTGATTCAGTCGTACGCGAACGGCGTCTCCTTCGGCCGCGCCGAGCTCACCATCGACCGCGTCGCGGGGCGCGTGCAGGCGGTGCGGGTGCTGCCGCCGCGCTCGGTGTGCGAGGGGCAGCGCGGAGAGCCCGACGCCGCGCGCTGCGCGCCTGCCCCCTACGAGGGCGTCGCGGTAACCCCCGACGAGGCCGTGGCCCGCGCGATCGCGCCGGCGGTGGCTCGCGCCGAGGCGGTGCGCGCGCGCCCGGTGGGGGTGACGCTGGAGGGTGCGCTCGACACGACCTACGACCGCGAGAGCCCCCTGCCGAACCTCCTCGCCGACGTGATGCGCGCGGCCACGCCCGGCGCCGACGTCGCGCTGATGAACCACGGCGGCGTGCGCGTCGACCTCCCGGCGGGTCCGCTGCTCTATGGATCGCTTTACAATGCGCTACCCTTTGACAACCGCCTCGTTACGGTGCGGATGCGGGGCAGGGAGCTCGCGGCGGTGATCGCGCGCAACGCGGCGGGCGACAGCGGCGCGCTCGCGATGTCGGGGGTTCGCGCGGCGGTGCGCTGCGAGGGCGGGCATCCCGTCGCGACGCTCACCCGCGAGGACGGGCGCCCGGTGGGCCCCGACGAGGAGCTCTCCGTCGCGACCAACGACTACCTCGCGGGCGGGAGCTTTCGGAGCCATGTGGTCACCGTGCTCAGCGACGAGGAGGTGCTGCGCGGGCCGCTCCTGCGCGACGCCGTGGCCGAGGCGCTGCGGGGGATGGGGCCGACGCTGCGGGGGAGCGATCCGCGATGGTTCGATCGCGAACGACCTCGCGCGGCGCTGCCGTCGGCGCGCCCGGTTCGCTGCGAGTAGCTGCGACCGCACGCCGTGTCGACGTCGCGGGCGCCACGCGTGTGGTCCGAGGATCGTTCGGGACGCACCTCACCCCGCGCGTTCCACGAGCCGCGTGGGGTGAGGTGCGTCCCAACCTCACAATCAAGAAGTTCGACTGTTCGACAGATTGAGCGCCGGGTGTTCGGGCGAACGAACGTCGAAGCCTGATAGATTATTCGTATTTGGTGCGCGCCGTGGTGGATATGAGCGCCGTCGCGGGCTAGTTTCCCAATAGACCGTGTGCACCCTGGCGTGCGGTGGGCCCCATTGCAGGCGCTTCGAGGCAACGTGGAAGGGCCAGGAACCCACGCTGGGAAAGGTCGATGTTGAAAAGCAAAACCTTGCGGGGCGCCTGCCGAACGACACCTACTCCCACGACTACGAGGTCTCACTCGAAGAGGGCGACCGCCTCAGCGTCTCGGTCTCCGACACGAGCCAGCCGTGTAGCGCCACCATCGAGGTCTATGCGCCAACGTCGCAGGCGTTCTCCCATGGACAACCCGTCATGACATGGACCGACGGCGCGGCAGTGTCCGACGCGGCGGGCTATCCGTAGGGCGTGGGCGGCGCGATCACGGCGCCTACGACGGGAACCTATCGCTTTCGCGTGCGCCCGCTATCGCATTCACTTCGCGAAGGCGGGCTCGACGCGCTCGGCGACGCCGATGCCGGCATGGTGAGGAGGCTCTCATGATGACAATGATCTTTGCATCGAGACTCGCGAACGCCCCATCCATCCAGCGTACGTATCGAGCGCTGCGCGGGTGCTGGATCCTCGCGCTCGCGCTGCTCGCCCACTGCACGTCGAGCCCCTCGCGTGACGCCGCTACAGCCGACATCGGCGCCCAGTTTCTGGACGGTGACGCGGCCGACACAGGCTGGTCACCGGCGGACGCAGATGCTGCACCACTCCCAGACCATTCGGGGACGGATGCGGGTGCCGACGTTCAGCTGATGGACGCGATCAGCGTCGACGGCGGCCTACCGACGTGCGGGGATGAGTTCCTGTCGATTCGCTACGAGACCGCGGGAGATCCCGTGCGGTCGCTCTGCATTCCTCTTCCGCGCGGCGTCACGACCAATGCCGTGGGTTGCGTCGTGCGAGAGGTCAGCGTAACCGTAGGTGAATCTACTCGGGTTTCCGTCGGAGGACTACCAGAGATCACGACCCGAGCAGTGTCGTCCCTACTCAGTATGGCGATTCAAGGACGGAGCCTTCCCTGCGGCGCTTCTGACGGATTCTGCTTCTACAGTACGTACGGAACCACCTGCAGAGCCACGATCACTCGAAGCGGTCAAGTCGGCGATACGGTTGAAGTGGTGCTGAGCGAACCCTGTGCGTTGCGACACCTCTCGCCCGAAGGTGAGCCTCCGCAAACATGACCGTGCATGAGATGCGCTTGCGAGGACGACTCCGACTCGCTAACGACATTTCCACGCGACCAGACGGGCAGGGCGAGCGCATCAATTCCTCATTGGTTTCAATGGAAACGGTGCTCACCGCTTTCAGCTGCCCCCTTCGCTCGCCGGGCGCCTCCTGCGGTCGCTGGCTCGCTGAAGTGGGAGCCTGAACCTGGGCGCCCCACCGGGGCGGGGGCTGACCGCGATCGTCGCGCGCGTGCCGCGCTCGACGGTGGGGTGATCGATCTTCGCGATGGAACTGCGTCGGCAGCTCACGGCGGAACATCCCGCGAATCCTTCACACACCGTCGGGTGTGGAACACACCCGGCGTGCGCCCGGTCAGCCCCCGCCCCGGCGGGGGCGCCCAGTATCAGGCTCCCACTTCAGCGAGCCAGCGACCGCAGGGAGCGCCCGGCGAGCGAAGGGGGCAGCCTCTCCGCCCGCGACAAATCCATTGAATCCATTGAGGAATTGATGCGCTCGCCCTGACCGGACGGGTCGGTGCCGTTCGCCGACTGCGGACTCTGAGCTCACTGCCTACCGGCTTGGACGCCTGCGCGTCGAATCGAGCTCCGAGCGCGATCCCGGCCCTAGCCGTTCGTGGAGGGATTACTCAGTCGTGTTAGCAGGCCGAGGCAGGTCCTCGGCGATCTGGGTACGAACCTTCTCGGCGCCGTACTCAGCGCGGGGTGCCCAGGCGGGTCGACAGGGTCGCCCGCCCGCCCGTGGCGCGCTCGAAGGAGAGCAGCGCGCTGTGTGGGGTGTCGTTGCCGAAGATCGACGCCCAGCGCTCCAGGAGGTCCATGCGCGCGGCGCTCACGGGCGCGGCGGAGAACACCACGAAGGCGCCGCGAAACGCGCGCTGCTCGGCGGGGGCCGGGGCGCGCTCGCCGTGCACGGCGACGATCTCGTCGATCGACACCGTGTGCGTGCCGGTGATCTCGAAGGTCATGCGCCGGGTGGCCGAGTCGGTGGAGACGTAGTGCGCGCCCTCGAGCACCGTGAAGGACCTCCGACCTCGGCGCGGGGGATCAGCCCCATGAGGTACAACTCAAGGGGCGCGTAGGGCTTCGAGTCGCCGCCGTTGGCGTTGGGGCCGAAGGTGCCGACCGTGACCCGCGTGACGCCGTCGCCGTCGGGCATGCAGCCGGGGGGCGAGGCGTCGGCCGGGGTGCTGCAGCGCAGGGTCGCCGGGTCGAAGCCGCCGTGCTGACCCTGAATCCCCGCGACGCCCCAGTGGGCGCCGAAGCTCTGGTCCCGGTCGCGGCCGAAGCCGAAGCGCGCGTCGAGGAACATCGACCAGTAGTGCAGGGTCTCGTGCAGCGTGGGGCCGTTGCCCCCGGCGGCGAGGTTCACCCCGATGGCGCCCTTGAGCCTCTGCGCCGCAGCGGGATAGCGGGTGTTGTTCGTGGTGCGGGTGATCCCCGTGCCCTGCATGGGCATGCGCCGCACCGGGGTGAAGCGCGCGGCGGCGGTGGCGCCCATCACGGGACCGTCGGAGAAGATGTAGACGAAGTCGTAGTCGTCGCCGAAGTGCTCATAGAAGCGCGCGGCGGCGGTGTAGAGCTCGGGAGACTCCCCGCGCACGTAGCGCTCGACCTCCGTCGCGGCCTCGCCGTCGACGATGTTCACCGCGTGCGTACGTAGCTGAAGCCCCTGCGGCACAGCGACATCGTTCGACTCGACGACGTCGCTCGGGGCCGCGGCGTCGGTCGCGACGGCGCCGTCGGCGGCCGTGGTCCCGCCCGCGGGAGACTCGCCGCAGGCAGTGAGGAGGAGCGTGAGTGTGACGAGGGAGCGCATGGCGAAGGTGTATCAGCGCGGGCCCAGGGAGGTCATCCCCGCGTCGCCCTCTTGACGACAGGGCCCTCGGGGGTGGAGCCATGAGACATGCGCTTTGTTCCTGCTTTGCTCCTGGTGGGCGCGTGCTCGCAGTCGCCCTCGGTCGCGCCGGTCGATGCTTCGACGCCCAACGACCTCGTCGCGGTCGACGCGGTCGAGGCCCCGGACGTCGTGGTCGAAGACGTCGCGCCGGTCGACGTGCGGCCCGCGCGGGACGTGGCCTCGCCGTTTCGCGCCGGTCCCTACGGCGTGCGCCCGAGAGACACCGCGGGGCCCTTCACCCTCGAGACACAAGACGGTCCGTGGTCCTTCGAGGACGCGTGGACCGGCGACGAGAGCTTCGTGTTCTTCGTGTGGAACCGCGGGGCCTTCAGCATCGGCGGGCGGGACTACTCGTCGAGCCTCTTCGAGCGCGGGATCCTCGACCTCCTCGACCGCGCGCCGCGCAACGTGCACTGGGTGTTCCTCTGGGCGCGGGACGAGCCGGGCTTCATGGAGCTTCGCGACAACGCCCTCGCCGACATCGACTCCCTCGACAAGGCCGACCGGGACCACTGGCGCGCGCGGGTGCACTTCGTCACGCCCAGGGTCGACATGACCGACACCTGGATCACCGAGCTGTATCGAGCGCGCTACCGCACGACCAACCAGGTCCCGCGCTACGAGGCCGTGCAGTGGGCCGTCGATCGCGATCAGCGCATTCGCGAGGTGGGGCAGCTCGGGCGCCTCGCGCAGGGAGGGCTCGCGCTGGACGTGTCCTTCGCCGCGGACGAGCCGCGGTATTACAACTTCGAGCACGACCGCGAGGCGAGGCTTCGCGCAGACGGCGCGACGGTGGTCGAGGTGCTTCGGCGACGAGGTCGTGACCGAGACCACGTTCCCCGAGGTGAGCCTCCCCGACGCCACGGCGATGGCGGGCTTCGACACGCTCGAAGTCGACCTCAGCACCCACTGCGTGAACCACC
The DNA here is from genome assembly GCA_041389885.1 of Polyangiales bacterium. GTDB lineage: Bacteria > Myxococcota_A > Polyangia > Polyangiales > JAWKRB01. Next base: position 221,401 of record JAWKRB010000012.1, on the reverse strand, counting down.
GCGACGGCGACTGCGGCGCCTGGGACTACATCTCCGACCTGCGCCTCTGCGAGCTCCCCGACGCCGACGCGGGCGCCGACGCGGGCGCGCCCCGCTGCGACGCCGAGATCGCCCGCTGGATCACCACCTACTGGCGCGAGGGACGCTGGGTCACCGACATCTCCCCGATGCTCCCCCTGCTGCGCGAGGGCGGCCGCCGGCGCTTTCGCTGGTACGCCTCGCGGCAGTTCGATCCGCGCCCGGCGAACTACGTCGTCTCGCTGAGCCTGCGCTTCTCGAACCGCAGCCGCCCCCTGCGCCCCTTCGCCGTCGAGCGCGTCGCCTGGCCCGGCGGACGGCTGAACACCACCTACGGCGAGCGCAACCCCGCGTTTCGCTTCACGCCCCGCGGGCACGCGCAAGGTCGAGCTCTACACCCCGATCACCGGCCACGGCGCGGCGACCGGGCAGTGCGCGGAGTTCTGCAACCACCAGCACCACTTCGCCGTCGGCGCGGGCATGGAGCGCTCGCTGCGCTTCCCTGAGGCGCAGACCCTCGACGGCTGCCGCGACCGCGTCGACGAGGGCGTCGTGCCCAACCAACACGGCACTGGTACTTCTCCGCGGCGGCTGGTGCCCCGGACTCGACGTGCGCCCCTTCATCGCCGACCTCACCGCCGACGCGAGGGTGGGCGAAGAGAACGAGCTGCGCTACCGCGCGTCCATCGGCAGCGCCGCGCCCGTCGCCACGCGCGACTACGGGAACATCAACCTCTCGGCCTACCTGGTCTACTCGCGCTGAGCGACGGTCACTCGGGCTCCACCGGGCGCTGCTGCGACGGCGCGGCGGGCTGCGGCGGGCTGTTCGCGGTCGGGCTGCGTCGTCGTCGGTCGGCGGTAGGGCTGCGGGTGGGGAGGGCCGCCGTAGCACGCCGCCAGGCTGGTCCCCGAGGCCACGAGCAGCGCGGCGGCGAAGGCGACCCGCGTGGCGCTCGCGGGCCGCGTCGGGGACGGCGCGGGCTCAACGCGGGCATCACAGAAGGGACACGCCGTCTCGACGCGGCGCACATGGCGGTGACACCCGCCGCACATCACCAGAGAGTCTTCCATCAGGGCCTCCGAGCCAGGGATCTTCGGGCGTGGCGAACGGCGACGCAAACCCTCTCAGAGCGTGCAGGTCGATTCGACGAACTCGCGGGTCTCTCCCGCGGGGAGCGTGATCGCGAGGCTGAAGGGCATGGGCATCGGTCGGGGGTCGTCGGGGCGAGGCCGTCGCATCTTCGACACGACGTGCAGCCGCCGGCCGTCGTCGTAGACCGCGAAGCCCGCGCCCGCGGGGGAGAGCGAGCGCGACGAGAGCCACACGGTCTCGCGCGCGAAGTCCACCCCCGAGGCGCCCGCGTCGGCGCAGCCGAAGGCCCCGCGGAGCTCGTCTTCGGAGCGCAGGGGCCGCCAGGCCGCGCCGCCCCCGGAGGCGCCAGAGCACCCCGGCGGCGCGTGAAAGAAGGGCACGGCGCGGGCGGTAGAGAGCCCCAGCGCCGACGGCGCGCACCCCCCCTCGCCGGAGGCAGACAGCGCGCCCGCCCCGGTGTCGCGAGGCGGTGCGCTCGCCGCGCGCGTGCACGCGAGGAACGCCCAGCTCAGCGCGACAACCCGTCCCATCTCCTTCATCCCCGCAGGATATCACCGGCGCGCATGGGCGCTGAAGCGCCGTCGTCGACGTGCTAGATTGCCGCCGCCGATGAGCTTTCAACCAGGACAGATTCCGGTCGGGCGAGTGCTGGGTGGCGGCTGGCGCGTGCTGCGCCCTCTGGGCAGGAGCACGCCGAGGAGCGCCCTCTTCGCGGTGGAGCAGCAGAGCACGGGGCGCACCTGCGCGCTGCGGGTGCTCGACCCTGAGCTGGTGGCGAAGTCCGAGGGGCGCGAGCGCTTCTCGGAGCTGTGCCGCGCCCGCGCGAGCGTCAAGAGCGCGCACGTCGTCGACCTCCTCGACGCGGGCGTCGACGAGCGCACGAAGGCGCCGTGGTTCGCCATGCCCTACCTCGAGGGCAACACCCTGGCCGAGCGCGTCGCCAAGGAGCCCCTCTCGAACGAAGACGCCTTCGACGTGCTGGGGCAGGTCGCGCAGGCGCTGAGCGCGATCCACGCCGCGGGGATGGCCTACGGCCGCCTCGACCCGAGCGCGGTGATCCTCGTCGAGGGGGAGCAGTTCGGCGCGTCGATGTCGGCGCGGGTGCTCGACTTCTGGACGCACGCCTGGCTCCGCGAGGAGTACGGCGCCAAGGAGCGCGCCTCGGCGCTGCTCTGGATGGCGCCCGAGCACGCCTCCGAGCCCGCCACGCAGGCCGGTGATGTGTGGACCTACGGGCTCCTGGCCTTCTTCGCGTTCACCGGCCGCGCCTACTGGCTGGCGGCGGCCGACGACGACGTGATCAAGCGCTCCGCCGTCGAGGCCGAGGTGCAGGGGGGCGAGCTCGTCGCCGCCAGCGCCCGCGCAGAGGCGCTCGAGGTCGGCGGCTCGCTCCCCGACGGCTTCGACGCGTGGTTCGCGCGCTGCGTCGACCGCGACCCCGAGGCGCGCTTCGCCAGCGTCGCCGCCGCGGGCGAGGCCCTCGACGCGCTCTTCGAGCCCGACGACGGGGAGGACGACGCGCCCGAGGTCCCCGCGCGGCCCCGCGCGGCGTCGAAGCCTCGCGCCGACGGGGCTCCTGCGTCGCCGCGCGCGCCCGACCCGGCGCCTGCCGAGGGCTTCATGCAGCGGGTCAGCCGCTCGCCCGACCTCTACGTGCCCGTGCTGATGGTGCTGCTGCTGGGCGGCGCGCTGGCGCTGCGCGCGCGGGTGATGCGCAACCGCGCCCAGGGGCTCGCGGCGCCCACCGCCGCCGCAGCGCCTGGCGCCGCGCCTGCGCCGAGCGCGCCGGGGGCGGCTCCCGCGGCGCCCCCCGACCAACCCACGAGCACGCCGTCGATCTCGGCCGCGGCGGTGACGCAGCTCGTGACGGCGCTGGGCGAGGGGCGGGGCTCTCCGGCCTGGGTGACGGCGATGGCCGACGACCCCTTCTCGATCGCGCAGGCCGAGCAGCTCATCGCCGCGTTTCGCCGCGCGGGGTGGGACGTGAAGCCCCTGCAGCGCACGTCGTTGCGTCTGCGCCCGGGGCTCTTTCTCTTCGCGGCCGACACGTCGCCGCCGGAGTACGTGCAGACCCTCGCGTCGGCGCTGACCACCGCGGGACTGAACACGGCGTACCGCCAGGGCTACCGCGAGTACGCCGAGGAGATGCGCCGCACCCGCCCCGACTTTCGAGGCTTTCTCACCGAGGAGGGGCAGAGCTTCGTGCTGGTCGTGGGGCGCGGCGAGGTCACCGCGCAGTAGGCCCTACGCGAGCAGCGCGGCGAAGAGGTCGTCGGGCTGCTGCGGGGCCACGGCGAGCAGGCGCTTCCAGAGCGCGCCGGCGCTGTCGAAGCGCGTCGCGGCCTGGGTGGTGAAGGCCTCGAGGCCCTTCACCCGCGCGTCGCCCACCGTGTAGTAGCGCACGGCGCGCTTGCAGGCCGACGCGGCGATCCACTGCAACACGGCCTTCAGCAAGGGGTCGCCGAGGAACACCCCCGCGCCCCAGTTGCCGGTCGCCACGGGGAGCCCTCGAGGGTCGTGGAGAAAGGCCGCGCGGGCCTTCTCGAGCTCCCGCAGCATGCGCGCGGGCTCGTACTGCGCGCTCGCGGCGCCGCGGCGAAAATCGAGGGCGTCGAGGGCGATGACGCTCACGTCGGGGGTGCCGTCGGCGAGGCGCGGCGAGGCGTCGGTGAAGGCGCCGTCGTAGCGGAGCTTGTAGCCGTACCCCTCGACCGAGGCGAAGCGCTCGGCGCCGTGCACGAGCACGGCCTCGCGGGCCTCCATCATGGGCGACACGATCATCGCCACGAGGAGCTCGGGGGAGACCGAGAAGCGGATCTCCTCCTGCACGCAGCCGCCGGAGAGCACGCCACCACCAAGGTAGCGGTTGGCGAAGTCGGCCTGGAGGTGGCCCTCGGCGTCTTCGATGAAGCCCTCTTCGTCGACGCGGAAGGGGCTGAGCGGCGCGCGCTCGTAGCCCCAGGTCGACTCGTCACGCGGCGGCGCGACGCGGCGCTCGACGGTGAGCCGGCCGGGCAGGGGGCGCCCGCGGGTGCGGGCGAAGAGCTCCATCATGCACTGGAGCTTCGCGAGCTCGTGGGTGTCGCCGCGGAGCAGCAGCGTGCCGCCGTTGAGCGACGGGTGCATGAGCGAGGGCCGCGGGAGCGTGCCGAGGAACATGTGCGCGATCCACCCCGGCGCGCTCGCGCGGGGGATCACCGCCCGCGCCCGGCGCCCCGCGGTGTGCACGAGGATCGACGGCGGGCCGCTCGCGACCAGGGTCCACGCCGCGTCGAGGAGCGCGGGCAGGGCGCGCTCGAAGAAGCGTGCGCTCCAGTCGGGGTCGTCGGCGGCGAGGGTGCGGAGCGCGGTGAGCGGGTGCTCGACGTCGGTGATCGAGGCGCGCAGGGCCGCGAAGTCGCTCAGGTCCTTGACCGCGGGTGACTCCAGCGCGGCGCGGAGGCTCTCGCTGCGTTGCGTCGAGAAGGGGGCGAAGCGCTCGCTCATGGCCCCGCGAGCCTAGTACACGACGCCGACCCGCGCGCCTTCGGCGCAGGGACGCGATCCCCCCTGGCGGGCCCGCCACCCCCTCGCCACCCCCCGCCACCCCAATTCTTCCACCGCGACCCGAAAAAGTCCTGTGATTCCAAGACCCGGTGCGCTGGCACGGCGCGTGTGATGGGGCTCTGCGCGGCGCGCTTCGCGTCGCGAACCTCTCAGGAGACGAAGCCCCATGACCATGCACAGCGAGACCCAGACCACGGCGGGCAACCGCCCCGCCAAGAGCGTGTTCACCATCATCGAGCGGCCCAACGGCAAGAACTACTGGGCGCGCATCGGCGCCGGGTGGATGAACCGCGACGGCTCCATCAGCATCCGCCTCGACGCGCTCCCGGTGAACGGCACCCTCCAGGTGCGCGACCCCGACGAGCGGGACCTCCGGGGGGCGCCGTGATCCGCCGGGCGCTCCCGACGCTCCTCGCCCTCGTCGCGCTCACGGGCGCGGCCTGGGCCGACCCGCCCCGCGCCGCGGCCACGGCCACGGCCACGGCCACGGCCCCCGCCAGCGCGGGCCCTGGGGTGGTGAACATCAACGAGGCCGGCGCCGACGAGCTCGTGCGCCTCCCCGGCGTGGGGCCCGCGCGGGCCGACGCGATCGTGCGGCTCCGCGAGCGCGTGCGCCGCTTTCACCGCGCCGAGGACCTGCTCCGCGTGCGGGGCATCGGCCGCGTGGGCTTTCGCCGCATGCGCCCCTTCGTGAGCCTCGCCGGGCCCACGACGCTCATGGCCCGCCCTCCGCGGGCGCAGCCCTCGCGCTGAACGGCCTCGGGAGGGCGCGGCGAGGTTCACCCCTCCGCCGCGCCCGTCCTCGCGGGTCAGTACAGCCCGAAGAGGTATCGAAAGGCGCCGACGGGCTCGAACTCGATCCCCGCGGTGAGCTGCCAGGTGAGGGGCGCCGCGAGGTCGATCGCGGTGTTCACCCACAGCCTCGCGCCCACCATGTACCGCGCCGCGTCTCGCTCGTCGGGCTTGTCGCTCTGCTCGGCGCCGTACTCCCGCAGCGAGAAGGGCGCGCGGTACCCGTACGAGACCGTCACCGACGAGATCGGCGCCGAGCTCGCGCCGGGGAGCCCGTCGCGCCACGCCCACCCCGCGCCGAGTCGCACCGCGAGCACGCCCTCGCCCGTGTAGTAGAACATCCGCAGCGGGCGAGGCGCCGCGCCGAAGAAGAGCTCGAGCCCGGCCACCGCGGAGACGCTCGCGAAGTTCGAGCTCGCGACCTCGTAGAACGGTCCGATGCGCGCGTCGCCGCGCCCGCCCATGGAGAGCGTCACGTCTCCGCCCAGGCGCAGGTCGAAGACCGCCTGGGACGCGTTGGGGTCGCCGAGCGAGCCTCCGCCGAGGCTCAGCCACGACGTGACCTCGAGCGTCGGTCGCCCGCGGGGGTAGCGCGGGGGCGGCTGGTGCGCGAGGGCGGCCTCGGGGAGCAGGGCGAGCGCCGCGGCGAGGGCGAGGCGCGGGGCGGGGGGGCGCATGGCGCGAGTGTACGGCGCCCAGGCGGCGGTTGCGCTGGAGGCGAAGATCCGAGAGGGTGCCCGCCATGCGCGTCGTGATCACCGGGGCGAACCGGGGCATCGGGCTGGAATTCGTGCGGCAGTACCTGGCGCGGGGCGACGAGGTCGTGGCGGCGTGCCGCGACCCCGAGCGCGCCGACGCGCTGCGGGCGTTGGCCTGCGATCGGCTGCGGGTGCTCGCGTGCGACGTCTCGAGCGACGCCCTCGTCGCGGCCTTCGCGCGCGAGCTCGGCGACGTCGCCGTCGACCTCGTGATCAACAACGCCGGCGTGGGCGGGGGGTGGGTCTCTCTGGAGGAGATGGACATGTCCGCGGCGCTGGAGACCTACTCGGTCAACGCCCTGGGCCCGCTGCGGGTGAGCCGCGCGCTGCTGCCGGCGCTGCGCAAGGCGAAGGGCGCGCGCGTCGTGAGCGTGTCCTCGGGCATGGGTTCGATCGGTGACAACGCCAGCGGCGGCGCCTACGCCTACCGCATGTCGAAGGCCGCGCTGAACATGGCGGGCAAGAGCCTCGCGATTCAGCTCCGCGCGGAGTCGATCGTGTCGGTGGTGATCAACCCCGGCTGGGTCGCGACCGACATGGGCGGCGAGGGCGCGCCGCTGCGGGTGGAGGACTCGGTGGGGGCGATGATCCCCCGCTTCGACGCGCTCACCCTGGAGGACACCGGGCGCTTTCTCAACTACCGCGGCGACGACTACGCCTGGTAGCCCCGCGCTCAGCCCGGCTTCGCCTCGCCGGGCGGGTCGAGCCGCACGTTCATCGACGGCCACTCCACGAGCTGCACCGTCATCGACGCGAAGGCGACGCGACCGCCGGTCTGGTCGGCGCGCTTGAGGATGCGGCTGAAGAGGGCGTCCTTGGTCGCGCGCCGGGCGCGGTGGTCGACGACGTAGCGCAGGGTGAATTGCACCCAGTTGTCGTTGGCGACGAGGGTGACCAGGGGCCTGAGCCGCGCGTCTTCGATGCGGTAGGCGCGCACGAGCTTCTGCCACTGGGCGGTGGCGCTGGCGGTGTACTCCCCGACCACCTCGTCGGCGACCTCTTCGAAGAGCGCGCGGGCCAGGTCGTAGTCGCTGCCGTACTTGATGGGCAGGGTGATCTCATCCCACAAGAACGGGAACTCCCCTGAGTAGTTGAACACGGGCTCTTTGAAGACGAAGCTGTTGGCCACGCGCACGATGCGGCCGTTGTAGAGGTCGCCGTCGACCCAGCTCCCGCACTCCATGATGGTGGTGCGGAGAAAGCCGATGTCGATCACGTCTCCCTTGATGCCGCCGAGCTGCACCCGGTCGCCGACGCCGTAGAAGCCGCCGAGGGCGACGGCGAGCCAGCCCGCGAAGCTCGCGATGACCTCTTGCAGCGCGAAGGCGATGCCGGCGCTGGCGGCGCCGAGGGCGACGGTGAACCCCGAGAGCTGCCCCGCGACCTGGGTGACGGCGACGAGGAGCACGATGACGTACCCCGCGACGCTGGTGAGCTTGCTCGCGCGGTACCTCGAGGCGTTGTCCTGGATGCGCGACTGCAGCGCGCGCTTGACCGCGCGGGTGACGACCCCGGTGACGACCGCCGCGAGGACGATGGCGAGCGCGGCCTGGAAGAGGCGGCTCTGGAACATCTGCTGGAGCTCGTGCATGGGTCAGGGCGCCTTTCGAGGCTAGAACCAGGCGGTCGCGCCGAGGGTCAGGGTGGTCTGGCTGCGGGCGTTGGGCGCGAAGGGCGTCGCGGCGCCGTCGCCCGAGACCGCGCCCGAGAAGTACGTCGGCGTGGCCGCGGCGTCGTGGCGGAGCTCGAGCTTGAACGAGACGTGGCCGTGGGGGCGCGCCTCGAGGGTGGCGGTCCCCGAGGCGATCCACTCCGAGGGGATCGCGATCGCGGCGGCGGTCTGCCCGTCGCGGCTCGCGCGGCGCTCGTAGAAGGCCGTGGCGCGCGCGGCGGCGTAGAGCCAGCGGGTGAGCTTGAACCTCGCCGCGACGTTGGCCGCGGCCCAGGCCGAGAGCCCCATCGCGTTGGGCTCGAGGCCCGCGTTGACGTTCGCCAGGAGCTGCACCCGGGGGGAGGGCTGCCACTGCGCGTGCGCGTCGAGGAGGTGCCGCCAGGCCCTGCCCTCTGGGGCGCTCGTCGCGCGCTCGACGCCCGTGAAATACGCGAAGCCCACGGTGAGCGCGGTCGACGGGGTGAAGGTGTAGTCGAGCCCGAGGGTCTTCTCGTCGTTGTTGTCGAGGACGTTGTTCCAGCCGTTGTAGACGCCCAGGCGGAGCGCGTGGCGCGCGTTGGGCGACCACTGCACCCGCGCGCCGAGGTGATAGAACGGGAGCCCGAAGAACATCACCGACTGCGACCAGCCGAAGTTCGCGTGCGTCGCCATGCCCTCGCCGCCGATGGGCGAGAGAAAGAGCCCCGCGTCGATCACCAGCCTGCGCGGCAGGGGCGACCACGCGAGGTTGGCCTGCTGCACGAAGCGCACGGCGCGCGCGTCGCTGGCCGGCGTGAGGGCGCTGCCCGCGAGGCCGGGCTCGCTCGCGCCGTAGTAGGTGTCCGGGGCGGTGCCCGCCTGGAGCACCAGCCGCGCGGCGAGGTGGGGGTTGCTCCACCCGACGTCGACGGCGACGCTCTGGAGCGCGAAGGCGTTGTGCCGGTTGTCGAAGGCGCGAAACTCGGTGATGCCGTTCGAGGGCTGGTTGAAATTGAAGCTGTAGTACGTCTCGACGTAGCCGCCGAGCTGGAGGGCCGAGTCTCCGCCGGTGGGCACGCGGAGGCCCGGCGTCGCCTCGGCGCTGGTCACGCTCGGGGCGGGCGTGGTCTGCGCGAGCGCGGCGCTCGGGGCGAGGAGCGCGACCGCGGCGAGGCAGAGGTGCCTCACGCGTCGGCCCCGCTCGGGAGGCGTCGGTGGAGCATCGCGGGGGGGGCGATGCCGCGCTTGCGAAAGGCCTCGAGCACCCTGAAGTGCACGTCGGTCTCGAAGGGCTTCTCGTATTTGCAGTCGAAGACGTAGGGCCGCGCCTTGAGGTGAAACGCGACGTAGTCGTGGAGGATCACCTGCTTCGCGAGCACGGGCACGGGCATCGCGAGGAAGACGTAGGGGCTCGTGAGGCACGCCTCGCGGATGATCTCCGCGGCGAGGGCGGCGTCCTGGTCCATGCCGACGTAGAAGTCCATGGCGACCTGCATCTCGAGGGCGCCGTAGTTGCCGCTCGACGTGACGTCGGTGAAGACCTTGTTGTTGGGGATGGTGATGATGTTGTGGTCGAGGGTGTTCATGCGCACGCTGCGCAGCCCGATCTGGATGATGTCGCCGTACTCGCCGCCGTAGGAGACCCGGTCGCCGACCTGAAAGGGCCGGTCGAACATGATGGTGATCCCGGCGATGAACGACGCCACGAGGTCGCGCAGGGCGAAGCCGACGGCGAAGGCCAGCGCGCCGCCGATGACGGTGAGGGCGGTGGGGTCGAGGCGCACGCTGAGGCTCACCGCGACCGCGAGGGTCACGATGTAGAGAAAGAACCTGAGCGTGGTCTGGATCTTCTGAAAGGTCGGGCGGCGGTTCGAGAAGCGCTTGCTCAGCCGCTCGCCCAGGTCGTCGATCAGCCGGATGAGGAACATCCCGCCGAGGGCGATGGGGATCGACGCCGCCACGCCGCCCCAGCGGATGAACTGCGCGAGGCGGGTGAAGTCTGGCGCGTCTTGCGCGGAGGCGGCGGCGGGGGCGAGGAGCGCCGCGGCGGCGAGGCGGGCGGCGAGGCGGCGGAGGTTCATGGGTTCACCAGGAGGTGACGGCGCTCGAGCAGGACGATCACGGGTCGGCGCCAGCGCCAGGGGACGAAGACCCTCGCGTCTCGCTGCGCGAGGTAGCCCGCCGCGCGGCCGAAGCGAAAGACGTTCTCGACCTGCTCGACGGGGACGCGGGTGGCGTCGGCCACGTCGCGGGGTGACGCCGGGGACATCTGGAGCACCGCGCGGAGCACGAAGAGCGCCTCGTCGGGGAGGGTCTCGAGGCTGTCGACGTTCGGGGTCTGCAGGGCGCGGGCGCGGGCGCCGCCGTCGCGGCCCTCGACCAGGGACGCGCGCCAGGACTCCAGGGCGATGGCGGGGTTGCCGCGGGCGTAGTCCCAGATCATGCGGAAGTATCCGTCGCGGCGCGAGGCCAGGGCCTCTTGCCGGTCGAGCTCGTCGGCGCTCGCGGGGAGGCGCTCGAGGAGGTCGTCGAAGATCGGGCTCAGCCCGGCCTCGGCGCTGCGGGCCGAGAGCAGCTCGCCGATCTGCGCGTCGGTCCACGGCGCGAGCTCGGTGACCTCGTCGAACATCGGGCGCGTGTCGCGAGCGCGGCGCAGAAAGGGCCACACGATGGCGTCGACGGCGAAGACCCAGAGGGTCTCGTCGCTGCGCCCGCGGGCCAGCGCGAGGGTCTCGTCGAAGGCCTCGAGGCCGCCGAACACGGGCCTCACCATCGCGTGCGCGTCGTCGAGGATCACCACCGCGGGCGCGCGCGGGGGCGTCGAGGCCGCGGTGGCCTGCGCGAGGGCCTCGGCGATGCGCGACGCGCCCGTCGCCGCGTCGCAGCACAGCATCAGCGCGTCGGGGAGATCCTCCACCAGGTGGCGGAACATCGTGGACTTTCCCATCCCCTGCCGCCCGACGACCGCGACCACGCCCCCCTCGCGGCGAGCGGCGCGGGCCTTGAGCGCGTCGCGGAGGGCGTTCGCCGGGCAGGCGATCCACGTCGCGCTCGGGCGGTCGGGGGAGAGCGCCGCGAGGGCCTCGGGGTTGAGCGGCGAGTGCTCCTCGCGGGGGCCTCCGTCGCCGAGGCGCTCGAGCTCGCGCTTGAAGAGGTACGCGTGGCCGCGGCGCACCAGGTCGAAGTCGCCGAGCCACGCCCGCGCGACGCGCGCCGCGCCCGCGGCGATGAGGTGCGCGGCGCCCACCATCGCCGCGAAGAAGCTCTGCCACCCCTCGCGCTTGCTGAGCACCCACGCCTGCGTCGGCGATCGCTTGCGCTTGGCGCGCTCGACCCGCGCGAAGATCGACTCGCGCCACCACGTCGTGAGGATCAGCACCAGCGGCGCCGCGGCGAACCAGCACAGGACCAGCGTCCAGTCGTAGACGGTGCCCTTGCCCACCAGCCGCGCGCTGAGCACCAGCACGAGCGCGAAGCCCACCACGACGCGCCCCACGAGCTGGAGCGAGCGGAGTCGCAGCGCGTCGTCGCCGCGGTCGCCGTGGGCGCGGCGCGCCGCCGCGGCGTTGATCGCGTTCACCACCAGGCTGCCCGCGAGGAGCCAGCCCACGATGGTCATCACGAGCTGCGCCTCGAGCAGGCCGCGCAGCCCCGAGGGGAGGATCCACACGACGATCTGAAAGAGCGCGAGGCGCCCGAGGGGGCGGTGCACGCCGCGCAGGGCGCGCAGGGCGAGGCGCAGCGGGCTGGGGGCGACCCGGCGGTCGACGCGGTCGGCCTCGGAGAGCCGCTCGTCGGCGAAGGCCAGCAGCGAGGCGCTGTGCCGGCTCAGCCACCCGAAGGCGAGGAGCGCCAGGAGCAGCGAGAGGCCCACGCGCACGAGCTCCCAGGTCGACGCGCCCTCGACCCGGCGCTGGCGGATCAGCGCGTCGAGCCACCTCACGCCGATGCGGCGGTGATACCGGAGGATGAGCGAGAGCTGCCGCGCCTCGGCCCGCGCCTGGTCGAGGCCCGCGGCGGAGAAGCCCGTGACCGCGTCGCGCTTCGCGCTCGAGAGCGCGGGCATCAGCGCGAGGCGCTCGAGGTTGAGGGCCTCGCACGCCTCGAAGCGCGTCGAGGCGCGGCTCGCGCGCAGGGCCGTCTCCTCGCGCCTCGCCTCGGAGATCCGCGCCGAGACCGCGCGGCGGCGCTCCCTCGCCGCGGCGGTGGGCACGTCGACGGCGAGGAGGCTCAGGGGGTCGGGGCCCAGCGAGGGGAGCGCGCTGGTCGTCGAGTCGAGGTCGTCGAGGGCGCGCTCGAGGTCGTCGCGGGCGCCGCGGAGCGCCTGGCGCAGGGCGTCGTACATCGCGTCGGGGTCGTCGCCCGAGCCCGTCCTCGCCGCCCGCGCGCGCCGCCGCCACCCCAGGATCGCGTCGCGCGAGGCCGCGAGGGCCTCTCGCTGCCGCTGAAAGCGCGCCTGCGCCGCGAGCACCGACTGCTGCACGCCGATGAGCCGCGCGACCTCTTCGCCCACGAGGCGCTCGGCCTCGGAGCGCGCGCGCCGCGCGGCCTCGAGGGCGCGGAGCCGCTCGGCCTCGGCCTCCCGCGCGAGGCGCTCGTTCTCGGTCTCCCGCGGGCGGGCCGCCTCGACGCGCGCCGCGTGGTCGGCGATCAGCGCCGCGCGCCGCGCGCGGGGGAGCGAGTAGAACGCGAGGCGCGCGCGGTCGAGGTCGACGCGGGGGAGCAGCCGTGCGGGGTCGAGGCGGCCATCTCTCCGCGCAGGGAGCCGTCGAGGTCGACGTCGACCGAGGCGTCGCGGCGGCGTCGCCCGGCGTCTCGCTCGACGCCGGCGTCGAGGGAGGCGTCGAGGGCGCTGAGCATCGCGCGCACCCGCAGCGCCTCGACGCGCAGCGCGAGCTCGTCGTCGAGGTCGACGTCGAAGAGGCTGGAGGGCGTGGTGGTGGTCGGCAGCGCGTCGTCGATGAGCGCGCGCACGAGCGCCGTGCGGGGGTCGGGGGGGACCCCGCGGTCGGCCGCGTCGTCGACGGCGACGTCGGCGCTGGCGTCGAGGGAGGCGTCCTGTGCGAGCGCGGCGGGGCTCGCCGAGAGCGTCGCGGCGGCCACCGCGACGACGACCGCGATGCGTCGGCGGGACCTTCGCGTCTCTCTCACGGCGCCGACGCTACGAGCGCGGAGGACGCGCCGTCAATCGCTCGCGGCGCTCACGGCTTGGGGATGCGCAGGGTCTTCGAGATCATCGCGCTGCCGCTCGCCACGAACATGAGCGAGATCGGGTGCAGGGTGAGCGAGGCGAGCTCCACCGCCCCGAGGGGCAGCGCGTCGCCCGTGCGCCCCGCGCGGTGGAGCAGGTGCATCACCAGCACCAGCGCGAGGCTCGTGGGGATGGGCGTGCCCTCGAAGTAGCGCACCTTGCCCGAGTCGTCGGAGAGCGACGCGGCGGTGGCGTTGTAGCGCGCGAGGCGGGCGATGCCGCAGGCGACGAAGTAGATCAGCGCCAGGGCGTCGAGGCCGCCGCGCATGCCCAGGGCGAAGGCGATCGCCGCCGGCGCGACGCCGAACGACACCAGGTCGGCGAGGGAGTCGAGCTCCTGCCCGAGGGCCGAGCTGCGCCGCCGCCACCGCGCCACGCGCCCGTCGAGCACGTCGAAGACCAGCGCCAGCGGCAGGAGCTCGAAGGCCAGCGAGAGCCCCGCGCCGTCGGGGAGCGTGAGCCAGCGCATCGTCGCGAGCACCGCGCCCATGCCGCAGAAGCCGTTGCAGAGCGTGAGCAGGTCGGCGAGCTGAAAGTCTCGCACCATGGAGAAGTGCCGAGGCGTCGGGGGGCGCGGGGGGCCTTCGTCCATGCGCACAGACTACGACGCCCGCGCCGGGTCTCGCCGCCCGCGACGTCGGGGGCGGCGAGAAATCGCCGGAGGGGGGAATTGGGGGCGACGCTCACCCCTCGAGGGGCATGAGCAGCGGCGCGTAGGTCGCCAGGGGCCGCGCGCCCGAGAGCTCGTCGCGGAGGAGGTCCTTGTCGGCGACGAGGTCCCAGAGCGCCTGCTCGACCTCGAGGACGCGCGGGTAGACCTCGCGCATCGCGCGCTCCCACTGCGCGAGCCGCGCGTGGCCGTCGCTTCGGGTCACCCGCCCGCGGCACGCGGCGGCGCCGCAGCGGCAGGGCACCCCGAGGTCACGGTTGTTCCAGGCCCAGTCTTCGGTCACCTCTTCGCCCGCTTCGATGTCGCGCGTGACCACCGAGAACCCGTGCGCGCCGCAGAGCGTGTTGGCGTCGCAGGAGTGATTGACGTAGCGCCCGTGGTCCCACGAGACCCACCACCGACCGTGCTCATCACGGTATCCAAACCGCTGCAGCGCAGATTGATAGAGCGGGTGCAGGGCGTCGCGCTCGGCCTCGCTCACCGAGAGGTCGAGGGGGTCGGCGACCCAGACCACGGTCCCTCGGGGCAGCCGCCGCGTCGCGACCACGCCCAACCCGATCTCCTCTCGAATGAAGCGAACGTCGGTGAACGGGTGAAACATCCCCCGCACGCTACGCCGCCCCCACCCCTCACAAAACGCCCTGCGCCGCGGCGTTTTGCCCCGCTCTCCCTCGACGCCTGAGGCGTTGACCGCGTCGCGCGCTGAGGTTGAATAGCGCGCGCCGCGACCGCCCTCGCGTCGATCCCTCCCCCTGATCCCAGCCGGTGCAATCGCCCCATGTGCCACGACCGCTCGGGCCTCGCCGTCGACGACCCCTCGGAGCCTGACCCATCGGGCACGGTGCACCGCGCCTTCGCCCGGCAGTGTGACGCCACGCCCGAGCGCGTCGCGATCCGCTCGCCCCGCGGGGCGCTGACGTACCGCGAGCTGCGCGGCTCCGCGGCCCTGGTGGCCCGCGAGCTGCTCGCGCTGGGCGTGCAGCCCGGCGCGACGGTGGGGGTGCTGATCGCCCGGTCGCTGGCGTCGATGTCGGCGATCCTCGGCGTGATCAGCGTCGGCGCGCGGTGGGTGCCCCTCGACCCCGCCGCGCCTCCTCTGCACCACCGGTTCCTGATCGACGACGCGGGGCTCTCGCTGCTGCTCTGCGACCGGGAGACAGCCGCGCAGGGCCGGATGCTCGGCGCCGAGACGCTGGTCGTCGACCCCGAGCTCGGGCGGCGCTGCGACGCGCCGCTGCCGCTGCTGACCCCGCCCCTCGACGACCTGCACCTGCTCTACACCTCGGGCAGCACCGGCCGCCCGAAGGGGGTCTGCGGCACCCACGCGATGACCCTCAACCGCTGCGCGTGGATGTGGCGGGCCTTTCCCTTCGAGGCCGACGAGGTGCTCGCGCACCGCACGGCGCTGAGCTTCTGCGACTCGCTCTGGGAGATGTTCGGCGGGCTGCTCCGCGGCGTCGCCACGGCGGTCATCGAGCCCGACGACTCGGTCGATCCGCTCCGCCTCGTGGCGGCCCTCGCCGACGCGGGGGTCACGCGGATCACCCTGCTGCCGTCGCAGGTCGAGGTGCTCCTCGACGCGGTGCCCGAGCTCGCGCAGCGGCTCC
The DNA here is from genome assembly GCA_041389885.1 of Polyangiales bacterium. Taxonomy (GTDB): domain Bacteria; phylum Myxococcota_A; class Polyangia; order Polyangiales; genus JAWKRB01. Next base: position 206,036 of record JAWKRB010000012.1, on the reverse strand, counting down.
CCGCGCTTCGCTGGATCGCCCTCAGCGGCGAGACCCTGCCGCCGCAGCTCGCGCGCCGACTGCGCGTCGCGGTGCCGCACGCGCGGCTGCTCAACCTCTACGGCAGCACCGAGGTGGGCGCCGACGTCACCTTCGCGCGCATCACCGGCGACGAGGAGGGCGAGGTCACCCCCATCGGGCGGCCCATCGACCGCGCCGAGGTGCTGCTGCTCGACGCCGAGCGCAGGCCCGTGGCCGTCGGCCAGGTCGGCGAGATCTACGTCGGAGGCCCCGTGCTCGCGCGGGGCTACCACGCGCGCCCCGACGAGACCGCGCAGCGCTTCGTGGCGCACCCCGAGGCGCCCGGCGCGCGGCTCTTTCGCACGGGCGATCAGGCGTGGCGCGACGCCGAGGGCGCGCTGTACTACGTCGGTCGCGTCGACCACCAGGTGAAGCTCCGGGGCGTGCGCGTCGAGCTTGAGGCCGTGGAGCACGCCCTGCGGGCCTGCGAGCCCGCCCTCACCGCCGCCGCCGCGGTGATCCATCAAGAGGGCGACAACGCCCTCACGAGGCGGCTGGTGGCCTTCGTGTCGCCCTCGACGGTCTCGACCTCGCGGCTGCAGCGCGCCCTCGCCGACCGCGTGCCTTCGCCCATGGTGCCCGCGAGGATCTTCGCCCTCGACGCGCTGCCGCGCACGCACACCAGCAAGGTCGACCGCCGCGCGCTGGCGGCGCTGCGCCCCCGCACGAGCCCCGAGGTGCCGCCCGAGCGCATGCCGCGGGGCGCGGTCGAGACCGTGATCGCGCAGCTCTGGTCGGCGCGCTTCGACCAGGACCCGATCCCCCGCGACGCGGATTTCTGGTCCCTCGGGGGCGATTCGTTGGGGTGGGTGTCGTTCGTGGTGGAGCTCGAGTCGCTGCTCGACGCGTCGACCGCGCGCGCGCAGATCAGCCCCTCACAGAGCCTGGCCGCGCTGGCCGAGCGCCTCGAGGCGGAGTGCCCGCCGGCGGTCACGCAGGCGCCCTCGGTCACGCTCCAGCCGCTCTCACACGCGTGGACCGAGCGCGTGGCCGAGGCCATGGCGGCGTGGTTCACCCTCCGCGACCCCACCACGGTCATCCTCGGCATTCGCGCCGACGACTACCTCTCCCTCGCGCGAGAGATCGTCGCGAGCTGCCCTGAGCTCTCGCTCTCCACCGTCGCCGTCGACGGCGACCGGCTGGTGGGCTTCTGCGTGTGCCTCGACCTGTGCACCCCCACGGCGATGGGGCGAGACTTTCCGGGCCGCGACGTGGTGATCGACCTCTGCGACGACCGCCTCCTCGCGAGCTACCGCGCGATGCAGCCCGAGCTCCGCTTCGGCCAGGTCTTCGACCTCAGCATGTCGGCGACGGCGCCGGACGTCGACGGCTTCTTGCTGGTGCAGGCGATGGAGACGCGCTCCCTCGAGGCCGCCGCGGCCGCGGGGTACGAGCGCGCGGTCTCCGTGTGCACCCACCGCGTCACGCGCTACCTCTCTCGGGCCATGGGCTTCACCGAGGTGCTCTCCCTCGACTACGCCGACTACGAGTTCGAGGGCCGCAGGGTCTTCGCCGAGCTCGCGCCGATTCACGGCGGCGCGGTGCTCGTCGAGCGCGCGCTTCAGCCGCCGAGGGTCGCCGAGCGCGCGGCGGTCGAGACGCGCCCCGTGGCGTAGGCGCGCAGGGTGTACTCCGAGGGGCTCGGCGGCGGAAAGCGCGCGGCGAAGCCCTGCACCGCGCGGGCCTCTTCGCGCACCAGGGAGCCCAGGGCCTGGGGCACGAAGCGCATGCGCGCGAGGGCCTCGCGGAGCTCGTCGTCCCACCGCGCGAGCTCGCCGGGCACGTCGATCTCACCCCGCGCGTAGCGGCACTCGGGGCGCCCGCACACGCAGTCGAAGGGGAGCTCGAAGTCGAGGTCGAAGGCGGCGTAGTCGTTGGTGAGCTGCTCGCCCTCGGCGATGTCGCGCACGGCGACGTCGAAGAAGCCCGGCGTGGTCAGGGTGTTGGCGCGGCAGTCGTGGTTGACGAGCCACGCGTGGTCCCAGAGCAGCACGCGCTCGCCGGTCGCGTAGGGCAGCGCGCGGTAGCGCACGCTGGGCTGAAGGAGCTCGGGCAGCGCGGCGATTTCATCTGCGCGCATCACGCGGTCGAGGGGGTCGAGGGCCCAGGTGATGGTGCCTCGGGGGAGGGGCGCCGTGGCGATCACGCCGGTGCCGACGGTGGCGTCGATCCAGGTCAGGCGCGTGTGGGGATGAATCATCGCGAGGGAGTGTATCGAAGCGCTCGGAGGTCAGGCGCCGCGGCGCGGCAGAATGCGTGGTCAGCGCCCGCACTGAAACCAGCTGCCGGCCTTGTCGCGCACCTCGAGGCACTCCTGCCCCGTCGGGCACTCGCAGCTGTGCCGACAGAGGATCTGGCACCGATGATCGAGGACGATCCCCGAGAACGCCTGACAGGTGTAGCCCGCGGGGCACGCGACCCCGTCCCGACAGCTCGTGCCCTGTCCGCTGGTGTCGTCGGTGATGGGCGCGCACGCGTCGCTCGCGACGACATCGCGCGGCACGTCGGTTGTGGGGACGTCAGTTGTGGGGATGTCGGTTGTGGGGACGTCGGTTGTGGGGATGTCGGTTGTGGGGACGTCGGTTGTGGGGACGTCGGTTGTGGGAATGTCGGTTGTGGGAATGTCGGTTGTGGGAATGTCGGTGCTGACGTCGCCCGCTCCCGCGTCGGTGACGGTGGAGGAGGATGAACAGCCGAGGCCGAGGGTGAGCACGAGGGCGCCCGCTGCGAGGTGGTCTCTCATGGTCGGGTCGTCGAGTAGGGCGGGCGTATCACCTCTCGAAGGGTCTCAACAAATGCGGTGCTCGCGAAGGGGGGAAGCGGGGATCGTTCGCCAGGCGCCCTGATGGAGGCGCGAGATCCATGGAGCCCTGCGTCGCCCCGCGCGACGCCGCGGTTTCAGCCGCCGGGCGGAGGCTTCACGGATCCTCGAACTGCTCTCCGAACGATCCCGGGAAGCGTCTCCGCGTGCGACGAGCCCCTTGAAGCCAAAGGATGAATGGATGCCCTCGCCCTGGGGCGTCGAACCGATCGGACCGCCCGCGTCGCCCGACGGCTTCTCGATCGCCGCTTCGTGAAGCCCGGGGTGAGCCCGACGCGAGCGGAGGACCCATCGGTTCGGACCGCGCGCCCTGGTGACGTTCAGGCCACACCGCGGTACGGTCGTGTCCAACGACTCCATGGGGGAGCCGCGGGTTCAAGGAGCGAAGAATGAACCGACAAGGGATGACACCGGGCTGGCTCGCACTCGCCATTCCCGTCGTGCTGGCGTGCTCTTCGAACAGCCCGGGCGGCGGAGGCGGTGGCGCGGGCGCGATGTGCGCGACCACGACCCTCGTCGCGACGCCGGGGCTCGAGGGCTGCTTCGCGTGCATGGCCGCGAATTGCTGCGCCGCGCTGCAGACCTGCGACGGCGACCCGACCTGCATCTACTGCCAGAGCACGGAGGGGCGGGTCGACACCGCGCGCTGCGTCGACCCCAACACGTTTCAGCTCTACGCGCCCACCCAGGCGCTCGCGACCTGCCAGGCTCAGAGCTGCGCGTCGCCGTGCGGCGCGCCGAGCACGCTCTGCACCCCGGCGAACTGCAACGCGATGTGCAGCAACTTCAGCCGCGGCTGTCAGTAGACCCCCCGGCGCGTTCGCGCGGGAGCACCACGGTGAAGACCGTGCGACCGGGCTCGGAGGTGAACGTGATCGTGCCGCTGTGCTCGCGGATGATGTCCTGACAGATGGCGAGTCCCAGCCCGGTCCCTTCGCCCATGGATTTGGTGGTGAAGAAGGGCTCGAACACTCTCGGCTGCACCGCCTCGGGGATGCCCGGGCCGGTGTCGGTGATGTCGACCCGTACGCGGTCCTCGCCCTCGGCGCTCACGGAGACCACGAGCTTGCCGCCGCCGGACATCGCGTAGAGGGCGTTGTGCACGAGGTTGGTCCAGACCTGGTTGAGCTGGTCGTGGTGGCCGCGAATTCGACCGCGGTCTGCGTACTCGCGCTCGACGGAGATCCCGTGCTTGATGAGGTTTCGGTAGAGGGTCAGCACCGTGTCGAGCTGCGCGCTGAGCTCGCCCTCGGTGCGCTCGCCCGTGTGATCGCCAGGGTGCGCGTAGGACTTCAGCGCCTTGACGATCTTGTCGGCTCGCGCCGCCGCGTCTCCGATCGTGGCGGTGCAGCGCTCGAGCACCACCGAGTCGTGGACCCGGTCGAGCGTCGACAGGACGTCGGGGCGGCGCAAGAGGTCTAGAAACGGGCTGGGGTCTCCGAAGAAGCCCAGCTCGACCAGCGCCCTGGCGATCGCCTCGGGGTCGTTCACGCCCGCGGCGTCGAGCTCCTGCGCGAGGGCCTTGCGACGGGCGCGCTCCTCGCGGGGCGAGAGCGGGTGGTCGACGCAGGCGGCCGTCGCGCGGGCCAGCGCGTCGACCTCGCTCTCTCCCCCGCCGCGCGCGCGAACCTGCGCGAGCGCGGCCGAGAGGGTGCCCGCAGACGCCTTGATCGCCCCGAGCGGCGAATTCAGCTCGTGGGCGACGCCCGCGACGAGCTGACCGAGCACGGCGAGCTTCTCGGACTTGATGAGGGTCTTCTGGGTCTCGACGAGGTGGCGGAGGGTCCGCTCGGCCTCCTCCTTGCTGCGCGCCAGCTCGAAGCGCCCGACGAATTCCGCGCGCGCGGTGCGGTACTTCAGCGTGGCCGAGACGACGCAGATCAGCGCCGAGGCCGCGAGGTAGACGGTCGCGATGATGGCCTGGGGCCGATCCACCGCGGCGCGGAAGCAGAGCTGCATCGGGAGAAAGACCAGCGGAGGCACGGCGAAGAAGAACGCGGCGAAGCGGGGCGGCCAGGTGAAGATCGCCTGGGTGGCCCAGAGGAACAGCGAGAACGACAGCACCGAGACGATGTACTGCGGGTGGGTCGCGGTGAGGTACGCGACGATGGGCGTCAGAACGACCTGGATGAGCCCGTTCAATCGCCGCACGCCACGCGAGGTGCGCGCCCGGTAGAGCAGGGCGAACATCACGACGCAGAAGACCATCATGACGAGCCGCGTCACGACCGACTCGGGGCGGAGCCGGTCGCTCCCGAGGTTGTCGAGGTACAGCCCGATGGGCACGATCAGCACGGTGAGCGCGACGAGCCAGAGGCTCTGGGTGCGCGTGCGCGTCATCGTCTGGCGCTCCCACGCGAGCTCGAGCTCCTCGGTCACACCGCGTCTCCGCCTGAGCCCTCGCGCGGGGTGAGCGCGTCCCACCGCGCCGCGAGCCGCCCCGCGGGACCGTCCTCGGGGTCGGCGGCCCGCACCCGCGCGAGGTGCTGTCGGGCCTCGTCGACGCGGCCCTGCTCGAAGGCCTCGCGGGCGGCCTCGAAGTCGCGCGAGGTCTGCTCCCTCCGCGCGCGCGCGCTCGGCGGCAGCGCGTCGAGCACCTCGATCAGCCGCGTGGGGCGGAGCTTGCCCTTGAGCCGCGCGTCGTCGAGGGCGCGCACGGCGAAGTCCTTCGGGGATCGCAGCGCGGCGAGGGTCTCTCCCGTGATCAGCACCCGCGCGTCGTAGTCGCGGGTGGCGCTCTGCACCCTCGAGGCGAGGTTGATCACGTCGCCGAGCGCGCCGCAGTAGAGCCGCTCGTCGCCGCCGTGCACCGACAGCAGCAGCGACCCCGTGCTCATGCCCACGTCGATCCGTATGGGACCGCCGCCCGCGCGCCCGCGCTCGTCGTTGAGCTCGCGGAGGATCTCCTGCGCCGAGATGGCCGTGCGCACCGCGGCGTCGGCGTCGTTCGCGAAGAACGCCAGCACCTTGTGCCCGGCGACGTCGTGAATGAAGCCGCCGCGCTCGTGCACCTCGCGGTCGAGGCGGTCGACGAGCCTGTTGATCCAGGCGAGCACCGCCGCGGCGTCGCGCCCCTCTCGAAGGCCTCGGTCTCGCGGTCGGCCGAAGAAGACCACCGTGACCTCGCGCTCGACGCGGTCCCCCGCGCGGGCGTCTGTGAGCCGCGCGCGGCCGAGGAGCTCGAGCAGGCGCGCGGGCACGAAGCGCAGGCTGGCGCGGTGGGCCCGCGCGAGGGCGGCCTTTCCCCGCTCGACCTCGCGGTCGCGGAGCCACGCGTCGAGCGCGCCGGTCACGGTGAGCAGCAGGTCGGCGTGGTCCCAGGGCTTGGGCACGAAGCGGTAGAGGCGCGCCGTGTTCACCGCCGCGCCCACGGCGTCGGAGCTGGCGCGCCCGGTGAGCATGAGGGTGTACGTGTCGGGGTCGCGGGCGTGGGCGGCCGCGAGGAGCGCCTCGCCCTTCATCCCCGGCATGAGCTGATCGGCGATGAGCACCGGCACGCGCGCGCCCTCGGCCGCCAGCTCGTCGAGGAGCTCGAGGGCCTCCTCGCCAGACTCCGCGACCTCGACGTTCAGTCCAGGCCGCCGCAGCTCGCGGAGCTGCTGACGCAGCGCCTGGAGGACGGTGGCGTCGTCGTCGACGGCCACGATGCAGAGGCGCGCCTCGCTCACGACCTTCGCCCCTCGGGCGCGTCGCAGCGCGCGCGGAGCAGCCGGGCGGCGGGGTCGTCGGGGTCGACGGCGAGGACCTCGTCGAAGCCCGCCCTGGCCTCGTCGTCGCGCCCTTCGGCGAGCGCGGCGCGGGCGAGGGAGAAGGCCGCGAGGGTGCTCCGTCGGCGCGCGGCCAGCGCGGGCGGCAGCGCGTCGATCACCTCGAAGCAGGGCCCTGACCCGCCGTCCTCGGCCAGCGGCGCGGCGCCGAGCTCGCGGAGGCCCCTCCGCGCCGCGGGAGACAGCGTCTCCGCCGCGGACCGAGAGAGCAGCATCGGCGTGCCCCAGGTCTTCGTCAGGTGCTCCAGGGCCGCCGCCTCATCGATCGCGTGACCCACGAGGTCGCACTGGAGCCGATCGTCGCTGCCGATCACGCCGAGCAGGAGCGCGCCCGAGGTCACGCCGAGGCCCATCGCGAGCTGCGGGCCGCCCTGCGCGCGCTGTCCTCGCGGAGCCGGTGACACGCGCGCACGCCGTATTGCCCAGCGCGTCGCCCGCGCCGCCGGGAAAGAGCGTGAGCATCGGCGTCGCCTCGGGATGTTGTTGATGAAGCCGCAGTTTCTACCTCGCGCACGACCTCGTCCATGCCGTCGGCCCACGCCTCGGCATGAGCTCGTCGGCGAGGTGGGGGCCGAGCTGCTCGACGAGCGTCGTGAAGTCTCAGGTCGAGAAGAGCATGTGGATGGGCCGCTCGATGAAATCGCCTGCCCGCGCGTCTTCGACCTGGTCGCGGCCGAGGAGGCGAGGAACTCCTGCGGCACGAACCGCAGGGCGGCGCGCGGCGCGGAGCTCGGCCTTGCGGTCGAGCTCCGGCGCCGAGCTTGTAGGCGTGCAGGGGTCATGCACCGTGAGGCGAGGTCCTCTTCGACCAGGGCTTGGCGAGAAAGCGTAGAGCCGGGCCCACCACCGGCCTCGCCGACGGCCCTTGCCTTCGTGGCCTGACCTGGTGAGCAGGACGTGGAGGATCCTCGGGTCGAGGGCGTGAACCTTCGCGAGGAACTCCTCTCCCTTCATCCCCGGCATCAGCTGGCCTTGAGATCACCACGGGGACCTGAAGCCCTCTTTGCTGCAGCTCCTCGATGACCTCGAGGCCCTCCGCCCGACTCCGCGAGCTCGACCTTCAGCGAGCTGCCGAAGTACCGCGGAGCTGGTTCTTGAGGCTGAGATCATCCGCTCGCCGTCGACGCAGACGACGCAGCGGGCTCGCGCCCCGGCGGGCCTCTCTGGGGGGAGGCGCCACCCCGCCACGCGCCCGGGATTCAAGGATGAGCTCGCTCAGCTCCTCGATGCGCCAGGGCTTGAGAGCACGCCGGCCACGGAGCTCGCTGTAGCGCGACCGCCTCGGGGTCGGCCTGGCCTGTCAGCATGATGCGCACGACGTTCGCGCCGCCGGCCCGCAGCTCGGCCAGAAACCGTCGCCCTTGACCTCGGGCATGAGCCAGTCGCTCACCACCACCACCAGCCGGACCTCGGCGTCGTTGAGCTCTTCGATGATCTCCCTACGCCTGGGCACGTTCTCGGCGGTCTCATAGCTGAAGCGCTTGCCGAAGGCGCCGAAGCTGCTGCTTGAGGGGCTGTCGAGGATGGCCCTCGTCATCGACCAGGAGGATCGTCGCCTCGCTCATGGTGAGGCTCCTGGCCTTCGTGCACACCAGGGGCACGGTGACCGTGGAAGGTCCTCCCAGGGCGGCTGTCGAGGGGAGATCTCGCCGCCGTGGTGACGCACGATGTCGCGGCAGATCGACAGCCGAGCCCGCTGCCCTCACCAGACGGCCTTGGTCGTGTAGAAGGGGGTCGAACACGCGGTCGCGCGGCCTCGGGCACGCCGCTGCCGTCGATCACGGCGACCCTCAAGGGCCCTCCTCGCGCTCTTCGCTGATCGTCAGGTTGCCGCGGTAGTCCATCGCCTGGAAGCGCGTTGAGGTTGGTCCAGACCTGGCTGAGCTGGTCATGCATCGCTTCGATGACGGTGTCGTCATCGTAGTCGCGCACCACCTCGACGCCCTTCTTCACTGATTGTGGCAGAGCGTGAGCACCGCGTCGAGGTTCGCCGACCGACCCGGCGGCGGTATTCCTCGGCGCCGGGTGGGCGGTAGCTCTCTGAGGGCGAAGACGATCTTCGCGGCGCGGTCGGCGGCGACGCGAATGTTCTCGCTGCCCCGGCGCAGGGTGCCGAGGCTGCGCCTGGAGCAGCGACTCCGCCGCGGCGAGCGCAGCAGGGGCTCGTGGTCGACGGAGATCGCGTCGACGCCCATGTCGGTCAGCATGTCGGCGGCGCTCTCGGCGCCGGGGATGCCCTTCAAGTCGAGGTCCTGCTGGAGCGCGCGCCGGGCCTTGCGCCTTCTCGCGGCTCGTGCGCGGGACGGTCGGCTTCTCGGTGGTCGCGAGGAGCCTGGAGGGCGCGCTCGCGGTGCTCGGCCTCGTCGAGGATGCGCGGCAGCTCGCTCACGGTCTCGCCCACGGCGCCGCCGAGGCTCCCCGCAGACGCGCGAATGGCCCCCAGGGGCGTGTTGAGCTCGTGCGCGACGCCGGCCACGAGCTGCCCCAGCGCGGCCATCTTCTCGCTCTGAACGAGGGCCTGCTGCGAGCTGGCGAGCTGCGCGTTCTTCACCGCCAGCTCGTCGAGGGCCTTCTTGCGTCCGCTCACGAAGAACACGGTCAGGCCGAAGACCGCCATGTTCACCACCACCATGTTGAGCACGAAGAACACCGTGCTCACCGTGGGGTTGCGAATGGGCTCCGGCACCCGCAGCGACCGCTCGATGAAGCCAGAGAGCACGGTGAGCCCGATGAACATGCTCGCCCAGCGCAGGTTGTGCTTGAGCTCGTCGAAGGTGAGCGAGCCGACCAGGGCCATCATCGCCCAGATCATCATGCAGCCGCTGGTCATGAAGCCGCCCAGCACCCACTGAAACCCGAAGGGCAGCAGCAGGCTGGCGGTGATCTGCACCGAGCGCGCGGCGGGGAAGGCCCGGGTGCGCGACAGGATCAGAAAGTTGATCGCCGTGATGACGACGTACCCGAACGGGACCAGCGACTCGACGGCGAGCCCGAACATCACCGAGAGCGCGCCCCAGAGGAGGCCCCCGCCGCTCATCAGCAGCCCACCCATGATGAGCACGCGGTGCCGCAGCAGCTCCTCCTCGTCGTCTTCGGGCCGGTCGGCGATGCCAGCGATGCGGTCGAGCAGTGGGGTCGTTGTCATGCCGCGACTCCGAAGAGTGGGAGGTTCCGTCGCTCACGCCGCGGCGCCTGCGCAGAGGAGGGTGCGAGATCTCGCCGAAGACGCCACATGTCTTCGGAGCACAGGCTCGTTGTAATCGAGCTCTCCCTGAAACTCCACCGCCGCGGCGGTGAACGGGCGCTACGACGCGCGACGTCTCCGACGCAGCGCCTCGGCCGCGCGGTCGACGATCACCCCGGCGACCGCGCCGATCGCGAGCCCCAGCACCGCGGACAGGCTCGTCGCCACGAGCCATCGCGCGAACCCTTCAACCGCGGGGACCGCCCGCCCCGCGTGCCACGCGATCGCGGTGATCGTCGCCTCGGGCGCGTGCGCGCCGAGCTCGTGGAGCCCGTGCGCCGCGATGCCTCCGCCCACCCAGAGCATCGCGACCAGGCCCACCATCGAGAGCACCCTCAGGAACCCCGGCATCCCTCGCACGAGCGCTCCGCCGACCGCGCGCAGCGGCGCCCTCGGCGAGCGTGCGAGGTGCGCGCCGAGGTCGTCGGCCTTCACGAGGATCGCGACGGCGCCGTAGACCAGCGCCGTCATCGCGACGCCCACCGAGACCAGCACCGCGACCTGCAGGCCGAGCGACGCCGTGGCGACCGTCGAGAGCGTGATCGCCATGATCTCTGCCGAGAGGATGAGGTCCGTGCGAATCGCGCTCGCGACCTTCGCGCGCTCGTCGTCGGCCGAGCCCGCGGCGGGGGCGCCCTCGGCCGCCTCGTCGCTCAACCCCTTGGGGCGCAACAGGTCGCGCACCTTGTGGTAGCCCTCGACGCAGAGGAACACCCCGCCCGCCATGAGCAGCGGGGTGATCAGCCACCTCGCGAACTGGCTGAGGAGCAGCGCGCCGGGGGTGAGGTAGAGCAGCTTGTTCTTCAGCGACCCCGCGGCGATCTGTCGAACGATCGGGAGCTCGCGCTCGGCGGCGAAGCCCACGACGTAGCGCGGGGTCACGGCGGCGTCGTCGATGACGATCCCCGCGGCCTTGCTGCCGGCCTTGGCGGCCTGCGCGGCGGCGTCGTCGAGGGAGGCCGCGGCGACCTTCGCGATCGCGGCGACGTCGTCGAGGAGGGCGAGGAGTCCTGAAGCCAACGTGCGGCTCGACCTAGGGCTGGAGCGGCGGCCTGGAGAGGTCGCCGTTGGGGTAGATGCCGACCTTGCGACCGTTCTCCGTGCCGAGGAGGGAGCAGTTGCCCTGCGACGCGAAGACGTTGCCCGTGCCGTCGGTGTACGCGCAGAAGTTGAACGCCGCGCTGCGCAGCCGCATCGGGTGCTGCGCGTCGAAGCCGCCCTGGTCGTAGCGCTCGAGGGACCACTGCTGCGCGCTGCTGGCCGTGTCGCAGGCGACCATGTCGATGGTGCCCACCCAGCTCACCGCGCTGAGGCAGCGCATGGAGGCGAGGTTGCGAAAGGCCCTGCGCCCGCCGCCGACGTCGACCACCTCCCACTGCTGGTTGCGCTGCGCGCGGTCGCAGCTCGACGTCGAGCGCACGTCGGCGCCGTCGTCGAAGAGGCAGCGGCCGACCTTCACGCGCAGCAGCGAGAAGCTTGGCGCTCCGGTGGGGGTCGAGTCGCAGGCGTCGCCCACGCCGTCCATGTCGGCGTCCTCTTGCATGGGGTTGGCGGCCATGGGGCAGTTGTCGCGGGCGTCGGGCACGCCGTCGCGGTCGCCGTCGGGGTCGCTGACGGCGTCGCAGGCGTCGCCCATGCCGTCCATGTCGGCGTCTTCTTGCATGGGGTTGGCGACCCTCGGGCAGTTGTCGCCCTCGTCGGGCACGCCGTCGCGGTCGGTGTCGGTCGCGCTGGTGGAGCTGTCGCAGGCGTCGCCCTCGCGGTCGAAGTCGGCGTTGGCCTGGTCGGGGTTGGGCACCGCCGGGCAATTGTCGTAGTCGTCGAAGACCCCGTCGCCGTCGGTGTCGACCAGCGGCGCGGGGGTCATCGGGCAGCCCCCCGGCTCGCAGCTCCAGTCGGGGAAGACGTAGTTCACCAGCAGGTTGTTGGGCGCGCACATCTCCTGCTCGAAGGGGTCTTCAGAGCAGGCGATGGAGAAGTACCCGCCCGGCCCGCGGGTCGAATTGCGAATCTGAATGTGCGACACGGCGGTGCCGGTGAACGCGCCCGTGAGCATCACCGAGCCGCTCTCGGTGCCGTCGCCGCCGAAGTTCGTGTCTTGCGACATGACCCCGTTGCCGACGAGGCGAATGTCCATCATGCGCGTGGCCGTCGGGTCGACGCCGCGGGGGTCGCGCGCGTAGTCGTGCACCGGGATGTTCTACGGTGTTGTCGCAGTTCGTGTAGGTGAAGCGGTTGAGCGCGCGGAGAGCCCGCTGAGGGAGACGTTCCACTCGACGGTGCCGCCGTGCTCGCAGTTGGCCCGCCAGGTGCCTGTGCTGTTAGTTGCGGGCAGCCGTTGAGGCCGTACTCCGCTTCTCGTCCTTCCAGCCGCGAAGGCGCGGGCGAGGGGAGCCGTTGGTCCAGGGAGGGCTGCGCGCCCCGGGGTCGGGTCGTAGACGTTGCCCAGGCCGTCGTGGTCGTCGTCGGCCTGGTTGACGTTCCAGACGCGCGGGCAGTTGTCGGCGGCGTCGGGGCGGCCGTCGCGGTCCTCGTCGGGGGCGCCCATGGCCTCGCACGCGTCGCCCACCATGTTCATGTTCGCGTCGGCCTGGTCGGCGTTCGCGACGGTGGGGCGGCGGTCCATGTTGCTGGGTACGCCGTCGTCGGTGTCGGGCTCGGGCTGCGTGCAGTCGAGGTGAAGTTGCCCGCCACCGTCTGCACGATCACCCCGTCGGTCGCGGGCCAGTCGAAGGCCAGCTTGACGCCGCGGATCGTCGTGGCCGAAGTCTCTGCGCCGCAGTCGATTCGAACGCGATGGTCGGCCGGGAGGCGGGCGGTGGTGGCGCCTACGCACATGCCGTTCTGCAGCTCGGGCATGGAGCCGTCGGTGGTGAAGCACACTGTGCGGTCGGTGATCGTCACAATTCTCGCCGGTGGCGGCGCGAAAGCAGCCCAGGCGGGGGTCGAAGGATCTCCGCGGGCGTGGGCACGTCGGGGGGCGCGCCGCAGCCCGCGATGAGCGCGCCCACGAGCAGCATCGGGCGGGCGCGGGCGATCACGCCGTGGGGACCTCGCACTGCCTGGGCAGACCGGAGCAACATGAGGCGGAACATACGTTTACGCCCGCGTCGGTGTCACCTTCCGAGGGCGGGACACGCGGCCCTCGGCGCGTCGCTTGACGCAGAGGCGCCCGCGGTCATCGCTCCGCGCATGGGCATGAAGCTGGAGGCGGCCTCCCACCGTCGCCTTCGTCACGCCACGGCGCTGCTCCTCGCGGGCCTCTACGCGCTGGCGGTGTCGATCTCGAACAACCCCTCGAAGGTTGGGGGATGCTCCTGCGCGCTCCTCGCGGGGCACGCGATGCTGCTCGGCGCGTGGAGTGCGCGCTGCGGGCGGCGAGGACAAGGCGCCCTCGCGTCGCGCGCGCTCCGGCGCGCTCGCGCCTTCGCTGCTGCTCACCCCCGCGTTCCTCTTCGTGCTGCTGCTGACCCGCGAGCGCCGGGAGAGCTGGAGCGTCGCCGCGCTGATCCTGGTGGTGTGGTTCGCGGCCTCAGGGGTCGCGGGACTCGTCGTCGCGAGGCGGAGGCGCTAGTACCTTCCACAGGGGATGGAAGGGTTGAGATGAACTGCGCCGCGGGCCCACACCCTCCACTGCCCCTCCTCCAGCTGGGCCGCCGATGGAGGAGGGGCTGAGACACAAGGGATGGCACACATCCGCGCGGTCTCAGCCATGTGACGCATCCCAAGGGCAGTTCGACGCGGAGCATCTTCCCGAAGGATAGCCCCTCCTCCATCGGCGAAGCCTATGGAGGAGGGAAGGGGTGGAGGGGCCCCGCGTCGGGTCGAAGGGACGAGGGACGGCGCGGACAGACCAGAGGTGCATCACGCTTGTTTTTAAGCGGATTCCTGACTTGTGTGTCGAACGCAGCCCGAGGAGGGAGAGGGCGCGCGGTGGCGTCAGTGTGGGCCCGCGGCGTGGCTTCACCTCAACCCTAACAATGCCCTGTGGAAGGGTACGAGCGCCTCGGGCGCGCGTCGCTCAGGGGGCGAAGCGAAAGTGCATCACGTCGCCGTCCTTGACGACGTACTCCTTGCCCTCGAGGCGCATGCGCCCGGCGTCGCGGGAGCCCGCCTCGCCGCGGTACTTCACGTAGTCGTCGTAGGCGATGGTCTCGGCGCGGATGAAGCCCTTCTCGAAGTCGGTGTGAATCACCCCCGCGGCCTGAGGCGCGGTGTCTCCGACGCGAATGGTCCACGCGCGGGCCTCCTTCGGGCCGACGGTGAAGTAGGTCTGCAGCCCGAGCAGGCTGTACGCCTCGCGGATGAGCCGGTTGAGCCCCGGCTCCTTGAGCCCCAGGGTCTCGAGGAAGTCGGCCCGGTCGGCCTCGGCGAGGAGCGCGATCTCGCTCTCGATGCGCGCGGAGATCACCACCGTGCGGGCGCCCCCCTCGGCGGCGCGCTCGGCGACCTTCTGAGAGAGCGCGTTGCCCAGGTCGGCGCTCGCCTCGTCGACGTTGCACACGAAGAGCGCGGGCTTCGCCGTGAGGAGCTGGAGCATGCGCCAGGCCCGCTCGTCCTCCTTGTCGATCACCGCGGCGCGGGCGGGCTTGCCCTCGTTGAGCATCCCGAGCGCGAGCTTCACCAGGCGAAGGGTCGCGACGCCCTCCTTGTCGCCGCCGCGCACGCGCTTCTCCAGCGCCGGGAGGCGCCGCTCGAGGCTCTCGAGGTCGGCGAGCATCAGCTCGGTCTCGATGATCTCCAGGTCGCCGAGCGGGTCGACCCGCCCCTCGACGTGGATCACGCCGTCGTCGACGAAGCACCGCGCCACCAGCGCCACCGCGTCGCAGTCGCGGATGTTCGCGAGGAACTGGTTGCCCAGCCCCTCCCCCTTCGACGCGCCCCGCACCAGCCCCGCGATGTCGACGAACTGAATGCGCGCGGGGATGATCTCTTTGGAGCCCGCGATCTTCGCGAGGGCGGGCAGCCGCGCCTCGGGCACGGGCACGTCGCCCACGTTGGGCTCGATGGTGCAGAAGGGGTAGTTGGCCGCCTCGGCCGCGGCGGTGGCGGTCAGGGCGTTGAACAGGGTGGACTTGCCGACGTTGGGCAGCCCGACGATTGCGACCTTGAGCGCCATCGAAGTCCTCGCGGAGGGGGGGAGGGTACCAGTGAGTGCTGCGAGCGCGCGGCTTATACCCACTCGCCGCGCGAGGGCAAAGCCCCCCGCGAACCTCGCGCGCGCACGGCGTGCCGAGGCTCGCACCCGCTGCGCCGAGCGCGAGGGGGACCCGCGCCGCCGCCCGATCGGCGCGCCCCGTGCTTGCGCGCCGCGTCTCCATGCGCACCATCATCGAGCCGTTTCGGATCAAGAGCGTCGAGCCCCTGCGAATGACCAGCGCGCGCGAGCGCGCCGAGCTCCTCGACGCTGCGGGGCAAAACGTCTTTCTGCTCCGGAGCGACGACGTGCTCATCGACCTCCTCACCGACAGCGGCACGAGCGCGATGAGCGCCGCGCAGTGGTCCGCGATGATGCGCGGAGACGAGGCCTACGCGGGCGCGCGGAGCTGGTTTCGCTTCGAGGACGCGGTGCGGGACATCACGGGCTTCGACGTCATCCTCCCGACGCACCAGGGGCGCGCGGCGGAGCGGATCCTCTTCAGCACGGTGTGCCGCCCCGGCGACGTGGTGCCCAACAACACCCACTTCGACACGACGCGGGCGAACGTCGAGGCGGCGGGGGCGCGGGCGGTCGACCTGGTGATCCCCGAGGGCCGCGAGCCCACGAGCCGTCACCCCTTCAAAGGGAACATGGACGTCGCCGCCCTCGACGCGCTGATCCGCGAGGTCGGCCCGGCGCGGGTGCCGGTCTGCATGCTCACGCTCACCAACAATTCGGGCGGCGGTCAGCCCGTCTCCCTCGCGAACGTGCGCGAGGTCTCGCGGGTGTGCCGCGAGCACGGCGTGCCGCTGTACATCGACGCCTGTCGGTTCGCGGAGAACGCCTGGTTCATCAAGCTCCGCGAGCCCGAGTTCGCCGCGTGGTCGCCCATCGACATCGCGCGGGAGGTCTTTCGGCTCGCCGACGGGTGCACCATGTCCGCGAAGAAGGACGGCATGGCGAACATCGGCGGCTTTCTCGCCACCCGCGATCAAGCCCTGGCCCAGCGCGAGCGCGATCTGCTGATCCTCACCGAGGGCTTCACCACCTACGGCGGCCTCGCCGGGCGCGACCTCGAGGCCATCGCGGTCGGGCTCTACGAGGCCCTCGACCCAGACTACCTGCGCTACCGGATCCGCTCCGTCGAGTACCTCGGCGAGCAGCTCCTGCGGGCCGGCGTGCCCATCATGGAGCCCCCGGGCGGGCACGCGATCTACCTCGACGCCGCGCGCTTTCTCCCGCATATCCCCGCGGCGGGGCTGCCGGGGCAGCGCCTGGTCGGCGCGCTCTACCTCGAGGGGGGCGTGCGGGCCGTCGAGATCGGCACGGTGATGTTCGGCCGCGGCGACCCGGCGGGCGCCGACGCGACGACGGCGCCGATGGAGCTCGTGCGCCTCGCGTTCCCCCGCAGGGCGTACACGCAGTCGCACGTCGACTACGTGGCCGAGACCGTGGAGCGCGTCTGGGCCCGCCGCCACGAGCTCCGTCCGCTGCGGTTCACGTTCCAGGCGTCGACGCTCCGGCACTTCACCGCGCGCTTCGAGACGGCCTGATCCCCGGCCCCGTCTCTGGGGGGGCCGTGACTCCGTTGTCGCGGCGCGAGGCGAGGCGCTCCGCGCGGCGTTCGCGTACCCTGCGAGAAACGCGCGCCAGCCGCGCCTCTCACCCGAGGCCGCCGCGCGCAGGGAGCCTAATGATGCGAATTCAATCTAGTATTCAGAGGGGAGTCGCCGTCGCGGCGGTGATCCTCGGCGCCGCGCTCAGCGGCTGCGATGGCACGGCGGTCGTCGGCTCGAGCAGCGACGGCGGCATGGACGCGAACCTCGACGTGGTCGTCACCTGCAACGCGCCGCAGACCGCGTGCGGCGGCGTCTGCGTCGACACCGCCACCAGCCGCGACCACTGCGGCGCCTGCGGCGCCGTGTGCCCCGGCGGACAGGTGTGCGCCATGGGCCGCTGCGCGGTGAGCTGCCCCGCGGGGCAGACCCTCTGCGGCGACGTGTGCGTGAGCACCGGCACCGACCGCGCGAACTGCGGCGCCTGCGGCAGCGCCTGCGGCCAGGGCCTCGTGTGCGCGGGCGGCGCGTGCCAGCTCGAGTGCCCCGCGCCCCTCGTGACCTGCGGCGCCTCGTCGGGGGACGCGGGCGCCGGAGGCGACGCCTCCACCGCGCGCTACTGCGCCGACCCCCGCAGCGACCGCGCGAATTGCGGCAGCTGCGGCAACGCGTGCCCCGCGGGGCAGGCCTGCGAGTCGGGGGCCTGCGCGCTCCTCTGCGTCGCGGGGCAGACGGCCTGCGGCGGCGCGTGCCGCGACCTGCAGACCGACAACGCGAACTGCGGCGCCTGCGGCACCGCGTGCCCCAACGGCCAGGTGTGCAACAACGGCGCGTGCGCGGTGAGCTGCGCGACGGGCTTTGAGAACTGCGGCGGCGCCTGCCGCGACCTCGCCACCGACAACGCGAACTGCGGCGCCTGCGGCAACGCCTGCCCCGCCGGTCGCGTGTGCTCCGCCGGGAGCTGCGCGGTGTCGTGCGCCGCGGGCACCACCGACTGCGACGGCGTCTGCCGCGACCTCCAGGGCGACCGTCGTAACTGCGGCGCCTGCGGCACCGCGTGCCCCGCGGGGCAGGTGTGCAGCACCGGGAGCTGCGTGCTGAGCTGCGAGTCGGGCCTCACCGACTGCAACGGCTCCTGCCGCGACACCCGCACCGACACCGCGAACTGCGGCGCCTGCGGCACCGCCTGCCCGAGCGGCCGCGTCTGCACCGAGGGCGCGTGCCAGGTCACCTGCAGCGGCACCCAGACCAACTGCAACGGCGCCTGCCGCGACCTCAGCACTGACACCCTCAACTGCGGCGTGTGCGGCGTGGCCTGCGCCGCGGGCCAGGTGTGCTCCGCCGGCGCGTGCGTGACCTCGTGCGGCGCGGGCCTCACCGAGTGCGCGGGCACCTGCCGCGACCTCCAGAGCAGCAACGCAGATTGCGGCGCCTGCGGCAGCGTCTGCGCGAGCGGGCAGGTCTGCGTCGCCGGGGCGTGCACGGTGCAGTGCGGCGCGGGGCAGACCGACTGCTCGGGCATGTGCCGCGCCCTGCAGAGCGACAACGCGAACTGCGGCGCCTGCGGCTCGCCTGCACCGGCAGGCGGGTCTGCGCGAACGGCGCGTGCGGCGTGAGCTGCCCCACCGGGAGCACCAACTGCGGCGGCGTCTGCCGCGACGTGCAGAGCGACAACGCGAACTGCGGCATGTGCGGGCGGGCCTGCCCCGGCGGCCAGAGCTGCGCCGGCGGGACCTGCCAGGTGAGCTGCGCCACCGGGCAGGTGAACTGCTCGGGCGTCTGCCGCGACCTCCAGGGTGACAACGCGAACTGCGGCGCCTGCGGCAACGCCTGCGCCAGCGGCCAGGCCTGCTCCAGCGGGCGCTGCCTCGCCTCCTGCGGCTCGGGCCTCACCGACTGCGCCGGGGCCTGCCGCGACCTCCAGAGCGACCGCGCGAACTGCGGAGCCTGCGGCCTCAACTGCGCCAGCGGCTCAGGTCTGCACCGGCGGCGTCTGCGTCGTGTCGTGCAGCACCGGGCGGCAGGAGTGCGGCGGCGTGTGCCGTGACCTGCAGGCGACCGCGCGAACTGCGGCGCCTGCGGCAACGCCTGCGCGAGCGGCCAGGTGTGCAGCGCGGGGGCCTGCGTGCTCGCCTGCCCGCAGGGCCAGAGCGTGTGCGGCTCTCGCTGCGTCGACCTCCAGAGCGACAACGCCAACTGCCGCACCTGCGGCACCGTCTGCCCCTCGGGCACGCTCTGCACGAGCGGCGTCTGCGCCTCGACCTGCGCCTCGGGGCAGACCCTCTGCAGCGGCGCCTGCGTCGACACGCGGGTGAGCCCCACGCACTGCAGCGCCTGCGGCAACGCCTGCCCCGGCGCGCCCAACGCGCGCGCGGCCTGCGCGGGCGGCGTCTGCGGCATCGTGTGCGACCCCGGCTTCGCCGACTGCGACGCGAACCCCACCAACGGCTGCGAGCGCGCGGTGAACACCGTGACCAACTGCGGCACCTGCGGCAACGTGTGCAACAGCACCAACGGCACGCCGAGCTGCGGCAACGGCGCCTGCGGCCTCGCCTGCAACTCGGGCTTCGCCAACTGCGACGGCAACCTCGCCAACGGCTGCGAGGTCAACACGCAGACCAGCAACACCCACTGCGGCGCCTGCGGCAACGCCTGCGCCACGGGCACGGCCTGCAACGCCGGTCGCTGCCAGTCGGTCTCGAACTTCCGCTGGGTGCTCGTGGAGCCCAGCGCGTGCAACGCGTGGACGGGCACCAACGGCGGCGGCCCGGTCTCGACGTGGACCTGCGACGCGAACTCCGTGGGCCGCACCATGTGGCGCTACGGGGGCGACACCACCACGGTGCCGCTGCTCACCGTCACCGACGGCGTGCAGGGCTTCAACTACTACGGCTGGAACCAGTGGTACTGCGGCTCCCGGGGCTGCTTCGGCCCCGGCCCCGCGGTGGGCAACTGCAGCGGCGGCGGCGCGAACACCGTCTGGCAGTGCGTGAACAACTGACCGCGCCCCGCCTCCTCTCTCTCCCAACACCGACCTGACCCTGCCGCGCGCTCTCTGGAGGGCGCGGCGGGGTGCGCCCTCACCGCAGCGACGAGCGGAGCACCTCCATGCGCCCGCGCTCCACGCCGCTCGCGTCGAGGATCCTCGCGACCATGCGGGGGTCGCTCGCGCGCGTGTCGATGTCGAGGAGCACGAAGCTCGGCGTGGCGTTGAAGCACGCGACCTGCGCGGCGTCAGGCTCCGCCGACGAGGGGCAATTCGAGGTGCTGTTCGCGAGGGGCGAGCTCACGATCTCGGGGAGGTCGTACGAGCCCGTGCGATGAATCCGCCGGAGCTGGCTGCGGTGGATGTCCCCCGAGAGCAGCGCCACGCCGCCGATGCGGTTGGCGCGAATGAAGTTGAAGAGCCGGTCGCGCGACGCGGGGTACTGCGACCAGCTCTCGCCGGCGCCCGCGCTGAAGGTCGTGCCCGAGGCGATGAGCCGAAAGGTCGCCGTCGAGCGCATGAGCTCGCCCTCGAGCCAGGACATCTGCGCGTCGGAGACGATGCGTCCGTTGGGCGTGCCGGGGGGGTCGCGGTCGTAGCGCACGTCGAGCATGAAGACGTCGACGTCGCCCCAGCGCGCGCGGGTGTACACGCCGGGGGAGGCGGGCTGCCCGTAGGTGAGGTTGGGCTGGTAGTCCTGAAACGCGCGCAGGGCCTGGGCGCGGCCGGGAGAGGTGCGGTCGGTGTTGTTGCCGACGAAGTCGTGGTCGTCCCAGAGCGCGATCGCGGGGACCTCGTGGAGGAGCGACGCGCGCTCGGGGACCTCCAGCGCGCGGCGGTAGAACCACCACAGCGACTCGAGGTCGCCGGTGTTGCCGTAGTGGTTGTCTCCGAGCCACACGAAGAGGTCTGGGCGCTGCGCCGCGATCACCGTGAAGATGGGCTGGTCGTCGAGGCGCGCGCACGACCCGAGGGCGAGGCGAAGCGTCCCCGCCGCGCCGTCTGCGGGCGCTGTCTGAAAGCGCGCCCTCGCGGCGCTGAGCCTCCCGTCGACCTCGACCAGCGCGGTGTACGCGCGGCCGGCTTCGAGGCCCGTGACATCGAGGCGCGCGGTGAAATCATCGCCCGGGAGGGGATCGGCCACGACGCGCCGAGGAGGCTCTCCCGGCCTCGCGTCGTCGAGCACGCGGAGGGCGACGCGCCGGGTCGCGTCGGTGCGAAGCATCACCCGCGCCGAGCTCGGCGTGACCTGCCCCACCACGGGACCGTGGGTCACGACGTCGGGGTAGCAGCTCGTGCACCCGCGGTGAACGCCCGCGGGGTCGCGCCAGCGGGTGAGCTCCCCCGAGGCGTCGCCGAAGCGCGCGGCGGGGCCGTCGGCGCAGTGCACGGGCTCGCCGTCCCACTGCATCTCGAGGCAGCGCATGCGCCACGCGTCGGTGCCGTTGACCGAGCGGATCTCGACGCGGTCGACCTCGCTGCGCGGGAGGTCGATGTCGTCGAAGTGATAGACGTCGACCTCGCCGCGGCGAAAGTCGTTCACGTCGGCGACGTTCATGCGAAAGCACCGCGTCTCGCTGAGGCAGAGCGAGAGGGCGTTGGCGTCGGTCTCGTCGTTGGTCCCGCTCCCGGTGCGGACCGCGAAGGAGAGGTGCCCGATGCGCGAGGGAAAGGTCGGCGGCGGGGGGTCGACGTCGACGACGACATCGGGCGCCGTCACGACGTCTCGCGGCGCAGGGACGTCCGGGGAGGGGACGACGGGCCTGTCCAGTTCCCCCGCCGTCGCGTCGACGACGTCACGCATCGACACGTCCACGACGTCACGCATCGACACGTCCACGACGTCGCCCTGGGACGCATCGAGCGAGGCGTCGTCCGGGCCGAGGACGGTTCCGGTCTCTGTGGCGCATCCCACCAGGAGCGCCGTCGAGAGCAGGGCGCCGCGCGTTCCGATCACCATGGCCGACGCTATCACGCGGCCTCGCGCCGCCCTCGGGGCGCACGCCTACGCGAAGAATCTCCCCCGCGGAGATTGCGATCGCCCGCGCCGCGCACAACGATACCCGGCGATGGGCATCGACCGCGCGCTGTCACGAGAGGCTCCACGTCGGCGGCTCCTGGGCGCGCTGGGCCTCGTCAGCGCCCTCGGCTGCGGGAGCGCGGGAGACCTTCGCCCGACGCCCTTCACCTTCGACGCCGCGGCCTTTGACCTCCCGCCCGTCGACGCGGTGGCGGTCTCCTTCGACGCGGCGGTGCAGCCCGAAGACTCGGGGGACTATCCCCCCGGGCCCTACGGCGCGCAGGTGGGGCAGACCCTCGCGAACCTCTCCTGGGAGGGCTACGCGAACCCCGACGGCCAGGGGCTCGCGAGCGCCAGACCCTACGGCCCGACCTCCCTGAGCGCGCTGCGCGGCGAGAGGAGGGGCTTCGCGTTGATCTTCAACGCGGAGTTCCTTTGAGGAGGGTGTCAGTACGCGGCCCGTGACCTGGTCGCGCAGACGAGAGAGATCCTCGACGCGGGCGGCGTGATCATCATGGTCCTCGCGTCGAACGGGTACACCGCGCCCGCCTCGCGCGGCGCCCTCGACGCGTGGATCGCGCGCTTCGGCATCGGCTTCACCACGGTCATCGACGCGCCGGGCCTCGGGCAGCAGACCAACCGCGCCTGGGGCCAGCGCGACACCGCGATGATCGTCGACCTCGCGACGATGCGCGTCGTGCGCCGCGAGGAGTGGCACGACGGCACGCAGTCCTCCGCGGCGCGGGCCATCCCCGACCTGCTGACGCGCCTGCGTCGCTGACTTCGGTCGGCGCTCGAATGGTCCAAAGCGATCCTGCGAGTACATTCGCGGAATGAAGCGTCTTTCTTTTCATCGCAGGATGCGGGAGATCCTGACGATCGCGCTCGTCGCCGCGCCCTCGGCGTGCTGCTCCGTCGAGGAGCTCGAGGGGCGTACCGTCGAGAGCGCGGAGTTCCCCTGGGGCGACCGCACCTGCGAGTCGGTCTGCCTCGGCGGTGTAGGCTGCCCTGGTAGCCCGCGCGTGGTGTCGTGCGTCTTCGAGGGGAGCGCGCCCGCGCGCACGGTGGCTTGTGTCGTCGAGCGCACGGACTTTCGCACTTCCCCCTCCACCCCTGCGCCCCGGTCGGCCGCGGCCCTCGCGTGCTGTCGCCGCGCATTGGGGGGTGGCGAGGTCGCCACCCCGCCGCCACCCCTCGCCACCCCGATTTCGCCACCCCGCGGGGGAAATCCCGTGTGATTTCAAGCGTGCCAATCCTGGCACGCCGCGTGGAATGGGTGAGGTCCATGGCCGCGCACGACACGCTCGCGAAGGACGTCCTGGAGCTGCTGCTCGACGAGCTCGGGACCTTCGTGCGCGAGCGCGAGGTGCCCGCGCCCGCGTCGCAGCGGGCGGACTCGTACTTCGCCCCTCACGCGCACGCGCTGCCGGCGCTGCGCGCGCTCGGCCTGCTCGGTCGGATGTGCCTGCGCCCCTGCGTGTTGGACCCCTTCTACGACGCGCCCTCGCCCGAGGAGGTGCGCGAGTCGCTGCGCAAGCTGCTCAACCACCAGCGAGGCGCGAAGACCGACGCGCCCGAGCGGCTGTGGCTGCCCTGCGCGGGGCGTCCCGACACGGCGCTGCGGCAGTTCGGCTTCACGCCCGCGGCGGAGTGGCCCAGGGGCTTCTACGCGCTGAGCGAGGCGCTGCCGGTCACCGTGGTGGTGCTGTCGGAGCTCGAAGACACCCCTGACACCGTGGCCCTGCGGCTGATGAGCCGGAGCGAGTCGCTCAACCGCGCGCTGCGCACCCTGCGCGCGCGCACCGCGGACGTGCCCCAGGGGCGACGACTCTTCGTCGCGGTTGTACACTGGATCCACACCTGGCGAGGCCGCGGCCTGCGCTGGGAGGAGGACGCGATGCTGGACCTCACCGAGACCGAAGCCTTTCTCGAACGACAGTTCGCCGCGGGCATGCAGCAGGGCATGCAGCAGGGCATGCAGCAGGGCCTCGCGCCGCTCTTGCGCCAGTTCTCTCGTCGGCTGGACCGCGCGCTCCGAGACGACGAGCGCGCGGTGATCACGGCGCGCCTCGACGCCCTCGGCGCGGACCGCCTCGGGGACGTCGTCCTCGATCTCTCCGCCCCAGAACTCGCGGCCTGGCTCGCCGCGCCTGACGCCCGATAGCCACGCGGCCCTCACATTCCTCCTCCATCTGCCAGCGAACCCCCATCGACAGCGGTATGGACATGCAGACGACGACCCTGGTCTTCGCGGCGCTCGGACCGACCCTGGTGGCTGGGGCGGCGCTGACGCTCCTGCGGCGCCGCGCGCGCTTCTCGACGTGGACGCGCGGTGTAGGGACGGTCGTCGGATTCAGAGTCCGCTACAGCCGCCGCGACGGGAGGAGGCGCGCCTTCTACCACCCGCAGGTGCGGTACGAGGCGCACGGACAGCCGCGGATCCACGAGTCTCCGGTGAGCACGAGCGAGCCGCGACGCGAGGTCGGCGCGTCGGTGCGGCTGATTCACGACCCCGCCCAGCCTCAGGAGGCGTGCATCGACGAGGTCGTCGAGAAGTACTTCGCGTCGCTCCTCGTCGGCGCCATCGGCGCGGTGTTCACGGCGGTCGGCGTCTGGTTGTGGTGGCGGCAGGCGCGCGGCCTCTGACCGGGGCGCGCTCCACCGCGCGCGGCGCGGCGCTCTGACCTTCGCCCGTCGCTTTGCGCTGGCACCCCGCGCGCCCTCGCGGCGAAGCTCCCGCGCCCTCGATGGACGCACCCGACGACCCCCTCCGCCCCATGGTGCGCGTGCGCGGCGCGCGCGAGCACAACCTCAAGAACGTCGACCTCGCGCTGCCCCGCGACGCCCTCGTGGTGTTCACCGGCGTGTCGGGCTCGGGCAAATCCTCCCTCGCCTTCGGGACCCTCTACGCCGAGGCCCAGCGCCGCTACCTCGAGTCGGTGGCCCCCTACGCGCGACGTCTCTTTCACCAGATCGGCGCGCCCGACGTCGACGCCATCGAGGCCATGCCCCCCGCCGTCGCCCTCCAACAGCAGCGCGGCGCCGTCTCGACGCGCTCCTCGGTGGGGAGCGTCTCCACGCTCTCGAACCTGCTCCGCATGCTCTACTCGCGCGCGGGGAACTACCCAGAAGGACAAGGGATTCTCTACGCCGAGGCCTTCTCGGCGAACACCCCCGAGGGCGCGTGCCCGGGGTGCCACGGGCTCGGCCGGGTGTACGAGGCCACCGAGGCGAGCATGGTGCCCGACCCCTCGCGCACCATCCGTGAGCGCGCCGTCGCGGCCTGGCCCATGGCGTGGCAGGGGCAGAACTACCGCGACATCCTCACCACCCTGGGGATCGACGTCGACCTCCCCTGGCGCGAGCTGCCGAGGGAGACCCGCGACTGGATCCTCTTCACCGACGAGACGCCCACCGCGCCGGTGTACGCGGGGCGCTCCCCCGACGAGGTGCGGCGCGCGCTCGAGCGCAAGGAGGAGCCCAGCTACCAGGGCACCTTCATGGGCGCGCGTCGCTACGTGATGCACACCTTCTCGAACACCCAGAGCGCGATGATGAAGCGCCGGGTGGCGCAGTACATGGTCAGCGCGGCCTGCGCCGCGTGCGAGGGACGTCGCCTCAAGCCCGAGGCGCTCTCGGTGACCTTCGAGGGGATGGACATCGCGAGCCTCTCGCGGCTCCCGCTGCGCGCGCTCGCGGCGCGCTTCGCCCCCTACGCCGAGGGACGCCGCGCCGACGGCGAGCACCCCGAGCGCGCCGAGGTCGCCCGCCGCATCGCCGAGGACCTCTGCGAGCGCCTCGCGGTGCTCCTCGACCTGGGCCTGGGCTACCTCACGCTGGAGCGCGCGACGCCGACGCTCTCGCCCGGCGAGCTGCAGCGCCTGCGCCTCGCGACGCAGGTGCGCTCGAACCTCTTCGGCGTGGTGTACGTGCTCGACGAGCCCTCCGCGGGGCTGCACCCCGCCGACACCGAGGCGCTGCTGCGCGCCCTCGACCGCCTCAAGGCCGCGGGCAATTCGCTCTTCGTGGTCGAGCACGAGCTCGACGTGGTGCGGCGCGCGGACTGGATCGTCGATGTCGGTCCGGGGGCCGGGCAGCACGGGGGCGAGGTGCTGTACAGCGGTCCGCTGGAGGGGCTGCGCGGGGTGTCGCGCTCGCGCACGGCGGCGCACCTCTTCGACGAGTCTCCGCCTCCCGCGCGTACGCCGCGCGCGCCGAGGGCCTGGCTCAAGCTCCGCGGGGTCACGCGCAACAACCTCCGCGCCCTCGACGTAGACATCCCCCTCGGGGTGTTCACCAGCGTCACGGGCGTGTCGGGCTCGGGCAAGTCAACCCTTGTCTCGCAGGCGCTCGTGGAGCTCGTGAGCGCGTCGCTGGGTCAGGCCCGCGACGACGACGAAGAAGAAGAAGACCTCTCCGCCGCCCTCGAGCGCGCCCCCGCCGAGGCCCTCGGCGGACGTCTCGACGGCGGGCACGGCTCGCTCCGCCGCCTGCTCCGCGTCGACCAGCGCCCCATCGGCCGCACGCCGCGCTCGAACCTCGCGACCTACACCGGCCTCTTCGACCAGGTGCGCAAGCGCTTCGCCGAGACGCCCGAGGCGCGCTCGCGGCGCTTCGACGCCGGGCGCTTCTCGTTCAACGTCGCCAAGGGCCGCTGCGCGCACTGCGAGGGGGAGGGCTCGGTGCGGGTCGAGCTGCTCTTTCTCCCCACCGTGCACGCGCCCTGCCCGACCTGCGCGGGCACCCGCTACAACCCCGAGACCCTCGCGGTGCGCCTGCGAGGGCGCACCATCGCCGACGTGCTGGCGATGACCGTCGACGACGCCTGGGCCTTCTTCGCCGACGACGAGGTCGTGCGAAACCCGCTGGGGGTGTTGCGCGAGGTGGGCGTCGGGTACCTGCGCCTCGGGCAGTCGGCCACCGAGCTCTCGGGGGGCGAGGCGCAGCGCATCAAGCTCGCGGCGGAGCTCCATCGCGGCGGGCGCGGCGGTGTGCTCTACGTGCTCGACGAGCCCACCACGGGGCTGCACCCCGACGACGTCGCGAGGCTCCTGCGGCAGCTCGACGGGCTCGTCGACGCGGGCAACACCGTGGTGGTCGTCGAGCACGACCTCGGGGTGATCGCGTCGAGCGACCACGTGATCGAGCTCGGTCCGGGCGCGGGCGAGGAGGGCGGCGCGGTGGTGGTGACGGGGCCCCCCGCGGCGGTCGCGGCGTCGATCGAGAGCCCCACCGCGCGCTACCTCCGTCGCCACCTCCGCCTCGACTGAGCGTCGACGCAATGTCACGAGCGCGGGCTCCGCGCGGCGACGAGATGTCAGCGCGCGGCCGCGGAGCTCTCACGAAAACGTCTTCATTTCGAGGCTCTCTGACCTCGGCACGGGCGCTGCTCTGAGTGTGGGCATGAGTGACCACCCCCACGTTTCGTCCGCTGCCGGCGCGTGCGCGCCCTACCGTGAGGCCCTCCTCCCGCAGGCGCCCCCCGCGCCCGAGGCGCCCCGGCTCTATCCCAGGTTGAGCCTCGCGCTCTCGGCCATGGCGCTCGGCCTCGGCGCCGCGTCGATGCACGTGAGCGCCGTGCTCTCGGGCGTCGCCGCGCGTCCTCCCATGCGCCACACGAGGGCCCGCCCCGCGCTCACGCTCTTCAGCGCGGCGGAGCAGCTCGCGGCGCGACACCGCGTCCCGCTCTACGTCGCGCCGGACGTCGAAGACGTCGCGCGGCGCGCCCGCGTGGCCGACGCCACCGACGGATCGCTCCGCGACGCGCTCCGCGCCCTCAACGCCTACGCCGCGGGCCGCGGGCTCTGGCTCCACGACGCCGACGGCGTGCTGCGGCTGGAGCGCGAGGTGAGCGCCGCGGAGCTCGCCTGCGACGGCCCGGTCGACGTCTGCGCGACGCGGCTGGAGCGCCTGGCGTCGATCACCGTGCAGCGCGTGAGGGAGCGCGACGCGCGCCCGGTGCGGCTGCGGCTCACCCGCGACCAGAACGCGCTGGAGGCGGCGCGGGCGGCCTTCGTCGCCGCGGGCTACGCGGTCGATGTCGCGGGGCGCACGCTCTACCTCTCGACCGCGGCGGCGCCCGCGCGCGAGGAGGGGCCGCGCGCGCGCGTCGCGCCTCCGGGCGCCTTCGTGCTCCGTCGCGAGTCGCTGCAGGGGATGCTGCTGCCCACGGGTCTCGCGCGGAGCGTGCGGATCGTGCCCGCGCGCCGAGGCGGTCGCGTGGTGGGCGTGCGGGTGGTGGGCGTGCGCCCCGGCGACGCGCTCTCGGGCCTGGGGGTTCGCAGCGGCGACGTGATCCTGCGCGTGGGCGGCTTCGACATCGCGACGCCCGACCGCTGCCTCGAGGCGTACTCGCGGCTGCGCGCGAGCGACGAGCTCCGCGTCGAGATCCTCCGCGACGGTCGGCGCGTCACGCAGACCTACGTGCTGGTGTAGCGCCCGTCGCCGCGGAGCCCCAGGGGTCCGCTTGACCCGGACGCGTCGTCGTTCTCTAGTGCCGCGGCGCGACGGGGTCGCGCTGAGCTTCGCCGGGTTCGCGCGTCGCGGGCCACACGGGCTCCTGGAGAAACGTCGATGATCTTGAAGTCTGCTCTGACCGTCGTGTTCGCCCTGTCGCTCGCCGCCTGCGGCGACAACATCACCTTCGGCCCCACCTCGCGAGGCGGCACGAGCCTCGGCGCCACCGTGAGCGGCTCCATCGACGGCTCGACGGGGCGCACGACCCTGCCCGGGCGCTCGAGCTCCATCGAGGTCCCGGCGGAGACGTGGACGGTCACCCTGAGCGCGGGCGAGCCGGTCACGCTGCTGATGTGCCGCACGAGCGGGAGCAGCTTCGACCCCTACGTCTCGATTCATGGACCCGGCGGCCGCACCGACAACGCGCGCACCGACGACGACGGCGCGGGCTATCCCAACAGCCGGCTGATCTACACGCCGACGACCAGCGGCGCGCACACGATCTACGCGAGCACGTTCACCTACACCTCGACCCGCAACGGGACCTACAGCCTCACGGTGTATCCCGGCTCGATGGGCAGCGTGCGCTGCCCCTGATCGACCCGCGCGCTCAGCTCCGGGGCACGCGCTCGGTGCACGCGCCGTGCGGCCCCGACGCGCTCGACGCGCCGTTGCCCGTGGTCCGCGCCCAGCCCGTGTCGGAGCACTGGTACCAGACGCCCTGATCCAGCCAGCTCTCGACGCACGCGCCGAGGCCGTAGACCCGCCCGTCGAAGTGGCTCATGCAGCTCGTGATCGTCGGAGACATTCCGCCGCCCTGGCCGCCGGGCATGGGCTGCTGCGGCTCGGGCCACGACGCCGCGGGGTCGGCGGGGCAGCCCGGCGCGCCCACGAGCGACACGGGCGGACGCATCGCCGCGGGGAGCCCGGCCTGGTTCCACCGCGGGTTGCTGGGCTCGACCAGCTCGCAGTGGCTGTAGCGGTACCAGGTGTTCCCGTCGCGCACGCCGCAGGCGGGGTTCGCCGCGGGGAGCCAGGCGCTCTCGCGGCCGTTGTTCGCCGCGCAGCCCTGGGCGCCGAGGCGCGTGCCCAGGTTGACCTGCGCGGTCGCGCACACCCGCGAGCCGAGCACCCCCGTGCGGGCGACCTCGTCGCGCTGGCACACACACGCCGAGGGCTCGCCGGCCTGCATGTTCGTCGCGCGCTCGATGAAGCGCTGGCGAAACTCGCACCACTCGGGGTTGGGCGCGCTGACGAAATGGCAGTTGGTGTAGCGGTAGAACGTGCCGCCGCTGCTCGCGCCGTCGCTCTCGCACTGGGTGCTCGCGACCGGGAGCCAGTCGCCGTCGCGGTTGGCGCAGTTGGCCTCGGCGGTGCCCACCTGCGCCCACGCCTGCTGCGGGCCGCAGGCGACGTAGCTCCCATACGAGCGGCGCATCTCCTGGCGCTGGCAGGTGCACCCCTGGCCGGGGTTGATCGGCACCGAGAGCTCGTTCTGAATGTTCTGCACGCAGAGGTTGAAGTACTGCCCGCGCTCCCACGCGTTCACGAGGATCGGCGCGAGCGCGCACACCGCGGAGATCGCCCGCCCGTGCGGCACCGTCGGCGGAAAGCACGACGCGAAGGTGCACATCGCCGTCGACGCGAGGCTCAGCCCGCAGGTCGCGGGGTGGGCCATGCAGTACGGGTCGGTGGTCATGCC
This sequence comes from Polyangiales bacterium, assembly GCA_041389885.1. Lineage (GTDB taxonomy): Bacteria > Myxococcota_A > Polyangia > Polyangiales > JAWKRB01. Next base: position 176,284 of record JAWKRB010000012.1, on the reverse strand, counting down.
GCGGATCTGCCGGTAGATGATGTCGGCGTTGCCCCCGAGGCTCGCGATGCAGCGGCGGGTCGTGTCGGCGGGGTTGAAGTCAGACTGGAGCTGGATCATCGCCGTGATGATCCCGCCCCGCGCCGCGTCGCGGGCGCCCTGCACCGTGCCGCACATGCGCACGCAGGGGTTCGTCGGGCCGCCCAGCGAGCGCGTGTCCCCTCCGTTGTGATCGCTGCACCACCGCGCCACCGTGTCGACATCGCTCGCCGCGGGGACCGGCGCCGCGCGCACCGCGTCAACGCCCGTGTCGGCGTCGTCAGGCGCGACGCACGCGCCCGAGAGCGCCATCCACGCCAGAACCCCAGCCAGGCGTGCGTGACCCGTCGACGTGCCCATCTCCCTCGGCGCTCTCATCGTGGGAGGCGTTTTGCAACGCGCAGGCCAATGTGGGTAGTGTCGTAAGTATCTGAAATTATTGAAATATCGGAGGGTCTCGGGGGTTGGTCAGAGGAGCCCCAGGTCACGGGCCGCTGCGACGATTTTCTCCCACCCGCGCGGCGGCGCGCACGAGGAGCCCCACGAGCAGCGCGAGGCCGCAGAGCGGACCGGCGAGCAGGATCGTGACGGTCACCTCGACGGCGCTCACCCGGCCGACGTCCGCGGCGGCGAGGGCGCTCGCGAGCGCCACCGCGGCGAGGGAGAGGGCCGCGGCCCAGGCGCCCCAGCGCTTGGGGTAGAGGGTGTCGGTGCGCGCGATCGCTCGCGGGAGCCGCGCGAGGTCGATGAGCCCCGAGAGGATCATCCCCGCGCTCATCGCGCACGCCGTCGAGAGGAGCACGAAGCCCACCGCCGCCCCCGCGCCGCTCACCAGCAGAATCGCCCACACGGCGATGCCCGCGAGGATCCCGTAGCCGTGCCCGCCCCCGCCCCCCGAGGTCAGCGCGAGGGCGGCCTGACCGAACCCGCGCACCAGCGCGCCCGTGCCCAGCGCCGCGAGGACCGAGCTCCCCAGCAGCGCGATCGCCCCGAACGCGGGCACCACCAGCGCGTGCGGGAGCGTCGCCGAGAGCGCGCGCTTCACCCGGGGCCACCCCGTCAGCGCCTCGCTCACCGAGCCACCTCGCGCTCCCTGGCGCGCTGCGCGAGGAGCAGTCCGAGCATCGCGACGTTGCCCAGGGTGAGCCGCAGCGCGACGTAGGGCGCGAGGGCGTCGCTCAGCAGCGCGAGGCCCATCACGAAGACGTGGGTGGACGGCCCCAGCCAGGCCCATCCCCGCGCGACGGGGCGTAGGAGCGTCGCGTAGCGCTCCGCCCTCGCGGGGTCGAGGGGCGCCTCGCGGCGCGCGCCGCCGAGGGCAGACTGCACGCGCAGAAAGACCGCGTACACGCGCAGCAGCGCGACGGAGAAGGGCGCGCCCCCCGAGGCGCGGAGGGCCTCGAGGTCGTCGAGGGTCTCGGCGAGGTCGTCGCCCTCGCGGTACCGCGACGCGGCGCGGGTGAGGTAGCGGTTCTTGAAGTGGTCGAAGAGGGTGCCCTGGAGCATCACGGAGAAGAACCCGCCCGCGCCGAAGGCGTAGCCCCAGGGGCCGTAGAGCCCGCCGAGGTGCAGCGAGATCGCGACGCCCGAGGCGCTCCCGACGATGTAGTCGCTCATGCCGTCGAGCACGCGACCCAGCCGCGAGGAGGTGCCGCGGGCGCGGGCGAGCTGTCCGTCGGCGCAGTCGAGCACGCCGTAGAGCACCGAGAAGATCGCCGAGAGCGCCATCGCGTCGCGCCGCGGAGACGCGAGGAGCGCCGCGCCCGCGAGCCCCGCGACGATGCTCAGCCCGGTCATCTGGTTGGCGGTCATGCGCGTGGGCAGGGCGAGCTGCACGGCGCGCCACGCGGCGGGGCGAAAGAACCCGAGGTCCAGCGGCGTCTCGACCGCCGCGGGCTTGAGGGTCTGGGCGTAGGTGACCGCGCTCATCGGTGCGCCGAGCACGCGCCGCAGAGGGCGCACCCCGAGCGAGACTCGGCCCCCGCGAGGCGCGCGTCTTCCATCCACTGGTAGGTCTTCTCGAAGACCTCGAGGACCTCGTCGAGGGGGGGCGTGGGGTGCTCGCTCAGGGCCGTCCCCGGCAGCGGGCGAAACACCACGGGCAGGGGAATGGCCCCCGCGTCGATCACCGCGCGCACCGCCTGGAGCGTGTCTTCGACGGGCTCGAGGCCCACGATGACCTGGCTCGACGACTGGTTGGGTCCGAGCACCTTCGCGGCGTACGAGAGCGCGTCGAGGTAGCGCGCGCGGGTGATCGCGGCCTTGCCGGGCATGAGGGCGCGCCGTCGCTCGTCGTTCCAGAGCTCGAGGTTGAAGAGCACGGCGTCGAGGCCGGAGTCTTTGAGCCGGTCGATCCAGTCGTCGGTGTCGGGGGGCGCCATCTCGACGCACACGGGCATGTCGACCTCGCGCTTGAAGGCCGCGATGGCCTTCGCCTTGTGCCGCGCGCCCTTGTCGGCCGTGAGCCGCGTGCCGCCGCCGAAGGAGATCTCCGCCGCGGGGTTCTCGGCCTGCGCGGCCTTCGCGACCTCGATGATCAGCTCCACCGGCCGCCACTGGGACTTCTGATCGATCTTCATCGCGCAGAACGCGCACATCTGGTCGTCGTGCCAGTAGTCGCAGCCGCCCTGGTAGATCGCCGTGTAGAGGCTCGTGTCGCAGTGCGCGCTCACCACCGTCGACATCGGCGCGCCGTTGCTCGCGGTGCGCTGGTACCACCTCGGCCACGCGAAGGGCTCCGCGGCGCAGAGCCGCTCGTCGCCCTCAAAGACCGCGTAGCCGCCGGGCTCGCGCCGGAGGTGGATCGTCGAGCGCTGCACGAAGGGCTCGCGCACGGGGGCGTTCACCGACGTGAACGACTCGCCGTCGAGGAGCCGAAAGAAGCGCCCCTGCGAGAGCCCCGCGCGCTTGTGGCGGTAGTGGTTCTCGTCGGTGAGCTCGGCCCAGAGCGCGTCGTCGATGCGCAGGCCCTGGCAGAAGATCCGCGCCTTCAGCTCGATGAGCCGGGGCGTGATCGAGGTGCGCGCGCGAGGCGCGGCGGTGACCGAAGGCGCCGGGGCCGTCGGGGTGAAGAGCGGGAGCACCCTCATGGCGATACGGTACACGGAGAGGGCGTCGGCTGTGCGCGGGTCACCGTCTATAGTCCGCGCGGAGACAACGCGATGATCGAGCTCGATGGATCCATGGGGGAGGGCGGCGGGCAGGTGCTCCGCTCGTCGCTCGCGCTCTCGATGCTGACGGGGAAGGCCCTTCGCCTGCGCCGGGTGCGCGCGGGGCGGCCCAAGCCCGGGCTCCGCCCGCAGCACCTCGTGGCGCTCCGGGCCGCGGCGTCGGTGTGCTTCGGCGCGGTCGAGGGCGACCGCGTGGGCTCGTCGGAGGTCGCGTTCTACCCAGGCGCGATCACCGCGGGGGACTACGACTTCGACATCGGCACCGCGGGCAGCAGCACCCTGGTCTTTCAGACCGTGCTCCCCGCCCTCGCGCTCACCCCCGCGCCCTCGACCCTGCGGCTCACCGGCGGCACGCACAACCCCATGGCGCCGACCTACGACTTCCTCGAGCGGGTGTACCTCCCCGTGCTCGCGCGCATGGGCCTGCGCTGCGAGCTCACCTTCGAGCGGCACGGCTTCTACCCCGCGGGCGGAGGCCGTTGGGGCGCGACGGTGCACGGCGTGAGCGCGCTGCGCCCGATCTCCATTACGACGCGGGGAGCATTGCGAGACAAGCGAATCGTCGCGCGCGTGGCCGGCGTCGGCCGCGAGGTCGCGAGCCGCGAGCTGAGCGCGCTGCGCGCGGCGATGGGCTGGGGACCCGAGGTCTCGGGCCTCGCCGAGAAGCTCGACGCCCGCGAGGGGCCGGGCAACGTGGTCTTCGTCGAGCTGGCCTGCGAGCACGCCACCGAGCTCTTCGCGGGCCTCGGCGAGCGGGGGGTGACGGCGGAGACCGTCGCGCGCCGGGTGGCCGACGAGGCGCGCGCCTGGCTCGAGGCCGAGGTCCCCGTGGGCGAGCACCTGTGCGATCAGCTCATGCTGCCGATGGCCCTCGCGGGGGGAGGGGAGTTCTTGACCACCGCGCCCTCGCTGCACAGCACCACGCACGCCGAGGTGATCCGCGAGTTTCTCGGCACCGAGGTGCGCTTCGAGGCGGTGGGCGAGGGGCGCTGGCGGGTCACGCTCCGCGGCGATGTCGTCACGGCCCCGACGCGCGGGGTCCCCTGAGCGCGGGGGAGGCGAGGGAGCGAGCCGGAGCAAACGCGCCGTCGGCGCTCAGCCCCGCGCCGAGGCCCGGAGCCGACGCCGCATCACCGTGACCGTGAGCTCGCGAAACCACCGGTGCCCCGCGTCGGCCTGCATGCGCTCGTGCCAGAGCGCCGCCACCGCGACCGGGGGGATGGGCGTCGGCGGGGTCATCACCCGGAGGTCGAGCGCCTCGGCGAGCTCGTCGACCAGCTCGCGAGGCGCCGTGAAGAGCAGGTCGCTCCGGGCGACGGTCCACGCCGCGGGGAGAAAGCCTGGCAGCGTGACCCCGACGGTGCGCGCCACCCCCGCCCCGGCGATCGCCTGCGCGACGCGGTTGGGCGAGGCGTCGCCCGAGCGCACCACCACGTGGGGGTAGCGGGCCCACGCCGCGGCGGTGAGCCGGCGGCGGGCCGCGGGGTGGCCCCGGCGCGCGAGCACGCACCAGCTCAGCGAGCCCAGCGGGCGCAGCACGACCCCCGGGGCCTTCGACGGACGCGGACCCAGGGCCACGTCGCAGCCCCCCGAGGCGAGCGCCGCGAGGGTCTCGCCCGAGCGCTCGACCACCTGGAGCGACACCCCCGGCGCCTCCGCCGCCAGCGCGCGCAGGAGCTCGGGGATCACCGGCGCCAGCAGGTCGGGGCAGGAGAGGGTGAAGACGCGCGTCGAGCGGGTCGGGTCGAAGCGCCCCGCGTCGCTCACCGCGCGACGCAGCGCCGCGAGGGCCTCGCGCAGCGGCGCCTCCATCGCCTCGGCCCGCGGCGTCGGGACCATCGCCCGCCCCACCCGCACGAGCAGGGGGTCGCCCAGCGCGGCGCGCAGCCGCGCGAGGCTGTGGCTCATCGACGACTGCGTGACGCCCAGGCGCCGCGCCGCGCGGGTGACGTGGCGCTCGGTGAGCAGCGCGTCGAGCGAGGCCAGGAGGGCCAGGTCCAACCCATCGACAGAGACCATGACTCAGATGACTAGCATCGATTCGACACATGATCCGCTTCGGGGCGATGTTCGCGGCATGAGGATCTTCGTCACGGGTGGTTCGGGGTTCGTCGGCGGGCACGTCATCGAGGCGCTGTCGCCCTCGCACGAGGTCGTCGCGATGGCGCGCTCGCCGCGCTCGGCGCAGGCGGTCGAGGGCTTCGGCGCGAGGGCGGTCCTCTGCGACCTCGACGTGGTGACGGCGGAGCACCTCGCGGGCTGCGACGTCGTGGTGCACTGCGCGGCCTACGTCGAGGAGTGGGGCACGCGGGAGCAGTTCTGGCGCGGCAACGTCGAGGGCACCGCCCGCATGCTCGAGGTCGCCCGCGCGGCGGGGGCGCGGCGCTTCATTCACATCGGCACCGAGGCCGCGCTCTTCGACGGGAGCCCGCTGGTCGAGGTCGACGAGTCGCGCCCGTACCCCGAGGCGCACCGCTTTCTCTACAGCGAGACCAAGGCCGAGGCCGAGCGACGGGTGCTCGCCGCCGCGGCGCCCGACTTCGTGGCGCTCTCGCTGCGACCGCGGCTCGTGTGGGGCCCGCGGGACAACACCGTCCTCCCGGCGGTGCTGCGCATGGCGCGGGAGGGCGCGTGGGCGTGGCTCGACGGCGGCCGCGCGCGCACGTCGACCACCCACGTGCGCAACCTCGCGCGCGCCGTGGAGCTCGCGCTCACCGAGGGCCGAGGGGGCCACGCGTATTTCGTCGCCGACGAGGGCGTGCGCACGGCGCGGGAGTTCCTCACGGCGCTCGCCGCGACCCAGGGCGTCGCGCTGCCCGACCGCAGCGTGCCGGGCGCCCTGGCGCGGCCCCTCGCGCGGGCGGTCGAGGGGGTGTGGCGCCTCCTCGGGATCCGCCGCGCGCCGCCCGTGACCGCGTTCGCGATGTCGATGATGTCCCGCGAGGTGACGGTGAGCACCGCCAAGGCCCGGCGCGAGCTCGGGTACGCCCCGGTGATCGACGTCGACGCGGGGATGCGCGCGATGCGGTGATCGCGCGGGGCGCTCAGACCCCCGCGCCGAGGTCGGCCTCGTGCGGTGACCGCGCCTGCAGCTCGCGCTGCGACTCGCCGGGGAGCGGGAACCACCGCAGCGCCTCGATGTCGTCGGGGAGCACGGGGTCGACGATCGCGGGGCCCTCGAGGGTCGCGCGCTCGGTCTCGGCGGCGAGGCGCGCGGCCTCGGCGAGGTAGCCCTCGAAGACCCACTCGGGCTCGGTGGTGTGCGACGCGCGGTACTCCAGCCGGCCCGCGCCGTAGCTCAGGTCGTGGAGCCGCCGCGCGGGCGCCGGACGCCCCCCGCGGGGTCGCCACTGCCCCGTCGCGAGCTCGAACTCGTAGCGCGGCAGGAGCTTGTGCCCGTGCGTCGCGACGAAGGCCACCGCGGCGACGAGGAACGCGAAGGCCTCCTCGGAGATGAAGTAGTTGAAGTTCACCCGCACCCAGCCGGGCTTGATGCCCTCGGCGCCGGAGACGATCGCGCACTCGAAGCGGTGCGAGGTGCCCTCGTCGATGCCCAGCAGCCGGTGGCCGTAGGGGCCGGCGCACGAGCAGCCCCCCCGGGCCTGGATGCCGAAGAGGTCGTTGAGCAGCGCGACGACGAAGTTGTGGTGCAGCGCGCGGCCCTCGCCGTGGCGCACCACGAAGCTCACGATCGAGAGCCGCCAGGCGTCGGGGTTGCCCAGGATCCTGAGGTTCGGATGGTCCCGCCAGGCCGCGATGGCGCGGCGGATGAAGGACTCCTCGCGCGCGCGGATCGCGTCGACGCCGACGGCCTCCTTGAGCTGAAACACCAGCCCCGCGCGGATCGACTCGATGATCGCCGGCGTGCCCGCCTCCTCGCGGTGCACGGGGTCGCTGAGGTAGCGGTGGTCGTGGGTGTTCACGTACGCCACGGTGCCGCCGCCGGGCTGCGTCGGGACCGTGTTCGAGAACAGCGCGCGCTTCGCGATGAGCACGCCGGGGGTGCCTGGTCCGCCGATGAACTTGTGCGGCGAGAGAAAGACGGCGTCTTTGCGCGCGTCGCCCCCGGGGCCGTCGGGGTTCATCTCGATCTTCACGTAGGGCCCGGCCGCGGCGAAGTCCCAGAACGACAGCGCGCCGTGCCGGTGCAGCAGCCGGCTGACCGCGAGGGTCGAGGTGCCGATGCCGGTGACGTTCGACGCCGCGGAGAAGCTCCCGATGCGCAGCGGGCGGTGCGCGTACGTCACGAGCTCGCGCTCGAGGTGCGCGAGGTCGACGTGGCCGTCGTCGTCCTCGTCGATGGTGACCACGTCGGCGTACGACTCGCGCCAGGGGAGCTCGTTCGAGTGGTGCTCGTAGGGCCCGACGAAGACCACCGGTCGCGCGTCGGCGGGGATCTGCTCGCTCAGCCCGTAGCGCGCGTCGAGGTCGGCGGGGATGCGGAGGTTGAGCACGTCGAGGAGCTTGTTGATCGCCCCCGTCGCCCCCGAGCCGCAGAAGATCACCACGTCGTCGTCGCCGCCGCCGACGGCGCGGTGAATGATCTCCCGCGCGTCCTCTCGAAAGCGCGTGGTCTGCAGGCCCGTGCGCGAGGTCTCGGTGTGCGTGTTCGCGTAGAGGGGCATCACCTCGTCGCGGATGAAGTCTTCGAGGAAGCGCAGGCTGCGCCCCGACGCGGTGTAGTCGGCGTAGGTCACGCGGCGGGGGCCGAAGACCCCGTCGAGGGCGCGGTCGTCGCCGATGATCGCGTCGCGGATGGTCTCGATGAGTCGCTCGCTGGGGTCCATGGGCTGGGCCCGATGGTACCGCCCTCCGGGGCGCTCAGCGCGTCGCGCGGGAGTCGAGGGTCGCGCCGAGGGAGAGCGAGAGGAAGTTCAGCCAGTTGCTCTGGTACCCGTCGCTGGTGGGCGTCGGCGACCCCTGCCCCGTCGCGCCCCCGCCGATGTAGCGCACGCTCAGGAACACGTCGACGTGCGGGCGGACGCGCCACCCCACCCGCGCGCTCGCGTCGAGGATCGCGCCCACCACCTCGTTGTCGCTCCCGTTGAGCACCGAGATGGGCGCGTAGAAGCCGTCGACGTCGAACGCGAAGAAGCCCGTGCGCGAGATCGGGAAGCGGCCGCGGGCGCGGAGCAGCGGCACGAAGCCGATGTCGCTGCGCGACCGCAGCGTGCTCCCGTCGCGGGTCTCGAAATCGATGGTCGCGTTGCGGATCTGCAGCGCCACGCCGAAGGAGAGCTCGCGGTCGGGCGCCGCGAGCACGTCGTAGGCCCAACCCCCGCGGTAGAACGGAAACCCGTAGCGAAAGTTCACCGGCGTGCCCGCCGCGAAGGTCGCGCCGTCGATGCGCAGGTCGCGCGAGAGCGTCTCGCGGGTCACCAGCTCCAGCGGCTGGTAGAGCAGCGTGATCGTGTGCCGGCGGTGGATGTCCAGGTCGACCGACACCCGCGCGAAGGGGAACAGCGTGTCCTGCGCGCCGTCGCGGCGGTAGTCGACGCGGGAGCCGTCGAGGCCGAGGCGAATGAAATGATCGAGCACCCCCACGAAGCCCAGCTCCGCGTGCGCCTGAAGGCCCAGCGTGGGCTCGGACGGGGCGGTCTGCGCCGAGGCGACCCGGGGGGCGAGCGCCAGCGCCAGCGAGGCGGCGGCGAGGACGGTTCCTGCGTTGCGCGTCATCACGACCTTCGATGCACCGACGGCCCCGCGCGACCCAGAAATCGCGCGAGCTCTCGCGGCGCACGGCGTGCGCTCGCGCCTCGCTCACACGGCCTCGAAGCCCGGCAGGGGGTCGTAGCTCAGGGTGTCGCCCGCGAGCTCGTCGGCAGTGGGCTCGTCGGCGGGGTCGGGCTCGTCGTCGTCGAGCACCGCGCTCCACGGCGCCACGTCGTCGTCGCCCTCGAGGTCGAGCGCGCCGTCGGCGAGGTAGCGACGCCACGCGTCGGGGTGCTCGGCGAGCAGAAGCGCCTGCAGCGCAGCGGGTTTGACGCGCACGATGGGCTTCCCGTCGGTGCTGCTGCGGGGGCGAAATCGCAGCTCTCGGCGCGCGTAGACGGTGAGCTCGAGCTCGAACTCGGCGCGCACGTGCACGTGGAGGTACTCGCGCACCTCGCCGAACTTCAAGATCGTCACGCGCTCGGTGTCGTGGTCCCACCCGAGGGCGCGCACGCGGTCGAGGAGCGCGTCCTCGTCGTCGGTGAAGACGTGCAGGTCGATGTCGCTCCCGCGTCGGATGTGCCCCGTGCTCACGCTCCCGATGAGCCTGGGAGAGAACGCGTCGAGGTCGCGCATGGCGCGCAGCGCGACGACGCGCATGACGAAGAGACGTCGCAGCCGACCGCTCCCCTCGGCGAGGTCGGCGAGGACCAGCAGCGCGTCGCGGATCTCGCCGTTGGAGGGGAGATCCGCCGGGCGAAAGCGCGCGCGCCTGCCCTCGACGCGGCCGAGCACGCGCTTCGCCGCGAGGCGCTTCGCGGTGAAGTACTGCTTCACGCCCTCTTCGTACATGAGCCGCGCGGCCTCGACCGCGAGGGCGCCGCGGAGCCCGCCGGGACCGTGCCGCGCCATCAGGGACGCACCCCGAGGGCCGCGCGGAGCCGCTGGAGCGCGCCGCCCACCCTGCGCCCGCGGCGGGTGTCTCCGTAGATCGCCTTCTGCACCACCTGCTGGGTGACGCCCAGGCGCCGCGCGATGTCGCCCTGGGAGATCCCCTCGAAGAAGTGCCACGCGACGATGTCGCGCTGCCGCGGCGTGAGCGCGCGGTCGAGCGCCTCGCGCAGCCTCGCGTCGCGTCGGTCGGTCGCGTCGTCGGGCGCCTCGCTCGGCCAGAGGGACGCGTGGTCGGGGACGCGCGAGAGGTCCGCGCGGAGGCGCACGCGGCGCGGGGGATCAGGCGAGGGGCTCCTCATGGTCGTAGGCGCCGTCGAGGGCGTCGGCGGCGATGCGGTGGGCGTGGAGGGTCACGAAGGCGACGGCGTCGGCGGGGGCGCAGACCGAGGCGGTGGGGGAGCGGCCCGCGAGGTCCCAGCGGCGCAGGCGCTCGAGGTCGCGCAGGCGAGGGGTGCCGCGGAGGCGCCTGCGGGTGGCGCCCGGCGCGCGCAGCAGGTCGAGGTGGTGGCGCACGAGCCAGACGACGCGGGGGTGCACGAGCCCGTCGAGGAGCTCGGCGCCCTCGCGCTCGTGGTCGCCGCCGCGCAGGGCCTTGCCCACGTCGTGGAGCAGCGCCGCCGCGATCATCGCGGGGTCGTCAGAGCCTCGTCGCGCGTGCTGAAACACCTGGAGCGAGTGGTAGAGGGCGTCGCCCTCGGGGTGATGCTCGCGGCGCTGAGCGACGCCGTCGAGGGCCAGGAGCAGGTCGAGGAGTTCTTCGTACATCGTGGGCGCGCCGGGGTGAACCGCAGGCGCTCACCCAGGGGCGCGATCACACCCACCGCTCAGGGCACCGACACGCACATCGGGGCCTCGCCGCACGACTCGCCCAGGGGGCAGCAGCCCATGAAGCCAGGGCGCTGCACGCAGCGGGTGCCCGCGGGGCAGCACACCGGGAGCGCGCCCCCGCTGGGGCAGCACACGCCCTCTTCGCAGCCGAAATCGACGCCCGACACGGGGGTGAGCACCCCCGGAGGGAGCACCTCGCGGGGCAGGGTCATGGTCTCCCACGAGAGCCTCGCCGAGCCCCCGCCCGAGGCGTTGAAGTACTCCACCCGGAGCACGTAGTCGGCGCCCGCCGCGAGGCGGGCCACCGCGCGGTTCTCGGTCGAGGCGTGGGCGTTCCAGTCGTCGATGAGCAGCTCGTCGTTGAGCCACAGGCGCACGCCGTCGTCGGTCGCGGTGACCAGGGTGTAGCTGTCGCTCACCCGCGGGCGGAGGATCGCCGTCCACCGCGCCGAGAAGGTCTCGCGGGGCACGTTCGTCGCGGGCGCGGTCATGGACCAGTCGAAATCAATGCGCCGGTCGACGCGCGCCACGCGCAGCCGCGTAAGGTCGGCGCGGGCGTAGTACTCCGCGCGAAACCCGCCGGTCTCGACCGCCGCGTCGCTCGCGTCGGCCCCCGCGCTCGCGTCGGCCCCCGCGCTCGCGTCGGCCCCGGCGTCGGCCCCCGCGTCGGGGATCACCGAGCTGCACCGCGACGCGACGGCCATGCACACGCCGCTGCGGCACACCTGAGTCCGCAGGTCGCAGCGCACGCCGCAGGCGCCGCAGTGCTCGGGGCTCGACGTGAGGTCGACGCAGCGGTCGCCGCAGCGGATCTCCCACACCGAGCAGGGCTGGCAGGGGCCGAGGTCCGACGCGACGTCCTGGGCGGGCGCGTCGACGGCCTCGGGCACGTCGTCGGCGCTCGCGTCGATCGTGCCCCGCTCGCAGCCGACGAGGAGGGCGAGGAGCGCAGCGGAGGTGGCGATGCTTCGCACGGTGATCCGGGAGGGTAGCACCCCGCCCTCAGCCCGCGAGGCCCGGCGGCGCCTGCAGCAGCGGCGCGTCGGCCTCGACGATCCCCCTGCGCGCCAACACGATCCGCGCGACGCGGGCGGCCAGGAGGATCGCCACGAGCCCCGCCGTGGCCCCGGCGAAGACCCGGCCGACGACGTTCGCCACCATCCAGGGCACCCGCGGCGCCGCGAGGGAGGCGGCGGTCTGCACCGCCAGGGCCGCGAGGGTCCAGGGGAGCGCGACCCTCGCGGTGAAGCGCGCCCGCTGCGCGGCGTGAAAGCGCGCGAGCGAAGGGGTGACCGCGCGGAGCGCGGCGACCAGCGCCCAGCACTTCAGCAAGAGGATCAGCACGCCGAGCATCTGCAGCGAGACCGACGCGGCCTGCTCCAGGTGGGCCACCCCCGGCACCGACCACCCGCCGAAGAGCACCGCCGCGGCGAGGGCCGCGCGGAGCACGTTCACGGTCCACCGCGCCGCGCGCTCGACCACCGAGTCGGCGGCGTCCTCCGCGGAGAAGAGCAGGGGCGAGAGGTACACCGCCGCGAGGAGCAGGCGCGAGGGGTCGCGCAGGGCGTTCCAGGCCCAGGGCGCCGCCCCCTGCGCGCTCACCACCCCCTGCGCGTGCAGGGCGCCCGCGGGGAGCAGCAGCCCCACCAGCGCGAGGCCCGCGAGGAGCTCGGGGCCCACCCTGCGCCCCAGCGCCGCGAGCGCCTCACGTGCGCGCCCCGCGCCCGCGCTCCGCCACGCGAGCACCGAGGGAAAGCTCAGCGACACGATGGCCAGGCTCAGGTGCCCCATGAGCACGTCGGGGTCCCGCGAGAACGCGATCTGCCCGAAGGGCACCGCGAGGGCCAGCGAGATCAGCGCGGCGGCGATGAGCACGGCGTCTTCGCGCCCGCGCGCGCCCGACAGCATCGGCAGCGCGCCCTCGCGCAGCGCGTCGCGCCAGGTCGAGACGAGGTCCCGCGCGGGGAGCCCCTCGGGGCTCGCGCGCCCTCCCGAGAGCAGCCACCGAACGGGCGCGGGCGTGCCCCGTCGCGCGACGGCGAGGAGCCCCAGGGCCACCCACAGGATCACCCCCGTCGCGACCAGGTCGGTGGGCACCCCGCGGGTCACCCCGGTGAGCTGAATGGGGTGGTCGTCGACGCTCTCTCCCCGTCGAATCGCGAGCACCGCGCGGTCGGCGCCGTGGGGCGGGCGAAAGTCTCCCAGCGAGAGCAGGGTCACGCCGTCGAGGCGCACCAGCACGTCGCCGTCGGTGAGCCCCGCGCGCTCGGCGTTCGAGCCCGGCGCCACCGCGTCGATCTGGAGACCGCCCTCGGTGGGGTGCGCCGCGGCCAGGCGGACCCCGAGGCTCGCGAGCACCCGCTCGGCCTCGCCGCGCGCGGCGAGCTCCCCCGAGAGCGAGCGGGCGCCGGCGGGGAGCAGGTCGAGGGTCGGCCCGCGGAGCGCGCGCGCCGAGGCGAGCACGGTCCCCTGCTGCGTCTCGACCCTCAGGCTCGCGCCGCCGCTCGGGCCGTTGAGCGACAGGGTCGCGTGGCGCACGTCGTCGTCGGCGCGGTCGCCGGGGCAGCGCGAGAGCGCGCGCAGGTGCTCGGGCTCGAGAAAGACCTCCAGCCGCGAGCCCCCCTCGATGCGCAGCAGGTGCCCCGCGCCGTCGGAGTACGACCGCCCCCCAGAGTCGCGGAGGTACGCGCCCTGCGCGGCGTCTTCGGGCGGGTCGACCAGCGTGAGCGACACGGGCCGCGCGCAGGCCTCGCGGCCGGGGCGGGCGAGGGTGCCCGCGATGCGCAGGGTGATGCGCCGGATGTCCTCGGGGAGGGGGAGCCCGCTGGCGTGAAACACCAGCTTCTCGCCGGCCTCGACCACGCGCGGAGACAGGTCGGTGAGCGCGAGCACCTCGTGGGTGGGCTGGGTCTCGCACGCGGCGAGGGCGAGGAGCGCGCAGAGCGGGGCGACGAGGGAGCGCACGACCACCGCCGGTATCGCGCCCGAGGCCGCCGGGGCAACAAAGCGCCGATCGCTGAAAACTTGTGGAGTCCTGGCGATCTGTGCGAACCCGCTGGAGCTCCAATGATCAACGCCGCGGTCGAGTCGGGACGGGGAGGGCGCGAGGCGCTCGTGGGCGCGCTCGACGCGCCGTGGTGGAAGCTCCTGGGGAGGCGCTACGGCCACGTGCTGCACTCCATGTGCTCGTACATGGGGAGCTTCCCCGCGGGGCTGCCGCGGTACTTCATCGAACAATACAGCGACCCCGGCGACGTGGTGCTCGACCCCTTCTCGGGCCGCGGCACCACCCCCCTCGAGGCCTGCCTCGCCGGCCGCGTGGGCCTCGGCGTCGACCTCAACCCCCTCGCGGCGCTGCTCACCGACGTGAAGGTCGCGCCCCCGGCCCTCGAAGACTGCCTCCTGCGCCTGTCTGAGATCGAGCGGGCGTACCGCCCCGCGCCCGTGGGCGACCGCGCGCCGCCGGAGATCAAGATGCTCTTCGAGGAGTCGGTGACCCTGCCGCAGCTCCTGCACCTCAAGGAGCGCCTCGACAAGACCGACCCCGTCGACCGCTTCATGCTCGCGTCGCTCTCGGGGATCCTCCACGGGCACCACACCCGCGACGTGGTGAGCTCGCGGTGCCTCTCGGTCTCGATGCCCAACACCTTCTCGATGTCGCCGGGCTACCTCGCGAAGTACATCGCCGAGAAGCGGCTCCAGCGCCCGCCCTTCAGCGCCTTCGAGAAGCTCCGCGCGCGGCTGCACTTCGAGTTCGCCGAGGGCGTCGCGGCGCGGCGCGGCCGGGGGATTCACGGCGACGCGCGCGCGCTCTCGTCGCTGATCCCCGAGAAGAGCGTGAAGCTCATCGTGACCTCGCCGCCCTACCTGAACGTCGTGCGGTACGGGAAGTTCAACTGGATCCGCCTGTGGCTCCTGGGCGAGAGCGTGAGCGACGTCGACCGCAGCTCGCTGGTGGTCGAGAAGACCGACCGGCGGCTCGGGCTGTCTGACAAGCACCGCTTCGGCGCGTACTGCCGCTTTCTCGCGGGCGCCCTCGGCGAGCTCGGCAAGGTGCTCCGCGACGACGGGCTCTGCGTGGTCACCATCGGCGACGTGAAGAACAAGGAGCACGGCGAGCACGAGCTCGGCACCGAGGTGTGGGACGCGCTCCGCCAGGAGCTCCCCTTCGACCTCGGCGCGGTGATCGTCGACGACGTGAACGAGCTGGGCAAGGTGTCGAAGATCTGGGGAGACACCCGCAGGGGGCAGGCCACCAAGGTCGACCGGGTGCTGGTGCTGCACAAGCGCGGTCGCGCCCTGCCGAAGCCCCGGTACGCCGACCCCAGGGAGCTGATCCTGCAGCTCTCGGAGTGCAACGGGACCCGGGCCCTGAAGGCCCCGGCGCCCCGCCCCGGCGTGGTGCGAACGGGCGCTTCGTTGGCGCGGCGCAAGTCGGTGGGGTAGCCCTGTGACCCCCCTGGACGTCGCCAGGGGTGATACCTTGCAGATGTTCAGTGCACGGGAGCGGTGACCTCGGGATGGGCTACGCAGATCGCGATCGAAGAGACTCGACCAAGGCCAAGGAGGCGATCCTGTCGGCGGCGTCGCAGCTCACCGCCGCGGCGTCGCACGGCAAGGTGCCGCCCCACGACATGGAGGCCGAGCGCGCGGTGCTCGGCAGCGTGCTCCTCGACAACCTCGCCTTCGCCAACATCGAGGGCACCCTCTCCGCGGCGGACTTCTACCACCCGGCCCACGGGGTGATCTACGAGGCCATCGTGGCCATCGCGGCGCGGCGCGAGCCCGTCGACGTGGTCACCCTCGCGGCCGAGCTGCGCTCGCGCGAGCGGCTCAACACCATCGGCGGCGCGCAGTACCTGGGCGAGCTCACCGACACGATCCCCACGGTCGCCCACGCCGAGTCGCACGCGCGCATCGTGGCCGACCTCGCGGGCGTGCGGCGCATGATCGAGGTGGCCCACGAGATCATCGGCCGGGGCTACGGCGAGCGGGGCAACGCCGAGGCCTTTCTCGACTACGCCGCGGCGCGGGTCTTCGAGGTCGCGCAGAAGCGCGCGAAGAGCACGCTGGTGCCCCTCGACCAGGTGATCCTCGAGGCGTTTGAGCGGCTGGAGCACACGCTCAACCACGGCGCGCGCACCTCGGGCACCGAGACGGGCTTTCGCGACCTCGACAACCTCACCGCGGGGATGCACGGCGGCCAGCTGATCATCATCGCGGCGAGGCCGGCGATGGGAAAGTGCCTCGCTGCAGACAGCGAGATCGTGCTCGAAGATGGCAGCGTCGCGACCATCGAGGAGGTCTATCGACGCGGCGCCGGTCGGCTGCTGACGCTCGGAGAAGACCTTCGGCTGCGCGTGACCGCGCCGAGCCACTACGTCGACGACGGGGTGAAGCCGGTGTTTCGCGTGACGACGCGGAGCGGACGGCGCGTCGAGTCGACGCTGACGCACCCGTTTCTGACCGTCGACGGCTGGCGACCGTTGTCGGAGATCGCCGTGGGCGCGCGGGTGCGGCGGCGCCGCGTCAGATCCCGGTCTTCGGAGACCGCGCCCTGCGTGACTGCGAGGTCGCGCTGCTGGGGTATCTCCTCGGCGACGGGTCGATTCGCGGGGGCTTCCGACGTTCACCAACCAGATCCGCGGGTGCTCGAAGATTTCACCGACCGCGTTCGGGACTTCGGCGTCCACGTACGGGAGATCGCGCCGGGCGGTCCCCGCGTGCCGCAGTTCGCGCGCGTGATGCGTGATCGAGACGACCCGCGACGGCGAAGCAGGGTTCGCGAGCCGCCTGCAGCTCACGGCTCGAAGGGCATCCCGCGCCGGCGTACGCGGTGGCGGGGGAGCTGGGGGTCACGCCGTCGATCGTCTCGCAGTGGGCGAGCGGCGCGTGCGTCCCCCGTGAGACGCTCGCCGAGCGGCTCTGCGAGATCCTTGGCGACGATGCCCTGCGCGAGCTCGCCGCAGACGCCCGCGGCCGAGAAGACCGCAACCCCCTGACGCGCTGGCTTCGGGACCTCGGGCTCTGGGGCCGCGGCGCGCACACGAAGCACGTCCCGGCGTGCGTGTTCACGCTCCCGCGCGCGCAGGTCGCGCTGTTCCTCAACCGGCTGTTCGCGACCGACGGCTGGGCGACGGTGCTCACCTCGGGGCAGTCGCAGCTCGGCTACGCCTCCGTGAGCGAGCGCCTCGCGCGGCAGGTGCAGCACCTCCTGCTTCGCTTCGGGGTGCTCTCGTCGCTCCGCGAGCGCAGCGTGAAGTACCAGGGCGGTGAGCGCGCCGCGTGGCAGATCGACATCACGGCCGCCGACTCGATTCGAACCTTCTGCGCGGAGATCGGGATCTTCGGCAAGGAGGCCGCGGTCGCCAAGGTCGTCGCCGCGCTCCAGGATCGAGGGCGGCACGCGAACCGCGACGTCATTCCGGCGGATGTGTGGGGGCAGATCGACCGGGCCCGCGCGGGTCGCTCGTGGGGGAGCGTGGGCAGGGCGATGGGGCTCGGCGCGGGGATCAACCTCCACGTCGGCGCGCGGGGGCTCTCGCGGGAGCGCCTCGGCGTGATGGCCGAGCTGCTCGAGGACGACCGGCTCCGCGCGCTCTCGGCGAGCGATGTCTATTGGGACGAGGTGGTGTCGATCGAGTGCATGGGGGAGAAGCAGGTGTACGACCTGACGATCCCCGAGACCCACAACTTCGTCGCGAACGATGTGTGCGTGCACAACACCTCCCTCGTGCTCAACGTGGCGACCAACGCCGCGGTGTCGTCGATGAAGCCCGTGCTGGTGTTCTCCCTCGAGATGCCGCGCATCGAGCTCGCCAACCGGCTCATGTGCGCCGAGGCGCGGGTCGACCAGTCGCGGCTGCGCACCAACCTCCTCACGCAGGACGAGGTCACCGCGCTCACCTCCGCGGCCAACAAGCTCCACGCGCTGCCGATGTACATCGACGACTCGGGCGACCTCACGCTCCTCGAGCTGCGCTCCAAGGCCCGGCGCATCAAGAGCGAGCGGGACATGTCGCTCATCGTGATCGACTACCTGCAGCTCATGAAGGCGTCGCGCGACAAGATGGAGTCGCGCGAGCGGGAGATCTCGGAGATCAGCCGGGGGTTGAAGTCGCTCGCGAAGGAGCTCGACGTGCCCATCATCGCGCTCTCGCAGCTCAACCGCGGCTGCGAGACCCGCCCCGGCAAGGACAAGCGCCCCATGCTCGCCGACCTCCGCGAGTCGGGCGCCATCGAGCAGGACGCCGACGTGGTGATGTTCATCTACCGCGACGAGGTCTACAACCGCGACACCGAAGACAAGGGCATCGCCGAGCTGATCATCGCGAAGCAGCGCAACGGCCCCACCGACACGGTGCGCCTGCGCTTCATTCGCGAGCTCACGAAGTTCGAGAACCTCGCCCTCGACGACGGCGGCGCGTACCACGAGACGAACATCGGCGGCGTCGACGAGTACGAGGCCGGGCCCGGCGACGCGTTCTGAGGCGCCGCGGGGCTCTCGTTCCTATCCACAGGGGACGTGAAGGGTTGAGGTGAACCCGCGCCGCGGGCCCACACCGCGCGGCCGCGCGGGATGTGGCTGCGTCGGTCGCGCTGATCCCTTCACGTCCCCTGTGGACAGGCCCTAGTTCCTCGGCTCGTCGCGGGCGAAGGGGCGCAGGTCGGAGAGCGTTCGGCCCCCGCGTCGCGCGTTCGCCTCGATCGCCGCGACGATCGCGTCGAGCGCGTCGCGAAACTCTGGCCGCGCCACGCCGTGCACATAGAGCACGTAGGGGCCCGCGCGGCGCAGGTCGGCCGCGGCCGCGCTGTGGAGCATCACCCCGTAGAGCTGCGTCGCGTCGCCCCGTCGAACGCTCACCATCACCCTGCCGTCGACGACGTCGCTGATCTGCTCGATGCGTCCCGAGCCTACGTCCGAGCCCACGCGCAGCGGCGCGAACAGCGCGAGGACCTCGGAGGTCGCAGGGCCCACCGTGTCAGCGAGGGACTGCGAATTCTCCGGCGGCGTCGGGTCAGAGGCCTCGACGCCCCCCTCGCGCTCGCTCGCCGCCGGGGCCGAGCGCGGCGGGGCGGCATGGGGAGACGGCGTCGGCGCGCGACCTCGCAGCAGGGTCACGCCGACGATCAGGGTGGTGACCGCGAGGCCGGCGACGACGAGGGCGGTCGGAGGCTTCTTCGGCGAGGGCGCCGCGGGCTGCGGCGGGGGCGCCTCCGCGGAATTCTCGTCAGACATCTCGGCTCCTGTTCACGGGGTCGATCATTCCACCCCGGCGGCGAGGCCGTCTACCGCCTCTCGTGCCGTAGCATCGCGGGCATGGGCGAAGTCATTCCGACAGAGTGGGACGTGCCTGCGAGGTTTCGCGAGCGCGTCGGGCGTGCGGCGGGGCGCCAGCGGGCGATGGTGGAGGAGGGGCACCTGCTGCTGATCCTCCACGAGGTCCCGCCGGCCGACGACGCGCGTCGCACCGCGCGGCTCTTCTGGCGCAGGCCCGACGGGCGCTGGGAAGACGCCGCGGAGGGCAAGCGCCCCTCGGGGGGAGACGGGCTCGCCTCGCTCAAGCGCCTCGTCGAGGCCTACGCCGCGCGGGCCGACGCCCTCGACGAAGCCGTCGACGACGCCCGCACCGCCGACGTGCTGGTCGCCCTGCTGCGCGAGGCCACGCCCCTCTCCCGCGCCGCGCGCCACCTCTCCGCCGCCCTCCAGGACGCGCGAAACGCCTTGGGAGACAAGGAGATCATCTCGCTCAGAGACTCGTCTCAAGACACCGACCGGGCCCTGGAGCTGGTGCTCGCCGACGCGCACCTGGCGCTCAAGCACATCGAGGCGAAGTCGGCCGAGGCGCAGGCGGAGTTCAACCGCAAGGCCGCCGCGGCGCAGCACCGGCTGAACGTCCTGGGGGCGACCTTCTTTCCGGTCACGGCCATCGGCGCGGTGCTGGGGATGAACGTCAGGAGCGGCCTCGAGGCGGCGCCGCCCTGGGCCTTCTGGCTCATCGTCGCCGCGACCTTCGGCCTCGGCATGCTCGTGCGAGGGACCGTCGTCGGCGCGGCGCGGCGCGAAGAGTGAACGCCCCTCCCATCGTCGCCGCGGCGATTGCGCGGTGGGGGCGGCTTGGGTAGTGTCCGCGCCCCGATGCGCGCCCGCCCTCTCGTCCTCCTCGCGGCCCTCCTCGCCGCGCCTTCTTGCAAGAAGGTGATCGGAGACTCGTGCTCGCAGAGCACCGACTGCTCCCTCCAGGGCGACCGCGTCTGTGACCTCACCCAGCGCGACGGCTACTGCACCATCGACGCCTGCGACCCCGGCACCTGCCCCGACGACGCCGTGTGCGTGGCCTTCAACGCCAACACCCGCCGTCTCACCCGCAGGTTCTGCATGTCCACCTGCAACGAAGACGGCGACTGCCGCGACGGCTACCGCTGCGTGATCCCCACGGCGGCGCAGGCGATGTGCGCGCAGACGGCGCCGGAGATCCTGCCGCCGGGGGAGAGCTGCAACGTGCGGCTCGAGGCGGGGCAGCGGGCGGGCTGGTGCGAGGTGCGCCCTGCCATGCAGACGCCCCCGAGCGCTGACGGCGGTACGGGCGCGCCGTGAGGTTCGCGGGATTCCTCGCGCGTCGACTCGGCGCGGGGCTTCTCACGGTGCTCGCGGTGGCCTCGCTGTGCTTCCTGGTGATCCACATGCTCCCGGGCGACCCCGTCGACGCGCTCCTCGACGAGGCCGCGCCCGCGTCGGACCGCGCCGCGCTCCGCCGCGCGCTGCACCTCGACCTCCCGCTCTACCAGCAGTACGCGCACTTCCTCGGCGACCTGCTCTTTCGGGGCATGGGTCGCTCGTTCACCCACCCCGAGCGCACGGCCTTCGGCGAGGTGCTCCGGGTGTGGCCCGACACCGCGCGCCTGGCGCTCTCGGCGGCGGTCATCGCGTGGGCGCTCGCGATCCCCATGGCCCTGCTCGCCGCGACCCGCCCCGACACCCGCACCGACGCCGCCGTGGGCGTGGCCTCCCTCGTGGGCATGGCCGTGCCCTCGCTCTGGATCGGCCCGATGCTCGTGCGTGTCTTCTGCGTCGAGCTCCCGTGGCTGCCCTTTCCCGGCCCTGACGCGCATGGCGCGGCGTCGCTGATCCTCCCGGCGATCACCCTGGGCGCGGGCATGGCAGGGATCCTCACGCGCATGGGGCGCGGCGCGCTGCGCGACGTGCTCCGCGAGCCGTACATCCTCGCCGCGCGGGCGAAGGGCCTCTCGAACGGCGTGGTGCTGGTGAAGCACGCGCTGCGCAGCGCGATGGTCCCGCTGCTCACGGTGGGCGGGGCGCAGCTCTCGGCGCTCCTGGGCGGCGCGGTGGTCACCGAGCGGCTCTTCGACCGCGACGGCGTGGGCCTGCTCTTTCTCGACGCGCTGCTGCGGCGCGACATCCCCGTGGTGCTCGCGTGCGTCGTCGCCGTGGCCGCGACGGTGGTGTGCGTGCAGCTCCTCGTCGACCTCGCCTACGCCGCCGTCGACCCGCGCATCCGGGCGCAGTAGGACCATGAAGCTCCGCGGGCGCGCGCTGATCGGGTATCCCCTCGTGGCGGTCTTCGGCGCCCTGGCGCTGCTGGGCCCCTGGGTCGCGCCCTACGACCCTCGCGCGATCGACCTCGCGCACGAGCTCGCGGGCCCCTCCCGCGCGCACCTGCTGGGCACCGCCGACAACGGCGTCGACGTGCTGTCGATCGCGCTCTACGGCGCGCGGCTGGCGGGGGCGGTGTCGCTCTCGACGGTGGCGATCTCCCTCTTCGTCGGCGCGGTCTTCGGCGGCGGCGCGGCCTTCCTCGGCGGGCGACTCGGGGCCGTCGTGGCGAGGCTCACCGACGCGGCGCAGTCGTTCCCGTCGATCCTGGTGAACATGGCGGTGCTGGCGCTGGTGGCGCGGCCGGGGGTCTGGCACCTGGTGATGGCCCTCTCGGTGACGGGGTGGGTGGGCTACGCGAGGGTCGCTCGGGCCGAGGTGCTGCGCCTGCGCGAGCGCGAGTTCGTCACCGCCGCGCGGTGCCTGGGCGCCTCGCAGACGCGGGTGTTTCTCCGCCACGTGCTGCCCAACGCCGCGGGGCCGCTGGTGGTGCAGGCGACCTTCGGTCTCGGCGCCACGGTGCTCGCCGAGGCCTCGCTGTCGTTTCTGGGCCTGGGTCCAGGCGCGTCGGCCTCGTGGGGCGCGCTGCTCGACCAGGGGACCGCGCACCTGCTCCGTACCCCGCGCCTGGCGATGCTCGCCGGGGGGCTCATCGCGGCCACCGTGCTCGGGTTCAACCTCACGGGGGACGTGTTGCGTGACCGCCTCGACCCGCGCGGCCAAGGCTGAGCTTCGCGGCCCCGGTGATGGGAGGAATCCCCCCCGCATTGTCTCCCCCGACCGACAGCCCGTCAGGGGCGAACGCGAGAGAACAAGGCTAATTTCAGTGGCACGGGACGTGAGAGGCTCGGGACGCCCGCGCGTCCTTTCGACGCGCGCGATCACGAGGTTCCTCTATGCAACGCGCATCGATTCTGGCCATCGTCGCCGCCCTCGCGCTGCCCCTCGGATGCGGTCGCACCGATGAGGGCGCGAACGGCGTCGGCGCCGGCACGGGCTCCGGCGGCGACAACCGCGGCGGCAACAACCACAGCCCCGACGCGACGTCCAACAGCGGCGACGCGGGCGGCGGCGGCGACATGGACGCGGGGGCGCCCGGCGGTCCGAACGTCTATGGTCCAGACGGCGCGGTCATCGGTACGGCGCTGCCCGACGGCGCGGTAGTGGGCCCCGACGGCGCCCAGATCGGCACGCTGCTGGCCGACGGCGCGGTGGTGGTCCTCGACGGCGCGGTGGTGGGCGGCCTCACGCCCGGCGGCGGCGGAGGCGGCGTCGGGGGCGACACCGACGCGGGCGGCCTCGTCGTCGACGTGAGCTTCAACCCCGACACCGGGGGATCCTCCGACGATGTCCCGATCTTCACCCCCCCGTCGGGCAGCACGGTGATCAACGGCGAGATCTGCGAAGACGCCTTCGACAACGACGGCGACGGCAACGTCAACGAAGACTGCCCCTGCAACGTCGGCGCGAGGATGCAGTGCTACCCCGGCGCCCCCGCCGAGGCCGGCGGCACGAGCTGCACCTACGGCTCGATGACCTGCGGGCGCGACGGCCTCTGGGGCGCCTGCGAGGGCGCGGGCGCGCCGCAGATGGAGGTCTGCGACGGCCTCGATAACAACTGCGACGGCGAGGTCGACGAGGGCTGCGGCTGCACCACCGAGGGCGAGCGGCGCTCGTGCTACGCGGGCCCCACGGGGAGCGCGGGCGTGGGTGTGTGCCGCGCGGGCGCGCAGGTGTGCGAGCGCGTCGACGGGCGGCTCACCTGGGGGCTGTGCAACGACATGATCGTCCCGAACTTCGAGATGTGCTCGAACGGGATCGACGACGACTGCGACGGCGACGTCGACGAGGGCTGCACCTGCACCCTCGGCGCGACCCGCGACTGCTACACCGGCCCCGGCGGCACCGTGGGCACGGGCATGTGCCGCTCGGGCTTTCAGCGCTGCGTCGAGCGCGGCGACGGCGGATCGGTCTGGAGCACCTGCCTCCAGGTGAGCACCCCCGAGCCCGAGGTGTGTGACGGCGCCGACAACGACTGCAACGGCGAGATCGACGAGGGCTGCGGCTGCACCCCCGGCCAGACCCGCACCTGCTACAACGGCCCGCCGGGGACCTCCGGTCGCGGCGTCTGCCGCCCCGGCACGATGGTCTGCGGCAACGACGCGCGCTGGGGTCGCTGCACGGGCGAGGTGCAGCCCAGCACCGACATCTGCGACGGCCTCGACAACAACTGCGACGGCCGCGCCGACGAGGCCTGCCGCTGCCAGCGCGGCGAGACCATGGTGTTCTCCCTGCGCACGCCCAACGCGATGCCCTTCTGCGGCATTCAAGAGGGCGACGGCCGCTCGATCATGGAGCAGACCTGCGCCCCGGCCCGCTGCCCCGACGGGCAGGTCTCCGCGGAGATGGCGCCTGGCGACTTCCGCTGCGTCCCGCCGCCGCCCGACTGCCTCGCGACGCGCTTTCCCCGCTACGTGCGGCCTGGGGAGTGGCGCTGCGACCGCGGCTGCGAGGTGACCATCCGTTATGGCGGCGCCTTCGGCGACCGCGTGGTCTGCGCGCCCCGCCCCGACCTCCAGTGCACAGGATGCTTCCAGGCCTTTCGCGTCGAGACCGAGACCTGGCAGTGCACCACGCGCTGCGCGGGCGGCATGGCCGGGCTGCGCTTCGGCAGCACCAACGTCTGCGTGCCCTGCCCGAATCCTCCCGGCATGATCATTCGCCCCCGCGACTGATTCCCTTCTCTCGCAAGCGCTCACTTCGCCCGGGCCAGCCATCTCGGATGAGGACACCGAGTCGCAATGGACATGGAGACTGGACCGGCAGCCGGCCTCGGTGAATCTCCCAGGGCGAGCGCATCAATTCCTCATTGGATTCAATGGATTTGTCGCAGGCGGAGAGGCGCCTTCGCGTTGGCGCCCGCGGTCAGCTGGCTCGCTGAAAGCGGAGCCTGAAGGCCCCGCCTCGCCGGGGCGGGGGCTGACCGGGCGATCGTCGCGCGCGTGCCGCGCACGACGGTGGGGTGATCGATCTTCGCGATGGAACTGCGTCGGCAGCTTACGGCGGAACATCCCGCGAACCTTTCACACACCGTCGGTGCGGAACACACCCGGCGTGCGTTCGGTCAGGCCTCCGCCCCGGCGGGGGCGCCCAGGTTCAGGCTCCCACTTCAGCGAGCCAGCGACCGCAGGGCGCCCGGCGAGCGAAGGGGGCAGCTGAAAGCGGTGAGCACTGTTTCCATTGAAACCAATGAGGAATTGATGCGCTCGCCCTGGTGAATCTCCCTCCCGAGGAAAAGGGAGGCGTTCGCAAGGAGGTGTCTTTCGAGTACGATGGTCTTGGACGGTTGACGGAGCTCAACGGCGATCTCAGACGGCGCTACCTCTACGACAGCCGGGGCCGGCTGCGGCAGGGCTGGACCACAGGAAGCGGCTGCGTGGGAAGCGAAGCCTGTACCGAGCATCTGGGCTACTTTGGCAAGATGGTCGCGCGCGAACAACAGACCCTCGCAGCCGATGCCCCGGCGACCACAATCATCGAACGTCGCCCGGATGTCTGGGGGCGCCTCGGACAGGATGTCGCAACCCGTGGTGCAGACACGATCGGAAGGTGCTGTTGCCTACGGCTATGATGACGACGGACTGCTGACCGCTGCGAGCATGGGCACGCCTGCGAACGCCAGCTACCAGCAGGTGTGGCAGACGACTGCTTCTCGTGCTCGAGAGCCAAAGCTTCCAGCAGGGGATCGGACCGCTGTTCAGCACCGCGCTCAGCTACACCACCACACACGCCGAGCGGTCATCCGAGAACACGCAGTGGACCGAGTCGAGTGCGTCGCGGGCGTTCAACATCGACTACGTCTGTCCAACCACCTCTGATCCCGCGCGCGACGGGGCCGCTCGCATCCTCTGTCGGCGTGAGCGATTCCCGGTCTCCGGGGTGCAGCGCGAACTCCACTACGTCTACTCGTACGACGAGTTTGGACGGCTCCAGGCGACCACCGTGACCGGGGATGCTGGCACGGGCACCGGAAGCCATTCCTATGAGTATGATGACAACGGAAACCAGACAGAGATCGATGGCCTGGAGGTGACCATCGCAGCGGCGCAGGATCGCGTCGAGAAGATGGGCCAAGTGCGATGGGACTGGAGTCCCCGCGGCACCGTCCTGCGGCGTCGGGCCGTCGATGAAGACCAAGAGCTCGAGTATCGCTACAACGCACTCGGATCGCTTGAGACCGTCACTCACCGCACGGGTGGCAGCGTCGTGTGGTTTGTTCGTTATGTCAACGATGCCCTCGGTCGGCGTGTCGCGAAGTTCGCCGGTGCATCCGAGGCGACAGCGACGCTGCAGCGGACGTACCTCTGGGACGGAATGCTCCGGCTCGTGGCGGAGATCGAGTTCACCAATGGGACCTACTCTGCGCGACGACGCTACGTGTACGCGAGCCGTCCGAACGTTCCCGAATCACATGGTGCGGGTCACGACCTCGGAGACACGTGCCTATCGCTTGCTCCACGATCACCTGGGGAGCGTGCGGTTGGTCGTCGACGCGCAGACGGGTGCTGTCGCGCAGGAGCTTCGCTACGACCCGCTCGGTGCGGTGCGTCTCGACTCTCAGCCTCGCTTCCAGCCATTCGGCTTCGCGGGAGGCTTCTACGATCCGGACACCGGATTTCTCACGAGCCCTGGGGTACGCCGAAGCAGATTGAGAATCGATACATCGGGCCTCGTTCGCTTTGGTTTCCGAGACTACGACGGGACGGTTGGGCGATGGATGGCCAAGGATCCGATCCTCTTCTCGGGCGGAGACTCGAACTTGTATGGGTATGTGCTCGGAGATCCAGTCAATAGCATCGACCCAAACGGTCTGGATCCTGGCTCGGCAGCAGCACTCGCGACAGCCTGTGCGTCGCAGCCAGTGCTCTGTGCAGTAGTCGTGGCGCTTGGTACAGCCGCAGTAATAGTGACTGCCAGTCAACTGCCTGGTTTCAGGGATCGACACATTATTCCGCCACTGCCAGCTCCTCCTCCGCCGCCTGATTGGAGCAACTGTCAAGGGGGAGACTATGCGACAATCGAAGCATGTCGATCCTGCTGTGCTCTCTATAACATGTCGTGGTCTAACGCACTTTGCGTGTATCGATGCATGCGAAAGGAAGTTCAATAGAGATGCTGGTGGCTGTGATCCTGCTGGCCCATACCGATCTTCGGGTAGATGATGTGCGAAAACGAACTGATGTCCCAGCTGCTTGAGCGTCTTCGAGCGATCGACCAGTGCATTGCTGAAGGCAGTGTCTTGGTTCGGACTCCAGCAGAGGATCGCGAGGAGTTGCAGCGTGCGTTGGCCGACTTGGATGTCAGGCGCGAAGCGAGACTCGACAAGCTCGAACAGTTCCTCGCCGACCACGAGGATGATCTCTCCGCTTCGTCATCTGGAAGACAAGTCGATGTTGCGAGGGGACTGCTTGACGCGGTGATGAGGATTCGCGCTGTTCGACTCCTCGCGAACGCTCGTGATGACTGGAGCAGTGAGTTCTACTGGGACTTGTACTATATTGAAAATCGCCTCGCCTACGCCGCGCTTCGGGAACTCGATCCACAAGCAGCGCCGCGTCCTCACATGTGATGAAAGAGGTCGTTCCGAACATCTAGGGCGGAGTCAGGCTGCATGTGGCGTTCATCGTTGATGGCCTCTGTTGTTTGGTTGCTCATTGGCTCGTGCGTGCTGCGCGATCAGAGTTATGCCGTTTCAGCAGACGCGACACTGCCCCGCACCGTTGATGCCGCAGTCATCGAAGTAGATGCTGCCTCGTTGGATGGTACGGACGAAGATTCATCCGACGCAGCCGAGTCCGACGAAGATCCTGCGTCGAGGATGGTCGACCGTGCGTGAGCATGCCTGAACAGTGCAACGTTGCTGACGACGACTGCGACGGGCTCGTCGATGAAGACGATGCGCCCTGCCGCGGACCCAACCGTGCGGGTCTTTGCGTCGCGGGGCGCTGCGTGCCGGGTCTGTGTGACCCCAACTGGGGTGACTGCGACAGGGACCCGACGAACGGATGTGAGACGCCGCTGGAGGTCTCGCGCTCCCACTGCGGGCACTGCGGTCGTGCGTGCGGCGGATTCGACAGTTGCGCGGCGGGAAGCTGCGGTTCGATTCGGGCGCTCTCGCTCGGGGCGCGGCACAGTTGCGCGCTTCATGCGAGCGGTCATGTGCTCTGCTGGGGCGCCAACAGCCACGGTCAGCTCGGTGATGGGACGCAGCAGGACCGCGATGTCTGACACTTGTGTCAGGGCTGAACGACGCCGTGTCGATTGGTGCAGGTCGATACAACACCTGTGCAGCGCCGAGCCGACCGACTCGGTCTCGACGCGGCGGCGCGGCAGCGGCTCCGGCAGGCGGAGAGTCTGGTGGTGCTGGAGGAGCTGCGCGCATGGGTGCTCGCGCTCGCGCCGACGGTGGAGCCGAAGTCGAAGCTGGGTGAGGGGCTGACGTACCTGCAGCGGCAGTGGCTGCGGCTGTGCCTCTTCCTCTTCGACGGGGAGATCGAAGTCACGAACAACGCCAGCGAGCGCGCGCTGCGCCCGTGGGCGCTCGGCCGCCACACGTACTTCTTCGTGGGCAACCAGCTGCACGCGACGCGTTGGGCGGCGGCGTATACGCTCTGCGCGACGGCGCTCGCGCATGGGCTGAACCCGCGCGCGTACCTGCACGCGGTGGTCGCGAAGTTGATCGGGGGCCACCCCCACACGCGGCTCGACGAGCTGCTGCCCGACGCGATGGGCGTCGCCGATCCCGCGCTCGTGCTGCCGACGCGCGGGCGCGCTGCAGTCGACGAGGCGACGAACGCCGGGACTTCGCGCGCCGCGTAGGAGGCGTGGTAGCGACGGGCGAGGAGCCCGTCGCCATGAGTCCCAACAAGCGCCGCCGTCCACAGGCATCGACCACGCCCTCGCCCGCGACGTGCGCCGTACATCCCGGCGGGGTCGTGCACATGAGCACGATCCACCTCGAGATCGACGACCGCTTCGTCCAGGCGCTGGTGGCCGCCCTCTGCGAGCAGCTGGGACTGACTCTGACGCCAGGCAGCGAACGCGCGAAACTGAGCATCCGCGGGGAGTCGTCGCAGGTCGATGCGCTGATCGCGCGGCAGAACCATCTCTTGCCGATGCTCGACGAGCAGTTGATGACCGTCGCGCAGAACTTCATTCGCGAACACACCGGCTTCGAGATCCGCCGCTCCGCCCGCTGAGCGGAGGCCGCGTTGGCTCGGGCCGATGTGAGCGAGGGAGGCGCGCGTCCAGCCGACACCTCGCCCTCACGGGCTCGACGCTACCGCGGGGATGGCGGGGTGTCCGCCACGGACACTGCCCGTCGTGACGCCGACTTCGGGGCGGTTACGGTGTTGTGGTCGCCGCCGTCGGAGCCGCGGATGGCGACGTCGCCCGCGGTGGCCCTTGTGTGCGTCGACCTGATGCACGAGTTGGGGGATAGGACACCGGGCTCATGCTCCCTCCGAGGCGACGTGACTCGCCCGGAGCTCTGGCTCGTCGTGTCTTCGGCCGACGACGATGTTGTTCCCCGTCGACGACCTGCTGGACGACGCGGCTTGCTACAGACCTGCTTCGGAGCATGCTGCACCCTGAGGGACTGCGCTGCCCGCAGCGGCGCGCACGGGAGGACGGGCAGGCGCCGCACGACCGCCACCGCGAGCCTGTCGTAGAGTCTCGGTGGCTCAGTCACCGAGGGCGTCGCGCGTGAGGTTCTCGACGGGGCGCGCGGGGTCTCCGGTGACGTAGAGGTCGTCTTCGATGCGCACGCCGCCGAAGGGCGCGAGCGCGTCGACCTCGTCCCAGTTCACCCGCGCGGCGTTCGGACCCTCGCGCAACGGACGCAGCAGCCCATCGATGAAGTACACCCCAGGCTCGATGGTGAAGACCTGCCCCGCCTCGATCACCGACGTGTTGCGCAAGAAGGGGTTGTCGGCCCGGGGGCGCACCACCGCGCAGCCCACGTCGTGGCACTGCAGCCCCAGCGAGTGCCCGAGGCCGTGGGGGAGAAACGCGCGGGTGATGCCCGAGCTCACGGCCTCTTCGGCGCCGCAGCGCACGAGGCCGACGCGCGCGAGCACGGCCCCGAGCTCCTCGTGGGCGCGGTCGTGGAGCGACTCGTAGCCCAGGCCCGGCGACACGGCCGCGCAGAGCCGGCGCTGCATCGCGTCGAGCTCGGCCACCAGCGCCGCGAAGCGCTCGGCGGCGGCGTCTCCCTCGGGGCGCACCCACGTGCGGGTGATGTCGGAGCAGTAGCCCAGGCACGTCGCGCCCGCGTCGAGGAGCAGCGCCCGCGCCCGCGCGCCGTCGGTGCGGGCGTAGGCGATGTGGTGCAGCGTCGCCGCGTTGCGGTCCAGGGCGACGATGTTCTTGTAGGGCGTCTCGGCGTCGTCTTGCTTCGTCGCGCCGAGGTACGCGAGGTGGAGCTCGAGCTCGGTGCGCGGGCCGTCGAAGAACGCCTCGCGCAGCGCGGCGTGGCCCGGCGCGGCGCGGCGGTTGGCCTCGGCGAGGCACGCGCGCTCGTAGGCGCTCTTGCGGGTGCGCAGCGCGTCGAGGGAGCCCCGCAGCGCCTCGGGGTTGCGACACGACTCGTGAATCCCCCAGCGCGCGGCCTGCGCGAGGTCTTCGCCGAGAAAGGCCACGCGCCCCCCAGGGAGCTCGCGACGGAGCGCGTCGGCCTCGGCGAGGGTGAGGTGCTCGAAGTGCGGGGCGAAGTGATCCGACTCGGGGGGAAGCGGCGCCTCCCAGAAGCTCGTAGAGGGCACCCGCGCGAGCTGCGGCGCGCGCCCAGGGCGAATCACCAGCGCCGCGTCGGGCTCGCTCAACGGCACCCAGTGCTGAAAGTGCGGCGTCGGGCGCAGCGGCCAGTACTGGTCGTCGAACTCGCTGCGCTTGCGCGCCACGCCGCCGTGGATCACCACCGCGTCGAAGCCGTGCGCGTCGAGGCAGCGCGCGTACTCCGCCGAGAGCGCCGCGACGTGCGCGGCGTAGAGCTCGCCCACGCCGTCGATCACGCCACCGCCTCCATCGCGCCCGCCTCGACGTGGCCGCCCCGCCGCTGCGCCTCGTCGAGCGCGTCGAGGCAGCCCTGCAGGTGCTCCGTGGTGTTCAGCCGCTGACGCAGCGCCGCCGCGCCGGGGATGCCCTTGAGGTATCCCCCGAGGTGACGGCGCGTGCACGACACGCCGGGGCGCTCGCCGCGGGCCTCGACGTTGGCGATCAGGTGCCTGCGGCACAAAGCGATACGCTCGTCGAGGGTGGGCGGCGCGAGCTCGCGGCCCTCGTCGAGGAGGGCGCGCGCCTCGCGAAAGATCCAGGGGTGCTCGATGGCGCGGCGGCCCACCATCGCGCCCTCGCAGCCGGTGCTCTCCATCGCGCGCAGGGCGTCTCGCGCGCTGCGCACGTCGCCGTTCACCACCACGGGGATCGACACCGCCGCGCGCGCCTTCGCGGCCCAGGTCCAGTCGGCCTCGCCGCTGTGGCCCATCTGCGCGGTGCGGCAGTGGAGGGTGAGGGCGTGAATGCCCGTGTCTTCGAGGCGCCGCGCGAGGTCGACGATGGGCATGTGGCTCTCGGGGCCGAGGCCGATGCGGGTCTTCACGGTCACCGGGAGCGACACGCGCTCGACGACCATCTTCGTCATCGCGACCATCGCCGCGGGGTCGCGCAGCCAGCCCGCGCCCGCGCCGCGGCCGGCGATCTTGGGCACCCAGCAGCCGCAGTTGATGTCGATGGCGAGGGGCCCCGCGGATTCGGCGACGACGGCGGCCTCGGCGAGGCGCTCGGGGTCGCTGCCGTAGATCTGAATCACCGTGGGCACGTCGTCGGGCGGGAGCACGAGCTTGCGCTTCGCCTTGCGGCAGCCGCGCAAGAGGCCCTCGACGTTCACGAACTCGGTGACGCAGAGCTCGGCGCCCACCTCGCGGCAGAGGCGGCGAAACACCAGGTCGGTCACGTCCTCCATCGGCGCGAGGATCACGGGGCGTCGCGAGTAGATCTCGCGCAGGGCGGCGGCGTTGGGGTGCATGGCGGGTCTGGCCGTCCCTAGCACGGAAATCGCTGTGTGGGCGGAGGGCGCAGGCTCAGGCCGGGCGCCGCGCGGTCACGCAGCCGCCGACCACGGTGAGTTCGAAGGTGCGCCCTTCGAAGTACGTGTCGACGGCGGTGCGCAGCGCGCGCAGCACGAGCTCGGGCTGCGCCGACCCGGCGGCGCACCAGCGCCACTCGGGGAGGGCCGCCCACTCGATCGCCGCGTCGCCCATGAGCGCCTCGGACGACGTGTAGTCCAGGGTGAACTCCCACGACTCCACCAGCGCCTCGCAGAACCCGTGACGGTCGAGCTCCGCGCGCAGGGTCTCTTCGCTCGGGAGCTCTTGCGCGTAGCGGTCCGCGCGCTCAGACACCCCCAGGAGGTCACGCCCCAGGGCGATCTCGCGAAAGAGGTCGATGACCTCGGCGAAGGACCCCTGCATGGGGAGGGTGACCGCGAGCTGCCCCCGCGGGGCGAGCACCCTCGCGGCCTCGGCGATGAGCTCCTCGCGGGGCAAGCCGAGGCGGTCGATGAGGTTGCCCACGACGTGGGTGAACACGCCGGCGTCGAAGCGCAGCGGCGCCGCCGGGCCCTGCTTGAAGAACACCCGGTGGCCCAGGTCGCCGCTGGTGCGCGCGCGGGCGAGCTCGAGGTGGTGCGGGTCGACGTCGAGGGCCATGACCCGCGCGTCGCCCCAGCGCTCGAGGATGTCCACCGTGGGGTATCCCGTGCGGCACCCGAGGTCGAGCACGTTGGCCCTGGCGCCGACCTCCAGGGCGTCGAGGAGGTGGCGACCGAATCGCTGCGCGTAGCGCGGCACGAAGGCGGCGTCGTAGGCCAGCACGCGCTCGAGCGCCCGCGGGTCTTCGTCGTCGCTCACGGCGCTCAGCCCCGGAGGGAGCGCAGGTGCGCCACGGCGTCGGCCGCGAGCTCGCCCACCGTGAACTCGCCGCTGTCGAGCTCCTCTTCTTGCGGCACGGCGCGCTTGTCGTGGAGGAGCTTCTCGATGTCCTTGATGGCGCTCGCGTCGCCGAGGGAGGCGAGGGCCTCGATGGCCGCGCCCACCACGTCGGGCTCCGCGTGGCGCAGGAGCTTCACGCAGAGCTTCACCCCGCCCGGCTCGCCGATCTCCGCCAGGAGGTACGGGACCTCGGCGAGGGCGAGCGCCTGGGTGCCCGCGTCGATGGCCTTCTCGAAGGCCTTGGCGACCTCGGCGTAGCGCGAGTGCCCGAGGTCGAGCAGCGCCTCGCCGGCGCTCACGCGCACGCCAGGGTCCTCGTCGTCGAGGAGCCGAAGGAGCACGTCGAGGGCCGCGGGGCCGCCGAGCTCTCCGAGGAGGTCGCCGATGCGCATCAACCGCTCGCCGCGCTCTTCCTCGTCCTCGAGGCGGTCGGCGACCTCGACCGCGCGACCCAGCGCCGCCACCCGCGCGCGCTCGTCGCCTGCGCTGGAGAAGGACTCGGTCGCGCTGCGGAGCGCCCGAGCCGTGGAGAACACCTGATCGAGCTTCTTGTCGAGGTCTGCAGACATGGCGCGGTCTATCCACGAATCCGCCGGGGGGGTCAAGCGCGCCCGTGGGAATGCCTCGCGCGGCTGCTACCGTTCCCCGGGTCGTGCGCTGGCGTTCGTCCATCCTCCTGGGGCCTGGCCTCGTCGCGCTCCTCGCGGCGCTCCCGGCGCGGGTGCGCGAGCGGGTGTGGCGGGGCGTGCCCGAGGCGCGCGCGGCGGCGGCGCCCGCCTGCGCCGGGGTGACGGCGGACGGCTGGTGCCTGCCGACGGCGCGCTGCCCCGCGGGGGCCCTCGAACTCGACGGCGTGTGCGTCTCGCCCTCCGCGGCCCTCGGGGAGCGCGCGCGGGTCGAAGAGAACCTGCACACCGAGCGAAGCGGCCGGCGCGTGCGCTACGAGCACGTCCCGCGTCGCCCCGAGCTCCCGGCGGACTACGGGCGTTATCTCTACCCCGTCGACACGCCCGAGCGCGGCGCGCCGGTGGCCAGCGGGTACGACCTCGACCGCCCCGACGCGCTCCAGCGACGGGGCGCGACCCTCAGCGCCGTGGGGCACGGGGGCGTCGACGTGCTGCAGGCGCGGGGCACCCCCGTGCGCGTGATCAGCCTCCGCGGCGAGGTGGGCGACGCCGAGGTGATCTACGTCGGTCCGCTCTTCGGGACCACCGTGGCCCTGCGACACGTCGTGCGCGACGAGGGCGCGACCCGCACCTACCTCGCGCTGCACGGGCACCTCGACCACGCCGCGCCGGGCGTCACCCGGGGCGCGGCCGCGGCGCCGGGGACGGTGCTGGGCTTCGTCGGCGACACCGGCGCCGAGGGGGTGGTGCACCTGCACTATGAGGTGCGCCTGGTCCGCGAAGGGGTCGACCCCGCGAGGGTCGAGCCCGCCGAGCTCACGAACCAGTCGGTGAGCATCCCGTGCGATCCCAGGAATGTTCTGCCGTTCCGTTGAAGGCTTACATTTGAACACATTGCGGCGCGTGCGAGAGCGAGG
The DNA here is from genome assembly GCA_041389885.1 of Polyangiales bacterium. Taxonomy (GTDB): domain Bacteria; phylum Myxococcota_A; class Polyangia; order Polyangiales; genus JAWKRB01. Next base: position 142,456 of record JAWKRB010000012.1, on the reverse strand, counting down.
CTAGGGTCTGTGAGCGGCGCGTTGATCGAGGGAGCAGCGCTCGAGCGCCGAGCGGTCGCGAGGCTCCTCGCGGGCGAGAAGGGCATCAGGTCGAACCCTGTCGAGGACGACGAAAGAAGCGGCCAGTTCGAGCGGCGGTCACCTCCGCGGCCGACGCGTGGTCGTCGCGCTGCGCCCCGCGGACGCGCCGATTCTTGACGCGCTGCGCGCCGCCGACGCCGTCGTGGTGCACAGCGCGCCCGAGGAGTTCGCCGACGTCGTGCTCCGCGAGCGGGCGGCGGCGGTGGTGGCCGACATCGATCTACCGGGCACGCTCGCGACCCTCCATCGGCTCCGGCGCGGCGCCACGGCCGCGGGGCAGGTCCCCGTGATCGTGCTCGGCGCGACGCAAGAGACCTACGCCCCCGGCTCGTCGATCCACCCCGCGATGCAGGCCGGCGCCGACGCGTTCCTCGCGCGGCCGGTGAGCCCCGAAGAGATCACCGAGCAGCTCGACGCCCTCCTCGACGGCGCCGCGACGGCGGTGCGTCCGATGCGCATCTCGGGGCGCTTCTCGGCGCCGCCCAAGGCCGGCACCGCGGTGCCCCTCTCGCGCGCGGTGGGGATGCAGCCGACGCGGCCCACGCCGCCCTCGCTCGTCCCGGCCTACTCCCGAGGAGAGCCCGAGCGAGCCGTCGAGCCGTCGAAAGAAGACGCCCCGCCGAAGCAGCAGCCCACGCTCCCAGCGCAGGCGAGAAACTCCGCGCCGGTCGAGGCCTTCGACCTGTCCGCGTCGAGCGAGCTCGCGCAGGCGTCGTCACCGATCCGGGCGGCGCTCGCCGAGGCGATGGCCGCGAAGGGGGAGGAGCCTGAGCTCTTCGAGCTCCCGCCGCTGGTCGACGAGTCCATCGACGACCTGGTGCCGCCCGAGCTCCTCGAGCCCCTCGACGGCCCGATGGACTCCCTCGACAACGACGTCTCCTACGGGATTTCGTACGTGCCCCTCGGGGGCAGGGCGCCAGGGATGTCGTCCGACCTCCGGCACCGCACGGGCCTCCGCGGCGGATCGCCGGGGGTGAGCCTCATGCCCCTGACCCTCGACGGCGACCTGCGCCTCGCGGGGAGCCTCGGGCGCTACGGCGTCGCGCAGCTCCTCGCCGCGGCCTGGCGCGGGCGCGCGACGGGGGTGATCACCGTGCACAACCGCGACACCGAGTGGTCGCTCACGGTGAACGCCGGGCACCTCCTCGCCGTGCGCGGCTCCCGCGCCGAAGACTTCATCGGCGCCTGCCTCGCGCGGCTGGGGTACATCCCCCGCGAGGCCGCGCGCTTCGCGAACGTGCCCCTCGACGCGGGGCTCCGCGGCGCCGCGATGCTCGCCGCGCAGGGCTACGTGCCCCCCGACGGCCTCGCGCCCATCCTCGCCCGCGCCGCGCAGGAGATGGTCTTCGACCTGCTCTGCCTCGACAGCATCGAGTGGGAGATCCGCGCGGTGGAGCAGTCGGTCGGCGTGCCGCTCCCGACCCGCGCCCTCGACGCCCTGCTGATCCTCGGGGCGCGCGCGCGGCTCGAGCCCGCGCAGGCCTTCGTCGCCCTCGGGGGAGACGACACGACGCTCACGCTCCGCGCCGAGGCGTCGTCGCTGATGTCGCTCCCGCTCTCGCCGCAGGAGCGCGACGCCGCGGTGGGCGCCAAGGGCGCGTCCCTCGCCGCCATCGTGCGCTCGCACGGAGAGGACGTGCTCCCGGCCCTCCTGGCCCTCTCGTGGCTGCAGCTCGCGCGCCTCGAGGGCATCGCCCACGAGCTCGACGCGGCGCAGGGGCCGCCCGGGCCCGAGCGCACCCGCGTGCGCGCGCTGGTCGAGGCGGCCGAGCGCAAAGACCTGCTCACCCTGCTGGGCGTGTCGCCCTGGGCGACGCAGCGCGCGGCGCAGTTCGCCCTCGAGAGCCGGCGCGCCGAGGTCGACGAGATGCGCGCGCGACACGGGGTCACGAAGGTGCTGCTGCCCGTGTACGAGGCGCTCGACGAGGTCGCGGCGGTGATCGAGAACGGCAGGGCCTGGGAGCGCTACGCGAGCGCGCTGCGCGAGACGGGGCGAGACGACGCCTGAGGCGCTGAGCGCCCCCGACGGTCACACCGTCATGATGTCCTTCTCCTTGGCCGCGACGATCTCGTCGACGACCTTCACCGCGGCCGCGACGATCTCTTCGCAGCTCTTGTCGGCCTTGGTGCCGTCGTCCTCGGGGACGTCGCCGTCCTTGACGAGCTGGTCGATCATGTCGCGCGCCTCCTTGCGGTTCTTGCGAATGGCGATCTTGCTCTCCTCGCCGGCCTTGCGCGCCTGCTTCGCGATCTCCTTGCGGCGCTCCTCGGTGAGCGCGGGGATCGGCACGCGGATCAGGTCGCCGTCGACCTGCGGGTTCAGCCCGAGCTCGGCCTCGCGAATCGCCTTGTCGACGGCCTTGGACTGCCCGCGCTCCCACACCTTGATCTGGATCATCCGCGGCTCGGGCACCGACACGTTCGCCATCTGCGCGATGGGCGTCGGCGTGCCGTAGTAGTCGACCCGCACCGAGTCGAGCATCGCCGCGCTGGCCCGGCCCGTGCGAAGCCGCGAGAGCTCCCGGCGCAGGGCTTCGTGGACCTTCGTGTTCGATGATTTCAGTTCCGCGAGGATATCTTCCAACATGGCGACGCTCCGTCTCGATGCAGGGGTCTGGAATTCGAGGGGGCGGAGGTTACCCCAGCGGCGCCGCGGCGTCACCCCGAGGTACCGCTGCGCGCCCGGCCGGGGTACCCTCGGGGGATGCAGCCGCAATGCCCTGTCTGCAAGCGCCCCGTGGACCACGCGCGCGACGTGAACCCCAACGCGCCCTTCTGCACCGCGCGGTGCAAGGCCGTCGACCTGGGTCGCTGGCTCAGCGGCGCCTACTCGCTCCCGGTGCACGACGAGGCGCCGAGCGAGGCCGACCTCGCGCAGGTCCTCTCGCCCGGCGGTGACGCGTGAGGCCCGCCCTCGCCCTCGCGGCGGCGCTCAGCCTCGCCCCCGCCGCCGCCGGCGCGCAGGGGCTCACCGACCACGACTGGGTCGTGCTCGAGCCCTCGGCGGGGGTGGCGTACGCGAACGTCTTCGCCTTCGACAACAGCGGGCTGATCCCAGGGCTCACCCAGAGCTCGGGCTTCGCGCCGATGTTCGGGCTCACCGCGGGCACGCGCCTCTCGATCGTGACCCTCGCGGCGCACCTCGATTTCGCGCGCTACGACGCCTACGACGTGGGCACCGTGGGGGCGCGAATTCAGGTGCACGCGCCCCTCCCCATCGTGAAGCCCTTCGCGCGCATCGGCGGCGGCTTCGCGTGGCTCGGCGCCCTCAACCCCGCGTCGGCCCTGTGGACCTGCACGCCCGGGTCGACCTCCAACGACTGCCCGAGCATCCGCGGCTGGAACCTCTCCGCCGGCGCCGGCGTCGACTTCGCGCTCAAGCGCTGGCTCACCCTCGGCGCGGGCCTTGATTTCACCCTGCTGAACCTCAACCGCGCCGCGTCGCCGACGCAGGTGAACTTCATGCGCACGGGCGACTCGCTGGGCTTTCAGCTCGCGCTGAGCGTTCAGGCGGCGTTTCGGTTCTGAGATGAGGGCGCGCGTTCTGACGATGTGTGTCGCCGCCACGCTCTTCGCCGGAGAGCTCTCGGCGCAGTCGAGCGCGGCGCAGGTCGAGGCCCTGCTGCGCCGGGGCGTGGCGCTCCGGCAGCGCGGCGACGACCTCGGCGCCCTCGACCAGTTTCAGCGAGCCCGCGCGCTCTCCGACGAGCCGCGGGTGCTCGCGCAGGTCGCCCTCGCCGAGCAGGCCCTCGGCCGCTGGGTCGACGCGGCGCGTGACCTGCGCGCCGCGGTCTCCCACGAGGACGACCCTTGGATCCGACGCAACGCCGCCGCCCTCGCGGGCGCCCGCGACGAGATCATGCTCCACGTGGGCGGGCTCCTCGCCGAGGGGCCCGGCGCGCGCGGAGAGCTCAGGGTCGACGAGGCCGTCGTCGCGGCGCTGCCGATGACGGAGCCCGTGGTGGTGCTCGCGGGGGCGCGCGCGCTCGAGGTGCGGCGCTCGGGGTACACCTCGTGGCGGCGCCCCTTCGAGGTGCGTCCGGGTGAGCTCAACCGCGTCGAAGTGCCTGCGCTGCAAGCGCTCGCGGTGGCCCCTGAGGTCGCCAGGCCCGCCCCTCGGAGCAACGTGCAGCGGGTCGTGGGCTGGTCCCTCGTGGGCGCCTCGGCGCTGGGTCTGGGTCTGGGCATCTACGGGCTCGTGGCCCGCGACGACGCCTCCCGGGCGAACGCTCGCGACCCGAGCTGCGCGGCGACCCCCGCGCCGGGCGCGTGCCGCGATCGGCAAGACACCGCCGACACGATGAACGCCGTGATGATCGCCGGGTTCGTGAGCGCGGGGGTGCTCGCCGCGGGGGGCGTGGTCCTGGTGCTCACCGCGCCGTCGAACCGCCCCGCGACCACGCTGGCCTGCGCGCCGGGGTGGCGCTCCCTCGGCTGCGCGGTGACCTTCTGAGCGCGCGCTACCGGGTCCCCGCGGGCGATCACCGCGTCGAGCAGGAGATCGACCGCTCTCGCTTCATCACCCTCCTCGCCCCGGCGCCCACCCTCGACGAGGCGCGGGCGCAGATCGACCGGGCGCGGGCGGAGTTCCCCGACGCGTCGCACCACTGCTGGGCCTACGTCGTCGGGCCGCCGGGCTCCACCGCGTGCATCGGCCTCAGCGACGACGGCGAGCCCCACGGCACCGCGGGCCGCCCGATGCTCAACGCCTTGCTGCACAGCGAGATCGGCGACGTCTGCGCTGTGGTGGTGCGGTACTTCGGCGGCACGCTGCTCGGCAAGGGAGGGCTCGTGCGGGCCTACACCGGCGGCGTGGTCGAGGCCCTCGCGACCCTGCCCACGCGGGTGAAGGTGCGCCGCGCGCGGGTGCTGGTCGAGGTGGAGTACGGCCGCTTCGAGGCCCTGCGCCGCGCGCTCCCCGCCCTCGAGGCCAGCGTGCTCGAGGAGCGCTGGGACGCCACCGTCGGTCTCCGCGTCGAGCTCCCGGCGGAGAACGCGCCGAGGCTCGAGCGCGCCGTCCTGGACCTCACCGCGGGCGACTGCCTCTTCGAGCTGGTCGACGTCGACCCGTAGGTCAGTTCGCGGTCAGGTTCACCGACACCTGCGCGTTGACCTCGCCGCCGCCGCCGAGGGGCGCGATGCCCCCCGAGCGCGAGCGGATGCACTGCGTGAAGCGGGGGTCGGGGCTGTTGGTGACGTCCATGTTCGTGAAGCGACCCGCGGTGGTCACCGTGAACGAAATCGAGACCGCGCCCGAGCGCAGCGCGGGGTTCTGCCGCAGCACCTGCTGCCAGCAGTTGTTCGCCACGCGGCTGTCTTGAAACGCGCGGATCGCGCGGTTGGCGCGGGCGGGGTTCGACTCGTTGGGCGTGTTCGCCGCCGAGGTCGCGCGCGGCGGCGTCGCCCGCAGCTGGGTGTTCCCGACCGGACCGCCCGCCGCGCCCGAGGGCTGCGCGCCGAGCTCTCGCAGGGCCGCGGCCTCCGCCGCCGTGATCGTGCCCTGCGCAGGCTGCGCCCGGCGCGTCGGCGCGTGCGACCGGCTCGCGTGCGACCCGCTGGGGTTCACCTGCTCGGGCGTGACCTGCTCGGGGTTCGCCTCGGGCGGGGTCTCGGGCGCCGTGGTGGGGTTCAGCTCGGGCGGGGCCTCGGGCGCCGTGGTGGGGGCCGTCAGCGCGACGGTCTCCCCGACCGTCGGGGCAGGCGGGGCAGGGGGCGTCACCGCCGCCGGCGGCGGGGCCGCGGGGGCCGGCGCGGGGCCGTTCTGGCGGCCGATGTAGATCCCCATGCCCATCCCGGCCACGAGCACGCCGCCGATGAGCAGGATCACCGGCACCGACAGCCCCCCGCGGGGCTGGGGCGCGGGCGCGGGCATCGAGGTCGGCATCGGCGTGGGCGGCGCCGACGGCATCGCGACCGGCGCGAGCGAAGGGGTCGTCAGGCCGACGGCCGAGGCGCCGCCGAGGTTCACCGTGGACGCGTTGGGCGGCGCGAGGGCCGCGGGGTCGACCTTCGGCGCCGACGCGAAGAGGTTCTCAGGGAGGTCGTCGAGGCCGAAATCGCTCGGCGGATGGGCGTTGGGCGCGGGCGGCGTCGAGGTCGTCGCGGGAGCGGCCTGCGCCGCAGGGCGCTCGGGCGCCGCGAGGGCGTCAGGGGGAGCGGGACGCTCCGCGCCGGTGTCGACCGTCGGGCCGTGCGCGAGGTCTTCGACGCCCAGCTTCGCCGCGGGCGCGATGGGGGCCATGGCCGCGCGCTGACGGGCCACCAGGGTCTCGTCCTCGCCGTCGCCCTCGGGCGCGGGCTCGGGCGTGGACTCGGGCGGAGACGTCGCCCGCGAGAGCGCCTTCGCCGCCATCGCCGCGATCGCCGGGTCGAGGCCCGTGACCCGCGTCGCCTCTTCGTCCTCGTCGTGCACCGCGGGCCGGGCCGGGCCGCTCCGCGCCGTGCTGATCGGGACCACCCTCGCGCTGCGCGGCGGCACCGGGCGCTTGCCCATCTCGTCGAGCAGGTCGCCCGAGAGCTTCTGCGCGCCCACCCGGAGCATGTCGCCGAGCTCGGCGACGTTGCGCAGCGGGCGCCAGTCGTCGAGGCCCTCGCGCCAGACCAGGGTGTCGGCCGAGACATCCCCGCTCTGCACCTTCGCCAGGAGCTCCTTGCGCGTGAGCGGGCCCACGGGGAGGTCGCGGATCCCGGCGTACCAGCCGTTCTCAGACGCGTTGAGGATCGCGGAGGTCGAGCGCTCGGCGGGGGCCTTCGCCATCGGCCGCGCCGCGGCGCCCATGGCCGCGCCGACCGCGGCGCCGGTCACCGTCGCCGCGCGGGGGCGCGGGGCGGGCTTGGAGATGGCGTTGCCCACCATCGTCGCCGACCGCGGGCGGCTGACGGGCGCGGTGCCGATGGGACGCGCCGCGGGGCGAGGCGCGGTGGGCGCCGCGACCGTGGGCGCCTCGACCGTGGGGGACTCGCTCGCCGCGAGGTCGAGCTCGATGACGTGCTCGCACTTCTTGCAACGAAAACGAGTGACCGCGCGGCCGCGGAGCTTCTCGTCGGCCACGTGGTACTTCTGCTTGCAACGGTCGCAGACGAAGTTCATCGCTCAGGACTCCAACACCTTAGAGCAGGGAAACGATGCGTGCTTTGATCGACTCGCGCGAAGCGTCGTCGGGGGCGGCGGCGTAGGCCCGCTCCCACACGTCGAGCGCGCTGCGCCGAAAGTTCGCCCGCTCGTAGAGCACGGCGAGGTTGCGCAGCGCCGGATAGTAATGGTCATGCAGCGCGATGGACCGCTCCAGCGCGGCGATCGCGGGGTGCGCGTCGCCCCGGCGCCCGAGCAGCAGCCCGTGGTGATAGTGCAAGCGAAACGAGCTCGGCGCGGCGCGCAGGCCCTCTTCGATGAAGGCGATGGCCTCGTTGAGGTCACCTCGCTGGTAGGCCTCGACGCCCGACTGCAGCGAGACCTCGGCCTGGGGGGAGAGGTAGTCCTCCGGCGCGCCGTGGTCGGGCGCGTGCTCGAAGACCGCCTCGGCGCGGGTGAGCACGTCGACCGCGCGGATCGGACGCTCGAGCACGCCCTTCACCCCGAACGCCGCGCGCAGGTCGTCGATCACGCGCCGAGAGGACGCGCCCGGCAGCAGCACGAGGGCGCTCAGCCCTCGCTCGCGGAGAGACTCGAGCAGGGAGTAGCCGTGCCCATCCGGGAGCGTCGGCTCGACCACCACGAGGTCGGGGCGCCGCGCCTCGATGGCCTCGAGGGCGCCCTCGAGGCGGGGCTGCTCGGTGACCGCGTGCCCGAGGTCGGCGAAGGACTCACGGAGCAGCTCCCGGTCGCCGTCGTGCCCCACCACCAGCAGCACGCTGTGCCCAGAAGGGCTCAGCATCGGCGGCAGCGCCGAGGGCAGGATGCTCGGCGGGATCGGCGGGTCAGAGTGCGTCGGGCCCGTCGCCGGGTGCCTCGGCGTCGGCGCGCGCAGGGCCGGGCGCGGCACGGGCGGCGGCGCGCCGGGGGAATTCACCAGCGTCGCGGCGCGGGACTTCATCGCCTTGGGCAGCGGAGGGGCGGCGCGCGCGACCGGCAGCGGAGGCGTAGGCGGAGGCGGCGCGGGCCGCGGCGCCCGCGGGGGCGCCGAGCGCGGCCCCACCCAGTGCGCGTCGCCCAGGGCGAGGCGCGCGTAGGCCGTGGCGATGGTCGCGCCGAGCTGCTCGGCGTCGCAGCCGAAGGGCATCACCTTCTTGCCCGACACGAACTCGACCTCTTCGATCGCGCGCTGGTCATCGGGAGCGGCCATCGCGAGGAAGAGCGCGTCGTCTTTCACCAGCACCGGGAGCACGCCGTGGCGTCGGGCGACCTCTTGCGGGAGCACCGAGAGGTCTTCGAGGCGAAGGCGCAGCGCGCTGAGGTCGATGGCTGGCACGCCGTGCTTCTCCGCCATCGAGAGCAGCTCGGGGTGGAGTTCGTTGGCGGGCGCGGCCTCAGGGGTAGAGTGTGACATCGCTCAGTGATCGAGGCGCGGGGGAGGGCGCCTCGGTCGGACCTTGCCGACGACCCACACACGCCGCGGGCGAAGCGCCGCGACAGGGTACCACCGTCTGGAGACTCGCTTCAATGCGCGATCGCCGCGGAGCCTCGAACGACGTCGCCGATCCGACGAGCCGCGGGCGCTGGTTCGTTCGGCCTTCAATTCCTCGCCGTCGAGGGCATAGAGTCCGCGCCCCAATGGCTCGCCTGGACCCGCACTCCTACGCCGACGACACGCAGCCCCGTGTGGTCTCGCTGTCCTGGGACGCTCGCGTGAGCTTCGACCGCCGCGTCCTCGACGCCGAGGCGACGCTCACCCTCGACGCCCCGGGCCGCGGCCCCCTCGACCTCGACACCCGCGATCTCACCGTGCGCGGCGCGCGCGACGACCAGGGGAGGGAGGTCCCCTTCGCCCTCGCCCCGGCCGACCCGATCCTCGGCGCGAAGCTCACGCTCTCCCTCGCCGAGGGCACCCGCGCGGTGACCCTGTCGTACAGCACCTCGCCCGAGGCCAGCGCGCTGCAATGGCTCACCCCCGCGCAGACCGCCGGGGGCGCGCAGCCGTACCTCTTCTCGCAGTGCCAGGCGATCCACGCGCGCTCGGTGATCCCCCTCCAAGACACCCCTCGCCACCGGATCACCTTCACCGCCTCGCTCACGGTGCCCGCGCCGCTGCGCGCGCTGATGGCCGCGGCGCACGTCTCCCGCGAGGTCACCGGCGACGTCGCGGTGGAGCGCTGGGAGATGCCCCAGGCGATCCCGCCCTACCTCATCGCCCTCGCTGTGGGCGAGCTCGCCTCGCGTGAGCTCGGGCCCCGCTCGCGGGTGTGGGCCGAGCCCTCGGTGGTCGACGCCGCGGCGTGGGAGTTCGAGGGCGTCGAGGCGATGATGGCCGCGGGCGAGGCCCTCTTCGGCCCCTACGCCTGGGACCGCTACGACATCCTCGTGATGCCCCCGTCGTTCCCCTACGGCGGCATGGAGAACCCCCGGCTGACCTTCGTGACCCCGACGCTCCTCGCGGGCGACCGCTCGCAGGTGCGGGTCATCGCCCACGAGCTCGCCCACGCGTGGTCGGGCAACCTCGTGACCAACGCCGACGCGCAGCACTTCTGGCTCAACGAGGGCTGGACCCGCTACGCCGAGATTCGCATCGTCGAGGCCATCGAGGGCGAGGACATGGCCGCGCTCTCGAGCGCCTTGTGCCGCAAGGGCTTGGACGACGCCGTGGCGCGCTTTCGCGCCCAGGGACGGCCCGAGCTCACGCGCCTGCGGGTGTCGCTCGAGGGGGTCGACCCCGACGACGCGTTCAGCGAGGTCCCCTACGACAAGGGGAACCTCTTTCTGCGCGCGATCGAGGCGCGGGTGGGGCGCCCTCGCTTCGACGCCTTCGCGCGGGCGTACTTCGACGCGCACCGCTTCACGTCGATCACCACCGACGCGTTCATCGCCTTCGCGCAGCGCGAGCTGCCGGGCGCCCTCGAGGCCGTGCGCTGGCGGGAGTGGGTCGACGGCGAGGGCGTGCCCGACGACGCGCCCGTCACCCGCAGCGCGATGCTCGACCGCGTCGAGGCCCTCGGGAGCGCCGCGCCCGACGACGCCGCGGGCCGGGCGATGTCGTCGACGGAGTGGCAGCTCTACCTCGACCGGCTCCCACGCGAGACCGACCACGCGCTGCTGCGCGACCTCGACGCGCGCTTCGCGCTCTCGCAGACCGGGAACATGGAGGTGAAGGTCGCCTGGCTCGAGCTCGCGCTCGCGTCGGGCTACGCGCCCGCCCTCCCCGAGGTCGAGCGGGTGCTCTGCGCCGTCGGTCGCATGAAGTACCTCAAGCCCCTGTACGACGGGCTCCTCGCGCGCGCCGAGACCCGCCCCGTGGCGGCTTCGACCTTCGAGCGGGCGGCGGAGGGCTACCACCCCATCGCGCGGGCGGTGATCCGCGCCCGCATCGAGCGCGCGCTCGGCCGCTGAAATGCTACGATCTCCGGCGTGCTTCTCCCTTATCGCGCGGCGCTGATCTCGGCGCTGTGCCTCCTCGCGTGCAGCAGAACAACGCCCGGCGACGCTCCCCAGGGTGACGCCGCGGTCGACGTCCCCGCGACGGACCTCCCGCTGCCGCAGGGCCCCTGCTCCGTGGCCGACGACCCCGACGGTGATGGCATCGCCAGCAGCGTCGAGGGCCGCGGAGACAGCGACCGCGACGACATCCCCGACGCCCTCGACCCCGACAGCGACAACGACGGCATCCCCGATGCGTTCGAGGCCAACGCGGGCGCCGCCCGGGGGTGCTTCGACCCGCTGCGAGACAGCGACAACGACGGCATCCCCGACACGGCCGACGCCGACGCCAACGGAGACTCCCTGCGCGACGCCGACCAGGTCGCGCCTTCGCCCGCGCAACACGGGGGCGATGCGCCGCCGGCGACGTGCCTCTCCCTCGACCGCCCCGGGGTGCTCGCCCGCGCCGTGACGGGGTGGTCCTGCGCGCCGTGGGACACCGACGGCGACGGCGTGCCCGACTACGCCGACCTCGACGCCGACAACGACCGGATCGCGAACTCCGTGGAGATCGCCTCGGGGACCGCAGACGCCGCCGACACCGACGACGACGGCGTCCCCGACTGGCGGGACGAGGACAGCGACGGCGACACCGTGCTCGACGCGCAGGAGGGCGCGGCCGACACCGACGGGGACGGGGCTCCGAACTTTCGCGACCTCGACAGCGATGGGGACGGCGACAAGACCGGGCGCTCGGGCGACGCCGAAGAGGCCGGAGACCGTGACCCCGCGACGCCTCCCGCGGAGTGCCCCGTCGAGCTCGACGCGCGCACGCGCACCCTCGGCGTGAGCCACCCCGACGGCGTCCCCGACTACCTCGACAACGACTCCGACAACGACGGGCTCTCTGATCAAGAAGAGGACCTCCTCGGCACCGGGCGCTGCGACCCCGACAGCGACGACGACGGGGTGATCGACTCCATCGAGGGCGCCTGGTGCGCCGACCAGACCCTCACCGGCTGCGCCACCGACGCGCGCCGCCGCCCGCCCGAAGACGCGCTGTACCTCCTGCTCCCCTGGCAGGGCGCCCCCGTGCGCCGCGAGGTGGAATTCGTCGCCACGCTGCGCTCCGCCGACGCGCTGCTGCTGGTCGACAGCACCGCGAGCATGGGGCCCACGCTGCGCGCGCTCCAGTCGTCCCTGGGCGCGCTGCGGGGGGGCCTCGTCGACGGGATCACCGCGCGGCTCCCCGACACCTGGCTGGGTCTGAACCACCACGAAGACTTTCCGGTCACCCCCTACGGGGCCTCCAACGACCGCGCGCTGCACCCCTTCTGCGCGGGCCCCCCCGGCACGCCCGGCTGCGCGCCGGGGCAGGGGATCACCCTTCAGCCCCCCGCCCGCGTGGCCGACCTCGCCGCCACCGCCGGGGCCATCAGCGCCGGCCAGGGGGGAGACGCCCCCGACGCGCAGATCGAGGCGCTCTACCAGTCCATCACGGGCGAGGGGCTGTTCACCCCGTCGGAGCCCCGCGGGTGCATCGATCAGCCAGGAGGCGCGCCGTGCTGGATCCCCCCCGCGCGGTGCCCCGAGGGCACCCGAGGCGGCGCGTGCTTTCGCGCGAGCTCGCTCCCCCTCGTGATGCTCTTCACCGACGGCGAATTTCACCACGGCGCGCCCGAGCCCGGCACCGCGCGGGTGTTCTCGCCCTACGGCGGCCTCGCGCCGAGCCCCCACGACCTCACCGACGTCGCCGCGGCCTTCACGCGCCTCGGGGCGGTGGTGCTGGGCTTCAACGCCAACCCCTCCGTGCGCTGCCAGGGCGCCGCGCCCGTCGCGAGGCGTCCCGGGTCGCCGTGCCTCGACCTCCACGCCCTCGCGTCAGCCACGGGCTCCGTCGACCGCGACGGGCGGCCCTTCGTGTTCGACCTCCCTGAAGACCTCGGCGTCGAGGGGGCCTTCTCCGCCCGCGTCGTGAGCGCCTTCGACGCCGCCACCCGTCGCCTGCCGATGGACGTGTCGACCGCGGTGCGCAACGACCCGACCAACGCGAGCGGCCTCGACGCCTCGGCGATGGTGAGGCAGCGGCAGACCGCCTGCGCCTACGCGATGTCCGCCGACGGCTGCTGGACCGCCCCCGAAGGCGTCGCCCCCGCCGACGCCGTCGCCCGCGCCGACCTCACGACCCTCTACCGCACGGTGCCCGGCACGCGGGTGCGCTTCTCGGTGACCTTCGGCAACGAGACGGTCGAGGGCGATCCACGGAGCTCCACGCGCCTGCGGCTCTTTCTCGACGCCGTGGGCGTCGGCGGCGCGCCCCTGGGCAGCCGCGAGGTGCGGGTGATCGTGCCGCCCCGGCCGCTGTAGGGAGAGCCTATCGTCGATCGCGCGCAACCGTTCTCGCGCCGCGCGTCGTACCCTGCCGTCGCCTCGAAAGGAGCGACGCATGAACCCTGACGACTCGGTAGACGCCCTCAAAGAGACCTTCACCCGCGCCACCCAGGGGGAGAACCTCATCCCCCTCTTCGTCGACGGCGCGCTGGTGCTCATCGTCAGCGCCTGCACCCTCACGCTCCTCACCGGACCGCTGCTCCTGGGGTACACCGAGACGTGCGTGCGCATTCAGCGCGGCGAGCGGGTGTCTGTGGGCGACTCGTTCACCGGGCTCGGGTCTCGCTTCAGCGCGGGCCTGATCCTCTGGATCGTGTGGCTCGTCGCGCACGCCCTGGGCGGCCTCGCGCTGGGCGCCGGGGCCCTCGTCGCGAACTTCTTTCTCGCCTACCTCTTCGTGCTCGCGGTGACCACGCCGGGCATCTCCGCCGTCGACGCCGCGCAGGAGAGCGTGCGCCGCGCCCTCGCGCGCCCGATGGAGACCGCGGTGGTCACGGGGGTCGCCCTCGGGCTCCACGCGCTCCTCGGCGCGACGGGCGTCGGCCTCGCGGCGTCGATCGCGTTCTCGACGCTGCTCCGGGTCGTGATGTTTCGCCGGCTGTCGCCCAGCGTCGTCTGACGCTCAGAACGCGCAGTAGCGCCCCGGCTGCGCGTCGGGGGCGTTCTCTCCAAACCACGCCCACACCTGGTTCATCTCCGGCGTGAGCTGCGCCGGACCCTGGTACCGCAGCGTCGTCGCGTCGCACCTCGCGCAGCGCCGCACGGTCACGCTGGGGTAGCAGTCGCTCGACACGTTCGGCCCGTGCGGCAGCGCGCGGAGGTCTATCTGGTTCCAGCGCGCGAAGAGCACCTCGGTGAGGTAGCTCGACAGCGCGATGCGGCGGTCGGGCGCGGGCGCGGGGCCGTCGAGGGTGAGCTCGGAGACCGAGGTCCAGATCGACACGGCGCCGTTGTCCTCGACGCGCACCGCGGGGCCCGTGCCCGCGAAGCCGCCCGGCGCCTGCCAGAGCATCGCCGCTCCCCTCGGGGCGCAGGGCCCTTCGGCGGTGAAGGGGCGATCGGGGGGACAGGCGTTGGGCATGTTGAAGGTGCGACCGTCGCAGCCGCAGAACAGCGGCGCCACCGGGAGGCTCTCGCAGCCGGGGACCGCCCGGCACACGCCGAAGTCCGACTCGCCGCAGCCCGTGGTGGGGGAGAACACGCAGCGCTCCCCCGAGGGGCAGTCTGCGCTGCGCTCGCAGGTGCGCGAGGCGTCGGTGGAGGGCGTGACGTCTTGTGCCGCGTCGAGCGTCGAGACCGGCGCGTCTGCCGCGGTCCCGGCGTCGACGGCGCAGGCCCGCTCGGTGCACGCGAGGACCTGGTTCGGGCCGCAGGTGCACGTGTTGCAGCCGTCGGGGTGCGGGCACGGCGCGCCGGGCGGGCAGGTGCCGCCGTTGGGGAGCGTGCACAAGCTCGACGAGTTCGCGACCTCGGTGACGGTGCTCGAGCAGGCCGCGCCGAGGAGCGCGAGAAGCAACGGGAGAGACGTTCGCAGGTGGATCACGCTCGCGATCACAGCACGGTGCGTACCAGCGCGGGTGACGAGACGACAGGGACGACGGTGCGCGCGGGGTCAGGGCTGCGCCGGGAGCCACCAGCCCCCGAGCGCGATGTCGATCCCGAAGGGCTGCAACGCGATCGTCGCGTCGTCGACGGCGGTCTGCGCGAGCGTTGGACGCCCGCCCTCGCACGCGTACACCTCCACCGCGCGCATCGCGGGATCGACGAGCCACACCCACGCGACGCCGCGTTGTGCGTAGCGCGGGAGCTTCTCGGTTCGATCGGCGCGGGCGGTGGACGGCGAGAGCACCTCGCAGCACCAGTCCGGCGTGAGGAGAATGGGGTTCTCGTCGGGGAACTCGGGCACGCGCTCGACGCGCCACCCCGAGAGGTCGGGCACGAAGAGCTCGTCGCCGAGCCGTATCTCGGCGTCGACCTCGATCCACCAGCCGGAGCCGTCCTGGATACGATTGATCCCTTGGAGGGCGCGCTGCACCCGCTGACTCGCCCAGCGATGGGCGCGACCGGGGCGCGACATCGTGCGCAGCACCCCCGCGGGATAGATCTCGCCCGTGAGGTTCGGCGGCAGCGCCTCGATCTCGGCGTAGAGCGCGTCGAAGGTCGGGAGGCGTCGCGCGGACTCAGCCATGACCCGATTGTACCGCAGGCGAGTGTGCCTTCGCGCCGTCGAGCCATTCGGTGATGCGTTCGCGCTCGCTCGCGAGAAGCTCCGTACCGCCCTCGCGGAGCGCGTCTTTCACCAGCGGCGCGAGCTCCGCAGACGGCGTGACCCCCTTGTGCCAGGCCGCGAAGCAGAACCGCTGCGGGTGCAACTTCTCCCACGCGATGTGCGCAAGCCGCTGGTGCAGCGCCTCCAGCGCGAGCCCGCGGTCGCTCGCGTCGCCGTGGAGCCACGTCGTGAGGACGACGTCGCTCACCTCCGCCAGCGCGAGCGCCACCCGCCGTGCGCAGAATGCGCCCCTCACGAAGCGCCCTTCGTAGCGTGGGGACCGCGTCTGCGCCGAGCACCCCACCGAGCGCGCAGGCCGCGCCGCGTCGTGCGTCGATCTCCGTGCGCGTGAGCAGCAGCGCCTCCAGCGTCGGCGCGACGCTGCGATCGCCCATGCTCGTGACGGCCTCCGCCGCAGAGACATCGGCGTAATCGCGGTCCGCGACCAGCAGCGCGATCGCCGTCGCGAGCCCCGCGGGGTGCGGCACCCGCGCGAGAAGCTGCGCGATGACCCACGGCTCCGCCTCTCGCCGCGCGTGTGCGTCGACGAGTCGCTCGGCGGCGTCTGCGTCCGCCGGCCGTCCGCGCTCATGGAGCAAACTCAGCGCGACCTTGATCAGAGTGTTGCGTGCAAGCACCCGCTCGACGATCTCTCGTGGGGAGCTGCCCGCAGCGCTCGAGCTCAGCTCCTCCGCACGGTCTTCCTCTCCATTACCAGACACTACCTCCTCTCCACTGACGTGTACCAGGCTCCGCGCCCTCCGGTCGCTGTCCTCGCGTTCCTTCCCTCCGTCGCGCCTCATCCGGCGCGTTCTGGGACGCTGCGAAATCCTGCGACGAGGTAGAACGTGTCGTAACCGATTGGGCCGCAGGAGTTTGATGCACGAAGGGCCGCACGGGCCGCGGTCGCGTGGGGCGGCGTGCAAGCGTGCAAGGCGAGGGCTTCGGAGAGGGAGGTCTGCCCGTCCTCGAGGGAGCTCAAGCCCCGCGCGCCTCGTCACGAACCTCGGTGAGGATCAGGCCGAGGTGGTTCAAGCCCCGGCCGCCGCAGGTCGGGCAGTGACAGACGCCCCAGAAGTTGTCGTGCCACCAGTTGCCTTCGATGATCGCGCGCGGCGCCGTCGCGACGAGGCGCGCGCGGAGCTCGGGGGCGCTGAACTTCGCCCTCACGAGGGACGCCATCACCCCGAGCTTCACCGACTCCCAGTCGGGCCTCAGCGCGACGCGGGTGCCGAGGCGCTTCGCCCCCGCCGGGCTCGTCGTCAGAAGCGCCTCTCGCGCAGCGAGATCGAGCGTCTTCGCCGCATGGAACGCGTGCTCGACGGAGGGGTAGAGCGCGCCCTCGAAGGACACCGCCGCGGGGTGAAAGCTGTTGAGGAAGGCGAACTCACCCGTCATACGGCGGATCGTCGCGTCGTCGTTCTCCAGCGCGGCGCGCTGGAGCGTCGGGCAGTCGTACAGATGATGGCCGCGCGAACAACCGCACTGCGCACAGGAACCCGGCATGCCCTACGACCTCCTCCGCGATGCTTCTAGCACGCGGCCTCGACGCGTTGCGCGCGGGTGGGCGGCATTCTCCGGGCGGAGGAGCTCGCGCCGCTCCCCGCGCACTGATGCGACCGGTGAGGTCCTGCGGGGGAGGGGCGCCGCCGACCGCGCGGGCCGTGCGATAGTCGCCGCCGATGGACCTTCGCGGCCCCCCCGAGGCGGAGACGAGCGAGCGTGAGACCCTGCGCACCAGCAGCGTGAGCGTGCCGGTGAGCGCGGGCAGCCTGCCGGCCTCCGCGCTCTTCGACGACCAGGGGCGCTATCGCGCGGGCGCGCTCCTCGGCCGCGGCGGCATGGGCGAGGTGCGCCTCGTGGCCGACCGCCGCATCGGCCGCGAGGTCGCGGTGAAATCGCTGCGGGTGCGCGCGGCCGAGGGCTCCGAGGCGTGGGAGCGCTTCGTGCGTGAGGCGCGGGTGCAGGGGCAGCTCGAGCACCCCGCGGTGGTCCCGGTCTACGACTTCGGCGTGGGCGCCGAGGGCGAGCCGTACTTCAGCATGCGCCGGGTGCAGGGGGAGTCGCTCGAGACGATCCTCGATCGGCTGGTGGCGGGCGACGAGGAGACGGTCGCGAGGTGGTCCCGCCGCAAGCTGCTCAACGCGTTCGTGCAGGTGTGCCTCGCCATCGACTACGCCCACGCGCGCGGCGTCGTGCACCGCGACCTCAAGCCCGCGAACATCATGCTGGGCGAGTTCGGCGAGGTGCAGGTCATCGACTGGGGCGTGGCGCGGCTCCTGGGCGAGCGCGGCGACGCGTCGCGCGAGGCCGGCCTCGACCCGAGCGCCCTCGCCGAAGCGCCCACGGCGCAATACCCGCTGCCCCGCGCGCAGACCGCCGAGGGCGCGCTCATGGGCACGCCGATGTACATGCCCCTCGAGCAGCTCGCCGGCGACCTCGGGCAGATCGGTCCGCAGACGGACGTCTTCGCGCTGGGGATGATCCTCTACGAGGTGCTCGCGCTGCGCTCGTTTCACGAGGGCCGCTCGCTCGGGCACATCTTCGACCTCGCGCTCAAGGGCTTCGAGCCTCGCCCCTCGGCGGTCGACCCGGAGTGCCCCGCCGAGCTCGACGCCGCGTGCGTGCGGGCGACGCGGCCGAACCTCGCCGAGCGCACGCCGAGCGCCCGCGCCCTGGCCGAGGAGGTCGAGCGCTACCTCGACGGCGAGAGCGACCGCTCGCGGCGCCGGGACCTCGCCGCGGAGCACGCCGCCAAGGCGCGGGACCTCGTCGGCTCCCTCGGGGCGACGCCGAGCGCCAGCGCGCGGCAGGAGGCGCTCCGTGAGGCGCTCCAGGCGCTCGCCCTCGACCCCGCGCAGCCCGAGGCGCGCGCGGCCTTCTCGTCGCTGCTCACGAGCCTCCCCGAGGCGCTCCCGCCGCCCGTCGAGCGCGAGCTGGAGGAGAAGTTCCACGCGGCCCGTCGGCGGGGCGTCGTGGTGGGCGCCTTCGGGTGGTTCATCTGGGCGGCGTCGGCGCCCATCCTGTTCTACCTCGGCGTGCGCTCGTGGTCGGTGGTGATCGGCGCGCTCTCGCTCTGCGCGCTGGGCCTCGCCGAGAGCCTCTGGCTGTGGCGCAAGCCCGTGCTTTCGCGTCGTCACGTGCTGCTCTACGCGGCGACCTTCGCCGCCTTCGCCGGAGGGATGAGCGCGTGGATGGGCCCCTTCGTGCTGGTCCCCACGGTGGCGGCCTCGCTGCTGATGTTCGGCGTGGTGTACGGCCGCGCGGGGGAGCGGGCGATGATGGTCGCGGTGTCGGTCCTCGCGGTGGTGATGCCCCTGGCGCTCGAGGCGCTCGGGGTGGTGGGAGAGTCCTACCGCTTCGTGCCCGAGGGGGTGCTGATCCTCCCCCGCACGCTCGCGCTGGAGCCCGTGCGCACGACCGCGGCGCTGCTCTGGTCGTGCCTGGGCTTCATCACCTTCCCCGCGCTGCTCCTCGGTCGGCTGCGCGACGACCTCGCGGGCGCCGAGCGGCACATCGCGCTGCAGGCCTGGCAGCTGCGGCAGCTCACCGAAGCCCCCGACGACCGGGCCTGAGCGGGCCGCGCGGCGCGCGGAGCCGAGACCACGAGCCGCGGCGTGGTATGGGTCTCTCCCATGGGAGACGAAGGGGGCCGCGAGGCGAAGCGCTCCGTGAGCGGCGAACTCCGAGGCGCCGCGAGGCTGCTCGTGCACGCGACGACGAAGGTCACCGACATCGTGCAGGGGATGCACGTGACCATCGCGGGCGGTCCTGCCGTGCTGGGCGCGCCCCTCGCGCCGGTGGTGAAGGCGCTCACCCGGCCCACCTACGCGGCGATTCGCGGCGTGACCGGCCTCGTGGGCGTGGGCCTCGATCGCGTCTTCGCCGAGCTCGAGCCCGCCCTCGGCGCGAGGGCGACCTCCGAGGAGTACGACGCCGTCCTCGCCGCCCTCAACGGCGTCGTGGGCGATCACCTCGCCGAGACCCGCAACCCCCTCGCCCTGGAGATGGACCTCCTCGTCGACGGCGCGCCCGTGACCGTCACCCCCGAGGGCCTGCGTCGAGCCCTGCCCGAGGCGAACGGGCGCGTGCTGCTGCTGCTCCACGGCTCGTCGATGGACGCGCGGGGCTGGCGCCGCCGCGGCCACGACCACGGCGAGGCCCTCGCGCGCGATCACGGCTACTCGCCGGTGTACCTTCGCTACAACAGCGGACTCCACGTCTCGACCAACGGCGCGCAGCTCGCGGACCGCCTCGAGGCGCTGCTCGCGGCGTGGCCGGTGCCGGTGACCTCGCTCACGCTCCTCGGGTTCAGCATGGGCGGCCTCGTCGCCCGCGCCGCGGTGCGCGAGGCCGAGGCGCGCGAGCTCGCCTGGCGCGCGCGGCTCTCGTCGATGGTGTTCCTGGGAACGCCCCACCACGGCGCGCCGCTGGAGCGCGTGGGCAACCTCGTCGGCGTGCTCTTCGACGCGAGCCGCTACAGCGCGCCGCTCCGCGCGCTCCCCCGGCTGCGGAGCGCGGGCGTCACCGACCTGCGCTTCGGCTCCGTGCTCGCCGCCGACTGGCAGGGCCGAGACCGCTTCGCCCTGGGCGGCGATGAGCGCGCGCCGTGTCCGTTGCCCGAGGGGGTCGCGTGCTTCGCCCTCGCGGGCACGCGCGCCTTCGAGGCGCCCGCCGACCTGCGCGACGTCGCGGCGCTCTCGGGAGACGGCCTGGTGCCCGTCGAGAGCGCCCTCGGGCGGCACCGCGACAGCCTCCTGGACCTGAAGTTTCCTTTGTCGAATCAGGTCGTTGTGGCCCGCGCGGGGCACCTCGACCTGCTCGGGCACCCCGACGCCTACCGCGCGATGGCGCGGTGGCTCAGCGACGCGGGTGGCAGCCCCGGCTGACCTGCTCGCGGCCGCTCGGGCGAATGAGGTAGAGCGTGTCGCACACGGGCGCCTCGGCGGGGCAGTCGGTGTCGGACTGACACACGCCGGTGCAGTACCCGGTGTTCATGCCCGTGGGGAGGCAGAGCACGTTCTGGCAGGTGGGCATCGAGGGGTTGCAGGCGCCGCCGATGGGGGTGGTCGCGGTGGTCGAGGCCGCGCGGCACACGAACTCCATGCGGTCGGTGAGGTAGTTCAGCAGCGGCGCGCAGACGAAGCCCGTGGGGCAGTCGCCGCCGCGCCCGCAGGACTGGTTGCACACGCCGATGGTGGTGACCGGCGCCGAGGGCATCGAGCGGTAGAGGATGTTCGTGCACGTGTAGCCGCTGCGCGCGCCGTTGCACATCGCGTCGCCGACCTCGCCCACGGGGCAGGCGATGGTGCAGCGCCCGTTGCTGCACACGCCGGTGCGGCACTGCGCGGCGCCGGTGCAGGGCGTGCCGATCTCGCCGGTGCCCTGCGGCGCGCCGCAGCGAAAGCAGCCGCGCGCGCCCGCGCACTCCTGCACGCCGATGCACGACTGACCCGCGGGGCAGTCGGAGGGCTGCACGCACTCGCCCATCTCGCGCATCGCGGGGAGCGCGCACATGCCCGACTGGCACTGCCCGCCGCCGAAGCACGCGTTGGTCGCGCAGCAGGGCTGCCCGCTCATGCCGCAGGGAGGGAGAGGCGGGAGGTCGTCGGTAGGCGCCGCCACGTCGGTCGCGCCGCCCGCGTCGGGGCCGGCGGTGACGTCGGTCGCGGAGACGACGTCGGCGCCCGGCGCGACGTCGTCCATGCCCGCGGTGTCGAAGGGGATCGGCGCGACGTCGACGGTGAGTCCTGCGTCGGTGGGGGTGGTGTCGACCACGCACATGGGCGCGCCGCCCGCGCTGGAGCAGCGCTGCCCCGCGCCGCAGGGGGGATTGCACGCCTGCACGCACGCGCCGCTGACGCAGACGAAATCGGCGCGGCACGCGGGCACGCAGCTCACGGTCGGTGTCGAGTCGCCGCAGCCGAGCGGCGTGAGCAGGATCGCGGCGAGCCAGAGCGCGGGTGTGCTTCTCATCACCTCCTCGGACTACCATGCGCGGCGTGCGACGCGAAGCGGCCCGATCCCGACTGTCACCCCTCCTCGCGCTCGGCGCGGTGAGCGCGGTGCTGCTCGGGGTGGTCCCAGGGCGCCGCCGCCGTTGCCCCTCGGGGAGCGTGTCGATCGCAGGGCGCTACTGCATCGACATCTACGAGGGCAGCCTGCTGGAGGTGCTCCCCCGCGGGCGCACCCGGCGCTGGAGCCCGTACCTCCCGCCCCTGCGCAACGGTCAGTACCGCGCGCAGTCGCGGCGGGGCGTGGCGCCGCAGGGGTACATCTCCCAGGTGGCGGCGTCGCGGGCCTGCGTCGCGGCGGGCAAGCGGCTGTGCACCGAGGCGGAGTGGGAGCGGGCGTGTCGAGGTCCGTCGCCGACGCAGTGGCCGTACGGTCCGCAGTACCAGCGCGGGCGCTGCAACGACGGTCGGGAGGGACCGCTGCGACGGCTCTACGGCCCCGGCGACGTCTTTCACGAGCGGCAGATGAACGACGCGCGGATCAACCAGCTCCCCGGCACCCTCGCGCGGAGCGGATCTCACCGCCGCTGCCGCAACCGCTTCGGCGTCTTCGACATGGTCGGCAACCTCCACGAGTGGACCGCCACCGTGCGCAACGGCCGCGGCGTCTTTCGCGGCGGGTACTACGTCGACGTGCGGATCAACGGCGACGGCTGCGGCTACGCCACGCGCGCGCACGGCGTGGGCTATCACGACTACTCCACGGGCTTTCGCTGCTGCGCGGATCTGTAGCGCGGGCGTCGGGGCGCGTGGGCGGGCTGCTTCACCCGCGCTCGCCCTGGTATGGAGCCGTACCGACCCCCTTCAAGGTCACACCCGAGTCTGGAGCGACGCGCGCACCTCACCAATCGCGTGGGGTGCGCTCGGCGCTCCCACGCCGCCTTCGCCGCGCCAGCGCGAGCAACACAAGGAACGAACCCAGCCGTCCGCTCGAGCCCGTCGTCGCGCGGCAGCCACACCCCTCGGGCGGCGGCGGCGAGGTCCCTGCGTCGAGCCCCGTCACATCCGCGACCGACGCGTCCTCGGCCACGACATCCGCGACCGCCGCGTCCGCCGCAGGGACGCGCAGCGTGAGCGTCGTCGTGGCCTCGGCCATGGTGAAGGGCGCCGCGCGGCCCGAGGCCTCGTAGCGCCGGAGCAGCTCGCGTCCGCGGTCGTCGGTGCGGTTCTCGCTCGCGAGAAACTCCACGTACTCGCGGGTGGTGCTCTGGTACCGCGCGCGCACCCGCAGCGTGAGCTCGCCCCGCGCCGTCGCGGGGATCTCGACGGTGTAGCGCCTGTCGTCCCAGTGCCGCAGCGCGCCCGCCTCGCCGCCGGCGTAGTCGGCCCCCACGGGCTCGTGCCCCGGCAGCGGACGGTAGCCCCTCGGCGGCAGCCGCGTGTCGCGGATCACGCTGTCGTGCAAGGCGATGTGCTCGCCGCGGCCCATGCCCGCGCGGCCGTGCCAGGCCTCGTAGAGCGCCAGGTTCGGGTCGTCGACGAGGCGCGCCTGGGCGTCGTCGTAGGCGCCCGAGAGCACCGTCGCGACGCCCTCGGCGTCGACCCGCGAGACCTCGAGCCACATGCGCCGACCGTCCGCGTAGCCCGTGGGAACCCGGTGCCCCGCGAGGTTGGTCACGCGCACGACCACCTCGACGCGCGCGCCCGGCGCGGCCTCGGTGGGCGGGCTCCGGAGCTCGAGGCTCACGGCGCTGCGCAGCATCGCCTCCGCGCGCCGCGCGCCGGCCTCGTAGAAGGGCGCGGAGTCGGGGTCGTAGAACTCGCCGGAGCTGATCTCACCGCGCATCGCGCCGAGCACGCGCAGGGCCCACGCGTTGGCGCCCGCGAACTCATGGCGTCGGGGAGTCGGCCGCGGGAGCGCGCTCACATACGTCGACACCGGCGCGTCGCCCTCGACGCGAGGCATGTGGCAGTCCTGACAGGTGCGCCCTCCCGACGGGTCGGCCCACGCCGAGCGGGACCACTCGCTGAAGGTCGTGTCGAGGGGAAAGCGCCTCCCGGTGTCGGCGCCGTCCGCCCCGCGCTGGGGCTGCGCGGGGTTCGAGACCTCGTGGCAGGTGCCGCACATGCGCGAGTCTGCGAGCCAGGTCGACACCGCGCCCGTGTGCCGCGGGCTGTCGATCTCGGCGTAGGGGCCGAAGCGCGTGTCGCTGGGAGAGAGCACGTACTGCGCGTTGCCGAGGTTCGGCGTGGGGAGCATCCGGTGGCACGCGTCGCAGGTGACCCCGTCGCGGTCTTCGAGGTCGAGGCGCTCGCCGCGCGGGGCGTCGGCGGGGCCGCGGGTGCGTCCGTTGATGAAGCCCGCGGGGGTGTGGCAGCGGAGGCACCAGTCGCCCACGCCGGGGCGGTCCTGCTCGGCGACGGTGAGGGCGGCGAGAAAGAGCGGGTCGCGGAGGGTGTTGCCCATCATCGAGCCCATCCACGTGTCGGCGGGCATGGCGACGTCGGGGCCCGTGTCGCCCGCGAAGTGACACGAGACCGAGCAGGGGCGCCCGCTCTCCAGGGGGATCCCGCCGTCCAGGGCGCCGGGCTGCGAGCCGGGGAGGTCGAGGTACTGCGCGCTCGCGAGCCCCGGCGTGAGCAGGGCGCAGAGCGCGAGGGCAAGCCGGTGCGCGGAGGGTCGCTTCATCGCGGGGAGCCCGCAACATACGCGCTACGCCTCGCGGGCGCGACGGCCCCGTGCGCTACCGGGGCCGCGGCGAATCGGGTAGCCTCCGCCCATGCACTCTCGACGCGCGCGCGGGCTTCGCTTCACCGGACTGGCTCTCTCGGCGCTCGGCCTCGGCGCCGGGTGCGGCGAGTCGCCCGACAACACCGCGGCCGACGCCGCGACCGACGTGTTCCTCGCGTTCGACGTGCCCCTGGTGAACGATGTCGTGGTCGTCGAAGACAGGCCCGCCGCGATGGACGTGCAGCGCCCCGTCGACGCGCCCACCGTGCAGGACGTCGCCTCGCCGGGAGACGTGAAGGACGTGCGCTTCGTCTTCGACGTGCAGGCGCCGGTGGACGGCGAGGTCCTCCCGGGCGACGGCGGCGCGGGGGAGGGCTGCGGCCCGACGCCCGCCGTGGCGGAGCACGTCACCGCGATGGCCACCGCGGGGTGGGCCACGCTGAACCGCGGCGCCGCGATCATGATGCACGGCTGCGCGGGCGCCTCGCGTCCGCAGGACTGCCTCGCCAGCGCCCCCCTCGTGGGCACCACGACCTTCGGCGCCAACTGGCAGCCCGAGGCCCTCACCAACACCCACCTCCGCCTGCTCTACACGGCGAATTACTCGTCGTCGTTCTGGTCCCGCAGCTCGGCCGACGGGCGCTTCGTGGGCCTCGGCGCGCGCATCGTCGACCTCGCCGCGCCGCGCATGATCAACACCGCGGCGCAGTACGACCCGGGGTTCTTTCCCGACAACTCAGGCTTCTTCTACCACTCCACCCTCGGGCCCCGCGCGTGCGCGCAGAGCGTGCTGAGCACGGGCATGCCCACGATGATCACCCTGCAGGAGCCCGGCTGCACACGCGCCGCCTCCGTGGGCCTCTACGAGCACCTCGGCGCCGCCCTCTCCGGCGGCGACTACTACGTCGTCTATGGGCGATACAGCTCTGACAACGGCGGTCACAGCCCGACCCTGCGCGACACGCCCGCGACCTTCGGCGCCGGCGAGCGACAGCAGGTCACGGTGATGACCAACACCGGCTCGGGCTTCACCGTCGCCGGCACCGGCGCGGTCGCCACGCCCAACGAGGCCGACCCCATCATCTCCCCCTCGGGGCGGCTGATGATCACCCGCACCACGGGCCCGAGCGGCCCGGCCTTCGTGCTGCGCCGCCTCGAGGTGTCGCGCACGGGCGCCGCGGTGTCGGTCTCGGCGCCGGTGATCGGGCGCTACTGCTTCTCCGGCGGCAAGGGATCGATCTCGTACGACGAGCGCTACTTCACGTACCACCACTACGTCACCGACGCCGACGCGGTGGACATGGGCTTCACGGGGCCCGACGACCCCGCCTTCGCGGCCTACCGCACCCGCGGCGCCGCGAACAGCTACCTCGTCGACCTCCGCACGGGCGCGCGCACGCGGATCACCAACATGCAGCCGGGGCAGTACGCGCTCTTCCCCCACTTTCGCTCGGACGGGTGGCTCTACATCATCGTGCGCACCGCGGGCACGACGCCCGAGCACATCATCGCGAGCGACGCCGCCCTCACGCTCTGACACCCCCCGCGCAGCGCAGGGGCGCGATGAATCATCCAACTTCGCGATGCGACTCCCCGCCAACCAGGACCGCCTTGACAACCCTCCTGCGCCTGCGGCCTTACTCCACCGCGTGATGGAGTCGCCGAAGGCAGCGGAGGGGCACGAAGCGAGCGTTCAGGGCTTCTTCGCGCGCGTGCGCGGGCAGGTCGACGCGCGCATCGGCGAGATCCTCGACGAGGCCCGCGCGGTCACCGAGGCCGAGGCCCCCGACACCCTGCCCATGTTCGACGCGGCCAGGGACCTCACCCTCCGCGGCGGCAAGCGGCTGCGCCCGGCGATGCTCCTCGCGGCCATCGCGTGCTGCCAGGCCGACCCCTTCAGCGACGCGGCCACCGACCTCGGCGCGGCCATGGAGCTGCTCCAGACCTACCTCCTCGTGCACGACGACTGGATGGACGACGACCCCATCCGCCGCGGGGGCCCCTCGGTGCACGTGCTCCTCGCCGAGGCCTTCGGCGGCGCGCACCTCGGCGCGTGCACGGCGATTCTCGCCGGTGACCTCATGGGCGCGCTGGTGCACAAGCTCATCGCCGACCTCGACCTGCCCACGCCCCGACGTCGCGAGGTCAACGCGGTGTGGGCGTCGATGGAGCACGAGGTGATCCTCGGGCAGTGCCTCGACGTCACGCAGAGCCGCGACGTGGCGCGGATTCACCGGCTCAAGACCGGGAGCTACACCGTGCGCGGCCCCCTGCGCCTGGGCGCCGCGGTGGCCGCCGCCCACGAGCCCGCGCGGGCCGCGCTCATGCGCTACGCCGAGCCCCTGGGCCTCGCGTTTCAGCTCCGCGACGACGTGCTCGGGGTCTTCGGCAGCGAGCGCGAGACCGGCAAGCCCGTGGGCAACGACCTCCGCGAGGGCAAGCAGACCGCCCTCGCGCAGCACGCGATGGCCCACCTCGACGCCGCGGGGCAGAACGAGCTTCAGGGCATCGTCGGGCGCCGCGACGCGAGCGAGGCCGACGTGCTCCGCGCGCGGGACCTCATCGAGCGCTCCGGCGCCCTCGCCGCGGCCGAGGCGCAGATCGCGTCGCTCCGCGCGCAGTGCCTCGAGGCCCTCGACGAGCGCGCGCTGCTGCCCCGCGGCGCCGAGCTCCTCGCGGCCCTCGCGACGATGGTGACCGAGCGCACGCGATGAAGGTCTTCACGGCGCACGGGAAGGTGATCCTCCTCGGCGAGCACGCGGTGGTCTACGGGCGCCCCGCGCTGGCCGCCGCGGTGAGCCCCGGCGTCGAGCTCCGCGTGCGCGATCCCCTTGCGGCGCTGGGGCTTCGAGTCGCCAACTGGGACGCGTCCTTCGCGCCGGGCGACGGCTCGCCGCTGGGCCGCGCGATCGAGGCCCTCGCCGCGCACCTCGGCGTCACCACCGGCGCCCTCGAGGCCGAGGTGCACCTGCCCGGCGGCGGCGGCCTCGGGAGCTCCGCCGCGATGGGCGTGGCCTCGGCGCGCGCGCTCTCGTCGCTCGCGGGGGCGGAGCTCGAAGGCGACGCGCTGCTCGACGCCGCGCGGGTCTGGGAGCAGGTCTTTCACGGCAACCCCTCGGGGGTCGACCACACCCTCGCGGCCCTCGGCGGCGTCGGGGTCTTCGTGCGCGGCGAGCCCCTGCAGCGGGTCACCCCGCGCTCTCCCTTTCGCCTCTGCGTCGCCGACACGGGCGAGCGAGGTTCGACCAAGGAGATGGTCGAGAGCGTCGCGCGCATGCGGGCGAGGCGCACGACGGTGGTCGACAACGCCCTCGACGGGATTCAGGCGCTGGTGCGCAACGCGGCCCTCGCGCTCTCGGCGGGCGACCTCCGCGGGCTGGGCCAGCTCATGGACATGAACCAGCTCTTTCTGGGGTCGCTGATGCTCTCGACCGAGCGCATCGAGACGCTCTGTCGCGCGGCGCGGGACGCGGGCGCGCTGGGCGCGAAGCTCACCGGCGCGGGGGGCGGCGGCTGCGTGATCGCGCTCCCCGGCGCGCAAGAGGCAGAGGTGCTCGCGGCCTTCGCGCGCGAGGGCGCGCCGGCGTGGACGGTGGAGATTCGATGAAGGGCACGGCGACGGCGCGCGCGAACATCGCGCTCGCGAAGTATTGGGGAAAGTGTGACGCGGCCCTGAACCTCCCGGCGGTGCCGAGCGTGTCGCTCACCCTCGACGCGCTGCGCACCGACACCGAGGTCGTGCGCGACCCCTCCCTGCGCGAGGACCACGTCTCCCTCGACGGCGTCGAGCTCACGGGCGGCGGCGCGGCGAAGCTCCGTACGTTCATGGACCTGCTGCGCGCCCGCGCGGGGGTCGATGGGAGCGCGCCGGACCGCTTCGCGCGGGTGTCGTCGCACAACCGCTTTCCCACCGCGTCGGGGCTCGCGTCGAGCGCGTCGGGCTTCGCCGCCCTCGCCGCCGCGGGCGCGCGCGCCTACGCCTGGGACGCAGACACCTCGGCGCTCTCGTCGCTCGCGCGCAGGGGCAGCGCGTCGGCGGCGCGGAGTCTGTACGGCGGCTGGGTCGAGCTCCCCGCGGGCGCGCTGGGGGAGGACCACCTGCCCGCGCGTCCGCTGCACCCCGAGGGGTGGTGGGACGTCGCGCTGGTGGTGGCCCTCGCGACCCGCGCGCCGAAGTCGGTGGCCTCGCGCGACGGGATGAAGCACACCGCGCAGACCTCGCCCTACTACGCCGCGTGGCTGAGCTGCGCGCCGGGCTACGCGCACGAGGTCAAGCGCGCCCTCGCCGCCCGCGACCTCGAGGCCCTCGGCGCCGCGATGGAGGCGAGCACCATGGCGATGCACGCCTGCGCGTGGGCCGCGGTCCCCGCCGTGCGCT
The DNA here is from genome assembly GCA_041389885.1 of Polyangiales bacterium. Classification (GTDB taxonomy): domain Bacteria; phylum Myxococcota_A; class Polyangia; order Polyangiales; genus JAWKRB01. The sequence goes on along the minus strand of JAWKRB010000012.1, from coordinate 114,145 downwards.
ACGCGCGGGGGATCACCCTCGAGCTCCTCGACGCGGTCGAGTCGCTGCGCCGCGAGGGCGTCGGGGCCTGGGCCACGATGGACGCGGGCCCCCACGTGAAGACCCTCTGCGCGGCGGCGGACGTCCCCGCGGTGGAGCGGGCGCTGCGGGCGGTGCCCGGCGTGGTCGACGTGCTGATCGCGCGTCCTGGCGGCGGCGTCGAGGTGTCGTGAGGGTTCGCGCGCCCGGCAAGCTCATGGTCGCCGGGGAGTACGCCGTGCTCCACGGAGGCGACGCCGTGGTGATGGCCGTCGACCGCCACGCGGTGATCGCAGACGCGACCGAGCGCTACCCAGAGCCTCCCCGCGAGGTCGCCGCGGCGCTCGCGATCGCGCTGCGAGAGAGGGACATCGACGCCATCGACCTCCGCTGGAGCCTCGACGTCGCGCGGCTCGGCGACGCGCGCGGGCGCAAGCTGGGCCTCGGCAGCTCGGCGGCGGCCTGCGTCGCGGCGGTGGGGTGGTCCCTCGCGAGAGCGGGCGCGGACCTCGGGGATGCCTCGGTGCGCGCGCGGGTGGCCGACCTCGCGCGGCGTGGGCACCGCGAGGCGCAGGGCGGCGGCAGCGGCGTCGACGTGCTCGCGAGCGCGCGGGGCGGCGTGATCGCGGTGGGCTTTCCCGAGGGGCTCGCGGGGGAGGCTACGGTGCGCGCGTGTGGCGCCTTCGAGGGGCAGCACTGGGCCGTGCTCTGGTCAGGGAGCTCGGCCCGCACGAGCGAGATGATCGCGCGCACGGAGCGCCTTCGCGCGCGCGACCCCGACGGCTTCGCGGGGCGCATCAGGGACATCACATCGGCCGCGGAGGCCATGCGCGAGGCCCTCGCGGCGCGCGACCCGTTCGCGCTCACGGCGGCGACGCGGAGGCACGGCGAGGCGATGCGCGCGCTGGGCGCAGACGCCGAGGCGCCCATCGTGACGCCCGCGCTCGCGGCGCTCGCGGCGGAGCTCGGGGCGACGCGCGCGGCGGTGAAGCCTTCGGGCGCGGGGGGCGGCGACGTGTCGCTGCTCATCGCAGAGAGCGAAGACGCGCTGCGCGAGGCGCTGGCGCGGGCAGAGGCGCGGGGCTTCGAGCGCGTGAGCCTCGCGGTCGACCGCGAGGGCGTGTGGAGGGACGCGGGCTGACGGAGGGCTGTCGGGTCCGCGTGTCGTGAGGTGGGCGGGTGAGGTGGGAGGGGCCGCCTCACGTCGGGTCAGAACAGCGTGTAGACGAAGGGCGCGAGCGGGCCCGAACCCAGGAACAGGAACCCGGCGATGAGGCCGAGCGTCACCACGAGAGGCACGAGCCACCAGCGCTTGTTCTCGGCGAGAAAGCTCACGAACTCGCGCGCCGCGCCGACCTCGCGCCCCGCCGCCGCGCGCTCGAAGTCGTCGCCGGGCGCCTGCGGCGCGGGATCCTCTGGGGGTTCGGTGTTGGGGACGCTCATGGGCTCGCCTCGTACGGGATGTCGCGCGGTGTATCGCGAGTCGGCGCGGCGCTGGAGAACGCTAGAACTGCCGAAAGTGACGCTCGGCGCCGCCGCGCGCGCGTTCGCGAGGGGACCAGTATGTGGGGAGCGACGGGTCCCGATCGAGCGGCATCGTCTCACGGGTCTGACGACGCACGAAGCGCGAGTAGGGGACGAGCACGCCGAAGTACACCAGCGCCAGCGCGAGCGTCGACACGACGCGCCCGATCGGCGTCACCACCCGCATCCAGCCTCGGTAGACGGGGGAGAGCGCGCGAGGCGACAGCGCCGCGGCGGCGGCTGCGCCCGCGCCGAACACGGTCGCGACGATCGCGGCGGGGTGCCAGGCGCTGCGGTGCCCGAGCCACGCGGCGAGCACGAGCAGGCCGACGCCGAAGACGCGGAGATCAAAGGTCGTCGGCGGGCGGTGAGCCATCTCAGTCGAGGGCGAAGCGGCTGAGGTGTCGCGCGGCGTCGACGCGCGCGCGCTCGGGCTGCGCAGACTTCAGCAGCACGCAGTCTTCGACGACGAGCACGTCGAGGTCGGTCGCCATGAAGCAACGGTAGGCGTCCTCGGGCGAGCGGACAATCGGCTCGCCGCGCACGTTGAAGCTCGTGTTGACGACGAGGGGGCAGCCCGTGTGCGCGTGAAAGCGCTCCAGCAGCCGCCGGTAGCGCCCGTTGCGCGCGGCGGTGACGGTCTGCACCCGCGCCGAGCCGTCGACGTGCGTCACCGCGGGCACGCTGCTGCGACGCTGATGGAGCCGCTCGAGGCCGAAGAGGGTCTCGTCCACGGGGAGCCTCCTGCTCGCCGCGACCGGCGCGACCAGCAGCATGTACGGGCTCTCGACCCCCTCCGCGAGGTCGAACCACTCGTGGGCCCGCTCTGCGAGCACCGATGGGGCGAAGGGGCGAAACGACTCGCGAAACTTCGTCTTCAGGTTGAGCCGCGACTGCGTCCCTTCGTCCCGGGGGTCGGCGAGGATGCTGCGACCCCCGAGCGCGCGGGGCCCGAACTCCATGCGCCCCTGAAACCACCCGACGACCGCGCCGTCGGCCAGCGCCGCCGCCACCCGGTCGAGGAGCGCGCCCTCGTCGTCGAGCACCTCGAAGACCGCGCCGAGCGCGCGCAGCGTCGCGGCGGCCTCGGCGGTGCTGTACGACGGGCCGAGCAGCGCCCCGCGCATCCCGTCTTCGGGGCGCGCGGCGCGGGGATGGCCGAGCAGCGCGTGCCAGATGTACGTCGCCACGCCCAGCGCGCCGCCCGCGTCGCCCGCCGCCGGCTGCACCCAGACGCGCTCGAAGGGGCCCTCGCGGAGCAGCCGGCCGTTGCTGACGCAGTTGAGCGCCACGCCGCCCGCCAGGCAGAGGTCCCTGCAGCCGGTGAGCGCGTGGGCGTGCCGCGCCGAGGCGAGGACGATCCGGTCGGTCACCTCTTGAATCGACGCCGCGAGGTCCATCTCTCGCTGCGTCGTCGGCGCCTCGGGCGGGCGCGGGGGGCCGCCGAAGAGCGCGTCGAAGCGGGCGCTGGTCATCGTGAGCCCGGCGCAGTAGTCGAAGTACCGCATGTCGAGTCGAAACGAGCCGTCAGGCCGCAGATCGACCAGGCGCTCGAGGATCAGGTCGACGTAGCGGGGCTCACCGTAGGGCGCGAGCCCCATGAGCTTGTACTCGCCCGAGTTCACCCGAAAGCCCGCGTAGTAGGTGAACGCCGAGTAGAGCAGCCCGAGCGAGTGCGGGAACCTCTGCTCGGCGAGGAGCTCGAGCGCGTTGCCCGCGCCGCGACCGATCGACGAGGTCGCCCACTCGCCGACGCCGTCCATCGTCATCACCGCGGCCTCGTCGAAGGGCGACGGAAAGAACGCGCTCGCGGCGTGGGAGACGTGGTGCTCGGTGAAGACGACGCGGTTGCGCGGCGCGACCCCGAGGCCCCGCAGGCCGCGTGAAGCAACTTCTCCACCGTCAGATGGCATCGCCTGACGAACACGGCCGACCGCGGCGCAGGCCTGAAGGTAGGTGTTCCGGCTGAGCGGTCGGCACCTGGCGCAAGGAGCGCCATCGTAAAGCCACAAGTGGGGTACTCACCGCGGAGACGCTGCGCCAAGCGGAGAGGCAATAGTCGATCGCGCCCGAGGGGAAGGACTCGTCGTGCTTCTTGCGGGTGAAGCGCTCCTCCTGGGCGGCCGCGACGAGCTCGCCGTCGACCACGAGGGCGGCGGCGGAGTCGTGGTAATACGCCGAGATGCCGAGTATCGTGGTCAACGGGCGGCCTCGGTGACCTGGGCTCTGCGCCGCTCGCTGAGACGCCGCGCATGAAGACCAAGCCCCTGCTGTTTCGGCTCCTCGCGGTCACCCTGGGGTGCCTCGGAGCGCTGGTCGCGGCCACCGCGGCGCTGCTGCTCTCGCTCGGCGGGGGGCCGCAGTGGGACGCGCCGCTGATGATCCAGCAGATGGACTGCTCGCACGGCATCTGCCGCGACCGGCCGGGCTCGCAGAGGTCGGTGCGAGACGCCGCGGGCGGTCACTTCACGGTCACGGCGAACTCGGAGGGCTTTCGCGGGGCCGATCCCCCGGCGCCCGGCAGCGGGCTCGTGGTCGAGATTTTCGGCGACTCGATGATCCATGGCACCGGCGTGGAGGACGACCACACGATCGCCCGCAGGCTCGAGCTCGCGCTCCGGCGCCGGCTGGGCACCGAGGCAGTGTACGCCATCAACTACGGGATGCCGATGAACTACCTGGTGTCGAGCCTCGCGACGTACGAGCGCTGGGGCCGCACGCACGCGCCCGACGTCGTGGTGCTGACCTACCACGGCGGCATCCCCTCTCCGCGCGACGTGAACTCCCTCGTGCAGCAGATCCGCGGGTCGTGGCTGATGTCGTCGACCTTCGAGACGTGGGCCGGGCGCACGCTCATCAACCGCGTCCAGTCCGCGTCGCTGCGCCACTACAGCGAGCGGGAGGCGATCGCGGCGCTGCAGCCGGGCTTCGCGCGCCTCGCCGCCGACCAGCGCGAGCGGGGCACGGCGGTGGTCTTCTTCTCCTTCGGCGACCGCTACGACCAGCTCGCCCGAATTGTCCCGCGCGGCCTGGAGTACACCACCGTCACCACCGGCATCGGCGGCTGGGAGGGCTATCGATCGAGCCGGTACATCATCCCCGGCGACGGCCACCCCAACGCCCTCGGCACCGAGTTCTACGGCTCGGCCATCGCCGCGACCCTCGAGCCGATCCTCCGCGCGCGCCTCGCGGCCAGGGCCGGGCGCTGAGCCCGCGCGGGGTCGATCTCGCTGCGCCCCAGAGGGATCAGGGCGCTCGCGGGCGCGCTCAGCCCCGCAGCGCGGCCTGCCAGCGCGCGGCGTCGAAGCCCACGAGCACCACCTCGCCGCGCACGAGCACCGGGCGGCGCACGAGCTTGCCGTCGGCGGCGAGCCACGCGATCAGCTGGTCGTCGCTGGCGGCGTCGACCGCGGCCTTGCCCAGCGCGCGGTAGCTCTGCCCGCTGGTGTTGAGCCAGCGGCGGAGGGGGACGCCCGCGGCGGCGATCCACCCCCGGAGCTCGGCGGCGGTCGGGGCGTCGGCGACGATGGGGCGCACGGTGTACGAGATGGACTCGGCGTCGAGCCATTTGCGGGCCTTGCGGCAGGTGTCGCAGGCGTCGTAGGCGAGGAGCAGCGCGGCGGTCATCACGGCACTCATCGCACCCGCGGCCCCGGCCGGGCAAGCGTTTGCGCGCGCGCGCGGGATCGCGCAGAGTGCGCGGCGATGATGTCCCTGGAGAGCTTCGTGCGGCTCGGCGTGTCCTTCGTGCGCACCCTCGCGCGCCGGGCGTGGAGCCGCGAGTCAGAGCTCCCGCGCTTCATGGAGCAGTACCGCCCCGACGGGATGCTCAGCGCCGCCGCGGGCGACCCCCAGGTGCTCGCGGGCGCGTCGCGGTGCATCGCCTGCGGCCGCTGCGACGCCGCGGCGTGGGAGCTGGGCGTGCGCGACGAGCTCGGCATCGCCGGGCCCATGGCCTTCGCGCTGGGCGCCTCGCGTCAGGCGGGGCTGGACCTCTCCCTCGCCGCGCACGCCAGCGACGAGACCCTCCGCGCGCTCACCGCGGCCTGCCCGGTGGCGGTGCCCTTCGTGAGCCTCGCGGCGCTCGTGCGCCGTCGCAACGCGGAGTACGTCGGCGGCCACCTCGACGCGCCCCGCCCGCTGCTCTCGCTCCCGCCCGCGTCGTAGCGCTTGACGCGCCGCGCCGGGCGCGGGAATCAACCCGGCGTCATGGCACGCGAGAAGCGCTACCTCTCTGGCATTCAGCCCTCGGGCGAGCTCCACCTGGGCAACTACTTCGGCGCGATGCGACAGCACGTCGCGCACCAGGACCTCGGCAACTCGTTCTACTTCATCGCGAACTACCACGCGCTCACGACGCTCAGCGACCCGGTGAAGCTCCGCGCGATGACCTTCGACGTCGCGGCGAGCTACCTCTCCGTGGGCCTCGACCCCGCGCGCGCGGTGCTCTTTCGCCAGAGCGACGTGCCCGAGGTCACCGAGCTCGCGTGGCTGCTCTCGAACGTGTGCGCCATGGGGCTGCTGCAGCGCGCGGTCTCGTACAAAGACAAGGTCGAGCAGGGCCTCGACGCCAAGGTGGGGCTGTTCACCTACCCCGTGCTCATGGCCGCCGACATCCTCGCCTACGACAGCACCCACGTCCCCGTGGGGCAGGACCAGGTGCAGCACCTGGAGATCACCCGCGACCTGGTGACGGCCTTTCACGCGGTGTACGGCGAGGTCTTCGTGCGCCCTGAGCCCATGCTCGGCTCGGCGCCGCTCGTGCCGGGCCTCGACGGGTTCAAGATGTCCAAGAGCCGCGGCAACACGATCCCCCTCATGAGCACGGGCAAGGCCCTGAAGGAGCGGATCAACCGCATCGTCACCGACTCGACCCCCCTCGAAGACCCGAAGGACCCTGAGCCCCGCGTGGCCTTCAAGCTCTACTCCCTCTTCGCGACCCCCGAGGAGCGCGCGGCCATGGCCGACAAGTACCGCGCCGGGGGCTACGGCGACGGCCACGCGAAGCAGGAGCTCCGCGCGAAGATCGAAGAGGTCTTCGCCGACGCGAGGACCCGGCGCGCGCGCTTCGACGCGCACCCCGACGAGGTCGAAGACGTGCTCCGCGAGGGCGCCCGCAAGGCCCGCGAGGTCGCCCGGGCCACCCTCGACCGCGCGCGCCACGCGACCGGGCTCGCGTAGCGACGGGCGCTACGGACACACCCGCGTGAAGAAGGGCAGCGCCCGGCGGGCGAAGCCTCCGCCCTGCTCCGGGGGCCGTCCCCAGCCCACGAGGGCGCCGCCCCAGGGGTCGGGCGCCGAGACCACGGGGCGCATCTGCGGCGCGGACGTGAGCCCGCCCACGTCGCGGAGCGTGCCGCGGGGGTCGTAGCGGTAGAGCTGCATCCGCGCGCCGATCTCGTTGCGGCGCAGCGCGATCACGCGCAGCTCGGCGCGGCGACCGGCGCGGTCGGGGGCGAGCACGAGGCCGACGTGCTCGGTGTCGGGCTCGAGGGCCGTGGGGCGAATCTGCACCGCGCCCTCGTGGTCGACGCCCGCGATCCAGGCGCGCCCGTCGGTCCAGCTCAGGGCGACGCCGTCGGCGTCGACGGCCACGGCGGCGGCGCGGGAGCCCCCCGAGGGCGCGAGGGCGACCCGGCGCAGCGGCCGGCACGCGTCGTCGAGAAAGAGCGCGGCGACGCCGCCGGTCGTGATCGCCGCGACGAAGCCGTCGCGCCAGGCGGCCACCGCCGAGGGGTTCACCCCCTCGGGGCATCGCGAGGGCGCGTCGGGGGCGCCGTCGTCGTCGACGAGCCGCAGGGAGTGCGCCTCGCAGCGTAGAAGAGCCCCGCGGGGCGCGAGCCCTCGTCGGGGCGGGGCACGAGGGCGAAGTCTCCGTCGGTGGTGATCGCGGCGCCGCGGCGCTCGCGCACGAGGTCTCCCGCACCGAGAGCACCCGGAGGTCGCCCATCTCCGTGGCGGCGGCGACGAGGGTCTGGTCGCCCGCGGCGACGACGGAGACGTCCCGGGGACGCACGGGCTCGTCGAGCACGCCGAGGGCGTCGCCCACCACCGCGCCCTGGTCGTCGAAGGCCCGGGCGAGCCACGCCCTCGGGGATCGCGGCGAGCCAGCGCCCGCGCGAAGGTCACGGCGCGGTGCGCAGCCCGGGGATGGTCTCGTCCGCGCACCGCCCGCGCGGCGTCAGCGCGCGAGGGTGCGCAGCCCAGCACCGTCGCGCAGAGCAGCGCGGCCGGGCGCGGGTTCATCGCACCTGAGCGCGAGGGACGAACACCGCACTCTGCCACGGGCCCAGGCTCACGGTGACCGCGCCCCCGGCGCCCACGGTGACCGTGCGCGGGCCGTCGGGCATGAGGTTCACGAGCTCGGTGCCCGGCGCCGCGGTCACCGTCATCGGGCTGCTCCCGTCGGTGGTCGCGGCGCTGCCGCTCTTGGCGTGGATCACCACGAGGCCGTAGCTCATCCCGTCGACGCGCTCGAAGGCCATGATCCCCGCGTCGGGCTCGGAGCCGACGTGGTCGGTGGTGTAGCGAAAGGCCATGCTCCCGCGGCGAAACGCGCTGTAGTCGCGGCGGATCGAGAGCAGCCGTCGGGTCCACGCGAAGGTGGTGGGCTGGCCGTCACGCACCTCGGTGGTGTCGAAGTTCGTGTCCCAGAGGCGCTCGCGGTTGGCGGGGTCGTTGCCGCCGGTGAAGTCCTGCTCCGTGCCGTAGTACACGCAGGGGATGCCGTCTTCGGTGAGCAGGTAGGTGAGCGCGGCGAGGAGCCGCGGGCGAAAGCGCGCCACGTCCGCGGGGTTGCGCGTGTCGACCAGGGGCTGGTCGCAGCGCCCGTTGTCGATGTTGGGCGCGATCGTGGGGTTCATCCCGTAGAGGAACCGCGAGACGTCATGGTTGTCCATGAAGTTCACGAGCACCCGGTTCGGGGGCTGACCGATGCCCAGGGGCTGCGGGGTGGTGTTCCAGTAGCCGCCCGTGAGCCGGTCGCGGAGCAGGTTCTCGGCGTCGCGGGTGTTGCCGCTGCCGCACTGGAAGATGTTGTCGAACACCCTGTATTTCTGGGAGAAATACACCACCGAGTCCATCTCGTTGGGGTTGGTGTACGACGCGATCAGCCGGTCGTTGCCGTCGAAGGCCTCGCCGAAGAGCAGGAAGTTTCGCTTGCCCGCGGCGGCGGCGGCCTGGCGGATGCGCGGCGCGAAGTTCTGCCAGAACCCGTGCTCGACGTGCTTGATCGTGTCGATGCGAAATCCGTCGATGTCGGTGAGGCGGATCCAGCGAAAGTACGCCTCGAACATCGCGTCGCGCACGCGCGGGTCCTCGGTGGCGACGTCCTTGAGCCCGCCGGGGAAGTCTCCGTTGAGGGTCTGCACCCCCGGCTGGTTGTCGGCCTCGTCGTAGGTCACCGTGCGGCCCCGGCGGTGGTAGCCCTGCGGCGACGCGAGGATCGCCTGCGACGCGAGGATGTCGCTGCGCGGCGGCGACCGAAAGATCTCGGGGCGGTTGAAGAAGATGATCGGCGCGTCGCCCGCGGGGCCCAGGGAGGTGAAGCCCTGGATGCGCCCGGAGGTGTTGAAATCCGGGTCGTACTCGGTGACGCGGTAGAGGGTCGACGGGGAGGTGCCGGGGTTGATCCGGCGGATGTCCCCGTCGAGCATCCCCGAGCCCGAGATGAACTCGTCGGGCTGGCCGTTGTTGTTGATGTCGTAGAAGAACAGCTGCCCCATGTGGTTGGTGACGATGTCGACCACGACCTTCATGCGCCGCGCGTGGCAGGCCTGCACGAGCTGCCGCAGCGACGCGAGGTCACCGAAGTGGGGGTTGAGCAGCGTGAGGTCTGAGGCCCAGAAGCCGTGGTAGGTCGGCTTCGCGTCGGCGTGTCGACGCCGCTGCTGCGGCACGATGGGCGAGGATCCAGAGGTGCGGGTGGTGACCCCCAGGCGCTGGAGGTAGTCCAGGTGGTCGGTGACGCCTCCAGTCGCCGCCCTGCAGTGCCCGAGGGCCGCGGTCAGATGCGGAGGTTGAGCGGCGCCCGTGCCGCCGTCGCCGGCGAAGCGGTCGACGAGGAGCTGGTAGATCACCTCGTCGCGCCAGTCGTCGACGACGTGCGTGGCGAGGGTCACCTCGCTCACGGCGTCGAGGTCGGGCCAGCACGAGGCGGATCCGAGGAGCGTGGCGGTCAGCCCGAGGGTGGCGAAGAGGGATCGAAATCGCACGGCGTGCGGATGCTACCAGAGTCGCGGGGAGTCGAGAGGTCAGCCGTCTTCGCGCTCGGAGCGGAGCTCGCGGGGGCTCTCCGGCATCGGCGGCTGCCGCGAGGCGCGGATGCGCGCCTGACGCTTGCTGTACCGGATCGAGAGCATCTCGACGCCGAAGCTGAAGCCCATGGCGAAGTACACGTAGCCCTTGGAGACGTGCTGACCCATCGACTCGCCCACCAGCAGCACGCCGATGAGCAGCAGGAACGACAGGGCCAGGAGCTTCACCGAGGGGTGCTCCTCGACGAAATCCCCGACGGCCTTCGCGAAGAAGAACATCACCGTCACCGCGGAGATCATCGCGAGGACCATCACCCGGAGGTCTCGCGACATGCCCACGGCGGTGATCACCGAGTCGAGGGAGAACACCAGGTCGAGGACCACGATCTGCGCGAGGATCCCCGCCAGGCCCTTGCGGGCCGAGGGGATCTGCACCGCGTCCTCCTCGTGGAGCTCGACCTTCTCGTAGATCTCGTGGGCGCTCTTGCCGAGGAGAAAGAGACCCCCGAAGAGCAGCACCAGGTCTCTCCCTGAGAACGCCTTGCCCAGGACCGAGAACAGCGGCGCGGTGAGCCCCGAGAGGTACGAGAGGGTGAACAGCAGGCCCAGGCGCGCGACGAGGGCGAGGGCCAGGCCGACGCGGCGCACCATCTCACGCTGCTCGGGCGCCACGCGCGCGACGATGATCGCCAGCACCACGAGGTTGTCGATGCCGAGGACGATCTCCATCGTCGCGAGGGAGATGAGTGCGATGAGAAAGCTCATGGGGTGAACGCTCGCTCCCTGTAGAGCACTTTCGCCCGCGGCGCCACGTCGAGGCGCCCCGGGCGGGCCGCCGCGGGGCGCAGGGCTTCTCACACTCGCGCCTCGTCCGGTATAACCCCGCTCCGCCCCATGCGCACCACCCTCGCCGCCGTCGCGCTCGCCGCCGCGAGCGCCTGCGCCTCGACGCAGCACCCCGAGATGCCCCCGGGCGACCCCCTGGCGCGGGTGCAGGCGCGGGAGCTCTACCAGCAGGCCCTGGGCTTCACCCAGTCGGGCGACCTGGTGCGCGCGGAGCAGTACTTCGTCGCCAGCCTCGAGCGCGGCATGGACGAGCGCGTCGTCATGCCCACGCTGATTCGCACCTGCGTCTCGGCGTCGCGCTTTCGCGCGGCGGTGAACTACGCGACGCACTACCTCGAGCGCCACCCCGACGACGTGGCGCTGCGCTTTCTCAGCGGCACGATCCTCGCGGGGCTGGGCGAGAACCAGTCGGCGCGGCGGAGCTTCGAAGACGTGCTGCGCCGCAACGAGCGGCACGCGGGCGCGCACTACAACCTCGCGACGCTGCTGCGCGACGGCTACAGCGACCCCCGCGGGGCCGACGAACATTTCCGCCGCTACCTCGACCTCGAGCCCTCCGGCGCGCACGCCGAGGAGGCCCGCGCGGGGCTGCAGAACACGGTGTCACCATGATCCCCAAGGAGGTCTACGAGGAGACCCTGCTGTCGTTCCTCGCGCCGATCCGCCCCTTCCTCGACGACCCCAAGGTCTCGGAGATCATGATCAACGGGCCCAACCAGATCTTCATCGAGAAGGGCGGCCTGCTCACCCTCACCGACGCGCGCTTCTCCAGCGCCGAGGCGCTCAACGCCGCGCTGCGCAACATCGCGCAGTTCGTGGGCAAGATGGTCAACGAGGACCACCCCATCCTCGAGGCGCGCCTCCCCGACGGCTCGCGCATCGAGGCGATCATCCCCCCCGCGGCGCCCGACGGCCCGGACGTGGCGATCCGCCGCTTCTTCAAAGAGACGCTGACGGTGCAGCGCCTGGTCGATTTCGGCTCGCTCACCCACGACGCCGCGCAGGTGCTCGAGGCCCTCGTGGTGCTCAAGCAGAACGTCGTCGTCGCCGGCGGCACGGGCTCGGGAAAGACCTCGATGCTCAACGCGCTCAGCTCGTTCATCCCCAACGGCGAGCGCATCGTGATCATCGAAGACAGCCGCGAGGTGCAGCTCCAGCGCGACCACGTGGTGCAGCTCGAGGCCCGCCCCGGCGACGCCAAGGGCAGGGGAAAGGTCGGCATCCGCGACCTCTTTCGCGCGACGCTCCGCATGCGCCCCGACCGCATCGTGGTGGGCGAGATCCGCGGCGGCGAGGCCCTCGACCTCATCCAGGCGATGACCTCGGGACACGGCGGCTGCATCACCACGGTGCACGCGACGTACCCGCATGACACGCTGACGCGCCTGGAGACCATGTCGATGATGAGCGACGTCGAGCTCCCGCTCTCGGCGCTGCGCGTGCAGCTCGCGAGCGCGGTGAACATGATCGTGCAGACCTCGCGCCTGCAAGACGGCTCGCGCAAGGTCACGCACATCTCCGAAGTGCGCGGGTACACCAACGAGCGCGGCTTCGAGATCGCCCACATCTTCGAGCGAAAGTTTCACGGCCGCGACGAGGCGGGCAACCTGCTCTCGACCTTCGAGCCCAGCGGCGAGCTCCCGCTCTGCACAGAGCTGGTACACTCCTACGGTATGGCCTACCCCGACTCCGTCTATGAGGCCGCACGGCTCCGCGCGGAGACGGGCCAGGTCGGCTACGACATGCACCAGCACGGCGGGGGCCACCACGGATGAGCGCTGGCGCCCAGAGCAGCACGGTCACCCTCGCGCTCGTTCAGGGCGAGAGCGCCAACCCCACCGCGACCTTCTCGGCGGCCATGGCCGCGCGGCAGGTCGTCGTGGGCTCGGGGCCCGCGGCGCAGTGGAAGGTCCGCGCGCAGGGCGTCGAGCCCACGCACGTGGAGCTCTACTGGGACGGCGCGGCCCTCTGGGTGCGCGACGGCGGGAGCCTCTCGGGGGTGTATTTCGGCACCGAGCGCGCCCTCGACTGGGCGCAGGTGCGCGACGGCATGGAGGTGAGCTTCGGGCAGTGCGTGCTGCGCGCGAAGGTCACCGGCGCGGGCGCCGTGCCCGTGGCCGCGGCGCCTGAGGGGGCCGCCTCGGCGCGCTTCATCGACGAGGAGGAGAGCACGATGGTGTTCTCCAACGCCGCGGAGATGGTGCGCGCCGCCGAGGCCCTCAGCGCGGCGCGGCAGTCGTCGATCCCGCCGGTGCCGATGCTGCCCTCGACGCCGTCGTCTCCGCCTGCGCGTCAGGCCACCATGGCGCCGATGCGCGCGCCCGCGGGCTTCTCGGCCCCCGCCGCCGCGGCCCCGCCGATGGCGCCGCCCCCCGCGCACACGCCCGAAATGGACCCCGCGATGCCGCCGCGGCCCCCTCCCTCCGAGGCCACGGTGATCCGCCCCTCGCCCTACGCCGCGCTGCTCGAGGGCGGTCCTCCCGGGCCCGCGGGGGGCGCGCACCCGCCGCTCTCGGGGAGCGGGGGGCCCCTCCCGACGGTGATGGTGGCCGGGTCGCAGGTCGGTCTGCCCGTCGCGGCCGCGTCGGCGCCGGGGCTGATCCGACCCGCCACGATGGCGCCACCGATGGTGGGCGGCCTCCAGCCGGTGCCCATGGGTCCGGCGGTGCCGCCGCCGCCGATGGGCCCCATGGGGCCGATGCAGGGCGGCCCGATGCAGGGCGGCCCGATGCAGGGCGGCCCCATGGGCCCGATGGGGCCAATGGGACCCATGGGGCCCGTGCAGGGCGGCCCGGCGCCGGGGATGGGGCCCATGGGTCCCATGGGCTCGATGGCGCCCGCGCCCATGCAGGGCTCGGCGACGATGAGCGGGGTTCACGCCAACGGCCCCGCACCCTTCGGCGACGATCCCTTCGGCACGCTGGACATCCCCTCGGGGTCGTCGGGCAAGGGCGGCAAGACGGTGGGGGGGGTGCCCACCCGCACCCTGCTCCTCGCGGGCGTCACGCTCCTGGTGGGGGTCGGGGGGCTGTTCATCAACCCCCAGCAGCCGCAGCAGCGGGCGACTCCGGCCGCGCGCGCGGCGGCCACCGCGGCGGCTCAGCGGGTGCTCACCCAGGGCGCGGCGCCGCCCACGACGAACAACATCCTCGGGCTGCCCATCGGCCCGGCGGGGATCGTGGGCGTGGTGGTCCCCGCGCCGATGGCGAGCACCGACGCCAGCGGTCGCCCGCGGCCGCTCCCGCAGGGCAACCCCCAGGACCCCATTCGCCTCGCGGCGGACGCGGTTCACGCCCACCGATACGACGACGCCATCCGTCTGTACGAGCAGCTCGCGGCGCAGCACCCCGAGGCGCCGCTCTTTCGTCAGTTCGTGACCGTGCTCCGCGCCCGCACGAACGCCCACGGCTGTGTCCCAGGAGCACCAGGATGTCCGAGCAGCACCGATCCGAGCAGCAACGCACCCGCGCCGGCGCCCGCCGCGCCTCCGGCCGCGCCCTCGCCTGCTCCGTCGCCGTAGCGGCGGCCCTGACGGCAGGGTGCGGCGGGGCGCGCGCGCCGACCCTGTACCCCATCACCCTGCGCGTGGTGTCCGACAACCGCCCGCTGCCGGGCGCGCAGATCCTGCTGCGCGAGAGGGAGCTGGGCTCGACCGACGCCTCGGGCAACTTTCGCATGCAGACCCCCGGCGTCGAGGGGACCACCGTCGACCTCACCGTGCGCTGCCCCAACGGCTTCGTCTCGCCGGCGCAGCCCATCGCCGTGGTGCTCCGCTCGACCATCGCGCTCGACCGCTCGCAGCAGGCCGCGGGCATCGAGACCACGGCGCAGTGCCCGCCGACCCATCGCATCGCGGCGGTGGTCGTGCGCACGCCCAACCGCGGCAACCTCCCGGTGATGCACAACGGGCGGGAGATCACCCGCACCGACCTCCAGGGCGTCGCGCACATGATCTTTCGCGTGGCGCCGCAAGAGGCGATCACCCTCCGCATCGACACGTCGGGGCAGCCCAACCTCCGCCCGCAGAACCCGATCCTCACGGTCGCGACCCGCGAGGGAGACGACGTGTACGTGGCCTCGCAGAACTTTGAAGAGGTGGTCCCGAGGGTCGTGCGGCGGCCGGTGATCCGACGCGGGCCGGGGCCGGTGCGCGTTCAGCCTCGGCGCGGGGGATGGCCCTTCTGACCGCGCGGAGCTCCGCGTCGCGCGTGCTAGGGTAGCGCCCGATGTCGTTGTTCGTGGTGCGTCCATCCCGCGGTACCTGGGGCTTCTTCGCCCTCGTGGTGCTCGGCGTGCTCGGCGCGCGGGCGATGAGCCGCCACGAGGCGCGGGTCATTCTCCAAGACCGCCCCGCGAGCGAGCACGCGCACGAGCTCGCGGCGTGCCTCCTGGGGTCGCGGCGGGCCTGGGTGCTCCGCGACGCCGACGCGCAAGGCGCGCAGCTCCGATGGACCCACGACACGGCCAGCGCCCTGCGCGCCATCGTGTCGGTCCCGCAGCCCGAGGGGTGGCCTGGGCTCTGCGTCGAGCCCGCGGTGAGCCTCCAGGCGTCGCTGCTGCGCGCCTCGAACACGGCGCCCGCGACCCGCTCGCTCGCGGGGCAGGTGAGGGTGCTCCTCGAGCGCGCCAGCCAGGGCCAGGAGGAGCGCCTCACCCTCGCCGACAATGACCGCCTCGCGTCGCACCTCGCCGCGCTCTGGATGCAGGTCCGCTCCCTCTCGACGGGGAGCCGCGCCAGTTGGGACCGCGGGGGGAGCCACGTTCGCCCCTTCGTCGAGCTCAACGTCCCAGAGCTCCCGCGGCTCCGCGGGCTCCCCGGCGCCGTGCGCAGCCCCGTGCTCGCCGACCCTCGCACGGTCTTCGCCCGCGGGGTCTGGAACGGCTACGCGCAGGCCCTCCGCGTCGACGGGGGGCGCCCCCGCCGCGCGCTCCTCGACGCCGCGACGCCCGTGCCCGAGGCCCCGCGGGGGCCGCTCCTGCGGGCCTGGCGCGACGACGGCCCGGCGCTGTTCGTCGCGTCGCCGACGCCGACGATCCTGTCGCTGCCCCCGGCCTTCGCCATCGCCGACGTCGAGGGCTACCGCTGGGACTCGGCGCAGACCGAGCGCGACTACGCGCTGCTGACCCTCGACGGCGGCACGGCCACGCTCCGCGCCGCGGAGGTCGCTCGCGCCGCGCGCTGGACGGCCGCGGCGCAGGTGGGTCCCGGCGAGGGCGTGCTCGCCGCGATGCTCTCCGAGCCGCGCGACGGGGGCGAGGCCCTGCGGGTCACCGTGCTGCGCCCGCGCTTGACCGACTCGACCCTGGAGCAGCACGCGGTGCGCCGCGAGGGCGACGCGCTGGTGGTGGGCCCCGCGGAGCCGCTCGCGACGCAGGTGCCGCTGCCGGGGGCCTTCACCGCCGTCGAGACCTGCCGCGCGGGCAGGGTCTCGTACATGGCCTTCGCGACGCTCAACTCGCTGATCACCGCGCGCGTCGAGGGCGGCTCGGTGCGGGTGGCCACCGCGCGCCTCCCGCTCCCCCGCGGGGGAGGCTTCGTCTTGAGGTGCGACGAGGCGCAGGCGCTCGCGGTCCCTTCGCCCGCGAGCGCCGTCGGCGAGGCCGCGCTGTTTCGGTACCCGGGGTACCGCGGCGGCGTCGGAGAGCTCGTGGACCACCCCCCGGGGGGGCCGGGCGACGTGCTCACGGTGGTGCTCGTGCGAGGCGGCGCGCTCGCGGTGGTCGCGTCCCCCGGCGCGGTGCGCGCGTGGCGCTACGCGCCGCAGGTGAGCTTCGGGCGTGAGGGCTCGCGGTGGTCGCAGGGCGCGATGCTCCTCGACCTCGCGGCCTCGCCCCTCGCGCGCCGGAGCGTCACGGCGACGCAGGCCGCCAGCCGCGGAGACGACGTGACCCTGCTCCTCGACGTCGCGCAGTCTCCCCGCACCTACCTGCAGCCGCAGGCCGATCAGCCCATGGCGCCCATCGAGGAGTCGTCGCAGCGGGCGTGGTCGTCGGCGGGGCGGGCGGTGCTGGTGTCCCACGACGGCGGCCGAAGCTTCGACGCGCCCTACTGAGCGCTCATGAACCGGGACCAGCCAGGGGATCGCCTCGTGCACCACGACAAGACCGCCCTCCGCGACGAGCTCCTCGCGCGGCTGTCGCAGGAGCTCGACGTGCTCGAGCGCGCGCACCGCGCGGTGATGGAGGCCGCCACCCACGAGGAGGCGAAGCCCGAGAACGACAAAGACACCCGCGCGCTGGAGCAGTCGTACCTCGCGCGGGGGCAGGCCCTGCGCGTCGAGGCGCTCCGCGAGGCCGTCGCGCTGTGCAGGGGCCTCTCGGTCGCGGCCGCGTCGCGGGGGGTGCTCGGCGCGGTGGTGCGGATCGACGACGAGGGCGTCGCGCGCACGCTGTACCTCGCGCCGCACGGCGGCGGGGCGATGCTCGCCGAGGGCGCGGTGCAGGTGGTCACCCCGAGCTCGCCCCTCGGCCGCGCGCTGATCGGCCGGGAGGCGGGGGACGTGTGCGAGGCGCAGGTCTCGGGGAGGATGCGCGAGATCGAGGTCCTCGAGGTGGCCTGAGCGGGGGCGGGATCGTACCGGGGACCCTTTCCCGTGGGGTGAAAGTCCGGTATCGGGCGCGCCATGCCGCACGTGGTCTTCGTCGCGCCGAGGTTCCTCGAGAACACCAACCGCTTCGTGCGCGCGTTCGCGCAGCTCGACGGGCTGCGCCTGAGCGTGGTGAGCGAAGACCCCGCCGAGGCGATCCCCCCGGCGCTGCGTGACCGGGTCCACGCGCACTACCGGGTCGAGCGGTCGATGGAGGCCGAGAGCCTCATCCCCGCGGTGCGCGCGATCGCCAAGGCCCACGGCCCGGTCGACCGCCTCGCGGGCGCGCTGGAGCAGCTCCAGTCGCCCATGGCCGAGGTGCGCGCCGCCCTCGACATCGAGGGCATCACCCCCGCCATCGCCCGCGCCTTTCGCGACAAGGACCACATGAAGTCCCTGCTGCGCGCCGCGGGCGTCCCCGTGGCGCGCAGCGCGCTCGTGCGCACCCTGGGCGAGCTTCGAGCGTTCGTGCGCCGGGTGGGCTACCCCGTGATCGTGAAGCCCCAGGCGGGGCTCGGCGCGCAGGCGACGCACCGGGTGTCGAGCGACGCCGACCTCGACGCCCTCGTGAAGGCCGGAGCGCTCCACGCGCCGGTGCTCCAGGTCGAGGAGTTCGTGCGCGCGCGGGAGCACACCTGCGAGACCGTGACCGTGCGCGGCGAGGCCGTGTGGCGCTCGGGGACGCGGTATTTCCCGTCGCCCCTCGAGGTGCTCGAGACGCCGTGGGTGCAGTACTGCGTGCTGCTCCCGCGCGAAGAGCGCGACCCCACGTGGACCGACTTTCACCCCATCAACGGCGCCGCCCTCGCGGCGCTCTTCGGCGACGGCGCGGGCACCGCCGCGGGGACGGCCATCACCCACATGGAGTGGTTCCTCCGCGAAGACGGCGGGATGCTCGTGAACGAGGTCGGCGCGCGTCCTCCGGGCGCGGGGATCATGCCCCTCATGTGCATCGCCCACGACGCCGACTTCTACGCCCGCTGGGCCGAGCTCATCGCCTTCGACCGCTGGGCGCCGGTCTCGCGGCGATGGTCCTCGGGCGCGGCGTTTCTGCGCGGTCAGGGCCGGGGCGAGCGCGTCGCGTCGGTCACCGGCGTCGAGCGCGCGGTGGCCGAGTGCGGCGACGCGCTGGTGGAGCTCCGCGCGCCGCGCGTGGGGCAGCCCCGCGCGTCGAGCTACGAGGGCGAGGGCTGGGCGCACGTGCGCAGCGAGAGCACCGATGGGGCGAAGCGCGCGCTGCGGGCGGTCATCGAGAACGTGCGCGTCGAGTACGCCTGAGCGGGCGGGCGTACGCCTGGCCCACGGGCGTCACCCGCGCCCGCTCCGACGCCGCGCGCACCCCCCTCCGACGCGAGGGCGAACCCTTCCGACGCCACGGCGAAGCGCTCCGACGCCGCCGCGAGCCGCTGCGACGCGCCCTCCAAGGGCTTATTTCGGCGTCGGAGCACCTGAATTCAAGGTCTTACGTGGGTGCGGGGGGCGTCGGGGCGGCTCGGAGGGGGGTCGGAGGGGGATTTTCGCGGCGTCGGAGCCGCTCGGCGTGACGTCGGAAGCCTTCGGTCGTTCCATTCACCGCGAGGCGAAGGTGAGCACCTCGCCGGGCTCGGCGGTGAAGTCGTCGCCGTCGAGGGTGAAGGTCACGGGGTTGGGCGAGGCGTTCACCAGCGAGTGCGCCGTGGCGTCTCCCTCGAGGGTGGCGCGCGAGACGGTCACCGAGGGCTCGCGGTCGTCGGCGCCGAGGGAGAGGGTGACCGATTGGCTCCAGCCCGGCCCCGCGGCGTCGACGCGCAGCGCCGCGCCGTCGTCGTGAAACACGTCGGGCACCACCCGCGCCTGACACGGGACCAGCTCGTCGGGGACGTCGAAGGTCAGGAGGGTCTCGGCGCGGTCCTCGGCGCGGTGCACGCGCACCGAGCAGCGCCCCGCCCGCGCCACGTCGATGGCCATGTGCTCGTTGCTCAGCGTGATGCGCTCGGGAGACTCGATCACCTCGGGAGACTCCGACGTCGCCGCCGCGCGCCGCGCGCCGCCCGAGCCGCAGAGGGCGGGGAGGAGCTCGCAGACCGACGCGTCGCGACCCGCCCGCGATCCGCCGACCCAGGACATCACCGGCTGCTGCGCCCCCGCGCGGCGGGGGTAGCGCCGATAGCGTCGGTAGCGCCCGTAGCGCCGATAGCCACGGTGCCCGTAGATGGCGTGATCGTAGAAGGAATAGACCCGCGAGCGCGAGCTCGACACCGCCCCGAGGCCCTCGAGCCCGGCGCCGTCGTCGGCGTCATCGAGGCCGGAGCAGACGACGTCCCGGTCGGGCTCGTCGCTCGGGCGGGCCTCGGGCCGCTGCGCCTGCATCACCCGAGGCGGCGCGCGACGCGGGCCGGGCGACCAGGTCACGGGCTCGGCCTGCGCCGCGGCCTCGACCGGACCGAGGCGCCGCGCGCGGGCGTAGCTCGGCGCCAGGTAGCACAGGGCTCCGAAGGTCACGGCGGCCAGGGCGGCGGTGGCGGCGAGGTCGAGTCGGAGCGGGTCGCGCATCCCTGGCTCGGACGCGCGAGCGGGAGAAAAGTTCCAGCGGGTCGCGCGAAGGTCGGCGCGGGGCTCAGCGAAGGGCGCGCAGCGGCGCCGTCGCCGCGCGCCGGAGGTCGTCGAGGGTGAGCAGCGCGGCCTCGCGGAGCACCCACCAGAGCGCGCGTCGACGGTCGGTCCACGCGGCGGAGACCGACGCGACCATCACCGGCTCGAGGCCCGCGTCTCGCGCGAGGCGCCGGGCGCGCGCGAGGTGAAAGGTGTCGCTCACCACCGCGATCGGCCCCGAGGTCTCCCCGCCGCGCGCAGCACCCGCGCGGCCTCGGTCATGTTCTCTCGGGTGGTGTGGGAGCGGTCTTCGTAGAGCAGGTCGCCCTCGGGCACCCCGAGGGCGATCGCGCGTCGCCGCGCCGCGATCGACTCCGCCGGGGGATACGCCCCCACGCCCCCCGTGAGCAGCAGCCGCCGCGCGAGCCCGGCCTCGCGGAGCGCCACGCCCCGCGCGATGCGCGCCTCGAAGACCGGCGAGACCGCGCCGCTCCGCAGCAGGCCGAAGCCCAGCACCACCGCGGTGTGGACCCGTCGCGGAGGGTCTCCGCGGGATTGAGACACCACGTTCCACGCCTCGGCGGCGTAGAGCCCGCCGAGGGCGACGGCGCCGACGATCACCGCGCGGGTCATCGCCCGCGAGGGTACGCCCAGCCGCGGGGCGAGGGCGAGGGCGGCGTACCGCGCGAGGCACCAACCCGGGCTCAGCCACGGGAGGCGGTACGCGATGGAGAGCCCCACCGCGAGGTCGACAGAGAGCACGCACAGCGGGACGGCGACGCGGCTCACCGGCGCGACCGCGCGCGCCGTGAGCCCGCACGCCAGCGCGAGCAGCGCCGCGCCCGAAGGGCGGTCGATCACCACCGAGATCGACGCGGCGAGGAGCGCGTAGCCCGGCGCGAGCAGCGGCGCGAGGAGCGCGCGGGGAGCGCTCAACGCCGTCTGGGTGCGGGCGCGGCGGCGCGGGGCGCGGCGGCGCGGGGGGCGGCGGCGCGGGGGGCGGGAGCGTGGCGGGGAGGCGTGCGCAGGGCGACCTGTCCCCGGCGGCGCGTGCGGGGCGGCGGCTGGCGCACGCCCTCGCGGCACTCGGCGTCGCCGCGGGGGCAGGCGATGCGCACGTGAAAGTGGTTGTCGTGCACGGCGGCGTGGGCGGGCTGGTGCAGCGCCCACTGCGCGCGGGCGAAGACGTCGGCGCGGGTGCGCGTGCGGGCGTATCGCAGCAGCGCGGCGCGCTGGGCGCGGGCCACGAAGAGCCGCTCGACGATCACCTGGGGGTCGGTGAGCAGGGCCTCGACGAGGGCCCAGTTGCGGGGGGTGTCGAAGGTGTACCGCCGGTCGACCGACACGCCCAGGGCGTCGAAGCTCACGTAGTCGTTGGGGGGGACCGCGGGGCCGACCGGCGCGCCGTCGCGGAGCGCGCGCATGAAGAAGGCGACGTCGGCGTCGCGACCGCTCTGGTGGGAGTGGTGGCGCACGACCCTCCCCCCGGCGGCGGCCGAGAGGTCGCCCACGGTGATCGGCACGCGGTGCCGCCGCTGCATCACCCGACCCACGCGCTCCAGGAGCCCCACGAGCTCTTCGGTGCCGTGGTGCAGCGAGCGACCTGGGAGAAACCGCACGCCGGGCCCTTCTCGCAAGAGCCTCGGGTGGAGCAGCGAGCCGCCGTTGGCCCAGCCCACCGACGCGCTCGGCGGGAGCTCCCGGCGCGCCCGGCCGCGACGCGACCGGCTCGTCGTCGTCGCGCGCTGCGCCGCAGGGGCTCCTCGCGCGGGGAGGGGATCGCTGTGGGCGCTGGAGGCGAAGGCGAGGCAGGCCAGGAGCACACCGAGAGGTCCTACGCGCTGAATCACGTTCCGCACGGGACTCTTCGTAGCAGCGAGGCCTGTCATCACGCCAAAGAACGTCGGACTCAAACTTGACCGGCTGCGCGAGCGTTCAGTACGGTGAGCATCTGTTCGGGTGCCTTCCCCGTGAGAGGAGCTTCAGCGCAATGGCTCAACCGTTGACCGATCGGCAGCAGGAAATTCTCGACTTCATCCGCGCCTGGACCAAGGAGCATCGGTACCCCCCGACGCTGCGCGAGATCGGTCGGAGCATGAACATCCGCTCCACGAACGGCGTGAGCGACCACCTCCGCGCGCTGGAGCGCAAGGGCTACCTGCTGCGTGAAGACATGAAGTCCCGCGCGCTGGTGCCCGTCGACCTCGACGTCGAGGAGCCCGACCTCTCCGAGCAGGAGATTCGCCTCGACGCCGACGCGGCCCCCGCGAACGACGACTCGCGCTTCGAGGTGCCGCAGCTCGGCCGCGTCGCCGCGGGCCTCCTGCACGAGGCCATCGAGCACATCGAGCAGACCTACTCGATGGACCCGTCGCTCTTTCACGGCGCGCGCCCCACCTTCGCCCTCAAGGTCCAGGGCGACTCGATGATCAGCGCGGGGATCCACAACGGAGACGTGCTCTTCGTGCGCAAGCAGTCCACGGCGCGGCGCGGCGAGATCGTCGTCGCCCTCGTGGGTGACGAAGCCACCGTGAAGCGCTATTACCCTGAAGAGGACCACATCCGTCTTCAGCCGGAGCACCCCACCATGCGACCGATCTTCGTGCGCAAGAGCGAGTTCCAGTCGTTTCAGATCGTGGGCGTGGCGGTGGGTCTGTTCCGCTCCGTGGCGGGGATGCAGGCGCTCTGATGTTCGTCCCGTTGCTCGTCGGCGCGGCGGTGTCCGGCGCGGCAACGGTGGGCGCGCTGGTGCAGCACTACCGCCACGAGTTCGGTCCGATGTCCCTGGCCGAGGCCCGGGCCCTGGCCTCCCTCCCTGAGACCTCCATCCTCGACGCCCGCGAGGGGCTGGTGAAGCTCGTCGGCGTGCTCGGCTGCGACCTGCCCACGCGCAGCCTCTACGGCGACGTGCTCAGCGCCGTGCGCGAGGTGCATCACTACTACGTCGAAGGCACCGGCCTCCGCGCGGCGCGCCGGCTCACCCGCGTCGAGCGCAGCGACCAGGACTTCTGGATCGACGACGGCACCGGCCGCGTGGTGCTCGACCCGACGAATTGCCGCATCGATTTCGAGACCGAGGGGGGCGACCCCGAGTCGATGATCGAAGAGCGGCGGCTCCGCGTGGGCGAGCGCGTCGCGGTGATCGGGACGGTGCGGCGGGTCGAGCAGCTCTCGCAGCACCCCATGCGGCAGCGCCCGCACGAGGGCGACCGCTCGCTGCAGTTCGTGTCTCCGCCCCTCGTGACCTGGCGCACGGAGCCCGAGGTGTTCCCGAGGCTGCGACCGCCGACCGGGGGCGTGGCGCTCTCGGCGGGCAGCGTGGGCATGGCCGTGGTGGGCGCGATGCTCCAGCTCTGAGCGGGCGCCCCCCGGGGTGTTGCGCGGGGCCGCGGGGTCGCGAGAAGGTTCGCGGCATGAGCGAGCGGCCGTTTCGGGTGTTGGGCGTGCAACAGATCGCGGTGGGCGGCGCCGACAAATCCGCGCTGCGGCGCTTCTGGGTCGACCTCATGGGCTTCACGCCCGCGGGGAGCTACCGCAGCGAGCGCGAGAACGTCGACGAGGACATCACCACCGTGGGCGTCGGCGCCGCGAAGGTCGAGGTCGACCTCATGCAGCCCATCGATCCCGCGAAGAGCCCGAGGGTGCACGAGCCCGCGCTGAACCACGTGGGGCTCTGGATCGACGACCTCCCCGCCGCGGTGCGCTGGCTCGGCGAGCAGGGCGTGCGCTTCACCCCCGGCGGGATTCGCAAGGGCGCGTCGGGCTTCGACGTGTGCTTCGTGCACCCGAAGGGCAACGCCGACGCGCCCATCGGCGCCGAGGGCGTGCTCCTCGAGCTGGTGCAGGCGCCCCCCGAGGTGGTGCGCGCCTTCGCCGCGCTCGCGGGGTGAGCGCGGCGGTCGGGCGGAGCTCCGCGCGAAGGCCGCTCCGACCCGCGCTCAGAGGCCCTGCACGACGGCGGGGCTGCGGCGGTCGACCATCATGCCGTCGCCGAGCTGTCCGCGGTCGTTGGCGCCCCAGCACACGGCG
The DNA here is from genome assembly GCA_041389885.1 of Polyangiales bacterium. Lineage (GTDB taxonomy): Bacteria > Myxococcota_A > Polyangia > Polyangiales > JAWKRB01. Next base: position 90,315 of record JAWKRB010000012.1, on the reverse strand, counting down.
CCGCCGGCCATGCGTCGAGCGCAGGAGGAGAACCCACCCGCGGCCAGGGCCACCGCGTCGGTGAGACCGTCGACGGCGACGGGCGAGCCCGACTGCGCGGTGGTGGTGTCGCCGAGCTGTCCGCGGTCGTTGGCGCCCCAGCACACGACGCTGCCGGTCGCGCGCCGCGCGCAGGTGTGGCGCTCGCCCGCGGCGAGCTCACGCGCGTCGGTGAGGTTGATCACGGGGACCGGCCCGGTGCGGTTCGTGATGCTGTTGTCGCCGAGCTGTCCGCTGGCGTTGGCGCCCCAGCACACGACGCTGCCGTCGGCCCGCCGCGCGCACGCGTGCGTCAGGCCGACGACGATCTCTTGCGCGTCGGTCAGGCCCATGACGGCCACGGGCGCGTCGCGGGGGGTGGTGGTGCCGTCGCCGAGCTGTCCGCTGGCGTTGGCGCCCCAGCAGAGCACGGTGCCGTCGCCGCGGCGCGCGCAGGTGCTCGCGCCCCCGGCGGCGATCTCGATGACCTGGGAGAGGCCCGTGACGGCCACGGGCGCGTCGCGGGAGGTGGTGGTGCCGTCGCCGAGCTGTCCGCTGGCGTTGGCGCCCCAGCACATCACGGCGCCTCCGCTGCGCCTGACGCACACGTGGTTGGCGCCGCTCGCGACCTGCGCGGCGTCGGCGAGGCCCATCACCGCGGCCGGGGTCGCCCGGGAGGTGGTGGTGCCGTCGCCGAGCTGTCCGTTGGCGTTCGAGCCCCAGCACGAGACCGTGAAATCGGTGAGGCGCGCGCAGGTGTGCCCCTCGCCCGCGGCGAGGTCGGAGACGTCGACGAGCGACGTGACCGCCGCGGCCATCGCGCGCGAGGTCATGCTGCCGTCGCCGAGCTGCCCGCGGGCGTTGTCGCCCCAGCACGCCGCCGACGCCATCGCGGTGCGCACGCACGCGTGCGCGGCGCCCGCGGTGAGGGTGCGCGCGCGGCTGACGCAGGAGCCTGCTTCGCAGAATTGTCCTGCGGCGCAGGCGTTTCTGCACGCTCCACAGTTCGCCGAGTCGACGCGCGGGTCGACCTCGCAGCCGTTGCTGGCGAGGCCGTCGCAGTCGAGGGTCGGCGGGGCGCACTGCACGTCGGGGGGGAGGTCCGCGGGGACGTCCGGGAGGTCGCTCGCGGGCGCGTCGAGGGAGGCGTCGGCCTCGGGCGCGTCGAGGGAGGCCTCGGGCGCGTCCATGAGTACGGGCGCGTCGCCCGGCGCGTCGAGGGGGGCGTCGAGGGACGCGTCGCCGCCGTCGAGGGACGCGTCGGGCGCGTCGGAGCGCGCGAGGTCGTCGAGGGCGACGGGGACATCGACCGCGGCGTCGGGCGTGGGTCTCGCCGAGCCCAGGGGGAGCCCGTCGAGGCACCCCGCGGCGAGCCACGCCGCGGCGAGAGAGAGCCTGCGGCGCATCAGCGGTGCCTCCGGTGGTGTCGAGACGAGTGTCCAGGCGAGCGCCCTCCGCCGCGGAGCTCGACGTCGACGCGCACGGCGCCGGGCGGATCGCTCGCGACGCCCCGCGCCCGCGGTCGCCGCCGGAGCCCGTGGGCGTGGAGGTAGGTCGCGAGGGCCGCCGCGCGGCGTCGCGCGAGGCGCACGGCGTCGCGGCCGCCGGGGGCCTCGGCGTGGCAGACCACGGTGACCCGGCGCACGTCGTCGCGGGCCTCGAGGGCGGCGGCGAAGGCGTCGAGGGCGGGGTGGGACGCGGGGTCGAGGGCGGCCTCGCCGGCGACGAAGCGGGGCGGCTCACGGAGGGAGATCGCGCCTCCGGGCGTGCTCACCACCGCGGGCGCGGTGTCGGGGCAGCCGTCGGAGTCTTCGAAGCCGTTGACGGTCTCGGCCTCGCTGGGGCAGCGGTCTTCGGCGTCGGGCACGCCGTCGCGGTCGTTGTCGGTCTCGGGGCAGCCGTCGGTGTCTTCGAAGCCGTCGAGGTCTTCGCGCTCGTTGGGGCAGCGGTCGGTGGCGTCGTGGATCCCGTCGCCGTCGCTGTCGGCGATGGGACACCCCCGGCGCAGCGAGTCGGGGCGCGGTCCCTCGGCCTCGTCGGCGCAGACGTCCTCGGCGTCGGGCACGCCGTCTCCGTCCCGGTCGAAGATCGGACAGCCCGGGCGCTCGGTGTCGGGGCGCGTCCCCGCGGGCTCATCGGGGCAGCGGTCGGCGCCGTCTTCGACGCCGTCTGCGTCTCGGTCACGCGGGGCGAGCGGCGCGCGGAGGCCCACGGTGACCCCGCCGGTGCCCAGGAGCGCGGCGCTCGATCCGGCCGCGCCGTCGGGGAGCACCGCGCCGAATCGAAACACCGGGCCCAGCTCGATCACGCTGCGCCCCAAGGGGAACAGCCACCCCACGGCGCCCGCGAAGCTCGCCCGGCCCTCGGCGTTGGCGCCGGTGAGCCCGTAGCCGCCCTCGGCCTGGATCAGCACGCGCCCGGCGCCGGGAGAGACCACCGGGGCGACGGTGAGTCCCGCGCCGACGGTCCAGAGCGCCGCCGGGCCGTTGGCCTGCGCGCCCTCGGCCCAGCGCGCGTAGGCGGCGGTGAGGTGAACCCAGAGCGGCCCCACGAGGCGCACGGAGGGGCGCACGCCGAGGCCGAAGCCCAGGCCGTACGCGTCGCTCTCGGGGGACGAGAGCAGCGCGCTGACGCCGCCCTCGACGTGCACCGCGAGGCGCTGGGTGAGCTGCGCGCGCGCGGGGGTCGGCGCGAGCAGGGAGGCGCCCGAGAGCAGGGCGAGCAGGGCGGTGCGACGCGGTTCCAAGCTGGTCGTTGAATCTACACGCAAGGACGCGGGGGCGGTCCAGCGTCTTCGCGCGGCGGTGTCGGGCGCGGGGAGGGACGTTGGGGGGCGGCGCCCTCCGCGCGGTCTACAAGCGGCGCGGAGTCGGGCATGATTCTTCGCAGCGATGCGCCACGGGCAGCTCACACCCCCACGACACGCGGCCGCGCTGGCGCTCCTCGCGGCGCTTGGGTGCCGTCGCACGCCGTCGCGCCCTGCGCCCTCGACGCCTCCGCCCGTCGCCCTCGACGCGAGCCCCGGGCCGAGGGACGCGTCGGTCCCCGTATCGCTCGACGCCGCGGCGCCTCGGGACGCGCGCGCGCCTGGGGTGCTCGGCCGCGACGAGCTCGCGCCGCTGCTCGGGCCGCAGGAGCCCGCGCCGGTGGGACCCGTCACGCTCCTGGCGGCGGGGGAGGACGTCGTGGCGGCGTGGTCCGACGGGGTCGGGGTCTGGGCGCGACGGCGGCGCGGCGGGCGCTGGGCGCCGATGGGGAGGCGGGTGAGCGACCGGGAGCCCCGCGGGCCGATTCGTCTCGCGCAGGCCCCCGATGGGACCCCGGTGATCGTCTGGAGCGAGCGCGGGCGCGAGGGGCCCACCGAGACCCGCTTCTCGCGCTGGAACGGCGGCGAGTGGGCGGCGCTCCTCGGTCCGCTCAACGCGCCGGCGGCGGGGGCAGAGGTCACGGCGATCACGGTGGCGTGGTCGTACGGGAGCCCCGTGGTCGCCATGGCGGTCTCTCGCGAGCGGCCCCGGCAGACCGAGCTCCGCGCGGTGCGCTGGACCGGCGTGCGTTGGGAGCTCGCGGGTCCGCCCTCGCTCCTCGCGCCGGGCGCGGGGCTCCTCGCCCTCGAGGCCGCGAGCTGCGGCGACGGGAGCGCCGTGCTGGGATGGGTCGAGGTGCAGCCCTCGGGCGTTCCTGTGCTCGAGCTGCGGCGCTGGAGCGTGCAGACGCGCACCTGGCAGGTGCTCCCCCGCGGCGCGCTCCCGCTGGTGGACGCAGAGACGCGCACGCTGGCCCTCGCGGGCGCCTCGGGCTCCGAGTTCTTCGTGACGTACGCCTGGAGCGGCGGCACCCACCCCGTGCATCGCTGGAGCGAGGGCGCCCAGGAGTGGCTCGAGGTCGGCAGCCCGCTGCCCGCGGGGGGGAGGGCTGGGCTGGAGGTCGGTCCGCTGCTCGAGGCGCAGGGCGAGGACCTCTGGATGAGCTGGCGCGCGCGCGGCGGCAGGCTCTCCGCCGCGCGGCTCCGCCGGTCGACGTGGGAGCAGGTCACCGACGCCCTCGACGCGCCGGGCGGCTCCGACCCCCGCGTCGCCGCGAGCGCCGCCGGGACGATCTATGCGTCGTCTCGGGGCGCCGGGGGCGCCGTGTCGCTGGTGTCGTTCGGGGTGGAGTGACCCGAGCGGCTCAGAACGCGAGGGAGAGGCCCGAGCCGTTGATCCCAGGGTGCAGCCGCAGGCGACCGGCGAGGGGGCGCTCGTCGAAGCGCGACCCGCTGGGGCCCGTCGCGAGCATCACCACGCCGATGATGGCCGTGATCCCGCCCGCGGCCATGGTGGCGATGGAGCCGTAGCGAAAGTACTCGCCGTTGTCGACGGCGACCTGCGCCTCGTTGCGCTGGGTCTCCACGGCCTGAAAGCCCGCCATGCCCCGCAGGGCCTCGAGCTCTCCGTTGAGCCGGTCTCGGGTCGCGGTGTCGGTGCTCAGCGTGCCCTCGTTCACCACGAACCACGCCGCGCCCCCGCCCGCGACCAGGGCGCCCGCGGCGAGGGTCAGCCACCCCGCGAGGCGCGCGCGGCGCACCGTGCCCATGTACGCCTCGCGGTACGCGGGCGTGGGCTGCAGCCAGAGCCGCACGACGGTCTCCTGCCCCGCGGGGAGGTCCACCTCGCGCTCGTCGCTGATGAAGTCCGAGCGCTCGACCCGCAGGGTGTGACGGCCAGGGGGAACCACGTCGCGGCCGTCGGGGCTGACCCGACGACCGTCGAGGATCGCCAGGAGGTGGTCCTCGTTCGCCCGCACGCGAAAGCGCGCGCCCTCGTTGGGCGCGATGTTGTCGGCCCACGAGAGCGTCGCGCGCACGCGGGCGCCGGCGCCCACGGCGTTCACGTCGGTCTCGTAGGGCGTGTAGCCCAGACGGCGCACGACGATGTGGTGCGTGCCCTCGGGCAGCGGCAGCGGCGAGGTCACCGGCGTCGAGCCCACCACGCGCCCGTCCACGAGGATCTCCGCCGCGGGGATGTTGCACTCCACGGTGAAGAACGCGCTCTCGGGGGTGAGGCCCTCGGTGATCGTGGTGGAGTTTCCGCCGGAGATGTCGAACTCCTCCTCGCGGGTCTGGTAGTGCGGCGCCGACAGGGTCACCCGGTGGCGACCCGCGGCCACGCGCAGGCCCGTGCGCGCCTCGCTGACGGAGCGCTGGAGCCCGTCCACGGCGAGGGTGAGCCCCTGGGCCTCGACGCGCACGATCAGCGTCGCGATGCTGCGACGGATGCGGGCGAGCGCGGCGTCGACCTCGGCTCGCCTCGCGGCGACGGCCTCTCGCGGCGCGAGGCGCTCGTACTCGAGCATCGCGTCGAGGGCCTCGACCATGTGTCCCGAGAGCTCGTGGGTGGCGCTGATGTTGTAGAGCACCGCGGGGTTGCGCGTGAGCTCGTAGGCCCGCTGAAACTCCACCATGGCCGCGGTGTAATTGCGCTCCTCGTAGAGGTCCACGCCGCGCTGAAAGCGCTGCCGGGCCTCGGCGACGGCGGCGGGGTCGGGCTGCGGGGCGTTCTGCGCCGAGGCGGTGCCGCCGAGGGCGCCGAGGAGCAAGCAGGCGGAGAGGGAGGCGCGAAGGGAGTTCTTCATCGTGTCGGTGTCCATCTAGAACGGCATTCGCCGATCAATGTTGGGGTGCCTGAGGTCGGGCGGCCGGGGCGGCGCAGTCTGAGGCGAGGTCGCGGGCGGGGGCGGCGCCGCGGGCGCGGGGCGGGGCGCGGGGCGCGGGCTCTCGAGGGCGCTCAGCACGCGGGAGATGCGCGCGTCGGCGCTGGCCACGAGCACGTCCGACACCACCGCGTGGCCCGGCGCGCGCAGGAGGAGCTGGTGGCGCGCGCCGTCGCGGGGGCGCATGACCTCGGCGTGGCCGTTGCCGATCACCTCGCCGTCGAGGGTGATCGAGGCCGTCGACGGGGTCACGTCGATGGCGAAGGTGACGAATTCCCTTGGGGCAGAAGGGGATCCGACGTCGATCGGGGGCGCGGCGGCCCCGGCGTCGGGGGGGATGGTGGGCGCGCTCCGGAGCGAGAGGCTCACGGCGAGGGCGAGCATCACCGCCGCGGCGCCGACGGCGAGCACGGCGACGCCGGTGAGCCCGCGCGCGGGGGGAGGCTGCGGGTTCGAGGCGCGCCCCGAGAGGTCGACCGGGGCGATGGGGCGGGGCGGCCCCCCCGAGAGGATCAGCGCGGGCTGCTGCGTGGGCACGCTGGGGCGCGAGACGCCGGTGGAGTTTCCGGTCACGCCGTGGGGGCGGTCGGAGGCGGTGCCGCGGGCGCTCGGGGGCGCGGCGTCGAGGTGGTGAAAGGGCCGCAGGGCGTCGCGCAGGGCGTCGAGGTCGGGCCAGCGGCTGGCGGGGTCGCGGGCGAGGGCGCGCATGACCACGGCGCAGAGCGCGGGGTCGAGGTCGGGGCGCATCGCCGAGAGCTCCTTGGGGGGCGTCGACACGATGGCGACGAGCATCCCGGCGTACGACTCGGCGTGGTGCGGCAGCGCGCGAGAGAGCGCGTGAAAGAGGATCACCCCCACCGCGTACTGGTCGGCCAGCGCGGTGACGTGCTTCGCGCCCTGGGCCTGCTCGGGCGCCATGTACGCCGGGGTGCCGAGCACGGTGCCGGTGCCGGTGAGGTGCATGTCGGCGTCGGCGAGGCGCTTGGCGATGCCGAAATCGATGAGCTTGGGGGTGATCTCGCCGTCGTCGCCGCGGGCGAGGAAGATGTTCTGCGGCTTCACGTCGCGGTGCACGATGCCGCGGGCGTGGGTGGCCGAGAGGGCCGACATCACGGGGTCGAGGAGGGGGAGGATCCCCGCGGGGCTCACGGGCGCCTCGCGCTTGAGGTAGGCCCCGAGGCTCTCGCCGTCGAGGTACTCCATGACCATGAAGAGCCGTCCGCCGTCCTCGCCGAAATCGAGGACCTCGACGATGTGCTTGTGCCGCACCTCGCTCGACGCCTGCGCCTCTTGCAGAAAGCGCTGGGCGACCGAGGCGTGCATCGCGAGCTCGGGGAGCAGGAGCTTCACCGCGACGCGGCGGCCGATGACCTTGTGGCGGGCGTCGAAGACCGCGCCGGTGCCCCCCGCGCCGAGGACGGCGCCGAGCTCATAGCGCCCGCCGATGACGTCCCCCGGGCCGACGCCCAGCGCGCGCACGATGTCGTCGGCGCTCAGAGCCATGTGGGGGGGTCAGTCGCTCGCGTCGGGGGAGGCGGCGTCGGTGGCGCTGCCGTCGTTGAAGGAGGCGGGCACGTCGCGGGTGCCGCCGTCGCGGAACGAGCACGCCGAGAGCCCGTCGCCGATCGACTCGCACATCGCCGTGGGGTCGTAGAGCTGGCAGTCGCGGTCGGTGCGGCACTGGCTGTCGCAGCGGCCGTTCACGCACACCAGGGGCTCGGGGCACTCGGAGTGGTAGGCGCAGTAGCCCTGCTCGCCGGGGGGCAGGCACACCGAGCGGCCCATGTTCGCCGGCCCGCTCGAGCGGCAGCGCCAGCCGGCGGGGCAGTCGCGGTCGGGGTTGGCCGCGGCGGCGTTGCAGGTCGCGCGGCAGTAGTTCCCCGCGCAGACGAGGCCTTCGTCGCAGTCCGCGTTGAAGTTGCACTGACCGCCTGAGGCAGAGAGCTTCTTGCACGCGCCGCCGAAGGCCGTGAGGCCCAGGCAGAGCAGCAGGAAACGAAAACTCCGAATGTCCATCAGCTTTCCTCGACGCGGCGGTGGCAGGAGGGCGACGCGGCCGCGAGGGGGAGATTGGTCCCATTCGTGCCCTGGACGCAAGGCGCGCGCGCGGGGTGCGGGGCGCGTCGCGGCCGCGGCCTCGCCGTCGCGGCGGTGAAAAGCGACGCGCCGCGGGGTGCGCCCGCGGGGGCGTGCTATGCGCCCGCGACTCGCCCGATGAACGCCCTCACCCTGCCTCCTCCCACAACGCGGCGCGGGCTCACCACCGCGTCGCTGATGATCCTCATGGCCTTGAGCGCGGTGGAGGCGACCGTCGTCGCCACGGCGATGCCCACGGTGGTCGCCGACCTGGGCGGCGTCGCGCTCTACGGCTGGGTCGCCGCCGCGTACTTCCTCACCGTCACCGTCGCGACGCCCATCTACGGAAAGCTCTCCGACTCCCTGGGCCGCAAGCCCGTGGCCCTGGCGAGCGTGGGCTTGTTCCTCCTGGGCTCGCTGGGCTGCGGCGCCGCGGGGAGCATCGGCGCCCTCATCGCCGCGCGCGCGGTGCAGGGCATCGGCGCGGGCGGGATGCAGCCCGTCACCCTCACCATCATCGGCGACCTGTACTCCCTCGAGGAGCGCGGCAAGGTGCAGGCCGGCATGAGCGCCGTGTGGGCCACCGCGAGCGTCGTGGGCCCCCTCCTCGGCGGCTGGATCGTCGCCTTCGCCTCGTGGCGCTGGGTCTTCTGGGTGAACCTCCCCGTCGGGCTCGTGGGCCTCGCGGTGCTCCTCCGCGCCTACCACGAGCTCCCCCGCGCGCGCTCGCGCCGCGCCGTCGACGTGCAGGGCGCGGCGCTGTTCACCGCGTCGACGCTGGCGCTCCTCGCGGGCGCGCACGGGACCCTCCCGGTGGTCACCCTGCCCCTCGCGGCGCTCACGGCCTGGGCCTTCGTGCGCGTCGAGTCGCGCGCCGACGACCCGATGCTCCCCATCGGGCTGCTCCGCGAGCGGGTCATCGCGGCCACGTCGGTGAGCGGGCTGATCCTCGGCGCGGCGATGATGACCAGCCTGGTGATGCTCCCGCTCTTCGCGCAGGGCGCGCTGCGGCTCACGCCCACGCAGGCGGGGAGCTCGGTCGCGCCGATGCTCTTCGGCTGGCCCATCGCGGCCTTCGTGACGTCACGGCTGCTCCCGCGCGTGGGCCCGCGCGCGCCCATGCTCGCGGGCTCGGCGCTCATCGCCGTGGCGCTCTCGGCCATCGCGCTCACCCTCGGCCGCGGCGTGCGCATCGACGTCGTGCGCGGGTGGATGTTCGTCTACGGCCTCGGCATGGGCCTCGCTTCGACGGCGTCGCTGCTCACGGTGCAGTCGTCGGTGCCGTGGTCCGAGCGGGGCGTGGCGACGGCGCTCAACCTCTTCGCGCGGGCCATCGGCGGCGCGCTGGGCACCGGGGGCTTCGGCGCGCTGCTCGCGGTTCGCCTGGTGGGCGCGGTGCCCCCCGCGCTCGTGCGCGCGGTGCTCGACGCCGAGTCGCGCGCGTCGGTGAGCGCGGCGGACCTCGCGCGGGTGGCCGAGGGGCTCACCCACGCGGTGCGCCCGATCTTCATCGCCCTCGCGGCGCTCGCGGCGGTGAACGTGGCCGTGGTCACCGCGGTGCCGCGGGAGCTGCGCCGCGCGGAGTCGTGAAGAATCTCTGAACCCTCGCGGCGGGCCTCGGGCTCCCACGCGATGAGGTCGAGATGGAGATCAAGCTTTCGTTCCCAGGGGGTAAGCGCGTCGGCGCGAGGGTCGGCGACTTCGAGGTGATGACCGACCAGCCGCCGGAGCACGGCGGCGAGGCGACGGCCATCGCGCCCTACGACATGTTCCTCGCGTCGGTGGCGACGTGCTCGGGGATCTACGCCCTGGGCTTCTGTCAGGCGCGCGGGTTGTCGACCGAGGGGCTCGGGGTGAGCGTGCACGTCGACGAGGAGACGGGCACGGGGCTCGCGACCGCGATGCGCGTCGACCTCACGCTGCCCCGAGATTTTCCCGAGCGATACCGCGCCGCGATCGTGCGCGCGGTGGAGCACTGCAAGGTCAAGAAGACCCTCGCGGCGAACCCGCCGATCACGGTGGCGCTGCTGGATTCAAACCGTCGAGAGGAGGCTGCCGAATGTGTCGTCGCGTGAGCTGTAACGAGTGTGGCAAGGCGACCTACGCGGGGTGCGGGATGCACGTCGACCAGGTCCTGGCGGGGGTGCCTGACGAGAAGCGGTGCCAGGGCCACGCGCCCGCGCCGCGCAGCGCAGACACCTCGAAGGAGAAGAAGGGCTGGTGGCCCTTCTGACCGCGCTCCTCGGGATCTGAAGCCGCGCCGCCGGCGTACCTCGGGTCATGCTGGCGCGCGCGGTGCTCTCCCTCCTCGCGGCGGCCCTCTGCGGTCGCTGCGCGTCGTCCAACGCCGTCGCCCCCGACGCGCCCGCGCGCGCCGAGGCGCCCTCCGAGGCGCGCTACCTCGCCCTCGGCGACTCGTTCACCATCGGCACCGGGAGCTCTGCCGCGCAAGCGTTTCCGTCGCGGCTCGCCGCGCGGTGGAGCGCGCCGCGGTGCCGGGTCACCCTGCGCAACCCCGCCGTCAACGGCTTCACCACGCAGGACCTCATCGACCGCGAGCTCCCCGAGCTGCGCGCGTTCGCGCCGACCTGGGTGAGCCTCGCGGTGGGCGCCAACGACCTCGTGCGGGGCTCGGACGTCGCCCGCTACCGCGCGCAGCTCGCGAGGATCTTCGACGCCATCGCCGCGGCGGGGGTGCCCGCGTCGCGGGTGTTGGTGATCCCGCAGCCCGACTGGGCGCACACGCCGACGGGGCGGAGCTTCGGCGAGCCCGAGGCGGTGTTCGCGCGCATCGTGGCCTTCAACGACGCGCTCCGCGCGCTCGCGACGGAGCGGGGCGCGCGCTACGTCGATCTGTTCCCGAGGATGCGCGAGCAGGCGCGGGCGGGGCAGGTCGCGCCCGACGGGCTGCACCCCGACGCGCGGGCGCACGACGCGTGGGCCGAGGCGCTCGCGCGCGAGGTGCCGACGCCGTGCTCGTAGGGCGCGGCAGCGCGGCATGTGGGTGCGTATATCGCGCGGTACCCTTCAGGTCCCCTGTGGAGAGGTGCTAGCGCTCCGCGCCTCTGGGAGCGCTGGGCGGCGGACCGTCGTGCGGGCTCTGCGGCACCAGCGCCGTGCAGCGGACGACGCCGCGGCGGTCGGGGCGCTGGCAGCCGTAGCCCGGGCGCAGCCGACGGATCTGTCGCGAGGTCATGCAGCGGTGACGCACGATCACGCCGGGCTCGGCCATCGGCGTGCCCCGACCCTGGCTGAGCACCACCGGGAGCTGTCCCGGCGGGCAGCGGGGCTGCGCGGCGGCGGGCCCGGCGAGGAGGAGGAGGAGCGCGACGGGGAGAGGGGCGAGGCGACGCATGCGCGTACCGTACGCGCGGGCGGGATCAGAAGCCCGGCGGGAGGATCATCTCGTTGAGCGGACCCTGCATGCTGGGGTTCTCCGGGCGCGACTCGTTGACCCAGGAGATCGGGCCGTGGAGGTAGTCGAGGTACAGGTCGTAGTAGCCGGCCTGCGACGCGCGGTCGGAGCGGCTCACGCCCCACGAGTTCTTCACGCGAAGGAACTCCACGTCGCCGGTGAGCGCGCGCTCGCGGTCCTCGGGGGAGGCGGGGGTGCCCGCCGCGAGCACGTCGCCGTTCTCGAAGCGCACCTGGTAGTCGTGGAGCACGGTCATGTGGCCGCCCTGGCGGCCGGGGCGACCCGCGCGCTCGAGCTGCGACATGCGAAAGGCGCCGTTGCTGTCGAGGGCGTTGAAGTCGACCAGCCACGAGACGATCACCGGCGCGTCGGCGTTGAGCGCGCGGAGCATCCTGCGCATCGCGGCGGGGCGGGCCGAGGTGTTCCAGAGACCCGGGTAGTCGACGCCGCGCCAGGCGTACTGCCCGCCGGTGAGCACGTCGGCGAGGGTGCCGTTCACGTAGGTCACGGTGTTGTTCACCAGCCGCGGCGTGCGGATGGTGATGCGCGAAGGGGGCATCGCGCGGGTGCGAACGCTCGTCGCGCGGTTCGAGTAGCCGTCGAAGCGGCGCTCGCCCGCGTTGCCGAACACGTTCTTCATCGTGGTCATGATCGAGCTGCTCAAGCCCCAGGCGCGGCCCAGCACCGCGAGCACCTTGGCGCCGTCGCGACGCGCCTCGGGCGTGCCCAGCTCGCCGCCGTCGGCGAGGGCGGCGTTCACCGCGCGCTCGGCCGCGGCCTGACGCGCAGACATCTCCGCGGTGGCCTCGTCGGGGATGAAGTTCCCCTCGGTCATCAGGCCGCGCTGGCGGATGAGGGTCACCGAGAGCTGCCACGAGCCGCCGGTCTGGATCGTGCGGGTGGTCACGCCGTCGCGGGTCTCGCTCGAGACGCCGCTGTTGGTGGTGATCTTCGCGAACCAGTCCCAGAAGGTCACGTACGACTCCGAGTAGTTCACCTCGGCGTTCGTGCGCGACTTGTGCATCGACTCGATCCACCCGAGCGTCGCGTAGATCCAGCAGTTGCCGATGCTCTGCCGGCGCACCGAGGTCTGGAGGACGTTCGCGATCTCGTCCGCGGTGTTGTCCGCCGCGGGGTAGGTCGTGCCGTCTTCCTCATCGAGGAGGTCACCGTCCGTGGGCGCGCAGCCCGAGAGCGTCGGCGCGGTCATGGTGAGCGCGAGGCCCAGCGCGATCCAACGAGAGCGGCGAAGAAGGTCGAGGGTAGACATCAGCGGGTGCTCCTCCAGGCGGGTAGGGTCCTGCTGATACACGCCCCCGGCGTACTTATCAACACCTTATCTTACATGTAGGTGTAAAAAGTGACCGAAGGCTTGACGGTGGGATCGAGGTGTGGACCCGAGGCTATTCCTCGGCCTTGGCGAGGGCGACGATGGCCTGGGCCCAGCCGACGAACTTCCACGACGCGAGGTCGCCCACGGTCTTGAGGCCGAAGTGCTCGAGGGCCTTCGCCGACTCGTCGGTGATCCCGGCGAAGCCCGCGAGGGGCATGTCGACGAGCTCCTTGAAGGACTTTCCCTCGTACGCCTTGTCCAGTGCCTTGTTGATGTTCAGTGCCATGACGGAGCTCCTCTCATGCCGCGGAGATCGCGGCGGGTGTGCGCCGCGGTGTCGCCCGAAGCGCGAGCGCCCGTCAACTTCTGAAATCAGGGGCGGGAGGGGCGGATCAGCCGCGCGAGCAGCGCCATGTCAGAGAGCGCCAGGGCGAGGAGCAGGGTCATCAGCGCGGGGGCCCAGAGCATCGAGCGGGGCGAGGCGCCGTCGACCACGAGCCAGGTGTCTGCCCCGACGCCCGACCCCATGCGGTCATGGAGGAACCGCCCGACCCCCGCGTAGCGCCCGCCGGCGCCGCCGAAGCGAATCAGCCGACCCTGAAACTCCCCCCGCGCCATGGCCTCGGCCGACTCGCGGGAGACCTGCACGTACAGCGGCGCCGCGCCGTCGCGACCGGCCACGGGGAACACCACGTGCTCGCCGGGGAAGAGCCGCCGGGAGTACAGCACCGCGCCGGCCATGGAGGGCGCCGCGCGGAGGGTGACGTGGCGGTTGAGTCCGACGCTCGCGGGGGTCGCGTTGCGGCCGTCGCCCAGCGCCGCGGGGGCCGAGGGGGAGAGGGCGTAGAGCGCGTCGTCTTTGAGCTGCCAGGCGAGGAAGAGCGAGGCGGCGGCGATGCCCGTGAGCAGCACCGAGAGCACCCGGCGACGCGCGCGAGGCGGCGCGGGGAGCCCCGCGAGGACCTCGTCGATGAGCTCCTCGGTGCCCGGCGCGGGCGGCGCCAGGAGGTCGTGCGGGGTGGTGGCGGTGTCGCTCATGGCCTGCTCTGACTGCGAGGGGAGACGAAAGGTTCCCAGGAGTTGTATCACGCGGTCGGAGGGCAGAGGCGGAGGGAGGAACAATGTGCGTTGACAGGGGGGCCTGGGGCTGTGTGTCATACCGCCTGCGATGACAACGCGCTCGCTCTTCCCTGGGGTGCAGCGGCTCGAAGACATCGTCAAGAACCTCAAGGTCCTTGACGTGCCTGTGGACCTCTTGGACCTCCCCGCCCGCATGCGATACTGGGCCGCGGACCATCAGGTCGAGACGGTGCTCGACCTCTTGCACCACTCCCCCCAGAGCCTCCAGCGCGAGCCGCACCTCGGACCCAAATCCATCGAAGACACCCGCGCGGAGCTCGAGCGAAAGCTGGGCTGCACCTGGGAGGCCGCGGCGGTGCTGCTCACCACCCCCGCGGTGACCCCGGTGCCCGTGAGCGACGCGGCGTTTCAGCAGCGCCTCGACGCGCTGCGGGCGACCCCCGTCGAGCGCCTCGAGCTCCCGGTGCGCATGCGGCGCTTCATTCGCAAGGTCGGCGTGAGCACCCTGGGCGACCTCTGGGACGTGCCCCGCGAGCGCATGGAGTCGATGCCCAACCTCGGGCGCAAGTCCATCGACGACACCTTCGACATCGTGCGCGCGTGGGTGATGACCGCGGAGCTCCCGCGGGGCGCGGTGCAGGTGCAGGGGGTGGTGACCGCCGACACGCCGTCGTTCCTCGGGGCGTGGACGCGGCTGCTCGGGGGGCTGCCGCCCATCGACCGCCTGGTCCTGCAGCACCGCACGGGGATGCTCGGGAGCGTCGAGGGCTTCGAGGTCATCGCGGCGATGCTGGGGGTCTCCGAGGAGCGCGTGCGGCAGATCGAGTCGCGCGCGCTGGGCGCGCTCACCACGGCGCCCGACGTGCCCGAGGTGCTCGCGCGCGTGCGCGAGGCGGTGCCCGGCGCCGTGCGACGCCTCGCCACCCTCGCCGACGACCCGTGGTGGGACGGGGTGATCCGCGGGCACGTCGCCCTCGACCTCTTTCTCGAGCGCATCGCCACCACCACCCTGCGCGTCGTCGAGCTGGGGGAGCACCGGCTGCTCACCACGCTCCCCGCGCCGATCTGGAACGACCTCTGGGTCCAGTGGTGCGCGATGCTCGAGAACCACCCCTGGCCCACGTCGTCGCGCGCCCTGCGCGAGCGCCTCGACGGCCTCTGCATGGACGAGGGCGAAGGCGTGGCCGACGCGCTCTGGACCCGCACCCTCGAGCGCCTGCACCAGGACGACGGCCCCGATGGCGCCCCCCGCGCGCTGGCCTGGGGCGACGACGACGACGCCGAGGTGTTGGCGCTGCTGCGCGCCGCGACCGCGCCCATGGCGGTGAGCGCGGTGCACGCGAGCGTGGGCCACGCGGTGAAGCTCCCGAAGGAGGTGCTCTGGTTCGACCACGGGATGGTGGGCGTTCCCCAGCACGTCCCCGAGTTCGACACCTGGAGCGCGGCGGTGGTGCCCGCGGCGGTCTCGGTGATGCAGCGCGAGCCCGCGGGCACCGTGTGGCTCGTGAGCGAGGTGCACGACGCCCTCGCGCAGCAGCGCATGGTGCCCCCGTGGATGAACGCGTGGCTCCTGGGCTCGATGCTCCAGCGTCACCCCTCGATCCGCTCGCACGGCCGCTCGAAGGTCGCCCTCGCCGAGCCCAGGCGCACGCAGCGCCCCTCGCGGCTCTAGGGCCTGTCCCCAGGGGATGTGAAGGGGTGAGCGCGACGGACGTACCCACATCCCGCGCTGCCGCGCACCCCTTCTCCCGCCTCGGGAGAAGGGGCTCTTCGGTCGGGCAGAAGTCATGGGTGGCTTCGGTGAGGACCGCGAACCCTACGAACTCCTACCCCTTGCAGAGCGTCTCTCCCGAAGCGGGAGAGGGCGCACGGTAGCGCGGCGTGGGCCCGCGGCGTGGGGTCACCTCAACCCTTCACGTCCCCTGTGACAAGGGACTGGCCCGACGCGCGGGTCTCGTCAGTCGCGACGGGCTCGCCACGGCGGCGAGGACGCAAAGGTGCGTGGCCGCGTTGACCCCGCGCTCCTGGGCGGTGTAGCGGGTGCGTACTACGACGGACCCTCCGTCGGGGGAGCAGGTTCATGGACGTTCAGTCTCAAATTCCGCTCGACAGCGCGCCCCAGGTGGCCCAGTGGCTCAGCACGGTGCTGCCGGGCTACACGTACACGACCCGGGGAAATTTCGTGATCGTCGGGAACGGCTCCGCCACGGGGGTGCTCATTCGGCCTCAGGGCCCGGGGCGGGCGAAGCTTCAGTGGGCCTTTCCGAGCATGGCCGTGCAGCTCATCCTCACGCTGGGCATCGTGTTCTCGGGGATCCTCCCGGGGCTCATTGTCTTCGGGCTCGTCTGGATGACCGTGTCTGGCGGCGTGAACGCGCTGAAGAACGAGGTCGCGCGGGTGCTCGCACAGGGCGCCGGAGCGCCCGTGATGGCAGGTCCTCCCATGGCGGGGGTCGTGTCGTCGTCGGGCGGCGGGAGCAAGGGGCTCGGGCTGGTGTTCATCCTGGTCGCGTTGGGCGCCGGCGCCTTCTCGGCGTACTCGTACGATCGGTACCAGAGCGTCGTCCGCTACGGCAGCTACGGCAGCTACGGCAGCTACGGGCGGTACGGCTCCGGCTACGACTATTCATACTATTCGCGCCGCCGAAAGCATAAGGACAACTTCCAGTTCGCGGGCGCCGCGAGCGTGTTCTTTCTCCTCTTCGGCGTGGTGCTGGTCGCTCGCAAGGGCAGCTCTCCCCAGCAGGGTTATCCGCAGCAGGGCTATCCGCAGCAGGGCTATCCGCAGCAGGGCTATCCGCAGCAGCAGGGCTATCCGCAGCAGCAGGGCTATCCGCAGCAGCAGGGCTATCCGCAGCAGCAGGGCTATCCGCAGCAGCAGGGCTATCCGCAGCAGCAGGGCTATCCGCAGCAGCCCATGACGCAGCAGGGCTATCCGCAGCAGCCTGGATCTCAGCCCGGCTATCCGCAGCAGCCTGGATCGCAGCCCGGCTATCCCCAGGGCGGCGGTACGCAGGGCGGACCCACCCAGGGTTGATCCACCTACCCCCCCTTTGGAGATCGATCGCGCCTCCCCCCATTGGCCCTCCGAGGGGCGTGACGCGAGCGGCTCAGAAGGGCGAGCTCAAGAGGCCGTAGACCTGATCCTCGCCGTCGCGCATGAAGCCGTGCGCGTAGCCGACGCGCACGGTGAAGGGGATGAAGAACCCCAGCAGCAGGTCGACGAAGACCTCGGCCCCCGCGCCCACCGCGATGCGATCCGGATCAAAGCGCCCGAAGGTCGCGTGACCCGCGTCGGCGAAGACGTCGGCGTACACCCGCTGCACGAAGATCGGCAGCGTCGACACGCCCCGGCGAACCTGCGCGATGGGAAAGCGATACTCCACGTTCAAGAGCTGATACTGGCTGCCGCCGCGGCTGCGCGGGGGATAGCCCCGCAGCGCCACGCCGCCGAACTGCGCGCCGGTGCGCAGCGCCTCGAGGAAGCTGTCGGCGGAGAACGAGGGCCATCCCCCGAGGGCGAAGGCGCCCCGCTCCGCGCGGTCTCCGGTCGCGAGGCCGCCGGCGACGTTCACCGCGAGGACATGCCGCTGTCGGTCGACCCCCCAGGGCATCGGGATGAAGCCCGTGAAGCCCGCGGTGGCCTCGATGCCCCCCGAGGCGCTCCCCAGCATCGGGTCGCTGAAGCGCACGCTCGCGAGCATCGAGTAGCCCGTCTGCGCGGTGATCGAGTACGTGTACCGCTGCACGCGCGAGTACAGCCACGTCGCGCGCACGCCCGTGACCCAGCCCTCGAAGGGGCGGCTCGGCGGCCCCTCGTTCGGGTCGGCGAAGCGATCGAAGGCGGGGAACTCGTCCAGCGGACGCACCCACTGCGCCTCGTAGCCCAGCGACAGCACGTGCTGCTCGAAGGGCGACGGAAAGCTCACCGACACCGCGCTCTCGCCCCCCCAGCGCTCCTGCGCCCAGGTGGGCGTGAAGCGCCCCACGCGGTAGCCCGAGCCCGGCTCGACCACGCGGTAGGCCCGCAGCCGTAGCGTCGGGCGCAAACCCCGGTAGGTGTAGCTGAGGTCCACGTTGGGGTGTCCCCGCTCGAGGCTCACCCCCAGCCGCGCGGACCACGCGTGACGTCCCACCACGTCGGCGCCGTTGACGAGCAGGCCGAGCTGCGGGCCGAAGCCGTCGCTGCCGAGATCGAACTGCAGGTTGCGCGGTCGCAGCGTGGGCCACGGGTCGTAGCGCGTGACGTGGCTGGGGTAGGGCGCGACCGCGTCGGGGGAGGGTGGCCCGTCGCGCTCGAAGGGGTCTTCGGCGACGGGCACGGGGTCGCGCCACGACGCCGGGTCGTAGGGCATCGCGTGCAGGTCGTACCCGAGGGAGGAGTAGCCCACGTACGCGAGGGTCCTCCCGTCGGGGCTCACCGCGGGCTGAAACGCGCCGAGCACCGAGTGGGTGACCTGCCGCGTGCGCCCCTCGCGCAGGTCGTGGGCGTAGACGTTCATCACCCCGGTGCGGTCGCTGGTCCAGAGCAGGTAGCGGCCGTCGGGAGAGAACACCGGCGAGGTGTCGAGGGCGCGGTCGTCGGTGAGGTAGCGCACGGCGCCGGAGCGTCGATCGAGGAGCGCGAGGTCTCGCCGCCCGCCTGTGCGCCAGTGCGAGAAGGCGATGGTGCGACCGTCGGGAGACACCCGCGGCGCGTACACCTGCTCGAAGCGCCGCGGGCGAAAGATCACCCGCGGACGGCGGTCGACGAGGCTCATCTCGACCAGCGACGTGGTGCCGCGGTGGTTCGTGGTGAACACCGCGAGGTCGCCGTCGGGAGACACGTCGGGCTGCTGCGCGCGCCAGCCGTCGGTGAGCCGCTCGCGCTCCTCCACCGTGACGCGACCCTGGTCGTCGCGGGAGAGGCGCCAGCGAAAGAGGTCGTGAAAGAGGTGGATGTCCCGGTGCGACGCGATGTCCGAGACCAGCAGCGCGTCGCGGGAGATCGGCGCGAAGCCCGAGGGCGACGCCTGCCACTCGAGGTCGCGCACCTCGGGGCGCGCGGGGCTGCGGTGGTCCCAGCCCCGAAAGAACTCGGGAGAGACCGCGCGCAGCGAGGGCTGCGACTGCCCGTCGCCGCTCTCGAAGACCAGCGTGCCGTCGGCCAGGAACCTCGGCGCGCGCAGGCTCTCCCCCTGCGCCGTGAGCCGCTGCCCCTCGACCACCCCCTGCGACGCGATCACCCTGCGCTGCTGCGCGTAACGCGCGCGCACGGCGTCGAGAAAGTCCTCGTAGAGGGCCTCCCAGGTGCGCCCCGTGGCGCGGGCGATGGCGCGGTTCATCTGCCACGGCGCGGCCATGCCGCCGTACTCCGCCGAGAGCCGCGCGAGGGCGTCGTGACCGAAGCGGTCGGCGACGTACTGCATCAGGTAGCTCCCGTAGAGGTACCAGATGTTCCCGTGGGGCCAGCGGTTGGGGCCGCTCGCGAGCTGGTCGAGGGTGACCAACCGACCCTCCAGCGCGTCGGCGCGGAGGTGCATGTCCCAGATCGACGAGCGCAGCCGTCCCCCGTGGCTGTGCAGGCTCTCCTCGTAGGTGGCGAGGCCCTCGAGGATGAAGCGGGCCTGGATGTTGTTGGGCGCCCACTGTTTGCCGAGCACCGCGTTCACGATCGCCGGCAGCCCCGAGACGTTGTCGGTGTGCAGCACGTGCGTGTACTCGTGGGTCACCAGGGTGGTGAGCCAGTCCTCGTGCTGGTTGAGCGGCGACAGGTCGTCGGGCGCGGTGAGAAAGAGCCGCACGGTGTTGTACGGGATCGCCGTCGCGCTCCCGTTCGCGTCATCCGCCACGTCGCTGAGCACGATCTCGGTGCGCTGCGTCGGGGTCCATCCCAGCGGGCCCGAGAGCCGCGCGGCGACGCCCTCGGCGATGTCGGCCACGCGCCGGGCGACCACCTCCATGTCTTGATAGAAATGCACGTTGAAATGCGGCGTGTGCAGCGTCTGCCACTGGAGCCGCGGGTCCTGCTGCGCGTGGGCCGCCGAGGGGGTGAGCAGGAGCGCCGCGGCGAGGCCGAGCCCGGCCCTCATCGCGCGTCGGCGGCGCCTGCGTCTCGCGCCGCGAGGAGCGGGTGCGGGGGAGGGGGCCCCGCGTCCCAGGTCAGCCGCTCGCGGGTGAGCCACGCGACGGCGACCTGCGCGACGAGGGCGTCGTCCTCCATCGGGTCGACCGAGAGCGAGACCTGCGCGCCCCCGCGCCACGACCACCGCGCGCTGTACTCGGCCTGCCGCGACGTGAGGCACAGGGGCAGGTGCCCGCGGCACCCCGAGCCCGCGCGCCGCACCTGAATCGACGGCGCGCCGAGCTGCGCCTGGAGCATCGACGCGAGGGACTCGAACTCCCGCACCATCAGCGCCTCGTCGCGGGTGCGGGTGCCGTCGAGGGCCACGCTGCACAGGGCGTCGCCGCAGAACTCGTAGCTCACCACCACCTGCGCGAGCGCCACCGGCGTCAGCGCGCGCTCGCAGAACACGTACTCCCCGGCCTCGCGGCAGGGCACCGACGCGGCGCGGTTGCGCTGCAAGAGCTCCGCGCGCGTCGTGCCGAAGCTCACCCCCAGCGCCTCGGTGGGGCCGCCCCCGGCGGCCTGCTGAAAGCGAACCACCGAGGCGTCTCGTGCGGCGCGGCGCGCGGGCGCGCCCGCGTCGGTCGCGGCGGTGCGGGGCACGAGGGGCTCGACGGCGTAGGGGTCCCGCGGCGGCTTGCAGGCGACCGCGAGGAGCGCGAGGGCGACGGGCGTCCAGCGGGACATCGCGGGAGACGGTACACCAATTCTTGCGAGCTCCGCCGGGGCGCGCGTAGACCCTGAAGGGTGCTGTCGCGGTGCGCGCCGTTGCTGCTGCTCCTGATCGGCGCCTGCCGCCGCGAGGCCCCGCCGCCCCCGCGCCCCGCGCCGCCGTCGCCGCCGCCCGCCGTCGACGCGCCCCCCGCGGAGGTCGCGCCGCCGTGCGGCCCGGTCTTCGCGAGCGACGACCGCGTCGAGGTGCCCGCGGCGGGGGCGGGCGACACGAGGCTCTTCAGCGCGGCGTGCGACGGCGAGCGCCTCGCGGTGCGCTGGCGCGTCGGCGCCGCGGAGGGCTGGAGCGACGCACCCGCTGCGAGGCGCGACCCGCTGGGCCGCAGGGACCTACGACCATCCCCTCCTCGCTCTCGCTCTCGACGGCGGTCTTCGCGGGCGCGGCGTGGTCCGCGCAGCGTCACCGGGACGACTCGCTGACGCTCCGGCGGCTCGGCGCGGGCGAGGCCGAGGCCCGCGCGTCGCTGCTCGCGATGCGCCCGCGCGAGCTCTCGAACCCGCAGCTCCTCTGGGTCGAGGGGGGCCGCGCGCTGGTCGCGATGCACGGCCGCGTGAGCGGCGGCGAGCGCGAGGTCTGGGTCGTGGCCTTCGGCGCGGGCCCGCTCTCGTGGACCGCCCTGGCCCGAGGCTCCATCGGCGCGACGTCCTCGGGCGAGCGCGCGCTGGTCACCGCGGTGGTGACCCGCGACGACGGCACCGTGTGGCTCCGCGGGCGGTGGCTCGACGCGCGCGCGGCGCTGCGCGCCCTCGTCGGGGGGCGGGTGAGCGCGCCCCGCGCGTGGCTCACCGACGCGTCGATCCGCTTGCCGCACAGGGGGATCGCGTTCTCTCCGGCGGCGAGCGACGAGGGCGCGCTGCTCTACCAGGGGGTGATCGGCGCCGAGCGCGGCGGCGCGGGCCTGGCGCGCTTCGGCCTCGACGGCGCGGCGGAGGACGTGTTCCTGGGGGTGATCCCGTCGGCGCTGGGCGACGTGCTGTCGTCGGGCGGCGCGCACCTCGCGCGGTGGTGGGACGAGCGCTACCGCCCCGTCGCGCGGCGCTACCGCGGTGCGCGCGCGGAGGAGTCCCTCGCGCCCGGCGAGGCCGTGGGCGACGCCTTCGCCGCCCTCGACGCGGGGCGCCTCACCCGGCGGCTGCGCTGCGGCGACGGCGAGTGGTCCCTGCGCCTGGAGCCGACGCGCGTCACCGCGCGGCGCGAAGACTGCGCGCCGCGCTGAGGGGCGAGCGGGGCGTCGCTACGAGAAGCGGGCGAGGATCTCGTCGATCGAGAGCGCGGGGGAGGGCCCCAGGAGCCCGCGCACCTTGCGCAGGTCGGGCACGCGCCGGGGGAGGTCTTCGAAGCCCGGCCCGAAGGCCTCGGCGTAGGGGACGTGCCGGATCTCGCACCCCGGCGCGAAGCGCGCGCGCACGCGCTGGGCGAGGTCGAGGATGCGCAGCTCGTCGTCGTGGCCGACGTTGAACACCTCCCCGTGCGCCTCGGGCCGGTCGAGGAGCGCCAGGAGCGTGCGGGCGGTGTCGCCGGCGTAGGCGAAGCACCGCCGCTGGCTCCCGTCGCCGTGCACCTCGATGGGGCCCCCGGCCTTCGCCTGCGAGACCATGCGCGGAACGACCATCCCGTAGCGCCCGATCTGTCTCGGGCCCACGGTGTTGAAGATCCGCGCGACCACCACCCGAGCGCCCTGCTCGCGGGCGAAGGCGAAGGCGAGGAACTCGTCGTGCAGCTTCGAGCACGCGTAGCCCCAGCGCGCCACCGTCGGCGGGCCGAGGACCAGGTCGCCGTCCTCGGCGTAGGGGATGCGGGCGCTCCGGCCGTAGACCTCGGACGACGACACCACCAGCGTCGCGGCCCCCTGCGCCGTCGCCTCGCGGAGCACCGCCTCGGTGCCGTTCACGTTGGTGATCAGGGTGTGCAGCGGGCGCTCGACGATCATGCGCACGCCCACCGCCGCGGCGAGGTGGAACACCTGCGCGCAGCCCTCGACCGCGCGTCGCACGGCCTCGACGTCGCACACGCTCCCCTCGATGAAGCGCACCCGCCCCGAGCGCTCGGCGTCGCGGAGGTTCTCGCGGCGGCCCGTGGACAGGTCGTCGAGCACCACGACCTCGTCGCCGCGCGCGACGAGGCGCTCCGCGAGGTGAGAGCCGATGAGCCCCGCGCCGCCGGTGAGCAGCGCCCTCACGCCTCGCCCACGCGCACGAAGCGAGCCCCCGCGGCGCGCCACGCGTCGACCAGCCCCCAGAGGATCTCGCCGGCCCTGGCGCCCTGCCGCGCCGTGAGGAAGGGGCGCATCCAGCCGGGCATCCCCGCGGGCTCGACCGCGTCGAGCAGCTCGTAGGGGTGCAGGTAGAAGGTCGAGGGGATCGCCCGCGCGAGCGCCGACGCGGGCCAGAAGAGACGTCGGTACGAGAGCCCCTCGGGGATCGGCAGGCCGAGCATCCTCGGCACCGGGTGCTCGACCACCGCGGTGCCGTCGAGGCGGTGCGGCGCGCCCGTCGCGGCGAGGTGCCTGTACCCCGCGACGGGAGAGAACGGCGCCTTCGACGACGACCACGCGTAGCCCGCCTCGGCGAGGGCCTCGCCCGCCTCCGCCGGGAGGTCGAAGAAGGGCGCGCGAAAGCCCGCGCACGCGGCGCCCGTGACGTCTTCGAGGAGCGCGCGGGAGTCGCGCAGCTCGGCGCGCAGGGCGTCGGCGTCGCAGCGCGAGAGCCGCGGGTGGGTCATCGTGTGGGACGCGACGGCGTGGCCCGCGTCGGCGAGGGCGCGCACGACGGCGGGGCGCGCGCGGGCGACGTCGCCCGTGACGAAGAGCGTCAGCGGGACCTCGCGGGCGGCGAAGCCCTCGAGGAGCCGCGGCAGCGCCTCGTCGACGCCGCGCAGGGAGGGCGTGTTGTAGTCGCCCTCGACGTCGAGGGTGATGGCGACGGCGCTCACGGCGGCGGGTCTCGCCGGTCGCGGTCGAGGCGCGAGAGGCTGCGCGCGATGTCGCGCAGCGCGCGGTGGCACCCGCGCATCTCCCACGCGACCCAGAGGCACGCGACGGCGATGGGGGTCTGCGTGAGGATGATTGACCAGACCGTGTCCCTCATGGATCGTCAGACGGCGCGCGCGCGCGGAGCTCCTCTGCGACCAATTCAAGCACACGACGCGTGCGCCGCACCAGCACCACCATCACCAGCGCGGCGATCGCGTAGGGCGCGTGCGTCAGGCGCAGCCACGAGAGCAGGTCGCCCTTGCTCACCGCGCCGCCGCCCCGCGGTCGAGGGCCCACTGCGTGGGCGCCCCCAGGAGCAGCCCGGCGGCGCACCCGAAGGCCAGGGCGCCCTTGCGCCACAAGGGGATCGGCAGCGCGCCGAGCTCTCGGAGCACCCAGCGGTCGAAGTGGTTGTTCGCGCGCACGATCTCGCGCGGGGTCACGTGGCTGCGCGACGAGGGCACGGTGGTGATGGGCACCGAGGTCATGCGCAGCCCCGCGGCGACCGCGCGGAGGATCACCTCGTGCTCGTAGGCGAAGCCCCCGGCGTCGTTCTGCACGGGGCCCAGGGCCTCGGCGCGAAACGCGCGAAAGCCGCAGATGGTGTCTCGAATCGAGGGGTCGAGGACCCGAAACCAGAAGAGCGCCAGGCCGTTGAGCAGCCTCCGGGCGCCGCTGCGGTAGACCTCGCGCCAGCCGAGGACGACGTCGTGGGTCTCGAGGGCCGCGAGGAGCCGGGGGATCTCGTCGGGGTCGTGCTCGCCGTCGGCGTCGAGGGTGACCACCCGCGCGGCGCCCAGGTCCTGCGCGGCCTTGAGCCCGGCCACGAGGGCTCCCCCCTTGCCGCGGTTGGGCGAGAGGCGCAGCACCCTCGCGCCCGCGCGCTCGGCGCGCTCGGCGGTGGCGTCGGACGACCCGTCGTCGACCACGAGCACCACGTCGACGTGCGCCGCCGCGCGCCGCACGACGTCTTCGACCGTGGCCTCCTCGTCGTGCGCGGGGATCACGGCGACGCGCGCCGGGCCCTCGCTCATCGACGCAGCTCGCTGCGCAGGAACTTCAGCCCCGCCGCCGACATGAACTTGATGTTCACGAGCACGTCCTTGTTGAGCACCTCGCGGGCGACCTTGGCGGGCGAGAGGTAGAAGCGCGCGAGGGCCCGGTCCTGAATCGCCTTCATCGCGTCGAGGTCGATCACCCCGTTGAACGACAGCTTGGGGTCGCCGGCGAGCAGGTCGTCGAGGGTGATCGGCTGCGACCAGCCCTTCTGCACGGCCTCGCGGTACAGCGCCGTGCCTGGAAAGGGCGTCGCGACCTCGTAGTTCACGTACGACATCGACAGCCCGTCGATCCAGTCGAGGGTGCGGCTCATCTCCTCTTCGGACTGCCCCGGCAGCCCGATCACAAAGAGCCCCGCCGTCGCGACGCCCGCGCGCTCCATGGCGCGGATGAGCTCCGCCGCGCGCTCGGGCTTGATGCCCTTGCGCTTCGAGGCGTGGCGGGTGTGCTCGTCGATGGGGTCGACGCCGAATTCCGCGCTGCGGCACCCCGCGCGGGCGAGGAGCTCGATCATCTCCTCGTCCATGCGGTCGAGGCGGGTCTCGACGCCGAACTCCACGGGCGCGCCGCGGTCGATGAGCCCGCGGCAGATGTCCTTCACCCGCGCGAGGTCGAAGGAGAAGGTCGGGTCGCGAAAGAGCACGCTGCGCACGCCGAAGCGCTCGGCGAGGCCGCAGAGCTCGTCGACCACGAGCGCCGCGCTGCGCGGGCGAAAGGGAGCGCCCTGGGCCACGGGGTACGGGCAGAAATTGCAGAGGTACGGGCACCCCCGGGACGAGAGCGACGTGAGGAACGGGCGCTTCTTCAGCAGCGGAAAGTACCCGTAGGCGTCGCGGTCGAAGCCCGACCACTCGGGCATGGGGAGCGCGTCGAGGTCGGTGAAATACCCGTTCGGCGCGGGCGCCGGGCGGCCGTCTGGGCTGAGCATGCGCACGCCGTCGAGGCCCGGCGCGAGGGTGCCCGCGGCGAGGTGCGCGAAGGCCACCTCGGGGTCGCCCGCGGGGATCACCTCGGCCATGGACCGCCCCAGGATCTCGTCGGCGAAGAAGGTCGCCGACTGGTTGATCAGCATCCGCCGGGCGCCGGTCTCGGCCCTGGCCCGCGCGAGGAACTTCAGCTCCGCGCCGAGGAACGCGAAGGAGCTCGCGGCGACGATCCAGTCGGGGCGGGCGCGCGCGAGCTGCTGCATCGCCTCGGGGTCGTCGGGGTCGAGGCGCGACTGGTCGAGGACGGTGACCTCGTGGTCGCGCAGCATCGCCGCGGCGTAGGCCAGGTGGATCACCGGCAGCCGGGTGCCCTCGTTCTTGAGCAGCGAGACGAAGCGCGGGCCCACGCCCACGCCGAAGCCGTCGTCGATGCCCATGCCCCCCATGAGGTCGCGGTTGGTGAATTTTCCGCTCGGCACGGGGGGGTTGAGCAGCACGACGCGCATCGCGACGGACGCTATCCCCCGGCGCGCGAGCGGGTCAAATGCAGACCTCGCCGCGCGAACCCCGCGCGCGCCGCGGTGCTACCGTGGGGCCGAATGGACTTCTTCACCCGGGGCGAATTCGCGCCCTTCTTCGAAGTGGCCTCGGGTCACGCGACGCAGCTGGCCTGGCTCCTCGTGGCGTGCTGGCTGCTCGTGCACGCCCGCTGGATCGCACGGCGCGCGAAGGAGTCTCCCGGGGAGGCGCTCACGCTCCTCGGGCTCACCGCGGCGGCCCTGGCGCTACGCCTCGCGCTCCCCTGGGGGCCGCTGAGCTTCGCCGACGCCGAGCGCGTCGACGCGCTCTGGAGCCCGCGCCCCTCGCCCTGCGCGTCGATGTGCACGGTGCCCGTGGTCGCGTCGCTGGCGCAGCGCGCGGGGGCCTCGGTCGCCGCGATCCTGCGGTACGCCCCGCCGATCTTCGGCGCGCTGGGCGTGGCCGCGACGTACCTCTTCGCCCGCGCGTCGGGCGTGAGGCCGCCGAGCGCGGCGCTGGCGGCGCTGGTCGTGCTCACCTGGCCCTCGCACCTGCATTTCTCGACCTCGCTGACCTTCTCGGTCGAGGGCGCGGCCCTGTGGAGCTTCGCCTTCGCCGTCGCCCTCGCCGACCGCGACCGCGTGCCCCACCGCCCGGCGTTGCTCGCGGCGCTGGCCTTCCTGGGGACGCTCGCGCGCCCGGAGTTTCGCCTGATGCTGGTCCCCCTCGCGGGGGTCGTGCTGGCGGGCCGCTGGCGGTGGCGCGAGCGCGTCGCCTTCGCGGCGCTGCTGGCCCTCGCGCTGGTCACGTACCTCCCCTACCTGCGCCCCTCGGGGAACATCGGCAACACCGACCTCGGGCGCCGCTTCGTGCCGGTGATGCTGGGCAACGCCGCGATGAGCCCCGTCTGGTGGTTCTACCTGGGCGCGGCGGGCGTCATCGCGGGGCTGGCGACCTCGGGCCGGCGCCTCGGCGGCGCCGCGACGGCGATGAGCTTCGCGGTGCTGATGGCGGTGTACATCCGGTACACCTCCGAGTCGAACCCGCGCTGGGGTCAGTGGCGTTACTTCACCACGCTCGTGCCCTTCGTCGCGGTGGCCGTGGCCCTCGGCGCCGACCTGCTGTCGCACCCGCGCCTGGGCCGCGCGCGCCACGCGCTCCTCGCGCCGCTCTTCGCCCTCGCCGCGTACACGCTCGCGGCGAACTTCGAAGAGCTCCGCCGCGCGGAGGACCAGGCCGCCGAGTTCGCGTACCTCCGCGAGACCGCGGGGCGCGTCGTCGCGAGGCGCCCCGACGTGCTGCTGCTCTCCAACGGCGGCCGTCAGGGCCTCGCCCACGTGCGCATCGAGATGGAGCCCCGCATGGCCATCGCCACCGTGGTCGGTCCCCTCGACCTGCCGACGGGCTGCGCCGCGGGCGCCGCGAGCGCGCCCCGGCTGCGCGACCTCGAGACGGTGGTCGCGGAGTGCCCCGAGAGCATCTCGCCCGAGCGCAGCGTGCTCTACCTCGGGCTCGCTCGCATCGAAGAGCGGGTCGAGGCCATCGAGCGGCGGTTCGAGCTGATCCCGCTGGAGGAGCGGAGCCTCGACGTGGTGGTCACCTCGCTGGTGATCAACCGCCAGGCGTCGGACGGACACTCGGGGTTGGGCGATCTCGAGGGCCTCGACAACCCCGACGTGACGGTGCGCCTGGGGTGGTACCGCCTCGTGCCGCGGCGCGGACCTGGCCGCTGACGCGCCGCGCGTCGGGTCACCGCCGCACGAGGTGGGCGTCGAGGTAGCGCCCGAGGGCGTCGACGTCGACCAGCCGCGCCACCGCGCCGATGTGGGCGTCGGGGCGCACGAGCACCGCCGACCCCGAGGGCTCCATCGCGCGCCCTCCCCCCCGCACCGCGCGTACCTCGATGCGGCTTCGGTAGCGTTCGGTCATCTCGCGCAGGCGCCGGAGCTGCGGGTCGCGCTCGTCGGTCATGGCGAGGAGCGTCCAGTGCTTCAGCGAGAGCAGGTCGTGCGCGGGCCGCACGCGCCCCTCGTGGGCGACGGGCACGTCGGCGAGGCGGTCGCCGGGCTGCGCCGCGCGGGGGCGCGACAGCGCCGCGGAGAGCGGGCTGCCGCGGTGGTTCGCGTCGAGCTCGGTGAGCTTCATCTCCACGGGGGGGAAGCGGTCGACGTTGCGCAGCGCGAGGGGCAGCGCCGCGCCGATGAGCCGCACGACCCACGCGGCGGAGGGCGACTCGGTCTTCCACCGCGTGAGCCCGTCGATCACCGCGCGGGCCGCGGCGCGCTGCTCGTGGTCGTAGGTGTCGAGCAGCGAGCGGCGCGCGTCGCCGCGGACCACCGCCGCGAGCTTCCACCCCAGGTTGTGCGCGCCGCGCATGCCGGCGTTCATCCCGTGGCCGCCCACGGGGGTCCACACGTGCGCGGAGTCGCCCGCGAGGAGCGCGCGGCCGTCGACCAGCCGCGCCGCGACGCGGTCTTGAAAGCGCGCGCGGTTGAACCACCGGGGCGTCGTCGGCGTGAGGGTGAGCGAGGGCTCGCGCGCCGCGTCGGCGATCACCGCGGTGATCTCTTCGAGCGTCGGATCCCCTTGCGGCGCAGGGCCATGCGTCTCGTTGAAGCACACGAAGCGGTAGCCCCCGTCGGGGAGCGGGCACGCGAGCAGGGTGCGCCCTGGCACGATGAAGAAGTACCCGGTCTCGCGGTCGTCGCGGTGGGACCACGTCGGCACGGCGTTGATCTGGATGCACTCGATGCCCGCCCGCGGCGCGCCCTCGAAGGCGATGCCCCGCCGCGCGCGCACGAGGCTCCGCGAGCCCTCGCAGCCCGCGACCCAGCCGCAGCCGAGGGTGTGGGTCTCGCCGTCTTCGGTGCGCACGTCGACCTCGGCGCCGTCGTCGCGCACGCGCACGTCGAGGGCCTCGGTGCGCCAGGCTACGCGCACCCCGAGCTCGGCGAGGCGCTCGACGAGCAGGCGCTCGGTGACGTGCTGCTCGATCATCAGCGGAAAGGGGTTGGCGCAGGGGAGGGTCCCCAGCCCCATGGTCCCGGCGTAGCGACCGCCGACGCGGAACTCGGCGCGCTGGAGGCGACAGGCCGCGGCCTCGAAGCGGTCGATGATCCCGAGGGAGCGGAGCACCTCGCCCACGCGGGGCCACACGATGGCCGCGCGGGGGTCTCGCTTCGTCGAGGGGCCGCGCTCGACGACGCCGACGCGCACGCCGAGCTCCGTGAGGGTCAGCGCCAGCGTGAGGCCCACGGGACCCGCCCCGAGGATCAACACCTCGGCGCCGTCGAGCTCTTGGGGGGTGGGGGATGTCATCTCAGCTGCTCAGATGCTCCGCGGGCCGCTCCGGCGTCGGCGCGCCGCGCACAATGCGATAGGATTTCTCGATGCGACACCCCTACTTTCTTCTGACCGCGCTGCTCGCCGCGTGCTCTGGGAACCAGTCCGTCGTCGGGGGCCTCGACGGCGGCGGAGACGCGCCCGCCCCGACCGACCTCGCCGCGACCGCCGACGCCCCCGACGTCGTCGCCCCCGCCGACGCGCCCGACGCGCCCGACGTCCCCGCGCTCGACGTGGTCGATGTGCCTGCGCCGCAGGATGTTCCGTTCGTGTGCCAGCGCTCGGAGGACTGCGCCGGCCGCGCCGAGGGCCCCGCGTGCGACGTCGCGACGGGGCGCTGCGTCCCGTGCACCGCGGCCGACGACCGCTGCCCCGCGGGGCAGTACTGCGACGCCGCGAGCTCCGCCTGCGCCGCCGGCTGCCGAGACGACGACGCCTGCGCGGCCAGCGCCGGGGACGGCGGCGTGACCCGGCGGCGGTGCGACCCGCGCACGCGCCAGTGCGTCGCCTGCGTGGTGGACGCGCACTGCCCCGCCGGCAACCTCTGCGTGGGCGAGCTCTGCGTGCCGGGGTGCTCTGGCACGCAGTCGTGCCCCACGGGGCAGACCTGCTGCGGCGGCGGCTGCGTCGACCCGCAGGCGAACGTCGCGCACTGCGGCGGCTGCGGGCAGACCTGCTCCGTCGCCAACGCGGCGCCCGCGTGCGCCAACGGCACCTGCGGCGTGGGGACGTGCGTCGGCGCCTTCGCCGACTGCGACGGCAGCGCGAGCAACGGCTGCGAGGTCGACACCCGCAGCGACCTGGCGCACTGCGGTGCGTGCGACAGCCGGTGCGCGCCGAGGGCCAACGCCTCGGCGGCCTGCGCGTCGGGCGCCTGCCGCTACACCTGCGACGCGGGCTTCGAGGACTGCGACGGCGACCCCTCGAACGGGTGCGAGGTCGACACCCGGAGCTCCGCGGCGAACTGCGGCCGCTGCGGCGCCGCCTGCGCGCTGCCCAACGCGACGGCGCAGTGCGCGATGGGCGCCTGCGCGGTCTCGCAGTGCGCGGCCAACTTCGCGGACTGCGACGGCAACGCGAGCAACGGCTGCGAGACCGACACGCGCTCGTCGGTGGCGAACTGCGGCGCGTGCGGGACGGCCTGCCCGCCCCGCCCCAACGGCGTGCCCGCGTGCTCCCTCGGGGCCTGCGCGGTGACCTGCGTCGCGGGCTTCACCGAGTGCGACGGCGACGCGACCAACGGCTGCGAGGTCGCCACCACCAGCGACCCCGCGAACTGCGGCGGGTGCGGCCGCGTCTGCGCCTTCGCCAACGCCGCGGGGGTGTGCCGCGCGGGGAGCTGCGCCCTCGGCGCCTGCAGCGCGGGCTTCGCGGACTGCGACGGCGGCGCGAGCAACGGCTGCGAGACCGACACGCGCAGCGCCCTGGCGAACTGCGGCGCCTGCGGCAACGCCTGCGGCGCGCAGCAGGTGTGCCGCGCCGGGGCCTGCCTCACGCTCCCGAGCTGCGCGCAGCTCCACGCGGCGTACCCCTCGCTGCCGAGCGGCGAGTACGAGATCGACCCCGACGGCGCCGGCGCGGCCCCGGCGTTTCGCGCGTACTGCGACATGACCCTCGACGGCGGCGGCTGGACCTACGCGGGCACCGTGCACAACGCCCCCGCCACCGCGGGGCGCCGCTGGACCAGCCTCGCCGCGCTCTCGGACGCGACGACCTTCGGGGCGCTCACCGGGAGGCTGACCGACAACGTGAAGACCCCCGCGTGGAGCGGCGTGCCCGGCGCGGACCTGCTGGTGGTCACCGACGAGTACCACTTCGGGTTCCGCGGGCTCCTCGGGGGGAGCGCCTTCGGGCCGTACATTCGCGCGGGGTACCCGACGACGAATTGCGCGACGACCTGGATCCGCAGCGGGGTGGATTTCGCCTCGCCCAACCTCTCCACCCCGCAGCAGCGCATGCTCGGCTTCGTCCTCGGCGGGCAGGACGTGAACGGCGGCGGCGGGATCAACAGCTGCTTCCCCGGCACCAACGAGAACGCCGCGGTGGGCTTTCTCGCGGGGCCGAGCTGGTGGGTCAACGGCATCGGCAACTGCGTGGCGTGCAACGGCACCTGGGCCTCCTACGACCTCTCGCTGCTGCGCCTCGCGAACCTCGTGACGGCGAGCTGCACGCCGGGCTCGTGGCCCTGCAACGCCAACTCGCTCTGGCCCGACGCCAACACCGCCAACGGGAACTACAGCGTCACGACCAAGTCCCGCTACGCCGCCGTGTACGTGCGATGAGCCCCCGCGTCCCTTGACCCAGGGGCGCAGAGCGACGACCAAGGCGCGATGTACCGTCGCAGCACGCGCGCCATCTCCCTCACCGACCTCCCCGCCTCCATGTCCGATCACCTCGCGCGTCACGCGGCCGAGCGCCAGCTCGAGCTCGGCGGCGCGCGGGCGTGGATCACCCGCAGCGAGAACCCCCCGGGCACGGGGCTGCTCGCGAGGGCGCTCGGCCGCCGCGCCAACCCCGTCGACCCCGACGCGGAGCACCACACCGCGGTGCTGCTGCATTCGACCCACCTCGTGGTGGTGACGCAGGGGGAGAAGCGGGGGGTGTCGGCGCTGTCGCTGCCCCTCGCGCAGGCGTCGGTGACCCGCGGCAGCGCCATCGCCGCGAAGTTCGGCGTCGCGAGCGAAGACTCGGGGATCACCGTCTCGGGATTCCCCGGCGAGGCCGGCCGCCCGGGGACCTACTTCGTGGGCCTCGGCGCAGACGCCTCCGGGGCCGAGTGCGCGGCGGCCATCGAGGCCGCGATCGTCGCCGCGAAGAACCCGCGCTGAGCTCGCCAGGGTCGATCGCTGGACAGGGCACCCCGGATCGTGATGTTCACCGCGCCGTGACCCAGGAAGGCGCGTCTGAGCAGACGGTCCGCGAGAGCACCCGCGGCGCGGCGTTTATCACCCTCGCGAAGGTGTGGTTCCTCGTCACGGGCTTCGCGCAGCCGCTGTTCCTCACGCGAATCCTCGGCGACGAGGGCTACGGGCTCTACGGCGTGGTGCTCAACGTCGTGTCGATCCTCAACAACGTGGTGGTCGCCGGGAGCATCCAGGCGATGTCCCACGCGGTCACCCGCGGCGGGCCCACCGCGCTGCGCCGGGGCATCGCGCTGCACGCGCTGCTCGGGGTGGCGCTCGGGGGCGGGCTCTTCGTCGGGGCCGACCTCGTGGGCGCCGGGGTGCTGCACGACCCCCGGCTCCCGGCCCTGCTCCGCGTCGGCGCGGTGATCGTCGGGAACTACTCCGTGTACTCCGCCCTCGTCGGCGCGCTCAACGGCCAGCGGAGGTTCCGCGCCCAGGCCGGCCTCGACGTGACCTTCGCGACGACGCGCACGCTGCTGGTCATCGGCCTCGCCGTCGTCGCGGGCGTGCGCGGGTCCATCGGGGGCTTCGCGATGGCGAGCGCGCTGATCCTCGCGGCCTCGGTCGCCCTCAACCTCCGCGACCTCCGCGCCCGAGGCGACGCCGGCAGCGGGGAGGACCAGCGCTCCCTCGCCGCGTTCACCCGCGAGTACGGCCGCTTCTTCGTGCCCGTGCTGCTCTACCAGCTCGCGCTCAACCTCGTGCTCCAGAGCGACCTGCTCGTGCTCAAGGCCGTGATGTCGCGCACCGCCGGGGTGAGCGTCGCCGCGGTGAACGCCGCCGCCGGCGGGTACAAGGCCGTGCAGAACTTCGCGTTCCTGCCGTACCAGCTGCTGATCGCCGTGACCTTCGTGGTCTTTCCCGTGGTCTCTCGCGCGACCCTCGTCGACGACCGCGCGACCACCGAGCGCTTCATCCGCGGCGCCCTGCGCTTCAGCGCGCTGAGCCTCGGCGCCATGCTCGCCGTGCTCGCCGGCATCCCCCGCAGCGTGCTGCTCTTCGCGTACCGCCCGCCCTTCGACGAGGCGTGGATGTCCCTGCGCCTGCTCTCCATCGCGCAGGGGCTCTTCGCGCTCACGGTGGTGGGCACGACGGTGATCCTCGCCGCCGGGCGCACCGCCGCGGCCATCGGGCTCATGACCGCGATGCTCGCCGCGGTCTTCGTGGGCGACCTCGCGGGGATCGTGCTCGGGGGCTCGGGCGTCGACGTGCTCACGGGCCTCGCGGGGGGCACGCTCTTCGGCTGCGTCGTGGGGCTCTCGCTGGTCGCGACCTACGTCACGCGGCGCTGGGGCGGCTTTCTCGCCCCGCGCACGGCCGCGCGCGTCGCGCTCTGCGCGCTGGCCGCGGGCGCCGTGGCGGCGAACCTCCCCGTGCAGGGAAAGGTCGGCACCCTCGCGCGCTCCGCGGCCGCCGCGGTGGTCTATGTGCTGGGGCTGATCGCGACGCGGGAGCTGGGCGCAGAGGACCTCGCGATGGCGCGCCGCGCGCTGTCGAGGGGGAGGGGCGCGAAGCCTCAGGGGTGATTGTTCGCGAGCTCGGTGATGTGCAGCACCGCGCGCGCCTGCTGGCCCTGGCGGTAGCTGCCGACCCACACGTCGTACTGACCGGGCGTGGCGTTGGCGAGCTCGACGGTGGGGTTGGTGCCGCCGAAGGAGTCGTCGTTGCAGCGCCACTGACCGCCCGCGGTGTTCACGAGCAGGGTGATGTCGGTGCCGTCGCTGGCGATGGCGTACATCCGGAGGTTGGGCGAGTTGCCCGAGAGGCGCACGATCGCGTCGGGGCGCGCGGTGACCCAGCCGACGCAGCCCGGCCCGAGGCCGAGCGTGCGCGCGTTGATGCCGCCGCCCGAGACCACGTTGATGCGGCGCGGGTCGGGCACGAAGCCCGCCCGGAGGCTGTGCGTGCCGTAGTTCGCGCTGCGCCCGCCGATCTGGAGCCCGCTCTGCGCGGCGACCTCGGAGCCGTAGCCCACCGCGCCGAGCATCCCCGCCAGACCGATCGCTGCCATCATCTTGTTTCGCATGTGTCGTCTCTCCTCGTGAGGTTTCTCGCTCCGTGTTCGGCGTCGCCGCCGCGGTGCCTGCCCATATACGCGCCCGCTCGGATTTGCTTCACCGCGCATCGCGCTTGAATCCTCGCGCGGCTTCGACGCACCCTCTGCGCCCACCAGGAGACACGCACCGATGCCCTTCTACGACGAACTCCCCCGCGAGCCGGGGCTGCAGGTACGCACGGGACTCGACGCCGCGTCGCTGCGTCAGGACTTCCTCGAGCAGCTCCGCTTCACGCAGGCGCGGCACCCGCGCACGGCGACGCGCCACGACCGCTACACCTCCCTCGCGCTGGCGACGCGCGACCGGGTGATCGAGCGCTGGCTCGAGACCGCCGCGCGCTACCAGGAGGCCGACGCGCGGCGGGTGTACTACCTCTCCGCGGAGTTCTTGATGGGGAGGGCGCTGCGCAACAACCTCCTCAACACCGGCCTCTGGGACGCGGCCGAGGAGGCCGCGAAGGAGCTCGGGCTGGACCTCGCGCAGGTGCTCGAGGACGAGCCCGAGCCCGGCCTGGGCAACGGCGGCCTCGGGCGCCTCGCGGCGTGCTTCCTCGACTCCCTCGCGACCCTCGGCGTGCCCGCGGTGGGCTACGGGATTCGCTACGAGTTCGGCATCTTCGCGCAGCGCATCGAGGCGGGCTGGCAGACCGAGCACCCCGACGAGTGGCTGCGCTTCGGCAACCCCTGGGAGGTCGTGCGGCCCGAGTACACCGTGACCGTGCAGTTCGGCGGGCGCGTGGACGAGTACACCGACCACCAGGGGCGCTGGCGCGTGCGCTGGGTCGACGGGACCAAGGTGGTGGGCGTGCCCTACGACACCCCCGTCGCGGGCTACGGCGTGGGCAACGTCAACACGCTGCGGCTGTGGTCGGCGCGGGCGAGCGAGGAGTTCGACCTCGGGTACTTCAACCAGGGCGACTACGTGCGCTCGGTCGAGGAGAAGAACAGCTCCGAGGTGATCTCGAAGGTGCTCTACCCCAGCGACAACATGTGGGCGGGGCGCGAGCTGCGGCTCAAGCAGCAGTACTTCTTCGTCGCCTGCGCCATCGCCGACATCGTGCGCCGGCACCTCAAGGCGCACGCGGGCTTCGACCGCTTCGCCGAGAAGGTCGCGATCCAGCTCAACGACACCCACCCCGCGGTGGCCATCGCCGAGCTCATGCGCGTGCTCATCGACCTCCACGCCGTGACCTGGGACCGCGCGTGGGAGATCACCGTCGCGGTGATGGGCTACACCAACCACACGCTCCTCGCCGAGGCCCTCGAGCGCTGGCCCGTCTCGCTCTACGAGCGCCTGCTCCCGCGGCACACGCAGATCATCTACGAGATCAACGCGCGCTTTCTCCGCGCGGTGATGAACCGCTGGCCCAACGACAACGCGCGCGTGCAGCGCATGTCGATCGTCGAGGAGGGCGGCGAGCGCCAGCTCCGCATGGCGCACCTCGCGGTGGTGGGCGCGCACAAGGTCAACGGCGTGGCCGAGCTGCACTCCGACCTGCTCAAGCGCACGGTGCTCTCCGACTTCTACGACCTCTGGCCCGAGCGCTTCACCAACAAGACCAACGGGGTCACGCCCCGGCGCTGGCTGCTCTCGTGCAACCCCGGGCTGGCGTCGTGGCTCACCGAGCGCCTGGGCCCCGAGTGGCCCCGCGACCTCGACAGGCTCGAGGGCCTCCGGGCCCTCGCCGACGACCCCGACGCGCAGGCCCGCGTCGCCGCCATCAAGCGCGCGAACAAGGTACGCCTCGCGGAGTGGATCTCGTCGTCCATGGGCATGAGGGTCGACCCCACCTCGATCTTCGACGTGCAGATCAAGCGCATCCACGAGTACAAGCGCCAGCTCTTGAACGCGCTGCACATCGTCGCGCTGTACCTGCGCGGCAAGCGCCAGCCCCGCGCCGACCACACGCCCCGCACGTTCATCTTCGGCGGCAAGGCCGCGCCCGCGTACCGCGCCGCGAAGCTGATCATCCGCTTCATCAACGCCGTCGCCGAGGTGGTGAACAACGACCCCGACGTGCCGTGGCTGAAGGTGCTCTTCGTGCCCAACTACAGCGTGAGCGTCGCCGAGCGGATCATCCCCGCCGCCGACATCTCCGAGCAGGTCTCCACCGCGGGCAAGGAGGCCTCGGGCACCGGGAACATGAAGTTCTCGATGAACGGCGCGCTCACCGTGGGCACCCTCGACGGCGCCAACGTCGAGATCCGCGAGGCCGTCGGCGCGGAGAACTTCTTCCTCTTCGGGCTCACCGCCGACGAGGTCGAGGCGCGGCTCCGCGCGGGCTACAACCCCCGCGGTCACTACGCCGTCGAGGCCGAGCTGCGCGAGGTGATCGACCTCGTGCGCGCGGGGCACTTCAGCGTGGGCGACCCCTCGCTCTTTCACGCCATCGTCGACGGGCTCCTCGACCACGACCCCTACCTCGTGCTCGCCGACTTCGCCGACTACGCGCGCTGCCACCGCGAGGCCGAGGCCGTCTGGCGCGACCCGGCGGCGTGGCACCAGCGGGTCATCCACAACATCGCGGGCATGGGGCGCTTCAGCAGCGACCGCACGATCCGAGACTACACCGAGGAGATCTGGCGCTGCCCGCCGGTGCTCCTCCCCGGCGCCCGCGGCGGACCCTGAGACCCCTCCGCGATCTCCTTGCGCCGCAGGGAGATGTGCTCCATCTCTGACTGGTGATGGACGCCGAGTCCGCGCCGCGCCCCCGCACGATCCTCCACGTCGACATGGACGCGTTCTACGCCTCCGTCGAGCAGCGCGACGACCCTTCGCTGCGCGGGCGCGCGGTGATCGTCGGCGGGAGCGCGCAGCGCGGCGTGGTGCTCGCGGCGAGCTACGAGGCGCGCCCCTTCGGCGTGCGCAGCGCGATGCCCATGGGCCGCGCCCTGCGCCTCGCGCCCCACGCCGAGGTGGTGCGCCCGCGCTTCGCGGCCTACGTCGCGGCGAGCGAGGGGGTGCACGCGGTCTTCGAGCGGTACACCCCGCTGATCGAGCCGCTCTCCCTCGACGAGGCCTTCCTCGACGTGAGCGCGTCGCGCTCGCTCTACGGCGACGGCGAGGCCATCGCGCGGCGCATCCGCGAGGAGATCCGCGCCGAGGTGGGGCTGCCGGCGTCGGCGGGGGTGGCGTCGGTGAAGTTCCTCGCGAAGATCGCGTCGGACCTCGCGAAGCCCGACGGGATTCGCGCCGTGCCCCCGGGGGAGGAGCGGGCGTTTCTCGCCGGGCTCCCGGTGTCGCGGCTCTGGGGCGTGGGCCCGCGCACCGAGGCGAGGATGCACGCCCTCGGGCTCTACGCCATCGGCGACCTCGCCGCGCGGTCTCGCGACGCGGTCGTCGAGCTGCTCGGGCCGGGCGGCGCGCGGCTCCACGAGCTCTCGCGGGGCGTCGACGCGCGCGAGGTGATCCCCGACCGCCTCGCGAAGAGCGTGGGCGCCGAAGACACCTTCGGGCAGGACCTCACCGACCTCGACGCCCTCGAGGCGCACGTCCACGCGCAGGCGCAGCGGGTCGCGCGGAGGCTCCGCCGCGCGGGTCGAGACGCCGGCGCGCTGGTGCTCAAGCTCAAGGCCGACGACTTCGCGCTCTACACCCGACGCACGGCGCTCGACGCGCCCAGCGACGACGCGCGCGCGCTCTTCGCCGCGGCCCGGGGGCTGCTGCGCAGGGCGCCGCTGCCGGGTCCGATTCGCCTCACCGGCGTGAGCGCGCAGGACCTCCGCCCCCACGGCGAGCAGCCCCGCCTCTTCGACGCCGAGGCCCGCCGCCGCGAGCGCCTCAACGCCGCCTGGGACGCAATTCACGACCGCTTCGGCCGCGACGCGCTGCGCACCGCCGACCACCACGACGTCCGCGACCGCTCGGGGGCGCCCCACCTCGAGGACCTCACCCGCGCGAAGCGTCGCTGAGCCCGCGCCGCGCCCTCACAGCCAGCGGTAGGCCTCGCGGAGCACCTCGCGCCTTCGCGCGAGGGTGCCACGGGGGCGCAGGGCGCGGCTGCGATTTGGGCGGACCCTCATTAGTGGCACCCTGCGCCCGTCATGCCGCGAAGCCCGCACCGCCCCTCGCTGCTCTTCGCCGATGGTTTCGGCGCCACCGCGGTCGACGCGAGCGGCAAGGCGCGGTCCCGCGCGGTCCCAACGGGGTGTCTCGGCTTCGACGCGAAGGGCGGGAGGCTCGCGGTGCTGGGGCCGGGAGGCTCCCTCACGGTGCTCACCGCCGCGCTCCGAGAGGCCGCGCGTGGACGGGGCCCGGGCCTGTTGCCTGACGAGGGCGAGGCGCTGCGGGTCACGCGCAGAGGCGACGCGCTGGGCCTGCAGCGCGAGTCTGGGGAGGGCTGGTGCGCGCTCCCCGAGCCGTCGCCGCGGGAGCTCGTCCTCGCGCCCCCGAGCGGCGAGCAGGACTTCGGCTTCTTCTCCTTCGCGCGGCTCGCGGAGGACGGCGGCGTCGCGATCCCCCTCGGGCGAAACGACCTGCTCCTCGGCGCGCTCGACCCCGAGGCCCTCACCGTGCGCGATGCGCAGCGGGTTCACGTTGCGCCCTCGCCGGGGTGCGAGCGCACGGTGCTCCCAGGCCGCGAGGCGCATGTGCTGGCGGCGCGTCGACGCGCCCAGGGCGAGCTGCACGTGCTCGCGCTCACGAAGCACGGAGACACGAAGCGCGCGACGCTGCGAGCCGTCTCGGCGCCCGCGCGCGACGGCGACGCGCTGTGGGTGCAGCGCGACGACGACAGCGTGGTGTGCGCGTCCCTCGACGGAGAGATCCTCGCGTCGCTCGGGGTTCCTGCGGCGCATCGCGGGGCGGGGGACGTGTTCGTGCAGCACGGGCGTCTGTGGTTCGTGCCGTGGCACCGGGAGCGCGTGATCGACCTCCGCGAGGGCCGAGAGATCGACCGCGCCCTGCCGGGCGACGCCGCGCTGCGCGGACACGTCGCCGAGGTGCTCCGTCGCCTGCGCCCCCTCGCGCGGGACGCGGGGCTGGGACTTCGCGTGGCCTCGCTGCGGGTGGTCGGCGGCGCGTCGCCCACGGCGCAGATGAGCCTCTGGAGCGACGGGGGCGACCTCGGCACCCTCGCGCATTGCGTGCAGGGGGCCGCGTTTCACTGGCCGAGTTGGGCCGAAGCTCCTGCGGGACAAGGGCTTGCGTCGACGGGCGGCTCGGTGACGGCCGCGCGTGAGGCGAACGCGGCGGAGCTCGTCGAGGCGCTCGCGGCGCTCGATCGCCACGGCGTGCCGCTGCGGGCGAGCGTCTCGCATTGGCTCACGATGTACGCGATGAGCGCGACGCGGGCCTTCGACGACGAGACCGGGAGGCTCTTCGCGCGGGTGCTGGTGCACCCCGCGCTCCGCGTGGGGGAGCAGGCCGAGTGCGCGCGGCGAGCTCAGTCCGAGAGCTTGGACTTCGAGCGGTGGGAGAGACACCGCGGCGAGGTCTCACGGACCGCCGGCGGCGCGCTCGTCGCGAAGCTGTCTCGCGCGGTGATGGAGCGGCACACGCCGCTCGGGCAGCTCCCGCCGATGGACCGACTCGTCCCGCGATGAGCGAAGTCGAGCGCGGCGCTACTGATCCCGGCCTTCGAGGCGCCGGAGCCGCGCCTCGTGGTCGCGGAGCGTTCCGACGACGGGACCGTCGAAGATGTTGTCGATGCGCGAGTGAATGCGCTCGAGCTGGTTCCCGACGTTCTGCAGGGCCTCTTCGTGGCGCACGGCGATGTCCGCGAGCCGCAAGAGCACCTGCTCCTGGCGGATCTGCACCGCGGCCATGGTGTCGACCCGGCTGTAGAGCCCGTCGACCCTGTCGGTGAGGTGGTCGACGCGCTCGGTGAGGTGGTCGACCCTGTCGGTGAGGTGGTCGACGCGCTCGTGGGTGCGCGCGGTGTTGTCTCGAATCTCACGCAGGATGGCGATGGTGATGCTGTTCTCTTCCATGGTTCCTCCGCGACCGCCGATCGAGGGGAGCGTACCTCACGCTCCGGGGGATCGCGCGGCGCGAGGCGGTGTCGTGCGCGAGGCCCTCTCGGGTTGCGTGGCCGCGTCGCGCGCGGGGGAGTGGCGGCCGCACATCCGCGCGGCGCGGGGCGGTCAGAAGCGGAGCTCGGCGCCGAGTCGGCCCTCGGGCTCGACGCGGGTCCCTTCGCCGCCGCTGAGCGCGCCGCCCGCGATCAGGCGCACGTGGCGATGCACCGGGATGTGCACCGCGAGGTCCCCACGCGCGTGAAAGTATTCGAGCGGTGAAAAGTGGCCTCCGAAGCCCAGCAAGGCGGCCCATCCCTTCGGGAGCTCGCCTCTCACCGCGAGGAACACCCCAGGCCGCAGCACCGTGCCGACGCTGTACGCGCCCCATCCGAGCTCCAGGACCACCGAGTCGATGGAGCCGAAGCGGAGGTGGAGCTCAGGCAGGAGGTTGAGCGCCGCGGGACGGTATTCGGTGCGCGCGACGCAGGGCGTCACCGCCGCGCTCGCGCTGGGGCACCCCCGGGTCGACTGAGCGATCTGCTGAAACGCGGTGACCCCCACGCGCAGGCCGAAGTCGGACCAGCCGTATCCAGCGCTCAGGCTCGCGCCCGCGAGGGGCTGATCGCTCGGCACCTCCCGGGAGCCCTCCTCGCCTGGCGCGAGCAGGGTGAAGCTGTGGTGCTCGACGGCGCCCATCGCCACCACCTCGGGGCCTCGGTTGGGCCCGAGGGACGGGACCTTGGGGCGCAGCCGCACCCGCGCGCCCACGCCGCCGTAGCGAATCTGCGAGGCGGGCGGGTCGAGGCCGCAGAGCCCCCGCGGGGGCCTCCCCGACGCGGCGCCGTACGTCCCCTGCAGCTCGACGCTCACCGCGGAGGGCTCGTCGGCGTGAACCCACGGCGCCGTCATCAGCGTGGAGACGAGCGCGACGCCGCCCGCCAGACGAAGCCTTCGAGAGGAGATCCGCATGGGCCGCTCCTGACCGCCAGGATACTCCCATCTCTGCGGCCAGGGCGCGTCGCTTGACGCGCGAGACCCGGAGGGCGTCCTCTCTGGCCGAGATGCCTCCTTCGCTCCGGTCGATCTCGATCCTCGCGCTCCTCGGCTGCGCGCCGACGCTCAAGCCCGGCACCGACCGCGCCGACGCGTCCCGCGCGGACGTGGTGGCGCCGCGGGCGGACGCGTTCGTCGATGTCCCGGTCGCGCCGGTGGACGCGCCCGCGCCGCCGGTGGACGCGCCCGTGGCCGCGTCGTCTCAGACCTCGTGCCCGAGCGCCGCCGAGCGCGGCTGCGGCCTGGTGGCGGTGCGCGGCGGGAGCTTCGCGATGGGGCACCTCAACGGCATCCTCGTGACCGACGGGTCGCCCGAGCAGCCCGACATCCGCGTGTCGGACTTCACCCTCGACGCGCACGAGGCCACCGTCGCCCGCTTTCGGCGCTTCTGGGCCGTGGCGAGGGGCCTCCCGAGGGTGACCTCGGTGCGCTATCCCGGCGGCGATCTCCCTGTGGCGCAAGGGCTTCGTGAGCCCCAGACCCCGAGCGACGACCCCGGCTGCAACTGGACCGCCGCCCCTGGCGCCCGCGAGCTCCATCCCATCAACTGCGTCGACTGGT
Source organism: Polyangiales bacterium (assembly GCA_041389885.1). Lineage (GTDB taxonomy): Bacteria > Myxococcota_A > Polyangia > Polyangiales > JAWKRB01. Next base: position 48,512 of record JAWKRB010000012.1, on the reverse strand, counting down.
ACACCGCGATGGCCTTCTGCGTGTGGGACGGGGGGAGGCTCCCGACCGACGCGGAGTGGGAGTACGCCGCGCGGGGCCGCGCCGTGGGCGAGCTGCGCCCCGGCAGGCTCTACCCCTGGGGCGACCAGGACCCCTCGCGGAGCTGCGACCGCGCGCGCTGGAACCTCAACGGGTGCCCGGGAGAAGACGGCGCGGCGACGCGCAGGGTCGGCAGCTTCGCCCCGTCGCCCGACCTCGAGGGCGCGCGCCTCTGGGACCTCGCGGGCAACGTCTTCGAGTGGACCGCCGACAACTACGCCCCCTACCAGGGCGCCACTCAGGGCTGCTGGGGCGCGGCGCCCGGAGGCCGAGTGAACCCGCTCTGCCGCTTCAACCCCACGGGGCCGCGCACGATCCGCGGGGGGAGCTGGTACTTCTCGACCATCGAGGTGCTGCGCTCGCCGTCGCGCTTCGGCATCGAGGTGGACGGCGACCTGCCGCTGGTGGGCGTCGGGATCCGCTGCGCCCGCTGACGTGCGCCCGCGCCAGACCCGTGTAGACTGCGCGCGCATGCGAGGAGCGCGGTGAACGAAGGGGGAGACGTCTCGCTCGTCGAAGGGTCGCGGCTCGGTCGCTACCGCGTGCTGCGGCAGATCGGCAGCGGCGGCATGGCGACCGTGTACGAGGCCGTGCACGACGACCTCGACAAGCGCGTCGCGCTCAAGACCCTGCACCCCGCGCTCGCCCTCGACCCCGAGGCCCGCGGGCGGTTCCTGCGCGAGGGGAGGGCGGCGGCGAAGATCCGTCACCCGAACGTCGTCGAGGTCTTCGACGTGGGCCAGGAGGGCGACACGCTCTACCTCGTCATGGAGCACCTCGCGGGCGAAGACCTCGGCACCCTGCTGGGGCGCGAGGGCGTGCTGGCCTCCGAGCGCTTCGTCGACCTCACGCTCCCGGTCATCGCCGCGGTGATGACCGCCCACGAGGCGGGCGTGGTGCACCGCGACCTCAAGCCCGAGAACATCTTCCTCGCGCAGTCGCGCAACGGCGCCGTGGTCCCCAAGGTGCTGGATTTTGGCATCTCGAAGATGGCGGGCCCCGGGCCGAGGCTCACGGGCTCCGCGGCCATGCTCGGCACGCCGGTGTACATGTCCCCCGAGCAGGCGCAGTCGGGGCAGGTCGACCCCCGCTCGGATCAATACGCCCTCGGCGTGATGCTCTACGAGTGCGCGACCGGCGCGCTGCCCTTTCAAGCCCCCGAGCTCTACCCCCTGCTCCACGCCATCGTGCAGGGCGCGCACAAGCCCCCGCGGGCGCTGCGCCCCGACCTCGACCCCGAGCTCGATGCCGTCATCGAGCGCGCGATGCACCGCGACCCCGCGCGCCGCTTCGAGTCGATGCGCGACTTCGGCCGCGCGCTGCTGCCCTTCGCGAGCCGCACCGGCCGCGGCGTGTGGCGCGAGGTGTTCGGCGCCGAGCCGACGCCCTACGGCCTCGCGGCGCCGCCCCTCGCGCCCGTCGCGCCCCGCCTCGCCCACGGCACCCTGCTGCCTCGCGTGCGGCAGGTCTGCGTGGTCACCGCCGCCGCGCTGCGACGGCCGCGCTGGGCCTCGGTGGCCGTCGTCGGCGCGCTCGCCGCGGCCCTCGTGGTCGTCGCCGCGGTGATGCCCTCGGGCGCGCGGCCGGTGAACGCCACGGAGATCCGCGCGGCGGGGCGAGGCGTCGCGGTCGTCGCGCCCGCGCCCGCGGCCCCGGCGGCGCGCGCCCGCGGTGGCGCCCGCGCCCGAGGCCCCGGCGGCGCCTGACCCCCTGTGCCCGTGCCCGTACCCGCGCCCGCGCCCGCGCGTCGCCTCGCGCCGCCGCCCGCGCCCCGCCCGCAGCCTCGCCGCGTCGCGCCGCCCGCCGCCGACGCCGGCGCGTTTCGCCTCTGCGACGGAGTGCCCTGCCCGTGAGGCCCGCGGCGTGGCTCCTCGCCGTGAGCCTCTTCGCCGCGAGCGCGTCGGCGCAGGGGCGCGAGGACCGCGCGCTCATCGAGCAGGGGCGCGCCCTGCGTCGCGCGGGGCGCCACGAAGACGCGCTGCGCTCGTTTCGCGCGGCCTACGCGCTGCGCCCCACCCCCGAGGCCGCCGGGCAGATCGGCTTCGCGGAGCACGCGCTGGAGCGCTGGGAGCCCGCGTGGCGGCACCTCCGCGAGGCCCTCGCCGAGCCCGGCGACGCGTGGGTCATCGCGCAGCGCGAGGCGCTCGACTTCTCGCTCCGCGCGGTCGAGGCGCACCTCGGGTCGCTGCGGGTCGAGTGCGCCGCGCCGGGCGCCACCGTCGCCATCGCCGAGCGCGCCGACACCGCGCTGCCCATGCGAGAGGCGCTCCGCCTCGCGCCGGGGGAGGTCGAGATCGAGACCCGCGCGCCGGGCTATACCCCTGCGCGGCAGCGGGTTACGATCGCCGAGGGGGAGACCCTGCGCGTGGTGGTGCAGCTCGCGCGGGCGCGGATCGAGGGCCCCCGCCCCGTCGTGGTGGTCGCGCCGTCGGGCCCCGTCGGCGGCGCGCCGGCCGCGAGCGCGTCGACCGGGAGCACGCAGCGCACGCTGGGCTGGATCGCCGCGGGGGGCGCGGTGGTGTTCGCGGGCGGCGGCCTCGCGGCGATGCTCGTGCGCGACTCCTCGGCGGAGTTCTGGAACGACGACGCGCGCTGCCTCGTGGGCGGCCGCACGCGGGAGCAGAATTGCAGCCCCTCGCGGGAGCGCGCCGAGCTGATGCAGACGCTGATGATCGCGGGCTTCACCGCGGGCGCGGTGCTCGCGGTGAGCGCGGCGATCGCGCTGCCGCTGGCGCCGTCGCGCCGGAGCGAGCCCGCGCTCACGGTGGGGCTGCACCCCGGCGGGCTGAGCCTCGGCGGGCGCTTCTAGCCAGGAGCGACCCAAGAATCTCCGCGCGATGGGGATGAACGACCGTCGCGGAGCACGTACGACGCAGCAGAGAGGGAGTGGGCATGGAAGCGCAGATCGTCACCCAGGGGAGCCTTCAGACCCGCGAGGGCCGCGCGCTCCCGCTTGAGCGCACGGAGGTCCGCGGGAGCGTCGCCGGGGCCATCGCCGACATCACCGTGCGGCAGGTGTTTCGCAACGACGTCGAGGTGCCCATCGAGGCGGTGTACCTCTTTCCGCTGCCGCACCAGGCGAGCGTGTATCGCATGCAGTTTCGCATCGCCGACCGGGTGGTGCAGGGCGTGGTGAAGGAGAAGGCCGAGGCGCGCAGGGCGTACGAGCAGGCGCGCTCCGAGGGCCGGGCGGCGACGCTCCTCGAAGAGGACAAGCCCTCCCTCTTCACCCTCAGCGTCGCGAACGTCGCGCCGGGGGTCACCATCGTGGTGGAGCTGGGCTACCAGGAGGTCCTCGCGTACGACGACGGGCGCTGGCGGCTGGTGTTCCCGATGGTGGCGCCGGAGCGGTACGCGGAGGTGCCGTCGAAGGGCCCGCTGGGGCTGCCGCGGCGCGCGACGCGCGAGCGCGCGCCGGATGTCTCCATCGAGGTGATGGTCCGCGGCGACGGCGAGGTCGAGTCGCTGCGCTCTCCCTCGCACCGCGTGCGCACGCGACACACCGACGACGGCGTGCCCATCGTCTCCCTCGACGCGGGAGAAGCCCTGCCCAACAAGGACTTCGTGCTCACCTGGCGCGCGGGCGACGTGGGCGTGCGCCCCTGGCTGCGCTTCGAGCGCGACGAGGCGAAGCCCGGGACCTTTCTGCTCATGCTCACGCCCTCGGTGCCCCGCACGCACACCGAGGCCATGGGCGGCGACGGCGACGCCAAGGCCGTGCGCTGCGGCAACTGCGGCGGGGTGATCCGTGACCTGTCGGCGATCAAGGAGATCCCCGGGCTCGGGCCGGTGATCCCCTGCGGGTACTGCGGCGCGATCCTGGCGCCGGGCACCGAGGTGATCACCCGCGCGACGCGGCCGCGCGACGTGCTGATCCTGGTCGACCGCTCGGCCTCGATGCGGGGCTCGATGCCCGCGGCGCGGCGGGCGGTGCGCGCGCTCCTCGACGGACTCGGGGCGGGCGACGGCGCGCAGCTCATGGCCTTCGACCACGACCGCGTGGCCTTCGACGGAGACGGCGCCCGCTTCGCGGTGATCTCGCCCGAGCTCACGGCCATGGCCGAGCGCTTCCTCGCCGACCTCAAGCCCCGCGGCGGCACCGAGCTCGACGAGGCGCTGGAGCGCGCGTCGAAGCTCCCCGCGCGAGAGGGGCGCACCCGCGTCGTGGTGCTGATCACCGACGCCGCCGTGGGCAACGAGGGGCGGCTGCTGCGCAGGGTCCCCGAGCTCCTGGGGGCGTCGACGCGGCTCTTCGTGCTCGGCCTCGGCCCCGCGGTGGACCGCAGGCTCGTCGAGAAGCTCGCCCGCGCGGGGGGAGGCGCGTCGGACGTGGCGCTGCCCGACGAGCCCGACGACGAGACCTTCACGCGCTTCGCGAGGAAGGTGCGCGAGGGCGGCGCCGTGCTCACCAACGTGACCCTCTACTGGGAGGGCGCGGAGATGGTGGACGTGTACCCCAGGGAGATCCCAGACCTCCACGGCGGCGACGCCCTCAAGGTGTTCGGGCGGTACACCCACAGCGGGCTCACGAAGCTGATCATCACCGCCGCGACGGCCGACGGGAGGCCCTACCGCCAGGAGCTCGAGGTGGGCCTCCCCGAGCGCACCGAGCGCAAGCCGGGGATCACCCGGCTCTGGGCGAAGCAGCGCGTCGACGACCTCGCCGAGCGCGCGAATTCAGGCGCGCCCGAGGCCGCGGCGCTCCGCTCTGAGGGGCTCGCGCTCGCCCTGGAGCACAGCCTCGTGGGCCCCTTCACGTCGCTCGTGGCGGAGGACCTCGAGGTGTCGGTGAAGAAGCGGCCGGTGCGAAAGACCCGGCTCACGCTCACCAGCGTGAACGTCCCGATGACCGGGATCGTGATCGATCGCCCGAGGGTCACCGTGGGGCGCGGGAGCGAGGCCGACCTCGTGCTCCCCGACGGCAAGGTCAGCCGGCTGCACTTCGAGCTGGTGCTCGACGACGACGCCTGGGAGCTCCGGGACCTCGACTCGGTGAACGGGACGCGGGTGAACGGCGCCCCGGCGCGGCGGGTGCGCCTCGAGCCCGGCGCGACGATCGCGTTGGGAGACAGCACGCTGCGCTTCGACCTCGCCGAGGGCACCTTCGACGCGCTGCCGACGAGGCGGGTCGACGTGCCGCAGATGGCCGTCGACCGGGGCGACGGCGCCGTCGCCTCGGAGGGGGGCGGCGACGCGCCCGCCGAGCACCTCGACGAGGAGCTCAGCGCGTCCTTCGAGAAGTCGGCGCGCGCGCGCGTCGTGGGCGCCCCGGCGATGGGGGCCGCTCCGCGCGGAGGACCGGCGCCCGCCAGGCCCGCGATGCCCTCGCCCGTGAGGTCCGCGCCGATGCCCTTCCCGGCGAGCTCCGCCCCGATGTCCCCGGCGGGCGCCGCGCCGGGGGGAGGGGGGAGGGCCGACTTCGGTCCTCCGCCCGCGGCGGCCGCGCCGCCGGGCTTCGGCGCGATGGGCGGACCGCCCCCGATGGCGAGCTACGCCGCGCCCGTGCCCCAGGCCAAGCGCAGCGGCGGGCTCCTCTCGAAGATCGCCGAGGTGTTCAGCCCGCGTGAGGAGGAGCGCCTGGCGCCTCCGCCCCCGCCGACTCCGCCCGTCGGCCATGGGTCCCCGGAGCCCGACCCCGTGGCGATCGCGCCCGCGAAGATCAGCCCGCCGCTCCCGCCGGGGGGCCTGGTCATGCCGCCGCCCAACCTCATGGCTCCGCCGCCGCCGAACCTGCCGATGCCTCGACCGCCGGAGCCGCCGATCTCTCCGCCGCCGAACCTGCCGATGTTTCCGCCGCCGTCCCCGCCGCGCCTCTCGCCTCCCGCGCTCGAGATCGTCGTGTGCAAACACTGCGCGACCCCGGGTGATCTCTCGGTGCGCTACTGCGTCAAGTGCGGCGCCGACCTGAGGCCGGGGCCGCTCGCCGCGAAGGGCTTCGTGACCTCGGAGCCCTACGCCCCCGAGGAGCTCGAGTGGTTTCGCGCGCGCAACCGGGGCGAGCTCGACCTGGTGTTCCTGGTCGATGAGACAGGCTCGATGGGGTCGTACATCGCGCAGGTGCGCGAGCACCTCCTCGCGCTGGTCGAGGAGCTCAAGGCCTCGCCTCTCTGCCGCATGCTCCGCCTCGGCGTCGTGAGCTACCGCGACCATCCCCCGCAGGACAACACCTACGCCAGCAAGGTGCTCCCCCTCACCGACGACATCGAGACGGTGCGCCGCGCGGTGGAGCGCCTCACGGCGTCAGGGGGGGGCGACGGCCCCGAGAGCGTCACCGACGGGCTCTACGACCTCGTGCGCCTCGAGTGGCGCCCCAGCGCGGCGCGCGCGGTGGTGTGGTTCGGCGACGCGCCGCCGCACGGCGTCGTGCCCTCGGGAGACGCCTTTCCCGACGGCTGCCCCTGCGGCCACCACTGGTTCACCCAGGCCGAGTCGTGCCGCGAGATGGGCGTGGCGGTGTACGCCGTCGGGTGCCTGCCCGGGCTGCGCTCGTTCAAGGGCGCCGAGGACGTGTTCAAGCTCGTCGCGAGCACCACGCACGGGGTGTACCTCCCGCTGCGCGAGGCCTCGCTCCTCGTGCCGATGATCGTCGGCGCCGCCTCCGCGGAGCTCGATCGGCAGCGCGTCGACGAGCACGTGGTCGACCTCGTCGCCGAGGCCGGCGCGGCCTTCGACGACACCACCGACGCCGAGCGCATCGCGTGGCTCGCTCGCGCCCTCGCCGAGAAGGGGGTCCGTGTGCGGGGCATGGACTTCGACCCGTCGGCGATGTCCGCGGCGCCGCTGCGCTTTCGTCCCGTGACCCCGGCCGATGTCGAAGGGGCGCTCCAACGGCTGCGGTTTCAGGGGCGGGTTACGGCCTAGTACCTTTCCACAGGGGACTTGAAGGGTTCAGCGTCATGGAGTGTTGCCGACACGACCACACCCCTCGCCAGGCCCAACCCCGGCGACAGGCTCGACCCTGGCTCGCGCCGTCGCTTCAGGGGGAGCGGGTCGGCGGGGTACGGTGCAGGTTTGCAGATTCCCTGAGAGAGTGATAGCCGCGGCTGGATCGTTGCGGCAATTCGGTCGCGGGGCACTTCCCATGCTGGGCAGACGTGACAACGCCGCGGTCGCTCTTGGAGTCTTCATGAAGCAGCTACACAAACCGTTCCTCGCGTTCGTCATCTCAGGCCTCGCGGCCTGCGGCAGCTCCACCCCCACCGTCGAAGAAGACTCCGGCGTCGCGCAGGACGTCGTCACGCCCGAGGACATCGTCACGCCGGGCCAGGACGTCGTCACGCCGGGCCAGGACGTCGTCACGCCGATGGAAGACGTGGTCACGCCGGGCCAGGACGTCGTCACGCCGATGGAGGACGTCGTCACGCCTCCCAAGGACGTGCCCCCGACCTGTCAGACCGGCGAGATCCTCTGTGGCGGCGGCTGCGTCGACCCGCAGACCAGCAACACCCACTGCGGCGTGTGCGACCGCGCCTGCGGCGGCACCGAGACCTGCCGCGCCGGCGTCTGCACCCCGACGGTCACCTGCATGTCGGGCGAGACCTCCTGCGGCGGCGGCTGCGTCAACACCATGACCGACGTGAGCCACTGCGGCGGCTGCGGCAACGTGTGCGGCGCGGGCCAGGTCTGCAACGGCGGCGCCTGCGCCGACCCGCGCATGTGCCCCGCCGGTCAGACCGACTGCACCCCGATGGCGCCGACGCCGACCTGCGTCGACACCCAGACCAACACCGCGAACTGCGGCGCCTGCGGCACCGCCTGCGCCACGGGCGACACCTGCGGCATGGGCGTGTGCCAGCCGCCGGCGTGCCCCTCGGGGCAGACCCGCTGCACGACCATGGGCGTGTCGACCTGCGTCGACGCCGCGGTCGACAACTCCAACTGCGGCGCCTGCGGCACGGTGTGCGGCGTCGGCGAGGCCTGCATGGGCGGCATGTGCCGCTCGACCTGCGTGGCCCCCCGGCTGACCTGCATGGTCAACGGCATGCCGACCCGCCTCGACGTGCAGAGCGACAACGCCAACCGCGGCGCCTGCGGCACCGCCTGCACGAACGGACAGACCTGCCAGGCTTGCCGCTGCGCCTGTTCGACGGGCCGTAGCCTGCGGCGGCGCGTGTCGACACCCGGCACCGACGAGGCCAACTGCGGCATGTGTGGCACTCGCTGCCCCTGGCGCAGACCTGCACCGCCGGCGTGTGCGCCTGCCCCCGGGGCCAGACGCTCTGCGGCAGCGCCTGCGTGAACACCAGCACCGACATCGCGAACTGGCGCTGCGGCACCCGCTGCACTCGCGCCCGCCACCTGCAGCGCGGGCGTCTGCAACTCGCTCTGCGGCGCGGGCACCACGAGCTGCGGCGCCGTTGGTGTCGCGCTCACGACCTTCCAGACCGACAACGCGAACTGCGGCTCCTGCGGCAACGCCTGCGGCACCGGCACGCGTTGCAACGCGGGCGTCTGCTGCCCCACCAACGACAACCGCACGAGCGCCATCGTGATCACGCTGAACACCGCGTGGGAGTCACGGTCACCGGCAACACCACCAACGCGACGAACGACGGCCCCCACCGTGCCGTGCGGCTGCACCTCGGGCGGCAACGTCTGGTACCGCTTCACGACCCCGCCGCGGGCCTCGTGTACCTCGACACCGCGGGCTCCGGTACGACACCTCGCTCTACCTCACGAACTCCTCGGGCACCGCGCTCCTGGGCAGGCGGGCACCGGCTTCGCCTCGGCGGGCCTCTGCAATGACGACGCGGGCTGCGGCACCGCGGCGCTTCACCAGCGGCCTGCAGTCGCGCACCGCGGGCGTCCTCGCGGCGGGCACCTACTACGTGGCCGTCGGCGGCTGCGGCGCCGGCGCGTTCACCCTGCGGCTGCAGTACGTCCGCTCGGACATCACCGCTCCTTCACCAACGCGCGCCTCAGCGGCACGGGCAACACCGGCACTGCGACCCTCCCCACGGGCGCGAGCGCCGCGGCGGGCACCTGCGGCGGCTCCTCCAGCACCGAGAACGTCTCGTGGTTCCTCACCTGCGGCGCGACGGGGCAGACCCAGCTCTTCAGCACCTGCCGCGGCGACCCCGGCGCGTTCTTCATCCGTCGCCCGACCCGAGCAGCACCGCCAACTTCGACCCGGTGATGTACGTCCGCAGCGCGCAGACCGGCGCGCTCAGGGTCGGTCAGTAAATGACGACGGCTCGGGCGCCGCGTCGACTGCCGCGGCGTGATCCCGATCATCGCTGGCGCCAACATCGGCGCCCTCGACACCCTGCAGCGCGGCTCGCGGCTGTCCGGCCTCGCGACCCCGCGCGGTCGGCCTGCGTTCTCCGACGGGCTCGTTCAGAGCGCCGCATGCGTTACAACATGCGCTTCCAGATCCCCTGATCCCTTCCGATCTCCGCCCGGACGACGCCCTCGCGCGCGTCGGGCGGAGACGAGCCCCGTCTGTCCGTCTCTCCCCTCGGCCTCCCGCGCGATCGTGCAGCGCACCTCGGCGAGCGAGCGCCCTGCGGAGCACCACTCAGACCCGCGCCGATCCCCCTCCACGCCCTCTCACCCCGGTCGGAATTCCCCTCGCCGCGGAGCGCGCGTGACCTCCGGAAATCGCCCCGCGCGCGGGGGTGGACAGCCAACGTCCCCGATGGCGCGTCGGGAGATTGACCGTCGGGGGGCGCAGGCGCTACGCCCTGGGTAATCACCCCCATGCTGCTGTCCCTGCAGGTACGAGATCTCGCGATCATCCACGAGGTCGCGTCGCGTTTGGCCCGGGTCTCAACGTCGTCACCGGGGAGACGGGGCGGGGAAGCCGATCCTCGTCGACGCGCTCACCATGGTGCTGGCGCGCGCACATCCGCCACCGACGTGGTGCGCACCGGCGCCCGCGAGGCCGAGGTCACCGCGGTGTTCTCGGCCCGCGGCGACGACCCGCGAAGCTCCGCTTCGAAGACGCCGCATCGCCTGGGAGGATGAGCCGTGGTGCGGCGCATCGTGGGCAACGAGCGCACCGGCGGCCGCTCTCGCGCGTACCTCAACGGGCGCATGGTCTCCTCGCGCAGCTCGCGTCGCTCACCGCGGGCCTCGCCGACGTGACCTCGCAGCACGACCAGCAGACCCTCACCGACCCCGCGCACCACCTCGCGCTCCTCGACGCCTCTGCGCGCCTCGAGCCCCAGCGCGCGGCGATGTCGTCGGCGCACGTAGCCTTCGCCGAGGCCACCGCGGCCCTCGAGCGCGTGCTGCAAGACATCCGGCAGCGCGCCGACCGCGAAGACCTGCTGCGCTACCAGCTCAAAGAGATCGACGAGCTCCCTCGCGCCCGGCGTCGAGGAGCAGTGGGGCATCACCCGCGACCGGCTCCGCCACGCCGCGCGCCTCGCCGAGGGCAGCGCCGCGGCCGAAGACGCGCTCTACGCCCGCGACGGGGCGGTGCTCGATGAGCTGTCGGCGGCGCGCGACTCGCTGCAGCGCCTCGTGGCCTTCGACCCCGCGCTGCAGGGCCCCCTCGACCTCGTGGCGCAGGCGCACACGCTCGTGCAAGAGGCCGCGCGCGAGCTCGGTCGCTACGCCCGCGGCGTGCGCGCCGACCCCGAGGCCTCGCCGAGGTCGAAGACCAGCCCAGAGGCTCAACCGGCTCAAGGTACGGCTCCACCGTCGAAGAGATCCTCGCGTTTCGCGCTCGTGCGAAGGAGCAGCTGGCGAACATCGAGCAGGGCGAGGCGCGGCGGCGTCGCTCGAGGCCGCGGTCGAGGCGCGCAGCTCGCGGCGCGCGAGGCCCGCGCGCTCTCGGCGGCGCGGCGCGAGGCGGCGGGTCGCCTGGGCGAGTCGATCTCCCGCGAGCTCGCGTCGCTGAGCATGGGCGGCGCGCGGGTGGTGGTCGACGTCGCGCACACCTCGCCCGCGAGCGCCGAGCTCAACGTCGACGGCGCGCGGCTGCTGCCCTCGGGCATCGACCGGGTGGAGTTCCTCATCGCGCCGAACCGCGGCGAAGAGCCCAGGCCCTTGCGGCGCATCGCGTCGGGCGGTGAGCTCTCCCGCGCGCTGCTCGCGATCAAGCGCGTGCTCACCGACGTCGCGAACGAGACCTTCTACGTCTTCGACGAGGTCGACGCCGGCGTCGGCGGCGCGGTGGCTGAGGTCATCGGGCAGAAGATCAAGGAGGTCGCCCGGCGCAACCAGGTGCTGTGCATCACGCACCTGCCGCAGATCGCGGCCTACGGCGACCGGCACCTGGTCGTGCGCAAGCTCGAGGCGGGCGACCGCACCGCGTCGAGCATCACCGAGCTCGACGAGCCCGCGCGCCTCGAAGAGATCGCGAGGATGCTCGGGGGCATTCGCATCACCGAGCGAACCCGCGAGGTCGCGGCGGAGATGATCCGCGGGGCCGAGGGCGCGACGGTGTGATCGGAGCCCCGAGGGTCCTTTCAAGGCCCTCGGGGTCGTGGTAGGTGCTGCACCTACATCCCTGGACGCGCGCGTCGCGCGGCGGGTTGAGTGGAGTTCGCCCATGCGTCTTTCTCGCGTCGTCACCCTGGTCGCCACGCTGCTCTCCTCGGGCTGCATGGTGGAGAGCGTCGAAGACTTCGCGCAGCGCGACGACGACCCCTCGGGCGACAGCGTGAGCGTGGGCGAGGCGGGCTCCATCGGGGTGCGCGTGCCGAGCTCGCTGAACCTCGACCGCGACCACAAGCTCTACCTGACCTTCGACGACGGCCCGTCGGCGGCGTACACCCCGCGCATCCTCGCGACGCTGCGGGCGCACGACGCGCCGGCGACCTTCTTCGTGACGGGCGCGAACGTCGCGGGCAACGAGGCGATCCTGCGCGACCTCGACATGCGCGGGCACGTCGTCGCGAGCCACCAGTGGAGCCACGTGATCGCGACGGCGGCGCAGTTTCGCAGCTGGGTCCCGCGGCAGGCGACGCTCCTCGACGAGGTGATCGGCCGCGAGGTCCCGCGGCTCTTTCGCTACCCCTACGGCGCGGGCACCTCCGACAAGGAGACGGTCCTCCGCGCCAACGGCTACTCGCACGGCGGCATCGGCTGGGACATCGACACCCTCGACTGGTGCTTCGGCGGCGGCGGCGGGCGCTGCGATCGCGCGTCGACGGCCTACCGCGCCGACTTCGTGGGCTGGGTGGTCAGCGAGGCGCAGCGCCGCGGCGGCGGGGTGATTCTGTTCCACGACATCCAGGGGATCACCGCGCGCAACCTCGACACGATCCTCACGCGCCTCGAGGGCCTGGGGTTCAGCTTCGCGGCGCTGCCCACCACGCCCGCGCCCCCGCCCGCGCCGGCGATGACCACGACGCCGACGGCCACCGACTGCACCGTGAGCTCCGCCACGGCGAACGTGCGCAGCGCGCCCGGCGGCGACATCGTCGCCACGCTCAACCGCGGCGCGAGGGTCACCGCGCGCGCCGAGTCCAACGGCTGGCTCTCCGTGCGCTACACCGTCGACGGAACGGAGTTCGGCACCGACGCCTCGCCGCGCTGGATGCACAACTCCGTGCTCACCTGCCGCTGAGCGCTCAGCCCGCGTCGTACTCCCAGATGTCGCCCCAGAGCGACGCGCCGCCGTCGAGGTAGAACACCTGACCCGTGACGTACGCGCTCGCGTCCAGCGCGAGGAAGGTCACCAGGTGCGCGACCTCTTCGGGCGTGCCGAGGCGCCCCAGCGGGGTGACCCGCTCGGCCTTCTCGAGCAGCTCCGGGGGGTAGCGGTCGGTGCCCGACGAGCGGATCGTGCCGGGCGCGACGGCGTTCACGGTGATCCCCTCGCGGGCCCACTCGACGGCGAGGGAGCGGGTGAGGTTCTCGACCCCCGCCCGCGCCGCGCCGGTGTGCGCCATGCCCGGAAATCCCCGCGCGACGTTCGCCGTCACGTTGATCACCCGACCCGACTTCTGCGGGAGCATCGCGCGGTTCGCGACGGCGTGGGTCACGTTGAAGGTCCCCAGGAGGTTGTTGCGCACCACCGCCTCGAAGCCCTTCGGCGAGATCAGCTTCGCCGGTGACGGAAACTGCCCGCCCGCGTTGTTCACCAGCACGTCGACGCGTCCCCAGCGGGACATCACCGCGTCGAGCAGCGCGTCGATGCTCTCGGGCTGGCGAATGTCCACCGAGGCCGAGAGCGCGTCGATCCCCTTGTCCTGCAAGGCTTTGGCGGCTTCGTCGACGGGCTCGGGGCGGCGGCCGCAGAGCGCGAGGCGCGCGCCGAGGGGGCCCATCTCTTCGGCGATGGCGCGGCCGATGCCCGTGCCGCCGCCGGTGATGACCACCACGCGGTCGGTGAGGGCGCCAGGGCGAAAGGGGGAGGTGTCGTGGTCCATGCGGGGCGCGCATTGAAGCACCGATATCCGGCGGGGGTGAAGCGCCACGCGCGCCCATGCTCCGCGCGCCTCCCCGACCCGGAGGAATTCTGACTCCAGCGCCTCCCGCGATACCCCGCCGCCCGCGGGCGCGGTAGCGTGGCGCCCTCGGCATGGAACTCTCCCAAGACCTCCAGCACGTCGCCGCGCACCTCGCGCGGCCTGGCGCGACCCAGCAGCTCCTGGCGCTCTGGCGAGAGGGCACCGCGCAGGGGTCCGAGGGGCAGCTCCCCGACGCCGTGCGCGCCGCCGCGCTCTCCCTCGACCAGCGCCTCCCCGCGCTGACCCGCACCGCCGAGGGCCGCGCCCGGCTGGCCGCGGGCTTCGAGGCGCCCGACGGCGTCGCGATGCTCGTGTGGGCCGCCGCGACCGGCTCGCGCACCGACGTCGACGTCGCCTCGATCCTCGCCGCGGCGAAGGGCTTTCACAGCGGCCTCGTCGCCACCGTCGCGCGCGCCCGCCTCCTCGAAGGACCGCTGGTCGACGCGCTGCGCTGCGCGCCCTTCGGCGGCGACGCCCGCTGGCTCCGCAACGCCGCGCACCAGCAGGCCCGCGCGCGCATGGACATCCTCTTCTGGGAGGCCGGCGCCAGCGCCCTGCAGCTCCCCGAGCTCGGCACGTGGATCTGGCGGTCGAAGGACGCCTTCGCGGCCCTCGTCGGCGAGCCCGCGCGGGGCACCCTGCGCGGCCGGGTGCTCGCGGCGCGCTGCGTCGAGACCTGCGCCATCGGCGTGCCCACCGACGACCCCGAGCTGGTGTCGCGCACGCTTCTGGTGCTCCAGCCCCTCTTGCTGCACCCCGACGCCCTCGTGTGGGTGCACGCGTCGCGCGCCGTGGGGCGCCTCGCGGGGCGCATCGAGGCGCTGCAGGGCACCCTGCTCGACTGGCTCCAGGGAGACTCGGCGCTGCTGCGCCAGCGGGCGGCGACGGCCTTCGCGTCGCAGGGCGCCGAGCGGCTGCGCGCCGTGGCCGGGGAGCTCGACGCGCGCATCGACGACCCCCGCGCCGAGGCCACGGTGCTCGGCGCCTTCGCCGCGGCGACGCCCTACCTCATCGCCGACCGCCGGGAGTCGTGGGACCGCCTCGCGAAGCGCATCCTCGCGGGCGACGGGGAGACATCGCCGCCCGCGCCCTCGCGCGCGGCCTCGGCACGCTCTGGCGCCGCGGCGTGCATCAAGACGCGGTCTCGGCGCCCATGCGCGCGCTGCGCGAGCGCGTGCGACGCAGCCGCTCGAACTCCCTCGACGTGTGGCGGCGGTGGCTCGACGTGCTCGCGGCGACCGACCCCATCGACGGCGCCGAGCGCGACCCCCTCGACGTCGAGCAGGGCCTCGAGAACCTCGTGCGCCTCGCCGCGCAGTACGACGACGAGGAGAGCGACGCGCGCGGCGCGCTTCGCGGGCACCCTCGCGGGCACCTTTCGCGAGGCGTGCCGGGTCGTGCTCACCGAGCCCTCCGTGCGCCGCCGCGCGGCGGGGATCAACGCCGTCGAGGGCGCGGCGCGCTCCTCGCGCTGGGCCTCTGTGGTGCCCCCTGCTCGCCTCGGCGCCCGCGGGCTCACCCGGGCCCGAGCCCGACCTGCGCGACACCTGGGAAGAGATCGCCAACGCCCCCGAGGTCTTTCTCGACGCCGTGGCCTCGCGCCGCCGCGGGAGCGCGCGGGAGCCCGAGACCGAGCTGGCCCTGGAGGTCCTGGCGCTGCGCGTGGGGAGCTACGCCCTCGACGCGTGCGGCGAGGAGCCCGCCCTGGGCCCCCGGCGCGGCCCGGTGGCGCACGACACCTGCCTCTGGCTCCGCAAGGTCGACGGCCTCGCCGACGGCACCCGCGACCTCCCCGCGCCCCTGCGCAACGCCATGAGCGCGCTGCTCTGGCGCCTCGTCGACACCACCCGCGGCACGGCCCTGGGCGAGATCGACGACCTCCAGTGGCTCGGGCCCTTCGCGGCCTGGTGGGCGCTGGTCATCGACCGCCCCGCGATGCTCCAGCAGCTCGCGAGCGCGCTGCCCATGATCGCCCCCGGCGCCCTGGATTTCTGCTGTGACCAGGCCGAGGTGATTCGCGCGGCGGTGTGGGTCGAGGGCGTGCGGCTCACGCTGTCGAACGACGGGCTCACCGCCGAGCCCCACCGCCACCCGGCCTGGGAGGGCGGCTGGCGCGAGACCGTGCAGGGCGCGCTCAAGGCGCTGCACGCGGGCGACACCGAGGTCGCCGCGGGCCTCGCCGACCTGGCCGACGCCCTCGCGGGCTTCTCGGGCGCGTCGGGGGCGAAGCCCAACCTCGAGGCGATGTGCCTCAAGCTGGTGATCGCCGCCGAGCGGCTCCAGGCCGCCCTCGAAGACCCGGTGAACGGGCTCCACAGCCGCAAGGCGTACAGCAGCGAGAAGGCGCCGCGCGTGACGGCGCTGGTGTCGCGGGCGATTCGCCAGCGCGACCTCTCGACGCTGGGGGTGTGGTTCGGGTCGTTGGGTCCGGTGACCTCGGGGCTCATCGAGGCCGCGGTGACCGCCGCGGTGCGGCGCACGCCCCCGCCGCCTCCGCCGCCCAAGCGCGAGGGGCCGAAGATCATCGAGGGCTACGAGCTGCTGCGCCCGCTGGGGCACGGCGGCGTGGGCACCGTGTGGCTCGTGCGCAAGCCCGGCGCGGAGCGGTACTTCGTGCTGAAGGTGCCCAAGGCCGACGCGCTGACCGGGGCGAACGACAAGGAGCGCGAGGCGATCCTCGCGTCGTTCGTCGACGAGGCGCGGGCGCTCGCGGGGCTCTACCACCCGCACGTCGCGAACATCATCGACCGCGGCGTCGCCGACGGCATGCCCTTCCTCGTGCTCGAGTACCTCATCGGCGCCGACCTCAAGGCCTACGCGGGCGCGCGGCTGATGAGCCTCTACGAGCTCCGCAGCATCGTGCCCGAGGTGTGCGCGGGCCTCGCGGCGCTGCACCAGGCGGGGCTGGTGCACCGCGACATCAAGCCCGCGAACCTCTGGCTCCGGCTGCCCCTCGCGGGGGGCGAGACCTTCGACCCCGAGAAGCACCGCGACCCCTCGCGCACGCCGCCGCTGTCGACGGTGGTGATCGATTTCGGCATGGTGCGCGCGATGCGGGTGAGCGAGGCGGCGGTCGGCCGCTTCGTCGCGGGCACGCCGGGGTACATCGCGCCGGAGCAGGTGCTCGACCCCATCGAGCTCGACGGCCGCGCCGACGTGTATGCCCTCGCCGGGACGATCTACAACGTGCTCACCGGGCGCACCTTCTTCGACGAGGTGTCGGGCATGCGCGAGCGGATCCTCTCGCACATGCAGCGCGACCCCCTCGAGGACGAGTCGCGGCTCCAGGGCTTTCCCAGCGGGCTCACCCGGCTGCTGAAGGCGGCGGTGTCGCGCGACCCCGCGCACCGCCCGCACCCCCTCGAATTCGGACGGGAGTTCTCGAAGCTCTTCGCCTAGTCCCTCTCCACAGGGGATTTGAAGGGTTCAACGCGACCGACGCACCCACATCCCGCGCTGCCGCGCAGCCCTTCTCCCGCCTCGGGCTGCGTTCGACACACAAGTCAGGAATCCGCTTGAACACAAGCGTGATGCGCCTCTGGTCGGTCCGCGCCGCCCCTCGTCCCTTCGACCCAGCGCGGGTCCCCTCCACCCCCGCCCCCTCCTCCATGGGCTTCGCCGATGGAGGAGGGGCTGAGACACAAGGGATGGCAGACACATCCGCGCGGTCTCAGGCCATGTGACTCATCCCAAGGGCAGTTCGACGCGGAGCATCTTCCCGAAGGATGCAGCCCCTCCTCCATCGGCGAAGCCCATGGAGGAGGGGGCGGGGGTGGAGGGGCCCCGCGCTGGGTCGAAGGGACGAGGGACGGCGCGGACCGACCAGAGGTGCATCACGCTTGCTTTCAAGCGGATTCCTAACTTGTGTGTCGAACGCAGCCCGAGGCGGGAGAGGGCGCGCGGTGGCGCGGTGAGGGCACGCGGCGTGGGTTCACCTCAACCTTTCAAATCCCCTGTGGAAAGGTACTAGCCCGCGCCGGCCTGTACTAGCCTCGACCTCGCCATGAGCACAAAGCCCGTCGCTCTGATCACCGGCGCCAACGGCGAGATCGGCCGCTCCCTCATCGAGCGCCTCCACGCAGACGGTCGGTACGCCATCGTGGTCCTCGACCTCACCGCGGTGCCCGAGCGCGTGCGCGACTTCTGCGCCGAGGCCTACACCGGGAACATCCTCGACCGACACCTCCTCGACCAGATCGCCGCGCACCACGAGGTCGGCGCGGTGTTTCACCTCGCGGCGCTGCTCTCGTCGCGCGGCGAGCGCGACCCCGAGCTCGCGCACCAGATCAACGTCGACGGCACGCTCCACCTGCTGCGCATGGCCCACCAAGAGACCCAGCGGCGGGGCGAGCCGGTGCGCTTCATCTTCCCCTCGTCCATCGCCGTGTACGGGATGAGCGACCTCGACGAGAAGGCGCGCGTCGGCAGGGTGCGCGAGGACCAGTGCTGCGAGCCCATCACCATGTACGGCTGCAACAAGCTCTACTGCGAGCACCTCGGGCGGTACTTCACCCGGCACTACCGCTCCGCCGACGCCGCCTCGGGCCCGCGGGTCGACTTTCGCGCGCTGCGCTTCCCCGGGCTGATCTCCGCCGAGACCGTGCCCAGCGGCGGCACCAGCGACTTCGGCCCCGAGATGCTCCACGCCGCCGCGAAGGGCGTCGCGTATGAGTGCTTCGTCGGCCCCGACGCGCGCATCCCCTTCATGGCGATGCCCGACGCGATCCGCGCGATGCTCATGCTCCTCGACGCCGACCCCGAGGCGCTCACCCGCGTGGCCTACAACATCGGCGCGATCTCCCTGTCTGCCAAGGAGATCGAAGACAGGGTGCGCGCCGCCTTCCCCCGCGCCGAGGTGTCGTACGCGCCGGTGCCCGCCCGCGCGCGCATCGTCGACTCGTGGCCCGAAGACGTCGACGACGGCGCCGCCCGCGCCGACTGGGGATGGAGCCCGCTCTTCGACGCCGACGCCGCCTTCTCGGAGTACCTCGTGCCCGCCGTGCGCGCGCGCTACGGCTGACGGGTCACGCGCACGCAGGCGAGGCGCAGCCGCGAGGCGCGGGTGCCGGCGAGGTAGAACACCCGGTCGAACTCCACGCCGAGGCCGACGTATCCCGCGGGGCACTGGGCGGTGAAATCGCTCCCGCCGCCGCCGCCGCGGTTGGGCAGCGTCGCGGTGACCATGCGTCCGGGCAGCCACGCGGTGAGGGTCGAGCACTGCACGGCCACCCGGTCGACGATGCCCCCCGAGCGCCCGGTGAGCCCCACGACGACGCTGCCGGAGGGGCAGTCGTCGTTCGAGCGGTCGCCGAAGCTCCCGCCCTGGTAGCTGGTCTGCCGCACGCTCCCCAGGGTGCCGTCGGTGCGGAGCACCGCGCACCGCGAGGCGAAGCCGTTGACGTAGGTGCTGTGCTGAATCGAGAGACCCACCAGCACCTCGTCGGCGTTGCAGCGCAGCGTGGTGTCGTCGCCGTTGTTGCTGCCGTTGCGCGCGGTGGTCTGCGTGTCGCCCGGCGTCAGCGAGTACGTCGTGACCCGCGGCACGTCAGGGAGCACCGGCACGTCGACGACGTCGGGGAGCACCGGCACGTCGACGACGTCGGGGAGCACCGGCACGTCGACGACGTCGGGGAGCACCGGCACGTCGACGACGTCAGGGAGCGTCGGCACGTCGACGACGTCAGGGAGCGTCGGCACGTCGACGGCGTCAGGCGGCTCGACGGCGTCGGGCGGCTCGACGGCATCGGGCGGCTCGACGGCGTCGGGCGGCTCGACCACGTCGGGGAGCGCGGCGTCGAGCACGTCGGGGTCGGCCTGGGCGTCGACGGGCTCGATCACGTCGGGGGCGTCGGGGGCCTTCTCTGCGTCGACGAGGTCGTCGACCGCCGGCGCGTCGACCGCCGCCTGATCGGCGCTCGCGCCGGAGTCGAAGCCCGCGACCGGATGCTCAAGGGCGCACGCCGATGCCAACACCACAGCCGCTGCGAGGACCTTGCGCACGGCGCGCAATCTAGCGTCGTTCGCCCCGAGATGTCACCGGAGGACGAGACGTCCCACCCGCGCGCTCAGGCGCCCTGCGAGAGCCGCGACGCGACGCGCTCGCGCAGGGCCGCGGCCGCCGCGCGGGTGCCGAGCTCGCCGCCGACGTCCCGCGTGCACGCGCGTTCGTCGATGCACGCGCGCACGCACGCCTCGATGAGCGCCTCGAGCTCGGGGTGCCCGAGGTGCGTCAGGAGCATCCCCACGGTGAGCGCCGAGGCGAAGGGGTTCGCGAGGTCCTTGCCCACGATGTCGGGGGCGCTGCCGTGCACCGGCTCGAAGAGCGCGCAGCGCTTGCCGGGGTGCGCGTTCATGCTCCCGGCCATGCCGAGGCCGCCCTGCAGCGCCGCGCCCAGGTCGGTCACGATGTCTCCGAAGAGGTTGTTCGTCACGATGACCTGCATGCGCGACGGGTCCTGCACCATGTACAGGCACAGCGCGTCGACGTAGACGTGCACGGCCTCGACGCCGGGGTACTCCTTCGCGACCTCGCGAAAGGTGCGCAGCCACAGCTCGTGGGCGTGCTTCATCGCGTTGGACTTGTCGGCCATGTGCACCCGCGTCTTGCCGTTCGCGCGCGCGTGCTCGAAGGCCGCGCGGATCACCCGCTCGACGCCCCTGCGGGTGTTGATGTCCTCGTTGATCGCGATCTCGTCGGGGGTGCCGCGGCGCACCTGGCCGCCCACGTTCACGTAGACGCCCTCGGTGTTCTCGCGAAAGACCACGAAGTCGATGTCCTTGGCGCCGTGGGACTTCAGCGGCGACAGGCGGTCGGCGAGGCAGCGCACGGGGCGCACGTTGGCGTAGAGGTCGAGGCCGAAGCGAAACCCGAAGAGGATGTCCCGCGCGTGGTCGTTGGAGGGCACCCGGGGGTCGCCCATCGCGCCGAGGAGCACCGCGTCGCAGGTGTCGCGCACCTCCTCGAAGACCTCGCGGGGCAGGGTGGTCCCGTCGCGGAGAAAGCGGTCGGCGCCGAGGTCGAGGGACCATAGGTCCAGCGCGAGCCCCCTGCGGTCGGCGACGAGCTGGAGGAGCGCCAGGGCCTCGGGAATGACCTCCTTCCCGATGCCGTCTCCGGCGATCACGGCGATGCGATGCGTGGTCATGCCCAGGGCGCTAGCACACCCCCGCCGCGCGTTGGAAGCGCCGGGCGCGCCTCGCACCCGCCCAACGCCCCCCGCACCCTTTCACCGCCCCCCTGGCTCCCATCTCCCGAAGGGCCGACGCACACCCCCGTCCCTGAGCCGAGACCCGAGATGACCCCTCCCACGCCCGAAGGCTCGCGCTGGCGCGCGGCCGCGCAGCAGCACCGCGACGCGCTCTCCTACGGACTCATCGGCTCGCTCACCCTCGGCCTCGCCCCCTTCACCCCGCACCCGCACATCTACAAGCAGCTCCAGAACATCGCCCGCGGCACCCTCACGCAGCCCATCGACGTCTTCGACCTCGTGATGCACGGCGCCCCGTGGGCGCTCCTCGTCTACGCCCTGCTGCGCACCGCCCGCACGGCCCTGCGCCCCGAACCCCAGGGGTGATCCCATGTCCTACGCCCTCTGGCTGGCCGCGATCTCCGCGGCGTTCGTCGTCCTCGAGCGCCTCGCGCCCCGGCGCCCCGACCCCGGCGCGCTCCGCCCCGGCGTGCTCACCGACGCGTTCTACGTCGTGTTCAACGGACACTTCCTCGGGCTGACCCTCGCGGTCATCACCGTCCCCGCCGTCCGCGCCGTCGAGCGCGCCGCGGCGAGCCTGGGCCTCGCGTCGACGCTCCACGCGCGGGTCGCCGAGGGCCTCTCGCCCCTCGCGCAGTTCGCCCTCGCCTTCGTGCTCATCGACCTGCTGAAGTGGCTGATTCACAACCTCCTGCACCGGGTGCCGGCGCTCTGGAGGTTCCACCAGGTGCACCACTCCATCGAGCGCATGGACTGGCTCGGGAGCATGCGCTTTCACTTCGCCGAGGCGCTGATCTACGACGGGCTGCTCTACGTGCCCCTCGCGGTGCTGGGCTTTCGCGGAGAGGTCCTCTTCGCGCTCGCCGTCGTGGGCACCGCCATCGGGCATTTCAACCACGCCAACCTGCGCGTGCGCATCGGCCCGCTGCGCTACCTGATCAACAGCCCCGAGATGCACATCTGGCACCACGTGCACCCCGACGCGGGACCCCCCGATCGCAACTTCGGCATCAACCTCGCGGTGTGGGACTGGCTCTTCGGCACGGCGTACGTCCCCGACCATCCCCCGGCGCGGCTAGGCTTCGAGGGCGTCGAGCGCTACCCCAAGAACCCCCTCGGGCAGGCCCTTCGCCCGATGGATCCCCGCGCTACCTGAAGCGCACCCGCAGGCCGCCGCGCCAGCTCGCGGGGATGCCCGACATGTCCATCGAGAGGTCCTGCGGGGGCAGCGTGAAGGCGGGCGCGCGCAGGAGCTCGGTGAAGAACTGCAGCAGCACCAGGGTGGAGTACTCGACCCCGGCGCAGCGGTGGCTGGTGAGCGCCTCGCCCGGCCCCTGCGGCGCGAAGTGGTGATCGCCCGCGCCCTCGCCCCGCGCCCAGCGCGAGGGGTCGAGGGCCTCGGGCGAGGCGTAGGGCGCGACGCCGGGCACCACGTGGCTCGCGTAGGTGCTCCAGAGCACCAGCCACCCCTTGGGCACGCGCCGCCCCGCCACGGCGAAATCGCGCCTCGCCACGCCGATGGCGGTGATGGGGATGAGCAGCGCCAGGCGCTTCACCTCGCGCACGAAGGCGTGGAGGGTCTCGGCGCCCAGGAGCTCCTTGCCCGAGGGGTCTTCGGGGAGCGCGGCGACCTCGGCGCGGAGCGTCGCGGCGAGGGCCTCGTCGTCGGCGAGGGCCTTCGCGCCGTAGCAGAACCAGCTCCAGAGCCCGCTGGCCGCGAAGAGCAGGTGCTGCAGCTCCAGCGCGATGTCGGCGTCGGCGAGGCGCGCGCCGTCGACCTCGGAGGCGAGGAGGCGAGAGATCCCGTCGCCGGTGGGCGACTCGCGGCGCTTCGCGATCTCGCGGGCGAAGAGGGCCCTGAGCTCGGCGGAGAAGGCGCGCGCGCGGGCCAGGGGCGTGCCCGGCAGCGCGAGGGGGAGGCCCAGCAGCGCCTTGCCGAAATCGCTGAAGCCGCGGGCGTAGCGGAGCAGGGTCTCGTCGTCGTGGTGGAGCCCGATGAAGTTCGCCGTGGTGAGGTCCACGGTGAGCTTCACGCACTCCTCCTGCAGCCCCAGCTCCCCCGCCGAGGACCACGCCGCCACCCGCCCCCGCACCTTCGCGCGGACCTCGGGGAGGTAGTGCGCGAGGGCCTCGCGGTCGACCGCGCGCATGAGGTGGCGCTTGCGCACCCGGTGGGCCTCGCCGTCGATCTGGTTCACCACCCCGGCGCCGAAGAGCGCGGCGGCGTGCGGCGGCAGCCCCCCCGCGCGGCGCACGTTCTCCTCGTCGAGGAACACCGCGGCGGCGTCGGGGCCGGCGAGGATCGCGAGGTCCTTCGAGAGCAGGCGACTGCGGGTCACGGCGCCGTGCTCGGCGGCGCGGTCGCGCATGAAGAAGAAGGGGTTGGAGGCGAGGCTCGCGGCCTCGCCGAGCAGGGGCCAGCCCGTGGAGCCGGGCGGGAGCGGGAGCGTGTCGACGTTCATAGAGCCTTCCTCACGGTTCGAACCGGGAGCGACTCGTCTACACCCCCATCGGGTGGGATAACGACCCGCGGCGCCGATCAGATTGCGGCGCAGGCGGGTCAGTCCAGAAAGTCGTTGACGGGCGCGGGCAGGGGGGGGAGCTCCTCCTCGCCGAGGCGCTGCCGGAGGTTCCCCTCGATCATGCGTGAGATCGAGCGCAGCGGCAGGTCGTTGTAGTCGCGGCCGAAGGGCATCTCGATCTCCTCGCCCACCACGTCGAGGCCGAAGAACGCGTAGGCCACGATCACGCACACGAAGGGCGTGTAGATCTTCACCGAGTCGACCACGCCGAAGGGGAGCGCGTAGCAGTAGACCGCGGTGATCCGGTGGATCAACGTCGTGTACGAGAAGGGGATCGGCGTCGACTTGATGCGCTCGCACGCGCCCTGGATGTCGGTCAGTGACGTCAGCGAGGCCTCGAGCACCGGCAGGTGCATCGGGTGGATCAGCCCCGAGCGCCAGGCCTTCTGCAGGCGCACCCCGGTGCCGTGGTTGATCGCGTAGGGGCGGTTGCGCTCGTTGGCCAGCGCGCGGACCTCGCCCTCGGGGAGAAAGGGCTTGAGGTCCGTGAGGTCCTGGTCGTCGCGGAGGGCGAGGCGGAGCGCGTGCACGAAGGCGATGACCCGGCGCACGAGCTCCTCCTGCAGCGCCCGCAGCGACGCCGGGTCCGTGCTCTCGGCCTCGCCCGGCTGCGGACCCAGCAGCGTGAGCACCTGCCGGGTGATCGAGCGCGAGGTGTTCACCAGCGCCCCCCAGAGCTTTCGACCCTCCCACCAGCGGTCGTAGCTGGCGTTGTTGCGAAAGCCCAGAAAGATGCCCAGCGCCACCCCGATGAGCTGAAAGGGCAGCGGCGTGAGGTCGGGGTGCCAGTCGCGGAGCTCCTCGAGCACGGTCACCACGACGCTCACGAGCGCGACGCCCAGGATGCGAAACTTCGTGCGCGGCAGCTCGCTGCCGCGATAGGTCAGCACGAGGCGCCACCAATTGCGCTTGGACGGGACGAGCATCCGAGACCTCCGCCGCCCGCGATACACGCAAGGCACGAGGCGATGCAATCTCGCAGAGACGTGCGATGCTCCCCGGGTGAGCGCCAGGGACGAGCTTGTGACCCGACGGCTGCGGCTCCGGGTGGTGGGCCCCGAGCACGCGGGGGCGATGCTCGAGTACCGCGCGCGCAACGCGGCGTTCTTCGCGCCGACCTCGCCGCCGTCGCCCCCCGGCGCCGACACCCTCGCCTTCTGGGAGCGCGCCTTCGCCCAGGAGCGCGTCGATTTCGCCGAGGGGCGCTCGGCCCGCTTCAAGCTCTCGCTCCGCGAGGCGCCCGGCGACATCGTGGGCACCGCCTCGCTCACCGGGGTCGCCCGGGGGCCGTTTCAGGCGTGCCTGTTGGGCTATGGCATCGACGAGTCGCTGCAGGGCAGGGGGTTGATGCGCGAGGCCCTCGAGGCGGTGCTGGGCTTCGCCTTCGGCGACTGGGGGCTCCACCGGGTGATGGCGAACCACCTGCCCACCAACGACCGCTCGGCGGCCCTGCTCCGCCGGCTGGGCTTCGTGGTCGAGGGCTACGCGCGCGACTACCTCTTCATCGACGGCGCCTGGCGCGACCACGTGCTCACGGCGCGCACGAACCCGAGCGCGCCGCGGCCGGGGTGAGGCGCATCGCACGTTGTGTCTCTGCGGCGCGATGATCTACCCTCTGCGGCCGTGATCCGACTGGAGGTCGAGAAGGGCGAGGCGAAGGGCAGGTGCTGGGAGCGCGATGACCTCGCGGAGATCGCCCTGGGCCGCGCGCCCAACAGCGACCTGCTCCTCCCCGACTGGCACGTCTCCGGCTCGCACGGCCTGATCCGCGTGCACCGCGAGACCTCCAAGGTGATCTACATCGACCGGCGGAGCACCAACGGCTCGCGCGTGCGCCGCGGCGGCGCGATCCTCCCGGTCGACTCGAGCGTGGGCTTCGAGCGCGAGCTGCTCTCGGGCGACGAGCTGCTGCTGGGCGACCCCGAGCAATCCGTGGTCGTGCGGGTGACCACCCGCGCCCTCGGCCCGCAGCACACGGTGCCGGTGCTCTCGGTGACCGGCGCGATGCTCGCGGTGACCGCGCCCATCCCCGAAGAGCCCAAGGCGCCGCCGCTCCCCCCCGAAGCCCCGCCGCCGCCGCCCGAGCCCGAGGCGAAGGTCGTGGCGATGCGCCCGGTGGCCTCGGTCGAGGCGTCGCGACAGTCCTTCGAGAGCGACCCCGTCTCGCTGAAGAACCTCCTCGCGTCGATGCGCGGGCTCAGCGGCGCCCTCGACCTCGACGAGGTGGTCGAGGCCGCGACGACCGCGGTCTTCGACGCGGTGCCCCGCGCGACGCACCTCACGGTGAGCCTCCGCGACGAGTCGGGCGACAAGCCCGTGTACGTGCCCATCACCACGCGCGTGCGCGGCAGCAGCGGCATCCCCGCCGAGGCGGTGCCCATCTCGAAGAGCGTGGTCAAGAAGGTCATCGAGCAGCGCGCGGCGGTGCTCGCCGCCGACGCGATGCGCGACGTGGGCGAGACGGCGTCGATCCTGGGCGCGCGCATCCTCTCGACGATGGGCGCGCCGCTGTGGAAGGGCGACGAGATCCTCGGGGTGATCCAGGTCGACAACCGCGCGTCGCCGGGGGTGTTCAAGGAGCGCGACCTCGACCTGCTGATGGTGGTCGCGCAGCAGGCGGGCCTGGCCTTCGCGAACGCGCAGCTCTACCGACGGCTCAAGCTCGCCGAGCTCAGCGCGCGCACCGAGAACACCTACCTCAAGCAGAAGGCGCAGAAGCGCTTCGAGGGGATGATCGGCGACTCGAGCGCCATGCGGCAGCTCTTCGAGAAGCTCTCGAAGGTGATCGACACGCGGGTCACGGTGCTCATCGAGGGCGAGACGGGCACCGGCAAGGAGCGCGTCGCGAGCGCGATCCACTACCAGTCCCGTAGAAAAGATCGGCTGTTCATCGCGCAGAACTGCGCGGCGCTCCCCGAGACGCTGCTCGAGGGCGAGCTCTTCGGGCACAAGAAGGGCGCGTTCACCGGCGCCGTCGAGGACAAGAAGGGGCTCTTCGAGCTCGCCGACGGGGGCACGCTCTTTCTCGACGAGATCGGCGAGATGCCCATCGGGCTCCAGGCCAAGATCCTCCGGGTGCTGCAGGAGGGCGAGGTGCGGCCGCTGGGCTCGGGCACCGTGCGCAGCGTCGACGTGCGCATCGTGACGGCGACGAACCGCAACCTGGAGCAAGAGGTCGAGGCGGGGCGATTTCGCCAGGACCTGTACTACCGACTCCAGGTGTTTCCTGTGCGAATTCCGGCGCTTCGAGAGCGTCGCGACGACGTGCCGCTGCTGGCTCACCACTTCCTCAAGCGCTACGCGGTGGAGCTGGGCAAGCCCATCGCGGGCTTCTCGCAGCAGACCCTCGAGCTGCTGATGTCGCACTCGTGGCCGGGCAACGTGCGCGAGCTCGAGAACGAGATCCAGCGCCTGGTGATCCAGTCGGAGCCCGGCGGGTACATCATGGCCGAGCACCTGTCGCCGCGCATTCGCAAGGTCGAGGGGATGCTCGACAAGATCCAGCCGCCCCGGGGCACGCTGAAGGACATGATGGAGCACATCGAGAAGTGGATGCTCATCGAGGCCCTCCGCGAGCACGGCAACAACAAGAGCGCGACGGCGAAGACCCTGGGGATCACCCGCGAGGGCCTGCACAAGAAGCTCAAGGGCTACGGCATCGGCTGAGCTATCCCCGCTGGAGCGCCGCGAGCAGCTCGCCCGCGACGCGCTGCGCGGTGCGCTCGTCGTCGGGGTAGTCGAGCTCGCGGTAGAGCCGGGTGAGCTTCGAGACCTTGCTCAGCCCCGGCTCCGGCGCGCGCAGGATCACCGCGTGCGAGAGGAAGAACAGGGAGTACCCGCGGTGCACCCGGTCGAAGCTCGACGGGGTGAAGCGCCACGCGCTCGACGCGAAGTCGAAGTAGGGGCGGAGCAGCGCGAGCACGTCGTCGCCGTGGTCGGCGAGGGCGGCGCGGAGCTCCTGCGTGCTGCCCAGGCCGGCGTGGTGGAGCATGCGGGTGAGGTACTGGGGGTAGAACACGTCGGGGGAGAGCGGTCGGTTGAGCGTGAGGGCGACGCGGGCGTCGAGGGCGCGCACCTCGTCGCTCGACACCGCCGCGTGCAGCGAGACCGTGTCGAGGGGAAAGCTCCGCGCGGGGTCGGCCGCGGCCTCTTCGGCCGAGCGCGCGTGCGACTCGAGCGCGCGGCGGATCGACACGAACTCCTCGTCGGCGATCTCGAGGAGGCTCGCCACCCGGCTGAACCTCCGGCGAATCGCCTCGGGCACCGCGTCGAGGGACTTGTACCCCAGGTCGTGCTCCACCTCGGCCCAGGCGTGCTGCACCACCGTGCGCACCTGCACCTCGAAGCGCGCCTCGGGGGGCACCGCCGCCGCGCCGTCGGCGCCGCCGAAGGGGAAGACGTAGTGCAGCGAGCGGTAGCCGAAGCGCCGGTGGTCGTCGATGCGGAGCTTGTCGATGGAGTGCGCGTAGTCGACCGCGAGGTGCTCCTCGAGCACCCGCGCGACGTCGACGATGGCGTCTTCGAAGTACACCGTGACCCGCAGCCCCACGAGGTCGGTGATCGACCACAGCGACGCGTAGGTGCGGTCGGGGCGGGCGAGCTTGCGCCGCAGGCTCTCGAGCGATTTCACGCGGCCGTCGACCACGTGGATCTTGATGCCCCGCTCGCGCAGCAGCGACTCGACGCGGTCGCGGCGGGCGGCGCACAGGGCCTCGAGGGCGGGCCGCGCGCGCCGGTACTCGTCGAGGGTCGCGTCGAGGTCCATCTCGCCGGGGATGCTTGGTTCGCGCCCCGCGCGCTGTCAACGCCCGCGGTCGGACCTTGACACCCCCTTCGCGCCCGTGTTCTCAAGGCCGACGATGTACCTCGCGCGCGTGATCGGCACCTGCGTCGCCACCGACCGGGCGGCGGGCCTCGACGGCGTGAAGCTCCTCGTGGTCGAGCCCGTGAACACCGCCCTCGAGCGCACCGGCGCGCCCCTCGTCGCCGCCGACACCGTGGGCGTGGGCCTGGGCGAGGTGGTCTTTCTCGTGGGCGCCCGCGAGGCCTCGCTGGCCCTCGACCCGAGCTTCGTGCCGGTCGACGCCGCGATCGTGGGCATCGTCGACGAGGCGCACCGCGAAGACGGCGCGAAGGGCTTTCTCCGCGGCCGCGACGATCGGAGCGCGACGTGAAGCTCGCGCGGGTGGTGGGCACGCTCACGGCGACGGTGCACGAGCGCTCGTACGACGGGCAGACGCTGCTGCTCTGCGAGCCCGTGTCCCCCGACGGAGCCCCCGCGGGCGAGGTGTTCATCGCCGTCGACCGCGCGCAGGCGGGGGTGGGTGACACCGTGATGGTCAACGCCGAGGGCGGCGGCGCGCGGCAGATGTTCGGGCTCAAGCCGACCGACCGCCTCGCGATTCAAGACGTGATCGTCGGCGTGGTCGACGCCGCGGTGGAGCGCTGATCGATGGAGTCGAAGGTCCGTGAAGAGATCGTGCGGGCCTCGCTGGCGATGGCCTCGCGGGGGTGGGTTGCGAACCACGACGGCAACGTCTCCGCCCGCGTCGCGAGCAACCGCCTGGTCTGCACCCCCACGGCGACGGCGAAGGCCCGCGTGCGCGCGCAAGACCTCGTGGTGACCGACGCCTCGGGCAAGCAGATCTCCGGCCGCGGAAAGCCCTTCTCCGAGTTCGCGCTGCACCTCGCGATCTACAAGGCGCGGGCCGACGTCGGCGCCGTGGCGCACGCGCACCCGCCCTTCGCGACGGCGCTGGGGGTGAGCGGGCGAGAGCTCCTGTGCTTCCTCCCCGAGTCGGTGGTGTCGCTGGGCACCCGCGTCCCGCTGGTCCCGCTGAGCGCGCCGGGCGCGGCGGCGGCGACGGCGCTCAAGCCCTTCCTCGAAGACTTTGACGCCGTGCTGATCGCGGGCAACGGGGTGTTCACCTGGGGCGACGACGTCGAGCAGGCGTGGCTGCGCCTGGAGCTCGTCGAGCACCTCGCGACCATCGCCGCGCGCGCGAGCGCCTGGGGAGGGCCCCAGCCCCTCCCGCAGGACCTCGTCGAGAAGCTCCTCGAGGCGCGCAAGAAGGCCTTCCCCCGCAGGGGCTGAGACCTCAGGCCCAGACGACGGGCTTGCCCGCGGCGTACCAGGCCTCTTGCGAGTCCTTGAGCGCGGCCTCGACCACGCTGCGCTTGATCTTCATGGTGGGCGTGAGGGTGCCGTCCTCGATGCTCCACGGCGCCTTCGCGATGACGAACATCTGCAGCCGCTCGTAGTCGGGGATCTGACCGTTCACGCGCTTGAGCAGCGCCGCGAGCTCGGCCTCGACCTCGGCGCGCACCGCCGGGTCTGAGGTCTTCGGGCGCAGGTCCTCGGCGAGCACCACCAGGGCGAAGGCCGCGGGCTGGCCCACGCCTGTCACGCACGACATCTCCACCATCGGGTGCTCGTTGATGCGGTTCTCGATGGGCGCCGGCGCGACGTACTTGCCCTTGGCGGTCTTGAACAGCTCCTTCACGCGGCCCGTGAGCTTGAGCAGCCCGTCGGCGCGGCGCTCGCCCTTGTCGCCCGTGCGAAAGAACCCGTCCTCGGTGAGGCTCTCGGCGTCGAGGTCGGGGCGCTTGAAATACCCCACGAGCTGACCGGGGGACTTGATCAGCACCTCGCCGTCTTCGCTGATGCGCACCTCGACGCCCGCGTAGGGAGCGCCGACGTAGCCCGGCGCGTTCTTCTCGCGGGTGGAGAGGTGCGAGAACGCGAAGTCTTCGCTCATGGCGTAGCCCTCCATGAGGTTCAGCCCCAGGCGGCGGTACCACGCGATCACCTCGGCGGGGATCGGCGCCGAGCCGCTGCCCGCGAGGCGAACCTGGTCGAGGCCGAGGCCCTTGAGCACCTTGCGCGCGATCAGCCCGCGCACGACGGGGATGCTGAGGAGGAGGTCGAGGCGCTTGGGCGGGAGCTTGGCGAAGACCCCCTGCTGAAACTTCACCCACAGCCGCGGCACCGAGAGAAAGAGCGTCGGGCGCGCGCGCTGCAGGTCCTGCACGAAGGTGTCGAGCGACTCGGCGAAGAACACGTGGCCCCCGCCGATGAAGGACGCGCACTCGATGTATGCGCGCTCGAAGACGTGGGCCAGGGGGAGGTACGAGAGCACCCGCTCCTCGGCGCCGATGGAGAGCGCGTTCACGATCCCCGTGGTGGCGCGCGTCACGCCCTTGAACGAGTGGATCACGCCCTTGGGCTGCCCCGTCGAGCCCGAGGTGTAGATCAGCATCGCGTAGTCGTCGGGCGCGCGCGCGGGGCGGCCCTCGATGGGCTTCGCGTCGGCGAGGACCGACTCCCAGCTCGGGAGCGAGGTCTTCGGCGCGAGGGGGAAGGCGATCTGGGCCATCCCCTCGGGCACGCCGGGCGACTGCTTCTCCCAGGCGTCGAGCTTGCCCACGAAGAGCGCCTTCGCGTCGCTGTGCTCGAGCACGAAGCGCACCGTGTCCGCGCCCTCGGTGGGAAAGATCGCCACGGTGGTGAAGCCGCCGATCCAGATCGCGAGCTCGGCGATGAAGAAATGCGCGCAGTTCTTCGAGAGGATCGCCACGCGATCGCCGGGGCTCAGCCCCATGCCCTGGAGGTGCGCGGCCATGCGCCGGGCTTCGTTCAGGGCCTGCGCCCAGGTGTAGTCCCGCACGGCGCCGCCGCCGAGGGGTTGGGTGAGCCACACGCGGTCGGGGTGCGCGGCCTCGTGCTCGTACACGTAGTCGAGGATCAGCTTCTCTTCGCCCATATGACCGGGCAGGGGAGACTGATTCGCGCCCGGGGTCAACCCCCGCCGTGGCCGCTCCGCGGGCTATCGACCGGTCCAGAGGGCCGGCACGTAGGCGTTCCACCCCTCGGGCTCGAGCCAGAAGACGAAGCAGCCGTAGCGGCGCACGACGTCGTAGTCGGCCCGGAGCGCGGCGAAGGCCTTGTGGCACAAGGCGTCGCTGCCCAGGGCGTTCTCCGCCGGGAGCATCGTGCCCAGCCTCGCGAGCACGCGCATGGCGAGCGCCGCGGCCTCGTCGACCTCGGCGCGCTCCACGGTGGTCCTGCCCTCGACGTCGGACCAGTGCGCGGCGTACCAGGCCGCCATGTCGTTGAGGTCGTTGGCCTTGTCTCGCAGGGAGTTGTCCCCCGCGCGAACGTCTTCGAGCAGGCGCTCCGGCGCCCGCTTGCGCCGCACCTGCGCCGCCAGGTCGAGGAGCAGCGCCGCCCGGAGCTCGTTCACCCGCGGGAGCACGTCGGCGAAGTTCGCGCCCGTGTCGAGGGTCGCCCGGCGCATCAGCTCCGCGTGCTGCGCGGCGTGCGCGAGGTCCTCGATGCCCTCGATGAGGCCCATGGGCGCGTCGCGAAACGCCGCGGTCAACGCCTCCCTGCGGGCGAGGAGGTTCTTCGCGCCCGCGATGGCGACCGCCGCGGCGACGGTGAGGTCGAGGCCGTCGCCGAAGGGCTCGCCGGGGTCCTGCGCGACGATCCTCGCCTCGTGGCGCAGCCACGCGGCCTCGGTGACGGTGAGCTCCACCTCGACCTGCAGGGGGTGAGCGCTCACCGCTTCAGCGCTCGAATTCGACACCATGAGACAGCACCTCCCGTCGGCCTCGACGCGCCGGTCGCGCGAGGCGGCGGCGAACGCTATCACAGCGCCGCGCGGCGACCCTTGACGGACGGTCACCGCGGCGATGAACTCCCGGCGTGTTCGACGAGCGCGAAGGGCTGGACGCCTGGGCGAGGGCCTTTCGCCACGTGCTCGGCTGGGCGCCCTCGGTCACCGGGTCGCGCGGGGCGATCTCGCTGCGCTTCGACGGGCCCATCGAGCCCCTCACGATGCTGGGCAACACCGGGCACCTCGCGCAGTCCGAGTCGCTGCTCGCGCACGCGCGGGCCCTGGGGTTCGGCTGGGACGACGCGGGGGTCGTGCGCACCGTGCCCTCGCCCGACACCTTCAACGCGCGCTGCGCCGACCTGCTGCCGCCCCGCGCGGGCTACCGCATGAGCTACATGCGCGTCGACCGGCGGAACATGTCCCTCGGCTCGTTTCTCCTGCGCTACCTCGAGGGCCACGTGCCCGTGCAGCTCGGGAGCGCGGCCTTCTACGCCGCCGTCTGCGCCCGCCGCGACCGCGGGCTGCAGGGGGAGCTGGGGTTTCACTTTACGTCCTTCGCCCACGACCTGAGCGTGCACGCGCTGAACTACCAGGTCGTGCCCCGCGCGCTCATCGACGCGATCGACGCGCGGGTGCGCGAGGCGCTGCCCGAGCGCGTCGCGTCGTGGGCGGCGCCCGAGGCCGAGGGCCCCCTCACGCTCACCACCTTCTTCGACAACGACGTGAACCACTACTGCTACGCGGTGTGGTCCGCGAGCGCCACGCTGCGCGAGGCGCTGACCCTGGGCGAGTCCCTCGCCGACGAGCTCCTGCGCTGCCTCGACCGGCGCATCGACGAGACCCGCGAGGGCCTGGGCGACGTGCCCAGCGGCGACACCGACGACATGAAGCCCCTGTCTCGCTGGAGCTTCGACGCGCACGCCCCGCGCCCGACCCCCGCCGTCGCGCCGGTCGCGCCGGCCGCGTCGGCGAGCCTGGCGCAGGCGCTGCTCGGCGTGAGCGCGGTGCCCGCCGAGCTCCCGGCGCTGCGCGCGAGGCTCGTGGACGCGCGCCTCGACGGCGACGCGGCGGCGCTCCTGGTGGGGTGGGAGCACCCCGTGGCGCGGCTGCGCGTCACCGCCGACGGCGAGGGGGTGCGCGTCGAGGTGAGCGAGCTGCACCCGAGCGCGTCGCGGCTGCGAGCGGGGCTCGCGGCGCTGGCGACGAGGCTCCAGGGCGCGCACACCGCGGAGTCTCTCGCGCGGGCGGTGGAGCGCGCGCGGGGGTAGCGCGTTGCGCCCCGGCCGCGACCTGCCGCACGCTCCCGGCGGTGCGCCGCCCGACCCCATGGCTCTTCTCCCCCGCGTGGGACCTCGGCGCCTTCGGCGGCAGCGCGCTCGTCGCCCTGGGAGTGACGCTATGGGCCTGGGGCACAGGGAGATCGAGCGCAGAGACCAACCCCGGGGGGTGGGTGCTCGCGGTGCTCCTGGTCGACGTGGCGCACGTGCACCTCACCTGGTTTCGGGTGTACCTCGACCCCGTCGAGCGCGCGCGCCGGGCGAGGCTGCTCACCTGGACGCCGCTCCTCTGCGCCGCCGCGGGCCTCGCGCTCTACCGCGCGGGGCCGGGGGTGTTCTGGCGCGCGCTGGCCTACGCCGCGGTGTTTCACTTCGTGCGGCAGCAGTGGGGCTGGGTCGCGCTCTACCGCGCGCGGGGCGGCGAGCGCGGGGGCCTCGGGCTGCACGTCGACCGGGCGGCGATCTACCTCGCGACGCTGCACCCGCTGGCGTGGTGGCACGCGCACCTGCCCCGGAGGTTTCACTGGTTCGTCGAAGGGGACTTCGCGACGATCCCGGCGTGGGTGCCCGAGGTCACCGGCCCGCTCTGGGCCCTGGCGCTGGGCGCGTACGCGCTGCGCTCGATCGCGCGCGGCGCCCGCGACGGCCTCTGGAACCCCGGCAAGGACCTCGTCGTGCTCTCCACCGCCGCGTGCTGGTACGTGGGCATCGTGGTCTTCGACGGCGACCTGATCTTCACGGTGACCAACGTGCTGATCCACGGCGTGCCGTACTTCGCGCTGGTGTGGCGCGACGGCGCCCGGCGCTACCAAGAGCGCGGCGTGGGCGCGCGGGTCTTCGCCTGGGGCGCGTGGTCGCTCCTCGGCGCGGCCTGGGTGATCGCGTACGCCGAAGAGCTCTTGTGGGACCGCGCGGTGTGGGGCGAGCGCGACTGGCTCTTTGGAGAGCCCTGGTCGCTCGCGGCGTGGAGGGTGTGGCTCGTGCCGCTGCTGGCGACGCCGCAGCTCACGCACTACGTGATGGACGGCTTCATCTGGAAGCGCGGAGACACCGAGGCGCTCCGCGTCGGGGCGTGAGCGATCAGCGGCGCACGCCGCAGGAGGGCGCGGCGGGGGCCGCGGGCGCGGGCTCGGCGTCGTCGCGCTGGAGCTCGCCGTCGGGGGCGTCCCAGGCGCCGCGGAGCTCGCGGGGGAGGTGCACGCGCATCGCGCCGAAGGGCGTGGGCACGGTGAGCGCGTCGGCGTGACGACGACGCCCGGGGCGCGCGGGCGGGGTGGCGGCGCGGCCCAGGCGAGAGAGGTCGAAGAAGCCCGGCAGGGCGTTGAACACCTGGGGGAGGAGCGCCGCGGGGTTCCCGAGGTCCGCGGGCGCTGCGGGCGCTGCGGGGGCCTCCGCGGGCGCTTCGTCTGGGGTCTCCGCGGGCGCGACGGGGACGGCGGGGGCGGGCTCGTCGCCGAAGGTCGCGAAGAGCTGAGTGACGTAGATCCCGTCGGGGGCGCGCACGATGCCCAGGCCCACCCGGCGCAGCTCGCCGTTGAGCAGGTTCGCGCGGTGGCCGGGGCTCTGGAGCAGCGCCTGGTGCGCCGCCGACACGCTCTGGTTCATCGCGATGTTCTCTGCGAGGGAGCGAAACGCGAGGCCCGCGGCGGCGGCGCGGTCGCCAGGGGAGCCGCTGTTGGGCGAGGTGTGCGAGAAGAAGCGGTGCGTCGCCATGTCGAGGGAGTGACCCTCGGCGACGGCGTCGAGGCGGGGGTCTCCGGCGAGGGGCGAGAGGCCCTGGGTGGCGCGGGCCTCGTTGATCATCGAGAGCAGCGAGGCGCGCTCGCTGCGGTCGACCGTCTGCGACCACGCGAGGGGCGCGGCCAGCATCACTGAGAGGATCATCGGGATTGAAACGCGCATGGCATCGCTCCTTCGCGGCGGAACCTTCAAGCAACCTCTCCCCCGGTCGGGGCGTGCCTGGGTTCAGCGCAAAGACGATGCCGACCCGAACAACGCGTGAAATTCCCTGAATTTCAAGGGAGGCGCGAGGGGCGGGGTGTGAATCCGCGTTGACGCCGCGCCAACGCCGGGACCCACCGGGGGAGCGAATCGATCAGGCCAGGCCGACGAAGAGCTGCTGCACGTCGTCGTCGCCGTCGAGGGCCTCGAGAAAGGCCTCAACCTCGGCGCGCTTCGCCTCGTCGTCGATGGTGACGGGGTTCTTCGCCTTCCAGATCATCTTCGCGCCCGAGAGCACCCAGCCCCGCTCGGCGAGGGCCTTGGAGACCAGGTCGAGGTCCGAGGGCTCGGTGTAGAACACCGTGCCGCCGTCGTCGCCGGGCTCGAGGTCCTGCGCGCCGCACTCGATGGCGGCCTCGTCGGGGTCGTCGCCCTTGGCGGGCGCGGTGGCCTCGATGGCGCCGAGGCGCGCGAAGTCCCAGGTGATCGCGCCCGAGTTGGCGATCTGGCCCTTGCGAAAGGCCACCTTGATGTTCGCCGCCGTGCGGTTGCGGTTGTCGGTGAGGCACTCGACCACCACCGGGACCTGGTGCGGCGCGAAGCCCTCGTAGGTGACCGTCTCGAAGACCACGCCCTCGTTGAGCAGCCCGGCGCCCTTCTTGATCGCCCGCTCCAGGGTCTCTCGGGTCATCGACGCCTTGCGCGCGGCCTCGACGGCCATGCGCAGGCGGGGGTTCATGCTCGGGTCGGCGCCGTCGCGCGCGGCGATGATGATCTCTCGCGTGAGCCGCGAGAACACGCGGCCCTTCGCGTTGGCGGCCGCCTCGCGGCCCTTCTGCTTCCACTGTGCGCCCATAGGGAGAGCGCCGTTAGCACCCTTCGACCCGCGCGCGCCACCCGCGGGCGCTCAGAAGCAACGCTCGAGGCGCGCGGTGCGGTAGTTCGTGTAGCGCCCGCGAAAGTTCTCCCCCGCGGGGGTGCGCAGCGTCACGCCGTTCACCGTGACGTAGTACTCGACCTCGGCGCTGACGTAGACCCCGTCGGGGTCGGGGGAGAGCTCCGCCGCGGGGCAGCCCTCGGAGGGCGTCGGTGAGTCGGCCAGGGGGTCGAGGGTGGCGAGGTCGAAGCGGTAGCGCGCGTTGTTCCCCACGCGGCGGTCGAAGTTCACCGGGCGGTAGGCGAACTCGTCGTGCGCGCGGAGGCGGTAGTACAGCCGCACGTCGAGCTGCTGCCAGAGGGAGGGGTTGTCGCGGTCGGTCACCCCCTCCTTCCACACGTCGAAGAAGACCGCGCGCAGGGCCGCGCGCTGACGGGCGTAGGTGTCGTAGCGCCAGGGCGCGTCGAGGGAGCGTCGGTCGGCCTCGCAGGCGGTGCCGTCGCAGGTCGCGCGGGAGATCACCACCGCGGCGTCGCCGATCCAGCCCGGCGAGCGGGGGTCGGGGCCGACGGTGAAGGTGTAGTTGTTCCCGTGGTCTGAGTCCCAGGCGTTGCAGCCCCAGCGGTTGTTGTTCTGAAACCAGAACGACACCGGGCCCGCCACCCTCGGCAGCGCCACGGTGACGGTCTCGCCCTCGGTCGGCGCCACGGTGAAGCTCTGCGCGACGCCGTTCGCCCCGCGCATCCACCCCGTGATCGACCACGCCGGGCGGCCGTACATCTCGCCGCGGCAGCCGCGCAGGCGGGCCGCGTCGTAGGCGATGCGCACGCTGCGCCCCGCGACCAGCGCGCCCTGGAGCCGCTCGTTCCACTGCGCGTCGAAGGTGATCGTCGCGTCGGTCGCGAGCTCCTGGGCGAAGCCGCCCTCGTCGACGGCGCCCTCGGGCGCGCAGCTCGCGGCGAGGAGGCAGAGCAGAGGCAGCGCGTTTCTCATCGTGCGCGGTGGCTACGCCTACATGTAGGTCGCCGTCAACGTGGGGCTGTATTGACCGCTGACGCATGAGGGTGTTGGCTCTCACGATGGCTCGGACTTCGAGGGTGGTGGGGCTCGCGGCGGTGGTCCTCGCGGCGGCCTGCGCGCCCCTCGACGACGGCGTCGCCACCCAGGTCGACGAGATCAACGCGCCGGTGCTCACGAGCTGCAGCGAGTCGGTGATCCGCGCCAACGCGCCGCCCGACGCCGCGGGGATGCTCGACCGGGCGTACAACTGGATCCACCGGCGGGTGCCCTACTGCCAGTGCGTGACCTCGGCGAGCTCGCCCTTTCGCGCCGACTGCTCGGGCTTCGTCTCGATGGTGTGGCGGCTCTCGTCTCCGGGGCTGACCACGTACTCCTTCGCCGGGGGGCCCTGGGCCACGGGCGCCTCGGTGCGCCTGCGCTCGCGCAACCAGCTCCGCGTGGGCGACGCGCTGAACTACCCTGGCAACCCCGGCGCGGGCACCGGGCACATCGTGCTCTTCGGGGGATGGCTCGACCGCGCCCACACCCGCTTCTGCTCGCTGGAGGAGTCGCACACGGGCACGCCGGCGCGGGTGATCGTGCGCAACGTCGACCCGGTGTACATCCCGATTCGTCTCGCGGGGCGGCGGCTCGGCCCGCTCTGCGACGCGCGGTGCAGCCGCGGGGTGTTCATCGACGGAGACTGCGAGCGACACTCCTGCGGCGCAGGGCGATGCGTCGACGACAGCCACGGCGCGCGCTGCGTCGACCAGGGCTGCCCCTCGTGGGGCGTCGACGCGGTGTGCCTCGACCGGCGCACGGTGATCACCTGCGTGAACGGCGACCGCCGCTCGCGTCAGCGCTGCACCGGCGCGAACTCGCGCTGCGCCCCCGAGGGCAGCCGCGTGCGCTGCGAGTCGCCCGCCTGCGCCCCGACGGGCACGCACGACATCTGCCTCGACTCGGGCGAGATCGTGACCTGCTCGAACGGTCGCATGGGCACGAGGCGCGACTGCCGCGCGGGGACGTTCTGCTCCGAGGCCGATCCCGGCGAGGCGCGGTGCGTGTCTCGGCGCTGCGTGTCGGAAGAGGGCATGACCCCGGTGGCCCGCACGGCGTGCCAGACCGGCGGCACGCGGCTGATCTGCAACGCGCGCGGCGACGCGACGGTCGAGACCTGCCCCTCGGGGCAGACCTGCTCGATCCCCGACGGCAACCGCTGCGTGCCCTTCGCGTGCCCCGCGGGGCTGCGCGTCGCGCTCTGCGCGGGCAACGAGCGCGTGGTGTGCGACCGGGGCGTGATCGTCGAGCGCGCGCGCTGCACGCAGTCGTGCGCGTGGGACAGCGGCACCGCCGCCCGCTGCGTCGACACGGCGTGCGTGGTCGCGGGCGCGGGGGGCCGCCCGACGGTGACGGGGGCGCGCGGGCTGTGCCTCCCCGACGGGCAGCTCGGGTACTGCGACGACGAGGGCAACCTCACGCGACGCGCGTGCGCCGCGGGGCTGCAGTGCACGACGGCGGGCGGCGAGGCGCGCTGCCCGGATCCCCCTCCGCCTCCGCCGCCTCCCGCCGACGCGGGGGTCGTCGAAGACGCGGGCGTGAAGGCCGACGTCGAGGCCAGCGTCGACGCGGGCGAGGAGCCCGGCGAAGAGGAGCCCTTCGAGGACCCTGACTCGGGGCTCGTCGAAGACCCCGACTACGACGCCGGTACGATCAAGCCTCCCGCCGACGGGGGCGAGGTCTTGAGCGCCGACGGGGGCGAGATCACCGGCGAGGTCTCGGGCCGCGGGTGCTCGACGTCGCCGCGCGCGGTTGGGGGCTCGCCCGCGGCGTTGCTGGCGCTGCTAGCGCTCGCGCGAAGGCGCCGACGCGGGGTGGGCTGAGCTCCGGCGCGACGGGTGCGTCCCCCGAGCGCCGCCGTGCGCACCGCGCCCACGGGGCTGAGGTCCGCCACGAAGGGGCCGCGACCGCGCGCGCCCCCCGTGGCGGCCCTCGCGGTCTGGGTGCGGTGACGACAGGCAGGGCCGCGCGGGCCGCGGCCGAGAGAATTTCGGGGCGCTTCGCCGAGGAGGGCCGCGATGAGCGCGGTCGGACGCACCGCGGGCAGGGACGTCGTGGCGGGACGCTTGGATCTCATCCGCGGGGGGCGCGGGCGCGAGGGAGTGGGGAGAGCGGGCGGAGGGGCGCGTACCCCATTTGTGGGACTACAACGCGCGAGGGGGTTCAGCGAAGAGTGCGTCCGTGCTCGGCGGGAGCCCATCAAGCACGCGCGGGACGACTGATCGCCCAAACGTCTGCACTTCAGGAGAATTAGTGTCGATGAACAACCGAAGCCGCTTCTTCATCAGCTCCGTGCTCGGCGCGGTCGCCATCCACGTGTGCTTTGTCGCGTGCTCGTCCCCGACGGCGCCGGCCTCGGTGAGCGACTCCGGGGTCATGAACATGATCCGCGACGTGATCAACATCGAGGTCCCAGACGCCAATGCACAAGTCGATGCAGGGCCCTGCGGATGTCCTGCGGGACCTGCTGGACCCGCGGGGCCTGCTGGACCCGCGGGACCTGCCGGACCGCGGGGAGAGCAGGGCGCAGTTGGGCCGGGCACTGTCTCCTACTTCGCTTCGCAGACCGCGGACGCCGACACCTCCAACGACGGCAACTGGATCGACGTGCCTGGCGTGGCAACCGCGACGTTCACCACGACCGCCACTGCGACCATGGACCTCAGCGCAAGCGGATTCGCCTATTCGCTGGCGGGCGCCAACGGTTGGGCGAACTGTGGATATCGATTTGTCGTTGACGGGAGCCCGCTCGCCGCCGGCAATCCAGCCGTCCAGGTCGGCGTCACCCGGCCCAACTTCGGCCATGCAACTCCGTGGACCGCGATGGATCGAGCGATGCTGTCTCCCGGCACGCACAACGTCCGCCTCCAGACCGCTCGCATCCCAATGAGTGGTGATGGCAACTGCCGAACGCCGGCATCCGCGGCAAGAATGCTGGTCACGATTCGCTAGCGACTAACCAGTTTCAAAGATGGACGCTTTCCCGACCTTCGCACTGCCCAATGGGCGTGCTCACATCAGTTCGGCGACGCTGGGACATGAACGATCGGTAGATCGGTCAAGTCGCAGATCCCATCCCCTCCATTCTCAATCCGCTCAACCTCGCTGACATCGATCACGGCGTCCTCCACAAGGGAGTTCCGTGCAATCGCGCAGCGGCGGTGATTGCGCAGCACCCCCCGGCTCAACTGAAGTTGTCCCAGACCGACTGCGCCGATC
The DNA here is from genome assembly GCA_041389885.1 of Polyangiales bacterium. Classification (GTDB taxonomy): domain Bacteria; phylum Myxococcota_A; class Polyangia; order Polyangiales; genus JAWKRB01. The sequence continues at coordinate 8,247 of JAWKRB010000012.1, read as the reverse complement.
TCACCGTCGGGCGCCCCGTCCGCCGCAAAGTCTGCGACCCGTAGCGTTGATCCCGCCCCAACGTACAAGCTGTACGCCGCCCGCCGGATCTCGGGCTCACTCGCGACCTCCGGCGAGCTGTAGATCCAACCCGAATGCAAATCACGTAGGAAGAGATTTTGCAGGGTCGCCGAGGACGGACCATCGAGCGAGGGTCCCAACGCTACCCGGAGCGTACCAGCGGCGGCTGCTGGGATCCGATCGTTCAGTACGAGTTCCTGGATAACGCGTTCTGTCGACAACCCCAGGGTCAGTACTGCGACCCCGATGCCGTGCACGCCGTCGAGGGCGATGCGGTCACCTTGAAGTGTCGTGTTCGATCCCAGTAGCACCGCGGTCACGGGACGATGCCCGGCACGCGGCTGCTGCCTGCGCGCGATCAAATCTACGGCGTCAATCCGGGCAGTCGGGTCGATCGCTCGGCCCCAGATATCATCCGGGTTCGGGATCAACCGAATCGCCCGGGGCGGCAACCCGATGGCCACAACGACGCTCGCCGAGTGGTCTTCGACAAGAACTCTTCGCGAAGTGATGTGTCCTCCAACGAAGACAGAGAGCCCGGTGCCCACAAAGCCCTCTAGCTCCGGGAACACTGTGCGCACGGAAACTTCTCGCAGGTCTACCGTCGGATCCTCTTGCAAACGAACACCGCTTCCGTGGACACGGCTGATCGATGCACGACGAACGCGCGCCGTCGATAGTTCTGACATCCAGATCCCCTCGCCACCTCCACGCCCGGCCAGCGGGCGCGTGTCCTCGATGACGAGATCCTCAACGTCGACGTGAGTCCCGAGCTTCCGAATGCGAATGCCGTTGTTTGCGACATCGCTAATTCTCACCCTGCGAGCAGTGAGCTGGCCGCCGAACCCCGCGTGGATCGCCGCGTTCCGGGTCAGCATCGCACCGATGGGCACAATCCCATGGATGTCAATGTCATCAAACTGGCCTCGCCCATACATCAATACCCCTGTGCTTCGTCCATCCACAAACGCCGCTCCGGCGAGCCGGGCCGACGAGCGCTCCGTAACGTACAGCCCATTGTCTGCGAAGTCGGACACCACCAGGTCCTCACCGATCATGGTGGACCCAAGACCGATCACAACTCCAGGCGAGTCGCCAGCGACTACGTGCACGCGCCTTAGAATGACACTGCTTCGATTTTGAACTTCAATCGCCCGTCGATCCGAGTTCCTGGTGCCAAACACGACGACGTCGGACATCGTGCCGCGTACGTCCTCGTCGAGTCGAAGCGTCGAGACGGTGCCCGACAGCACGACAGACTTCATGATTCGCATCGATGCGCCATACGCCGCAGCGGCAGTGACGCCGGCGGACCCGAGTGTAACCCCCTCAAGATGGAGTTCGTGTCCGATTCCTTGCACCTCCACGGTTGGTGGGAATACGCCGGTCGCCGCACCCACAAGCGTGAGTGGAGCGCAGACACCAATCACATGAATCGAACGCTCCTGATAGATGTTCAGGTCGTAGCGCCCCCTCCCCAGCATGAACCACTCCGCGGTCGGGTGCGCCGCCATCGCCGCCGCCATCGTTGGATACGGCGCCTCACGAGACCCATCGGCCATCCCCGTCGCGGACTCCAGCACGTAGAGCACCTGTTGCCCTGCAGCCTCGGGCGGCACGTTGGCGAAGGTCCCCCGACATTGATCCACGCCGGTGGCCGTGCACGTCCCATCGGGCAGGGGCATGGTGTTGGCGGGACAGTCCTCGCGCAGATTCGCCGCGCAGCTCCCGTCGGGCATCGACCGCCAGCCCGGACGACACGTCCACGGTCGCCGCGACCATCCCCCCCCGATCTCGCCGTTCTCCTGCAGATAGAACGCCGTGCCCTCCTCGCCATCGGGATCACGCACCGTGCGCGGTGTGCGGAGATCGCGGCCAACGCACACCCCCAAGGCCGCACCACCCTCGGGCGCACACAGGATCACCGCGGGACCACAGCCCCCTCGCTCCGCAGGCACCCAGTCCTCCGGGCACTGCGGCAGCGGCCTTCGCGCCCCGCCCCCCGTCGTTCGTCGCGTCGGTACTCGCGTCTGCGCCCGGCGTTGGTGATGTCTCACACCCCAGCAGCACGCCCAGCACACACCCCAACAGCGTCACGGTCCCGCGTTGTCCCCAGAACACCCTCGCGCGCGCCCCACCCGATCAACACACACCACGTTCCACCTCATCTCAAGGAAAGCCCGCAGGAACCCCCGGGCGACTCCACCCCGGCGGCACACAGGTCGTCTCGCTCCCGTTGTCGCGAAGCTCCAGCCCATCGGCCTCCAGCACCCCCGCGCCCGTTGGACGCAGCGCCCCCAAGGCGCATCGGTGATGCCCGGTGATCCACGACTGCCGCAGGGTGACGCGGCCATCGCTGAGCACCCCCGTCGCGGCACCGCCACGGCCGTCGAGTGTGAGCATCGACCCCTGCATGGACGACCCAGGTTCGACCACGATGCCGACGGGGCCAGACTCCGTCCCGGTCTCGCGCGACGCCTCGACGATGCGAAGGTAGGCCCCGTCGAGGTTCACGCGAGAGGGCGCATCGAGTCGCGGGCCGATGTGATCGGCGAGCAATGTCGCCGCATCCGGGTCGGCGTACCCACGTTCGACCAGCGCGCGCGTGACGTCCGAGGACATCATCCCCGTCGACATCACCCCCACCCCCACCGCCGAAACACCCACGACCGCAAGCCGGTGTGCATCGAGGGCAGCGTTGCTCCAAAGCAGCACCCCGCTGCCCCCGGTGAGACCAGGCCCCACCAACACGTCCTCCGCGTCGACCTGCACAGCACCAGCCCCCAGCCGGGGGAACACCGACTGCACGCCCGATGGGAGCCCCATGGCGAGGAGCCCGTGTCTCGCCACCTCGGTGATGTGAACACGCCGCAACGTCAGCGAAGCCCCGGCCCACGCGCGAACGCCGTCGGCGGCCTCCTCCAGCGGCAACGCTGTGACGCCGCGGATCTGGGTGTCGCGAAGATCCAACAACGCGCCCGTCTCGACATGCACCCCAGCGGAGAACACGGTCTCGAAGCGTGCGCGACGGATCATCAGCTGTGCCCCCTCCGCGCCCCAGACCCCCACGCCGCCAGTTCCGCCCGGCGCGAATCCCACCCTTCGGAGCGTGAGGTCCTCCGCTGACAGGGTCGTTGGTGCGACCGAAGTGCTGCCACGTGCGGCGAGGCCCAGGCCTTCGACCCGCTCCACCCGAATGTTTCGCCCAGCGAATCGCCCGCCCTTCTCGACGAACACTCCGCCGTTGGCCCTGAGATCGGTATCCAGCGCGCGAAGGTCTCGAATGGACAGGTTCTCTGCCATGGTGATGCCCCGACTGACGACCGCCACGCCATCGCCTTCGTACAACGCGACCCGGTCCAGCGTCGCGCGGCTGCCCTCGCGCACGTCCACGCCAACGCTGCCAAAGCCGCGCAGGGAGACGTTGGAGAGCTGCATCGCGCTGCCGACTCCATTCACGAGAAGGCCCGGCCTCCGACTCGGCACGACCGCCGACCGAAGCAATGACACCGTGGATCGATCACCGAGCACCTGGGCCCGTTCGATCATGACGGTGCCGCGCAAGATGCTGTCTTCGACGACGAGATCGCTGTCATCCGAGATCCACCCCGCAATGGGATTGGCGTTCACCACACTGTTTCGCACCACGATGTGTGCGCCGTTCAGCCCCCGGAGGGTGTATTCCCCCGAGAGCAGGGTGAGGTCGCGGAGCTCGACGTGCGCACGGCTCCCATCCGCCACCAACGCCATGACGGTGAACCCGACAGGGCCACCGAGGTTGGTTGAAGACGGGCACACCCCGATGAAGTGCCGCTCGTCCTGAAAGTCTGGGGCGAGCCGGTATTGGCCTCGGCCCAGCAGGATCCACCGCGCATTTGGTCGCGCAGCAAAGGCCTGTTCGAGGCTCACGTACGGCGCCTCTCGACTGCCATCGGGGCGGCGTTCGGCGAACTCGGAGACGTACACCACCTCCTGACCGGCAGCCTCGGGCGGTGGGTCGGGGAGGTCGCGCATTCCGCAACGCGAAGCCCCCGTGTCAGTGCAGGCGCCATCAGGCAGCGCCGCGGTCCCTGCTGGGCAGTCTGTATGCAGGCGTGGCGCGCAGGTGCCATCAGGCTCGGCCGACCATCCCTGCGGACAGTTCCATACGGGTGTGTTCCAGCCTCCCGCGACGGCACCTTGCGCATCGAGATAGAACGCCGTGCCCGCGATGCCATCGGGGTCCTCGACCGTCTCCGGACGGGACTCGGCTCGACCCTGGCATGCTCCTTCGGCCGCACCGCCACCCGGCCCGCACAACACTACCCTCGGACCACACCCGCCGCTCTCCGCGCGGGCCCAGCCCTCGGGGCAGCCGTCATCCTGCGCGACCACAACATCCACCACCGCGTCCTCGCCCGGGGGGGCCGTCTCGGCGTGTGTCTCGACGCGCTCCGCGTCGTTACATCCGCCTGCGATCGAAGCGAGCAACAACCCAGATACCCATGCTGCGCGTCTTCGGTCCAGCATCGACTGTTCTCAGCGGCCCTCGGGTATCCGATCCGATCGCAGCGCTACCAGATTCTCCGTCTGTCGTCGATCTTGATGGTCGGTGAGACATCGCGGAACGATATGACATCAGTCATGCCTCAGTAGAGACACGAGCAGTCCTCGCGGCGAAGGCCCGGGGTTCACCGTGGAGCAATGGCAGGGATCGACGATAGGCCAACCCCGGGAGTGTGCTGGAGGTTCACCCCCGAGACCGTGTCGATCCCGCGCCAAGCCCCGAGTTCGTCTACGAGTCTCTGCCTTCGAGCCGACACAGCCGCGTCTCATGGTCGCGCAGCGCGCCGGCCAGCGGCCCCTCGAACACGTCGTCGATGCGGTCGTGGATTCGCCGCAGCTCGCCGTGGATCCCCTTGAGCGTCTCGTCATGGCGCTCGACGATCTCCGTCAGCTTGATCAACGCCTGCTCCTGCCGGATCTGCACAGCGGTCATCGTCTGGAGCAGCTCCCCCTGCGCGTCGACGCGATCGGTGAGGTGGTCCACGCGCTCATTGGTGCGGGCGGTGTTGTCGCGGATCTCCCTCAGAATCGTGATCGTCAGACTGTTCTCTTCCATGTCCGTCTCCGCGCGGCGAGACTACTCGACTCTACCCGACCACCGGGCACCCAAACCACTGCCACGCGGGCAGGAACTCGTGTCCCTACCCCCTCCCGGTTGCCTGTCTCGGAGACTTTCTTCCCACACGGAGGGCCGACAGTGATCCGAGTCAGGGATGTCCCCAGGGTGTAATAGACTCTCCCCATGATGGACGGGCGATCGGGGAGGGCGGCGTTGGCGTGGTGGATCTCTGCGGGCCTCGCGTGCTCCACCCCCGCGGTCGCACCGAACGACGCCGCGCCCGTCACCGACACCGCGCCCGTCACCGACCCCTCCCTCACCCTCCGCGGCCTCGACCTCGCCCCCCGCGCGTTCGCACCGTGCCCCGACGCCGACAGCGCACCGCTCCGCACGGGCGACGACGTCGACGCCGTGCGGTGCACACCCGTGGGTCCGATCACGGTACCCGCTCCGCCGCGATGGCCCGACACCACCTCGCTCACCGCGCCAATCCTCTTCGTCGATCCCTCCGCCGCGAGTGGTGGAACGGGCACCCTCGACGCGCCGCTGCGCACCATCGCCGAAGCTCTCCGCGCGTCAGCGCCGGCCGCCAGCATCGCGCTCGCCCGCGGCACCCACACGCTCACCGAGACCCTCGCAATCACCCGTGACCTCACCCTCGTCGGCGTCGGCGCGAGCAGCGGCACCACCCTCGAGATCGCGCGCGGACAGGTCGGTCTGCGCGTCGCGCCCAGCACGCGCCTCACCCTCCGAGGCGTCACCCTGCAGTACGCGAGCGCCGCGCCACGCACCGAGCAGGACCTCGCGCTCCTCGCGACGCAGTCCACCCTCTCGTTGCAAGATGTGCTCGTCGCCGACGCCGAGGTCGGGATCACCCTCGACGGCGGCACCCTCGACGCCACCCGCCTTGCCGTCGTGCGCCCGCGCCGAACCGCCGTGCTCGCCTCGGGCGGCGCATTCCTCTCGCTCTCGCGCTTCGTGCTCCGCGACGGTCTCGGGCAGGGGCTGCGCGCCGAAGGCGCCCACGTCGCGCTCCGCGAGGGTCTCGTCACCCGCATGGCCCGACACGGCGTGGTGCTCATCGGCGCCACCACCGCCACTGGCGGGCGCCCCCGCTGCGACGCCCCCGGCCGCGGCGGGGCCCTCGACTGCATCGACCAGGTGGTGAGTCAGGCCAACGGCGTCGCGGGGCTCTACGTGGCCGACGCGCGGCGCACCGAGGTCCGTCGCAGCACCTTCGCCGACACCGTGCTCACCGCCATCGACGGCGGCGAGGCGGGCGACGGGATCTTCGTCGGCGCCGAGGCCGACGTCAGCCTCGACCCCGAGCTCCTCAGCCCCACGGTGCGCGGATTCGGCTCGGCGCTGCTCGGCAACGGGCGCGCGGGCATCCTGGCGCAGGGCGTTCGTGCGCGCCTCTCGGTGCGCGGCGCGGTGCTCTCGCGCAACGCCTCGGGCGGGCTCTTCGTGGGCGCGCGCGCCGAGGTCCCCGCGGTAGGCGAGTCGCTCTTCGTGGAGAACCGCTTCGCGGGCATCGTCGCCACGCCGGGTTCGCTCGTCGGCATCGTGCAGTGCAATGGCATCGTCGACACCGCGGCAGGAACCCTGCGCGGATCCACCGTGACGGTGCAGCTCGGCGACGGCGTGCACATCAACGCCGCCTCCGCGCGGGTCTCGATGGAAGACAACACCATCCTGCGCTCCAGCGCCTTCGGACTGCTCGTGAACGCGAGCACGATCTCGCTTCGCGCCAACCGCGGCGCCGACAACCGCTTCGGCGTCGGCACCTACGGCGGCGCCTCGGTGGACGGCGACGCGAGGTCCATCGCGGGTCGCGAAATGAGCCCCCCGATCGCGCCCGGCCTCGCGGTCGGCCCCTGACGCAGTACACAGTGCCTGTACGCCCCCGCGTCTCCGCCGGCCCGCTGCAGCGACAGCGCGACCTCCGCCACACGCTCGGCGAGCGGCATCAGTGAGGCAGGATCCTCGGGCAGCTCACACTCGACCCGCGCCACGTCCTCCCGCACCCCGGTGCGCGTGTCCAGCCCATCGGGCAGCGCATCTTCCCACGGCGTCGCGTCGGCCTCCGCGGGCAGCATCAGCTCCATCACCCCGCGCGCTGCGCCCTTCTCACAGCGCGTCGCCGTGCGCAGCGCCAAGCCCTTCACCGACCACCCGTGCAGCGTGAGGTCCCCTACGCGAAACGTAGCGCCTCGCGCGCCCGCGAAGAACGCCCAGGCCGCGGCCCGGTCGGCCAGCGCCGCGGCCGCTAGGTTCGCCGTCACCACCTGTATGTCGATCAGAACGCCCTGCAGCCCAGCGAGTTGGAGCACGCCGTCCGCGCAGGTGAGCACCGCGTGGTCGTCGTCCAGCGCGGCCTCGTCGAAGCGCGCGAGGACCACGCGCAGAGCCTCGTCGAGCATCGCGCTCGTCTGCCCGGGCTGCCGCGCGCGGACCGTGAAGCGCTGCTGAAAGGCCCCGTCGTCCTCCGGGAGAGGCGCGTCGAGGTCGGTCCATTGGCGCACCCCTTCTCCAGGGTCGCGCTCGCGTGTCGCGATCTCTTGGGTCGCAGGGGATTGGGCGACAGCACGGGCCGCGCGGGCAGTGGCCGAGTGGGCCGCGTGGTGTGAAGACAGAGCGGGCCGTGCGGGCAGAGGCCGAGAGAATTTCGGGGAGCGTCGCCGTGGAGGGCCGCGGGGAGCGCGGTCGGACGCACCGCGCGCGCCTCCTCCGTGGCGGGACGCTTGGATCTCATCCGCGGGGGGCGCGGGCGCGAGGGGGGAGCTGGTTGCGGCAGAGCGCCAGTGGGAGCGCGGCGCGCGGTCCTACCTTCCGCGGCGCGCGCGAATGGCGCTGCGAAGGGGCTCGGCGAGGGTGTCGACGTAGCTGGCGTCGAGGGCCGCAAGGGCCGCATCAGGAAGCGCGAGGAGGACCTCTTCGGGGGCGAGCCCCGCGAGGCGCTCTTGGGGCGCGAGCCCCGCGAGGCGCTCTTGGGGCGCGAGCCCCGCGAGGCGCTCTTCGGGCGCGAGGTCTGCGAGCCTGTCCTCAAGCGGGAGCTTCTTCATGAGCTCCCTTGCGTACTG